>CAVXQV010000001.1:0-554801 GCA_963764035.1 uncultured Verrucomicrobiae bacterium
GATTGAAAAGCGACGGGCTGCCGCAGGTTTTCTTCGCCATGATCCTGTGCGTGACCTGTCTGCTATCGGCGTTCATCGCGGCCAAAGTCGCCGGTTACAACATCGGCCAGGCCGCCGGACTGCTCTCGGGCGCCTGCACGATTTCCGCCGTGCTCGGCGTGGCGTCGGACACCATGGGCCAGATCGGCCTGCCGCCCGACCAGCACAAGGCGATGGTGGATGCCATGCCGGTGGCTTACGCCGTCACCTACCTGTTCGGCACGGCCGGCTCGGCGTGGTTCCTCGCATCCATCGGGCCGAAACTGCTGCGGGTGAATCTCGCCAAGGAATGCGCCGAATACGAGGCGAAGATGGGCGGCGCGGCGAGCGAAGGCGACCAGATGTCGGCCTACCGGCGGCTGACCACGCGCGCCTATCAGGTGGAGGCGGATTCAAAATTGGCGGGCAAAACCGTCGCTGAATTTGAGGCCCAGTTTACCATGCCGCGGGTAGTCATCATGCGTCTCCGGCAGGCATCAAAAATCATCGAAGCCGATCCGCAAATGGTCATCCAAGTCCGGTGACGTGCTGGGCTTGGCGGGGCCGCGCGAGCTGTTGTTGAAAATTGAAACCGCGCTCGGTCCGGAGGTGGACGACCGCGAACTGTTCGATGTCCCCATCCAGATCCTCGATGTGGTCATCACCAACAAAACGTTCGCGGGCAAGACTCTGCTGGAAATCCGGAAGGCGAGAATCGGCCCAGCAGGCGCGCGGCGTCTTTCTGCGCAAGCTCATTCGTGGTGGCCAGGAAATGCCGTTCAATCCCGGCACCAAAGTGGACCGCGGCGACGTGGTGCAACTCGTCGGTCCCGTGCAGGCGGTGGAACAGGCCGCCAAAGAGCTGGGCTACGCCGACCGGGCGACGGAGAAGACGGACATGGTGTTCATGGGCTTGGGCATCACGATTGGCGCGCTGATCGGCGCGATTGTCATCAAATTCGGGCAGGTGCCGATCAGTTTGAGCACCAGCGGCGGCGCGCTGTTCGCGGGCCTGGTGTGCGGCTGGCTCCGCTCGGTGAATCCCACCTTCGGACGGATTCCCGGTCCCGCATTGTGGGTGTTTAATAATATCGGGCTGACGGCCTTCATCGCGGTGGTCGGCATCAGTTGCGGGCCGGCCTTCGTCGCCGGGCTCAAGGCGGCGGGCATCAGCCTGTTCCTGTGGGGCGTGTTCGTCACCACCCTGCCGTTCGTCGTCGGCATTTATGCCGGCAAATACCTGTTCAAGATGCATCCGGGCATCATCCTCGGCGCGTGCGCCGGCGCGCGGACGACGACGGCGGCGCTGGGCGCGATCGAAGAGGAAGCCAAGAGCAAGGTGCCCGCCTTGAGCTACACCGTCACCTACGCCGTCGGCAACGTCCTGCTCATCACCTGGGGCGTGGTCATCGTTCTGATGATGAAATGAAAATTAAAACGGATCTCCCAACCAACTATAAAATTATGAATCCCAAAATCCAACCCGCCGCGTCAGACAGCCGGATTGAAACACGGCACTGTTCAGCGCGTCCGAAGCGCGGTTCGATCGCTGGTGCGATCTCGGCCACGCCGCGGAAGCGCTCGTCGCCACGGCCCAGGCTGGCAAACCCTCCGCCGAGGCGCGCGCACAAATCGGGCGGCTTCTTGCCGCGCTCGAACCTATCGAAACCCTTCACGCCTATCCGGGCGATGTCTTGATGGCCACGCTCAAGGATTTGCTCGAGCGCAATGATTTCACCGGATTCTGCCGCCTAGCCACCCGCATCGGCCGGGCGTTGCGCAACGGCACCTATCGCCGCAGCACCAGCGTGTGGAAGGCGGGGGAAGAGGCTGAAGGTGAATCGGGTGAGCGGATTCTGAAGGATTACTTCGAGGGCGAAGACATGACCAAGCCTTACTTCGAAGTGCTCGTGGTCACCGATAACGGCACGCCCGAGCAGATCCGCCAAGTCCGGAACGAGATGGCGCAAGCTGCGGCGCCCCGAGGATCCGTTCGTCTATGAACTCGTCGTGGCCACCAGCTTCGAAGACGCCGTGTTGGGCGTGGTGTTGAACCCGAACATTCAGGCGGTCCTCATCCAGGACAATTTCCGCTTTCAGACGGCGCCTCCACGCGCCGCTGCTCCGCGAGTATTTGCAGGAGCATCTCAAGCTCGATGCCGCCGCGGTCGTTCCGCAGGACTACGGCGTCACCCTCGCCAGGGCCATCCGCGGATTCCGTCCGGAACTGGACGTTTATCTCGTGGCGGATCGCGGGGTGGAAAAGATGGCCAGCCAGCTCGACTCGAAAAACATCCGCCGCATTTTTTACGGCATCGAAGACCTGATGGAGATGCATCTCGCCATCTTCGAAGGCGTCAACGACCGTTATGACACGCCGTATTTCAACAACCTGAAAAACTATGCGCGCAAGCCGATCGGCACGTTCCACGCCCTGCCTGTCGCGCGCGGCAAGTCGGTCTTCAAATCGCATTGGATCCGCGACTTCGGCTATTTCTACGGCACGAACATCTTCCTTGCCGAATCCTCCGCCACCACCGGCGGCCTCGATTCCCTGCTGGAACCCACCGGCAACATCAAGGTCGCGCAGGAAAAGGCGGCGCGCTGCTTCGGCGCGCAGAAGTTGTTCTTCGCCACCAACGGCACCTCGACCTCGAACAAGATTGCCGTGCAGGCGATTGTGCGTCCCGGTGATATCGTGCTCGTGGATCGCAACTGCCACAAGTCGCATCACTACGGCCTCGTGCTTTGCGGCGGCCAGCCGCTCTATGTCGAGGCGTATCCGCTGATGCAATATTCAATGTATGGCGGCGTGCCGCTCCGCACCATCAAGCAGACGCTGCTCGACCTGAAAGCGGAGGGCAAACTCGATCGCGTGCGGATGCTGCTACTCACCAATTGCACGTTTGACGGCCATATCTACAACGTGCCGCGCTTCATGGAGGAAGTGCTGGCCATCAAGCCCGACATCGTCTTCCTGTGGGACGAAGCCTGGTATGCCTATTCGCGCTTTTCCCCGTTCCACCGCCGCCGCTCGGCGATGGGCTCCTGCGAAGTGCTCCGCGAACGCTACGCCAGTCCGGCCTATCGCGCCGAGTATGCGGCCTTCAAGAAGAAATTCGGCAATCTGGATCCGAAGAATCCCAAACTGCTGGACACGCATCTGCTGCCCGATCCCGACGCAGTGAAGCTGCGCGTCTATGCCACCACCTCGACGCACAAATCGCTCTCCTGTTTCCGGCAGGGCTCCTACATCATGGTCAACGACGACTGCTGGGAGAGCACCGAGGCGATGTTCGAGGAATCATTCTTCACCCACACGAGCACCTCGCCCAATCTCCAGCTCATCGCTTCGCTCGACATCGCCCGCCGCCAGGCCGAGCTGGAGGGTTACGAGCTGGTGATGCGCTCCATCGAACTGGCCCTGATGCTGCGCCGCGAGGTCAACAGCCACCCGCTCATCTCGAAATATTTCCGCATCGCCACCAATGCGGACATGGTTCCGAAGGCCCATCGCGCCAGCGGCTTTGAAGATTTCCACGCGGCAGGCGCAACCTGGAAAACGATGCACGACGCCTGGGAGACGGACGAGTTCGTGCTCGACCCGACGCGCATCACGCTGCTGTGCGGGACGGCGGGCTTCGACGGCACGGCCTTCAAGACGCTGCTGGCGAACAAATTCGACATCCAGCTCAACAAAACCTCGCGCAACAGCATCCTGCTCCAGTCGAATATCAACAACACCCGCAGCGACATCGCCTATCTCATCAAAGTGCTGGCCGACATTTCACGCGATCTCGACCGGCGCCTCGCCCGCGACCCGGAGGAAAGGGCCGCATTCGACGCCCGCGTGAAGAGCCTGTGCCTCGACCTGCCCGACCTGCCGAACTTCAGTCGCTTCCACGACGTCTTTCGCGAAAACCCGAAATCGCGGACCAACGAAGGCGACATGCGCACGCCGTTTTTCCTGGCCTACGACGAGGCCCACTGCATACACCTGAAATTGAACAGCCAGGTACTGGACGCCTGCGTGAAGCGCGGGGACGCCGTGTCGGCCAACTTTGTCATCCCCTATCCGCCCGGCTTCCCGATCATGGCGCCCGGCCAGGTGATCACGCCCGAGATCATCGAATTCATGCGCAAATTGGATGTGAAGGAAATCCACGGCTACCACGCGACGGCCGGATTGAAATTGCTGAAGCCGGAAGTGCTGAAGAAACGGAAGGCGCGTTAATTCGTTTTCCAAAAATTCATTTATGGGTTGGTTCACCAACATTCTAAAATCCGAACCGGAAATCGCGCTCTTCATCGCGCTGTTCGCCGGGCATTTGCTGGGGCGGGTGAAAGTGAAAGGCTTCAGCCTCGGCGGCGTGGCCGGCTCGCTCATCGTGGCGCTCCTGATCGGGCAACTCGGTGTCGGGTTGCCGGACCCGTTGAAGGCCGTCTGCTTCGCGCTCTTCATTTATTCCATCGGCTTCAAGAGCGGCCCGGAATTCTTCGGCGGCCTGAACCGGTCCTCCATCAAACTCGTCCTCTCGTCGGTAGTGCAATGCGTGGTGGCCTTGATCGTGCTGCTGGTCGTAGCCCGGATGTGCCATTTCGGCAAAGGCTTCGCCGCCGGCATCGGCTCGGGCGCGCTGACGCAGACGGCGATGATGGGCACCGCCGGCGGGGCGCTGAACCGCCTGGGATTGCCGGTGGACCAGGTCAATTTGCTGACGAGCGAGATGGCCGTGGGTTTCGCCATCACTTACGTTTTCGGCACCATTGGTGTCATCGTGTTTGTGCGCAGCGTGGCGCCGCGATTGATGGGGGTGGATGTGAGAAAAGCGGCGCACGAACTGGAAGTCGAATTGTCCGATGGCGGGCAAGTGACGCGGCCCGGCTACATCACGCCATTCGTGCCGGTCGTCGCCCGCGCCTTCAAGGTGGGTTCCAATGGAGGAGCCAAAAAAACCATTTCCGAATTAGAAGACCGGTTCGACCGGGCCAGCATTGAGCGCGTCGTGCGTGGCGAAGAGGCATTGGAACGGACGCCGGGTCTGGTGTTGAAACCTGGCGACATCGTCGGCGTGTCCGGCCGGCTTCCCTCGGTGGTCGCCGCCGGTGAATTGATCGGCGATGAGGTGGAAAGCAAGGAAGCCCTTTCATTTCCGATGAAAGTCGCCACGGTGGTCATCACCAACAAACAATTCGCCGGCAAAACGCTGCGACAGGTCCGCGACAGCTTCACCGTGGAGGAGCGCCAGGGTGTTTACATGGTCAGCTTCAAACGGCAGGGCCTGCCCATGCCGATGCTGCTAAAAACACAGGTGCGGCGCGGCGACGTTTTTGAACTGGCCGGACGCCCGGAGGAATTGGACCGGATTGCGAATGTGGTGGGTTATGCCGAGTCGCCCGACGGAAAAAGCGATCTGGCCTTTCACGCCATCGCGATTGTCGTGGGAACCTTGTTCGGGTTGTTGTCCGTCACGATCGGCGGCATCCCGGTGACGCTGGGGGTCGGCGGCGGCGTGCTCGTGTCCGGGTTGTGCTTCGGCTGGATTCACGCGCGCTATCCGGCCATGGGTTCATTGCCCCAACCGGCCCAGTGGATTCTTTCCGAATTCGGCTTGAGCGCCTTTGCCGCCGCCATCGGTTTGTCCGCCGGGCCGAAGGCCGTGGAGGCGATTCAACTGCACGGCGTCTCGCTGCTCATAGCGGGAGCGGCGGTGACGCTGGTTCCCATGTTCGTTGCTCTTTATTTCGGACGGTTCGTGCTGAAACTCCATCCGGTCGTTCTGCTGGGCGCGTTGTGCGGCGGCCAGACGGTCGCCGCGGCGTTGAGCGCCGCGAACGAGGAAACCGAAAGCGTCACGCCCGTGCTTGGCTTCACCGTGACCTATGCCATCTCCAACGTCCTGCTCGCCGTGTGGGGACCGGTGATTGTCGCTCTGACGAGTTGAATCAATGCAAATCCATTAACCCGCAAACCACTATGTCAAAAAGAACCTCCACCACCCGCGCCCACCAACAGGCGCTGCTGAAATTAAGCCCCTTCGAACTGAAGGATGAGCTGATCAAGCTCGCCAAGGTCGCCGAGCGCGATGATGTGGCCCGGTTCCTCGACGCCGGCCGCGGCAACCCGAACTGGATCTGCACCACGCCGCGCGACGCCTTCGGCGCGCTGTTGCGTTTCGGCCTTGAGGAATCGCGCCGCGGCGTCAGCATTCCTGACGCGGGCCGGCAGATTGCCAAGACTCCCGGCCTGGCCGGGCGCTTCGAGGAATTCCTTAAATCAAATCCCAAGGCACCCGGCATCAAACTGCTCCGCGATACCTGGGATTGGGGCGTCAACAAACTCAAGTTTGATTCGGAAGCGTTCGCCTACGAATTCGCCCAAGGCATCATCGGCGACCTGTATCCCGTGCCCGGCCGGATGCTGCGCTGCTGCGAACGCATCGTGCATGAATTTCTCGCCCGGGAAATGTGCGACGGGCGTCCACCGGCCGGCAAATTTGACATCTTTGCCGTCGAGGGCGGCACAGCGGCGATGTGCTACATCTTCGACACGCTCATGCAGAACGAGCTGATCCACCGCGGCGACACCATCGCGCTGGCGGTGCCGACGTTCACGCCTTACATCGAGATCGCCCACATGGACCGCTTTGCCTTCAAAGTGGTGCATGTTGATGCGGCAGTGGAATACCGGAAGGACGGGACCCACACCTGGCAGTATTCCGACGCGGAAATTGACAAGTTGAAGGACAAGCGCATCAAGGCGTTCTTCCTCGTGAATCCCAGCAACCCGCCTTCCGTGGCCGTGAGCGGCAAGTCAATGCGGCGGCTGGTGCAGCTGGTGAAGAGCCGTCGGCCCGACCTCATCATCATCACCGACGACGTTTATGGAACATTCGTGCCCGGCTTCCGCTCGGCAATGGCCGAGTTGCCGCAGAACACCATCTGCGTTTATTCCTACTCGAAACATTTCGGCTGCACCGGCTGGCGCCTCGGCGTGGTGGCGGTCCACCAGAACAACATCTTCGACAAGATGATTGCGAAGCTGCCCGCCAAAACCCGCGCGAAATTGAACCATCGTTACAGTCCCATCACATTGGAGCCGGCGAAGGTGAAATTTATTGACCGAATGGTGGCGGACAGCCGAATGGTGGCGCTGAACCACACGGCGGGGCTGTCGCTGCCTTCGCAGATTCAGATGATGCTGTTTTCATCCTTCACGCTGCTCGACAAGGCGGACAGCTACAAATCCCTCTGCCAGCTCATCTGCCGCCGCCGGTGGCATGCGCTGTTTGACGGGCTTGGCCTGACGCTACCGGAGGACGGCAACCGGGCCTTTTATTACGTCGAGCTGGATCTGATGGTGTGGGCCGAGAAGTTTTACGGGCCGGATTTCGCCAGGTTCCTCCGGAAGAATTACGAGTGCATTGATGTGCTCTTCCGGCTGGCCGAACATAGCGGCATCGTGCTCATGCCCGGCGGCGGCTTCGGCGGACCGGATTGGTCCGTCCGCGTGTCACTCGCCAATCTGGCCGAGGAGACTTACCCGAAGATTGGCCAGTATCTCCGGGAGACGGCGGAAGCCTATGTAAAAGAATGGAAGGCCTTGCAACCAAACTGAACGGAAACATGGATTGACTCACAACAAATCAAAAATCAACCAACCAAAGAAATTAGCAATATGAAAAACATCAAGACCCTCCTCGCTATAGGCTTGGCGCTGGTGTTCGCCCAAGCGGCCTGGGCGCTGCCCAAGATCAAAGTTCTCGCCACCGGCGGCACCATCGCCGGCGCACAGGCCGCGCAATCGGACGCGGGTTACAAGTCCGGCACGTTCTCCGTGAACGATCTCATCAAGGCCGTTCCGCAGCTTACGAACGTCGCCGAGCTGTCCGGCGAACAGATCGCCAACATCGGCAGCCAGACGATGAACCACGAGGTGTGGCTCAAGCTCGCCGCCCGCTGCAACGAGCTGCTCGCGCAGGACGACGTGGACGGCATTGTCATCACCCACGGAACCGACACCATGGAAGAGACCGCGTATTTCCTGTCGCTGGTCGTGCACAGCGACAAACCCATCGTGCTCGTCGGCTCGATGCGGCCGGCCACGGCGATCAGTGCCGACGGCCCGATCAACCTTTACAACGCCGTCGCGCTCGCCGCGAATCCCGAGGCCCGGGGTCGCGGACCGCTGGTTGTCCTAAACGACACCATCCATTACGCCCGCGAGGCGCAGAAGATGCACACCACGCGGATGGACACGTTCCAGTCGCCGAATCGCGGCATCGCCGGGATGATGAACACCGGCAAGGCGTTCTTTTATTCGATGAACACCACGCGCCACAACACGAAGAGTGAATTCTCCGTGGACGGCAAGACCACGAACGATCTGCCGCGCGTGGACATAGTGTATTCCTACGCGAACCTGGGCGGGGAGATGATTGACGCGCTCGTGGCGCAGGGCGTGAAGGGCATTGTGCTCGACGGCGTGGGCGACGGCAACACGACGGACGCGGCGCTGGCCGCGTTGGAACAGGCGGCCAAGAAGGGCGTGGCGGTGGTGCGTTGCTCACGCACCGGCAGCGGCGTGGTGGATCGCAACGTCGAAGTCAATGACGACAAGCTCGGCTTCATCGCCGGCATGGAATTGAGCGCGCAGAAAGCCCGCATTCTGCTGATGCTCGGTCTCATGCAGACCGACGACATCAAAAAGTTGCAGCAGTATTTCGTGGAGTATTAAGCCGTTGAAATCTGAAACCGACAATTCATCGCAGCTATAACCAATGACGAAATCAAAATTATGAAAACAACCAAGACAAGAATCAATCGAGCCAGTTTCCGACAATTAAGCGCGGTCATGCTGGTCGTTTCGCTGTTCGCGTTCACGGGTTGCGCGCAGGTTCCCGCCGCCAAGGAAACCACGATCCAGCCGGCGCATGACGCCGGCGCCAGCGGCAGCGCGATTTGCAGCGCGTGGTGGACGAGGCGTATGCCAAGTTCAAGGGCGACACCACCGGCAAGAACGCGGATTACATTCCGTATCTGGCCAGCGTTCCGTCCAATCTGTTCGCCGTCGTCATCGTCACCGCCGACGGACAGGTGTTCAGTGCGGGCGACATCAACTACGCCTTCTCCATCCAGTCCTGCTCGAAGGTATTCACGATGGCGCAGGTGATGCAGGAATCCGGCGAGGAGGCGGTCTTCAAGAAAATCGGCGTCGAGCCGACGGGCCAGGCGTTCAATTCGGTGACGGCACTCGGTATGTACGGCAACAGGGCGGTCAATCCGCTGGTCAATGCCGGCGCGATGGCCAGCGTCAGTCTGGTCAAGGCGGGCAGCGCGGAGGAACGGTGGGACAAGATTCTGGCGTATCAGAGCAAGTTCGCGGGCGAGCAGCTCAAGTTGATTGACGAGGTTTACAAATCCGAGGCGGACACGAATTTCCGCAATCGCGGCATCGCCTGGATTCTGTTCAACAACGGCAATTTGTTCTGCGACCCGCCGGAAGCGACGGATGTTTACACCAAACAATGCTCCATCGGCGTGACGGCCAAGCAACTGGCCGTCATGGGCGCGACGCTCGCCGACGGCGGGGTGAATCCGATCACCAAGGAACGTTGCCTCGACTCGAAATATGTCCCGCGCGTGCTGGCGGTGATGATGATGGCCGGCTTCTACGATGAATCGGGTGCGTGGGCTTTTAATGACGGGCTGCCGGCCAAGACCGGCGTCGGCGGCGGCATCGTGGCGGTGGTGCCGGGCAGGATGGCGATCGTCGGTTTTTCGCCGCCGGTGAACGAGGCCGGCAACAGCGTGCGCGCCACCGAGGCGATTGATTACATCGTCAAGGAACTCGACCTGGATCTGTTTGGCTCGCTCAAATAAAAAACCTCAACCCCTGAAATGATTATGAAGATGAAAGTGACGAAAGGATACGCGGCAGTCATGGCGTTGGTTGCCGCCGGCATCATGACGGCGCCAGCCCAATCCACCGAACTCGACCAGCTCAAGACCACCATGCAGGAGATGCAAAAGACGATGGCCGGCATGCAGCAGAAAATAGCCGAGTTGGAACAGGAAAAAGTGGCGGCCGCCGCGCCGGGAACCAATGCCGTGGAAGGTGTGACCTTCGAGACGCCGACCAAGCCCATTGTCGGGCATGCCAGCCCGGTGGGTGACCGGGAAAATATGAATGACCAGCAGGAGGAGGCGCCGCGTCCGGGCGACCAGACGCTGGATCCGAAGTATCGGGGATTTTTCCCGATTCCCAACACGCCGGCCATCATTATGTTCAACGCCAAGCCGCGCGTGGACATGATGGAGGACAGCGGGAATTCGGGGAACGCGGATCGGTTCGTGACGGCCACCATCCCGATGAAACACACGCCGGGCTCGGGCGGCAGCGAACAGTTCAACATGACCGCCAAGGGTTCCTCCATGAGCGTGGACGTGCGCGCGCCGGACATGCCAGGCAATTTCCGTTTTTACTACAACAACGACTTCTTCGGGAGCGGCACCGGGATGGCGTATCGGCTCAAGCAAATGTATGGGCAGCTCTACAATTTCACCGCCGGCTTCACCTACAGCATCTTCGAAGACCCGGACGTGTGGCCGGACACGGTGGATTTCGAAGGCCCGAACTCCGCCATTTTTGCCCGGCAGGCGACCGCGCGCTACATGATCCCGTTGGGCGATCACTGGCAGGTCAACCTCGGCGTGGAGCAGCCGTCGTCGGAAGTGGATAACACCGGCCCGAATTCGAGCGCCTCGTCGGAGAATCATCTGCCCGATGGCGGAGCCAATATCCGCTGGGAAGACGCCAAATGGGGGCACGTCCAGTTGGCCACCATCCTCCGCGATGTGGGCGCCAACGGCCAGACCAACAACCCCAATCTTGGCCAGCAAAATGTTTTTGGCTGGGGCGTGAACCTGTCCACCAGCCTGAATGTGTTTGAAAAGGATTCGGTCCAGGCGCAATTGACCTATGGCCAGGGCATCTTCCATTTCTGCAACGACAACTTCACCTACACCGGGTTCAATGGCGGTGACGCCGCCTACAACAATGCGGGCGAATTGCGGGCGTTGACTTACTTCGCCCCCATGATTGGTTATACGCATCAGTGGTCGGAGCAATTCCGGTCCACCCTCACCTCCGGTTACGTGAATTTGCAAAACGAACAGTCCCAGGACCCGGCGGCCTATCACGAAACTTACTACGAAAGCGCGAACCTGATCTGGCAATTGCGCAAACGTTTGAGCGTCGGCGTGGAATGCCTCTACGGCTACAAAAACGAGAAAGGCGGCGGGGGCGCCTCCAATTATGGGGACGTCTGGCGGTTCCAGACCGGCATGGTTTACTCGCTGTTCTAATTGGATAAAGAGGCGGGGAGCGCGCACCGTGCGTGCGCGCTCCCCAACCTTTGTAGGAATGTCAGCCTAACATGATTGGTGAACTGCAAAGACAATACACGTTGCCGGTTTACTTCGACCTCGGCGCGACGTTCCTTTACGCCTTGAGCGGGGCGCTGGTGGCGATTCGCCGGCAATACGATATCGTGGGACTTTTTGTTCTGGCGCTGGTCACCGGCGTCGGCGGGGGATTGATCCGCGACAGCATCTTCATCCAAAACGGCCCGCCGTTGGCGATGCAGGATGAGCGTTATCTTTACGTCATACTGGGGGGCTGCATGATGGCGGCGTTGTTCACGACCCGGATGGACCGGTTGCAGCGGGTATTTCTATTGGCGGACGCGCTGGGATTGGGCGCGTATGCCGTGGTCGGCGTGGAAAAATCGCTCAACGCCGGATTGTCAACAGTGGCGGCGGTCATGGTGGGCGTCATCAATGCCTCCGGCGGCGGGTTGTTGCGCGATGTGCTGGTGCGGGAGGAGCCGCTGCTCTTCAAACCCGGCCAGCTCTATGTGCTCGCGGCTTTGCTGGGCGCGGGTTTGTTCACGGTGCTCATCATCCGGTTCCACCAGCCGGTGGAAAGCGCCGCCCTGCTGGCGGTTGGCGGCACGTTTGTGTTCCGTCTGCTGGCCATCACCTTCAACTGGAAGACCGTGTCGGTGGCCGAACGGTTGATGCCCATCTCCGTCGGCACGTTCACGCCGTCGCCGCTGACGGTTGCCGTTTCCATGCCGGACCAGCCCACCGTGGTCCAATCGGCACCCGCTGCGTCCGCGCCGGACGTGCCAAATCCCGCGCCCCCGGCACCGCCGCCGCCGGCGGATGATCCATCACAGAAACCATGAATGAATGGCAAACAACCTTGGAGCAAGAATGCGTTGAGGAAAAGGTGGTTAAATCATCCCAGACAGCTAGAATACCCGCTGCGGTTGCTGCTATGATGCGCACCCAATTCTAAACGATTATGAACTTCAAAAAAATAATGAATGCCCCCGGCACGTTTCTCCGGGGCGGTTTGCTGCCGACGATGGCCCTGCTGTTGGCGGCCGGCTGCGCCGTCGGGCCGAACTACAAACGGCCCGAGGCGAACCCGCCGGCCAACTTCCGCTTTGCCGCAACCCAGACCACCAACTCCCTGGCCGACCTGTCCTGGTGGGAGATGTTCCAAGATCCGATGCTGCAAGACCTCGTCCGCACCGCGCTCACCAACAACTACGATCTCAAGCGGGCCATCGCGCGGGTGGAACAGGCGCGCAATCAGGTCATCGTGGCGCGCAGTGCGTTCTTTCCCCAAATCGGTTATAGCGGCGACGTTGGCCGCGGCCGCAACGCCCTCTTCAATTCGCCGGCGGCCCAGAATGGTGCCACGGACAGTTCCGCGCTGGCCACGGCCGGTGCGTTTTGGGAAATTGATTTCTGGGGACGCATCCGGCGTCTAAGCGAAGCCGCCCGCGCCCAGTATCTCGCCACCGACGAAGCCCGGCGCGGCGTCACCATCACCCTGGTGAGCGACGTCGCCACGTCCTATTACCAGTTGCTGGATCTGGACCGCGAACTGCAAATCCAGCGCGACGCCACCAATGCCTATGCCGGCAGCTACCGCATATTCAACGACCGCCTCACCAACGGCGTGGCCTCCAAACTCGAAACCGACCGCGCCGCCGCCGCGCTGGCCAACGCCGCCGCCATCATCCCGAATTTGGAAATCCAAATCGCGACCACGGAAAACCAGATCAACATCCTGCTGGGGCGGAATCCCGGCCCGGTGCCGCGCCGGACCCTGGCCGAACAGCCCCTGCCGGCGCCGGAAATTCCGGCGGGCCTGCCCAGTGCCCTGCTCCGCCGTCGGCCGGATATCGCCGCCGCCGAACAATCCGTGGTTGCCGCCAATGCCCTCATCGGCGTCAGCATCGCAAATTTCTTTCCGCAAATCGGCCTGACCACATTGCTGGGGCGGCAAAGCACCGAACTGTCCGCCTTCACCGGCGGCGCCGGCAACCTGTGGAACGTGGGCGGGACGCTGACCGGCCCCATCTTCCAGGGCGGCCAGTTGCGCGCCCAATACCGCACCGCCCAGGCCCAATTTGACGAGGCCAAAGCCGCGTATCAGCAGACCGTCGTGAACGCCTTTGCCGACGTGTCCGACGCACTCATCGCCCGGCAAAAACTCGCCGAGCAAAAGGTCTTCAACGCCCAGGCCGTCAGCGCGCTGCAATCCTCCGTCACTCTGGCCACGGACCGGTATATCAACGGCAAATCCAGTTACTTTGAAGTCCTGCAGGCGCAACAGGAGCTATACCCGTCCGAGACGGCGCAAGTCCAGACGCAAGTCGGCGAATGGATTGCCGTCATCCAGCTTTACAAAGCGCTGGGCGGCGGCTGGCCGGCGGCGGACCCGGTGGAACTGAAGAAAGGGAAATAAATTATGAGCAAGAAAGACAACCAACCAAACGGGGCACGGGAGAAAATGCCGGCCAAGAAATACGCCAGGGAATTGCGCAAGCTCCAGGCGGAATTGTGCCATCTTCAGGACTGGGTCAAACACAAGGGCCTGCGCGTCATCGTCATCTTCGAAGGCCGCGACGGCGCGGGCAAGGGCGGCACCATCCGTGCCATCACCGAGCGCGTCAGCCCGCGGGTATTCCGCGTTGTGGCGCTGCCCGCGCCCTCGGACCGCGAGAAATCGCAGATGTATATGCAGCGCTACTTCGGCGCATTTCCCGGCGGCGGGCGAAGTCGTCATCTTTGACCGGAGCTGGTATAACCGCTTGGGCGTGGAATATGTCATGGGCTTTTGCAGTCCGGAACAACACCGCCTGTTCTTGGAGCGTTGCCCTGAACTAGAAAGATACGTGGTCAAGGGCGGCGTCATGCTCATCAAATTCTGGCTGGAGGTGAGCGACAAGGAACAGACAACGCCGGTTCGAGGCGCGCATCACCGACCCGATCCGCCAATGGAAATTAAGCCCGATGGATTTGCCGTCGCGGAGCAAATGGTTCGAGTATTCACGCGCCCGCGACCTGATGCTCAAGGCCACAGACACTAAATGGGCGCCGTGGCACATCCTGCGGTCCGACGACAAGAAACGGGCGCGGCTGAACTGCATCCATCATCTGCTAAATCTGATTCCTTACAATAAAGTGCCGCGCGAGAAAATCAAGCTGCTGAAGCGCTCGATGAAGGGCGCCTACGACGACCAGGCCGCGTTGCAAGGCCGGAAATTTGTGCCGGAGAAGTATTGAAACCAACCACAACAAATAACCACCAACCACCGAAACAATGAAAACCATTATGAAAACCACATTAACATGTTCCATCGCGTGCGCCGCACTGCTGGCCGTGAGCCGGAGTCCAAGCTTGCTGGCGCAGGAAGGTGCAGCGCCCAAGGACGCACCGATGGGCCGCGTGGAAGCCGTTCATGCCACAGTGACAGGGCAAGTCACCGCAATTGATCTGGCCAAGCGCGAAGTGACCCTGAAGGGGCCGGAAGGCGACGAAGTCACCGTGACCGCCGGGGACGCCGTGAAGCGGCTTGACGAAGTGAAGGTCGGTGATTCTGTCCGCGTGGATTACCTCGTCTCGATTGCCGCCGAAGCCCGTCCGCCCACGCCGGAAGAGGCGCAGCACCCGCTGGAGATCATGGGCGCCGCCGGGCGCGCCCCGACGGACATGGCGCCCGCGGGTGGCGTCGCGCGGCAGTTCAAGGTGGTCACGACCGTTGAGGCGCTCGATCGCCGCGACGAAACGGTGACGGTAAAAGGTCCGCTGGGCCGTTATCTCACCGCGCGCGTGGCCGATCCGAGCCGCCTGACGCAAGTCCGCATCGGCGACACCATCGTCATCGTTTACAGCGAGGCGCTGGCGGTGTCGCTGGAGAAGGTCGCGAAGTGAACCGAAGCAAACCAACCACAATGCAAACTATCACCCTCTCCCCCTCCGTCTCCCCCTCACCCATTTTTGAGTTGGCTGGGGCGAGGGGGGAGAGGTCACATTCAAATGAAATTTAACCTGCCCATTCTCCTGGCTGTTGCCGTTTTGGCGCTGGCGGGCTGTTCCTCGACTCCGACCAAGGTGGACACCGGGCCGATTCACGCCCGGAGCTTCAGCTTTGTTGACCGGGGCAACCGGCCCGCGCCCGGTTTTGCGGACGGCCGGGAGGCCGTCCACCAGATGATCCAGGCGGCCATCGCCGAAAACCTCGCCACCCACGGAGTCACGCAGGCGGCGGCCGGCGGGGACGTGACGGTCGGTTACCTCATCATCATCGGCAACCATGTTTCCACCGAGGCGATCAACGATTACTTCGGTTACAACGCCGGGGCCGAAGCGCTGCAGGACAAGGCGCACGAAGCCTATACCGGCAGCAAGAACCCGAACGATTTTGAGGCGGGCACACTGCTCATTGATATCGTTGACGGCAAGAACTACAAGTTGCTCAAGCGCGGCTATGCCACCCGCTTTTTGGACAGCAATGCCACCGCCGAAGTGCGGGCGGAGCGCATCCAGTCGGTCGTGGACGAAATCCTGACAAATCTGCGGGTGGAACCGTGAGCCCGGACAGGAAACCTGAGGAATTCAAATCGAAGGGCGTCTGGCTGAACACCGGGTAGGCGGAACGGTTCGCCGGCGATTCTGCCGCGGCCAAGTTATGAAACGAGTGAGCGACATGATTGTCGGCACGCCGGCGGTTTGGGTGGCCCAAGCCGGCTCGCCCCGTGTAGTAACTCCGCCCACGCCTGGGGGCAGTGCGGATGCCTCTACTACACGGGGCGAGCCAGCGCTAAATGACGATGCCGTGGCCGCCCGTGCAGCATTCGCAAAGAAATGTGATTACGATGCAGGGATCACGGGATTTCAGCGGGAGGTTGCGGTCTTCGTCAGGAGCTAACGCCATGAAACCCAAGTATCCTTCATTGTTCCAGATCAACACGCGCGTTTGGCTCACGGAAATCGCCAGAACCCTCGGCCGCCCGGCGACGCTGGACGACCTTCCTGACGCCAAATTGGACCGGCTCGCAGAGTTCGGCTTTGACTGGGTCTGGTTCTTGAGCGTCTGGCAGACGGGCGTGGCGGGCCGGGATATTTCCCGGAACAACCCTGATTGGCGGAAGGAGTTTCAGGAAACGCTCCCCGACCTGCGGGAGGAGGACATTGCCGGTTCGGGCTTCGCCATCACCGGCTACACCGTGCATGAAAATCTGGGCGGTGACGCGGCGCTCGCCCGTCTGCGCGAACGTCTCCGCCGGCGCGGCTTGAAGCTGATGCTTGACTTCGTTCCCAATCACATGGCGCTGGATCATCCGTGGGTTGAATCGCATCCCGAATATTTCCTCGCCGGCACGGAACTCGATCACGCCCGAGCGCCGATGAATTACACCTGGGTCAAGCGCCGGTCCGGCGATTTGCTGCTGGCCCATGGGCGCGACCCGTATTTTCCCGGCTGGCCCGACACGTTGCAATTGAACTACGCCAATCCCAACACGCATGAGGCCATGGCCGGTGAGTTGCTGAAGATCGCCAGCCAATGCGACGGCGTGCGTTGCGACATGGCCATGCTTGTCCTGCCGGAGGTTTTTGAACGAACTTGGGGCCGGCCGGCGCAGCCATTCTGGCCGGACGCCATCCGCCATGTGCGCGAGGAATTTCCCGGGTTTTGTTTCATGGCCGAAGTCTATTGGGACCTGGAATGGGCGCTGCAACAGCAGGGGTTCGATTACACCTACGACAAACGCCTTTACGACCGCCTCCGCGAAGGCCGCGCCCGGCCGGTGCGCGAACATTTCCTCGCCACGCCGGATTACCAGAACAAGCTCGCCCGCTTTCTCGAAAACCACGACGAGCCGCGCGCCGCCGCCACGTTTGCCGATGAAGTTCATAAGGCCGCCGCCGCCGTCGTTTTTCTGTCGCCCGGCCTGCGGTTCTTTCATCAGGGCCAATTCGATGGACGGCTCAAACGCATTTCGCCGCATCTCGTCCGTGCCCCGGAGGAGGCCGTGAACGCCGGCCTGGAAAATTTTTACCTGCGGCCGCTCGAAATCCTGCGCCTGCCCGTTGTCCGGCAGGGCCAGTGGCAGTTGCTCGAATGTGTTCCCGTCTGGGATGGCAATCGTTCGTCTGACAACTTCATCGCTTTCGCCTGGCAGGATGCTTCCGGTGCGCGGCTGCTGGCCGCGGTGAATTTCGCCGCCCAGCCCGGCCAGTGTTATCTCCGGCTTCCGTGGACGGATCTCGGCGGGCGTCTATGGCAACTGCGTGACCTGCTGGGCGACGCCGTTTACGAACGCGACGGGACCGACTTGCAGACGCGCGGGTTGTATCTCGACGTGGCTCCATGGTGTTGCCATGTGTTCGAAATGTAAGCCGCGTCCTCGAATCAATCATGAAAACAAAATTTTATACCATTGCCGCTTCCAAGCTTTTTGCGTTGGGGCTGGGAGCGGCCTTGCTGCTGGGCGGCGGTTGCAGCACGGACGAGCCGCCAACGAAGCTGCCGCCGCTCAATACCGTGTCCGGCAGTCCGCGCCTGCCCGGCAAATTTGTCTGGGCGGACCTGGTGACCGACGACGTTCCGGCGGCGCAAAAATTTTACGCGGGATTGTTCGGTTGGAACTTTCGGTATGTCGGCGACTACGTGATTGCCTGCAATGACGACCGGCCCTTGGGAGGAATCTTTCATCGTCCGCGTCCTGCGGACCAGTCCGCCCAGCCGCGATGGTTCGGTTACATTTCGGTTCCCAGTGTCAACCGGGTGAAAAAAACGGTGGCGCGGCTGGGCGGGAAGATGCTCGTGCCGCCGCAGGAACTTCCGAAGCGCGGCCGGCAGGCGGTGTTTGCCGACCCCGAGGGCGCGCTGTTCGGCGTGGTGAATTCCTCGTCCGGCGATTCGCCGGATTTTCTCGCGGACCCGGGAGACTGGATCTGGATTCAACTCTTGAGCCGCGACGGGCGCAAGGCGTCCGAATTTTACCGCGCGGTCGGCGGCTACCAGATCGTTGAGAACGCCGAGCCCAACCGGGTGAGCGACTTTGTGCTGACCAGCGAAGGCTATGCGCGCGCAACGGTGCGGACGATTCCGAAGGCCAACACCCAGGTGCAGCCCACTTGGCTGCCTTATGTGCGCGTAAAAAACGTGCCAGAATCGGTGGCGCTGGCGAAGGAGCTTGGCGGAAAGGTGCTGGTCGAACCGGCACCCGGATTGTTGGATGGCAAGGTGGCAGTCGTCGCTGATCCCACCGGCGCGGCCATCGGAATCTTGGAATGGGATGAGAAACTTTTGAAAGGAGTCCGCTGACATGAATGCGTCCAAAATCTCCTTCGCCCTAAGCGCCACGCTCCTGTTCGCTGCGGGAGCGTTCACCGGTTGCGAAACCACGGACGGCGGGAGCACCCGCGTCAGCAGCGGCGCCTTTTATGCGTCCGGTTATCCCGATCCTTGGTATTACGGCAATTATCACGATGACCCCGATGTCATCGTTTCGCCGCCGCCGACGGGCAATCCACCGGATCAGGGATTGCGGCCGGCTCATCCCATCGCTTGGCCCGTGGAGTATTCCCCCGGCGGGCCGCGGCAAGCACAGGCGGTTACTCCACGGGCCGAGCCGCCGCAGGTTTCCAGGCCGCCGTCACGGCCGACACCCTCGATACCATCCAGGCCCAGGCCCGCGCCGCGGGCGGGTGGGCGGCGCTGAAATCATGTTCTGCCGGGCTTCCAATTTGAACCGTCCTGAATTTGTTATTTGATTATGAACCAGTCCCAATCCTCCGACTTGACGCGCACTACGCTGGCGGTGCTGTTTATCGGCATCCTGATCGCCGCGTGTTTCTGGGTGATGCGACCGTTCCTCACGTCGCTGCTGTGGGCGGCCATGATTGTCATCGCCACCTGGCCGAATTTTCTCAAGCTGCAAACCCGGCTCCGGGGCAAACGCTGGCTGGCCGTGCTGGTGATGACCATCCTGCTGCTGCTGGTTTTGATCATCCCGATATGTTTCGCCGTCCTGACCATTCTCGACCGGTACCGACCAGATCGTGGGTTGGTTCAAATCGTTGTCCACGGTCAAAATTCCGCCGCCGCCCGGCTGGATTGAAAAAATCCCGGTGGTGGGCGCTTCCACTGTCGAGCGATGGCAGCATTTCGCCGCCGTCAGCCCGGAGGAACTCTCCAAAATGACGGCGCCGTATGCCAGCAAGCTGGTTGCCTGGTTCGTCGGCCAGGCCGGCAACTTCAGCCTGCTCGTCCTGCATTTTCTCTTGAGCATCGCCATCGCCGCCGTGCTTTATGCCAAAGGCGAAACCACGGCCAACGCTATCCGTGATGTTCGCGCGCCGGCTCGCCGGCCAGGCGGGGGATGAGGTCGCGGTCTTGTCGGCCAAGGCGGTTCGAGGGGTCGCGTTGGGCATCGTGGTCACGGCGCTCGTGCAATCTGCCCTCGGCGGGGTCGGCCTCTTTTTTGCCGGCGTGCCCGGCGCCGTGCTGCTCACGGCGGTGATGCTCATGCTCTGCATCGCGCAGGTCGGGCCTGCGTTGGTGGTGATTCCCGCCGGCATCTGGCTGTTTTATAGCGGCCACCCCCTGGCCGGTTCCCTGTTTGCGGTCTGGGCCGTTTTTGTCCTCGCCATTGATAATTTTCTCCGCCCCATCCTCATCCGCAAAGGCGTGGATCTACCGCTGTTGCTCGTCATCACGGGCGTCATCGGCGGGCTGATTGGTTTTGGCGTCATCGGCCTGTTTATTGGCCCGGTGATTCTTGCCGTGACCTTCACGCTCCTGCGCGCATGGGTTTCGGGAGTCACGAGCATGACACCGGGCGAAATGAAAATTGAGAAAGGAAAGCAATTGTGAATGCCGCCTCAACTCAAGCCTCACTGCTAGCGAGGGCGGTTCCCGCGCTCGGCTGGCTGCGCCGTTACGAATTAAACTGGCTGCGCGGTGACTTCATCGCCTCCATCACGCTCGCCGCCTATCTGCTGCCGTCCGGATTGGGCGACGCCTCGCTGGCCAACCTGCCGCCCGAGGCGGGACTCTACGCGTGCCTGTTCGGCGGGCTGGTCTTCTGGCTGTTCTGCAGTTCGCGCCACACGACCATCACGGTCACCTCGGCCATTTCGCTGCTCGTCGGCGCGTCGCTCGGCGACATCGCGGGCGGCGACACCACACGGTTTGTCGCGCTGGCGTCGGCCACGGCGTTGCTCATGGCGACTCATCGCCTTCATCGCTTGGCTGGTCAAGGCAGGCTCGATCATCAATTTCATTTCCGAAAGCGTGATGGTCGGGTTCAAGTGCGGCGTGGCGCTGTTCTTGGCCAGCACGCAATTGCCGAAGCTGTGCGGCATCCACGGCGCGCACGGCAATTTCTGGGTGAACAGCGGCACCTTCCTGAAACACCTGAACGAAACCAATCCCACCGCGCTCACCGTCGGGGGCATCGCGCTGGCGGTGCTCGTGCTCGGAAAAATCTTCCTGAAAAACAAACCGGTGGCGTTGTTCGTGGTCGTGGGCGGCATTCTGGCGGCGAACTGGCTTGGTCTCGAGGCGCGCGGCGTGAAGCTGCTGGGCACGGTGCCGCAAGGATTGCCGCCCATCGGCCTGCCCCGGGCGATGGACTTGAGCAATTTTGAAGCTGCGCTGGAGGATTTCAACAACCTGGTGCCGCTGGCGTTCGCCTGCTTCCTGCTGGCCGCGGTGGAAACCGCCGCCATCGGCCGCATGTTCACCGCCAAACATGGCGGAAGGCTGGATGCCAACCAGGAATTCCTCGCGCTCGCCGCTGCGAACCTTGCGGCCGGATTCGGACGCGGTTTTCCGGTCAGCGGCGGCATGTCGCAATCGCTCGTCAACGAAGGCGGCGGGGCGCGCACGCCGCTTTCGGGCGCCATGGCGGCGGGAATTGTCCTGCTTGTGGTGCTGTTCTTTTCGCACCTGCTCGCCGCGCTGCCCCAGCCGGTGCTGGCGGCCGTGGTGCTGGTGGCCGTGGCCAGCCTGTTCAAGGTTTCCACCCTCAAACACCTCTGGCGCAGCGACCGCACAGAATTCATCGTGGCAATCGCGGCCATCGTCGGCGTGCTCGGACAGGGCCTCCTCCGCGGCGTCATGATCGGCGCGATCATCTCGCTGGTGCTGTTGATCCGGCGGGCATCCCGGCCGCATGTGGCCTTTCTCGGCCGCATTCCCGGCACACGACGCTTCTCCGACCGCGCGCGCCATCCTGATAACGAGTTGATCCCCAGGGTGCTGATCTTCCGGCCGGAATCGGGCCTCATCTATTTCAACATGGACCATGTGCGCGACACCATTTTGGACCGGGTGCATGCTGCCTCCCCGACGCCCCGGCTCGTCGTCCTAGACCTGTCCGCCACGCCCAGGGTGGACATGCATGGCGCGCAAATGCTGGGGAGCCTGGCGGAGGAACTCACCGCGGCCGGCATCCGGGTGCAGGCCGTGGAGGCCCGCTCCTCCGTGCGCGACCGGATCCGCAGCGAGGGCGTGGACGCGCGGCTGGGCGGCATTGACCGCCTGGCGACGGTGGCGGATGCCGTGGAAAACCTGAAGCCATGAACGTCCCCGATTTTCTCAAGCAACAGATCGGCGTGTTCAAGGAATTCTCCGCCGAACGCCTGCTGCAATTGGCAGCCGGCTCGCGCGTCGCGTCGTTCGAGGCCAATGAAGCCGTCGCCCACCACGGCGCGGAAGCCACGCACTTCAGCGTCGTGTTGAGCGGCACGGTGGCCGCCTCGGTCCCCGGCGACGGCGGCGTGCGGCAGGTGCTCGGACATTTGCGCGCCGGCGACACCTTTGGCGAAATGGCGCTGATGACCGGCGACACGTTGCTCGCGGACTTCATCGCCGAATCGCGCTGCGAAATTTTGCTGATCCCGGTGTCGGTGTTCCAATCCATCCTGGTGGCCGAGCCGCGGACAGTGCAGCACATCTCGCGCACCATTGCCGACCGGATGAAGTCACTGACGGCCGACCCGGCCAAGTCCGCCGCCGCGCTGCGCCAGAGCGACGGTCCTTACGGCCTCAAGTTGAAGGGCGGGCGGCCGGAAAGAATTCTCGTCGTCAATTGCGGCTCGTCTTCGCTCAAATACAGCTTCTACGACACGTCCGAGGAATCCCGCCACGCCGCCGGCGGGGTAGAGCGCATAGGCCTCGCGGGCACCCGGCTCGCGCAGCGCGGGCCGAAGGGCGGGGTGAAACGTGAATTACCGCAGGGTGGTTTCGCCGGGGCGTTCGATGCGATGTTGGCTGAACTCACGGCGAAGAAGACGGGAGTCATTGGCGATCCCGGCGAGATCAGCATCGTTGCCCATCGGGTCGTTCACGGCGGGAAAAAATTCACGGAAGGAACGTTCATCACGGACGAGGTGCTCGCGCAAATCGAGGAGCTGTCGCCGCTCGCGCCGTTACGCATTCCATCTGGGAACAGGAAGGCCGGCCGGAGGGCCGCGCCGTTGAACACTGGCTGCAGGCCGAAATGCAACTCCGCCAATTTCCCAACTCTGGCGCCGCGACTTCGTCGCATGGGTCGAGTGCGTCTTAAACCACCGGAACTGGGACGCGGCATGAACTCAATTCGAATCGGGGGGACGCGGTCGCCGGCAAATTCAACCGCGAATCGAGGGCGCACTGCAGCCGGCGCGCCCCGGCGAATGCGGTTGGCATGGTCGTTGTTCGGGCTGTTGCTCATCGCCGCCGTCGTGACGGGGTGCGGTTCGTTGCCAAAGGCAAAGCCGGAGTGGAATGTCCGTCATCCGGTGGTCACCACCAACACCGCGTGGGCGCGCACTGTGGCGCCGGCCGCGGCGGTGCATCAGGGGTCGTCAGGCATTCAGTTGTTGCGGTATGGCCAGGACGCGTTGTCGGCGCGTCTGGCCTTGGCCGACACCGCCGAGCGCACTCTCGACATGCAGTATTATATCTGGAGACCGGACGCTTCGGGCCAACTGCTGGCCGAGCAGGCGGTGCGCGCGGCGGATCGGGGTGTCCGCGTGCGGCTGCTGCGGGATGACGTCGGCGGTTCCGCTTCGGACGAGGTGCTCCTGGCGTTGGACAATCACACCAACATCGAGGTGCGGCTGTTCAATCCGGTCGCCAACCGCTCGTTCCGCACGTTGAGTTTGCTCCTCGATTTCCAACGGGCCAACCGCCGCATGCATAACAAATCCTTCACCGCCGACGGAGCGGTCACCATCATGGGCGGCCGGAACGTCGAAGAACGCTACTATGCGCTCGGCGAGGAGCCGCATTTTGCCGACTTCGATGTGATCGCCGCCGGCCCGGTCGCGGAGGACGTGTCGGCCATGTTCGAGCGCTACTGGTTCAGCCCGTCGTCCATCCCCATCCATGCGTTGACGAGCCATCGCCTTTCTCCCGCACAACTGGCTGAACATTACACGCGCCTGGCCGCGCGCGTCGCCGTCATCACCAATACGCCGGAATACCAGGAATTGGCCAGGAACGGGGTTGGCGCGGCCGTCAGCCACCGTGAACTGGGCCTGGTCTGGGGAAACGCGACGCTTGTTTGTGACCAGCCGGAGAAAGCCTTCACTGATCCGACCAACACTGCCACGCACCTGCTGCCGGTGGTCCGGAGCGTGGTGGACAAGGCCACGAATGAATTGGTCGTCGTCTCGCCGTATTTCATTCCGGGTCCGAAGGGCGTGGCGTTCTTCAAGTCCCTCCGCAGGCGCGGCGTCCGGGTGGTGATCCTCTCCAACTCGCTGGCGGCCAACGACGTGACCGCAGTGCATGCGGGCTATCGCCGTTATCGCAAGGAACTGCTGCGCGCCGGGGTGGAAATGTGGGAAATCAAACCCAACACCCAGATCCGCGGCTCAACCCAGGAAGGCCAGGCTTCCACCAAGAGCGCGGGCAGGCCGTCCCGCTCCAGCCTCCACGCCAAATCATTCGTTTTCGACCATCAAACCATGTTCGTCGGCTCCTTGAATCTCGACCCGCGTTCCGCCGTGCTCAATACGGAGATGGGTCTGATCATCGGAATCCCCGAACTGGCCGGGCCAACGGTGGACGCGCTCGAATACCAACTCCCGCAACAGGCCTATCGTCTCGAATTTGTTCCCAGTCGTGGAGTCACGAAGGAATGCGGCTCCATCATCTGGATCAGTGAGGAAAACGGCCGCGAAGTGCGCTACACCCGCGAACCGCAAACCTCGTTCTTCCGGCGGCTCCAAGTGAACCTTCTTTCACTGCTCCCGATCGAAAGTCAGCTTTGAGCCTGACTCCGCGCCTATTTGAAAGAACCAAATCAGTTTCCGGCAACACTGCGGCCCTGGGCTTGACCCTGCCGCACCGATACGACTGCGGACCGGCGAAATTCTCCGGCAACAACAATGCACTTTACGAGCGTCACCTGACTTTCGACCGGGTCATCCCCGTCAGCGCCGTCACGCCGCCACCGGACAGGTCGTTGATCCTGATGCCATTTTCGACGCGCAGACCAACCACATCCACGAATGCACGCGCTAATATAGCCATATTTTACAGGGGTTCAGGCTGATTTCTCGACCGCCCTTTCATCGCCCACTCATTGCCCCGTTACCGCCCCTTGCCATCCTGTCCGCTGGTTTTTGCCAAACCTGTGGCTGTCGTTTTTCGTTTCGTCATACAAAATGTTTGCCTGCCGTTTTGCCCACAACAATCCTCAATCGATTTCGGAAACTTCGGGCATGATGCCGAATTTTGCCGGTGTTGAAAAGTTTTTCACGCACATGACTTTCAAGGCGTCCGGTGCGGCTGGCCATTCTTGTCGCAAGCAATTCTCCACGCGCCAAATCCTAAACGCAAAACTCCCGGAGCCGGGCGGCGGGTCAACGGTGGAGAGCCGAGGGCATACCGAGGCACTACCTTGACGCGACGACCGGCGACATACAATTGAATCTGGATTGGCGCGCGTCATTGCCAGCGCGACTGCGCCCATGAGCAAAGCTCAATGAATCCAATAATGGCCGATGCAAATTCCATAGCCGAGAGCCAGCAAAAACCAAGCGACCGACCGAAGCATCACCCGCCACGCGAACCGGTCTTGCAAGTCATTGGAAACCTGTTCCAACCGTTCGCATTGAGCCGTGGTGCTGGCCTTGATGCTCCTCCATTCAGACACCGCACTTTCCATCAAAGCCTTCACCCGCTTTGCGACTGCCTCCGCGTCGGCAAGCTGCACCTGGATTTGTTCCGCCGCCTGCCGGGTTGCCTGAATGTGAATTTCGACGGTTTTTTTCAACTCCTTGTTCTGGCCGTCCACCGTGTCGGCAAAATCATCTGCCATCGCCTGACTCTGCCGCCGGTATTCGGCCAGATGCAGTTCGATCAATTTGCGGGCATCATTCATCAAGCGCGGCAGATTGGCCGCGATGCGCCATTGCGCCTTGGTCAGCAACGCCAGTTGCACCGGAAAACTGCTGTCCGGCCCGACGCTCCATTCATGCAACAGCCGGTGAATCTGATCCACTTCCTCGGCGGGCGCGTCAACCAACAGCGCGGTCAAATCATCTTTGTCCAGTCCATACCTCATTCGCCCAAGTTGAGCATCGGATGTTTGGAGCGGGCCGGTTTCGCCGCCGGTTCCGGCTGTGATTCGACCTCCGGCATCTGTTGCTCTGGCACCAGCAAATCGGCAATGGCGTCGTATTGCCGGAACATCTGCTGCATCGCCCATTGCATTTCCCCGGCCAGCATCAATTCCAAATGCGATGCTCCGGGCGTCGCCACTTCCGCAAAACTCAACTTGCGGCCCGCCTTGGCCTCGGCGCGTTTGATGGCCAGCAACGTGATGGAAGTCACCACCGGCAACGTCAGTTCCTTCGCGCCAAACTTTTTCAACTCGGCTTCGATGTTGGATTTCTTGAACAGGTTGGTTCTGCACTTTGGCCGGGTTGTGGACAATCACATAATCCACGCGGTCGCCCGCGAAATAAAACAGGTCGAGCAGATTGTTCATGCTCTCGGTGTCCTCGCTGGGAAACAGGAAAAACGTGAACCGGATGCCCTGCGTGGCGAGCGATTCGAGCAATTGCAACGACTCCAGCGCCTGCACGATGAGGCCGTCGGCCTGCGCCCGGCAATCAATGACATGAACCGGCGCGTCACTGCGCGACACGTTGCGAAACAATCCGAGCAGGGTGGATTTGCTGTCGTCGTCATTGCCCAAAACATAGGACTGCACCTGTTCGGGATGGCGGTCGGCAAACGAATGGTGCCGGTCATCGAGGTCGGAGCCGTTCCAGTGGATGTCGTGATAATCGAGCCAGGCGGTGCGGAACTCGGCCTCGAAACTTTTGCCGAGGCTGCCTTTGGATTGGGGATTGATGTGGATGCGTTTGGTGATGTTGGTGTTCATGTGAATTCTTGATCGGTGTTAATGTTTTTGATGTTTGGACGGGTGAAAGGGCTTGGTTTCGGCAACGGCGATTGGCGTGATTGCGGCCGGCTGGCCGCTGCGTTGGGGCGGGCGGGTTGGAATTCGGAATTATTTTCCGCATCTTCCCAATGCGGTTTGGTCGCCCGCTTCAATCTGCGCCGGTAAAATAGATACGGAGCATGAAACGTGACGCGGATGCCCTTTTCACTCAACAGCAAGTCGGCGATTTCCTGCCACGTCTTGCGCCGTTGGCGCAGCTCGCGGATGAAATCGTAGTGCGGTTCCAAAATGCTGTGGAACGGTTTGCCGCCGCGTTTTTGATGTGCCGTTTCAGTCATCGCCGGACAGAATAGCCCGATAATGAAAAACGGTGGAAGAGAGCAGGTGAAAGTTAAAGTGAGATGAAATCACGCCGCGTGTAGCGGCAAAGGGCGACGAATGGCGACAAATTCAAGTGACGAAAAGCGGCGAGTGCCGACGAAATGTCAGGAGTGGATGCGACGAAAAGTGACAAATGCGTTGTCGCTTTTCGTCGCTTTTAGTTGCCTGGTTTCTGGTTGCGTTTTTCACTACCGATTTTGGTAGGGGATGGTGTCTCGAAAAAATCAAGGCTTTCAAGTTTCAGAAAGCCGTCAGAATCGCGTTCGGCTGAACGTATCAAATTGGATGATGATGGGCGCACTGAACGGGCGTTCTGAAACCGGCAGCGAAACGGAGCAGGTCGGGAGTGGCATGAACGGACGACGGCGGAGTGGAGCGCGGTTTTAGAACGACCGGTGAGTGCGTGACCGTCTAGGTTTCATTTGAGGCGATTTGTCTGGCCGGTTTGTGAGGCACGAGCAAAGCCGGCCAGTCAAAGCGCCGTCATCACATCAGATGGAAACGCCCTTGGATTTTTTGTAGCCCTGTTCCAATTGCTGTTCCTGAAACCGTTTGATCTTCTCGTTCTGGCTTTTAGCGATGGCAGTCAAAGGAAGAATCTCCCGCCAGTTGATCAGATGCTTTGCCGCAATTTTCCGGGCACGATGGTCGGTCGTCAATTTCAGCACTTGATTAGCTGCACCGAGCCAATGTCTTGCCGGAATCTCGTCATGTTTGACTCGCTGCAAAAATTCGCCTAGAAACGCGCGGACACAGGACAGCAGGATTTTCAGGTGAACCACGTCGCGCCTTTTTTCCTGGGACACACTGGCAACCAATTCCAACTTGGAGGCCAGCAACGAAATGGGATCAAGGACGCGGATGGTTTTTCCATTCCACTCTGTCTGAACTGCCAGCGCGTCCACTGAACCCGAAACACCAGGAATCCGCCGGACCACTTCAATGTTGGATTTCAAACCGCCGATTTGGAAAGGAATGACTCCGGCCAGCGCGGTCATTTGCACCTTGGACGGATAACCGGGAGCCAGTTCCAACTGCCGAGCGATATGTTGGACATCAGCGACCCCGCCTTTGAAATCAATGTCCTCGCTGGTGAACGGCTGTAATGGTTCAAGCTGTGGTTCGGTGGCCAGATAGCGTTCCGCCCAATAGTTGACCGCCTGGCCGCCGATGAGCAGATAAGGTTGTCCCGCCGCGTCGCGTATCTTGAGGACTTCCGAGAATTGCTGGAGGGAGAAGCCCACGGTTACGCCCATTTGGACATGGCGCGGGCGACTTGCTTGAAATTGGTGATGCGCCACTTGGCCCCATTGCCCACCAGTGAAGCTCGTTGCTGAAGTGCTGCCGCCGCCTGTGGACTGCGACGGGCCTTGCGCGCAGCCGCCATGCGGCTGTTCGCTTCCTTTCGTTTCACTTCATTGAAATCCACCGTCTTCACAATCCAACACATACCGCAATCTGAAGGCGGAAGCAAGTTTGCGACGGCACTGAACGGGCGTTTCTGAAATCGGAGCGGACGAAACGGCTGTGGAGTCGCGGGATTTTAGAAAACGCCCGTTGAGTGCGCGACCGTATAGGTTCTCGGTTGCGGCGATTTGTCTGGCCAGTTTCCGAGTGCCCGCCGGAAAGCCGGCCAGTCAAAGCGCCGGGCGGCACTGCCGTGTGAACAATTTTTCAGTTTTGCCGCCGCCGAATCGCGCAAACACCAATAATATCAGGTGGTTTTGCAGTTTTTCTCGCAAATATCCACACCATCATTTTGTGTAATCTTTACGCAAAGGAGGGCGTTTTATCGGTCATGCTGGTGCCGGATGAAAAAATTATCGGCCAAGTGCACTTGGTGTATCAGCTACACGCGCGCGGGAAACGATTCAGGCAAACTGCGCGTTATGACTGAATTGGCGGAAATACAGCTTGAGTGTGACGCGCGCCGGTCGGGGTCGGGAATGCGATAGGCTGACTGCGTATGTTCACTGCCGTCGCGCATAAAAATCTGGGCGCTGCCGAGAGTTACTTCGACGAGCACCTGTCGCAAAATGATTACTACGCGGCGGGCGAAATCCGTCCCGGCCAGTGGATCGGCACGGGCACGGATCGGTTGGGATTAAAGAACGAAGTCACCCGCGAACAATTTCATGCGCTGTGTGAAAATCGAAACCCTGAAACCTGCGAACGGCTGACGCAGCGGCAACTGAAGGAGGGCCAGCGGCGGGTGTTTTATGATTTCACCTGTTCCGCGCCAAAATCGGTGTCGGTGCTGGCGGTGACGATGGAGGATGAACGTCTGGTGACGGCGCACGAGGAGGCCGCGCGCATCGCGTTCCGCGAACTCGAAGCCTTCGCCGCCACACGGGTCAGAAAACAGGGCAATCAAAAAGACCGGACCACCGG
Organism: uncultured Verrucomicrobiae bacterium; assembly: GCA_963764035.1. Taxonomy (GTDB): domain Bacteria; phylum Verrucomicrobiota; class Verrucomicrobiia; order Limisphaerales; family UBA11358; genus UBA11358. The sequence goes on from CAVXQV010000001.1 coordinate 29,575, forward strand.
CAATCTCGCCGCCGCCGCGTTCACGCACACGAGCAGCCGCGCACTCGACCCGCAGTTGCACACGCATTTCACGGTGTTCAACGCCACGTTTGATGACAGCGAACGGTCCTGGAAAGCCCTGCAAGCGGGCGGAATGTATGACGCCATCCGTTACGGCACGGCGGTTTATCGGAACGAACTGGCGAAGCGGGTGCAACAGATCGGCTACCGGATTCAACCGTCCAAACATGGCTTCCAAATTGAGGGCGTCAGCGATGAGGTAATAAAACGGTTTTCCAAACGCGCGCAACAGCGTGACGCAGTGGTGCAGGAGTTGGAACAAAAGCTGAGGCGCAAACTTTCCAATAATGCGATTTCCCATGCGGTGCATCAAAGCCGGGCGGAAAAAGTCAAAGGCATCTCGACGGCGGAAGTGCGCAAACGCCAACTGGCGCAGTTGTCATCGGAGGAACAACAATCATTACAAAATCTCTGCTCGTCAGTCCAACCCGTCCGGCCAGTCCGTGTCTTTGAACCAGAAAACCAAGCCCTGAACCATGCCGTCGCCCATGTGTTCGAGCGCAAGTCGGTGGTGCCGGAGCATGAACTGTTGAACGTGGCCCTGTCGCAACGTCTGGGCGAAGTGGATTTGCCGATGTTGAAAGCGGCGGTGAAGCATTCGCCGGACTTGGTGGAAACCGAACGTGGATTTTCCACGCGGCAGATTTTGGCGACGGAACTGGATTTGACTCAGACGGTCAACGCGGGTTGCGATGCGGTCGCGCCCTTGCATCCCGGCTACCGGCCTGCCGACTGGCTCGGCGAAGATCAAAGGCGAGCCATTTATCATGTGCTGCGCACCAGTGACCGCATCACCGGCTTGCGCGGTCTGGCCGGCACCGGCAAGACCACGGCGTTGCGCGAGTTGGTCGCCGCCTGCAAGGAAGCCCGCGTTGAACCGCTGTTCTGCGCGCCGACGGCGGCAGCAACCGAGGTTTTGCGCACCGAGGGATTCGAGGCGGTGACACTGCAAAGTTTGCTGCTGACGAAACCGGCGTTGTCTGCCCGTCAGTTGGTGGTGCTGGACGAAGCCGGGGCGGTCGGGATGGACGACATGAAGCGACTGTTTGACCTGGCACGGGACGCCCGCATTGTGCTGTCGGGCGACACCGGCCAGCACGCCTCGGTCGCGCGCGGCGATGCGCTGCGGATTTTGGAGAACCATTCGGATTTTCAATCGGGACAACTGACCCACATCCGCCGTCAGCGGCGGGCCGAGTATCGCAAGGCTGTTGAACTGGCCGCGCAGAAACGGACAGTGGAAGCGTTTGCCCAACTGGAACGCATGGGAGTGGTGACTGAACTTCCCGGCAACCAACTTCACGACACTGCCGCGCAGTCGTATGTGAAAGCTTTGGCACAAAAGCAATCGGCGTTGCTGGTCGCACCGACCTGGAATGAAATCGAGGCGGTGACGGAAAAAGTCCGTGTCGCGCTAAAAACGTCAGGGCGGCTGGCGGGTAACGAAAAGGAGTTTCAAGTTTTTGATTCATTGTCGTGGACGGAAGCGCAGAAGCGGGATGCGCGGCAATATCGTTCCGGCCTGGCGATTCGGTTTCACCGGCAGAAAACTGGTTTTGCCAAAGATGAAACCGTCGCGGTGGTCGCCGTCGAAAACAACTCGCTCAAAGTTCAGCGCGCCGATGGTTCGGAAAATGTTTTTGAATTGGGTGCAGGCTGCGCCTGCTTTGATGTGGGGGAGAAACGAAAGTTGAAAGTGGCCGCTGGCGACAAGCTGCTCCTGCAATCGAACTGGCAGAAGAGATTCGTCAACGGCGAACTCGTCGAGGTGCGGGCGATTCAAGGAGATTCCGTGGTGCTGGCCGATGGCCGGGTGATTCCAGAAAATTACCGCACGTTCACGCACGGCTACGCGGTCACGTCGCACGCGGCCCAGGGCAAGACGGTGGATCAAGTGCTGGTCGTCGCGTCAGCGCGTTCGCTGCCGGCGATCAATCAGCAGCAATTTTACGTCAGCATCTCGCGCGGGCGCGACGCCTGCCGCGTGTTCACTGATGATGCCGAGATGTTGCGCTCGCACGTCACCCGTTCTAGCGCGCGGCTGGCGGCGGTGGAAGTGGTCCCGCCCGTTCACCGCCGAAAATTCATCCTGAAGGTTTTGCAGCGTGGCCATCGCTTTTTGAAACAGTTCCGCCAGCGCCTCGGACTGCAACAAACCATTTTACCTGACACGCGCAGCCCACAAATGAAAACGCCCCGTTATGAACACCAACGAACCTCCACCCACCGAATCGGCGTCTAATCCGCGCGACAATCCTTCTTACGGCACGGATTCCACGGTCGCCACTTTGAACGTGGTGGCCGACGACGGCAGGAGCTACCAACTGCCTTACGCGCAATTTCTGTATGCAGAGATGATTTCCAATCCGGCGTTGGAAACGAAGCCGGATGCCCCGCCCGAAAAGCTGCTGCTCTGTTTTGCCGCGGCCGAAGTCACGGTGCTGGGCAGCGGCCTCAAGGCCGTTGAACGGGCGATCCAGAAGTATGAATTGAAATTTGCGAAGGGGGCTGACCGGCGCTACGCCGCCAAGTTCAAAACCCATGTTGCCGCCGTCGCCGTCGCTTTTACCAAGGAGAAAGTATGAATCCAGAATCATCATTGAAAATGCAGCCGCTGGAAAAATTTCCGGTCTTGATGACCAAGGAGAAAGTGGCCGAAGCGCTGGGCGTTGCCACGCACACCATCCCGCCGCTGGTGCGGTCGGGGCTGCTCAAGCCGCTCGGCCATCCGGGGCGCTATTGCGTGAAGCACTTTTCCCGTGACGCGCTCGCGGAGAAATTCGCCAGCCCGGAATGGCTCGATAAAGTGGCGGCGGCCATTCACCGGCACTGGCGCAACAAGAACGCGCGGAAGCGGGCAGGGCAGGCACAACCAGCATGAGGACGGGCGAGTCCGTTACGCAGTTGTGACCGGCGGCGTAGCGAACAGGGGGCTCGGAGCTTCCGCGCCGCCGCTCGCTGGCTTGGGTTCTTTGGTTATGAATTCACAGTCGCCACTGCGGATTCCTGTCTCGTTACTTTGGGCAGCAGCAAAATTTTCTGCTCGTATTCCTCCAAGGATGGAATCAGCACCTTGGCCTTTTTCGCATACGCTCGTGCAACGGCTTTGCTCCCGTGACCGAGCGCTTCCTGCGCGAATCGTTCCGGGAAACCACACGTCTTGGCCCGTTCCGCCCATGCGTAACGGTAGCTGTGCAATGAAACACCGGAAACGCCGACCAACCGAAGCCGGCGAATGAATGCTTTCGCGCGATCAGATTCCTTCCATTGGACGATTTGAGGGAAGAGATAACCGGTCGCCGGGCGCGATTGCAGAAGCTCGGCAACCTTGTCGCCGAAATGAATCATCGCCTGGGTTCCCGTTTTCATACGCGCATAGGAAATGGTGCGGGTCGTCCAATCAACATCCTCGGCACGCAACGAAGCCATGTCGGTTTGCGAACCGCCCAAGTGCCAGAGCAGTTCATAGTAATCGCGCAATTCCGCGTTGCTTTCACCCGCCAGTATCTTTTGATGCTCCTCCCAAGTGATGCCGCGCTTTTCCTTAAACTGAATCCCCGGCCATCGTTTCTTGGGCAGCACCGGCCAGGGCAGCCAGGACATATCGAGGGCGAAGTTTTGGAGCCGTCGCAAAAAAATATTCGTGCAGACGGTGCCGCCCTCCAGCACACGCACGAAATGTTCCGGGCGGGTTTCCAAAACGGGCAATGGTCGGATGGAATCGAACGCCTTGTCCCGCATCGCCCGCACCCAGCGGTCCTGGGTCGGCCCCTTTTTGAGCTTGGCGGTTTCGTCCATGACGAATTGCCACGTGCGGGTCGCAATCTGCGGGTCGGTGGCCGCCAGATAAGCGCGGGCGATTTGCAGATTGATGGCCGGTTGTTGCCCGGCCTCGTTTTTCGCGTGCAAAAGCCGCGTTGCCTTCGCGCGATCACTGGTATGCAAACTTTCCTGTTTGCCCGTCAGATCATTGTGAAGATAATACCGTCCGCCTTTCTTGCGGCGGTAAAGTCGGAATTGCTGTCTCATAGCTGTTTTCTCTTTCACAGCGATGAGGTTACGACAGTTGATTCCGATTCTGGTAAGGAGCAGGTGGGAGTTTCGCAGAATTCGCCAGAGTTAAATTCTGCTGGCACTTCTGCTGGCACTCGCGCCTCTCACTTTCATAACTCCTTGCAGCACTCACTGTTAGGAGTGGAGCCAATGGCCGGGATTGAACCGGCGACCGACGGTTTACGAAACCGTTGCTCTACCGCTGAGCTACATTGGCTTCCAAAGCGCGTCGCACAGCCTAATCATCGCAACGCCGGAAACAAGAAAATTTCCGACCCGCAGGGAAAGCTTGCGGCAGGCCGGCAGCCCGCGGCTAACGTTTTGCCATGAATCTTGAGGACCATCTGGGCGACATCATCCGCAAAGCGCGGGCGATTGAGCAACGTTTCAAGCGCGGCTGCGGCAAATGCTGCTGGAATTTCCGAGGCGGAATTGTCCGCGCTGGAGGAAAACGGTAAAGCCGTCGCGAAGAATCGATTTCGGCGCGCTGGGAAAGATGCTCGGACTCCAACCGCAGAAGCTTGAAGCCATCGCCAGCGGCTGGCTGCCGGCGGCGAAAGGATTTAAGCCAGTGGCGCGAAATTCGCGTCTTCAGTTCTTCCGGCGAGGGTTTGACGGTGAATTGTTATCTCGTCTGGGACGAAGTCACACGCGAGGCCGCATTGTTCGATACCGGTCTCGACGCAAAGCCAATCCTCGACTGCCTCGCCGCCGAACAGCTCCAGCTCCGGCATATTTTCATCACGCACTCGCATTGGGATCATGTTGAGGCGCTGCCGAAAATCCGCGAGGCACTGGCCGAAGGCGCGATTGCATTCCGGTTCGAAAAGCGCGCCGGTGGACCAGCGCAACAAACCGGCGGAAATCGTCCATCTCGGCGGCTTGCGCGTCACGCATCGCGAGACGCCGGGGCACGCGGAGGATGGCGTGACTTACATCGTCGGCAACTGGCAGGAGGACGCGCCGCATGTGGCCATCGTGGGCGACGCGATTTTTGCCGGCTCCATCGGGCGCGGCAACCAGTCGTGGGATTTGGCGCGGCAAAAGGTGCGCGAACAAATCTTGACCCTGCCGGCGGAAACGCTGCTTTGTCCCGGCCACGGCCCGTTGACGACCGTGGCGGAGGAAAAGGAACACAATCCGTTCTTTTGATGGCATTCGGGCGTCAGTCCGAAATGCCAAAACTGGACACATTTGCGTCAGAAATTGGGACACGTTTCGGTTTCAGCAACGACCGCCGGTTCAAGCCGCGCCGGCCGTCCCTTTCTTCAGCCACGCCTTTGAAGCGGCGGAGAATGCAGGATCCGTTCTGTCTGAGCCGCCGCTTTTGCCGGGCTGATTTTTGCTGCGATTTTATGAAGCAATGCTTGGCATAAGGATTGCGAACCCAACCCATTGAACAATGTTTCACAGCCTATGAAATTCAACATCGCGGTCGGCGAAACTGACAAACACTCCGTCGAATTCGATTTCAACCAACTCCGTGGAACGCTCGTCATCCGCGTGGATGACAAGCCGATTTACCAGTCCACCCGCCTTTTTAACGAGCCGGTCCAGGCAGTTTTTAACTTCGTGGTTGAAGGCCGGGAGAAATCGGAAGTGCGGATTGAACAACGGCGCAAGCCCCTGTTTGGACACCACAATACCGTCTTTGTAAACAACCGCCTGGCCAAGGTGATTGACCGGTATTTTTGACCTCACACCCAAAAACAGAACCGCCGCCACCGCCTGCCTGCGATCTCTTGACGGTGATTGGTGTGGAACCGGGCATCCGCGTCCTCGATTCCGCCGGAAACGCGAATTCATTTTGAATTTGCAAATTGACCCCTTCCCTCCGCGGTTGATAGGCTGATTCCCGTGTTCCAAACGGTTTTATGCCTAGACATACCATTTCAGTTCTGGTGGAAAACAAATTCGGCGTGCTCACGCGCGTGGCCGGCCTGTTCAGCGGACGCGGCTACAACATTGACACGCTCAACGTCGGCCCGACGCACGACCCCAACCTCTCGCGCATGACCATCGTCACCCACGGCGACGAGGCGACGCTGGAGCAGATCGTCAAGCAACTCAACAAGCTGCCGAACGCCATCAAGGTGCAGGATTTCCGCGACGGCGAATACGTGGACCGCGAATTGGTGCTGGTGAAGGTGGCGGTGGACTCCAAATCGCGCGCCGAGGTGATGCAGATCACGGACATTTTCCGCGCCAAAATCGTGGACGTGCAGCCCAAGAGCCTCACCATCGAAATCACCGGCGCCGAAAGCAAGGTGGAGAAATTCATCAGCCTGATGGATTCATTCGGCGTGTCGGAAATCACCCGCACCGGCAAGGTCGCGTTGCCGCGCAAGTGATTCGGAAACGGCTTACGCACGCCCGTCATTGCTCTGGCACACCGATTTGAACGGCGTTTGCATTTGACTGACGGTTGCTGATGATTAGAATTAACAATTCATTTGAACGAGCAAACACATTGAACCAACACAAACGAGAAAGATTGAATTATGGCAACGATTGATTTTGGCGGAACGAAGGAAAAGGTCATCACGCGCGAAGGAATTCCCGATGGCCCGCGCCCGCAAGGTGCTCAAGAACGAAATCATCGCCATCATCGGCTACGGCGTGCAAGGACCGGCCCAGGGACTGAACCTGCGCGACAACGGCTTCAACGTCATCGTCGGCCAGGCCAAGTCGTTCAAGCGCGATTGGGACCGCGCCGTCGCCGACGGCTGGAAGCCCGGCAAGACGCTGTTCGACATCGAGGAAGCCGTGCAAAAGGGCACCATCATCCAGATGCTCGTTTCGGACGCCGCCCAGCGCACCATCTGGCCGATGGTGAAGAAAAATCTCAAGCCCGGCGCCGCGCTCTATTTCTCGCACGGCTTCTCCATCGCCTACAAGAAACAGACCGGCGTCATCCCGCCCGAAGAACGTGGACGTGATCATGGTCGCGCCGAAAGGTTCCGGCCTGAACGTCCGCCGCAATTTTCTCACCGGCGCGGGCATCAATTCCAGTTTTGCCGTCGAGCAGGACGCCACCGGCCACGCCGAGGAACGCTGCCTGGCGGTCGGCATCGGCGTCGGCTCCGGCTATTTGTTCCCGACCACATTCCAGCATGAGGTGTTCAGCGACCTCACCGGCGAACGCGGCGTGTTGATGGGCGCGCTGGCCGGCATCATGGAGGCGCAATACGACGTGCTCCGCGCCCACGGCCACACGCCGAGCGAGGCGTTCAACGAAACCGTCGAGGAACTCACGCAGAGCCTCATCCGGCTCGTGGATGAAAACGGCATGGACTGGATGTATTCCAACTGCTCCGCCACCGCCCAGCGCGGCGCGCTCGACTGGAAACCCAAGTTCAAGAAAGCCACGTTGCCGGTGTTCAAGGATCTCTACAATCGCGTCAAGACCGGCAAGGAATGTGCCCGCGTGCTCTCCGCCTGCGGAGCGCCGAATTACCAGGCGCAGTTGGCAAAGGAACTGGGTGAAATCCACAACTCCGAAATGTGGCGCGCCGGCGCGGCGTCCCGCGCGTTGCGTCCCAAGCAATCCGACAGGGTCATCGCCAAAGGCACCAAGGGCGTCGGCGGCCGCGCCGCGAACTGAACCTCGCGCAAAGCATTCAAAGCCGCCGGAGCAATCCGGCGGCTTTTTATTCGCTGACTGGAATCGGAGCCATTTTGCATGTCGTCGGATCTAAATCCATCTCGAACTTTTGTATGTGGGTGAGGGCCGGGTGACTCTACAGTCTATGCCGGACCGGTGATGAGCCACTGCGAATTTGAACTCGGCCCGGCTACCCGGGAAACCGATTCACAATGGAAAACCGACGCGCGCGCCGGGAACCTGCCGACACAACCGGACTGGACCACTTCATACTTAATTCCAGGCACGTTTGTTTTTCCGCCGGGGATTTACCGAAGCACGCTCACTGCCGTTGATACGTTCCCATCAATTGCCCTTCGCCGAGCAGATTTCCGTCCATTGCCTTGAGCAAATCCGCCTTGACCGCTCCCGGTGGAAGGCCAGTTAGGATATTCAGCGCATAAAGTTTGAAATAGTAACGGTGCGCCTTGCCGGGCGGCGGCGCGGGGCCGTTGTAGCCGGTCTTTTTGAAATCATTCGGGCCCTGCTTTGCGCCGTTTTTGAATTGCGCCAATTTGAGCTGGTCCTCACCCAGTGACACTGCAGTCGGAGGCAAATCGTAAATCACCCAATGCGTCCAATCGCCCGCCGGCGCATCGGGATCGTCGGCGATGAGCGCAAAACTTTTCGTGCCGGGCGGCGTGTTCGTCCACGCGAGCGGCGGGGAGATGTCGAGGGAGTCGGCGGTGTATTTCGCGGGGATCGGCTGGCCTTCGGCAAAGGCGGCGCTGGTGAGTCGGACTTTCATAACGTGCCCGGTGGCGGATTTGGGCTCCTGCGAGCAGCCGGCGGTGACAAAGCAGCCGACCAGGGCGACGGCCAGAAGCAGGTTGGTTGAAACGCTCATGGCACAAATTTACCCTGAATCGCCCGGACGCAAACGAAAATTCCACGCGCATCAGGCGCGCGGATGGAATTTCCGGTGGATGTCCCGCAGCCGGTTGCCGGTGACATGCGTGTAAATCTCGGTCGTGCTGATGTTCGCGTGGCCGAGCAGTTCCTGAATCACGCGCAAATCCGCGCCATGCTCCAGCAGGTGCGTGGCAAAGCTGTGCCGCAACATGTGCGGCGTGATGTTGCGCGCAACCCCGGCCCGGCCGGCGCGGTTTTTGATGCGCAGCCACAAAGTCACGGCGGCGAACGGCGTGCCGCGTTTCCGCTTTTCGGTGCCGGTCAAAAAGACGTTTGCCGGCGATCTGGGCGTGACGAGCCTGGGCCGGCCGGCTTCGAGATAACGGTTCATGGCCTCAACGGCTTTTCGCCCGACCGGCACAACGCGTTCCTTGTTGCCCTTGCCGATGACGTTGATGAATCCGGCATCGAGATGAAGCTGCTCCAGCCGCAGATTTTTCAATTCGGAAAGGCGGAGTCCAGAAGCGTAGGCCAGTTCAATAATGGCCTGGTCACACAGATTTTCCGGCGCGGCCGGCGTTTCCGGCTTCAGCAATTTGTCAATTTCGTCGTTCGTCAGCGCCCTCGGCAAACGTTTCCATCGGCGCGGCAGCGACAAATTCTCCGCGACGTTCACCGGCAGCAATTTTTCATTCTCGGCGAAGCGATAAAACGCCCGCAGCGCCGCGATTTCCAGATACACGCTCTCGCTGCTCAAACGCTTGGTGGATTCCTTCGGCTCATCGGCCAGTGGCCGGGCGCGTTCGTGTTGCAGAAAGGCCATGAGCTGCTTCAACTGGACCTGTTTCCAATCGGTAAGATCTTGCGTCGCCGCCCAGGCGGTGAATTTGCCGAGCAGCGCGGCGTAGGTCTTCGCCGTGTTGTCCGACTGCCCGCGCTCGTGGCGCAAATATTGCAGGAAATCTTCGACGAGGTTTTGCATGGTTCAAGCTTTGCCCGCCCGAAGATATCGCCGCCGCACGCGCGACGGCAATTTCTCAATCGCATACCGCAGCATCGTGCGCGGCATCCGCGCGGCATGTCGGTCGAGAAATTGTTTCAGCGCCATCGCGTCGCGCTTGCCGATTTCGCGGAGCATCCAGCCGACAGCCTTGTGCATCAAATCATGCCCGTCGGCCAGCAGCAATTCGGCCAAACGAAGCGCGTCGGCAAAGTCGTCAGCGCGGATGAAATGAAATGTCGCGAGCACGGCCACACGGCGGCGCCAGACAATTTTCGAGCGGGCGAGGCGAAACAGAACCTGGCGCGACCGCGTTTCCAGATGCGCACCTACGATGCGGGGCGCGGAACCATCCACCAAATCCCAGTTGTTGACGTGATCGAGATGCGACAGATACAAGTCGTAAGTTTCCGCCCGCCCCGCGTCATCCGCGCGTTGGTAGGCGTCCACCAGCATCATCAGCGCGAGCGAGCGTTCCTCGTGGACGGGCGAATGCAGCAAAACCATCGTGTCGCGCCGTGGCAGCGCGCGAAACTCCCGCGCGAGCCTGCGCAAAACGGGAACGCTGATGCCGATGAACTTATCCCCCGCACCGTATTCGCCAGGCGCGGTTTTGAAATAGCCACCCAGGAACCCGGCGTCCCGGGGCGAGGCCAGCCGCAGCAGCCGCGACCGCAAGAGGGGCAGGGAAGTTCCGGCGCTCGTTTGCACGTCAGGAGAATAGCGAAAGTTGCGCGCCAGGGGGACGACGAAATTCAGCCGTCGTGGGTTCGGGAAAATCATCCTGGAATCTCGCCGTGCGCATCACCGCGAGCGTGCAGACGCCGTTGAACTCTCAAACTTTCATTGGCCGGTTCGCGAGAAGCCCAAAGGCGCGGCGCGTGGGCGCGTTCGAGGCCGGTTTGACGGGATAGAGAATGTCGACGTCGGCCTGGACGGTGCGGCGGTCGTCGTTGATCGGCGCGACGATGTCGCGCAGGGCTTGAACGGCGTGGGAGTAATTGTCCTGCGCGTTGCGCTGGTCCGTGTTGGCCTGCTTCCAATCGTCGAGCGCCGTCTGCGCGCCGGTGAGGTCCGCCGGCAGGAAGCCGACGGTGGCGTCCGCTTTGGCGAGGGCGATGATGGCGCTCGCGTCGGCTTCGAGCGTGGCGCGGTTGTCGCCGAAATCCCTTTTGCCGATGAGATAGGCGGCGCGGCGGGCCTTGTCCTTTTTATAAGTGTCGCCGGCGGCCTTCTGGATCAAGCGGAGCGCGGCCATGAGATTGTCATAGCAGCCTGATTCCTCCTGCGTGGCGACGGCGGCGGCCTTCTTGGTGTTGATGACATCCTTGATGAGATTCTGGTCGGGATCATCCGCGGCGGTCTTGAGGTTGCCGTCCAGCCGCGTGAGGACGGCGGGCTTGACGCGCGTCAGGATGGCGGTGTTGTAATCGGGATTTTTGGCGGCGGCGAGCACGTCGCGCCCGGTCTGGATGTCGTCCAGCAGGCCCCTTTCGATGTCGCCATGGCCGCGTTTGGGGTTTGAGGACGGGGCGGGGGCCAGTGTGGGATTGTCAGATGGAGCGGTCATAATTTTTATTTTGGTTGCGAGTTGCTGTCAACTTCTGCTGAATTTGGCTGTGAGAATGGTTTAGCCGATTGAATGACTTTTGCAAGATATTTCTTGGGTTTTTTCATGATGGGGGCAACGACCCGATTTTGAAGCGGAAAATCCAACCACGGCTTGTCCCGCCGAAATGAGATGAAGGCGGGATGAATACGGGTCGCCAATCTCTGCTTTTCCCAAGCCGATTTCAGCGTGTCAGGATCTCAGCGTTTCAGAATTTGCCTTTGAGCTTTCCCCCGGCCCGTGAAACGGCATGGCCTATTCCACTGGGCAGCGTTTCGGCTTTAGCCTTTTCAACCACGGATGGACACGGATGAACACGGATTTTCAATTTCAGCATTTCAGCGTTTCAGCTTTTTGCCCATCTACCATCTCCCAACTTCCTTCTCCCAAATACATATTGACCTGCCGGGGCAGCGGCGTAGCATCGGCGGAACATCCCAACGGGCGACGCGGCCATGAAATCAGGACATCAGGACGGCAAAACGAACACACGAATTGAGATGAAGCCAAAACAAAGCCGGTGGCAATGGCCGAGACCATCTTCCGGTATATGACGCGCCATGAAGCGCCGGCCCCATCCGGTGGGAAACCGGCCAAAGCGGCCAAAGCGAATTGACGCTGCCGATTTTCCGGCGCACCATCGCCGCAACATGCCGAACGAAACCGCGTTTGAGTCTTTTGAAAAAGGGTTGAACCGTCTCGTCGAATCCTTCGGCCAGCGCCTCGACGAACTCAAGCAACCCGGCTACGCCGAGGCGCAGTTGCGCGACGATTTTCTGAATCCCTTCTTCCGTGCGCTCGGCTGGGACATGGAAAACCGCGCCGGACTCATCCAAAAGGAACGCGAGGTCGAGATTGAAAGTGCCACGCAGATTGGCGGCGGACGCAAGCGCGCCGATTATCTTTTTCGCACCGACAAGCACGACCGTTTCGTTTGCGAGGCCAAGAAGCCCGCCGAGGAACTTCATTCCCGCTACGCCTTCCAGGCCAAACGCTATGCTTGGAACAAAGGCGTCTGGATGGCCTTGCTCACCGATTTTGAAGAATTAAAAATTTACATCGTCGGCGGCAAGCCCCACATTGACGAGCCGCACGTTGGCGAATGGAAAAGCTGGCACTTCCGCCAATACCCGCTCATTGCCCGTGAACTCTGGGACTTGCTCGCCCGCGACAAGATTGCCGATGGCAGCATTGATAAAGCGCTGGACGCCTTGCCCAATAAAGCCCCAGGCACCGGCAAGGCCTGTCAGCAATGGCTCATCAAGCCCGACCGCACCCGCGCGCTCGACACCGACTTTTTGGAATTCCTCGATGAGACCCGCCGCGACCTCGCCTCTGACATTTACAAAAACAACGACCACGAAGAACTGGCCGAAGGCAACAAGCTCACCGAATATTGTCAGCGCATCATTGACCGCATCCTCTTTCTCCGCATCTGCGAAGATCGCGACATTGACACCGGCACGACGTTGCAAAGCATCGTCGAGACGTGGCGCAAGAACACCGGCAACGACGACACCGGCCGCCGCGCGCACCAGCAGCCGATGGAATTGCATGACGCGCCTCCCGCCGATTACGGCAGCAGCGGCATCCGTGCGCCCAAGGATTCCCTGTGGCGTGGCGTTGTCCGGCATTTTCGCGCGCTGGATCGCCGTCCACCCACTCATGTTCCATTTTTCAACGGCAACCTCTTCAAGCCGCACGACAGCGAGAAATTGATCATCGGCGATGAATGGCTGGCGGGATTCATCAGCGAATTGAGCGCCGATGAATCGCCCTATCTCTTCGATGCCATCGCCTCCGATTTCTCGATGATGTCCGAAGACCTCGTGCGCGTTCACGCCTTCGACTGGCCGGTGCAATTCGCGCCCATCCTGAAAGCCGGCGGCTTCGACGCCGTCATCGGCAACCCGCCTTACCTTTCTTCAGCGGGTCAGGAATCAATTTCATATTTCAACGAGCGGTATTCATTGAGCGAATATCAAACTGATTTTTACACATACTTCATTGAGAAAGCTCTCAAACTCGTAAAGCAAAAAGGAAAATTCTCCTTCATCGTTTCAGATTCTTGGATGAAGGCCGAAAACTTTTCAAAGCTTCGGAAACACTTGCTTGGTGAACATCGGCTGTTACGGCTTGCTGTGTTTGATTTCGCGCCATTTGAAGGAGCGACAATTGAAAATTCCGTCTTGGTTGTTGAGCGTGGTGAGAAACCTTGCCTGATTCCAATGGATCGGTTCACCGAACCGGGGAAGTTCCAATTACAGTGTGAGGTTGACCCTCAAAAATCAATCGAGCGCGGCTTGATAGACCCAATGTATTCAGAGGAGGCACTAGAATTGATTGCAAAAATTGAGCGCAAATGTGTTCCGCTTGAAAGCCTCGTCGAGGTCAATCGAGGGATTCACGCTTACAGAACGGACGGCTATGGCAAAACGCGGTTCGGTAAAGGTCCGCAGACAAAACGCGATAAGGACGAACAGTCCTACCACGCGAAGAAGAAGATGGATTCAACCTACTTGCCGGAAATCAAAGGCAAGGATGTATTCCGATTTGAGTTTGTTCCTACCGGCGATTTTATTTCTTACGGAGATTGGCTCGCGGAAGCCCGCGAACCGAAATACTTCCAAAATCCAAAAGCTACCGTGAGAAAAGTTCTGGGCAAGAAGCTTCACGGGACGTTCATCCGCGAACCAATGGCAATTGACCAATCGCTTTACATTCTTATTTCGCCCAAGAACGATTCCAAGCAGTTGAAATTTATTTTGGGCATTTTAATGTCAGGCATTGGTGCTTGGTATTTAAGAACGAAATACGCCATCTACGACACGCTTTATCCTTGGTATACGCGCAAGCAACTTGCGGCATTTCCAATCAAGCCACTCGACGACAAGCTGGTGGTGCTGGTGGACAAACTGTTGGGTTTGATGCCCAAGCTGCGCGCGGCCACGGCGGAGTCGGAAAAGGCCGTGCTGCAAAACGCCGTCACCGCCACCGACCAGCAAATTGACGCGCTGGTCTATGAGCTTTATGGTTTGACTGACGACGAAATCAAGCTGGTGGAGGGTGGCCAATGAATGTCCCGCAGGGACAACTGAAAATAGCCCGCCGTTTCAACGGCGGGTATGCGTCATCAAAACGAATCAAGTCCCGGAGGGACGGCAGAAAACAATCTTCCCGTTGCCGGATGATCTGCCGTCCCTTCGGGACTTGGAACATTTGCGGATTTAACCCGGCATTAAAATGCCGGGCTATTATCTTTCGCCTCTCCGAGGCTTAACCAAACCGCGCATGAAAACAACCCGCTCACACCCCAAGAAATCGCCCTCGTCGCAGGCGCGGCGTAAAACTTTGGCGTGCGGTGACACGTCACCGCTTTCCAACGGCGCGACATGTCGCGCCGGATCAAAGCGCGGTCATGCCCGCGCACTCCACAGAACGGCGGCGCGGCAGCACCGCCCGACTATCCATCTGCCCACGCAACTGGAACGCGACACGTTGCTCACGCCGGAATGGGTGGCCGAAAGCGTGGTGCAGGAGGTGGAACGGTTTCTCAAGGCGGATTTGCCAGATGGTTTCGCGGAACGGCTCGCGGCCAGGGCGCATTATCTTTATCCGCGCCACCGGCATTTTCACAAAGGACTGAATCGTCCCGGCTGGCGCGGGCGGGAAAACCTGCTGATGTTCATGCGCCACTGGACGGCGGGCTGGCTCAAGCGCGAGCGCAATCCGCTCCATAAAAAACTGCCGTATTCCTTCTGCATGGGCAGGCGGTTGCCATTATGAAAATCCCCATTCCCTTGAATGACTTGGACAAGGCCATCATGGCCTTTCAACGCAGCCAGGCGGCGGTGCCGGTTTTGTTGCGCCTCCTGTGCGCGGGCAATGCATTGTCACTGGCAGCAAATTAAACAGCCTTCGTTTATGGATGACCAAGACGCCGAATCAAAGTCAAATGAGGAATTGCTGGTCCACACACGCGAATTCCGTGACGAGTTGAGGCCGCGCGCGGCTGAATTGCGCGAACTGGGGTTGGAGGTGGATTCCTTCCTGGAAGAGTGTGACCGGTTGATCGCGTTTCTTGAAGGCCGGTCGGATGAATGGGTGGAGGTCGCGGGGTTCTTGGAGAAATTGTCGGCTTTTAACAGTGAGGTGATCGAGTTTGCCGAAATCAACCGGCAGGCGGAGAGGATCAAGGCGGTGAGCTCGATCCCGGGCGTGCTGGATGCCGCGGAGGATATCGCCCGGCGCTTGAGCAAACCGGAAGATGCGCGCGCGGCGGCGTCGCTCCAGGCGGCAGTCGAGGCCGCGCGCCAACGGCTCGCCCGCGGCGAAGTGCCCCAGGAGGAGATGCAGGACCTCTCGCTCTCCACCCAGGCCCAGAGGGCGGAGTTGAGCCGGCGCTGCCAGTTCCAGACCGCGGCGCTGGCGCTGTTCTGGGAAAGCCGCCCGCCGGAATGGTGGGCCAAACTCACCGCCGAGGCTCGTAAAAAGCTGGAGGACTTGCTGGTGTCCTGGCGCGCCGAGCGCGAAAAAATCCTCGGCGAACTGCCCATTGCAGACCGGCGCCGCCTGGAAGCGCTGCGCCCGGACGATTTCGACAAACCGGGCGCAACGGATCCGTAGGGGCGGACGCGCGGCAACGATGAACATTGATCACCATAGGATATTGCCTGCGGAGGTGGATGCGGATTTGTTCCGGCAGGTGCAGCCATTTTCTTTCGCCCCTCCGGGGCTTGTGCCTTCTTTGCCCAAGTTCCCACGGTTGAAACCGTGGGCTATTTTCGTCCGTCCCTGACGGGACATCGGAGCCGTGTTCATCCGTGTCCATCCGTGGTTGATTGGTTTTTCCCGACGACCCTCACCTGTCCTGCGGACATCCTCTCCCGCTCTCGCGAGCGAGGAATCTTGCGGAGAAGGAATTATTTTGCGATTCATTTTACAAATATGCCAGCCCTACGGGCTTGAAAATCCGTGTTCATCCGTGAGCATCCGTGGTTAAAAAGGCAAATTCTGAAACGCTGAAACCGGAAACGGGCGGGGTGACTCTGATTTCTGAATGTGCTGGACAACCTTTGGCAAGCGCCTAGTTTCGACGCATGGCTGATCTGCTGCAATTCAATGCCCAGTCATGGAAACTCCGGCGGTCGGAAGGGTTGACTTTCTTTCTGCCCCGCAGCCGCGATCCCGACCGGGTTTATTTCAACGCGGAATGGCTGTTCGTTCATCCGGACGCGAACGATGACCGTTTTTCGCGCGACCAACCGCTCTTTCAGATGAGTCTCATCGCCTGCGTGCCGGATTTGCATGACTGGCGCGACCTGGCGGGGCGCACTTTGGCCGACGGGGACGGCGATCCAAACGACGAGGATTACGATTTAACCTTTGGCGGGCCCGATTTGTTTGCCTATCCGCCCGGTGCAGACCCCAAGCAGCGCCCCGATGGCTGGGACACGCAAATGATTTTTGGCGGCCTTGACGATTACGAGTTTGAATTTGAGCTGCGGGCATTTCGCCCCAGTGAACGGGCGCGCACGGCGAATCGTGAATTGCAGGTGAAACAGATTTTGGGGGAAAAACTGCCGCCGGACTGGGAAGGCCGCGACTGGCTGGACGAAGGCGACAGCCTGTCCTTCAGCGGACGAATCCGGCTGGAAGAATTTCTCTGCAACGTGCCCGTCAACACGGCACAGCCGATTGAATGGGCCAAACAAATAACCCGCCGGGGGCTGAAGTTCCACGAGTTCGGCTTTTGCCGTGTCAACGGCGGGGACTGGTTCAACGGCGGTTTCAAACCCTCCGACGGCATCGGCGAGGAAGGCCGGCTGGTGGTGCTCGAGGTGGCCAGCGACTATTTCTACGAGCAGCAACGCAAAGGCGGCGGTCCTTGATTCTGGCGCCATTCGGCAGCAGCCGCAACAGGTGCAACAGCCACAAATTCGCGGTTTTGTGGCAGGTTTGGCGCAAGTGCTTGTAAAATTGGAGGTTGCGTCATCCCGAAACTGTTTCCCGTGATCCCGAGACGGTTTCCCGCAAGCCGGAAACCGTTTCCCGCAAAGCCAAAATCGTTTCCCGTGGTCCCGAAACGATTTCCCGCAAGCCGGATTCGAATTCCCGCGGTCTGAATTCGGCGTCCCGCAATGACGAAACCGTTTCCCGTGATCCGGAAACGATTTCCCGCAATGGAAATTCGGCCAACCGCAACCGGGATTCCGCAACGGCCATCGGCGGTCAATTTGCCGCAATCATATCACTGTGTGCCTTTCTCCGGCTTGACGGTGAACTCGACGAAACGGCTTTTGTGGATGGCGATGGTGAGGTTCAGCGAATTGACATTGCGGGCGTTGGCATACTGGTATTGGTAATTGCCGCTGCCCCAACTAGACCCGCGGTTTTGCAAATCACGGCCCTGGTCGTCGGTGGCCTTGAGCACCGTCAGGCGCATCTCGCTGGATTCCGGGTCCGGGTCGGCTTTGAGTGAAAAGCTGACGGACTGGCCGCCGCCGTTGTTCGGGTCCTGATAGCGGATGGCGGGAAACAGTTTCAAATGAACGCCGTTGACCGTCTTATCGGCGAACGCGGGTTTGGACCTGCCGGAAGTGTTCCAATTGCTGTTCCAGGCATTCTGCACGTCCTGCTGGGTGCCGGCGTTCACTGGAACATTGGTCACCGACCACAATTCGTCGTCGCTGAAACCGGAGATCCGTGAAAATTCCACACGCAGCCTCCACGCCGGCTCGTCCGGCCAGAGGCCTTGCTGATATTGATAACCCGAAGTTTGGCCGTTCTGATAGTTTCCGTTGATCCAGCCTTGGACGGAATTGCCGGCAGCGTCGGAGGTGACCAGCCGCATCGGGTGCCAGTTCGTCACCGGCTGGCCTTTTTGCTGGATGTCAAAATCGAGCTGGACGCATTTGTTCAAGGGATCGTTTTTGGCCACGCCGTTGTAGCGGTTGTAAGGCGATTGCGCCCCGGCGACCAGTTTCGTGAGCGTCACGCTCAAATCGCCGTCGGACTGCGTGTCCGGAATCGGGTCGGCCGGCCATTTGGCGGAGGAGCGACCGGCGGGATTGGAGACGACGAATTGTTCCTTGGAGACGCGCTGGCCGTTATTGCCGTAGGACGTGACGCGCAGAATCATCTTGCTGTCCTTGCGCGGAAAGGCGTCCAGCGTAAAACCCAGGATGTCCACGCCATTCTTGACCTGGGATTGGGTCCTCGACCCGGAAGTGAAACAGGCTGTGTTCGCCTTGTCGGAAACCGCCAGCTCGAAATTCGGATACTGGTTTGGTTTGTGTTCCGCCTCAATCCAGACGACCAATGTGTCGTTTGTGCTGTCCATCCGCGCGCCGTTGACCCGGGCAGGTTTGCCGGCAATTTTGATTTTGGGCGGGACATGGTGTTTGCCGTAGGTGGCGCCGATGAGCGTCAACTTGGTGCCGTCGGGCAGCTTGATGATTTGCGGTTTGTGCAGCCACAGAAACGCGTCAATCGCAACGCCGGCGATCACGAGCGAAACAATGCTCCAGAGAAGTAATTTTTTCATGTCGGGGTTTATTGCGCCGGTGCCGCCGGCGCCTTTTCCGGCTTCACGGTAAACTCGAAGAACCGGTTTTTATGCATGGCGATGGTCGCGTTGAGGTTCGTGACGCCGGCGATGTCGCGCAAATTGAAGCGGAGGGTGGAAGTGGAGTTGGCGCCGCCCATGCCGGAGGTGGACGTGCCGGAATTCATCGGCGTGATTTCGCCGCCCTGGCCGTCGGTGACTTTGGCGAGCGTCAGGCGCACGCCGTCGTCAGCCGTTTGCGTTCCGTTTGGCCCGTTGATCACCCGCATTCCGTTGTTCATGATCGCCGGCTGGATTTGAATCACCAGCATGGTCTGCTGCGGCTGTGTAAAAACAACATTCGCCGGCAGATTCGCCGGCCTCGCCGGTAAATTCGTGAATTGGATCGCCGGAAAAACCTTGATGTGGTGGCCGCCCAGGTCGGTCTCGGCGAAAGGGGCGGGGGCGTCCGGCGGGTTGCCGCCTCCGGGCGGGTTGGCGGGCATGGTGACAATGCCGCCGCGCACGATCATGGTCGCGGGGCGCAGACCGGCAATACTGTTGAAACTCTGCTGGCTCCCGGACACCACCGGAATGTTCTGCACGGTCCACTGTTCGTCGCTGCTGAAATCGGAGTTCTGCGTCAGCTCCAGGCGCACCTTCCACGCCGGCTCATCCGGCCACAAGCCGTATTGATAGGTGAACGCGCCCTCGTCGCCGTTCCATTGAATCTGATTGCCGTTTGGGCCGTAATTGATGGCCGTGCGATTCCCCGTGGCATCAGTGGTTTCCACCGACGCCGGCTGCCAGTTGGTGACGCGCTTGCCGTCGCGTTCGACGTGAAATACGGCCTGGACTCCCTTGTTCATGGCATCATCGGGATCGTCCTGGTTGCGCTGATAAGGCATGGCCGCGCCGGCGGCCAGCTTGGTCAACGTCACCGACAAATCGCCGTCCTCCTTGGTGCTGGGCAACGGTTCCGGCGTCCATTTTGCAAATGACTTCTTGGCGGCCGGATTGGAGATGATGAATTTGCCGTCCGCGGTTTCCTGGTTGCCGTTGCCGTTTTCCTGGGCGCGCAGATAAAGTTTGCCCTCCCGTCGCGGGAAGGCGTCAAACTGGACGGCAAGCATGTCGTCGCCGCGCTGGTTGCCGCTGAAATTGCGGCTGGAACCATACGCGCACGCGGTGCCGGCCTTGTCATAGACATAAAATTGGAAATTATGATACTGATTGGGCAGAATCCTGCCGGCGGGCTGGTTGGGCTGATTGGGGGTGGAGTCGTATTTCGCCCGCACCCAGACGACCAGCGCGTCGTTGGCGGTGGTGAATGAATTTCCCCTTGCGGCGCCGCGCGCGCCCGCCGCCGGTTTGGTGGCCGCCGGCGGCGTGTGGCGCTTGCCATAGTCCACCTTGACCAACGTCAGCTTGCTGTCATCGCTGAAGGTGATGACTTGGGGGCGCGACACCCACCAATACGCGCCGCCGGCCAGGCCGATGATAAGAATGAACAGAACGCTCCCGATCACAATTTTGGTTTTCATTTGTCCCTCAATCTTTGCTGCTGGTTTCCGGTTTTGCCGGCTTTACGGTGAACTCGAAAGTCCGGTTCGTGTGCAAGGCGATGGTGGCGCTGATGTTCGTGACGCCGGCAAGGTCGCGCAACATGAAACGGTAGTTGGCAGTGAAGCTGGTGCCGCCCGTGCTGTTGTAGGACATGCCGGAACTGTAGGTTTCGATTTCGCCGCCCTGGCCATCGGTAACTTTGGCGAGCGTCAGGCGCAAGTCGTCGTCGGCCATTTGAGTCCCGTTCGCTCCATTTCGAAATATCGCCCCGTTTTCCATCAGCGCCGGTTGGATCTGAATGCTCAACGCGGTCTGCGGCGGCGTGAAATTTGCCGGCAGATTCCCGACTCGATCGTTGTTCGTGAATTGGACTGCCGGAAACACCTTGATGTGATGGCCGGCCAGGTCGGCTTCGGCGCAAGGGGTGGGAGCGGGCAGGTTGTTGCGCACAATCACGCCGTCGCGCATGGAGATGCTGGGCATGCCTGCCATCGCGTTGACACTCTGCTGGCTGCCGGGCACCACCGGAATATTCTGCGCCGTCCACTGTTCGTCACTGCTGAAATCCGAGGTTTGCGCCATTACCAGGCGTAGCTTCCACGCCGGCTCGTCCGGCCACAGGCCGTAGGGATAAGTGAACGTGCCCTCATCGCCGTTCCATTGAACCTGGCCGCCACCTTTGGGCCAGGAATTGATGCCCGTGCGATTGCCCGTCGCATCGGTGAATTCCACCGACGCCAGTTGCCAGTTCGTGACCGGCTTGCCGGCGCGCTCGGCGTGAAATGTCACTTGCACACCCTTGTTCCTGGCGTCATCGGGATTGTCCGAGTTGGTCTGGTAAGGCTTGTTCACGCCGGCGACCAGCTTCGTCAGCGTCATGGCCCAATCGCCGTTGGTTTGCCTATCCGGCACCGGTTCCGGCGTCCATTTCGCAAATGACATTTTGGCCGCCGGGTTGGAGATGACGAATTTTTCGTCCGATATTTTCCGGCCGCCGCTGCCGTTTTCTTCGGCGCGCAGATATAATTTCCCCGCCCGGCGCGGGAAGGCGTCAAACGGGATGGCGAGGATGTCGTCGCCCTGCGGGCTGTCGCTCCTGTTGGGACTGGCACCACCCCCGCGTGCAGTGCCGTCCTTGTCATAGACGCTTAATTGGAAACTGCGATATTGGCCGGGCTGGCCGGGCTGGTTTGGAGTGCAGTTATATTTCGCCCGCACCCAGACGACCAGCATGTCGTTGAACGTGGTGAACGAGCCGTTGCCACTGAGAGGGGAGAACGCATTCACCTCCGGTCCTACCGTCCAGACTATTCTTGGCGACCCCGGAGGCAGCTTGCCGCCGGGCACCGCGTGGCTCTTGCCGTATTCCACGCCCAGCAGGGTCAGCTTGCTGCCATCGCTGAAGGTGATCACTTGGGGACGCGACATCCACCAATACGCGCCGCCGGCCAGGCTGATGATCAGAATGGAAAGCACACTCCCGACCAGTATTTTGGCTTTCATTTGTCTCTCAATCTTTGCTGCTGGTTTCCGGTTTTGCCGGCTTGGCGGTGAACTCGACGAAGCGGCTTTTATGCAAGGCGATGGCCAGATTGAGATTGGTGGCGCCGGTGACCTCCCGCAGGGCGTAGCGGTAGCTGGTGACATTATTGTTTTGCATCATGCCTTGGTCCCAATATCCGACGTCGTTGGTCTGATCATCCGTCAACGAAATCAACGTCATGCGCATCCCATTGGGCAGGGCCGGAGTGACCTGGATCGTGAGGCCGCCCTGCGGCTGCGAGTTCGGCGGCATGTCGGTGAACTGCCTCGCCGGGAAAATTTTCAAATGCATCCCGTTCAAATCGGTTTCCGCCACCGCGGCGTTGGTGCCGGCGATGCGCTGAAAGTTGTAAAAATCCTGCTGGCGTCCGGGTTGCAGCGGGAGGTTTTTCACCGTCCACAATTCGTTGTCGGCGAAGTCGGATTGCTGGGAGAATTCAAATTTCAGCTTCCACGCCGGCTCGTCCGGCCACAGGCCGTATTGGTAAATCACCGTGTCGTTGTTGTCCTGCCAGTTGTTCTGGGAAATGCCGCCGTTGACGCGATTGCCCGTCGCGTCGGTCGTCTCCACCGAAACCGGCTGCCAGTTGCGGACCGGTTTGCCGTTGCGCTCGACGTGGAAGACGGCCTGCACGCCCTTGTTCGCGGCGTCATCGGCGTTGTCCTGGTTGCGCTGGTAAGACGTGTCCGCGCCGGTCGCCAGTTTGGTCAGCGTTACCGAGACATCGTCATCTTCCTTCGTGCTGGGCAGCGGCTCCGCCGTCCATTTTGCGATTGATTTGCCGCCCGCCGGATTGGAGACGACAAATTTTTGTTCCGACATTTCCTGACCGCCGTTGCTTTGTTCCTGGACGCGCACAACAAATTTGCCCTGTCGCCGCGGAAAGGCGTCAAACTGGACGGCGACCACTTCGTTGCCGTTGTTGCGCCAATTGCGCGGCCCGGCCTGCGCGCACCCCGTGCCGCCCTTGTCATAATCGAAAAATTGGAAATAGTGATATTGCTTGCTGTCGTATTGTTCGCGCACCCAGAGCACGAGCGTGTCCCGGTCCGTCGTGAATGAAGCTCCCCGCGCGGCGCCGCGCGAGCCCGTTGCCGGTTTGCCGACCGCCGGTGGCGCGTGGCGCTTGCCGTATTCCACCTTCACCAAGGTCAACTTGGCGTCGTCGCTGAAGAGGATGACCTGCGGCCGCGACATCCACCAATACCCGCCGGCGGCCAGGCCGATGATCAGAATTGAAACCACGCTCCACAAAAGGACTTTGATTTTCATAATTCTCCAGTGGCCCGTGCTGGCGCCCCATGTTTTGCTGAATTGCCTGATTCTCCCGCTTGGCGGAAATTGCGCAAGCTAATATATGGAACAACTTTCCGACCATTTGGTTACGGAAAATTTTCAACAAAGTTCGGGGGCGGCCAATAACAATCCGCCGCCGGATTTACAGCGGCTTGCCGGTCAATCGCTCGTAGGCTTCCAGATATTTCGCGGAGGTTTTGGCAACAACGTCGTCCGGCAGTTTCGGACCGGGCGGGGTCTTGTCCCAGTCGAGCGTTTCGAGATAGTCGCGGACGAATTGTTTGTCGAAGCTCGGCTGGCCGCGGCCGGGCGCGTATTGGTCGGCCGGCCAGAAACGCGAGGAATCGGGCGTCATCACTTCATCAATTAGGATCAATTTGCCGTCGTGCAGGCCAAACTCAAATTTCGTGTCGGCGATGATGATGCCGCGCTGGCGGGCGTAATCGCGTCCGGCCCGGTAAATCTTCAAGCTCAAGTCCCGCGCCTGCGTGGCAAGTTCGCTGCCGACGATCTGGCACGCCTGCTCGAAGGAGATGTTTTCATCGTGACCGGCCTCGGCCTTGGTGGACGGCGTGAAAATCGGCTCGGGCAATTCGGCGGACTCGGTCAGGCCGGCGGGCAGATTGATGCCGCAGACGGTCTGTGATTTTTTGTATTCCTTCCAGCCGCTGCCCGAAAGATAGCCGCGCACGATGCATTCGATGGCGAGCGGCCTGGCTTTCTTCACGATCATCGAGCGGCGTTGCAAGCCGGCGAGTTGCGCGGTCGGCAGGCCGGCTAAAGCCGGGACTCCGAGCGGCTCGTCGGCTCGATGCAGCAGATGGTTCGGCACGAGCGACGAAAATTTATCGAACCAGAAGTGCGAGATTTGCGTGAGCACCTCGCCCTTGCGCGGGATGCCGTTGGGCATGATGACGTCGAAGGCCGAGATGCGATCGCTGGCAACGAGCAGGAAGGCGTCGCCCAAATCGAAGACTTCGCGGACCTTGCCCGACCGGATTTTTTTAATGCCGGGCAGATCGAGATGCAGAACCGGTTCGTTTTGGGAATTGTCCATGCGGGAAATTATTCAATCCAAAGTCCCAAGTTCAAGGTTCAAATGCGCGCTCAAACATGCTCCGTGAAACGTGAAAACGCAAGCCGCGCCGCGCCGTGTTCACGTTTCAAATCTCACGCCGCCGCGCGCGGCAGCGGGTGTTTTACCTGCAACGGGATGTTCGCCCGCGATTCGCCGTCCAGCCGGAGGTCCACGGAATACAGGCCCGCCTCGGCGAACTTCAACTGCTGGATGTTGACGATGAAATTGCGCGTGAGGAAATACGCGTCGTCCGGCAGCGTGACCGTGACCGGGATTTCAATGGCCGGCAGGATGGCGCGGCCGTCGGCGTCCACGAAGTTCAGCGCGAGATTGTGCGCGCCCTCGTCGCCGGACATGAAGGTGACGCGCAACGCCACCGCGCATTGCGGATGCACGGCGGGCAGTTGGGGCGCGTAAATTGTGTCAAAGGCGCCGAGGAGGTTGAGTTTGCCGTTGTCGTCCGTCGCGGCGTCGCAGAGAATGGCCACCTGAATGTTCATGGGGGAATTAAGCCACGAATCGGGCGGAAAGCCACGAAATTCTTTTTCCCCAACATCCGCTGGACAAGGCGGCCTTCTGCCGTAAATTGGCCAAAACTAGAGGATATTTTTTATGAAAGAAACCAAAGCTTACGCCGCCGCCAACGCCACCGCACCGCTGGCTCCGTTTTCATTTCAGCGCCGGGACCCCTGGCCCGAGGAGATTGAAATCCAGATTCAATATTGCGGCATCTGACACACCGACGTCCACCAGGCGCGCAACGAGTGGAACGGCACAACGTATCCCTGCGTGCCCGGCCACGAAATCGTCGGGCGCGTGACGAAGGCCGGCGCGCGCGTAAAGAAGTTCCGGGAAGGCGACCGGGCCGCCGTCGGTTGCATGGTGGATTCCTGCCGCGAATGCGAATCCTGCCGGGCCGGCGAGGAACGGCTTTGCGAGGCGGGGCCGACCTTCACCTACAACAGCCCCGACGCCAAGCATGGAGGCACGACTTACGGCGGTTATGCCGAGGCCATCGTGCTGGACGAGGCGTTCGCGCTGAAATTGCCCGCGACACTCGACCTCGCCGCGTCCGCGCCGTTGCTGTGCGCGGGCATCACGACCTATTCGCCATTGCGCCGGTGGAAGGCCGGCAAGGGCCAAAAGGTCGGCGTGGTCGGCCTCGGCGGTCTTGGCCACATGGCGGTAAAGATTGCCAGCGCGCTCGGCGCGAATGTGGTTTTGTTCACGACGTCGCCCGGCAAGGCAAACGACGCGATTCGACTCGGGGCCAAGGAAGTGGTCATTTCCAAAAATGAAGCGGAGATGAAGAAGCACGTAAACAGTTTCGATTTCATCCTCGACACCGTCGCCGCGTCGCACGACGTCAACGCCTATCTCGAATTGCTCAAGCACGACGCCACGCTCACGCTCGTCGGCGCGCCGGCGCAACCGCTGCCGGTGAATGTGTTCCATCTCATCCTGAAGCGCCGCCAGTTTGCCGGCTCGCTCATCGGCGGCATCCGCGAGACGCAGGAGATGCTCGATTTCTGCGCCGACCACAATATCGTCTCGGACATCGAGCTGATTCCCATCCAAAAGGTCAACGAGGCCTACGAGCGCCTGATCAAGAGCGACGTGAAATATCGCTTCGTGATTGACATGAAATCGCTGGCGTGAGCTGCCACCGTGTTTCCGGAGATTTTGAACACCCGGCCGCCACAATGGGTGAGCTGTTCAGGCTGTTTTAATTTTCACCTTGTTGCCTTTGATCTGCGCGCGGTTGAGCTTGGCGAGAATGGCGTTGGCGTGTTCGGCGGCGACGTCCACAAACGAATGCCGCTCGCGGATGTCCACCTTGCCCACGACATTGCCGGGCAGACCGGTCTCGCCCGCGATGGAGTTCACGATGTCAATCGGCACGACGCCCATCGCTTCGCCGATGTTGAGGTGCAGCCGCGTCTGGTCGTCCGGGGTTTTGCGCTCGGGTTTCGCCTGATTTTTCCTGGACGCGGATTCCGGCCTCGCAACCTTCGCGTAAAATGGCATTTTTTTTGGAACGCCGATCTCCCGATCGGCCAGCGGCGCGGCGACGGGTTTCACAGAGGCGAGAATTTCCGCGTCGGAAAATGTTTTTGGCTCAACAATCTTGGGACTGGCCGATTCGGAGATCGGCGTTCCAACGGCTGCCGGCGCGGCGTGGAATGTTTTTGCGATGCGCTTCGCCGGCGACGGAATGATTGTCTTCGGATCGCGCGGGGCGGCGCTGGTTGCCCCCATTGGGCGAGCCGGGGCGGTGCCCGGCGCTCCCGCGCGCGGCGGGCGGTCTTCAAACCGGCGCGGGCGTTCATCGCGCGGATCGCGGTGGGGCGCGCTGCGTTGCGCGGGCGGTCGTCAAATCGTCCCCGGCGATCATCGCGTGGTTCGCGATAGGGCGGACGTTCCGGGCGTTCAAACTTTGCCTCCTCGCGCGGCGCGGGCTTCGCGGGCGCGGCGTCGCCGCCTTGCAGATGATGGATGAGCGCGGACGCGATGTCGGTGGAATTGAACCCTTCCTCCAGCAATCGCTCGATGAGGTGGTCCTGCTTTTTATATTCGCCGCTGGTGAGCGTGGCGCGGAGTTTATCAAGGAACAGGCTGGCGCGGACTTCGTGGACCTCGTCCACCGTCGGAATTTTGGCGCGCTGAATCCGCGTGTTGGTGTAGCGCTCGATGTTGCGGATTTGAAAGAGTTCGCGGCCGGACACGAAGGTGATCGCGCGACCCGCGCGGCCCGCGCGGCCGGTGCGCCCAATGCGATGGACGTAATCTTCGCCGTCGTAGGGCAGGTCGTAGTTGAACACGACCTGGATGTCGTCCACGTCAATGCCGCGCGCGGCGATGTCCGTGGCCACGAGAAATTCCAGGCCGGACTTGCGGAATTTGTTCATCACGCGGTCGCGCTGCCCCTGGTTCATGTCGCCGTGCAACCGGTCGGCCATGTAGCCCTGCGCTTCGAGATGGTCCACCAGGTCGTCCACCATGCGCTTGGTGTTGCAGAAAATGATGCCGAGCTTGAGGTCGTAAAGGTCAATCAGCCGCGTGAGCAAATCCACCTTGAAGCGGCGGTCCACCTCGTAATAAACCTGCTCGACGGTCGGCACGGTCATCGCCTTCTGCTCAATCTGGATGTTCTGCGGCTCGCGCGAATATCTTTCAATCAGGTCACGGATCGGTCGCGGCATGGTGGCGGAAAAGAAAACCGTCTGCCGTTCCTTCGGCGCGTCCTTCAAAATGGTTTCGATGTCGTCGCGGAAACCCATGTTGAGCATCACGTCGGCCTCGTCGAGGATGACCATCTTGACTTTTTCGAGCCGGATCGTGCCGCGGCGCATGTGATCCATCACGCGGCCCGGCGTGCCGATGACGATTTGCGCGCCCTGCTTAAGCCCCCAGAACTGGCGTTCGTAAGATTGCCCGCCGTAAATCGGCAGCGCGGCGATGCCGCGTTTGAAGAGCGTGAGCTTGTGAAATTCCTCGGACACCTGCACGGCGAGTTCGCGCGTCGGGCAAAGGATGAGCACCTGCACGGTTTTCAAGGCGGGATCGGTTTTCTCAATCGCCGGAATCGCGAACGCCGCCGTCTTGCCCGAACCGGTCTGCGACTGGCCGACGACATCGCGTCCGCTCATCAGCACGGGAATGGCCTCGGCCTGGATGGGCGCGGCCTTTTCAAAGCCGAGTTTGTCAATGGCCTTGAGGATTTCAGCGGAAAGGCCGAGTTCGGAAAACAGTTTTGGTGTCATGCAATGTCTTTCGACCTTGCCAGTTTAACATGGTTTGACTTGGAAGGAGAGCCATTTCTTCAGCGCGCGGCAGCCCGAATATCAAGGCCAATATTTCCGCTTGACATACATATAAACCATATGTATCGTGTCTCTATGATTCGCAAGGAACTGGTCGCGGCATCGGCGGAACCGATGATTTTGGCGCTGCTCGGCAAGGGGGAGAGCTACGGCTATGCCATCATCCAGGAAGTCAAGGCCCGCTCCGGCGGCAAGCTACAGTGGACGGACGGGATGCTGTATCCGGCGCTGCACCGGATGGAACACCGGGGCTTGATCAAGTCGCGCTGGGGCGAGAGCGAAACCGGGCGGAAGCGGAAATACTACTCGCTCAAAAAAAACGGCAAAACCGCGATGGCCAGGCACCACGAACAATGGTCGCTGGTTCACGCGGTTTTGTCCGGCTTGAAAAAGGAGCAATATGTTTGACCTCGAAAAAGCCATCACAGACTGGCGCAAGCAAATGCTCGCCGAGGGCATCAAAACACCCTTGCAGCTGGACGAATTGGAGAACCACTTGCGCGAGGAAATCGAACGGCAATTGAAGTCGGGAACGAATTTACGACACGCCTTTGAAATCGCCGTTGTGAAAATTGGCCCGCCGGTGGAACTGAAAACCGAATTCAACAATGCCTCGGAACCGCTGGAAACCCGATTTGTCAAGCTCGCGGGCATTGCCTGCGGCCTCTTGGCCGGCCTGTTTTTGGTGTGGACGGTGGGTGTTTTTCTGTTCATTCGCGAAACGAGTTGGTCCAGCCGAATCTTCGGTGTGCTGGCGGTTGCCGTCACGATTTTAACCTGGCTGTGTGCCGGCAGTTTTCTACCAGCCATCCGCCACCAGAAGATTCGCGCGGCCGCCGGCCTCTTGGCCTGTGGTTTCGGTTTCGCAGGAACGCTGGTGTTCATCAACTCGGCATTGCCACATTTTGTTATTGGTCCGGTGCCGACGGATGCCACCGTAAACCGGTTGTTCGTTTTCTTGGTGATCGCCTGGATGGCGATGGCAATTTTGGGAGCGGTCGCCTATCGGCTTGACGCCGCCGCCGATAAAAGAGGGAGGCAGCATGTTTGACCTCGAACAATCAATCGCGGAATGGCGGCAGCAAATGCTCGCCGCCGGAATCAAAACACCTGCGCCGCTGGAGGAACTGGAAATTCATTTGCGCGATGAAATCGAGCGTTACATAAAATCAGGATTGCCGGAGCAACGCGCTTTTGAAATATCCGTCCCACACATCGGTCCACCTGAACCGCTGAAGAATGAATTCAAAAAATGCGAAAGGCTGCTTATGAAACAAAACATCAAAATCGGCATGGTCGTTGCCGGCACTCTGGCGGGAGGGGCATTGACGGTGCCGGGGTCCATCCAGTTGCGGGATGTATTGGTCATGGCCAGTGGCCGGTTCGGCTTGTGGTTGCTCGGCTGGTTATTGATTGTCTGGTCGGCTGGCTTATTTCTACGAATCATCAGGCCCAAAGTATTCAATGGAATATTTGAAAAGATGGAAATGACGCCGGTGAAACAGCCCGTGAAAACCGGCACGGGCATTGTCGTCACATTGACTGGCGTGGCATTGATGCTGCCGGCAGCCGCACAAGTCTGTTCGACAGGTTTGGTAAGATTTGAGGCTTTGGGCTGGCTGATTTTTGGCACCGCCCTGCTCCTTGGCGGCGCGCTCGTGACCTTCTGCCCATACGAAAAACGCACGGCATAATCATGTTTTACCTCGAAGAATCCATATCGGATTGGCGGCGGCAGATGCTTGCCGCCGGAATTAAAACGCCCGCGCCGCTGGAAGAATTGGAGATTCATCTGCGCGAAGACATCGCGCGGCAGATGCAATCGGGATTGAGCGCGCCAAAGGCTTATGAAACTGCCGCAAACAAAGTCGGCCACGCTCCCGAACTTAATATGGAATTCAAAAAAGTAAGCGCCCCCATGGATATGCAGAAGATCATCAAACTGGCAGGGGCCATTTGCGTTGCCATCGCATTGCTTTGTCAGGTGTCCTTTTGTTCTCCCCCTGTTTTCGATTTTGCTTTCGCTCACGGATTACGTTTTGGGTTGATGACGAGGATGCTCGCCTTGGCCGTATTGGTCATACCCGTTGCCATCACGGTTTTAAGCTGGAAATTTAATCACAAACTTCTTCCGTTCATCCACAATCAATGGATTAGAAGGGCCGTTGGCATCGTGTGCTATGGAGGATGCCTGCTTTGGATACGGTTTGTCTTGTTCCATCTGCCAGCCAGCGCGACCGGAACCACGACTGGAAGCTTTTTCCTGATTTATTCTCTTTTTGGCTCACAATGGACGGTGATGGCCATTCTTGGCGGTGTCGGCCATGGGTTGGAACAGGTCGCAGTGAAAAAATCTGCGGCGATTGATTTATCAGCCAGCCAAAGCTGACCGCGCTTCCAGAAACTTTTTCAACTCCGCCGCCGCCTTGCCGCCAAAACCCGGCACGGTGGCGATTTGTTCCAGCGTCGCCAGTTGCAAACGCCGGACCGAGCCGAATTTTTTCAGCAGCGCCGCCTTGCGCCGCTCGCCGATGCCGGGAAATTCGTCCAGCACGCTCTCGGAGATTTTCTTGAGCCGCAATTGCGCGTTGTAGGAGTTCGCCACGCGATGGCATTCGTCGCGGACGCGCTGGAGCAATTTCACCGCCGGATGATTCAAGCCCAGCCGCAGCGGTTCGCTTTTGTCTGGCAGATAAATTTCCTCAAACTCCTTCGCCAGCCCGATGACGGGGATTTTTTCAAGGCCGAGTTTTTTCAGTTCGGCGCACGCGGCGTTCAATTGGCCTTTGCCGCCGTCAATCAGAATCAGGTCGGGAAAAGTAGGGCAGGCGTCCCGCCTGCCCAACGAGCGCGACAGCGCGAGCGGTTTGCGCGCCGCTTCGCTCCGCGCGGGCAGGCGAGACGCCTGCCCTACTTGTTCTTCACGCAGCAACCTCGAATATCGCCGCTTCACCACTTCCGCCATGCCGGCGAAATCGTCCTGGCCCTCGACGGTTTTGATTTTGAACCGACGGTAATTCGCGCGGTCGGGCCGGCCATTCTTGAAACTAACGAGCGATGCCACGGCAAACGTGCCGCTGATGTTCGAGATGTCAAAACCTTCAATCCGCTGCGGCGGCGCGGGCAAATCCAGGATCTTCGCGAGTTCCACCAGATCATTTCGCGGGATTGATGGAAAGCGGCAGCGTGTAAGGCACGCGCTCGAATTTCTCCGTCCGCTTCCACGTCGTCGTTCAAGTCACGGATGAGATCGCGCAGTTCCGCCGCCTTTTCAAAATCGTGCGCGGCGGCGGCTTTTTTCATTTCCACTTCGAGTTGCGGCTGCATTTCGCGGCACTGGCCTTCGAGGAAATCGCACGCGGCGCGGACCTGTTCCAGATATTGCTCGCGCGTGACGTTGCCAACGCACGGCGCGGTGCAGTATTTCAGATGCGCGTAGAGGCAATGCTTGTAATCCGCCTCGCCCGGCGTGAACGACGCGGCAGCCGCGCAGATTGAACTGCCGCCGCGCCAGCGCCAGCGTGTTGCGGAGCGCGCCGGAATTCGCAAACGGCCCGAAATAACGCGCGCCGTCGTCCTTCTTCAATCGCGTGAAAGTGAAGTTCGGGATCGGGTCGTTCAAATTCACCTTGAGCATCAGGAAGCGTTTGTCGTCGCGGAAGCTGACGTTGATAACGCGGGTGGAATTCCTTGATGAGCTTGCTTTCGAGCAGATACGCCTCCGGGTCGCTGCGGACGACGTGGAAATCAAAATCGTGGATGGCCTCGACCAGCGCGTTGAATTTCAAGTCCCAGCCCATGCGCCGGCTCGGGTGGAAATACTGGCTGACGCGCTTGCGCAAATCGCGCGCCTTGCCGACGTAAATGACCGTGCCGAACCGGTCCTTCATCAGATACATGCCCGGCTTGTGCGGGAGCGTGCCCAGTTTTTTGCGAATGTGTTCGGACGCGGCCATGAAAGAATTTCAACGCAAAGGCGCAAAGGCGCAAAGACTTTTTAACCGACCCTTCGTCCTCGTCCTCGTCCTCGTAATCAAAAATGGAAAATCGAGGACGAGGACGAGAACGTGGACGAGAAGGAATTTTTTACTCCGGCTTCTGTTTCATATGCCGATGGACGAAGAAATAATACAGCCGCCCAGCACCAGCGCCGCGCCGCCGACCCAAAATACGACCTTGTGCATTTCGCCTTTGGTGACGTTCGCGCCGATGGTGACGCCGAGCCAGCACAGCACCGAACACCAGATGCCCGCGCCGAGCAGGGTGAAGATGGAAAATTTCAGGTAATCGAACTTCGCGATGCCGGCGGGCACGCCGACGAGTTGCCGCGCGCCGGGCAGCAGCCGCGCGATGAACACGCCCGCCGCGCCGTAATGCGACATCCAGTTTTCGCTTTTCTGGATTTTGTCCGGCGTGATCAAAATGAATTTTCCGTAGCGCATCAGCAGCGGGCGTCCGGCCAGCCGCGCGAGCCAATAGACCAGGGTCGCGCCGAGCCACGAGCCGAGCGCGCCGGCGAGCACGATGGCCGGAAGGCTGACGTGGATTTTGCCCGAATGCGACCAGCTTGCGGCCAGCGGGATGATGCTTTCGCTCGGCAGCGGCAGCACGGAGCTTTCCACGTCATCAGCAGGCCGACGACCCAGAAGCCGCCGGTTTCGAGCGCGTGCTGATACCAGTCGAGAATGGCTTGGAAAAAGTGTTTCACTTTGGAAATGCAAAAATGCGCCCGCTAATTACGCGAATTGGCTCGAAATGGAAAGGCGCAAATTATTTGGGTGGATGCTCGTAGTAATTTTGAATTTCCGCTTCCGTCGCCGGCTGCGGCCAGACCCAATCGAGGGAGCGTGAATCTTGCCAATCGTAATCTGAAATCTCGAGGTTCTTTGGCAGCGAGGGCCATGATGGATTGCCGCCATCATCCACGCCGTTTTCGCCGACGGAGTAAAGCAGGAAGGTTCCGTCCGGATTACGGCGGTAGCGCAGCGGCTGGCCGTCCATGAAATCTGTCGGAACGGATTTCAGAAATTGAGGAATCAACTCATCTAACGAGTCTGGCAGATGAAGATGCTGAAGCTCGTAACGTTTGAGAGCAATCGCCGCAACAACGACGCTTCGCGCAGTTTCCACCTCTGCCAGCCTCTTCATCGCAGAAAGTTGGTTGTGGGCATATTGGGAAATCATTGCATAGGGATTATCCTTCACAGAATCGAAGCCGATTTGAGTGAAATTCGTAATCACAAACGATTGAGCCGACTGGAACGAACGGTTGGTTTCCAACATTTGAGTCCCATCAATAACCGCCTGCCACATCTGCACTCCCCGCATTTCATCTTTGTATGACCAGAACCATCGCCATTGGAGCGCATCCCAAAAGCTCGAAATTTTCTCCTTGGCCTTCCAAAGAAATGAATTTTTACCAATCCGAGCGTCGGCTCCACCCTCCATCGGCTTGAAACCTTCTGTCCAAGCAACTTGAGCATCGAGATTTGTCGGTGTTTGACGGAGATGATTTACCAAGCGCAATTCATCCACCCGCTCGAACAAAAAGGCATTTCTCAATGGAACCATGAACTTGAGCGCCTGCCAATCCTGCTGCAATTGCGCAAGGTTCGCGTCGGAGACGTTGGTTGCCTGCAAGAGATTCCAAGTGGCATCTGCGGCGATTCTGGCGAAGGCCAAACGGGTCAGTTGGGAAACCCAAAACCGTTCGTTGGTCGGAGCTTTTACGAAGGCAAGAATCGCGCGAATGTCAATGCAGGCATCTGCGGCTTTGCCTTCATGCAAATTGTAAAATTCCGATGCCTCCAGCCATCGAATCGCCCACTTGACTTGTGACAAATGAGGCGCGAGGGCGGGGATAAACTTCTTGGGGTCGGAATAATCGTAATTAAAATCAAGGACTGGGTTTTCGAGCAGCTTGCGGAAATCTCGGAGATTGCTTTGCCGCTCGTCCAATTGCGCGCGTAAATCTGCCCACGTATTGGTTGGATACCAAGATCCACCCCCGTAACCTTCGAGGTCGTGAATAAGAGGCCGACGCCAGCCAACTATTTTTTCTCCGGGTGCAATTGACAAGCTCATACCGAGCGGGCTGTTCTTAAAAATTAAGGCATTGGTAAAAACCTTGTCTTCGTCAATCTGGCTAAGCGCGTTCGTGATAAGTGGCGCGCTATTTCGGTCCGGCGACACAGGCGGCGAAATTACCTGCGCCAAATCCATCGGCTGGCCTTTGGCTTTGAGTTCGGCAATGTATTTCTCGACGGCAAAGCGCAATTGATGGTGGCGGATCACAGGAACGAGAATCGCCACAGCCAGAACAACACCCAGGACAATCAGAACTTTCCAGCGGCTTCTCATATCATTCGGGAGCTAATCTACCAATCAGGCCGCTTCACAAGCAGCAATAAAATGATCGTGAGACGTTGCAACGGGAAATCGCGGTGGGCACGGCATCGCTGAAGGCGTTGCGCGAAAGCCCGGATTACGAGCTTTGCCAGTTGGCGGAGCGGAAGCCGGGCATTTTGGATGAATTGGCGGCAGAACGGGCGAAGCAGCTTGAAATTGAAAACGCCGAGTTGGAAAAACAAGCTGAACGGCTGGCCAGGGAGATCAAGCAGTTGTCTAAAGGCGGTTAAATCCTCAAAAAATGAAGGAAAAGTAAGAAAATGCAGACTTTCAGCCGTTCCAAATGCTCCGGCAGACAGGCCAAATGCGCCGGCAGCGACGCCAAATGAGTTGGCAGACAGGCCAAATGAACTGGAAGATGCGCCAAACGTCCTGTCAGACGAACCAAATGGATTGGAAGACGAACCAAATGGATGGGAAGATGGGCCAAATGACCCGGCAGACAGGCCAAATGGCTTGGAAGTGTGGATATTTGACCAGCACGACGCGCCAGATGACTCGGCGGACACGTTAAATGAGCCGGCAGACTGACCAAATGAACTGGAAGATTGACCAAATGCGCCGGCAGATTGGTTGAATGGATTGTCAGACGGGCCAAATAAACCGGCAGACGGGTTCCGGAAATTGGCAGACGCGGCAAATGCGCCGGCAGAAAGGATCATCCAGCCTTCTGAAACGGCAGTTGCGCCGGAAATTCCGCTCTTTGTTCATTTGAGAAAATAATTCCGCTGTTTCGGGCTGATGGGCATTCCGAGCTTTTCCATCACGGCCAGCATATCCTCCCAGACTTCGCGTTTCGTGGCCAATGACTGGTTACGCAGCAGATACGCCGGATGATACGTCGGCATGAGCGGCGTGCCGCGATACGTTTTCCAACTGCCGCGCAATTTCGTGATGCCGATGGTTTTGCCGAGCAATCCTTCCACCGCCGTCGCGCCGAGGGCGACGATGACCTTGGGCCGGATCAAATCAATCTGCTCGTGCAGATACGGAATGCACGTGCCCATCTCGTCGCTGGTCGGCTTGCGGTTGCCGGCGGACTGGCCGGGCGTGTCGGGCCGGCATTTCAAGATGTTGGCGATGTAAACGTCCGCGCGCTGGAGGCCGGTCGCCTGGATAATCTTGGTGAGCAACTGACCGGCCTTGCCCACGAACGGCTCGCCCTGTTCGTCTTCATCCGCGCCCGGCGCCTCGCCGACGAACATCAGTTGCGCGTCAATGCTGCCGACTCCGAACACGACCGTTTTGCGCGACGAGGCGAGATGCGGACATTTCACGCACGCCAGCGCCCGCTCGCGCAACGCGGCAAATGCCGCCGCCTTGGCCTCCGGATCGAGCGGCGGCGGGGCGGGGGCAGTATCACCCGGCAGGGCAAGCAACGATTTCTGTTCGGTGGTGGGCTGCGGAGCGCCGGTCTCCGACCCGGCGTGTTGGGAGAATTCCATGCGGGCCGATTTGGAAATCGGTGCTCCGGCTGCGGCGGGCACCTCAATTTGAGATTTGAGATTTGAGATTTGAGATTTCGCCGGCTGCGCCAGCGCGCGGAGCGTCTCCGGCGACACGGCGACTTGGCGCACGCCGCGCGATTTCAAGCCCTCCAGATGTTGGAGGGTCGCGTCGAGCAATTGGTTGTAGGCGTCGGACATCGGGTTCATCGTAACCGTTGCCGCGCCCGCCGCACGAAAAAATTCAACGCCCGGCGAAGGTTTCATCTCCAATGAACAATACGGCAAAACCAGACGCCGGCACGCTGGCCTGGCTGGTTCTGAAATTGAATTGCAGGCGCGCGGGAATTGATTAAACATACTTCCCTGCTGCCGGTTTGCCCCTGCAAACTTTGAATTGGATGCGGCGACTTGTTGACTTGGGTTGAATAATTTATGACTGACACGATTGCTGCTTCATTGCCGCCAAAACCGCGCCGCCGCTGGCTTCGCCGGCTGGCGTGGTTCTTCGCCATTGTGCTGGTTTTGCTCGTCGCGGCTTATTTTGTCGCGACAAGTTCCGCCGTAATCAAGGGCGTGATTCTCCCGCGCGTCGGCAGCGCCCTCAACGCCACCATCACCGTCAGCGACGCCGCGTTGCATCCGTTCAGCGGGATTGTTTTTCGCGATCTGAAGGTGCAACCGGCCGGCCAGCCGCCGCTGGTGACGGCGTCAGAGGTCCGCGTGAGCTACCATCTGCTCGACATCCTGGGCGGCAACCTGCGCGTGGACGAAATCGTGCTGGATTCGCCGACGATTGAGCTGGTCAAGAATCCCGACGGCAGCAGCAATCTGGACCCGATTTTGAAAGCGTTGCAGGCGACAAATTCGGCGGAAACGAAACCCGCGGCGGCACCGGCCGGAACATCCAAACCGTTGCGAATTGACCTGGGCAGACTGTCGGTGAGCAATGCCACCGTCCGGCAAATCCAGAATTACGCCGACGGCCGCCGCGATATTGCCGGGCTGACGAACGTCAACGTGACGCTGACGAACCTGAAGAATGGCCAGACGGCGAAGCTGGAGTTGGCGGCCGACATCCGCGTTGAGAACCAATCCACCAATGCCGGCGGACTTTTGGCGGCCTCGCTCAAAGGCAATTTCAACTGCGCGTTCACTCCGGATCTGAAGCCAGGCTCGGCCAGCGGCGGCGTGAGCTTTGCCGTGTTACAGGCCGGCGGCGCATTCAGTGATTTCGAGGCCTTTCGGGCCGCGCTGGATTGCGACGTGACGCCGACGGACATCAAACAACTGGCCTTGCATTTTGAAAAGGCCGGCGAACCGCTCGGCGAACTGGCCGTCACCGGGCCGTTTGACGCGGAAAAGATGGCGGGGAAGCTGGACGTGCAGTTGCGCGGCGTTGACCGGCGGCTGTTGAATCTGATCGGCCGGAACACCGGCCTGGATTTCGGCACCACGACGATTGATTCCTCAAATGAAGTCGAATTGACGAAAGGCGGCAGCACCATCGCCGCCAAGGGCCGGTTCAATGCGAACAAAGTGCAGGTGACGCGCGCCGGCCAAACCACGCCCGTGCTGGATTTCCGCGCGGATTACGACGTGACCGTGGACCGCGCCGCGCAGTCCGCCACGTTGCGCACGCTGAATCTGGCCGGCACGCAAAACAGCGCGACCCTGTTGAGCGCGCAATTGACCAGCCCGATGAGCCTGGCCTGGGGCGGCGGCGCGGGCGGCATGGGTGATGCGGCGCTCGATCTGGCCGTCACGGGCTTGAATCTCGCGGATTGGAAACCATTCCTCGGCAATGTTGCCACCGCCGGTTACGTCGGCGTGAAGATGCATGTGTTGTCCCAACAAGGCGGCAAGCAAATCGGGTTTGATCTGCACACGGATGTGATGGGCCTGGCCGCTCTGATGGGAACCAACCAGATTTCACAAGTTGGGATTTCCATTGGTTCACAGGGCCAAGCAACGGATTTCAAACAAGTCAACCTCAGCAATTATCAGGCGCAGATCACACTGCGTCAGCAGCCGGCGTTGCTCGCTTCCGGCTCCGGCAATTATGACCTCGCGACCGGCGACGCGGACGGGCAGGTCAAGTTGTCAGCCGGGCTGGCGCAATTGTTTCAGGCGCTGCCGCAGCCGGGCATGGACATTTCGTCGGGCGGCGTCGAGCTAAACGCCCGGGTCACGCAAAAACAGAAGACGCAGACGCTCGCCGGCGACCTGACGCTCACGAATTTCGACGGGCGAATCGGAGCGAACGCGTTTTCCGGCTGGAGCAGCCGGATCAAGCTCGACGTGGCGAATTCGCCGGAGCAAATCCAAATCAATCAGGCTGCCGGCGGCTTCAGCCAGAATGGAAAATCGGGCGGCGTTTTTGACATCTCCGGGATTTACAAACCCGCGCAGAAATCCGCCGACGCGAGCGTCAAACTTTCCGGCTTGAACGAAAACGCGCTGCGGCCGTTTCTGGAGCCGGCGCTGGTGGGCAAAAAGCTCGCGTCGGTGTCCATCAACGGCGCGGTTTCCGCCCAATACAATCCGCAGGCCGGTTCCGCGGTGAAGGCCGACGTGCAGATGACGAATCTGGTCGTGATTGATCCGGAGCAAAAAATTCCGGCGACCCCGCTCGCCGCTGGACTGCAAGTGGACATCTCGCTGAACGGGCAGGCCGCCGACGTGCGGCAAATCCAGGTCGCGTTGACGCCCACTGCGCGGGCGGCCAACCACATCAACTTCAGCGGCCAAGTGGACTTTTCAAACACGAGTGCGATTCGGGGCAATCTCAAATTGGCCGCGGACTCGCTCGACCTGACACGCTATTACGATTTGTTCGCGGGCGGAACAACCAACGCCGCGCCAAAACCCGCCGCCACCTACGCGCCGCCGCCCGACAATGCAGGGCAGGAACCACTGGCGGTCACTCTGCCGTTGAAGGATTTCACGGTGGCAGCGGACATCGGCCGGCTTTATCTGCACGAAGTGGCAATTTCCAATTTTGTGACGACGGCGAAAGTTGACGGCGGGCACGTTGTGGTGAAACCGTTTCAGCTCGCGCTCAACGGCGCGCCGGTGAACGCCGCGGCGGACGTGGACTTGGGTGTGCCGGGCTACAAATACAGCGTGACCTTCAACGCCAAAAATGTTCCGGTGGCGCCGTTGGTGGACACGTTCCAGCCGGCGCGCGCGGGACAAATCGGCGGCGCGTTGACCGCCGACGCGCAAGTCAGCGGCGCGGGCGTCACCGGCGCCAGTCTCAAGAAAAATCTGGGCGGAACGTTGAGCCTGAATATGACGGACCTGAACCTTTCCGTCGTCAACGTTCACAGCAGCATCTTGAAATCCGTCATCAATGTCGTTGCCACCATCCCCGAGCTTTTGAGCAACCCGGCCGACGCGATTGCTTCCTTGTTTAGCGGCGTGACGGGCCGCGGCGGCTTGATGAACGAACTGCAACAATCGCCGATTGAAACCATTTCCGCGCGGGCCACGGCGGGCAACGGTTTGGTCAATCTGCAGTCAGTTACCGTGCAAAGCGCCGCATTCGAGGCGGACGCCACTGGCGAGGTGACATTGGATGCCGTGCTGACCAATTCCGCCATCAACATTCCCGTCACCGTCTCCTTGAGCCAGGATATTGCCAAAAAATTGAATCTGGCTTCAACTTCGGCGTCCGCCAACGCCACTTACGTCCCGCTGCCGCGGTTTTTGACTCTGACCGGCACCATTAGCAATCCCCAGAAGAACATTGACAAGCTGGCGCTGACAGGCGTTGTCGTTCACTCCTTCACCGGGAATCTGCTCAATCCGTCGAGCACGAATGCGTCGCCCGTCAAAAGTTTGCTGCCCGTAAAGAGTTTGTTGAATGATCTCCTGCGGCTTCGCAAATGAAAAAACCACGACTTGTCCGGCTGTTTTGCCACGATGCCGCCGCGCTGCCATGTGGTGAATGATGGATCGCGTTTGTCGGCGCCAACAGATGCGGTCGTGTTAATTGGGAAACTGGCTCACTTTGCCGGCACTGATTTCTTGTTGGGCCTGTCCGGTGCCCCAATTGGACTGCCAGAAATAAAAATACCGTCCGCCATCGCCGGCGTAGCTGTAAGCACCAACCATATCCCGCGCGTCAACCCACTGGACCGAGTCGTCGGCGAAGACCTCGTTGCCGCCCGCCGGCTGGCCGTTCCGTTTGTGTGCCGGCAGGCTGGTCCACCCGCTGGTGGGCGGCTGCGTGGCATCACCCCAAAGATGCGAGGGCGGCGTGGCCAGATTAATGACCACATCCGCCGCCAGCATCCAGGTTCCCCGGGAAGCGGCTTGTTTAATCGGGCTGGCCGAAGGCACAGCTACGATGGTTCCGTTTTCGTTCAGATACCAGGTGGCCACCCCGCCGTAATACTGGTAGCCCATGGCCCAGGTTCCGCCGTTTGCCGCGGTAAAGGCGGGCAGGGTCGGGCGGTTGGGACAGGTCCAAATGGACGGAGAAACGGAGGCGCCGTTCACGACGGAGTTGCTGTTAAACCCCAAATCCGCCGAGGACGCCAGAATGGCTTCGTCCATCAGAATTGGGTTTTGAACCTTGGCCGATCCGAACGTCCAGCCGCTGTTGAAAGACGCCGACATGAACTTGTCGTTATTATCGCCCACATAGACCAGGCTGCCGACGCCAATCTGTTTCAAGTTGTTGGCGCATTGGGCGCGCCGGCCTCTCTCCTTGGCGGTGGCCAGCACCGGGAGCAGCAAAGCGGCCAGAATGGCGATAATGGCGATGACTACCAACAATTCAATGAGCGTGAAACCGCCCGGTCTGGGATTTTTGTTCATCTGATTCGATATTAACCCGCCCGTGCTTGTTTATCAAGGGCGGAGCCGGTTTTGTCGGAGCCGGTTCGGTGGCGTCCTCAAATTTGCTGGACCGCAATTGCGGCGCCGTGGCCGTTGCTCTGCAAACCGTCACGCTCTGATAAGGGTGAAACCGGCACATTGCGTCCGGTTTCCGGCGTGCGCTGCATAGACAGCCACAACGATATCTTCGAGGACGCGCCGATGGCAAATTGACAACGACCGCGCGGCAGCTATGATTCTCCGTGTGCGCGGGCGTAGTTCAATGGTAGAACGGAAGCCTTCCAAGCTTCACACGTGGGTTCGATTCCCATCGCCCGCTCCAAATCAAGGCCGGTGAGGCCTTTTTGTTTTCCGACCCCTTCGCGTGAATGCCCAATCCCAAGCCCGATTCACATCCGTCGGCCGCCTTGCTGACGGGACCGATTAATTTTGGAATCTGGAAACACAGGAGTCCCACGGGTTTGAGGGATGATGGGTAAAAAAGAGTTGGCTTGCAGCGTGTGAACCTGCCACAAGGCAGGGAATGAATAAGACCACAACGCACAAGCCAACGCGCAGCAGCTTCTCGCTCCTGCATCAACTCTGCAATCTTATTCCGGCACACCTGGTGCCCAAACTGGCGCGGGACACCGGCGTCGCCAAACGTGCCCGCACTTTCACGCCGTGGAGTCATGTGGTGAGCCTGCTCTATGCCCAACTGACCCATGCCATCGGACTCAACGATGTCTGTGATGCCCTGCGGCTGCATTCGGGTCCGCTCTCGGCGGTGCGTGGCGCGACCCCGCCCAGCAAGAACGCCCTCTCCACCGCCAACCGGGAACGCTCCGCCCAAATGGCCCAAGACCTTTTCTATGCCGTCCTGGGCCATCTGGAACAGCTTCACCCCGGTTTTGGCCGGGATCGCCGCCCGCGGTTTGCCTTCCGCTTCAAGCGGGTGATTCATCTGGTGGATGCCACCACCATCCAACTGGTCGCCCGCTGTCTGGACTGGGCCAAGCACCGTCGTCGCAAGGCGGCCGCCAAGTGCCATCTCCGGCTCGACCTGCAAACGTTTTTGCCGCGCTTCGCCCTCGTGGACACCGCTGGCGAACACGAAAGCCTCCGCGCCCGCGAAGTGTGCGCGGGGGTGCGGGCCGGGGAGATTGTCATCTTTGACAAGGCTTATGTGGACTTCACCCATCTGGCCGACCTCTCCGCCCGCGATGTGTTTTGGGTCACCCGCGCCAAAGACAATCTCCGCTGCCGGGTGGTCCGCAAATTCCAGCACCGGGCCGACGGCAACATCCTGCGCGACGACTTGATCGTCCTGACCAGCGGCCCTTCGGCCAAGGCTTATCCGGTCGAACTGCGCCGTGTCGTGGCTTTGGTCGAGGTGGACGGCGAACTTCGGGAAATGGTTTTTCTGACCAACAATCTGGAGTGGAGCGCCCAGACCATTGCCGACCTCTACCGCTGCCGCTGGAGCATCGAGGTGTTTTTCAAACAGATCAAACAAACACTCCAACTGGCGGACTTCCTGGGCAACTCCGCCAACGCCGTCCGCTGGCAGGTGTGGACGGCCCTGCTGACCTATGTGTTGT
The DNA here is from genome assembly GCA_963764035.1 of uncultured Verrucomicrobiae bacterium. Lineage (GTDB taxonomy): Bacteria > Verrucomicrobiota > Verrucomicrobiia > Limisphaerales > UBA11358 > UBA11358. The sequence goes on from CAVXQV010000001.1 coordinate 71,926, forward strand.
TGCGCTTCGCGGCTTGGTTGAGTCAGTGGGGTCACAGTTTTACCCGCCTCTTCGCCCTGTTGCGCTCGGCCCTGTGGCAAAAACTCGAACTCCGCAGCCTCCTCGAAGTCTATGGGATAGCCGGCGGCGGCGGTTGGTTTCTGGGCACGCCACAGCAGGCCTTTCTCGCCGGATTCAGTTGACGCTATGGGATAGCCGATTCGCATAAACACACAAAAAGCTCAGATATTCTTAAACTCGATTAAGTTCAGGCCTCTCGTTTCCTTCGGAAATCACCCTCCGAAAGTCACATTGCGGTGTGCTGTGGTTTTTCACTGATCTGGAAATGGAATTGATTTTGAGCGGGATATTCTCCCATCACCCGTCAATTCTTTTCCGATGACGACGGATATCCACCTGCCATTGGTGTCCAGGAGCGCCAAACACAGATCGTCCGCACATTGAACCCAGAGCAGGCTGCCGCGGCATTGCCGGCCGGGACAATGCCGGTCCATGTGATGATCAAGCGGGTGATCGGCGTGCTGGTGGGCGTTTACCCGGTCCGGGAGGATCGTTGGTGCTCCAGTTCTCATTGCCGAAAGTTGCCGGCAGCCCCGCGCAATAACCGGCGGACCATCGTCGGAGCATGAACCGCGCGACCAGTCAAACCCGGCCCGTCCGACTTGAAAAAGTTCGCGCGCGAACCGGCGCGGGTTTTGGTCCAAAATTTCTAGTAACTAATGACGTAAGTGTTGGTCCGGCCGATTTGCGTGACGGCCCATAAATTGGCCGGATTAACCGATTGCGGAAATTTGATGAACCGCGCGCTGCCGTCCACGAAGGCGTAGTTCGAGCCACCGGCCCCCCGGCCCGCCGCGGCGGCCTGCGGAGTGGAACTGTGGCGGCATTGGTTGAGAATGCCTCCAAAATCATTGCCGGTCGTTCCTTCATTGAGGTCCATGTAGAAATCCCCGTTCGCATCGGTTTTTTCGCCGAAGAGAATCGTCATGGATGTGTCGTTGATGGCGGCCTCGTCAATGCTGTCTCCACCATTCAAACCCTGGGGATCGTTCTTCGGATCTGCCCAGGCGAAATAATCATTCCAGCCATTGATGAGATAACTGCGCGGCGCGGAATCGGCCACGGTCGCGTCCCCCTCGGTGGCCGGGTTGTCGTTTGGTTCACTCGGGCAAAAGAGCAGTTTCACGTTTTTCCCGTAACTGTCATACATCCGGTCCGGCCAGCGGTCGGTGTCGCTCCGCGGCGGATAATGGCTGTCGTTGTCGTTGACAAACAGTTGCCCGGCGAGTCCCAATTCCTTGAGGTTGTTCAGGCATGAAATGCGCCGGCCGGACTCCTTGGCGCGGGCCAGGACGGGCAGCAGCATCGCCGCCAGAATGGCGATGATGGCGATGACGACCAACAACTCTATCAGCGTGAAAGCCAATTCCGCGCTGGCCAACCGTTCCCGTTTTGCTATTTTCATAACCAGTTCAACCCGGTGCGTTTTTGAATAAGAGGTTTGACGGACAAATCGCCCGTGGCGTTCACTATATTTATGAATAAAAAAAGTTACATTCTCATCGTCATCGCCCTCGTGCTTGCCGGGGTTTATGTCGCGTATTTTACCACCTGGTTCCAGCCAAAAGCCATCCAAATCGCGCACACCAGCCGCCCGGTTCGGAACGCCGGCACCGGACCGGCGGCCACCCGGCTGTTTTTTGACCTGGGGGACGACTACTCGCTCACCGAGGTCAAGGTCGTCCCGCTCGCCGCGCTGCAAACCAACAAATTCGCGCAGCCCGTCTGGCATCTGGTTTCGGACGAAGGTTCCGACGACGTGCGCCAATTTTCCTACGGTGAAGCCATCCGGGGCATGGATCCCGCAGTGGCCGGCGCGGAACCCGAACCGCTCCAGCCGGGCGTTGTTTATCGTCTCTTCGTCGCCGCCGGAAAGGTCCGGGGCCAGCACGATTTCCAACTGGGCGCGCCGTCGTTACAGCCCGCCACCGGCCAACAACCCTGACCACTAGACGCCCCGGCCCAGAGCCGGGTTACGCGCCGCGTCAATCTTCGTTCCCGCAAAATGACACGAGGCCCAGTGGCTTTTCCGGATTTCGCGCGACTCTGGAAATTCTTCGTTGCACTTGGGCGGTTGCGCAATCGGGCAGCGCGGATGAAACGGGCAGCCGCTCGGCGGATGAATCGGCGACGGCACGTCGCCGGGCAGCACGATTCGTTTGCGTTTTGTTTCCGGATCCACTTCCGGCACGGCTGAAATCAACGCCTGCGTGTAGGGATGCTGCGGGTCGCGGATCAAAGTCTTCGCCTCGGCGGCCTCGACGATTTTGCCGAGATACATCACCAGCACACGATGGCTGATGTGCTCCACCACCGCCAGATCGTGCGCGATGAAGAGATACGCGATGCCGCGCTGCTGCTGCAAATCGCGGAGCAGGTTGATGATCTGCGCCTGCACCGAAACATCCAACGCGCTCACCGGCTCGTCGCAGATGATCAGCTTCGGCTCCACCGCCAGCGCGCGCGCGATGCCGATGCGCTGGCGTTGCCCGCCGGAAAATTCATGCGGATACCGCTGCGCATAAACCGGGTCGAGGCCGACGTCCTTGAGCAGTTCAAAAATCCGTTTCTGTCGCCCGGATGAGCTGCCGGTCAACTTGTGGATGTCCAGCGCCTCGCCGACAATTTGCTCGACCGTCATGCGCGGGTTGAGCGAACCGTAGGGGTCCTGGAAAATCATCTGGAACTTGCGCCGCCGCGCGCGAAGCATCGAGCCGCCCATCTGCGTGATGTCCTCGCCTTCGAGCAGAACGCTGCCCGCCGTCGGTTCGACCAGCCGGACGATGGCGCGGCCGAGCGTTGTCTTGCCGCAGCCGCTCTCGCCGACGAGGCCGAGCGTTTCGCCCGGCGCGATGCTGAAGCTCACGTCGTCCACCGCTTTCACGGATTCGCGGACGCGGCTGAACATCCCGTGCTTCACGGGAAAATGCACCTTCAGATTTTTGACTTCGAGCAGCGCGTTCATGCAATTCCCACGAATTCAAAATGAAGCATCGCGGAAGCGCAATCTTTATAGCCGCAAATCACCAAATGACCGGGGGCCGTCCGGAAGGCGTGTCCCGGCATTTTCCGGCGGCTGACCGGAGGTTTGGCGCTTTCCGGATAAATCCGGCAAGGCCCGAAACAGCCCAATGGACGGCTGAAGGAACTTTTTAAGCCTTCCCAAGGATTCTTGGAGCGATTGCGATAACTATTTGAGCCTCCCAGACAACTTGTTGAACGGCGGCTACAACTTCTTGAGCCATCCCAAGAACATTTTGAAACCTCCAAAGAACTCTTTGGACGGTTCCAGCAACTTTTTGAACCGTCCGAAGAACCTTTTGAGCGGTTCAAACAACTTTTTGAACGGTTCCAAAAACTTCAAATGTCTGTCATTGACAGACAAAGGTCAGTCACGGACTGGCAAAGGTTGGCGACGGAGTGGCAAAAGTGGCGCCAATAGAGCCGCTTTTCCGGCATCTTTAGCCGGGTCTTGCTGCCCATTGATGGCCGTAGCCGGAATTATCGTCGTGCCAGCACCAGCTTCGCAGGAGCCGAGGTCAGAAGACTCAAACCGCATTTTCAATCAGAAACTCCTTACGCCGCAAACCGCTCCATGAACCGGAGCGCCGATCTCTGAATCGGCGCGTTGCGACGGCATCTCCGCGTCGAGTCGAATCGGAGTTCGGCGCTCCGACCGCTGGGTTCATGGATCCGCTGCGCGATTCGAGAATCGTTGAAACTTGGGGCAAGCCCCAGACGCAAAATCCCCGCGTGGAATGGCACGAATTGAAGACCGGGGTGTTTCATTTGCAGGAACAGGCGGCGCGCAAAAACGGGCGGGGAATGCTGACGGACAAGGTGGTGGTCAGCTGGCAGGGCGAGCCGTTGGAATTGGGCCGCGCCCGGGAGAAACTGGTGGTCAGCGACGGCGCCCCATGGATTTGGAATGTGGTGCAAGACCGGTGGCGGGGGGCTGTGGAGTTGTTGGATTTTTATCACGCCAGCCAGCACGTCTGGGCGTTGGGTGAAGCGGTGCAGGGAACTCGGGAAGCGGCGCGCGACTGGGTGGAGAAACAACTTCACCAACTGCGGCATGGCCGACAGGCGGCGGCATTGCGCGCCATGGCCGGACTCAAAACCGGCCGGAGCCAGGCCGGCAAAGTCATCCGGCGGGAACAAAACTATTTTGCCGGACACGCTGGACGCATGAACTATCGTGCGGCGGCCCAGCGTGGCTGGCCGATTGGTTCGGGGCCGGTGGAATCGGCCTGTCTGCAACGGCAAGGACGTTTCAAACGCAGCGGCCAGTTTTGGACACCGCCCGGCTTGCGACACTTGAGCGCCCTCATCGAAGCACGGCAGAACGGTCACTGGGATGCACTCTGGAATCAATAGCCGGGGAACCTGTCAGATGCACACATCCTGTCATTTGTGAACAACCGGCATTTGACTATTTCACGCCGATTTCCTAACGTCGCGTTCTGGAAAACCAACAACCAATCCAAATTTATGCCCCCAAAAATCACCGAAAAGAACGCCGCTGAAACCAAAGACGCCAAAGTTGCCGCATCGCACGCCCGCGAACTTGAAGCCGCCATCTCCTCCATCACCAAAAGCTACGGCGAAGGCAGCATCATGCGCCTGGGCGACGCCCGGGCGCAGGTGAAGATTGACGTGATCCCGACCGGCTCGCTCGCGCTGGACCTGGCGCTGGGCGTCGGCGGCATTCCGCGCGGGCGCGTCGTGGAAATTTTCGGGCCGGAATCGTCCGGCAAAACCACGCTCATGCTCCACGTCATCGCCAACGCGCAAAAGACCGGCGGACTGGCGGCGTTCATTGACGCCGAGCACGCGCTCGATCCCGGCTACGCCAAAAAACTCGGCGTGAACCTGGACGACTTGCTCGTGTCGCAGCCGGATTCCGGCGAGGAGGCGCTGACGATTTGCGAAACGCTCGCCCGCTCGAACGCGCTCGACGTCGTCGTGATTGATTCCGTCGCCGCGCTGGTGCCCAAGGCCGAACTCGAAGGCGAAATGGGCATGGCGACGATGGGCATGCAGGCGCGATTGATGAGCCAGGCGCTGCGCAAGCTCACGGCGATTTTGGGCAAGTCCAAGACGACCTGCATTTTCACGAACCAGTTGCGCGAAAAAGTCGGCGTGATGTTCGGCAATCCGGAAACGACGCCCGGCGGCAAGGCGCTGAAATTTTACGCCAGCGTCCGCCTCGACATCCGCCGCAAGGAAACGCTCAAGGACGACGCCGGCAACGCCACCGGCAATCACGTCCGCGTCAAGGTGGTGAAGAACAAGGTCGCGCCGCCGTTTGCCGAGGCCGAGTTCGACATCATTTACAACCACGGCATCAACAAGGAAGGCAGCATCCTCGACGTGGGCATCGAAAACGGCGTCGTGGACAAAAAAGGCGCGTGGCTGCAATTCGACGGCGAATTGATCGGCCAGGGCAAGGACGCCGCGCAAAAGGCGATGGCCGAAAAACCCGCGCTGGCGAAGAAAATTGTGGATGCCATCCTTGCCAAGCGCGCAGTTGCGCCGGCTGCCAATTAGAAACCACGCCCTGAAAGGGTTTTCCAATCTGACACTGCGCTTGCTTTTCCAACCGCAGCCATCCATTATTATGTACTAATTGCAACCCCGCTTTGACGGGGCCTTTTTGACATGAGCAACATTATTGATCTTGGCCTTGACCTGGAAAATCTGCTGCAGCCCGCCTGGGCGCAGGGCAAAACCGAGGCCAACCGCTTTGAAAAATTCACCGGCAACGAGGGCGTGAAGCCTGAACGCCGGTTCGGCGACAAACCCGGTGAACGCCGCGGCCCGCGCCGCGAAGGCGATGGTGGCTTCGGCGGCGGCGGCGAACGCCGTGGCGGCCCGCCGCGCGGTGGCGCCAAGTTTGGCGACCGCAACCGGGGATTTGACCGCCGGGACGACCGCCGTGAGCCGCGAACGCCGTGAGCCGCCCGCGCCGTTGCCGGAAATTGCCGTCACGTTTTTGCCGGACGAAAAGGGCGTCGAGTCCCTCGCGCGCCAGATCAAGATGACCGGCCGGGCGTATCCGTTGTTCCACATCGCGCAGCTCATTCTGCAGAAGCCGGAGCGCTATACCGTCCGGTTGGACGTGAAAAAGAAACCCGATGGCGCCGTCGCGCAGCCGCTGTTTGTTTGCGCGCTCGACGATACGCCGTGGCTTTCCGAGGACGAGGCCGTCGCGCACGTCCTGAAGAATCATTTCGCCACATTTTACCAGACCGAGCGCACGGCCACCGAGCCGCCGAAGGGCAAATACACCTTTGTCGCGCAATGCGGCATGAGCGGCGTCATCCTCGGCCCGCCGAATCATCACGATTACCAGAACCAGCTCCGCAAGCTGCACGCCGAGCGGTTCGCCCGGATGCCGTTCGACATGTTCAAGGCGCGCGTGAAAATCGTGAAGGACGAGGCGGTCGTCAAAAAGTGGGTTGAGGAGCAGAGTTTCAAGACCGAATACACCTGCCTCAACGTGCCGGAACCGCTCAAGCTGCCCACGATGGAAGAGGTGGAGAAACATTTCCGCGCGACGCACAAGGAGACGATCATCAAGCAGGTTGAAAACGCACGATCGTGGACGGCGTGAAAAGCCGGAATTTGCGCAGCCGCGGATTGTATCGGCTGGTGCGCGAGGAGTGGGAAAATCAGCGGCGCTTTCCGCTGCAACTGGCCGACCGACTTGAGCCGGCAATTCGCCGCGCACGGCCTGCAATTTTTCAAGGTCAACAAGACCGTCATCCACGTCAGCGTGGCGCGGCCGCTATTCCTCGACCTCGAAACCACGCCGGTGTCCGACGGCATCAAGCGCATCGTCAATTTCATCAACGCGCACGCCGAAATGCACGCGCAAGAAACTGATCGAGACGCTGGCGCCGTCGCCCAAGCCGGCGTCATCGGTATCGAAAACGCCTGCACCCGCCGCCCCGGCGGCTGAAGCCCAAGGCGCTGCCACGCCCACGCCCACGGAACCGGCCGCGTTGCCAGTGGCCGAGCCGACGTCGGAACAGACGCTCGTGCTGGTGGATTTGCATTGGCTGATTCATCCGGCGCCGTGCTGGAATTTGCCGATGGCCGGATGGAAACGGCCAAGAAACCCCTGCCCCGCCCGTCAAAACCGGAAAAGAAACCAGCGGAAGAAAAACCGCTGGCGGAAGGCGAAGCGGCGGCGACGGCTGCAATTGTTGCTGAACCGATGGCAGAAGTTCGAACTACGCCTGAAGCCGAAATTCAAGCGCCCGCTGAACCGGCTGCCGGAGTTCAACCCGCGTCTGAACTGGCGCAAGAGGTTCAAGCACCCGCCGAAACGATGGCTGAACCGCCTCCCGAAGCAGAAAAGCCGGAGACGGAAATTCCCGCTCCCGTCGCGACTACGGCGCCTCCACCGGAAGCTGCGCCGTCTGACGGCGTGCCTTCGCCGTCGTAATCAAAACCGCAGCAGCAGACGTGAGTCCGCTCGATGTCAATAATCGGAAAATCGAAGCCGACCCACATCGGCTGCTGTAAATTCCCTGCTTTCTTTAATCTTATCGCTCTGCTAACCTGTCCCATGGCTTTCAGCTAAATTAGGTCTTTCTCCGGCGATCCTCGACGGCGTGCGCGCGGCGGGTTACATCGAGCCGACGCCCATCCAGCTCCGCGCCATCCCGCTCGTGCTCGCCGGACGCGACGTCATCGGCAGCGCCCAGACCGGCACCGGCAAGACCGCCGCGTTCGCCCTGCCCATCCTCTCGAAACTCGGCCAGCACGCGCCCGGCCCGCGCGCGCTCATCCTCGAACCCACGCGCGAACTCGCCGCGCAGGTGGAGACCGCCATCCACGATTACGCGCGCTTCACCAATTTGAAAACCACCGTCGTTTACGGCGGCGTCGGTTACGGGCGGCAGACGGATGAATTGCGCGCCGGCACGGACATCGTCGTCGCCACGCCGGGGCGTTTGCTCGACCATCTCGAACGCGGCACGCTGCGGCTCGACAAGGTCCAGTTCCTCGTGCTCGACGAGGCCGACCGGATGCTGGACATGGGATTTCTGCCCGACGTGCGCCGCATCGTTGACCGATGCCCGCGCCAGCGGCACACCGCGCTGTTTTCCGCGACCATTCCGCCGCAGATCGAAACGCTCATCCAATGGGCGATGAAAAATCCCGAAACGATTGAGATCGGCGCGCGCCGGACGCCCGCCGAAACGGTGAAGCACGTCATTTATCCCGTGTCCGATTCGCAAAAATCCGACCTGCTGCTCAAGCTGCTCGAATCCGTGAATTACAATTCCGTGCTCGTCTTCTGCCGGACGAAGCACGGCGCCGACCGCATCGCGCGCACTGCTCAAGCGGAACAATCACGCCGTGGCCGTGCTGCATTCCAACCGCACCCAGCGCGAGCGCGAGCAGGCGCTGGAGGGTTTTCGCAACGGCAAATTCGAGGTGCTCGTCGCCACGGACATCGCCGCGCGCGGACTCGACATCGCGGACGTGAGCCACGTCGTCAACTACGACGTGCCGCAGCATCCGGAGGATTACATCCACCGCATCGGGCGCACCGGCCGCGCGGAAGCACAGCGGCGACGCCTTCACCATCATGACCGCCGAGGACGCCAGCCACGTCTTCGCCATCGAACGGTTCATCAGCCAGAAAATCCCGCGCGTGAAGCTGGAGAATTTCGACTACAAATACACGATGCTGTTCGAGGAAGCAAAAGCCCGGCCAGCAACGGCGGTTTCCCCGGCAAAGCCCGCGGCGTGCGCGTCCACGGCGGCTACCATTTCGCGCCCGGACGGAGACGGTGAATGCCGCCGCGAATGAAAATTTATCCCGCCTCCGACCAGATTGACGGGAAAGAACGGTTGCGGGGGAAATATCAACTCTCGATTGGCTATCGCGTAATTCCACTGGAGCAATTCGTAATCCGGACAGGGTAATTCCCAATCTGGATGGGCTACCGCAAAGTCCAGATGGGCTGGTGCCAAGTCCACACGGCCTACCGCGCACGCCGGATAGAATACGTTTTAATCCCATTTAGCGACTGCATATTCCTCTGTTGACATCAATTTGCCCGGCACCCGCAACCTCGGCTGTGTCGTCCGCGAGCCTGTTACGACCATCCGCGAGGCTGTCACGACCGTCCGCGCGACGGGCCGCATCGTCCGCGCGAGTGGCCGGGTCGTCCGCGAAGCGGGCCGCATCGTCCGCGAGGGTGGCCACGTCGTCCGCGAGGGTGTTTTACATTGAGGACACCGAAACCCACAAGCAGGAGAGCCTGTGCACAAAAGATCGAGCCGAGGCCACGGCCCTGCTCAACGCCCGGAACGAATCCGTCCGGCAACCGCAATTGAACCTCCAGATCGCCAAGGCATATCTCGCCGGAACCGATTCGGGGGTTTCAAAACGGACCTAGCAGGACGCGTTCAACGCCATTACCGAAAACAAACATGGACCAGCCCCAGTGGCCCTCAGCGGGGTCTTTTCCCCGCCACACCTTCAGCGCCACTGGCCCGAAGGCCGTGCGTAGGTGCATGGTTTCCATCCGCCGGTGATGGACTTTGCGTCCGCTGTGGGGGAAAAACTCCGCCGTGGCGGTGGGCTTCAGCTTGGAGTTTTTGCTCCAGCCGGCCTCGCATCCATTCCCGACCTTCGGCTTCCACTTCCAGTTCCATATCCCGCAGGGAGCGGGGTCCGTCTGTTTCCGCGTTCATCCGAGTTCCTTTCGTTCAGGGGGTTCGTTTACTCGGTGAGGAACCGCTGACCACCCCCATTACACACCATTTATGGTGCGGGTGTCAAATTGCGCCCCGGATGGAGAGAAATCAAAAAATGGAGTTTGCAATCCTAAGATGTTTTTGTAAGCTGGTCTTGGAAGCGAGCGTAGCTCAGCCTGGTAGAGCATCACGTTGCCAACGTGAGTGTCGAGGGTTCGAATCCCTTCGCTCGCTCCATTTTCATTTCTGCGAACAACGGGATAATACCGAGACAAACCCCATCATTTACAGGCGCTTTTTCACTTTTCGTCCCTTCACTGGTTGCGCCACGTTGCGCCACGTTTTGCCCCTCTTGGCCTAAAATCTGTGCGCGTATTTGTGTATACCCCAGCCGAGGCAAATTCTTGATCGAGTCATAAATGGGCAACTGGGTCTCTTTTACTATGAGGACCGCTCGACGGGCCAGCAGAAGAGCTTGCAGACCCGCGACGAGACCGAAGCGCAGCGCCTTGTCCAAGCCAGGAACGACGCGGTGAAACTGCGCATATGAACCTGATCATGGCCAAGACCTACCTGTCCGCGCAAGACCCGAAAATGATCACCCGCACTTGGGCGGACGTTCTGGCGCGCTTCTGCGACCGCCGCAACGCCAACACGCGCATGACAAAGAAAAACCTCACCGCTGCGAGCGCGGACGGCCTGAACGTTCCTGCCGCGGCTGCCTGCCGTGACCGCGCGGACGCTGCGGATGACCCGGACGCTGAGGACGATTCTGGTCGTGCTGAAAACGGCGCGGTTCTTCCGCCGGATTAAACGCCGGCGCCGCCTGCGAATAATTAAATCCTTCCGCCTTTTTCCGCACGATGCCGCGGCCGATGAACCGCTCCAGCGCGCGCAGTTCGCCGTGATCTTCCGTGCGTCACAAAACTGATGGCGTCGCCCACCGCGTGCGCGCGGCCGGTGCGGCCGATGCGATGGACGTAATCCTCCGCGTGCATCGGAAAATCGTAGTTCACGACGTGCGAAATGCCGTCCACGTCAATGCCGCGCGCCGCGATGTCCGTCGCCACCAGCACGCGCACCGCGCCGTCCTTGAAATCCTTCAACGCCCGCAGCCGCTGGTTTTGCGAGCGGTTGGAATGCAGCGTCGCGGTCTATGATGCCCTTCTGCTCCAGCTGCCGCGCGAGCCGGTCGGCGCGCGTGTTTCATGCGCGAGAAAACCAGCACCATGTCCATCGCGCGGGTCTTTCAGCAGATGCAGCAGCAGCGCCGTCTTCAAATGCTTCGGCACTTCATAAACCAGCTGCGTCACGGTCTCGGCCGGGTTCGCGCGGCGGCCGATTTGCATGAGCTTTCGGCGCGTGCTGAAATTCGTGCGTGAGCGATTCGATTTCCTTCGAAAGCGTGGCGGAAAACATGCAGCGTCTGCCGTTGCTTGCGGCAGCGAGCGGACGATCTGGCGGATGGACGGCAGAAAACCCATGTCCAGCATCCGGTCGGCTTCGTCGAGCACGAGATATTGCAACTGCGAAAAATCGGCGTAGCGGCGCTGCATCAAATCCATCAGCCGGCCGGGGCAGGCGATGACCACGTCCGTGCCGGCGCGCAGCGCGTTGATTTGCGGATGTTCGCCGACGCCGCCAAACACCGTCGGCCACGCGCAGCGGCAGATGCTTGCGCGTAAGCCCGGACGTTCTCCTCGATCTGCAACACCAGTTCGCGCGTCGGCGCGAGCACCAGCGCGCGGGTGCCGCGCTGGCGGCCGTCGCCGGCTGCGCCGCCAGCTTGGTGAGCATCGGCAGCGTGAACGCCGCCGTCTTGCCCGTGCCGGTCTGCGCGATGCCGATGAGGTCGTGGCCGGCGATGATCGGCGGAATGGCCGCGGGTTGAATGGGCGTCGGTTCCGTGTAACCGGCTTCCTTGACCGCCTGCAAAATTTTGGCATCAAGGCCAAGTGCGCTAAATGACATAAAGGCGCATGGTAGCACAGATGAAACCGGTGGCACGCAATTACCAGCTTTAATCGGCCATCTTCATGGATGAGCTTGGAGACCCAAGCAGGGGTGCATGCTGGGTCACACCCCGCACGGCTGATGAGGTTACTCAAACAGACCCTGAATTTCCTCCCACGTCAGGTTGTCCGCCAGCGTCTCCTCGCCGCCGAGGGTGGCCTTGATGATGGCGCGCTTCTTTTTTGCAGCGCCAGGATCTTCTCCTCCACCGTGCCGCGCGTGATGAGCTTGTAGCTGGTCACCACTTTGGTCTGGCCGATGCGGTGGGCGCGGTCCGTGGCCTGGTCCTCCACCGCCGGATTCCACCACGGGTCGAAATGAACGACCGTGTCCGCGCCGGTGAGGTTCAGGCCCACGCCGCCGGCCTTGAGGCTGATGAGGAAGACGGGGATCGTCGCATTGGCCTGGAAGCGCTCCACCACGGCGCCGCGGTCGGTGGTCGAGCCGTCGAGGTAGCAGAACTCAATGTCTTCCGCCGTGAGCTTCTCCTTGAGCAGCGCCAGCATCGTCGTGAACTGGCTGAAGACCAGCACGCGATGGCCGCCGTCAATGGCTTCCTCCAGCAGCTCGCCAAACATCGCCAGCTTGCCGGAGCTCTCGTCGTTGAATTCGGCGTTGTCCAGCTTGAGCAGCCGCAGGTCGCAGCAGATCTGGCGCAGGCGCAGCAGCGCGTTGAGCACGATCATCCTGCTCTTGGCCACGCCTTGCGCGCCAACGGCGTCCATCACTTCCTTTCGGCTGGCGTCGAGCACCTGCTGGTAAATCTCCGCCTGGTCGTCGGTCAGCTCGCAGAAGGAAACTTGTTCGATCTTCGCGGGCAGGTCCGTGGCCACCTCGGTCTTGAGCCGGCGCAGGATGAAGGGCCGCAGCCGCCGCGCGAGCCGCGCCTGCACGGCCTCGTCCTTGTCGCGCGTGATGGGCTGCTCGTATCGCTCGCGGAAGTCCGTCGCCGAGCCGAGGTAGCCGGGCATGAGAAAGTCGAAGATGCACCAGAGATCGAGCACCGAGTTCTCCATCGGCGTGCCCGTGAGCACGAGCCGGTGCCGGCGCGGACGGCTTTCACCGCCTGCGCGTTTTGGTCTGCCGGTTCTTGATGTGCTGGGCCTCGTCGAGCACCACGGTGTCGAACTCCAGCTCGCGATACCGCTCGCGTCGCGCCGAATGAGCGCGTAGCTGGTCACGACGAGGTCGCTCCGGCGATGTCCTCGAAGTGCTCGTGCCGGCCCGGGCCGTGCAGCGCGAGGACCTTCAGCCCGGGCGTGAATTTCTTCGCCTCGGCCAGCCAGTTGAAGACCAGCGAAGTCGGGCAGACGATGAGCACGGGGCCGGAGAGCTTGCGGTTCGTGTGGCACGATTGGATGAACGCCAGCGTCTGGAGCGTTTTGCCCAGGCCCATCTCGTCCGCCAGGATGCCGCCGAACTTGTTCTCGCGCAGAAATTGCAGCCACGCCACGCCCTGCTTTTGGTAGGGACGCAGCACATCTTCGAGCGGGCCGAGCGGCGGGCAGGTGAGCTTCGCCTGGCCGCTCTGTTGCGCCGCGCGTTCGCGCCAGCCGGCTGCGGCCTGCACCTGCCAGCCGGGCTGCTGGCGCAGCGTGGCGTCGAGGAAGCCCGCCTGCACGTCGCTGAAGCGATAGCCCTTCGCGTGTTGTTGCGGCGCGCAATCGCGCAGCACCTCGGTGAATTCCTCCAGCGCGCCCGTGTCAATCAGCGCGATGCGGCCATTCTTCAACCGCGTCGTGCCGTTGCCGGACAGGATGAGGCGCTGGATGTCCGCCGCCGAAAACTTCTCGCCGTCCGCCGACGCCAGCGACATCTCGACATCGAACCACCGTTCGCCGGAAGGCCGGATTTCGAAGCGCGGCTCGAGCCGCTCGAAGTTCTTGGTCGTGCTGTGCTTGAGCCGTTCCTCCAGTGATACTTCCCATTCCTTCTGCCAGCGCGGGTAATCGCGCGCGAAGAAACGCACGACCGCGCTCTCGCCGTGCAAATTCCAGCGCCCCTGCGCGTCCGGGCCGGTGAAACCCGCCCGGCGCATCCGCTCCGCCGCCGCGACCTCCGCGCCGAAGTCGCGCGTCGAGTAACGCGTGGTGCTCTTCGGGTCCGGCAGCCAGAGCGACTCGTCTTTCGCCGTCACGCCCACGGTCATGATGCGCGGGCCATAAGCGCATTGGAGCTGTGCCTGCACCTGGACCAGCCCGCCGTTGAGCGCCAGGATGAAGCGCGGCGACTGCGGCTCCAGCGTGAACTCATCAATGCCAAAGTTCGCATCCACTTCGCTCTCGGCTTCCAGCACGGCCAGCTCCCGGCTCAGGAACGACGGAACGCGCGACCGTGGCAGCTTCATCGGCGCGCGGAACAACTCGCGCCATTGCACCGGCAGCCCGACCGGTTCGAGTGAATCTCCACGAAACGCCCACAACGACTCACCGGCAATCAGCGTCGGCGGCTTGAGGTTCGCGGGCAGGTTAAGCCGGATTTCACCGGAGGTTTCGAGCGTGGCCTCCACGGGCACGCGCCATGCGGCCGCGCTCACCACGAGCGGTGGATTGCGGCCCAACGCCACCCGCGGATGACCGGCCAGCGCGTCGAGCAGCTGGGTCAATTCGCCGAGATTGAGCATCAGGCCGCCGGGCGTTTCGTTGCCGGCGAGTTCCTCGGCCTTGTCGAGCAGGCGCGCGTCCTCCGGCGACATTGAAAACGATTGGTTCATCGGCAGCGCGCTTAGCGGCACGCGGCCCCGGCTCCATTTGCCCTCAAACGTAACCATCACTTTCCCGCGTTCGATGCCCGCCGCGAAGGTTGGCGGCAGGATGACGGAGATATTCAGACGTTCGCCGTTGGCGGCGCGCTTGAGTTTTGGTCCCGGTTGCGGCGCCGGCTCGCGCAGAATCGGCCTGCCGCCGAGCCGCGCGGGCAGTGGCGTGGCCGTGTCGCTGCCCCGGGGCGGCGACTTTGCGCCCAGCAAACCCGGTGAGCCGGGAAGTTTAGACACGCTATGCCTATCGGCTCTGAATGAAGAAAAAAATGCCCGGCAACTTAATTGCGTGAATGGCATTGTTGACTGTGTGGGGGCAACGAGAAATATTTGGGGATATGTCAAATTGGCCAAGCTCAAAGTGCAGTGCCTATTATCCACCATTTGCAAAGGCGATCCCTATACCCCCCTAAAATGTGCATGGCTCGTAGAACCAAGGAAAGGCAGGCCGGGTGATATATTTCCGCTAACCGATACGGCCTTTGATTCAATCGCCGATTTTCTCCGCAGGGTCAGTGAGATTTGACGATTGAAAATTCTGTTGGTTTTTGTTAAGGTGTTATCGTTGAAAACGAAGCCACAAAAACGGGAAAACGGATTGTATATGGACATGGGCTTTGATGACATCATGCGCCGCGTGTCGCAAATCAAACCGTCCAAGCCAAAGAAAAACGCCAAGCGCAAGAAGTGAGAAAACAGGCGCAAGCGATCAAATCACCCGATTTTCAGCCCGTCTTTGTGAAGTGCATAATCCCGGTCGGTGCGAACCTGTTCTTGAACGTCTAGAACGTAAACCGGACTAAAAATCATGGCGCGCGCTTCATCCGCAAAACCCGCCGCTGAAAAGCAGCGCCTGGCGGAAAACCAAGCTGGCCAACAGAACTGGCGGCGCTGGGGGCCGTATCTGTCCGAACGGCAATGGGGCACCGTGCGCGAGGATTATTCGCCCGGCGGCAGCGCCTGGGAATATTTTCCGCACGATCACGCCCGCAGCCGCGCGTATCGCTGGGGCGAGGACGGCCTCGCCGGTTTCAGCGACGACTGGCAGCATCTCTGCCTTTCGCTGGCGTTGTGGAATGGCAAAGACCCGATTCTCAAGGAGCGGCTCTTCGGTCTCACCAACGCCGAAGGCAACCACGGCGAGGATGTGAAGGAACTGTATTACTACCTCGACGCCACGCCGACGCATTCGTATCTGAAATTTCTTTACAAATATCCGCAGGCGGAATTTCCCTACGCACGGCTTGTTGAGGAAAACCGCCGGCGCGGCGCGGACCAGCCGGAATTTGAGCTGCTCGACACCGGCGTGTTCGATGCCGACCGTTATTTCGATGTCTTCGTGGAATACGCCAAGGCCGCGCCGGACGACATTTTGATGCGGGTCACGGTTCACAATCGCGCTCCTTGCGGAGGGCCACCAGCGAAGCTGACGCTGCTGCCGCAACTTTGTTTCCGCAACACATGGTCGTGGATCGCGAACGGGCACAAACCCAAACTCACGGCTGAAAACGGCGGAGTCAAAATTGAACATCGGGCAATTGGGCGACTTCCGGCTCGTTTGCGACGGCAATCCGGCGCTGCTTTTCACCGAGAATGAAACCAATCCGCGCCGGCTTTTCGGACAGGCGGACGCGAAAGGTTTTTTCAAAGATGCATTCCACGAATATGTCATCGCCGGAGACAAATCGGCGGTGAATCCCGCGCAGACCGGCACCAAGGCGGGCGCGCTTTATGAACTGAACCGTTCCGGCGGGTGGTTCCGCCATGGTGCGGCTGCGGCTGGCGAAATCTGACGCAGCCTCGGCGGCCAATCCGTGGAATGACTTTGATGCCGTTTTCACCCTGCGCCGAAACGAGGCGGATGAATTTTACGCCGGTTTGCAGCAGGCGATGACCGATCCCGACGCCAGGCTGGTGCAGCGCCAGGCATTCGCGGGAATGATCTGGAGCAAACAATTTTTCCACTACGACGTGCCGCTTTGGTTGCAGGGCGACCCAACCCAGCCGCCGCCGCCGCCGGAACGCAAGCACGGTCGCAACGCCGACTGGAAACATCTCAACAACGCCGACGTGATTTCCATGCCGGACAAGTGGGAATATCCGTGGTTCGCCGCGTGGGACTGGGCGTTTCATTGCGTGGCGCTCGTGGAAATTGACGCCGAATTTGCCAAGTCGCAACTCGTGCTGCTGATGCGCGAATGGTATATGCACCCGAACGGCCAGTTGCCCGCCTACGAATGGGCGTTCGGCGACGTGAACCCGCCGGTGCATGCGTGGGCGGCGTTTCGCGTTTTCCAGATTGACCGCCGGCAGCGGCAGGAATCCAATCCGGCCGACACCGGCGACCTCGAATTTCTGGAGCGCGTCTTTCAAAAACTGCTGTTGAATTTCACCTGGTGGGTCAATCGCAAGGACGCGCAGGGCCGGAACATTTTTCAAGGCGGCTTTCTCGGCTTGGACAACATCGGCTGTTTCGACCGCAGCAAGCCGTTGCCGACCGGCGGCTTCATCAACCAGGCCGACGGCACGAGTTGGATGGCGATGTATTGCCTGAACCTGCTGCGCATCGCGCTGGAACTGGCGCTGCACGATCACGTCTATGAGGACATCGCCACGAAATTTTTCGAGCATTTCCTGGCCATTGCCGGCGCCATCAACGGCGTGGGCGAGGATTGTTTGGGATTGTGGGACGAAGCGGACCAATTTTACTACGACCATCTCAATCTGCCGGACGGCGAAAATGTGCCGATGAAAATCCAGTCCGTCGTCGGCTTGATTCCGCTGCTCGCGGTGGAAGTGCTGGAGCCGGACGTGATGAAAAAGCTGCCGGATTTCGCGGCGCGGATGGAATGGTATTTGAAACATCGCCCGCAACTGGCCGGTCTGATCTCCGACTGGAAAATCTGCGGCGTCGGCGACCGCAAGCTGCTGTCGCTGCTGCGCGGCCACCGCATGAAGGCGCTGCTTAATCGGATGCTGGACGAAACCCAGTTTCTTTCCGGCCAGGGCGTGCGCTCACTTTCAAAAATTCACGAGCAACAGCCGTTTCGCTTCACGACCGGCGGCCAGACTTACGAAGTGGCCTACTGGCCGGCGGAATCCGAAAGCGGCTTGTTCGGCGGCAATTCCAACTGGCGCGGCCCGGTGTGGATGCCGATCAATTATCTGCTCATCGAGTCGCTGCAAAAATTTCATTATTATTACGGCGACGATTTCAAAATCGAATGCCCGACCGGTTCGGGAAAATTCATCACCATCAACGAAGTCGCCGACGAATTGGCCCGCCGGCTCGCGCGGCTGTTTTTGAAGGGCGACGACGGCCAGCGTCCGGTGTTGAAATATCACCCGAAGCTCGCGACCGATCCGCACTTCAAGGATTACATTTTGTTCCACGAATATTTTCACGGCGACAGCGGGCGCGGCGTTGGCGCGTCGCATCAGACCGGCTGGACCGGTTTGATTGCCAGACTGCTCCGGCCCCGAAAAAAACCGTTGCCGCCAAAATCATAAAACTCATGAGCACGAATCATTACGACGTCATCATCATCGGCAGCGGCGCGGGCGGCGGCACGCTGGCGCTCAAACTCGCGCCGAGCGGCAAAAAGATTTTGATTTTGGAACGCGGCGATTATCTGCCGCGCGAAAAACAAAATTGGGACGCGACGGAAGTCTTCGTCAACAATCGCTACGTGTCGAAAGACATCTGGCACGACAAGGACGGCAAACCGTTTCAGCCGGGCGTGCATTACTTTGTCGGCGGCGCGACCAAGATGTATGGCGCGGCGCTGTTCCGGCTGCGACAGACGGATTTCACCGCGCATCGCACCGCCGACGGCCTGACGCCGGACTGGCCGATTCGTTACGAGGATTTGGAACCGTATTACACGCAGGCCGAAAAAATTTACAATGTCCACGGCCAGCGCGGTGATGATCCAACCGATCCGCCGGCCAGCGCGCCGTATCCGTTTCCGCCCGTCAGCCACGAGCCGCGCATCCAGGAACTCGCCGACAGTTTGAGGCGCGAGGGTTATCATCCGTCTTTCGCGCCGACCGGCGTTTTGTTGAATGAAGCAGACGCGCCGCACAGCCGCTGCATCCGCTGCGACACCTGCGACGGTTTTCCCTGCCTCGTTCACGCCAAAGCGGACGCCGAAGTCATCGCGGTCCGGCCGGCATTGCAATTTCCGAACGTGACGCTGCTCACGAACGCGCACGTTCAAAAACTGGAAACCAGCGCGAGCGGGCGGGAAATCACCAAGGTCATCGTGGAGCGCGCCGGCCAGCGTGAGGAATTTCCGGGCGACATCGTCGTCGTGTCCTGCGGCGCGGCCAACTCGGCGCGGCTGCTGTTGATGTCCGCCAACGACAAGCATCCGCACGGGCTGGCGAATGGCTCCGACATGGTCGGCCGGAATTACATGTTTCACAACGCCATCGCGCTCGTCGCATTGTCCAAGCGCGAGAATCCGACCATGTTCCAAAAAACGCTCACGGTGAATGATTTTTACCTGCGCGCGCCGGACTACGAATTTCCGCTGGGCAACATCCAGATGCTCGGCAAGTCCAAAGGACCGATGTTCCGCGACGACGCGCCGAAGTTCGCGCCGGGGTTCACGCTGGAGCAGATGGCGAAACATTCCGTCGATTTCTGGCTGACGGGCGAGGATTTGCCGCTGCCGCAAAACCGCGTGACGGTGAATTCAAACGGCGAAATTCAATTACACTATGAATTCACCAACCTCGAGCCGCTCAACCGGCTGCGGCAGAAATTGCAGTCCATGCTGGAGCATCTGGACCTGCACCCCCACCTGATTCCGAACAATGTTTATCTCGGCAAACACATTCCCATCGCTGGCGTCGGCCATCAATCCGGCACCTGCCGGTTCGGCGCCGACCCGAAGACTTCCGTTCTGGACGTGAACTGCAAGGCGCACGAGATGGACAATCTGTATGTCGTGGACACGAGCTTTTTCCCCAGCATCGGCGCGGTGAATCCTTCGCTGACTGCAATTGCCAATGCGCTGCGCGTCGGCGATCACCTGCTTGAACGGCTCAAATAAAGATGGCGCAACGCAGCGAAATGTTGACTGTGTATGCCGCCGGCGTGGTGCAGGGCGTGGCGCTGGTCACGTTCCCGGCGGCGGGCGCGGTGTTCACGAGTCCCGGCGAATACGGCCTGTCGAGCACGGAATACGGCGGCATGTTTGTGCCACAGGCGATCATGGCCATCGTGGCGTCGCTGGCGGGCGCGGGACTGCGAAACCGGCTCGGCACCAAACGCATTTATTTGCTGGGACTGTTCGCCAACCTGCTGGCCATGACATTGCTCGTAGTAAGCCGGTTTGTGATGTCGCAGCACGAACTGGCTTACGGAATTTTGCTCGTGGCCACCACCTGCATGGGCATTGGCTTCGGTTTTACCGTGCCGGCGCTCAACACTTTTGCCGCCACTTTTTTTCCGCAAACCGTGGACCGCGCCGTGCTGGGACTGAACGCGCTGCTGGGTTTGGGCACGGCACTCGCGCCAGTTTTCATCGCGCTGTTTGTGGGACTCGGAATCTGGTGGGGTCTGCCGGTGCTCGTCGGCGTGCTGCTGGCCGGTTTGCTGATATTCAGCTTCAGCCAACGATTGAACGAAGGCGCGCCGGTTGCCGTCCAAACGCAGAAAATGAAGTTCCCCGCCCGCTTCTGGATTTTCGCCGCGTTCGCGCTGCTCTACGGCATTTGCGAAACCATGAACGGCAACTGGGCGGCGCTTTACCTGACAAAACATTTTGGCGCGGGTGCGTCGGCCGCGTCGCTCGCCCTGACAATGTTTTGGGCCATGGTAACGGCCGGACGACTCCTCTTCGCCATGATTGAAAAATGGTTTCCCGAACGACAGGTCTGCCGGACGTTGCCGCTGGTGATGACCGCCGCGTTTGTTGCCAGCGCAGTTGTGCCGAAAACCAGTCCGTTCCTCGGCATCCTGACCTTTGCGCTGGCCGGACTCGGTTGTTCGGCGCTGTTGCCGCTGACGATCAGCTTTGGCCAGAAAGAATTGACCACCATCGCCGCGTCGGTGGCGGGCGGGTTGATCGCGTTCTACCAGATCGGTTACGGCATCGCGGCTTTCGGCGTCGGCCCGTTGCAGGCGCGGGCGGGACTGGACTTGAGCGAAATTTACGGCGGAACAGCCGTGGTCGCGCTTGCGTTGTCCGCGCTGGCTTTTGTCGTCACGCAGAAAATTTCACCGGCAGTTCAAACTTCAATTCAACCATCAACATCATAACCAAGGAGAAACTATGAGTCTCAAAGGCAAAGTCGCCATCGTCACCGGCGGCAACAGCGGCATCGGCCTGGCCGTCGTATTGGAACTGGCCAGACAAGGCGCGAACATCGTCATTGATTACGTCGCGCATCCCGAAGCGACGGAAGAACTGGAACGGCAGGTTCACGCGCTCGGCGATTGCGTCATCGGCGTGAAGGCCGACGTCAGCCAGGTCGCCGACCTGCAAAATCTGTTCGCCGCCGCGGTGAAGGAATTCGGGCGCGTGGACATCATGGTCAACAACGCCGGCGTCGAGACGCGCACGTCCATTCTCGACACCACCGAGGCACAATATGAAAAGGTGATGAACATCAATCTCAAGAGCGCGTTTTTCGGCACGCAGCTCGCCGCGCAGCAAATGATCAAGCAAGGCGGCGGCGGGCGCATCATCAATATCACGTCGGTGCATGAAGACTGGCCGATGCCCGGCAACACCGCCTATTGCCTGTCGAAGGGCGGGATGCGGATGTTGACGCGCACGGCGGGCGTGGAACTCGCGCCGCACAACATCCTCGTCGTCGGCATCGGCCCCGGCGCGGTCGCCACGCCGATCAATCTTTCAACCATGCAAAATCCTGAACTGTTGAAAAAGTTGGACAATGCCATTCCGCTGGGCCGCATGGCCAAGCCGGAAGAAATTGCGAGCGTGGTGGCATTTCTCGCCGATGCTGGCGCCAGTTACATTACGGCAACCACCATCTTCGCCGACGGTGGCATTATGCAGAGCAGCCCGGGACTATGAATTGGGCACTTTTCAATCGAGAGAGGCGGCGAATTTCCTGGCTAGGTCATCGCCTGGTTTGGATGAGGCAATCCATAAACATGCGCGAAAACGTCCCGGCATCGAGGTCACCAAATATGGCAGCCGCGTGGACTTTGACCACCGTGCAAGCCCTGTCAAAAAAACCGGGCCCGTCACAACTTTTAAATTTGGCAGAAATGCGCGGCTGGAAAGACGACCGCATTATCGTGCGAGCGATTGTGTTGTTGGTATGTCTGGACAGCATTCTGGCGAGCGGGGGGGCTTGAGGTCTGGTTGAAGCGACCGAACGTCGAGCTGGACGGGGATTCCCCGTTGAACCGCCTCAAACGAGGCCAGTGGAAAATCTTAGCTGATTTGATGGACGATATGCTCACTGGGGCACCGGCGTGAAAAGCGAAACAACAACTCATGTCCGCGGGCTCATCACAAGTGATTTGCATCAATCGCGTTTGCTCTATGCAGAATTGGCCAAAGCCGTCGAACGACACAAGCCGGATATGGTCGCACTCGTGGGTGACGTTCTGGATTTCGCGCAGGAATTTTCCAAGAAGCGCCAGTTCACCGTGGCCGAATGCGCGAACCGGTTGGCCGCCTTGCCGGCACCGCACTTGATTTTCGTGCGTGGTAATCATAAAGATAGAAATTGGTCCGATTTTGTTGCCGCCTGGCCGCACGGTCGCCGCGAACTCAACGCGGTCTACGGCAGCGCCTATACCGTCGGATCACTCGTTGTGGTTGGTTTCCGTCACAAGATGAGCGCTGCAGGCAGGGCCAGCATTGCCGCCGCTGTCAGAGCGCGCTGGGCTAAAGTGAAAGGTGCGAAGAAAACGGTCGAACCAGCCCAGAAGCCAAAGCGCAAGATGAGTGCCGCTGGCAGAGCGAAAATCGCCGCGGCCGCGAAAGCACGCTGGAAGAAGGCCAAGGGTGCGACATGAATAGTGTGAGTGATTGTTTATTATGTGTTCCATAAATAAACCTGCGGTTCCGTCCGCAGTAGCCTATCGGCATCGGCGCGATTGGTAACGGTCGGGTCGAAAGCTGCCGAGACAAGAATACTCCCGCCTATCGGCGCGAAGGCTACCGTGAGGAAGCCTTCGAGACTGCGAGCATCAATGCGGTCTGGGAATCAGGCTGGGTGAAAAGTCTAACAAAAGTGAACTGCTACAGACATCGTCATTCTTAAAAGAGCCAAAGATGCTGACAGGCTTTAACCAAAAGGTATGCAGTCGGTTGCCTCACACTTTGGTTGGGGCACACGGATAGCTGATGTCCCAGCACCACCGCTGGTTGGGCCCGGTCAGATCTTTGCGGACCGGCGGCTTTGAGTTGCCGTTGTGGGGCCGGCTGGGACCCCGGGCCGTCATCAGGTTCCGCGCCTTGAGGACGCGGTAAACGGTGGAGAAAGAGGCCTGAAACAGGCCTTGATCCCACGCCCTGACGGCCAGGATGCGATGCGACAGGTCCACATATTTCTCACTCCGGGCCAGCGTCACAATCTGATCAATCTCCTCGGGCAAAACCCGATGCAGCGGGTCTTTGGGGCCGGGGATGAGATTGGCCAGCGGCAGTCCCTGACGGGACTGCCCTTGCCAGCGAACGACGCGCCGGTGTTCGATCGCCAGGAGCGAACAGGTCCGCCGCGCCGAAACGCCTTGTTGCTGGGAGGTCTCAATCACGGTGAGGATTTCCAGTTTGGTTTGCTCTTTTAGCCACAGGCCGGTTATCGGTCCCACGAACCCCCATTCGTTTTTTTTCGCAGGATCGCCAGTTCGACCGACTGGTCGGCCAGCGCCCGCTCCTTGTCCTGGAGTTCGCGTTTGAGGGCCTCGTGGACTTCGGTGCTGACGTGGCCCTGCTGCCGCCCCGGCTTGGCACTGAGGCGTTGGAGGGCTCCTTCTTTGACCTGCTGCCGGATGCGGGCCAGATCGGTGGAGAAGAGACCTTCCCGGCGGAGAAGTTCGCCCACGGGTTGAGCGCCGGCTTGGGCTTCCAGATAAAACCATCGTGAAAACCGGCTCTGCTCAAGCGGGGCTTTGTAGCGGCTTGAGCCGGATGAAGGGAAACTTTCATGTCCGGTTCTTAGGGGAGGGAATGGCAGCAATGCCGTTCCCTTACCCGACCCCAAGGCAAGAAATCGCTGAAGGCCTTATAGACAGCGGGAGTGGCACTCGGCACGGCCGTGCGTCTGTTTCAATATGTGCTTCTCTGATGCCCAGCGAGACAAACTGTGCGAGATGATGTATTTCGCATTTCTGGAAATCCGAATGCTGACGGCAACAGGCAAGGCAGAGCAAGCCGGTGATCTGGCGCACGCATTCCATAATCTGCCCAAGGAAATGTGGGGTGACAAATTCAGCCTGGAGGAATTCCGCGAAGAGTTTCTGATCGGCTACCAGATCAAGTATCCCGAACAAACCACCAGAAATTACGTCGCACTGGTTGACCGGATTATTGCGATGGGAAATCAGGATTTTTCCGAGAATTAACCGAAGCAACTTTCGAATGTAAATTTCAGTTGGCGCACCCGGCAGGACTTGAACCTGCAACCCCATGGTCCGAAGCCACGTGCTCTATCCAGTTGAGCTACGGGTGCTCTGCCAGGCGAAGGCTAATCATTCCCGTGCGGAAGTCGAGTTCGGCCTGTTCCCGGCGCGATCATGTATCGCCGCGCCCAGCCAGGCGATGGTCTGGCCCAGATCTTTCATGTTGCGCGCAGCCTCATCGTCCTTGGACACCTCGCCCTTTTCCCGGCCGTAGCCGAGATTCCAATACGTGGACCCCGGCACAATCGCGCCGGACATGAGAAACATGTGATTCATCGTGTCGAACGCGTGCGTGCCGCCACCACGTCTCACCGCCACCACCGAGGCCCCGATCTTCCCCCGGAACAACCCGCCGTTCGCCAACGACACCAAGCCCGACCGATCCAGCAGCGCCTTCATCTCGGTGCTCACGTCGGTGAAATAGGTCGGCGAGCCGAGGATGATCGCATCCGCCGCGACCATTTTCTCAAAGCACGGGTTGAACGCATCGTCCTTCTGGCTGCACCGGGCATTTTTCTTTTTGAAGCATGAATAGCAGGCCTGGCAGCCGCGGATGGACTCGCCACCGATCTGGACGAATTCGGTTTCCCAGCCGGCGGCGGACAGCGGCGCCAGCACCTGTTTCAAAAGAATTTCAGTGTTCCCGTGCTTCCGCGGGCTTCCGTTTATAGCGAGTGCTTTCATAATTCTGGTCAGCAAAGGCGGCCAAAATGTGGGCCGTTGAACGAATCATCGGTTTGATTTAGTCACAATGCACTTCGACCACGTTGTCCAATTCCTGCCCCGAAACGAAGCAATGCCATTTGCCACCCTCATCCAAAGTCGCCAGACATTTGAATCCCTTGCATTTGATCCAATGTCTTCCTGACGCCCGAGCCACGGCCATGCATGCGCCGATCTTCTCTTTCTGGAAATTAACGGTGCATTTCACTGCCATAAACCTAACGCTGGCAAAAAACGTGGCTACGCAGAAATTGCCTTTCTTTGTGTGTGTTTTGCAGCCCAAAGCAACCTCAACCAAGGGCGGCCGGACCATTCGGACTGGCATTGGGAGCTTCTGTGTTTCGACCGCGGCTGTTAAACTCCTGTCGTGATGCATCGTGTGATTTTTCATCTCGATATGGATGCGTTCTACGCCTCAGTGGAGCAGCGGGATAATCCTGCGCTGCGCGGCAAGCCGGTAATTGTCGGCGCGCCGCCAACTCAGCGGGGCGTTGTGTGCGCGGCCAGCTACGAGGCCCGGAAATTTGGCGTGCGCTCGGCCATACCCAGTGCCACCGCTGGTCGACTCTGTCCCAAGGGGATTTTCGTGCGGCCACGCATGGACCGTTATCGGGAGGAATCGCAGCAGATCATGCAAATCATGGCCGGCACCGGGGCCATCGTGGAACAGATGTCCATTGACGAGGCTTATCTGGACCTGTCCGCGGTCTGCCAGGCGGAGGATGCCGATGCGTCATTGTTGAAATCTCTTCCGTTGGCCCGGGAATTGAAACAGCGCATCAAGGATGAGCGCCATTTGACTGCCACGATTGGCATCGCCGCCAATAAGCTGCTGGCCAAAATCGCCAGCGACCATCAGAAGCCCGACGGCCTGACGCTGATTTCGGAAAAGGAAAAAGTGCAATTCCTCCGGCCGTTGCCAGTCCGGGCACTTTACGGTGTGGGCAAGGTAACCGAACAGGTGCTCCACAATGCCGGAGTGCGGACCATCGGGGATTTGCAGGGTTATCCCGGCGACCTGCGTGCGCTGGTTGGTTCCTTCGCCGGCCAGCTAAAAAGCTTTGCTGTCGGTGAAGATGATCGGCCGCTGGAGTTGGGCGACGAAATCAAAAGCATCAGCGGCGAGGAGACATTTTTGAAGGACACGGATGACCGAAAGGTGCTGCGCGCCTGTCTGAAGGAACAGGCCAACGACATTTCAACCCGCTTGAAACACGGGCGACTGGGGGCACACACGGTTCAAGTGAAGGTCCGTTACGGGGATTTCCTGCGCGAGCGCCAGGCGCGTTACCTCGTCGGCACGCCCAAGAGCCAGCTCAAAAAGTTCCAAACCCAACTTGCTGGAACGACGAAGATTGGTCGCGAAGTGCAGGCCGGGGTGGAAGTCAAACTCGCTGGCCCATCCCGACGGCGGCAGGGCAAAGAACAATACATTTTGTGCCGTTCCAGCGCGCGGCGGCAGAAGGAAGCCGCGATGATCGAACTGGCCCGCCAGCGCTTGCGCGCGCAATTGGATAAAACCCACGCCAGGCTGCAACGCCGCCCGGCCAAGGACGCCGGAAAGGTCGAACGCCGCATTGGCCGCTGGCTGGGCCGTTTTCCCGCCGCCGAGCGGTTGATGGAAGTCACCGTGGAACGCAATGGCCAGGCAACGCGCCTGCGGACTGAAAATCAGTCGAGCGCGCCGAGCGCGCCCAGTGGGCCGCCCACGCTCACGGCGCCTATCTCTTGCGCACCAACTGCCTGGAAAAAGACCCGGCCAACTCTGGCGTTGGTATATGCAGTTGACCCAGGCCGAAGACGCCTTCCGCATCAGCAAAAGCGATTTGACATCTGCGCCCGGTCTTTCACCAGAAAACCCAGCGGGTGGAAGCGCACATCCTGGTTTGCTTCTTGAGTCTGGCGCTGTGGCGCACGCTGGAACAATGGATGCGCGGCAAAGGATCTGGGCAACTGCGCCCGGCAATTGGTGAAGGAAGTCGCGACGGTGCGGAGCCTGGACGTGGTGCTGCCAGTCAAAGAAGAACCGAGCGGCAAACCCACCCAGATGCGCTTGCGAGTGGTGGCCCGGCCGGATCGTCCGGTGGCCGAACTGCTGGTTCGACTTGGGTCTGGACCTGCCCAGCGCTCCCGAAACTGGTGCAAAATGTAGTGGAGAAAAACGGGGGTTGATCTTCAAAAACCCCAACAAATCCGCATTTTCCTTTCCTGAACTGACGAACTTGGGTTAGCGTTGCCGCGTCAACCATGGGCAACAAGCGACTCCTGCGACTGATTGGAATTCTGACCGGCGGCCACACCGGCGCGGAAACCGAATTCAACCGGCTGGAACGGTTCGCGCATTTCTGGATGCTCGTCGGCCGCAGCTTCGTGCGCAACCGCTGCCCGGTCCGCGCGGCGGCGCTCTCCTACACCACGCTGCTGGCGCTTATCCCGCTGCTCGCGGTCGCCATTGGTGTCACCAGCAGCCTGCTCAAAAGCCAGGGCGAGGACAAAATTTATGGCGCGATCGACCAATTCGTCTCCACCATCGTGCCGCCCGGCTCGCTCGGCACCAATGGTCCGGCGACTTCTGCGACGACGACCAATCTCATCGTGGCTGCAATCACAAATGCTGTTACCAGCACCAATGGAACCGTATCTGTCACAAACGCTCCCTCCACCAGTGTTCCGGTTGTCAGCGTCAGCGCGCAAAAGGCCACGGCAAGATGGATCCATGAATTCGTTGAGAACACCCGCAGCAAAACGCTCGGTGTGATCGGCATGTTGGTGCTCGTTTCCATCGCCATCCGGATGCTGGCGAGCGTCGAATCCACGTTCAACAACATCTGGGGTGTCACACGCGGGCGCAACTGGCTTTGGCGCATTGTCCTTTATTGGACCACCATCACGCTGGGGCCGGTGTTGATTGCCGGCGCGCTCGGCCTCGCCGGAGGGTCGCAACTGGAGTCGGCGAGAAACATGGTCGGAAGAATGCCGATTATCGGTGAACTGATTTTTGAATTCCTGCCGCTCGCGATGCTGTGTCTGGTGTTTGCCCTGACGTATTTGCTGGTGCCGAACACGAAGGTAAAATTTTCCGCGGCGCTGGTCGGCGGCATGGTGGGCGGCTCGTTATGGCATTTGAACAACATCTTCGGTTTTCTTTACGTTTCACGCGTCGTCACCAACAGCAAGATCTACGGCAGCCTCGCCCTCGTGCCGGTGTTCATGGTCGGGCTTTATTTTTCCTGGGTGATTCTGCTGTTCGGCGCGCAGGTCACCTACGCCTTTCAAAATCGAAAATCCTATTTGCAGGAAAAGCTCGTCGAAAGTGTAAATCAACGCGGAAAGGAATTCATCGCGCTCCGGCTGATGACACTCATCAGCCAGCGGTTCCATCACGGCGAACCAGCCGCTTCCCTTCAGCAGATTTGCGCCGAGCTGGGCATTCCCGGCAAACTCGCCCAACAGGTCTTGCAGCCGTTGCTCGCCGCGCGGCTCGTCAACGAAATCGCCGGCGCCGAACCGGCCTACCTGCCCGCGCGACCGCTCGACGCCATCAACGCCCACCACATCTTGCGCGCCGTGCGCGCCGGGGCGGGACAGGACATCGCCACGCGCGACGAGCCGGCGCGCGCGGAGGTGCT
Organism: uncultured Verrucomicrobiae bacterium; assembly: GCA_963764035.1. GTDB lineage: Bacteria > Verrucomicrobiota > Verrucomicrobiia > Limisphaerales > UBA11358 > UBA11358. Next base: position 100,448 of record CAVXQV010000001.1, read on the forward strand.
GGGGGAATTCGCAAAGATCGAAGCAGCCGAGCGCGCCGCCGCGTCGTCCGTCACGCTGCTGACATTGGCCAGCCGCGCGCAAAAGCAAATCGAAGACAAACAACAAAACAAATGAAATCGCGCATCACCGGCGATTTCAGCGCGCGAACCAGGGCCACGCTCCGGCAAACCCGCACCGCGCCCGGTGTTTCCGCCGGGCCGGCGCAACCGGTTTTGCAACCGATGCCGGCCGCGCGGGCCGGGCTTGTTTCTCAAGCCAGTTTGCGTGAATGAATTTTCAGTTCACCAGGCGCAGCCGGAAAAACCGCTGGCCGGAAACGCCGAAATTGTTGGTCGTGGTCATCGAGCCGCCATTGCCCGTGGCCGGGCTGCCCAGCGGCGTCCAGGTCGGCGCGGCCAAATTGTCTTTGTATTCGAGTTGGTAAGTTTGGCCGGCGACGCCGGTCCAGTTGAAAATCAAATTCGTGCCGCCGATCTGGAGGTTCACCGGCACCGGCACCGGCACGGCTCGCCGAAAAACTCAAATTATCAATCGCCAAACCCTGCGCCTTGCCGGTGGAATCGGTCATCTGCCAAACCAGCCACAATGCCGCGCCGGGCGGCCAGTTGGTGATGGTTTGATTCAGCACGCTCAAGTTGGTTTGATTCAGCGGCGACGTGCCGTCCACCGCCACGCCGCCTCCATCGGACGATACGGTGGGAAAGTTCACATTCAACGCCGGAATAAAAGCGGTGACATTGGCTGTGAACGCATTCGTGCCGGTTAGATCCACGAAATAATAGAATTGCAGCATCTTGGGCAGGTTCGATTGCCGCCAGACTTCGCCGGTGAATTGGAGGTTTATTCGATTGAGCGTGATGCCGGAGCCGTTGATGAACCGCGCGCCAAACGCCGTGCCGGCCGTTGTTTTGGTGGCAAGCAAGCCGAGAGCGCGGTTGGAACTGCCCGGCAGGCCGAAACTGTTCTGCCCGCCGGACGTCCAGTCACCCGCCGACGCGCCGAAGCGGGATTCCAACACGCTCATGCCATACCAGCCCGCCAGGGCGGAAATACCCAATCCGCCGCTGCTACCGCTGGCAATGACGGGGCAGGCGAAGTCATAGGGATTGGCCAGGGAGTAAGTCACATTGCTGATGGTCACCGTATTGCCGCTGTCCACCGAGGTCGCTCCCGGATTGGGCAGCGCATCAAAATTTTGCGCGTAGATCGTCGCCGGCGCGGTGTAGGCAATGAATGATGGCGGCGGCGTGGCGGTGGCGTTGTTGCTGGCGCCGGGCGTGGCCTGGAAAAATTCCTGGCGCGAAAAACTTTGTCCGTCTAGATACGAGCCGTAGGAATCGTTCAAGTTGATGTTTTCGTAATCAACGTAGTCGAGCACTTGCTGCTGACCGTTGCCGGTCAGTCGTGTCAGCGCCACCGAGCCGGTGCGGCTCGGCAACGCAAAATTCGCGTGCCATTCATTCGTCGTCGAAAGGTTCGTGAGGCTGTCGGCGAAAATGACTTTGAACCGGCCCGCGCCGATGCTGGCGTTCGTCGGAAACGGCCATTGCAACAAATTCGTGTAATTGTTCGCCAGATAAATACCCGACAAGGAAACGGCGTTGCTGTCCGGATTGAAAATTTCGACCCACGGCGCGCGCTGGCCGGCGCGATTGGCGATGCCGTTCAAATTGTCGGCTTGAATTTCGTTGATCCACAGCGTCGGGAACGGCGTCAACGACTGGGCAACGCAGTTCGCCGCGTCCGGCGTCGCCGTAGTGAGTGTCGCCGGCGGGAGGTTGGGATTCACGGTGGCGACAATTCCCGATCCAGACAGCCGCAACGTCAGCGGCCCGCCGTTAGTGTTTTGCAGATACCAATAACTCAACGTGTAAGTCGCGCCGGAGGTCAGCGTGGGCGAAATCGTTTGCCAGATTGAACTGCTCTGCGTGGTGCCGGCGGCGGTGGAAATCAAATGCAGACTGGAATTGCCGGAATGCTTCACGGCGCTGCTGATGACGGAGCCGGACAAATTGGCCGACACGGTCCACGTGCCGGAAAGCGCCGATTCGAAATTGCCATTGCTCAAAACATTCGCGCCCGCTTCCGGCACGCCGCCGGCCACGAGCTTCACATCGTCCAAATAAACATCGCCGGCGGATTGCAAATAAATGTAGAGCGCGGAACTGGACGCCGTGCCGGTGGCGGCGACATACGTCCACTGCGGAACGACCGGCGAATTGGAGAGCATCGCCGACCAGTTGCCAGCGCGCCAGTTGTCCTGGCGCGGGTCAATCAATTGCAGCGACGCGCCGCCAGTGTTGGCATTTGTCGGCCACGGTAACTGATTGGAATATTTTACCTTGGCCACGGGCACGTCGCTCGCGGTGTTCAGCGTGAGCATTTCGCCGTTTGCGGACAAGGTGCCGCCGAAAACGTCAAACACCGGGTTCGTCGCGCCGTAAGCGGCGACGAATGAAGCGTTGTTCGCGGCCAAAACCAAATAATTTGTCGGCCCGATCACCGAACCGGGCGGAAACGCGTAACCGAGACCTTGAAACTGCCAACCGGACAAATCAAACGCAGCGTTGGTGGAAATGTTGTAAAGCTCGACATATTGCGCGTTGGCGACGGACGGCGCATACATGATTTCGTTGATGACAATTTGACCGGCTGGCGAAGCGTTCGTTGCCGAATAGACAACGCTGACGTTGTTGCTGTCGCCGAGGATGAGCTGATTATTGCGGTCCACGCCGAGGACGCTGAATGAATTCGTGCCGGTGGCCAGCGGCACGGCCGCGGTCCAGCCGGTCAAACTGGTCCACGTTAACGGATAGGCTGCGCCGTTGATCCAGACTGAATCCACATTCACGGGCGCGGTGCCGGTGACATACGCCAGGTTGTTGCTCACGGTCACGCCGGGATTCACGATGAAATTGGGCGCGTTCACCGCGGCGAGTTGCGCGGCGATGCTCGTGCGCGCCTGCGTAATCCACGGCTCAAGATTTGATTTGGGATTTTCCACGGAAAGTCCGTTGGCGGTGAAAACGCCGAACTTGGCTTCCATCAATGGACCGCTGTTGGTAACGTCCAACGGGCCGTTGATCAGTTCGCCAAACGCGCGCCAATACATGCGCAGAAAAGTCGGGTTGCCATAAATGTTCACCATGCTTTGGTCCGAGTTGTTGAACGACAGCAGATTTTGTCCCGGCCCCCATGAACCGCCATTGCCGAGGACGATGTTGAGGTCAAACATCAGCAGCGTATATTTGGTGCCCAGCGTGCCGACATAGCCATAAAGATTCTGTTCGTTGGCCGAGCCGACGGAATCCCAGTTGCCGACCGCGTGGTTGGCGGCAAAGACGCGCATCCAGTTTTCCATGTCGGCGAGCGCCTCCACATTCGCCACATAACTCCGCGAATTTGCATTGCAGGCCGCGTCCATCAGCGAAAACACATTGGTGAAATCATTCGCCGAACCTGGCGACCGGCGGATCAAAAAGTTGTAGCGGTAGCGTGCGGCTTTTTTCGCGCCGCCGGTGGTGGTGTAGGAATTGAGCAGACACCAACTGGCATTGTTGAATGGAATTGAATCACCCGTCGGTGCCGGTCCAAATTCAAACCACGGCTGCATTTTGTAAAGCCAGCCGTCCGGGTCGTTCGGAAAATGTTCCTTCACCACGTCGGCGTCGGGCGTCTGCGCGTCTTCCATCAACACGCCCCGGCGGTTGCCGTTCACATAAACGGCCACAAAACGGCGGTTGAGCCACGGCAGGCCCAGTGCGCGGAAGAACGTGTTGGCGACCTGCTCGCGCTGAAGGCTGGCATCGTCGCCCGCGCCGTTGCCGGGCTGATGAATTTTGTTGAACGAGGTCGCGCCGAGAAATTTGTCATCGTCATTGAATTGCCATTTGTAGTGGCAGAGGTTCCCGTTCGGATAATCAAAGCCTTGATGGTATGGGCTGCCAGCGAAACGTCCCTGCATATTGTAAATGACGCGATTGCCGGTGACGAATGTGCCGTCAATCATCTCGTTGCTCAAATCCGACAAAGCGCCCCAGCGGTTGATGTTCGATTGCGTCAGCCACAAGTGATACGCGGCGAAACTGCCGCCCGGATTGGCATCGCCGAACATTACGAGGCATTCGCGAACCGGTTCGTTGTCGCCGGCGCGAATTGCCGGGAAGCGCGACGCCACGGAATTACTGTCGGCCGCGGAAATGTAAAACGCGACGACCTGATTCGCCGCCTGTCCGGGAATGGTCGCGCTGAAAATGCCGTCGCCGGCAACGGCGTCGCCGCCGGTGCCGTCGTCTTTCATCGGCATGGAAGTGTAGGTCAAATTCGGATCGAGCCGGTAAAACAAAGTCAAGTTCTGCACGCCGTTCGGGTCATGAACTTGAGCCGTGACGACGACGGATTGGTTCGCCGCTGGTAACGGCGGATTATGCGCGACCATGTAAATGGCCGGCCCGGCGTTGGTGACGCGCTGGCTGTTCGGCAATCCGGGCGTGCCGAGATTGTTCGGCACCGGCATTGTCCCGGTGGCTTCGAGCCAGTTGCCGTTGAGCCGCATCAGCGGTTCCGGCCAGCCGTGCAACCAGCGCCCTTTGAAACTCAGCGTGGCAGTTTTGCCGGCGGCGAGCGAGTTTGTGTTCAGCGCCACTTCGCAGGAATTGTCGCCGGTCCAGATGCGGTCGCTGGAACGAATGTGCAACGAATGGCCGCTGACGTAGCCGGTGTTTTCCAAACTGGAACGCGACATGTCGCCTTCAAAAATCCAGCCGTTGGTGCCGGATTCAAACGTGCCGTTGGAAACGTAATTCGTGCCGGTCAAATTCACTTCGATGTCGTCCACCAGACATTCGCCGACGTCGAGCAAACCGATTTGCGCGTAATCAATCCAACTATCGTAGTTGGCACCGTTATCCAACACGCCGGTGTATTCGATGTTGGTCCAGACGGATTTTAGCGTATCATCGCTGTCGGCCCAGTTTGCGGCGAGCCGGTTGTTGCTGTTGGGGTCAGTCAATTCCAGGCTGCTGCCGCCGCCGCCCGACCATTCGCCCCAGCGCCCGCCCACTCCATAAGTCAAATCGTTCACGACGATATTGATGATGTTCGTGATGGACCAGCCCATTCCATTGGTCGTCTTGTGTTCCGCCGGCATCGTCAGCGCCAGATACTCGCCGTTGTGCGACAGTTTACCGGAGAAATTTCCGACCGCGTTCATTGCGTTCAGATTCGGATATTTTGCCAACAGGTTGGTGAGGTTCTTGGCGATCACAATGTAACCGTTTGTCGCGAGAGTCAATTTGCCCGGGAAGACGAAAGTCACGCCGCCCGTGAGTTGCCAGCCGGAGAGATTGATGCCGTTTGTTCCTCGATTGTAAAGTTCGATGTATTGTCCGTCGTCATTGCCGCTGATCGGGTGATACATCAGTTCGTTGATCACCACGTCGCTGATGAGAATCGGCGCGTTGGCGGCTCCTGGCGTCTTGGCTTGAAGCCGGTAAAAATCATTTGCGCCATCCGGCCACCGGCCCGTCGCCACTCCGTTTTGCTGCGCGCCATACTGGACGGCGTCCAGCACGCGACTGCGGTCAGGCTTCAGAAAATAAATTGTTTCGCCCACCGCATTGAGCGCGAAATTCATGTTCGTCTCGCTGTAAAACACAAACCCGCGCGGAGGAATCATTGTTCCGGGCGGAATCACAAACTTGTTCGTCGTCAAATCGTCCGTCAGGATGCATCCTGAAATATCCACGCTGCCGGCACTGTGATTGTAAAGCTCGATGTAGTCGTAATCCGGCGGATCGGTGTGCGCAAGGAATTCGTTGATGACGACATTGCGCAGCGGGCTGGGCGTGAAGGCGTCCATCTGCCCCGGCGAACCGTCCACTGTGTCGCTGATGTCCCAGGCGCGCGGGTCTTCCTCGCCGTAAATCGGATTCGCCAGCACGAGCGAATGTCCGGAGCCGTCCGTCGCCACCGGCCACGGATAAACATTGGAATACGGCACGGTCAACAACACCGCACTCTGTTCGTCGAGCAGTTGCAACGTTTCGGATTTTTTCAAACTGCCGGTGTAGGGTCCCATGACGTTGGTGATGCCATAAACACTTTGAATATCCCCCGGCGCTGCCGCCACAACTAGATAACCGCCGCCGGGAATTATTGTGTTCGGCGGAAATGTGTAATTCATGTCCGCACAGGTGATTTGGTAGCCGCTGATGTCGTGGAACCACGGATTGGAATTGTAGATTTCGACGAACTCAAAATTTTTTCCATCCAGCCGCGGCACGGGTTTCCACATGATTTCAGAAAACGCGATCGGCGATTTGCGCGACGACGGTCCCATTGCTTCGTGCGGATTGCTCACCACGCCGATGATGGCGTTGCTCACGGTGGTGATGTCGCGAAATTGCGCCGTGGCGACCGCGCTCGCGCTGCGGCTGCTCACCGAAAAGCCGAAATAAATCTGGCTTGGCATGGAGATCGTCGCGCTGCCGAGTTGCGTCCAGGTCTGGCCGTCGTAACTCGCGAAGCCGTTGAACGTGTTGCTGAAGCGCTGCACTCGCAGCCACGTGTTTGGATAATTTGCCGGAAAATATCCGCTGCTACCGGCCGATGCGCCGGCGGGATCACGCGATTCAAAAAATGAACCGTTCATCGCCGGCGTGGTGAACGCCGCGGCGAACCGGCTGTTGGCGCTCAAATTTTCGCGCGCCATCAGACCGGCTTTGGCGAAGATGTCGGACAAGGTCAAATTGGCCACGCGCACCGCCACGTCGAAATTGCCGGCGACGATTTGATATGAAAAATTTCCCTGGTCCGAACTGCCGCCAAAATCCGTGCCGGTGGCCGTCACATTAAGACCATTGCCCGCGGCGGCCACGGTGGAGCCGACCGCCGGATTTCCCAAGTCCTGCGGCGCGTAAGGCAGCGCGGGAAATGTCACCGTCGTGTTGGTGACGATGATGTTTGGTATCGCCGCGCGGTCGCGCACATGGTTGATCACAATCGAGTAATTGCTGCCATAAGTCAGCGGCGCGGTGGTCAGGACCACAGTTTGATTGTCGGAGTTAAGCGATGCGCCCGTCACTGCCAGCCCGTTCGTGAAAACAAAATTGGCCGCATTCGTCGCGCTCGCCGCTTCGACGATTTTTGAGAAGCTGACTTGCACATTCGTCAGGCCGAGATTCACGACACGCAAAACCGCCGGCGGATTTGTATCAGGAACCACCGTCAACAGCGCCGGCGCGCTGGTGACGGAGCCGGCAGTATTGGTGACGACGCAGTTAAAGACCCAGCCGTTCCATCTCAAATTCAGGTTGGTCAAGGCAAGCACCGGCGAGTTGGCGCCGGGCACATTGGTGCCGCTCAAACGCCATTGGTAACTGACGCTCGCTTGGTTCGTCACGAGCAGCGAAAGCGTTACGTTTCCGTTTTCGAGCCCGATGGCGTCGGTCGCCGGCTGGATGAAAATTCCCGGCAAATTCGTCAGCCCCGTGAACGGAATAAGCAGCGTGCCCGCCGCGCTGCCGCTCGCAAGCGGCAACTCGATGGTTCCGTCCGGCAACTGCCATTGCACCGTCAAATTATCGCCGCCGCCGCCCTGCTGCATGATTGCTTCCAGGTAATAGCGCCGGCCGCCTTGCAAATAAACCGGCGAGGATTGCTGGTTGGATTCCTTGGAAAATTCCCGCCAATTTGTCCAGGCCGAAACCGACGCAACCAGCCTTGCATTCGCCGGCGTCTCATCGGCGCTGATGAACAGATCCGAGCTGTCGTCGCTGGCGACCCAGAAAATGTAATTGCCATTCGTCGGCGGCACCACGAACGCGCGCAATCGCTGGCCGTAGTAGGACATGCCGCTGTTGACTTCCGTTTCCACGCCGGTGAAAAGACGCGTGTAAGCCACCACCGGATTGGTCAGCCAGTTTGGATTGTAAGTCGTGTTCGTGAGCGCGGCCAGCGTGTTGCCGACGCTGGAATTGAGGTTGGTCCAAAGCTCGCGATAAACGCCGAACACCGGTGCCGCCAGACTGACGTTCGTGAACGTGGCGGTGGCCAGCGCCGAATTGTCATGTGACGTCACGTCGAGACCGGCGAGCACCGCGCCGTTCATTGTGACCTGCTGGCTGGCGACCTGGAACCAGTTGGTGCCGTCGCTGCTGTAATAGCCGGTGAAGGCCGGGCCGGCGCGCTCCAATTTCAGCCAAACGGGCGCGGTAATGCCGGCAACGGCGCTGAAAGAACTTTGCCCGCCGGCCGTGGCGCGCCATTGAAAGCTGACGCCGTTGCCGGGAGTCGCGACGATGGTGACGTTGACCGAACCGGCCGTGCTGTCGTTGCGAAACATGAGTCCCGCCTTGGCCCACGAATCGTTGTTTTGCAGGGTGCTCACCTTGGCGATCATCACACCATCGCCGCTGAACGTAGTGCTGGCAAAGTTGAATTGATCGGCGGCATTCCAAATATCCGAGCCGCTGCCCGTCACGGTCCAATTGCCATTGGCGCAGCCCGCCGAACCGGCCAATCCCGGCGAACCGATGTCCGCGTCGCCCCACCCTTGCGGGAGATCCGCCCAGGCCGGCTCGGGCAGGGACAGAAGAACTGAAATCAACAGAACCAGTTTCGCTGGCGGGTGGAATCGTCTGGAACGACGAGGGTGCAACACGTTCATACATCAATCTCTCTGCAAGGGTCGGCCCAAGACAGGCTACGGGAGACGATATAATTTACGCAAATGGCAGTCTCGCGTCAAGATTTCGACAAATAATTCTGCGTCTTTTCACGGCAAACCGCCAGACCCTGCCGTCAAAATATCCGTCGCAGCTGCGAGAAAAATCCGAATGTGCAAATTCTCCGGGACGACTACCAATCCTTGACCGGCCGGTTTTGGTCCTCCGGTTTGCCCTGCGGTTTCCACTGCAAAACCTGCTCGTCACCCTTCTGCGCGTCCAGCAAACGCTTCGCCTCCTCCGGCATCATCTGCCCCGGTTTGGCCGACTGACCTTCATCGTCCTTTTGGTCCTGTTTCCCGCCCTCGTTCTTTTGGGCGGAGGCTTTCTGCTGTTCCGCCTGGTTTTGTTTCTGGTCCTTCTGTTTTTGCTGGTCTTGAGAATTCTGTGATGACGACTGCTGGTTTTGTTGTTGCTGCTGCTGGCTGTTTGATTTTTGCTGCTGCGACTGGTTCTGCTGCTGTTGTTGCTGATTTTGCTGCGACTGTTGCTGCTGTTTCAACAATTCATACAGCTTTTTGAGTTTAGCGTCGTCAGGATATTCTTTAAGACCGGCCTCGGTGGATTTCAAGGCGTTGGGGATGTTGTTGGAAATGTAGAACTGGGCTCCGCTGTTGAAAAAATCGTCGGGAGGCGCGGTTTGCGCGCAGACCTTCTGCCACGCGAACAGCAGCAAAAATGCGCCCAGGTAGGGAGCGCAGTCCCCTGCGCGCCGCGAACGCGCTGGCGGCGAGATCAGTCTCAATACGGCGCGCACGGAGTCACGCGCCCTACCGGGGCGCGGTTGGTGGATTCGCAATCGCATCAATGTCCTTCAATTTTTTCATGTAATCCTGGAATTTCTTGGCGGCAATCGGGTTGTTCAGGCTCTCCATAATTTCCAGCGCGCGATGAAATTCCGCGCGCTGGACCGCCACATCCGCCGACGCCTTCGCCCGCCGCATCGCTTCCTCCAACTGGCGGACCGCATCCGACTGCCGCTTCACAAACGCCAGATTATAGGCCGCGTCCAGATCGTTTGTGTTCAATTGCGCCGCATGCGAGTAGCTCTGCGCGGCCTGCGTCCAGGTTTCCAACATCGCGTTCAAGCCCGTGGAATCCGGCTCGAATTTCTGTTCGCCCAGCCGGTATTGCGTGTTGCCCAGATTGTAAAACGCCTTTTGTTGCAGTTGCAAATCCGGCGACAGCGTCGCCAGTTGAAAATCGCGCGCTGCCGCGTCGTAATTGGTCGCGCGATACGCCGCCGCGCCCGCGTCGAAAGCCAGCCGCAGATCATTCGTATGAACCTCTGCCAGCCGCTCGAATTCCGCCAGCGCATTGGTGTAATTGCCCGATTTGTAATCGCGCAAAGCGGCGGACGGCGAGGCATTCGCCGCAATCGGCTGAAACAAAATCGCCACTAGCGCCGCGACCAGCGTTGCCCCGACTTTGGACTGTGGACTGCGGACTGTGGAACTTTTTCGCTCCGGCAAAAGCATTTCCGCCACCAGCAGCAACATCGCCACCGCCAGCGGCCATTGGAACTGCTCGTGATAATGCCGGATCAGTTTTTCCTGCGACTCGGTTTTCGGCAGCGGCGCAAGGCCGCGCTCGTAAAGCACGTCCATCGTGTCCGCGCCGCGCAAGGGCAGGTAGAAGCCGCCGGTCGCTTCGGCGATTTGTTTCAGCAAAGCCTCGTTCAAATGCGACTTCACCACCTGGCCCTTTTCGTCGCGGACGTAGTCGGAATTTCCGTTCGCACCCGGAACCGTGACCAGTGTGCCTTCCGCCGTGCCGATGCCCACCGTGAAAATCTTCAGCCCCGCTTTTGCCGCATTTTGCGCCGCGGCCAGCGCGCCCTCGTCATTGTCCTCGCCGTCGGTCAGCAGCACGAACGTCCGGTAATGGTCCTTTTCCTTGAACGCCGTCAACGCCGTGTTGATGGCCGCCGCTAGCGCCGTGCCGCCCTGGGGAATGGAACCGACATTCAACGCCTGCACACTTTGCTGGAAGGCCGTGTTGTCCACGGTCAGCGGGCATTCCAAAAACGCGTCACCCGCGAACGCCACGAGGCCAAGCCGGTCGGCCCGGGCATCCTGCATCAAAGACAAAGCGGCCAGCTTCGCGCGTTCCAGCCGATTCGGCGCGATGTCCGCCGCCAGCATGGATTTCGACGTGTCCACCGCCACCACGATGTCCAGTCCGCGCTGCTCGACCTCCTGCAAATCAAATCCGTGCTGCGGCCGGGCGATGGTGACGATCAGCAAGGCCACCGCCAGCAGCGCCAGCGCATGACGGATTTTTCGCCGCGTCGGCGAGAGACCGACCATCAGCGACGCCAGCAGCCGCGACTCGATAAATTGCGCCAGCAGTTTTTGCCGCGCCTGTTCGCCCCACCAAAAAAATAGCGCCAGAGCCGGTGGAATCACCAGCAGCAGCCAGAGAAAATGTGGATTCCCGAATCTCATGTTTGGCATCTTGGACTGCGGCGGCAGGCGGAGCGCGACGCCGCTTTCGGGCGACAGTAATGCGATGCCACAGCGGTGTCGCCGCTTCGCTCTGCCACCGCAGTCAAAATCGCAAATCGTGGATCGTAAATCACAAATTTCACGGCAGCCTCCGGAACGCGGTTTGTCCCAGCACAAATTCGAGCAGCAAAATCGCCAGCCCGCCCGCCGCCAGCCACGGGAACAGCTCCCGATATTCCGTGTATTTGCTGATCACGGCCTCGGTCTTCTCCAGCTTGTCAATCTCGGCGTAAATCTGCCGGAACCGCTCCGCGTTGTCGGCGCGGTAATATTTCCCGCCGGTCTTGTCCGCGATTTTTGTCAGCGTGTCCTCGTCCACGTCCACCGGCACGTTCTGGTAGCCGACTTTCTGGCCGCCCATGAACACCGGCATCGGCGCCTGACCTTGTTCGCCGATGCCGACCGTATAGATTTTGACGCCCAGCGCCGCCGCCGCGTCCGCCGCAATGAGCGGCTCGATTTTGCCGGAATTGTTCTGCCCGTCGGTCGCGAGGATGATGATTTTGCTTTTCGCCTTCACATCGCGCAATTGATTGAGTGCCGCAATCAGCGCGTCGCCGATGGCCGTCGCGTCGGAATTGATCGTGCCGATGTCCAACCGGTCCAGATTCGCCTGCAAATAATCGTGGTCGAGTGTCAGCGGCGCGGCGATGAAGGCCTGTTTCGCGAACACCACCAGCCCGATGCGGTCGTCCGGCCGCTTGTCAATGAAGCTCTTCAACACCGACCGCGCCATGTTGAACCGGTTCACCCGCTGGCCATTTACCACGAAATCCTCCGAAATCATGCTGCCGGACAAATCCAGCGCCGCCACGATGTCAATTCCGCTCGCCTTGACTTCGGTCTGGCTGTTCACCAAACGCGGCTGCGCCAGGGCCACGATGAGCGCCGCCAGCGCCAGCCAGCGCAGCGAACCGAGAAATCCGCCGGCGCGGGAGCGGGTGATATTTTGCATCGCCCGCACGAGTTGCACCGACGAATAGACGAACGCCGGCGGTGCGCCGCGCCCTCCCTTCAGCCAGGCCAGCACCGGCACGAGCAGCAGCAGCAACAGCAAAAATGGATGCGCAAAAGTCATGTGACAGTTTGACTGTGGATTGTGGACTCGGGACTTTGGACTTCCATCGGCTCCGTTTCTTCCACCAGTCGCAAAGCGGAAGAATGCAGCCCGCGCAATTCGTTTTCGCCCGGCTCGTATTTGGCGAATTTCACGAGGTCGCAGCTTTCGAGAAATTGGCCGACGCTTTCCTTCTGGTCGGGCAGCAGCAAATCCGTCCCCTGCAATTCGTGGAGGAACTCCTCCGTCGTCCGCTCCGGCGCGCGGAATTTGAAGCGCTCCTCCAGATACGTCCGTGCCGTGTCCGACACCGCGATGACGAACGGCTTCGGCTGCGTGATGAGCGCCAGCGCTTCCGCCAGTTTTTGTTTCGCGCGCACGTGCGCCGGCAGCACTGGCGGCACCGGTCTTGGCTTCTTTCGCAACAGGCAAAACAACACAATCGCCGTCACCAGCGAGAATAAAAGCATCGCCGCCAGCGCCCACAAGACCCATTCCCAGCCGTTCAGAATCGCCACCGGCGGCTTGATGTCGCGGATGTCATTGGCGGCCAGGGCCGCGTTTTGAATTGCTGCGTTGGTGATCATCCGCGCAGCCTCCGCTTTTCACGATTCTCAAAAAATCGGCCCAGCGCCACGCTGTAAGGCTCGTCCGTGCGCAACTGGATGGCATCAATGTTCGCGCGCCGGAACAAGCGCGCCAAATCCTCCTGCGCCTTCGCCTGCCGCTCCGCGAAGGCCGTCCGCTTGCGCGCGTCGCCGGTGTTCACCTCGACAATCTCATGCGTTTCCGCGTCCTCGAAAATCAGCCGGCCCAGCGCGGGCAATTCCAGTTCGCGCGCGTCGGTCACCTGCACCGCGACGACATCGTGGCGCCGGTTCGCCTGTCGCAACATCGTGTAGGAGGCTTGCGCCAGCGATTCGAGCAACAGCATCTGCGGCTTCAACTGCCGCCCGCCCCCGCGCGCTCGAATCGCCGGAGAACCAAGAAAATCTGAAATCACCACCGCAATCGCCTTGTGCGCCGTCACGCGCAGCAGAAATTCCAGCGCCGCGTTCAAATCCGTTCCGCGCCGCTTCGGCTCGAAAAACAGCACTTCCCGGATGACGCGCAGGACGTGGCCGCGGCCCTTGCGCGGCGGGATGAATTTCTCCACCTCATCAGAAAATAAAATCAAACCCACCTTGTCATTATTCCGAATCGCCGAGAAGGCGAGCACGGAAGCAATTTCCGCCGCAAGTTCGCGCTTGGACTGTCCGCGCGAGCCGAACAGGCCGGAACCGCTCACGTCCACGACGAGCATCAACGTGAGTTCGCGTTCCTCGACGAACTTCTTGATGAACGGATGATTCATCCGCGCGGTGACGTTCCAGTCAATCGCGCGCACGTCGTCGCCGGGCTGGTATTCGCGCACCTCGTCGAAGTTCATGCCCTGGCCCTTGAAGACGGAATGATACTGGCCCGCGAGCGTTTCGGTCACGATGCGGTTCGTGCGCAGCTCGATCTGGCGGATCTTCTTGAGAATTTCACGCGGTATCATGGCGTTGAAAAATAAATTTGGCGATTGCGGGAACTGGACGCCCGTTTCGCGAAAGAAATCCCAGCCGCCGCGTTCCTGTAAAGGCGTTCCGCGACACTGGCCGCATTCTCCGCGAAGACGGCCCGATTGCCCGCGAGACTGGCCGCATCATCCGCACAACGGTCCCGGCCATCCGCGCCAGCGTCCCGATCGTTAGCGACGGTGGCCGCGTCGTTCGCGCGAGTGGCCGCAGCGTCCGCGAGACCGGCCCGGTCGTCCGCACGGTTGGCCCGACCATCCGCACAAGTGGCCGCGTCGTTCGCGAGACTGGCCGCACCGTCCGCGCGAGTGGCCGCATCGTCCGCGCAAGCGGCCCGGTCGTCCGCGAAACCGGCCCCTGCCACCGCAAGACGGTTACAAGGCACTGAATTACAGCCATTTAGCTTCGGAAGGCTGCCAATGGTCAAATTTAGCCAGTTGGAGGCATTTGGGAGCGCCCGCGTCCCGCGTGCAAGTTCGGGCGTCGCGCCCGAACCTTCGTGGAACTGACTCGAATTCTTTCGCTGGAAAAGCTCGTGCGACGAGGTTTTCGGCGGGACGCCGAAAACGACACGCGAGACGCATGTGCTCCCCGAAACCGTCACGAGCCGGTTCGGGCGCAGCCCGCTCTGCCGGATTTTTTTGAGAATCTCGCGGGGAATCATGTGTGTGAAAATGACGAATGACGAATGACGAATGACGAATTTGCGCGGCGGACAAACCTCGCTTGCGTATCAAATCGAAAGGAGTAAATTGCCGGCATGAGTGCGACTGAAATTCTCGAAGAATTGCGCCGGATGCCCGAATCGGAGCGCCGCGAACTCGTTGAAACCATTGATTTGGAATTTGGCGGTTTCAACGACGAACTCACGCAGGAGCAAAAAGATGAACTCGACCGGCGTGCCGAAGAATTGCGGAAGAATCCCAAAGCCGGCATCCCTTGGGAGCAAGTGCGCGCCGAAGCCCGGCAACGGTTGAACGCCCGCCGTGCCGCATGAGGCGCGAAGTCATTTTCTTGCCCGCCGCCCGCCTTGAATTTGATGAGGCGATTCTTAGGTATGACGAACAGCAGCCGGGGTTGGGTGATGGGTTCGAGGCTGAAGTCAATCACGTCATTGAGGAAATCCTGAAAACCCCGGAACGCTTTCGTTTTGCCAGCCGGGAAACGCGCAAGGCGAGATTGCTCGAAAGGTTTCATCGTTACAGCATCTACTTTTACGTCCAACCCGACCACATCGGTATCGTTTCTGTTTTCGACGGCACGCGGAATCCGGCGGAACTGCGGCGACGGCTGAAATGAAAAGCTCCCGAGCGTTGCGGTCGCGAGGCGGTTCGTGCGCAGCTCGATCTGCCGGATTTTTTTGAGAATCTCGCGGGGAATCATGGCAATTACGAAGTGCAGTTAATCTCCACTCCATGTGTAATCGTAACTGGCGGGCGGATCATAGTTGAAGGTTCTTGTAGCGAGCTTTGCATCCCAATAAATCTTGGTGTAACTGACGTGGCCGTCCGCAAAAGCGGTCATGTTCTTGGCGTTGTTGATGCCCCATGCTCCTACCGGCAGTCTTTGCACCTCATGCCATGACCACGGCCATGTAGCGGCTTGCTCCGTCAGCACAAGCGTTTTGACTGTGTTGATCATGGATGTGAGTTTCCGGCCCGCGACACCTGGCCTTGGCAAAGCCGCGGTATTCGCTCCATTAAAAATGTAGCTGGAATAAACCGGCGCGTAATGTTCAAACACACTTTCGGAAAAGTATAATGGAATAGTGCCGGGGACATGGCAGAAGGTGTCAGCCGGGCAGTCAAAAATCCTGTCATTCGGGGATGAGTCGTTCACACCGACATAATTCTTGACGAGGCCCTTGAAAAAAAAGAAGGAATCGTTCGTGCTGCCGTCGCTAGTTGAGTTCACAACCGATGGCAGAGCGTCGTCGGAATCGTCCGCGTAAAGATGCGCGCCAAGATTGAGCTGGTTCAGATTGCTCAAACAGGTGGTGCGCTTCGCCTTGGCCTTGGCGCCGTTCAATGCGGGCAGCAGCAATGCAACGAGAATTCCGATGATGGCAATCACCACCAACAGTTCAATCAATGTAAAGCCGACGTTGACTTTCAATTTCATCACGGCACCGGCAATTCATCAAAAATTTTCTGGATGACCGTTTCGCTGGTCTTTTCCTCGGCCTCGGCTTCGTAGGTGATGGCCACGCGGTGGCGCAGCACGTCCATGCCGATGCTCTTCACGTCCTGCGGCGTCACGTAGCCGCGGCCTTTCAGGAACGCGTAGGCCTTGGCCGCCAGCGTGAGCGCGATGGTCGCGCGCGGCGAGGCGCCGAGCTGGATGAAATCCTTCACCGCGATCTTGTAATGGTCCGGATCGCGCGTGGCGCAGACGAGGTCCACGATGTAATCCTTCACCTTGTCGTCCACGTAAATGTCGTTGATGACTTCGCGCGCCTTGAGGATTTGCTCCGGCGTGACGACGGCGCTGCACGTGGGCGTGCCGCTCGTTTTCGCCATCACTTCGAGAATCTGCCGCTCCTCGGCGCGCGTCGGATAACCGATTTTCAATTTCAACATGAAGCGGTCCACCTGCGCCTCGGGCAGCGGATACGTGCCTTCCTGCTCGATGGGATTTTGCGTGGCGAGCACGAGGAACGGTTCGTCGAGCTTATAGGTCTGGTCGCCGATAGTGACCTGTTTTTCCTGCATTGCTTCGAGCAACGCGCTTTGCACCTTGGCGGGCGCGCGATTGATTTCGTCGGCGAGGACAAGGTTGGCAAACACCGGGCCTTTGCGCGTGGAGAAGCCGCCAGACTGCGGATTGTAAATCTGCGTGCCGATGACATCGGCGGGCAGCATGTCCGGTGTGAATTGCAGGCGCGAGAACTTGACGTGCATGCAGTTCGCCAGCGATTTCACCGCGAGTGTCTTGGCGAGGCCGGGCACACCTTCGAGGAGGACGTGGCCGTTGGCCAGCAGGCCGATGACGAGCCGCTCGGTGAGATAAATCTGCCCGACGATGACCTTGCCGAGTTCGTTGAACAGCGGGCGCGTAAAGGCGCTGGCTTCCTTGACCGCTTCGTTTATGGCGTTGATTCCTGTGCTCATGTTTCTAATTCATTTTTTGCTGTGGACGATTTTCTGACAATAAATTTATTTCTGCGTTCAAGCAAAGTGCGCAACCGCGATGCCACGTCGCAGGAGGGTGAACGCGACGCCTTCGTCGCGTGAACCTTCCGCACGAATTGGCGACGGGGGCGTCGCCATCAACTTTCTGCGACGCGGCGTCGCGGCTACGCCCCCGGCAACACTTCCACCTGTTTCCGATTCAACCACCCGATCTTCCCCGCGCCGTCGGCGACCTGAACCCAGTCGTCATGGCGGTCCAGAACGCGCAATTCCGCGCCATCGCGCGCCGTGAATGCGCTCTGCGCCTCGTCAAACGGCCCGCTTCGCGCTGTCACATCCGCGCCCGTCACCACGGCGACAGACGAGTCGAAACGATTCATCGTTTGCAGCGCCAGCACCAGACCGGAACAAATCGTCAGAACCGCGGCGAGGCGCGTCGCCCCGCGCAATTTCGTCGCGAACGCGGGACGAAGCTGCCGCGCGACGAGCAGCGCCAGCGTCAGCCAGAAGAGCGCCGCCGTCAGCCACGCGCCTTCGTTCAGCGTCAGCACGTCCAGCCAGGCCTGCCAGCGGCCTTCGCGCACGGTCGGGCCCTGGACCTGGCCGCGCACAAAGGCGAGATTGGCGCGGATCTCGTCATCGCGCGGCGACATTTGTGCGGCGCGGCGATAGGCGGCGATGGCCCTGCCCAGGTGGCCGGACTTGAATTCCGCATTGGCGTAATTGAACAGCAGCGCCGGCGATTGCGCGCCGTTCTGAAGGATTTTGCCGTAGGCGTTCGCCGCATCGGGAAATTTTCCCTCGGCGTAAAGCTTGTTCGCCGCCGAAAAATCGGCGGAGACGTCCGCCGCCAAAAGTTCTCCGGCACAAACAAGCGTGGAGACAAACAACAGGAGCGCCGATTTCCAAATCGGCACAATCAAGCCAGCGCGCCGAACCGGAGCTCGGCGCTCCTTCGGCGCCGGCGCGACGCCCGTTCTGTGTTCATTTTTCATCCCTTCACCTCCCGCAGCTGGCCGACGAGTTTTTCAAACTGCACGGCGACGGAATTCAATTCGCTCGCGCCGCGCACGGGCGCGTAGCGCGCCTGATTGCAAATTGAAATTGCTCGCGCAGCGCGTCGAGCGTCGCCTTGGGCGCGCCGCGCAGGACCGGATGTTCTTCCGCCACGTTTTCCGTGATGGCCGACGCGGGACAATCCAGCCGCTCGCCGAGCTGTTCCTGCAACAGCCGGAACAGCGTGGCGAAAAATTCATCCGGCTGGTTCGCCGTCGCGTATTTTTTCAAGTCGTCCAGCCCGCTGGTAACAAGGTGTGCGACGGCGCGCTGCCGGCGCAGCCGCGGGTTGTTCGCCAGGCTGTCCGTGCGTTTGCGCCAGACGAACGCGGCAAGAAACGCCAGCACCGGCACGGCCTGCGCGGCGAGAAACACCGGCTGCGCGACCAGCGGCGGCGCGGCCACGGCCAGCGTCCCGAGGTTTTGCTTGATCGGCAGGATGTCCTGCGGCGTTTGATTTTCCGGCGTCGGCATTTTTCGCAGCGGCCAGCGCCGGCAACGGCGTCGCGCCGGCGGCCTTGACGTCAAGCGGCACGGCGGGCTGGGTGAGCGTGTGATACTGGCCGTCGTCGGGATTGAAGAACGAGAACGCCAGCGCCGGCAGTTCATGCACGTCGGAATTTTGCGGCGAGATGATCTGCTCAAAGGTCTTCGTGCCCTGAAAGCCGAACTGGTCGCTGGTCTCCAGCTTGGTCGTGGGCGGATAGGTTTTGAAATCGCGCCACGCGTCCTGCGGCGGCAGCGTGAGGGCGTTCAGCGAGCCGCGGCCGGAAATCTGCACGCGCACGGTGATGGGATCGCCGACGGTCACATTCGTCGGTCCGGCGGTGGCGGTCATGGTGAAATCGCCGACGGCGCCGGTGAAGGTCGCGGGCTTGTTCTGTTCCGGCAGGGGCAGGGAATCCACGTTGACCGGCTCGGTCGCCAGCATGACCTGTTTTTGTTCGCCTTGATTGAAGAATTGCCGGAAGAACGGATCGCCGCCGTCATTTTGCGACGGCAGCACGACGACCGCGCTGGCGGTGAACGGGCCGAGCGTGAGTTCGCCGGTCCGGACGGCGGTGAGCGGAACGGCGAGCGGAATGACGGTGTAAACACGGTTGCCGACCTGCACGCGGCGGCGCTGGTTTTGCAGTTCGACCGCCTTGCCGGCGCTGAAGCCGTCGGCGGGCGAACTGGTCAACTGGAAGTTGCCGAAATTCTGCACGTCGTCGCGCAAATAAAGATCGAGCCGCGCCACGGCAGATTCGCCGACGTAAATTTTCGGCTTCGGAAACGACAGTTTCAGGAACGCGACCTCGTTGCCGGAATTGACGGCGGCGGCGGACGGCGCGCTGGCCTTCGACACCGTCAAGGTGAGCGGCGACGATGGAAAACTGCTGGCCGTTCACGTCCACCCGCATTCCCGGAATGACAAACTGGCCTTCGCGCTGCGGTGCCACGATGTAGTTGTAGGTGATGCTGGAACTGGTCTGGCCGTTGATGAAGCTGAACGAGCTCGATGGCCCGACGTATCGAAATTGCAGGCCAGGGACGGCGGGCAAAGACGGCGCGTTCTGCGGCTGGGCGCCGTCAAATTTGAGCGACAACGTGGCCTGTTCGCCAAGCGTGATGGCATCACGATCAAGCGACGCGGCAAAGTCCGCCGCGCGCCCGCAGGCGATCAAACCGCAGGCGAACAAAGACAAAATGACTCTCCGGCAAAATCTTTCCAGCATGTGTTCACTCAAAGCTCAATAGTTCCAAGGATTCAGACCGCCCGGCAGCAGCCTATGCAATCCCAGAAATAAGGACAAGGCCGGGGAGAAAATGTTCAAGCCGGCAACGGGCGGCCCGGCGGATGAAGCCCGGGGAAAAGTGCAAGGGCGCGGATGTTTGGTTGTCTCATCCGCGCCCTTTCCGTTGTTCAGGGTTTAAAATTATTGGTTTAAAACCAATATCGCACGCCGATCCCCACATTAAAGTCTCCGCGCAAATCCGGCGCCACATCCAGGATGGGCGCGACCTCGACAAACACATCCACCGGCTTGTTCTCAAACGTGTAGGAAACGCCGACGGGCGCACGGACGCCGACGCGGTTGTCTTCCTCGTGGCGGAACTCAATGCTTGGTCCAACGCCATAGTAAACCGCCGTTCTTCCCTGGGACACGGGGATCAGGTCGTAGTTGTGCCACAGGATGTCGGCGTTCAAATAGACATTGTCGTCGTCCCGCAACGACCAGCCCAGCGTGCCGTCAATGGCAAGCTTGTCGGTGAGCCAGAATTTCGCCGTCGGCCCGGTCGGTTCGCCGACGATCACGCCGGCGCCGATCCGCATGGGCTCCGAACTCGTGGTCGGGCTTTGCCGCGTGATGGCCGAATTATTGGTTCCCATCGCTTCATCCGCCAAAACTGTGTAGCCGGCCAGAAGTGCCAGCACAGTGAGCGGGGCTTTCTTTTTCATAGACTCCTCCAAGGTTTGATGTCTTCCCCGGATTCGCGCGCGACCGGCCGGATGTAATGGAACCTGGACGGTCGTCCGGCCATGCGGGCGAGCCGGACGTTGTCCGGCTCATCCAGGAGGTCGCGAATCGTGAGGACCAGTTTCTGCAAGTCCAACGGTTTTTCCATCAGCGCGCCGATGCCCGCGGCGAGCGCGGCGAGGCGCTGGTTCGGCCGGGCCGTGATGACGATGACCGGCAGCAGCGGGTTCTGGGCCGTGATCTGGTCGTAAGTCTCCCAGCCGTCCTGGCCGGGCATGTTTAAATCCAGCAAGACCAGGTCAAAATCCGCGGGGCCGGCAAATTGCAAGGCTTCGGCGCCGTTGGTCGCTGGCAGCACGTTGTAGCCCTCCCCGGTCAGCAGGCGGGTGAGCATCTGCCGGATGGCGCGCTCGTCATCCACCAGTAGAATTTTTTCCTTCGTCCGGCGGGGCGCCGCCGCCAGGGCGTCAGCGGCAAGCACATCGAATGAGGCGTTCATGGTTTCTGGCGGCATTGCAACTCCGACCTCAATTATTACCCGTCGTCCGGGTATTGGCGGCAACTGAATCCGGGCGGCTCTCCGCCGGCGCAATCCGGTTGACGATGTTGACACCGTTGATCTCGTCGTAGTTGAAGACCAGCTTTTCGTCCGGCTTCAAGTCGCTCAACCGGCCGTCGGGCTTGCCGTTGACCACAATGGCGCAGTCGTCGCCCACGTTGAATTTCTTGGTGGCGAACGCCGACTTGGCTTTCACGATCTTCGTCTCGAGGTCAATCGCCGTCAACGAGCCGGTGAATTCACTGCTCGTCTGTGCAATCTGCCGCGCCACCACTTTCCCGCCCGGTTCCTCATAGATCACCGTCACATGATCGCCGGGCTGAATGTCCGTCAGCGAGCCGGATTTGTCACCCCGCAGCATGACGCCGCAATCGTTCGCGATTTGAAGTGTTTCATCCCGGCCGGTCAAATGCAGGGTCAATGTGTGCGCGCCCGGGTCAACGGTCTTCACCATGCCCACGTAACGCATCGGGAGTTGCTCGACCCGGTCCGCCACCAGCACCCCGTTTGCATCCTGATAGCGGATCACAACCTTTTCGCCGGGCCGCAGATCGCCCACTGTGCCGGGGCTTTTGTCCAGCGTGGCATAACTGCACGCCGCGCCCAGGTTGAACCGCTTGCTGAAGATCCATCCCTTGGCGGTGAGGGTGAGTTCCTTCGGGTCCACCGAGACGACTGTGCCCGTGTAATTCTTTTCCGGTTGGACGGTCGTCGTCGCTTGGTCTGCCGACGCGCGGAACACTGCCGTCGCCGTCAAAAACGCCGCGCAAACTGCCGTCCAATTGCCCAATCTCGTCGTTTTCATATTCATCCTTTCGTTGCTTGGCCACCCGCCTCGCCGGCGGATGACCGGTTAAAAATCGTTCGTGGTGCCCGCTGGTTTACGGCGCGTTGGTTTTGGTGATTGCGTTGGTGGTCGTGGCCGGGCCGGCGGCGGGCGGTGCGGCCGGAGCAGCACTTTCAGAGGCCGGGGTGCTCTCCGATGCCTTGCGCCCGCAACTGACGAGGGTCACGGTGATTGCCGCCAACATTGTCATGACCAGGAATACGTGTCTGGTTTTCATGGTAATTTAGATTTGGATTTTGTCGTAAAAGTTCAATTCTCACTGTTTCTGATGCCACCATTTGTTCATGGGCAACGGTCGCGCCGGTGTCAAACGACCTTGAGCGCGGAGCCGCTGCCGCCGGGCGAGCCAGGCATGCATAAATCCGCCCTTGGATCGTCGCACCACCGCCCGTCAACGATGAAGCGGTAGGCATATATGCCGGGCAGCAACGGCACGAAAATGGACCAGATGCCGTCTCTCATCCTGGCTAGGCCGAGGGGAAATCTTTCCCAGGCCGTGAAGCTGGCGGCCAGCATGACTGACGCCGCCGAAGGCGCCTCCAGTTGAAACTCAACTTCGCGGATTTCAGGCGGCGCTCCACGCGACCCATCCGGCCCCTCACCATTCCGGGCCGCGGCGCCGGTCGCGGTGTGGCTGGTGGTGGCATAGCGGCCATATTTGCGTGTCGCGGCGAAGACGTCGTTTTCGTTCCGGGCGGCCCTTAACGCAGCTTCCAGCTTTTCTGGTTGCGCAGCCAGCTCGGTGAATGGCGTCCGGCTTGAGGCAATGGCGTGTTTCATAGGCTTTTCTCTTTCTCAACGTGTTTGATTTTGAGCGGCAGCGATGAAGGGGCGGCAAACCGGACATTTATGTTGGTTGTCGTGCAGGAAATGTCCGGTTTGCCAATTGAATGCGCGGGCGTTGACGCAGGTGGTGCCCGCCGGCATTCATTTATTATTGTTTGCAATCGCAACATCGTGTTTTTGCTGTCGTAAGTGTTCATGTCAGTTCACTCCCCACTTCGGCAGGCGGGAATAAGTCAGACGGGCCGGCGCCTCCTTGGTTGCTGGCGGCGCGTAACGGAACATAGGACTTCTCCCCGTGTAACGCGCCAGACATGCTTCCGCCGGCTCCGTCAAAAGATTGTAGATGGTGTGGATCAGCTTTTCGTAATCCAGCGGCTTCTCCAGCAGCGCCGCCACGCCCGCCTCCGTGGCGAGGTAATGCTGATCGGGCCGGGCGGTGATCAAGACAATCGGCAGCAAAGGGTTTCCGGTCGAAAGCTGTTCGAACGTTTCCCAGCCGTCCTTCCCCGGCATGTTCAGATCCAGCAGCACCAAGTCCATCTTGCTGGCGCCAGCGCGTTCTATTGCCTCAAACCCGTTCGCCGCCGTCGCCACCAGATAATTCTCTCCCACAAGCAATCGGAGCAGAATGCGTCGGATGGCCGGGTCGTCATCCACCACCAAGATTTTTCGCCGCGCGGGCTGCGCCGGCTTTTCCTTGATGGTGTGCATGAACATTTCGCGCATCGTATTCATGACTAAAACATGCTCCTTCATTTGACTTGTTTTGTTGTTTCTCCAAACCGCGCTGCTTTTTCCCTTTCGTTTTCCAATGCCGCTTTAAGCGTGAAGCATGCCAACGCCGTAAACCGCCCTCCTTTGCGCATTTGAAGGCATTTAGCCGCCCGGCAGTCTCTGCCGGTGGTAACGTTCTTTCCAGTGCTGGCAAGTCACTGACCTCGGATGCGCCCGATTTTTATCGCATGTTTCCGGCGCGACTCCTCATCACGGCTCCACCGGCCCAAAACTCATTTGGCAAACGTCGAAGTTGAGTGTATCATCCCTGAAACTGGCGGGAGGGAAAGCCGGCAGGCTTAAAGCGTCGTCATGAATCCACGCATCATTTTCAGGGTCATCGTCTTCTTTGCCACGATCATGCTGCTGGTGGCACTGATCGCTTGGACGGCGCTGACCTCGTGGCAGCGGATGGGTGAATTGCAGGCGCACCTCAAGGCCCAACAATGGAACAGCCTGGACATCGGCACCCATTTGCAGCAGACCATCCTCGGCTTGAACAACCTGGTCGTGCGCTACGCGGCTTCCCGCAACGAAACGGAGTGGACGAATTTCGACGCGACCAGCCGGGAATTGGGCCAGTGGATTTCCACGCAGCAGCCCCTTTCGTCGTCGCCGGAGGAGCGGGCGCTGCTCAGCCAGATTCAGGCCGCGTATTCCAATTACCTCGCCGCCGCCGAGCTCATTCACACCCGGATTTATGGCACGCGCGTGACCCTGTTCCGCCTGATCGAGCTTACCGATTTCGAAAACCAATCCAAACGAATTCTGGATTTCGGCTCGCAACTGGCCCGGGTCCACCAGCGGTCTTTGGATGATTTTCAGAAGCAGACCACGCAGTCGCTCAACATCCTGGGCTTCACCCTGCTCGGCGCGCTGATCCTGCTCCTCGGCGCCGGCGCGTGGCTCTCGGCGGTCGTCTATCAGGACCTGATTGCGCCCCTGAAGGTGCAACTGGTCGAAAGCCGCCAGCTTTTGGAACGCCAGGAAAAACTGGCATCGCTCGGCATGCTCGCCGCCGGCGTCGCGCACGAAATCCGCAATCCCCTCACCGCGATCAAGGCCTGGCTTTACATGCAGCAGAAGCGCCTCAAACCCGGCACCCCGGAGCACGAGGATGCCAACCTGATTTCCGGCGAAATCAACCGCCTCGAACGGATTGTCCGCGACTTCCTGCAATTCGCCCGACCCTCCGAGCCGCAGATCGTCGTCGTCCAGGCCGACCAAACTCTGCGCGAAGTTCAGAAGCTCATGGAGCCGGGCCTCGAAAAGAACCACATCAAACTGGCGCTCGACGGCGCGGCAACCGCGCCCATCCGCATTGACCCGGGGCAAATCAAACAGGTGTTGATCAACCTGATTCAAAACGCCGCCGACAGCATCGGCAAAAATGGCTCCATCACCCTGCGGGCGCGTCTCGACGAAAAGCGGCTTCAGGACCGGACCACGCCTGTCGTCATCCTGGAGGTGACCGACACCGGCAAGGGCATTCCGCCGGATGTCGAGAAGCGCCTGTTCGACCCGTTCTTCACCACCAAGGAATCCGGCACCGGCCTGGGCCTGCCCATCGCCGCGCGCATTGTCGAGAAACACCAGGGCGCCCTCCAGTATCAAACCCAGGCTGGACGCGGCACCACCTTCGGCATCATCCTCCCCCGCGCCTGACATGATTCCGCACGCCAAAATCCTGCTCGTCGAGGACGATGCGGCCATCGTCGTCACCCTCTCCCGGGTGCTGGCCGACGAAGGTTGTGACGTGGCCGTCGAGAAACGCGGCGACACCGGCCTCGCGCGGGCCAGGGACGGCGTCTTCGACGTGGTCATCACCGACCTGAAATTGCCCGGACTGGACGGACTGGAGCTCGTGCGCGAACTCCACGCCGCGCGCCCCCGCCTGCCCATCCTCATGATGACCGCGCACGGCACGACTGAAACCGCCATCGAGGCCATCCAGGCCGGCGCTTACGATTACCTGGTCAAACCGCTCGAAATTCCGCCCTTGCTGGATTTGCTGGAACAGGCCGTCGCCGCCAGCCGGCTCATGTCCGAACCCGTCCAGTTCGGCACGAACGGCTCCGCGCGCGACGCCATCGTCGGCAACAGCCGCGCGATGCAAGTCATCTACAAGGAAATCGGCCGCATCGCCTCCAAGCCCGTCGGCGTCCTCATCCGCGGCGAGACCGGCACTGGCAAGGAACTCATCGCCCGCGCAATTTACCAGCACAGCGACCGCGCCAACGCGCCGTTCGTCGCCATCAATTGCGCCGCCATCCCCGAAACGCTGCTGGAGAGCGAACTCTTCGGCCACGAACGCGGCGCGTTCACCGGCGCCGAGGCCCGCCGCATCGGCCGTTTCGAGCAGGCCAATCAGGGCACCATCTTCCTGGACGAAATCGGCGACATGACGCCGGGCACGCAGGTCAAGCTCATGCGCGTGCTCCAGGAGAAATGCCTCCAGCGGCTCGGCGGCAAGGAAACCATCCCCGTGGACGTCCGCGTCGTCGCCGCCACCCACCAGGATTTGGAGGTGGCCATCCGCGAAAAACGTTTCCGCGAAGATCTGTTCTACCGCCTCAGCGTCGTGGTCATTCATCTGCCGCCGCTGCGCGAACGCCGCGACGACATCCCCGACCTGACCAAATTCTTCCTGCACAAATACGCCGCCGAATTCGGCGTCAAGAACCCCTCCATCCATGCCGATGCGGTGGAATTCCTACAGGCCCAATCGTGGCCGGGCAACGTGCGCGAGTTGGAGAACGTCATCCGCAAGGTCCTCCTGTTCGCGCAACAATACACCATTGGCGTCGAGCACGTCCGCGCCGCGCTCGCCAAGGCCGGCCTGCCCGCCGCCGCCGCCGACAAGCCCCTCCAGACCTACGTGGACGAATTGATCGCCGCCGCCCAGCGCAGTGAGCTGACCGACGCCCACCTCCGGTTGCAGGAGACCGCCGAACGCGTCCTCTTCAGCCGCGCCATCGAGCTGGCCAATGGCAACCAGGCGCGCGCCGCCCGCTGGCTCGGAATTTCCCGGCTCACCCTGCGCAAAAAACTCATTCAGTTCGGCCTCCATGGCGGTTGATCCTGGCTCATTTCTTTGCAAGCCTGGGCTTCCCCTGAATCAAGCCCCAGCCCGGCGCGGATTTCATGGATTGCCATTTGCCGGGCTTTGCCTAGGATTGGTTTTACAACTCCCGGTCAGGATTTGGCAATTACTGGTGAGCCTGAATCCGTCGTCCGGAGTTATGCGTATGGGGTAATGACAAAAACATTTGGCCATCTGTCGCGACACGCGATTCGCACATTGATTTTGTGCGGCGCATCTTTGTGCGCGTCCCCGTTTCTCCTTGAAGCCGGCCAAAGTGTCACGCTGGCTTGGGCGCCCAGCACCAGTGCCGACGTTGTCGGCTACCGGATTTATTACGGCACGACCAGCGGCATTTACACCGGTCGCTTTGACATCGCCAATACCAACGTTGCCACCATCTCCAGGCTGGCGGATGGGACGACTTATTATTTCGCCGCCACCTCTGTTGACGGAGATGGCAACGAAAGCCCCTTCTCAAACGAGGCGGTTTACAACGTGCCGACCGCCGCCGCCGCGCTGGCCGTCGCACCAGCCACAGACGGCACATTTAACTTCAGTGTGTCGGGAATAGCCGGCTATCAATACCTCGTCCAGATTTCGACCAATCTGATGGATTGGGTTTCCGTGCAGACCAACACCGCTCCGTTCACCTACACTGAAACGAACGCCGCCGAATTCTCACAATGCTTCTACCGCGCCATTTACCTCACGCCCGCACCGCTCCGTTCACCTCAACCGAAACCGGCGCCGCCAAATTAATCCAACGCATCCGCCAAGCCGCGTTGGCAGCCATTCACAGTGGTTGCTGCTTCAGCGATTGAACCGATAACCCTCGCCGCGGATGGTGAGAATATGTTTGGGTGCTTCGGGAGCGTCTTCCAGTTTTTGCCGGAGCCAGGCGATGTGAACGTCCACCGTGCGCTCGGTGATGAACGGCTGCTCGCTCCAGACGTGCTTGAGGATGTGTTCGCGCGTCAAAATCTGGCCCCGATGATTGATGAGAAAACGCAGCAACTCGGCTTCCTTGGCCGCGAGGCTGACCGGTTCCCCGTTCCTGAAAAATTCCATTTGCGCGAAGTCCGCCGTGGCGCTGCCAAACTGGAATTTCATCACCGGCGTGAGATTTTCCTTGTGGACCCGCCGCAGCAGCGCGTTCACGCGGGCGACCAGTTCGTCGGGGTTGAACGGTTTGACGAGGTAATCGTCGGCGCCGGTCTGCAGGCCATGAACGCGG
Source organism: uncultured Verrucomicrobiae bacterium (assembly GCA_963764035.1). Taxonomy (GTDB): domain Bacteria; phylum Verrucomicrobiota; class Verrucomicrobiia; order Limisphaerales; family UBA11358; genus UBA11358. Next base: position 128,232 of record CAVXQV010000001.1, read on the forward strand.
TCGCGGATCTGTCCCTTGGCCGTCAGCATCAGGATCGCGCCGTCAAAACCCTGCTCGCGGGCGGCGTGGCAGATTTCAAAACCGTTTAATCCCGGCAACATAACGTCCAGGATGAGCAGGTCGAATTTCTCTCCGGTGGCGCGGCGCAATCCCTCCCGGCCTTCGACTCGCGGTTTCGACCATGTGGCCTTCAGCGCGCAACAAATCGGCGATGACGAGCAAAATGCCCGGTTCATCCTCCACGATGAGAATGCGGGAACTCATTTGGATGCCGGGGACGCCGGCAGGCGCACGACAAAGACGGCTCCGTGTCCGGGCTGGCTTTCCGCCGCAACCGTGCCGCCGTGCGCCTCGACAATTTCGCGCACCACGCTCAAGCCCAGTCCACTGCCGCGAATCTGCCCGGCCTGCGCGGCGGCCCGCGGAAGAACGGTTTGAAAATTTCGGGCAATTCGGCTTTGGGAATTCCCGGTCCCCGGTCGGCCACCTTGATTTCAACTCATCGGCGGTTCTCCGGCTTCGAGGCGCTGGCCGCGGTGATGCCGATCCACCCACCTTGTCCGCCATGCTTGGCGGCGTTGGTGATCAGGTTTTGAAAAACGCGACGCAAGGCCGAAGCATCGCCCAGGACGGGCGGCAAGCCGGGCGGACAATTCAAGCTGGACCTCGCAGCGCGCGGCCTCCGTGTCCTGCCGGGTGGCCGCCACGGCTTCGCGCAAAACCCCGGCGATGTCCACCGGCTCGCGCGCCGCCGCGGAGACATTCTTCCGGGCGCCCGCAAGTTCAAGAATCTGCTCGACCATGTTGGTGAGCTGCTCGGCGTGTTGAATGATCAGGCGGGAATACTGCTCGATTTGGCCCGGCTCGCGCGCCACGCCGCGCAGCAGATTGTGTCCCGCGCCGCGAATCACCGTCAGCGGCGTGCGGAGTTCATGCGAAACATTGGCGACGAATGCCATTTGCGCCTGGGCCAGCGCGCGCGAACGGCGCGTGTGCACCAGCAGGGCAAAGCCGGCGGCGAAAATCAATCCGTTCAACAAAAGCGCCACGGCGAGATTGCGCCGGCGGGCGGCGTCCACAACGGCTTCCACCGCGCCGAGACGCGGACGCACTTCCAGTTGCCAGCAAAACTCCGCGCCCGGTCCGCGGCGCAGGTTGTCCGACTCCCGGCCCTGGCGGTTGAACGGAACCTTGACCGGCGCTTCGAAATTGTTGGTCGCCCCGTCGGGCGATGAATAAATCACCGTCTGCGGCGGCAAAAGCCGCCCTGATTTCAACGTCGTTGAACGGTTGCGCGTCCGGGATTCAAATACCGTCGTGTCAACTCCGGCAGCCACGTGTTGCGGAGATAATTCGTATCGAGTTCAAAAATCATCCATTCGCTTTCCGCGGGACGGCCGCGGCCAAAGGGCGGGCCGCGTTCGCCGGGAGATCCATCGTTGCCGAACGCGCCGGTTTGAAAAGGCGGACCGTTGCTACCGGGGCGTCCGCTGAAGACGGGGAATGCGAACAAGAATCCCTGGGGATTTTCAAACGGCGGCGGGCCGCCCATGGGCCGGCGTGAAAACATCTGGTGCAGCGAGTTCCATTCATCGGGCCACGAAACCGGCGCGAGTTTGCCGGTGGTTTGGTCCTGTTCAAACAGTTGGGAGCCGGACGGCGTTGAAACCGCGACGGCCACCCGGCTGAAGATGGGGCGCGGATTGCCGGCCTTCCATTTCTGGAAGTGCTGGACGTGAACCGGTTCCCGGTTGCTGTCATTCAGTTCCTGGCCGTTCGGGGTCAGCGCCGCGCAACTGTCGGAGAGCGTCGGAGTCGAAGGCCCGGCCAAAATGCTGCGCCTGCCCGTTGATCTCGCGTCCGCAAGTGTTCGGCTTCCGCGCGGCTCACTTCGCCCGTCCAGTGGTATTGCAACAGGGAAAGGACCGCGCAAAATCCGGCGAGCAGGGCGATGAACCCCCATTCCACGTAAGTTTGTTGCAGTCGTGCGCGCATGATCTTTCGGGCGTCTTAAGTCCGGAGTGTAATCCCCGCCGCCGTGCGGGGTCAACGAATCCGGCGACTTCTTAACATTCCTTAACACGATTTGGCTCGCCATCGAAGCTCAAACCCGGTGGTCGCGCCTTAATCTTCCTTAACATGACATCCGTGGTGCTGCGCGCGTAGAGTGCCATTGTGGAAACGAAAATCGGCACAGATATAAATTGCGAGCCTCGCCTCGTGGCAGCGGGCCGGCCAGCGGCGAAATGAATGCTTTGCCTTGCAGTTGACACTGTCGGGCAGTCACAACAACAACAAAACAACCAACAAAAGGAAAGTCCAATGAAACTGAATCGAACGATAACCCTCTGCGCAATCGCCGCCGCTCTCGCTTTGAGCGCCGGCACTCTGCTGGCACAAGATGACGGCGGTGGCCCGGCGGTCCCGGCGGCCCAGGTGGGTTTGGCGGGCCTGGTGGCATGGGCGGTCCCGGGGGCGGGAATTTCGATCCGGCCCAGATGCAACAGATGATGATGCAGCGCTATCAGGAACAACTTGGCATCACCAACGACGCCGATTGGAGTGCGATCCAGCCGCTCGTCCAGAAGGTGATGGATGCCCAGCGTGCCGCCCGCGGCAACATGGGCCGGATGTTTGGCCGTGGCGGTCCCGGCGGCGGCGGTCCCGGTGGGCGGGGCGGTGGCCCCGGCGGTCCCGGCGGTTTTGGTCAGCAACAGTCCGATCCGGCTGCCGAGGCGTTGCAGCAGGCGGTGGAGAACAACGCACCCGCCGACCAAATCAAAGATTTGCTGGCAAAATATCAAGCCTCGCAGAAGGCGAAACAGGCGACACTGACTGCCGCCCAGGAAGATCTCCGCAAAGTGCTCTCGGTCCAGCAGGAGGCACTGGCGACGTTGATGGGGTTGCTCAATTGATCTGTCCGCAAACGAGAAGCTGACGTGTTATGATTGAATCCGTCGTCCAAAATTCGCCGTTAAAGCGGTTGCCGGTTCACGTGGTGGTGGCCGGGCAGCCAAATTTAATCGGCGCCAAGGCAGCGGACGGCATCGAGCCAGGCCGTCAGCTTCTCCCCCTTTTCCGCGCCGGCACCAGTGCCGCAGAGCCGCGGTTACGGAAATCGTTTGCGCGATTGGGGCTTCCACCCGCGCAGACCGCGTTTTGAAAAATTTCAGACAACCAAGAGAACCGGAATTTATATGAAAACCATCCTTGCCACCCTAACGGTCATTAGTGTTTCGGGCCAGTTGCTGCGGTCGTCCGCGCAAACCGCCGGTCAACCCACGGGCTCCCTAGCAGAAGGACAATTCGCCGCGTCCGCAGTCATTTCGTCGCGGGGAAAGCCGGCCTTCACGCCGCCCGCGCAGGCGACGTCCGCCACTCAAAACGATTTGACGATGAATTTCGTCAACGCCCCGCTGGACCAGGTGCTGGCGTATTTGAGCGACGCGGCGGGGTTCATCGTGGTGCAGGCCGCGCACGTCAACGGGGACGTGACGGTCCAGGGCGCGCACATCACCAGGGACGAAGCGGTGAAGTTGTTGAACAGCGAATTGAACCGGAACGATTACGCCGCCATCCGCAACGGACGCACGCTGACCATCATGACCAAGAGCGACGCCAAGACCAGCCGCATCCCGGTCCTGGTGGGCAATGACCCGGACCAGATTCCGAACACCGACGAGATTGCGACGTGGATCGTTCCCATCCGGTTTGTCGAGGCGCGGCAACTGGTATCGGATTTGTCGCTGTTTGTGTCGCGGCAGGCGACGATCGTGGCCAACGACGCGGGCAACTCGATTGTGATCACGGACACGCAGGCGAACATCCGGCATCTGGTCCAAATCATCCAGAAAGTGGACGGCAGCGCGGAGGCGGGGACGGAGATCCGCGTGTTCCCGTTGAAACACGCCAGCCCGGTGGACGTGGCCAGCGAGTTGAGCAGCACATTTCCCGGTTCCAGTTCCTCCGACAGCCAGTCGCCCATCTCGTTCGGCGGCCCTCCCGGCAGTGGGCTTGGTGGCGGCCCCATGGGGTTTTCGGGCAATGGCGGAACAACCGCGAGCAGCAGCCAGCAGCGCATCCAGAAGGCGACACAGGTTACGGCCGTGGCGGATTCCCGCATTCAGGCGGTCATCGTGACCGCGCCGAAAGATTTGATGAACGAGATCGCGGGCATCGTGACCAGCCTGGACGTGTCCTCGGATCGCGACCAGCAGGTGGCCACCATTGAATTGCAAAATGGTGATCCGTTGCAAGTGGCGCAGGTGCTGCAAAGCATGTTCTCAAGCGGCAGCACCTCGGGCAGCGGTGCCAGCTCGCAATCCAGCGCGCTCCAGACCCGCGCCCAAAACGCCGCCTCCAGCATGAGCCAGACCAGCACCTCCAGCGGCTTGGGCAGTTCCGGCAGTTCCAGTGGCGGCGGCGGTGGCGGTGGCGGCCGGACTGGATCTGCAAACTAATCCGTTCGATTGTTTCGATGACTGGACGAATTAATATGACAGGCGAAAGTATCGGACTAAATTGGTGATGGGGATGAGAGCCATGTTGGTTCCACCAACCGAAAAAATCTGGCCGGTGACCGGTGACCAGTTGTTGCTCGTGTCCAATGAGTTTGAGGATTGGAGTTTGGCTGAATTGCTGGGCCAGAAAAGAAAGGCATTCGTTTGGTTGAGTATCATGCCCAGCCGCGCCGGTTGCACCGAGACGGCTTCCGAAACGGAATAACCCAGATAACTGGCGGTGATTGTGCAGGTCCCGATGCCGGCGGCAATTAACTGGTTATTTAACCCAACGGCGATAACGTTGGTGTTGTCGGAAAAAACTGTCAGCCACGGACTGGGCATGATCGAATGGTTGGTCAAATTTTGGAAATAATCGGTTACGCTGAATGGTTGCCCTGAAGAGCCGAAGGTTTCGGTCGGCAGCAGATTCAGTTGGATTCCCAAAAACGCGCCCGGGTTTGCGGAGGTGATGGTCTGCAAACCAAACACTCCGCCGGCGATGTTCCCTGAATGCGCATTGAAGAGCACGGTCACTTGGGCCGCCTCGGAAACCAGGTTGGTTGGAACGGGGTAATTCGCGGAAAAGAACTGACCCGGGTCATTATTCGTGAGCGCCTGCGTGGCAATGATGGTTCCATTGACGAGGACATCAAACAGACGATTCCCCGAGTCGCTCCCCCAGTAGGTGCAGGCCAAACTCATCGGGGCGTTTGGCGCAACTGACATGGAGTAGCTGAACCAGCCCGTTGCGGAAAGGTTTTCGTTCGCGTCGCGCCAGTTCCGTCCGCTGAACTGTCCGGTGGCGCTGTTGTTGGCATTGAGGCTGTGCTGGGTTTCCGAAACCGGGTCGCCGATGGAAACCTGGTCAATAATCCGCGCTTCCGCCAGGGCGTTTGAATTCGCAAATGCCTGCCAGGCCGGCGGAGACATCACATTCCAATAGACAGAATAGCGCTGATGCCGCAGTTGATAAAATGGAATCAAGGTTACATCCCCCGGCTGGCCCAAGCCTTGTGTCTTGAACGTCAACGGCTGGCCGGAAACAGGAACCACGCTCGCGAGCAGACTGTTGGTGTCGCCGACCATAAACGGGGCAACGGGATCCGCCACGTTCAGCAAATCGCCTTGACCGGCCGCAATATCGCTGGCCGGCATGCCATTGGTTCCCAAAGCCCCGGCCAGCAGGATGGGGCCGTAGAACAACGCCACCGTGTTGCTCGTATCCTGGAGGGTTTCCGTGCGCAAGGTCATCGGGAAGCGGATTTGCACCTGGTCGTTGTTCTGCCAGTCGCGTGTCAGGCTGACATAACTGCCGGCGGAGTTGGTGACGGCCTGCGACACGCCGTTGAGCCAGATGAACATTCCCGATTGCGCCCATGCGGGATAACGGATTTTCAATGTCAGCGGCACAGTGTTGGTGCATTGGAAAGTCAGCGCGGTTGTGTCGCTCTGCGGAAATGACGTGTTCTGCACCACGGTCAATCCTTTCTCCGGCCAGGTCAATTGGGACGGAATGAACAGGTTCAGGTAAAGCGAATCGGCGTCGTGGAAATAAATCGTGTCGCCATATTTGGAGTGATTTTCCGCCCCGGTGCCGTCGCAGCACCAGAAGGAATTGGTGGGATTGGAATAGGTCTTGAAATGGCCCGGCTTGAGCGAGACAAAATAGGTCAACGAACCCGGCGCGGCTTCCGAACCCAGAACCTGATTGTAAAGCGCCCGTTCATAGAAATCCATCGTTGCGGCGGAAGGCGACCAGGCGAAAAGGTGTCTCGTCAATTTCAGCATGTTGTAGGTGTTGCACGTTTCGCAGGTCTCCGCCGACTCGTGGGAGGGAAAGTCCGTGATGGGGAAAAAATGCTCGGCGTCGCTGTCCCCGCCGATGACATACGAACGGTAATTCGCCACGCGGTCCCAGAAGAATCCGGCAATCTCCCGATAGCCGGCGCCGCCGGTCAACTCGTATTCGCGCGCCGCGCCGGTGATCTCGGGAATCTGGGTGTTCGCGTGCATTCCATCCAGCATGTCCTGGTCCTGCGAGAGCGGAGTGAACAATGACTGCTTGTCGAAGTCGGCCGCGATCCGCAAATAATTGGCATTGCCCGTCACGGCGGAAAGATTGGCCAGCACCTCGTTCATGCCGCCGTATTCCCGGTAGTTCAGCATGGCCTGAATCTGGCTGGCGGTGAGCTGGTCCATCCGGAACTGGACCCAGTTGGCCATGTTCGTCAAAACCGTGAGCGCCTGCGCATTCCCGGTGTGCTGATAGACATCCAACAACCCGGCCATGACCTTGTGCAGCGTATACCACGGCACACTGAAGTAGCTGTTCTGGGTTTGGTTGATCACATCGCTGACATAAGATTCCGGAAACGCCGACAGATAGCCCGTGTTGTAACCCGCCGCTGGCGATGCCGCCTGGCATTTCACCAGCTCGCCCACGAGGTAATCCGTCCGGGCCTTGAGTTCAGCGTCACCCGTGCTCGCATACATCATGGCGCAGGCGGACAGATAATGTCCGACGAAATGGCCAAGGCACAGCGTATCGCCCGGAGCTTCCCATCCGCCATAGGGCAGGGCGTTGCTGGTGGAAAGTTTTACATTGTTCCGGAAGCTGTAAAGAAGGCGGTCCGCGTCCAGGCCAAGCAAATAAGCCTCGTCCATCAGCATGTTGGTTTGAAACGGGCCGGGCAACAATGTGACGTTCGTCAAATCAAACGGCACGGCGACCATCGGGTTGAAAGGCGCCGGCGGATTCGTCGCAGCCGTCAGGGCAACCAGAAAGACGCGGTCACCAACAAGCGTGTTCAGGGCGTTGTCAGGACTGCCGGCCGTGCTGCCATTGTAGGCATTGCCGCCGGCGTAAACGCTGTTGGAAATGCCGAGCCATTCAAAAAACGCGCCCGTCGTGGCGGTGGCCAGGTCAAAACCGTAGGTCTTGTTCGGCAAAAGCTGCACCGGCGAGTCGAGGGCAATCCTTGCCCAATCACCGTCGCCATTGTTCGAATTGTGACTGCCGGCCCAGCCTTCGGCCCCGGTCGTCGTGTAAGTTTCGGTGCGAACCGCGAAACCCGTCGCCCCTGCTTGCGCCGGGTCGGTGATGCGGACAGTCAGGGTCACGCCGGCATTCATCTGCCAGTAAGTCAAAGCCGGGTTGTTCGTGTAACCGGCGTGCCGCGCCCACACGGCGGTGAGCAGATAACCATTGGCGTTCCCGCCGGTGCTGAAGGTCTGACCCTGATCCGCGCGGTCGCCCGCAACGTAGGTGAACGCATCATTCGCCCCGCCATCGGCATAAGCGGCGCCATTGCACACGTTCACGCCGTCGCGGTTTGCGCCGAAGAAATTGTAAATGTCGTCAGTCCCCGGGACGGGCGCGGCGGCGGTTAACGACAGCGACGCGGCGCAGACCGGGTGTGCAATAAGGACATTCAGGCCCGCGACGAAAACCAGCAATCGGCCGGCGGAAAAAATCTTGTTCACATGAGTTGCAATTTTTAAGATTAGCACGGATTCCACGAATTGGCACATCAATATCAGCCAGCTTCCGACGGCAAAACGGCTGACTGGAAAAACCTGTCGTTGCGTCAAGGCGACTTCGTGGGCACACCCAGTCCTGGCGGGCCATTCCTGGTCTAAATCCTTGAAAATTTGGACATTGGGATGAAATCTTTCCATTCCAGGTCATTTTCCAAGTGTTCCGTGTCATTTTCTTGCGGCCACTTGGCAAGAACTTGCGCCGACTTGGTAAAATCTTTGGATTGCTTGGTAAGCTTGTTGGAATTTATGGTAAGTGAAATGGATTCCTTGGTAAGCACAACGGATTACTTGGTAATCTCAACGGAAGTCTTGGTAATTTATTGCGGCATCCAGACGACGAATTCTGACGGCTTGATGAGATCTTTTCGTCGCTGGATGACCGCTTTTGACGACTGGATGGCGGATTGCTGTCACCGGACGATGGCTGGCACGGAATTCCAAAGATCAGATGTTCCCTCCTTTTCTAAAGCGCCTGGTCGCGGCGCAACTGGCCGCGCCGGGGAAACCGGTTGCCCGGCTGGCCTGTCGCTTATAAATGCCCGTTCGACTCACGCCCACAACTGCCGGTCGAGCGAGCGGTATTGGATCGCCTCGGAAATGTGGTCGCTGGAAATGTTCTTCCGAGCCGGCCAGGTCCGCAATCGTCCGCGCCACCTTCAAAATCCGGTCGTAGGCCCGCGCGCTCAAATTCAATTCCGCCATCGCGTTCTTGAGCAGTTCCTTCGTCGGCTCGTCCAGCGCACAGAATGTTTTCAACTCCTTCGGCCCCATCCGCGCGTTGCAGGTGATTTTCGGCTTGTCCGCAAACCGCGCGTGCTGGCGTTGCCGCGCGGCGACGACGCGCTCGCGGATTTGCGCCGAGGTTTCGCCCGTGCGGTCGCCGGCAATTTCGCGGAACTTCACCGGCGGCACCTCGATGTGCAAATCAATGCGGTCCAGCAGCGGCCCGGAAATGCGGCCCAGATAATTCTGGATTTCGCGCGGCGAACTGTGCGATTCGCCGGGCATTTTCCCGTCCGGCGTCGGATTCATCGCCGCCACGAGCATGAATTGCGACGGAAAGGTCATCGTGCCCGCCGCGCGCGAAATGGTGACGCGGCCTTCCTCCAGCGGCTGGCGCAGCGTTTCCAGCACGCTGCGCTTGAACTCCGGCAGTTCGTCCAGAAACAAAACGCCGTGGTGCGCGAGGGAAATTTCGCCCGGCGTCGGATTGATGTTGCCGCCGAGCAGTCCGGCGTCGCTGGCGGTGTGATGCGGCGCGCGAAACGGACGCCGCGTGACCAGCGCCTGGCCCGGCGCGAGCAGGCCGACGATGCTGTGAATCTTGGTCGTTTCCAGCGCCTCGTCCAAGCGTCAGCGGCGGCAGAATCGTCGGCAGCCGCTTGGCCAGCATGGATTTTCCCGTGCCCGGCGGGCCGATGAGCAGCGCGTTGTGTCCGCCGGCGGCGGCGATTTCCAGGGCGCGCTTCACGTTTTCCTGGCCCTTGACCTCGGCAAAATCCAGTTCGTCGTCAGACTGCGTGCTCGAAAATTTTGGCGATGTCCACCTTCACCGGCGCGATTTTGATTTCGCCTTCGAGAAATTGCGCCGCCTCGCGCAGATTTTGAACCGGAATGACCTGCAAGCCGGCGACCACGGCGGCTTCGGCGGCGTTTTCCGCCGGAACCAGCACGCCGATTTTCCCGTCGGCTTGCGCGCGAAGCGCCACCGGCAGCACGCCCTTGCAGGGCCGCACCGCGCCGGTCAGCGCCAGTTCGCCGACGGTGATAAAATTGTCAAGCTGGTCGGTTTCGATTTGTTCGCTGGCGGCCAGCATGCCCAGCGCAATGGGCAAATCGAAACTCGGCCCTTCCTTTTTCACGTCGGCGGGCGCGAGGTTGATGGTCGTGCGGCCCATCGGGAATTTGAAGCCGGAATTGGTCAGCGCGGTGGTCACGCGGTCGCGCGATTCCTTCACCGCGGCGTCCGGCAGGCCAACGATGACGATCAACGTGTCGCCCCAGCCGGCGTTGACCTCGACTTCGACCGGAAACGCCTCAATGCCGTTGAGCGCGGCGGAGCAAACCTTCGCGAGCATGGAATTCTTATGGCCGAGATTGCGAGCGACAGCAATGTTAATTTTTCGGGAATCGCGCCGCGGTTTGTCCGAATCCTGCGCCATCGGGCGGTTGAAACTGTCCTCCGTCACCACTCATGCGGGACGGGCCGGCAGACCGGAGCCGCCCTTCGCTCCGGAATGTGAGGCTTAAAGCGTCTTGATTTGCACTTGGACTTGCATCGCGCGTTCGAGGGTGCCGTGGTAATTGCCGCTCACGGGCGCCACGTCGGCATAGTCGCGTCCGTGCCCGATTTTCACATACATCTCGTTGATTTGCCGGTTGTGCGTCGGGTCGAGGGCGCGCCAGCCGACGCCGGGAATGAAAATTTCCATCCACGCGTGCGTGGCGCTGGCGAATTCGGTCGCCAGATAACCGCTGACGTAACGCGCGGGAATCTTCACGCTGCGGCAGAGGCCGATCAAAAAATGCGCGAAGTCCTGGCAGACGCCGCGCCGGTCTTTGATGACGTCGCGCATCTGCGTGTGGACGTGCGTGGAGTTGGACTGATATTTAGATACTCATGCGTGAATCGCATGAGCGCGAGCGCGGTCGGCCACACGTCCGTGTGATCTTCCACGGCGTCCAGCGCCAGTTTCCACGCGTCCACCTCGAGTTCGATGTAGCGGCTGCTTTGCAGAAAATCGAAGCAGCGTTCGGCGTCCAGCGCCTCGCCCAGTTTCTCCATGGGGCACAACCGCGCGTCCGCGGCGATGGCTTCCGGCCAATGCGTGTCCACCTTCACCCGGCTCTCGATGAGCAGCGAGTTGTGCGGCGCGGGAATTTCAAAGTGATGGACCAGGTTGGAGTAAAAATCCGTGTAGCGGTCCAATTTCGTCTCCGGTGCCACGCGGATGGAAAAAGACTCGACGGTTTGTTCGGGAATCGAGGGCGGCTCCAGGCGGACGTCGTTAAAACTGTCGCGCGCCGGCGAAGTATAGGCGTAGTGCGTGCGATGTATGATGTCGTATTTCATTTCGGGCAATGCGGGGTCAGACGTTACGCAAATCCAGCGTGAACGGAAAGTCGCCGTTCAAGCTTTTTGGCGGCGGCGTTTAATTGCGCCGTGTTGATGGCCGTGCCGGAAGAACCGCGCCAGCCGGCGTGACTCGGCCTCGTAGCTGTTCACCGGAAATTTGTCGTTGCTGCGGCCGCCGGGATGCGCGACGTGATAGGTGCAGCCGCCGAGCGAACGCCGGTTCCAGGTGTCGTAAAGATCGAACCGCAGCGGCGCGTGGACGCCGATGGTCGGCTGCAAACATTCCGGCGGCTGCCACGCGCGAAAACGCACGCCGGCCACGCCCTCGCCGTTCGTGCCGGTCGGATGCAGCGGGACGTGATGGCCGTTGCAAGTAATGGCGAAACGGTCGCCGACGAGGCCGCGCGCCTTGATTTGCAGACGTTCGAGCGAGCTGTCCACGTAACGCACCGTGCCGCCGCCGCCGGATTCCTCGCCGAGGACGTGCCACGGCTCCAGTGCGGTGCGGAGTTCGATCTGTAGATCACGTTGCTCGAATTCGCCGATGCGCGGGAAGCGGAACTCGAAGTGCGGTGCGAACCAGTCGTCCTCAAATGGATAGCCGGACTCGCGCAGATCCTGGAGGACATCGCGTAAATCTGTTTCGCAAAAATGCGGCAGCATCCAGCGGTCATGAATGTCCGTGCCCCAGCGCACCAGGCCGTTTTTGTAAGGCTCGTGCCAGAATTTTGCGACGAGGCCGCGCAGGAGCAGATGTTGCGCGAGGCTCATGCGCGCGTGCGGCGGCATTTCAAACGCGCGCATCTCGACGAGGCCGAGCCGGCCGCCGGCGCTTTCGGGCGCGAAAAGTTTGTCAATTGAGAACTCGGAGCGATGCGTGTTGCCGCTGGCGTCAATGAGCAGGTTGCGGAACAGCCGGTCGCACAGCCACGGCGGCGTGTAACCGAAGGTGTTGAGGTTTCGGTCGAGTTCCTTGAACGCCACTTCGAGTTCGTAAAGCGAATCGTTGCGCGCCTCGTCAATGCGCGGCGCCTGGCTGGTCGGGCCGATGAACAAACCGCTGAACAGCCAGCTCAACGATGGATGATTCTGCCAATACGCCAGCAGCGAGCGCAGCAAATCGGGCCGGCGCAGCACCGGCGAATCCTGCGGCGAATCGCCGCCGATGATGATGTGGTTGCCGCCGCCAGTGCCGGTGTGACGGCCGTCGAGCATGAATTTTTCCGTGCCAAGCCGCGTCTGGCGCGCCTCCTCGTAAAGCACCGTGGTGCGCTCGACCAGTTCGTCCCACGATTTGCTGGGATGCATGTTCACTTCGATGACGCCGGGGTCGGGCGTGACGGCGAGCTTGTTCAGGCGCGGATCTCGCGGCGGCGTTTCGCCTTCGATGATGACCGGCGTGCCCATTTCGGCGACGGCGGTTTCGATGCCGGCAACCAAATCCAGATAGTCTTCCGTCGTCGCGACCGGCGGCATGAAAACGTGCAGCCGCCCGTCACGCGGCTCGACGCACAGCGCGGTGCGGACAATCCACGGCGCGGATTCGCCCTGAACCGGCCGGCGATATGGATCGAATTCCGTTTGCGGGTCCGGCAATTCAGGGTCTTTCTCCAGCTTGCCGAGCTGCTGCGCGCGCTGGCCCGGACCGTAGCCAGCCGGCAACGGGGCGCTGCCCGTGCGCATGAAGCGCTGGCCGCGATCGGAGCGGGCGCGATACGGAAATTCCCGCGGCAGTTCCGGCAATTCTGACTGCGACGGGTCTTGTTGCCGGTTCCACGGAAATTCTTTTTCCGAAACCCACGGAATCGAATCGAGCGGCAGCCGCAGGCCCATCGGCGAGTCGCCAGGGGTTAGCCAGAGCGTGTCGTCGTCGCGCAAAAACCACGCGCCGGACATCCAGCCGAGCTGGTCGCGATACGACGCGCGCTTGATCGGCAGCGCGTAGCCGACGACTTCGCCGAGGCCCTGCTGGAAAATTTTGCGCGATGCGTTCGCGCTCCAATTTATCCTTCAAATTGGATTTTTCCGGCGTGACGTTGGACGGAAAGCGCCGCTCCTTCCACAGGTAATAAAACGCGTCCTCGTAGGCGGGCAGAAGATATTTCGGGTCCGCGCCAGTGATGCGGGCAATGCGCGAAAGCAGCTCCTTGGCGTCCTTCGCGCCGTGGCCGTAATTTTTCGATTCGTCGGCGATGAGCGAGTCGTCCTTCCAGATCGGCACGCCGTCCTTGCGCCAGTAAGCCGCGAGCGCCCAGCGCGGAAGCTGTTCGCCGGGATACCATTTGCCCTGGCCGTAATGGAGCAGCGAGCCGGGCGCGAATTTTTTTCGAAGCCGCTTGATGAGTTCGCCGGAAAAAACGCGCTTCTTGTGCGAGACGGCGGTGAAGTTCCACTCCGGCCCGTCCGGATCGTCAACCGAAACGAACGTCGGCTCGCCGCCCATCGTCAGGCGCACGTCGCCTTTTTTCAAATCGGCGTCAATCGCGTGGCCGAGCGATTCAATGTTATTCCATCGCTCGTCGGTGTAAGGCAGCGTGACGCGCGGCGATTCGTAAATGCGCGTCACCATCATCTCGAGACTGAACTCGGTTTTGCATTCGTCAATCAGGCCGCTGATGGGCGCGGCGCTCGTGGGATCGGGCGTGCACGCCAGTGGAATATGGCCTTCGCCAGCGAGCAAACCGGACGTCGGGTCGAGGCCGATCCAGCCGCCGCCGGGCAGATACACTTCCGTCCACGCGTGGAGGTCGGTGAAATCTTTCTCCGCGCCACTCGGACCGTCGAGCGATTTGACGTCCGGCTTGAGCTGGATCAAATAACCGCTGACGAACCGCGCCGCGAGGCCGCAATGGCGGAACAATTGCACGAGCAACCAGGCCGAATCGCGGCACGAACCGCTCATTTTTTCGAGCGAATCCTCGGGCGTCTGCACCCCGGGCTCCAGGCGGATGGTGTATTGCATGTCCTTCCACAGGCGCTGGTTGACGGCGACAAGAAAATCGTTCGTGCGGGGCTTTTGCTCGAACGGAACATCCATCCTCTGCTTTTTGGTCAGCCGCTTGGTTTCGCCGAGAATATCTTTGCGGATGGCCGTGAGATACTTGGTGAATTTTGGTGTCAACCAGCACTTGCGCTGGAACGGCGCAAGCTCGTGGTCCAGCGCCGGGTCGTATTCAAATGGAAATCGCTCGGCGTCCGGTTCAAGAAAGAAGTCGAACGGATTCAGCACCGTCATTTCGGCGACCAAATCCACCTCGACCAGAAGTTCGCGCGTTTGTTCGGGAAAAACGAGCCGCGCGAGGTAATTCGACTGCGGGTCCTGCTGCCAGTTAATGAAATGCTTGCCGGGTTTGACCCTCAGCGAATACGACAGGATGCGCGTCCGGGAATGCGGCGCGGGCCGCAGCCGCACAACTTGCGGCCCGAGCGAGACCAGCCGGTCGTATTGGTAATGCGTTTTATGGTGAAGCGCGATGTGGATGGACATTCGGATTTATGATTTATGATTTTCGATTCACAATCGCCAATCCGCAATGGGTTCGGCGCCGAGGGTGCCTGACAGTTGTCTCACGTAATCCGGCGATTCGACTTCGGCCAGGATTTTCCGCGCACGTTCCAATTTCGCGGCGATGCCCAGGCGCGCGGCTTCGTCGGCGTGGCTGGCGCGTTTCAGGAATTTATCGAGATAATCCGCATGCCTCCGCCAGAGCCGCCGGTCAATCTTCTGTTTTGCCGCCAGCCGCGCGGCATACCAGTCGCTGGCCAGCAAGGATTCCTGTGTGAACATTTTTCGGAATCCGGGATCGACCAGCCCTTTGCCCTCCCATTGATCGTGCAACATGATGTGGAGCAGCGCCGCCAGCGGCGGGCACGCCTCTTGAATGCTGCCGTCTTCAAAATACATTTGGGCCACCCGCTTTTGCGTGGTGACGATGTTGTCCATGCCCTCGGCAAAGATATCCAGGTCCTGAAGCTCCGGCCGCAGCATCTCCGCGGTGAACACGGCGTGCGGATGGTTGAACATGCGGCCCAGAAAAGACCGGGTGAACCGCGCGTTGATGCGCCAGCCGAGCCGGCCCGCGAGGACCTGCATTCCGGCGTGCTCAAAGTCCGCGCATTTTTCGAGGCAGCCGTTGGCGATGAGAAATTGCGGTTCGCGCTCTGCCGGCGACATCCGGCACCAGATTTCCGGGACGAGCAGGCTCACGTCGTGGTCCACGCGGCATTTCGGGCCGACGTAACCGGCGGCGGTCACAAAACCATGGTGGCCGGTGATGATGAACGAGACCAGCGCGTTGTTGAGGTCAATGATGGGCGGCAGCGCGTTGAACGGCGCCTTGGTGAGCGCGCCTTCGGAGCCGGCGCCCGTCGTGGACGGCGACTTGCCGGTCATGCTGCAAATGAATTCCATAAACAGCTCCGGCAATTCGAAATAGTGAATCGGATTGAAGACTGCCAGCGGGCGGATGCCCGGCTCCGGCGGATTGTTGCGGCGACCCGGCAGCACCGCGGCGACGGGATTATGAACGGGCCGGCCCGGCGGCAGACGGCGATGCAGGCGCGCGGCCATTTCTGCGATGTAACTGTCGCGCGGATTGACGAGGTCGGGCCGCAATTGCAGGTAGCGCGGGTTCTTCGTCGGTTTGCCGTCCACGATCCGCGGCTTGGCGGAACAGACGAAATAACTTTCGCCGTCTTTGGCCGCGACACCCTGGATGAGCGACTGCATCGGCCCGGTGAACTGATAGAAGTTGATCGAGTCCTCAATCAATTCGCGCGCGGTCGTTGCCGCCAGGGGCTCGTAATTGGAAAAGAAATTGTCCGGCCGGGCGAATTCGGCTTCCGTCAACCGGTCGTAGCCGTGGTGGATGGCGTCGTCCGGCCGCTGAAACAGCCGCGTCTCGGCGTTGTGGACAAATTTCAGGGAGCCGGTGCCGGCACAGCCGGTTTCAGGCAAATCCTGAAGCCGGTTCGATGGCACGACCACCGAGGCGGTGATGTCGTCCTCGGCCTGGATTTTCATTGCGGGATGGAAATCCTTGCGCAGGCCGAACGTGCGCCACGCGCCACCGGCGTCGAAACCAACGCGCAAATAGGTCGTGACCAGCACGCGGTTGTCACACTTCAATTCGTTGGCGGGTTTGCCGTTGATGATGTCCACGCTGAAATGGTCGCGCCAGTGCGCGCCCCATTCGGGCTGGTAGTAGCGTTTGACCACGAAGACGAGTTCCTTGAGATATTGCGGGACGCTTTCCAGCCAGGCGTTGTATTCCGGTTTGAAATGAGCCTCGTCCGGCGTCAGCAGTTTGATGACGGAACCGAGTGACCGGTCCGCGCTCAAAATCGGGCGCCGGTCCACGCGGTCCGGGTCGCTGAACCGCCCGCCGCAATCACGCGCGAGCAACCCGGCGACCTTGTCAAAATCCTCCTGGAAATTGGCGACAAACACCGGGCCGGTCAGGATCGCGTCCGTGATGGGTTTTGAGATTTCCGATTTGCCGCCGCCGGAAACCGTGCAGGGCTTGTGACACAGGACCCCTTCCGCGACCGTGCCCACCAGCCGCCAGCCGCGGTTCACGCCGGGCTTTTCCATCCGGACCTTGTAGCCCGACGGGCGGACGTAAACTTTTCCGGGCAGCAGCTTGATGGCGTGGCCGGCCCCGCCGCCGGCCCAGGAAATTTTTTGCGCGTGCAAATCGAAATGTGCGTCCTCCGGAACGTAAATGATGTCCCGATGTTTCCGGTCCACGGCCCAGCCCTCCGGTTTGAGCTCCAGGGAATCTTTGTAAAGCGAGCTGGCTTCCGCGAACGAATGGCCCTTGCGCTGGACGTGGACATCGCCGCTGAATTCCTCGCCGAGGTCGTAGCTGGGAAAAACCAGCGCGCCGCCCGCGTGTTCCTCCTCGCACAGACCGAAAAGGTTAGCCGCGTAGCTGATTTGCGTTTTGACCTCCTTTTTGCAATAGCCGAAATAATTGTCCGCGATGAGGGTCACAATCACGCCGGTCTGGTCGCGGCAGGTGAGCTTGAACGCCTGGCCGTGATTGTAAAATTCCTGTTCGTCCTTCCAGCACATGCCGTCGCGGCGCTGGCGCCCGGTGGCCTGTTCCCACGGCGGCAGGCCGGCGTCCTGCTTGGTGATTTGTGTCAGGTGCGGCGCGAGAATCACGCAACCGGAGTGGCCGGTCCAGTGCTCCACATCGAGGCCGGCGTCGTTTTCCGGCAGATTCGGGTCGCCGCCGTTGCCAAAGATGCTCTCGACGAAATCCAGATTGCTGACGAGGCTGCCGGGCGCGAAGAAGCGGATTTCCATGCTCTTGCGCGGGGTGAAGCCGGGCACTTCGGGGCAGACGACCGGGCGGAGCAGCAACGACACCAGGCATTCCGCCGGCTGCGGCTGGGTGGCTGTGAACGGCAGTCGCATCAGCGAGCGCGGCGGATTCAGCGCGAGGCCCAGCATTTTTCCGAACACGGCCTTCGGCACGCCAATCTTGTCGTCCGGAATCGGCAGGCCGCCTTCGGCGATGTGAAAAATTCCGGCGGTTGTGCGGCGGTCGCTTTTGGGGTTGTGCAACACGCCGTTGGCGGCGCGGTAGGAGTTGACGATGTCGGAACTGAAATGGTCGCAGTCCACCGGCAGTGACAGCCCCCGCGCCATGCCGGGCCGGTCCAGCGTGAACGTGCGCAGGGGCAGCTTCGTCACCGGCACGTCTTCCAGATAGTCGTAAAGGAAAGTCTGGATGCGATGGTCGGCGGGACAAAGATGGTTGGCGAGCAGGCGCTCCTTTTCCCGGTATTGCGCGACGAGCGCGGAAAGGATGTCGGCGAACTCCGCGCCGCCGCCAGCGCCCACCGGCGGGAATCCGAGCAACGCCAGTTTGACGTTGATGTAAGGAATCAGGTTCATGGTGGAATTCATGCGATCTCCGTTTCCGCGCCTGCGGCGCAAAATTGCTGTTGTTGTTCCTCTTGTTGCACCAGGTGGGCTTCGTCGGGGTTTTCAAATGCCTGGAAGATGTAGGCACGGAACAGGGCGGCGCCGATGTCGTTCAATTTGACCTGTGCCTCGTCAAGGTATTGGTGCAGGCCGATCTCGAAAATTTCATCCACGGCGCTGAATTGCAGTTCGGCGAGGAACCGGCCGGTCAATTTTTCGGCGTCATTGCAAAAATGTCCCTCGGCCACGCCGGAGATGCGGCGGACGGCGCGGTTCAATTCACTCACGCAAAACCGGACGGAACGCGGGAAGTTGTCGCTCAACACCAGAAATTCCGCGACGCGACGCGGATGCACGTCGGCGCCGTAAATCGTCTTGTAGGCGTCCCACGCGCTGCACGAGCGGAGCACGGCGGACCATTCCAGCGCGTGGTCCGGACTGATGCCCGCCGGCGCGCCGCGTTCGGGCAGGCTCTGATAGCGGACGTCGAGGATGCGCGTCGTCTTGTCGGCGCGCTCCAGGAACTGGCCGGTCTGGACAAACCACCAGCCTTCGTCGTGGACGAGCGTGGCGTTGATGATGCCGTTGAGATGCAGCGAACTGGATTTGATTTCCTGGAAGAATTCGCTGGGGCTGCGCTGCCAGACCGCACGGGCCTGCGGCGAACGGACGAACAGGTAAAGCCGGTTCAGCTCCTCCCACAGTTCGAGCGTGAGCTGGTCCCGCACCATGCGGGCGTTTTCCCGCGCCTGGCAGATGGCTTGCACGATGGAATTGGAATTCTCCGGCTGGAACACGAGAAATTCCGTGACGGCCTTGCCGGTGGCGTGCGGGTGCAGCTTGAAAAACGCCTCCTCCTCGCCGGTGGCCTGCACGATGGGCAGCCAGTATTCAATGAGCCGCTGCTCGTCGAGGTCGCGGATGTCGAGGAGCAGTTGCAGGTTCACGTCCACGATGCGCGCGACGTTCTCGGCGCGCTCGATGTAACGCGCCATCCAAAACAGCGAATGTGCGACGCGAGAAAGCATTTATGATTTTTGATGGATGATGAATGATTTGAATCGCGCCGCGCCGCGCCCGTTCCGCCCGCCGCCGGTTTTTGAAATCGTAAATCGTAAATCGTAAATCATAAATCTCTCACTCGTCGCCATACAAAACCCAGGTGTCCTTGCTGCCGCCACCCTGCGAGGAGTTGACGACGAGGGAGCCTTTGCGCAACGCCACGCGCGTGAGGCCGCCGGGAATGATCGAGACCCGCTCGCCCGACAGAATGAACGGCCGCAGATCCACATGCCGGCCCTCGAATTTGCCGTCGCACCAGGTCGGGTGCTGCGACAGGTAAATCATCGGCTGCGCGATGTAATTGCGCGGCTCGGCCATGATCAGCTTGCGGAATTTTCCAATTTCGCCCTTCGACGCCTTCGGTCCCATTAACATGCCGTAACCGCCGGATTCATTGGCCGCTTTGACGACCAGTTCCGGCAGATGCTCCAGAATATACTTCTTGTCGGCCTCTTCGCTGGCGAGATACGTCGGCACGTTCGGCAGAATCGGCTCCTGGTCCAGATAGTATTTGATCATCCGCGGCACGAAATAATACATCACCTTGTCGTCGGCGATGCCCGTGCCGATGGAGTTGGCGAGCGATACGTTGCCCGCGCGATAGGCGTGAACGAGTCCCGGCACGCCCAGCATCGAGTCGCGGCGAAAAACCGTCGGGTCAATGAAATCATCGTCAATGCGCCGGTAAATGACATGGACCGGCTGCGATCCTTTCGTCGTCCGCATGAACACGCGCTGGTCGCGGATGAAGAGGTCGCGGCCCTCCACGATCTCGATGCCCATCTGCCGCGCCAGATAAGTATGTTCAAAATAGGCGCTGTTGTGGGCGCCGGGCGTAAGCAGCACCACCGTCGGGTCGGCGACGCCCGGCGGCGCGATGTGCTTGAGGCTTTTCAACAATTCCTGCGGATAATTTTCCACCGGCCGCACCCCGATGCCCTCGAACATGGCCGGAAACGCGCGCTTCATCGCCCGGCGGTTTTCCAGAACGTAGCTGACGCCGGACGGGCAGCGGCCGTTGTCCTCCAGCACGAGGTAATTGCCGTCCTTGTCGCGGATCAAATCCGTGCCGCAAACGTGGATGTAGATGTCCTTGGGCACGTTGAAATTGACGAACTCGCGCCGGAAATGGCGGCCCGACAGGACGTAAAATTCCGGGATGACGCCATCCTTCAAGATTTTCTGCTCGTGATAAATGTCGCGCAGGAACAGGTTCAGCGCCGTGATGCGCTGCGTGAGGCCGCGTTCGAGAAACTCCCACTCCCTGGCCGAGATGATGCGCGGCAGCAGATCGAACGGGAAGATTTTTTCCGCGCCCGCCGCCTCGCCATAAACATTGAACGTGATGCCCTGCCGCAGGAATGCCGTGTCCACCGCCTGCTGTTTGGCATTGAATTCCGACTGGCTTAACCCCGTGAATAGTTTGCGGAATTTCCGGTAATGCGCCCGCACGCCGCTTTTCGCGTCGAGCATCTCATCAAAACCGCCGTTGATTTTGTATTTTTTCAGCATGGCGCCGAGTTGTTTTTTTGGCAGCGTGCACGTTTTCAGACAGGTGGGCCAAACGGACAAAAATCAGCTTCAACGCGGTAATTCCCGCGAGTTTCGCCGACCAGTCCGCACTCCAACCTTTCCGAACGGGCAATCCTGCAAATGTCAAATGAGGATAAGCAATCCCCTTGCCGCGTTTGGCGGGGACGATTGCCGGGCAAGTTGCGGGAGGCAGATGCAGTGGCCGCGGCGAAGCTCGTTTCCCAATCCATCATGGACACGCCTTGGATGGTGAATGAGCGCATCGGCGCATTCAAGACACGCTGCGCGGAAGTGACGTAGGAACAGCGGAACCAAAAACGATTTCAGGTCCCGCCGGCAGACAAGAGTTCGTTGACCTTCGCCATGACCTGGAAAGCGTCGGCCACGTAAAGCACGTCGGCCTTGCCGCGCGCCCAGCCGCAATTCGGGTCGAGATTCACGGCGCGGCGCTCCCCAATAAACCGCCAGCCGACCGTGTGCGGCTCCTCGCCGTGACAGCAGGTTGAAAGCCCCTTCGAATGCCGCGGCGTCGCGCCGGTCTGGCCGACCTGGTTCAGGTGCGACAGGAACGGCAACACCGCCTGGCCTTCGCCGCTCTGGTCCACCAGCGATTTGCTGCTGCCGAGCGATGCGCGGGATTTTTTCAGAAAATCCAAAATCAATTTTCCCGCCTCCGGCAAATGCGTCTGGCCGTCGGCCTGCTTCTTCGTCCAGCCCGCGCCGGTCACGAATAGCAATTTTGCTTCAGGCCGAATGGTCTGCGCGTCAGCCTTCGGCTCGTGGATGCCAACCACCGTCGTGCGCTTGCTCGCATCAGTGAGATTGACCGCGACCATTTCCACAACCGCCTCGCCTGCGCCACAATCACATGGCTCCTGGCTGCCCGGGTCAATTCCCAGAATCCACGGCCGCTGCGTCCGCGTCAACGCGCCTTCCATGCGCTGGCGGTAATACCAGCGGTTGACGGAGATCTTTCCGTCCGCCGCCGCCACGCCGGTGACGTGCGTGTCCGCGCGCCCGCCGAGCCGTTGCGCAACGCCCGGCAACACGCGTGCCCAACGCGAAGTCGCCGGAGCGACAACCACGGCGGCCTGTGCCGCTTTGCAAATGGCTTCCGCCGCCGCTGCGTCCGTGGCGTAGCGCGACTGGTTGAAATCCACGCCGCTGACGCCAAAATATTTTGTCGCCGGACAAGCCGCGAGGGAATTGGCCGCGGCTTGAACATTTTCGCCGATCAAGCCGACGAGGAGTTTTGAACCGGCAAGGGATTTGTGCAGTGTCGCCGCCGCGTGCAGGGCTTCGCGCGCCGATTTGGCAAGCGAGCCGTCATTTTCCGTGTTAGCAAGAAGAAGGATTGTTTCCATAAATTTATTCAGCCGCAAAAAGGCGCAAAAGGCGTAAAGCTTTTTTCCGTGCATTCATTGTTTATCCGCGTTTGAGAATTTTCCGCGCGCTGCGTCAATCCCAAAGGGATTGCATCCATCAGCCCAGGGTTGGCCGCGCAGCGGACTACCCTGGGTAACCGTCCAAATTCATTTTCAACCCCAACGGGGTTGCATCGGCGACGACCGCGCAAGGATTCAACCCCTTCAGGGTTGCATTCCATCGCGCCGCGAACCCAGGGTAGCTCGTGCCTCGCAACCCTGGGCTGAATGACTGAATCCCTTCGGGATTCACCCTGCTGCAAATTTGTTTTTATCCGTGTTCATGTTTTCCCGCTTTTTGCGGCAATGTTTTTATTTCTTAATCCACTCGACAATTTCCTTCGCGATGTCGTCCGGCGACTTGTCTTTCACAATCTGCGTTTCGCGCAGTTGCTTCGGCAGTGACACGCTGGCAAAGCTCAAGCCTTCACCGGCGAGCTTCACCGGCTTTGCCTTTTGCAGCGCCGGCATGACGGTGCGCATGTTGATCATGCCGATCTGCGGATTGTTTTTCGGCTCCGGCAAACTGCCGGTGGCCCAGCCGAGCACCGCGGGCGCGCCCACGCATTTTGAAATCTGGTGCCTGCCGCCTTCGATGCGTTCCAGAATTTCCAGTGAGCCGTCAGCGTTCACCTTCAATTCATCCACTCCTTGAAACTGGTCGGTGATGCCAAGCCGTTCGCCGACCATTTGCATCGTCGCGCCTGCGCCGCGCGAGGCGGATTCCCAGCCGCCGAAAACCAGCAGCCTGGATTTATCGAGGCCCGGAATCGCGGCGATGGCTTCGGCGAGCGCCGCCGCCGTTTCGGTCGCATCCGTGAAACCGCTGGCCGAACCGTCGAGCGCGACGAGTTCAAACGGCACTTTTTGCGCGACGGTCATCATCACCTGCTGGAGCTTGGCTTTCGGTCCGAGGCTGACGAGCCAGACTTTGCTGCCGGGCTGGTTTTTCACCAGATTGGCGGCTTCGTAAAGCGCGTGGCCCGCCCACGGATCGAGGACGGCGGGCAGCATCATTTCATTTTTCAACGCCGGCCCGGTGGGCGCGGCGATGGGTTCCAGCGTCTGCAGCGGATCAGGAACGACGCTGCCGCAAACGACAATTTGATAGGCTGTGCTCATAAACTTTCAGGCTGGCCGCGAAAAGGCGCAAATGAATTATCCCGGCGCGCTTCGGGGCCATCCCGAAACGAATCATTCTCTTCCCGGCGGCCAATAACATTATCCCGGCAGCCTTTGGAATCATCCGTGCGCGGCTCAAGATCATCCGTGCGCCGCACCAGACGACCCTGGCAGCGTTTAAGACGATCCCGGCACCGTCCAAATTCATCCGTGCGCGGCCCAAACCCGTCCGTGCGGAGCGCAAACCCTTCCGTGCGCGGCACCAGACGATCCGTGCGCGGGAAAAATCCTTCCGTGCGCCGCCCCGGACGGCCCGTGCGGGGGCAAAGATGCTTCGTGCCTGCGCCCAAACGGCTCATGCACGGCACCAGACGGTATCCAGACCTTGCATTTTGGCCCGTGCGGAGCCAAAACCGTCCGTGCGGAAGTCCCGGTGCCCCGTGGGCGACGGGTTCAAGCGTCTGTAGCGGATCGGGAACGATGCTGCCGCAAACGACAATTTGATAGGCTGTGCTCATGGATTTGAAATCGTGTATAAAATAGTTCTCCGGTCAGTTGAAGATGGCCCTTCTTGATAAACCAAAACAAAATATTTCAGATCGCCGAACGGGTGCTCAAAGAAGAGATACGTGTAATTGTTTTTTGTAATATCAACACTTGCCGACGCGTCTGCCCCTCGGACGCAAACGGATTTAGGTTGAAGATTGCGAATGACCTCCGGCAGAGCCAGATTATGCATCGGGTCTTTTTCCATCGGACTACCGATGGAAAGCGAATATTTATCCGGATTCTTCAGAATTTCGTAACAAGCCTCGGCGACAGCCTTGTGGTCAATTTGTTGAAGGAAAAATTTACGTTCCTGGAATAATAAAACTTCTTTCGAGATACAATAGACACTCGCTGCCACCAGTATAATTGCGGCAAAAACAGAAACTGCTTTGTGTTGTTTGATGCGGCGGCCCAAGTTTTGAACGATGCCAGATTTTTGGTTGGTTTGTGGCAATGGAGTTTGTGTTTTCCGCTTCCTTTTAATCCATTCCAAAAACAATCCAATCAACAGACCATAGAACGGCCATATTCCCACCATGAAGGCCAGCATGACCCCAAACCCGGCATCCCCGTGCGGCCCAAACCCGGCCGTAAACCAGAGATTTGTCAACAACTCTGCTGGCAGAAGGAGAACATTGATTATTCCTCCAAAGATTGGGAACTGCCTCAAGGAATCCTCGCCTGTCCGAGAAATCAAAAGAAGCCCGAAGGCAATGCCTCCGATTATCCACAAAATGATTCGGATGACGGCGCATTTACGCATTTTAATTCTCTGCCGAGTGCAAGCCGCCAGTGCCGGCGCGGAAGGCGATGTTCATGCGTTCGGGATTTTCCGGGTTTGTCTGCGAGCAGTTCCACAGGCACGCGCCGCAGTGGACGCATTTCTCTCGGTCGAAAGCCGGCACGCCGTTTTCGCCGGGCGTGATGGCCTGACCGCTGCACGCCTCGATGCAAATCCGCGCGCCGCATTTCTCGCAGAGTTCGGGATGCAGAAAAACGACGTGGTCGGCGTAGCCGTGCGGCGCCTGCACCTTGCCGCCCATGAGCAGCGCATCCTGATGCGACACGAGCAACTGGCCGTCGAACGGAATCGCGGGCCAGCCGGCTTTGTCCATGAGCGCGCCGTGGAGCGAAACATTTTTTGTTTTGCACTCGGTTCGGATTTTTGCGATGTCGTCGCGGGAAATTTTTCCGGCGAAATAATCTTCGACGGTCGGAATGCGCTTCCACGGCTGCACGGGTGCGTGGCCGAGCGAGAATTTTCCGTTCGTCAAACCGGCGAGCGCCATGCCGATCATGCCGGTGGCGACGCCTTTTTGAAAACCGTCGCGGGAGTTTTCGGCGACGCGGCCTTCGGCTTCCACCCAGCTCGCGCGGCGGCGACTGACGTAGGTTTCGTCGAGGTTTTGCTTCGTGAACGGCTTTTTGGCCTTGAGCAATTCGATGACGGCCTCGGCGAGTTGCGTGCCGGTGGCCCAGGCTTCGTCCACGCCGGAGCCGGTGAGGACGTTCGTGGTGCCGCTGCCTTCGCCAATGCGCGCGTAGCCGTCGCCGGTGAGGTGCGGCTCGCCGTGCTTGCCGGATTCGCCGAGCGTCTTGGCGCCCCACGAGCGGAGCTTGCCGCCCTTGAGATAGCGCCAGAGATACGGATGCAGCATCCAATGCTGGAGATAGCGGTAGGCGGTGCGCGCCGGGCTGTCGAACCACGACGGCACAAAAATGCCGAGCGACGCGACGCGGTCGGGATGGACGTAAAGAAAACCGAAAATCTCCGGTTCGGGATAACCGAACGTGTGCAGCACGGTGCCGGGCTTGAGCGGTGTGTCTGCCGGCAAATCCACGACGAACTTCATGCCGACCGCCCAGTCGCGGGTGTGATGGTTCTCCGGAAGGCCAAAAACTTCGTCAAGCTGCCGGCCAATGGGACCGATGGGACCATCTGCGACGACGGTGAGCGCGGCGTGGATGTCCATGCCGGGGGTGAAGCCGTCGGATGGATTTCCCTTTTTGTCCACGCCTTGATCGAGCAGGCGAACGCCGATGACTTTTGGCGAAGTAGCGCAGTCCGTCCCGGCTGCGGATTGTGGCAGCGTCCCGCTGCCAGAAGGAACACCCGGCGAGACGCCGGGCGAACCCGCAGGCGAGGTCGCCTGCGCTACGTTGGCGCGTTCAATCAACGCTTCCGCCACGGGCGTGCCGGGCCAGATTTGGACGGTGCCAGTGCTTTGCACCTGCGCGCCAACCCATTGCATGAACTGGCCCATCGATAGAATCAGGCCGTCGTGTTTGTGCAAAAAGGCCGGCGTCCAGGGCAGATTCAGCGCGTGGTGCTCGAAGGGCAGCATGAATTTTGTCGCGCGAATCAATTTATCCGCGAGCCGCAAGGTCATCGAGCGGCGGCTCGCGCCGGCGGGATCGAGCAGATACAACACTTTTTCCTCGCCGACCGGCGCGGCCATCGGGATGCCGGCCTTTTCAATTTCTGGAAAACTCGCGCGCAACGCCCGCGCCCGCGTGACGACGCCAGACACGCCAAAGCCAATGTCATCCGCACGTTCGTAGCAGAGCACCTGCGGCGGCATTCCGGGCATGACGGCGCTTTCGACGGCGGGAGTGCCGTCGGCGTTCACGAGTTGTTTGGACAGCTTGGTGAGAAAACCCGCCGTCGCCGGGCCAAAGCCGACGCAGACGATGTCCGCGTCCATGCGCTGGCGTTCGATCGTGGTGTGCTCTGACATTTTCTTTCAGTTTGAGCCTCGTGACCTCGGCTCCTACAAAAATCAAACCGGATAATCCAACGCTTCGCGCGTCATTACTTTGGTCAGCGCTTCGGCGGCGCGGTCTTTGGCGAGGCGGCAGCCGGTAAGGCAGCCGTCCAGTTTGGCGCGCAAGCGAACGAAGTCTTCCAAGCCGGCGAATCTCACGCACGGGCCGGCTTTGATGGGATGTTTTTCGCCGCTTTCAAAAACATCCGAGTAAGCGCGCGCCGAACCGTCAATGCCGGGGATCAGCCCTTCGAGCGTTTCCAATTCATCGGCGCAATAGCAGGCGTGGCAGCTCGTCTCGGTCCACGCCGGATGCCGGTTGTAGCCGTGGACGATCTCGGCGCAGACGCGGCCGGCCTCGCCCGCGGCCCGCGCAGATTGCACATGGCAAAGATCGTTGAAGAACGCGACCGTGCCGGCCAGTCCGTCGGCCAGCGCGGGATTTTCCGCGCCCTTGGTCTCCAATTCCACCACATCGAGGATGAATTGCCGCGCGGCGAGCAGCCAGCAAAGCGCATCGGCCAGCGGGAACGTCACGCCCTGGCGGGTTTTGTGGTAAAGTTTCGCGCCATCGGCGTCGGTGGCGGACTGGACGTGCTTGAGCGCCCAGAGCCAGAGTTGCATGGCTGTGCCGAGCGTGCAGGCGCCGGTGCCGGGACGGTCGGACGCAATGCGGCGCATCTCGGCGATCCAATTCTCGAATTGCGCGAGGAACAGTTCATTGGTCATCGTCAACGAAAGTTGCAGCCGTTGCACAGCTTCCGGCCCTTCGTAGGTCGCTTCGAGCTGGGCGTCCATCCATTTCTGGCCGAGGAAACCGGGGCAATCCTCCGTGATGCCGTAACCGCCCATCAGGCTGACGGCTTCGCGCATCATGTTCGCGCCGTGGCCGGTGTTCCAGAGCTTGCACGCCGGGCACAGGACGTTCGCGATCGAATCGAGAACGGAAAATTTCACCAGCGGGTCGGATTCCAATTCCTCCTGCCGTTTCAATTCGCGCGCGCCGACCGGCTGCGAAAAAATTTTGACCAGCTCCATCGCCCCGGCCTGATTCTTCGCCAATTCCTTGAACGCGGCGCGGCCCGTCAATTTCTTCTCCGCGAGCCACGCATCCTTTTGCTTTTCCAACGGATCCAGTTCATCAAACAACCGCGCGGCGGCAAAACCGAGCGACGCGCTCGCTTCGCCCGTCGCCCACACGTCCGTGAGCCGATGCAACGCGTCTTGTTTTTGCTGGATGCCCAACTCGTAACGCGGCGTGCCGGGGCCGCCTTCGCCGCCGCGGAACCGGCGGCGCTGGTAAAGAATCACCGGCTCGACGGCGGACAGCAATTTGGCGCTGGTCATCAAACCGACGGTGACGCGCGTGCGGCGGAAGACGGCCTCGATGATTTCGCCGTGCGAAAAATTCGGGACAACGACGCCGTCTTTGACCGTGTAACCGCCGACGATGCGGCTGGCGGGAACCTTCAGATTAAAAACCGGGTCGTTCGTCGAGGAGAGCTGGTGGACAAGTTTTTTTGTGGGCGTGCCGCGGTCAAAAATTCCCGGATCGCCCTCCTCCAAAATCACCATGCAACTGCCCTTGATTTTGGGATCGTCCGAGTCCACGGCGGCAGTGACGACATTGGCAAAGCCCATGTTCGTGATGAACCGGCCGCGCTTTTCGACTTGCAACAGCGGCGCACTGCCGTCCTTCCAATCCGCCACGCGGACTTTACCGGCCAGCATTCCGGTCTCCACGCCGACAAACGGCAGCGGCTCGGTGAGTGCGAATGCGGCGCGGACCTGTTTGCGATTTTCGCCCGGCTTCAACGGCGCGGCGGCGGCGATGTATTTGGCGCGCTGCTCCGGCGTGCCGCGTTCGTGAATCGGTGCCAGGCCGAGATTGCCCGCGAGGCTGCCGGTGGCCGCGCCGGCGTCCACCCACGCCAGTTCAAACGCGATGAGCGCCAGCGCGAAATTCTTCGGCCCGGCGATGAACCCGCCTTGTTCCGGGTCCAAAAATGCGGCGGTGATGCCGCTCTCGTCGAAGTGCGGCAGCAGCGCGGCCTTTTCCGGCGTCCACTCGTGCGAATTGCGCCCGCCGTTGGCGACGAGCCGCGCGACCGGCCCGCGCGCCACGCCGCGCGCGGCCTGGGCGAGCATCTGGAGTTCGTAACGGTCGGCGAAGCGCCACAGAGTCTGGCGGACGTCGTCGCCGGGGAGGGTGTTCAGGACCGGCGAGGTTTTCGCTTCAAGAATTGTTTCCATAGCAACGATTTTCATGGCGGACAATTTTTGACATCGCCGGAATTTCCGCCCGACTCCGGCAACCTGAACGGACACCAGACATTACATAAGCAGGCATTGTTTTTCCAGACAAAAACGATTCGTTTTGCTAAATATTGTGTAATCCATAGAAGTGAATCCGCTAATCCAAAGGCAAACCGGCGGGCGGATGGCCGGCCTTCAGAACTGTTTTTGCAGCCGGAGCAGGGCGCGTTGCAGCCAGCGGAGGTTGAGCCAGCCGCGGACGAAGGCATATTCGACCCCGAGCAGCGCGCCAAAGATCGCCGCCCATTGCCAGCACAATCTGCGTTCCTTGCGCCCCTTTAGCAAAAACAGCGCGGCGGCGGCAACGGCCAGCCCCCACAACATCAGTGTCTGCGCCGTGGCAACAGAGGAAATCTGCCAGCGCCAGAACCGCACGCCGGCCACCTCCGGCACGCCGATGATGGCGACCGCCAACAACACACAGTTTATTGCGATGATGAAAAATCGCTGCATGTTTTGACCCGGAGCGCGGGCGGCACGCCCGCGAGTTCACGGCTTTGTAACACGCGGACGAGCCGTCCGCGCTCCTGTTAATTGATCTTTTCCGCCACCTTGTATTTGAACATCCTTTTTTTCATCCAGCGCACGGCGAGCAGATCGTAAAACGACGCGAACAGCCGGTTCCACACCCCGTAATGGGTCTGTCCGCTCGCGCGGGGATTGTGACCGACGGGAATTTCGGTGACGGTAAAACCCTCGATCTTGAACAGGGTCGGCAGGAACCGGTGCATGCCCTTGAAAAATTTCAAGTCCGCGATGCACTCGCGTTTGAAGGCGCGGTAACAGCAGCCTGCATCCGTGATGTTCTCGCCGGAAAGCTTGTTCCGCACCCAGTTCGCGATGCGCGACGAAGTGACGCGGACCAAGCTGTCGCCCTCGCCGCGCGCCGCGATGCGGGTTCCGCAGGCGCAATCGAAATGTTTCAACGCCTCCAGCAATTTGGGCGCGTCCTTCGGATCATTCTGCAAATCCGCGTCGAGCGTGACGATGAATTTCCCGCGGGCCGCCTGCATCCCCGCCCACAGCGCCGCTGATTGCCCGCAGTTGAAGGCGAAGCGTTGCGCCCGGATCCGCGGGTCGCCCGCGGCCAGTTCCTTCAACACCGCCCACGAATGGTCCGTGCTGCAATCATCCGTGATGAAGATTTCATAGGGCATACCGAGCGGCTTCATTGTATTATGAATAGCGGCCACGAGCGGACGAAGATTGTCCGCCTCGTTATGGCACGGGATGACGAAACTAACCGTTGGATTTTCGCGGTCCATTATTCTTGAAACCGCGCCAGCTTACCGAACCCAGCCGGCGATTGGAAAACTATTCCCACTGACTATTCCCACTGACCGACGCATGCAATTTAACGTTCATTTCGCCGCGGCGGCGATTTCCGGGCGCAAAAATACTTCCCGGCCTTTCCAGCTTTCACGGCCGATGCGGTTGAACCGGCCCAAATGCTAGCGCCAAGAAATGCCGTAAAAGGGATTGTGCGTCGGCCAGAACGAAATGATGATCCACGTTGATTTCCTTCGCCATTTCAATCGCGCGCTGGATGGTTTTCGGTGAATCGTTCCAGTTGAACAAAAGATATTTCCATTCGAGGATCGGCATTTGTTAGTCCGCGCGCGTCGCGGTAGGCCGCCATTTGCTTCATCGCGTCGAACGCCTTCTCAAAACTGCCGCGCATCATGTATTTTTCGCACATCGCGTCGCTGATGCCGTGGACGGAAAACTGGATGTCGCTCAAATTCAGCGCCGCCTCGCGCTTGGCGTCCGTGTTCAGCAAAATGCCGTTCGTCGAGATGCGGATATAGGCGTCAGGGTTTTTCTCGCGCAACAGGGGCAGTTCCTGGCAGATGGTCGGCGACAAAAACGGCTCGCCGAGGTTCAGGTAAAAAATCCGTTCCATGCCGAGCCGTGCGGCGAGGTCGGCCATCTGGCTCAATTCCTCCAGCGGCATCGTCTTTTTTACGCGGATGTTGGCCGCCCCTTCGCGGGCGCAGCCGACGCAGTCCACGTTGCAAATCACGGTGTTTTCCAAAAGCATTCCGCGATGCGGCAAATGCGGCTTCGGCGGCTGCTCGTGCCTTTTCAAACGCCGCAAATCGCCGCAACGTGAACAGGTCGGGATCGGAATTTTGCCTTTCGCCAGATCGTCCTGGAATTTTTGCGCGACCGGGCCGAAGAAAATCTCCTCGAACGAGTTCTTCCGCAGGTCGCCGAGATGTCCGCTGCCGTCGTAATCCTGGCAGTTGCACGAGACGGTCAGGTCGGAGTTGACGGTGATGTTGTATTCCGATTCGCCGGCCAGCGCGTCGCAATAGTATTTTCGCCCGGTGATGTTCGCCTTGAGTTCCAGCCAGCGCGACTTCGCCCATCGAAAACGGTCGCTGACGCGCCAGTTGAAGCGCGTCTTCGGGTTTTTAATCGCCCGCGATGTCGGCGAAGTGGCCATAATAAATTACTGCAAAATTATTGGTGGAATTTTTTTCGCTCTGCTGCTTTCGCCTTTGCAAACCAACGTGCCTCAATAAATACCAAGAATATTTGCGAACAAACCCCTCCAACGACAAAGGGTGTCGGCGAAAATACTGCAACTACAATAAGAATAAACATCAAACCCATTGAGCGGAACTGGGCCATCTTCAATATCAATAAATGACTCATTACAACTTCTCCCGAAATGCTGTCAGCATGGTGAGCCAAATAATTGAATGTCAGAATATTCGTTAAATGATACCCAATAAGACTCGAACTTAGCACGACACAAAAACCGAATAGTCCTTCGAAAACCGGATCATCTTCGGACCAAATGATCGCCCAAACAAAACAAAAAACAGTAACTGCCGCCACACTCAACAAGAATTTCGGACTTAGCCATCTTTTTTCAGCAATATTCTTTTGCCAAATCGGGTTTAATTCATAGTTTTCAAATTTAAAATGCTGTCTGTATTTCTTTTCGCTCAAAATTGCTCCTCCGACTGTCAGAAAATAATCTGCCAGTATTAGCATAGGAAAAATAAAAACTTCCGGATGGTTCACATTCATATTTTACCCCATTGCGACGGTAAAAGTAATTCAGTTCAGCAAGCGATACCAGTTGTCGCGCTGATGCGGCTCGTAGCCGAGATCGGAAATCAACCGCTTCATGTCGGCGACCGTCATGCGGAAGGTTGTGCCGGCCTGGCTGACAACATTCTCCTCAATCATGATGCTGCCCAAATCATTCGCGCCAAATTTCAAAGCGATTTGCCCAATCTCCAAACCCTGCGTGACCCACGAACTTTGGATGTTGGTGAAATTGTCGAGGTAAATCCGGCCCAGCGCCTGCGTCCGCAGATATTCATGCGCGCCGACGGTTGGCGCTTTCAATTTCGTGTGCTCGGCCTGGAACGTCCAGCAAATGAACGCCGTGAAATGGCCGGTGGTGGGGACGCCGCGCTGCGGCGTCCGGTCGGCGCAGAGCGCCGACCCTACCGCATAAGAAAGAGACTTGTCCTGTTGCGCGCGCAACCGCTCCAGATGCTCGATTCGGTCTTCGATCGTCTCGACGTGGCCGAACATCATCGTGGCGCTGGAATACAAACCGAGTCGGTGCGCCACATCCATAACCTCCAGCCAGTCGTCGCTCATGGCCTTGAGCGGCGAAATGCGCTGGCGCACGCGGTCCACGAGAATTTCCCCGCCGCCGCCGGGAATTGAGCCGAGGCCGGCGGCCCTGAAATCGCCGATGATCTTCTCCAGCGGCTCGTTGAACACTTCGCGGAAATGGATGAACTCGCTCGGGCTGAAGCCGTGAACGTTCACCTGCGGCCATTTGTTTTTGATGTGCGAGAGCAAATCGAGATACCACTGCTTCGTCAGCTTGGGATGATGGCCGCCCTGCATGAGCAATTGCGTGCCGCCGAGCGCGACCGTCTCCTCGATTTTTCGATCCATCTCGTCCAGCGTGATGACGTAGGAATCGTCATCCTTTTCCACGCGGTAAAACGCGCAGAACTTGCAATAGACGTTGCAGACGTTGGTGTAATTGACGTTGCGGTCAACGATGTAAGTGACGATGTCGTTGCCGCGACCGTCAAAATCCTTCCTCTTGGCGAGCTGGCGGCGGCGGTCGGCGAGCGCGCCGAGTTCCTCCAGCGGCAGATGATACAACCGCACGGCCTCGGCCTGATTGATGCGCCGGCCGTCCCAGACGTTTTGCAGCAACTCGTCCAATGACGCGTCGTAAATCACAACGGTTAAGCTAGCGAATTATTTGAATTTAACAAGTCTCGCGCCGGGGGGAATTGGCCGCGTTCAGCGCGCCGGGTGCGGATCAGAGTTTCAGCTCCGGCCCGCTCGGCCAGAGGATATTTTTCAGCGCGAACAGCTCCAGCGCGAACGGGATGTAACCGCCATATCCCAGCAGCGGCATTTCGAAGACGTGCAGGAAATTTGCGCCCGGCGTGTGGTAAATCCATCGCGGCCACGACCAGTAATTCCACATCTCCCAGAAAAAGCCGCAAATCAGCGCCCCGAGCGACAGCGAAATGACCGGCCGCCAGTCGCCGCGTTCCAGCCATTCCAAGAAATGCGGCCGCGCCAGCCAGCGGTTCAGCGGCTCGAAAATGAACACCAACGAAATCCAGACAAACGGGTAAAAATATTTCGGCCAGAGCAGCGTCAAGGCCAGCATAACCAGCCCGGCGAACAGCAAGCGCAGATGCACCCGCAGTGTGTCAGGAATGCGCGCCCCGGGCTGGAGCGATTTCACCCGGCCAAACGTCCGCGCGAACTCCGCGGTTTCAAACACTGCCGGCATGACGGTGGAGAATGACAGCGTGCAGAGAACGTAGTATTCGAGCGGCGTGAACGTCGCGGTGCCGAGGTATTCCCAATTGCCCGTCCGATCGTTGATGATTTCAAACAGCCACCAAGCGGGCACGGACAGGATGAAGAGCATGACAAATCCTTTCCGCGACCGCGTCCACAGCGACGCGCCGGCGCGCCGGCAGACCAGCGCGTCCATCGTGAGGATGTAGCCGAGCCAGAGCGGGAAGAACAAATAGGCCGTCCGCACGCCGGGCAAAGTCCAATTCAGCGGCCAGCACACCGCCAGCAGGAGCAAACCCAGCCAGCCCTGCGGCGCGAACCGCAGCCATGGTCGTGCGGCTTCCATTTTCTCAACGAAGATTACACGCGCGCCGCTTTGAATGCCAGCCAGCCCCAGCCAACCAGGAAACTCACGCCGCCCACCGGGGTAATTGCGCCGAGCCAAAGCACATTCGTCGCCGCCAGCAGGTAAAGCGAGCCGGAGAAAATCCAAATGCCGGCGAGAAAACCCCACCACGCGACCGCCGGAAACGGTTTGCCGTCCGCCAGCACGAACAGCATCACCGCGTGGATGAAGTGATAAAATACCGC
This sequence comes from uncultured Verrucomicrobiae bacterium, assembly GCA_963764035.1. Classification (GTDB taxonomy): domain Bacteria; phylum Verrucomicrobiota; class Verrucomicrobiia; order Limisphaerales; family UBA11358; genus UBA11358. The sequence goes on from CAVXQV010000001.1 coordinate 162,458, forward strand.
CTTTTCCCAGATGGCCGCCGTGCCATTTTGCGCGAGCAAATCCTTCAGCCCGTGCGCGCCGAACGCGCCCAGCGCCACGGCGAGCAATCCCATCGCCGCAGCGATGCGGCTGGCAAGGGTTGAATTCATCGCCGCCAGTGTTCATTGGCCAACACCCGAAATCAATCATGATAACCGCGAGCCACGATGGCCGTGGCCGTAGCCGGATCAAACACCGCAAAGACGCTGCCGCGCTGGTGCTCCTGGCTCTCCTTGAAAACGCGCTTGAAGCACAGCGCATTCGCCAACACGGGAAGGCTTTGACCCAGCCGCGTCGCCTTGAGTTTTGAAGACGCGAGCGCTGTTTGGAACTCGAATTCGTCCGCCGGCACCAGTTCGGCGCTGGTCACGAAGGATTGAAACGACTTTTGGTCCACGTGAAAAACCGCCAGCCACTCCTCGCGCAGGAACGTGGAATATCCCGCGAGCCGGACCTGGCTGGCCGATGCGGGCGCGTGGCCAAGGCAGAGATAGGACAACCGGTGGGCAGGCATGATGACGGCTCCCGTCAATGCCAGCGCCAACGTGACCACCAGCGCCGGCCCGGCCAGCAACGCCAGCGCCGCCGGCCGCTTCAACCCGCGCTTCCCGATCAGAATTTGGGTCAGGACGAAGATGGTGCTGCCCGCGCCGCCCACCAGCACCAGAATCGGGATGAGCGGCAGCAAAGCCATGCCGAGGGACGTGCCGAAAAATTCGCAGGTGCCGTATTGCGTGGCGAGAAAAAGGAGCAGGCTGGCGGTTACCAACGCGGTGTCGAAAAGCCAGAGCCGCCAGTAAAAGCTGGGCCGGTGCTTCCCGCCTTCCGGATTGACGGTTGTGTTCACGGCGGCGTCAGGTGAACCGCAGCACGCACGCGCCATAGTCAATTTCCTTCCCGCCCGCCGCCGCGCGCAGCCGCTCCGGCGGGAGGGCGTAAAATTGTTTGCGCGTGTCGCCGTCCGGCGATGCCACCGCCACCACCGCGCCCGCCTTCCACAGCAACGTCATGTGCCGCGACATGGAATCCTGACCGCGACCTTCCTTGGCCGCGAGGTCGTTGACTGATTGCGGGCCGTCCAGCGCCAGCCGCCGCAGCACGTCCCAGCGGACGGGATTGCCGATTGCTTGAAACAGCCTCGAAGGATCCGGCGCCGGGCTGGGGGCGGGTTCATTCGGAACGTCATTGGCCATGCCCGACCTTATCAATTCCCCGGCTGGAAAACAATCGCCGGAAACATGACCCGCGCATCGCACTGCGCGACCCGCGTTTTAGATTGCACGAACGTCGAATCGCGATATTCCTGTAAAGTTCGTCATATACCGACCGCAATTTCACGATACCCATGTCGAACTGGTCATATACCGACCATCGTATCGCGAAATCTCTGTAGAGTTATTCATATACCGGGTCGAGTATTGCGATATCCCCGTAAAGTTCGTCATATACCGGCTCATCTTTTGCAAATTTCCCTGCAAATATGATGAAATTGCCGTCGAGTATCGCGGAAAACCCATCAAATTCCGGCCCATTGGAGTCAAGTGCGGCGGAATTGGATTCAAGTTGGCGTCTGTCAATGTCCAGTGCCGGTCAAGCCGGGTCATCCCGGCGAAAACTCGCGTGCAAATTCTTTTCCCGCCGGGCGAAGACGCGGGCAAAGGCGGCTGTAGCGTCGGTCTGTGACCGACGACGGCGCTGACACAGTGCTACTACAGGAAGTCGGGGGATGTGATATTTGCGGACGGCTTCCGCCAATGCTTCGCCGGTGTCCGAGTCCAGGCACTCCGAATGATTACTTGGTCGACTTATCCAATTTCTGGATTTGTCGGTTAGAAGACTTAAGCTTCTTGTGAAGCTCCTTTATGTCTTCAGCTGGCGGTAAATCCTCTGGCTTTTTTCCGCTGATTTCAACCATTGCGCGTCGCACTTTGCGACCCACTTCTTCTGCCGCTCGTTCAAGTGGCTGTTGCCCTCGGATGCGCTCAGAGCGAATTTTTTCTTCCGTTTGGGTGACACGAAATAAATTTGCAGCTAACTCCGTTTTACCCATGAAATCCAATGGAGAACGGCCTTTCGGCACGCCTTTGCGCAGACGAACCTTCCATAAATCCATGTTGTAAAGGCCGCGGTAGCCAGAATTTTGAAACAAGGCGTATTCCGTCACCCCTGCCATCTTCGCCGTGCCGGACAAGGTGCGCTCATGTTCAGAAATCTCACCGCGAACTGCCACGCGCTCCACCCCATCGGCTTCCTCCAGATATAGGCGACAGGCTTCTGCCCAAGCCACAAAGTATTTCTGCGCTTGCGCGACTTGCGGTTTCTTTGGGTCGCCATTCATCGCGGCGAGGTAACAGGCAAAGCGTGAAAGTTTGTAGTCCAGCACCTTCTTCCCGTCGATCTCACGCTCCTGATGAACGATGTTCTCAATGATGGGAACATCCATGCTGGTGAGCGCCAGCATTGCACGCTCAATGGCCTTCCGAAATCCGTTTAGACCCTCGTAACCAAGCGTCGATGCAAGTTCGGATGCCCACCAGAAACGAAAACCGTTCGTTTTAGAGAGCGCCTCAAACCCCGGCTTATCAGGTTGCAGATGAAAAGGATTTTCGTTGGAAACTTCGCCGCTCACAACCCGATTTTAACACAGGCAATTTGCCCGTGCAATACGAATCACTTCGGCATTTGCAACCCGATCTTGTCCGCCACCTGCGCCACGTCTTTGTCGCCGCGGCCGGAGAGGTTCAGCGTTTCAGCAATTCGGCCACGTCCACCACTGCATCAGGAAACGCCAGCGCCCTGGCCTGGTCGCCCGCGCGCAAAATAGTTTTGCTGCCGTAGCCGGTGAAATTCGGCTCGCGATAAATTTCAATCGTCGCGTCGTTCAGGTTCACAATCCAGACTTCCGCAATGCCGGCGCGTCCGTAGGCGGGCAGCTTTTCTTCCACGTCGGCTTCCAAGGTGGTGTCGGAAACTTCAATCAGGAGATAAACCTCTTCTGGTCGAGGATGACGCTTGCGGTAAGTGCCTGCAATCGGTTTGGCGAGGACCAGATCGGGCTGCGGCTCGGAATGTTCGTCCAGGCGCACGGGGTTTTGGACTCGTGTCCGCCACCGGCCTTTGGACGCGGCGGCGAAGAATTCGGTGAGATAGGTGGTTACGTCTCCATGAAACGGACCGATGGGTGATATGTCAATAATCCTTCCGTCGAGAAGTTCCACGCGCGCATCGGGGCGCAGCACGCCCGTCTCCGCCATGCGGTAATACTCATTCACTTTGAAGCGATGTTGTGTCTGAACCGGCATTGGAAACAAATTATCAAATCATTTCGGCATTTGCAACTTCACCTTCGCCGCCACCTGCGCCACGTCTTTGTCGCCGCGGCCGGAGAGGTTCACGATGATGAGCGCGTCCTTCGGCATCTTCGGCGCGCGTTTCATCACTTCGGCCACGGCGTGGGCGCTTTCCAGCGCGGGAATGATGCCTTCCAGCCGCGCCAGTTTCATGAAGGCCGCCAGCGCCGCGTCGTCCTTGGCGTAGGTGTATTCCACGCGCTTTTCGTCGTGCAGCCAGGCGTGTTCCGGTCCCACGGCGGCGTAGTCCAGCCCGGCGCTGACGCTGTGGGTGGATTGAATCTGGCCGAAGGCGTCCTGCAAAATGTAGCTGCGCGTGCCCTGCAACACGCCGAGCGAGCCGCCGTGAAACCGCGCCGCGTGCTGGTTGGGCCGGATGCCCAGTCCGCCCGCCTCCACGCCGACCATCTTCACGGATTTGCGTCCTCGAGGAACGGATAGAACAGACCCATGGCATTCGAGCCGCCGCCGACGCAGGCGATGAGCAGGTCGGGCAGGCGCTTTTCCTTTTCCAGAATCTGCGCGCGCGCCTCGTCGCCGATGACGCGCTGGAAATTCCGCACCATCACCGGATACGGATGCGCGCCATAAACCGTGCCGAGGATGTAATGCGTGCTGCGGACGTTCGTCACCCAGTCGCGCATCGCCTCGTTCACGGCTTCCTTGAGCGTCTTCTGGCCGGCGTGGACGGGCACGACTTCCGCGCCGAGCATTTTCATGCGATAGACGTTCAACTCCTGCCGCTTGCAATCCACGTCGCCCATGTAAATGACGCATTTCAAACCGAACATCGCGGCGACGGTGGCGGTGGCGACGCCGTGCTGGCCCGCGCCGGTCTCGGCGATGACGCGCGTCTTGCCCATGCGCTTGGCGATGAGCACCTGCCCGATGCAATTGTTGATCTTGTGCGCGCCGGTGTGGAGCAGATCCTCGCGCTTGAGATAAATCTTCGCGCCGCCGAGTTCGCGCGTGAGGCGTTCGGCGAAGTAAAGCGGCGTGGGGCGTCCGCAAAATTCCTTGAGGTAATAGGACAGCTCGCGCTGGAATTCCGGGTCGTGCTGGGCGCGGAAGTATTCGGCCTCCAGCTCCTGCAACGGGTGCATGAGCGTTTCCGGCACAAAACGTCCGCCGTAGGGGCCGAAATGGCCCCGGGCATCGGGCAAATTTTCCGCGGCAATCGAACTCATGCCGCCATTTTCACGCAAAGGCGCGAGGGGCGCAAAGAGAAATTATCGTGACTCAAAATCGTAAACGACGATCTTTTTCGCGAGCGGTTTGACGTATTTCGCGATGAATTCAGCGTGCTGCGGATGAACTTGATATTCCTGTTCGGTCTGTTTGTCCGGGAAAAGGATGTTCAACCCCACCTGGTAACTTTGCTCGACGACCGGTCGTGGACTGGGCGACATTTTGCCCACGTGAAAATGTATCGAGCCGGGGATGGTTTTCAGGTGCTGGTGGGCGCCGGCAATCAGCTCGTCCGCGGCATCCGGCCGGGCGGGCTCCGTCCAAAAAATAACGATGTGCGAAAGCATGCGCTATCGTCCGGGGACTCGCGCCAGCCGGCAAGGAAATTCAACTCGCCTTGACCGCGGCGACGAGCGCGTTGAGCGAGGCTTTGGCGTCGCCGAAGAGCATCCGGGTGTTGTCCTTGTAGAAGAGGTGGTTTTCGATGCCGGCAAAACCCTCGGCCATCGAGCGTTTCATCACGATGACGGTCTTGGCAGTGGTCGGCTTCAATGATGGGCATGCCGTAAATCGGGCTGGACTTTTCCTCGCGCGCGGCGGGGTTCACCACGTCGTTCGCGCCGATGACGAGGCAGACATCCACGCGGTCCATCGAGGGATTGATGGCTTCCATTTCGATGAGCTGGTCGTAGGGAACGTTCGCCTCGGCGAGCAGCACGTTCATGTGGCCGGGCATGCGGCCGGCGACGGGATGAATCGCGAATTGCACTTCGACGCCGCGCTTGCCGAGTTCGTCGGAAAGCTCGCGCACGGAATGTTGCGCCTGCGCCACCGCCATGCCGTAGCCGGGCACGATCACGACGCGCTGCGCGTAGGTGAGCAGCAACGCCACTTCGTCGGCCTGAATCGGTTTGACCGTTCCGGCAACACCGCCGGCCGCGGCCGCGCTGCCGCCGCCGGAGCCGAACGCGCCGAACAAAACGTTTGTGACCGGGCGGTTCATCGCCTTGCACATGAGCAGCGTGAGCAGCGTGCCGGAGGAACCGACGAGCGTGCCGGCGACAATCATCGCAAGGTTGTTGATGGCAAAGCCGTCCGCCGCCACCGCGAGGCCGGTGAAGGAGTTGAGCAGCGAAATGACCACCGGCATGTCCGCGCCGCCGATGGGCATGACCATCGCGATGCCGAAAAACAGCGCCAGCGAGAACATGACGATGAAGGCGACGACGGCGTTGTGGCCGGTGGCGTTGAACGTGAGCCAGCCGCACAGGCCGAGAATCACCAGCAAAATCAGGCCGTTCAGAAAATTCTGGCCGGGGAACGTGTGCGGCTTTTCAAATTTTCCCTCCAGCTTCAGATACGCGATGATGCTGCCGGAAAACGACAGCGAGCCGATGAGCGTGGCGAACAGCATCGGAACCGTGATGGCCGCCGAGGGGTTATGCAGGTCGGGCATTTCCATCCCGGCCATTTGGGCAGGCTGCGCACCCTTGATGAATTCCAAGCTCGCGACCAGCGCCGCCGCACCGCCGCCGAGGCCGTTGAACAGCGCGACCATCTGCGGCATGGCGGTCATCTTTACCGAATACGCGCCGAGCGCGCCGATGACAGACCGATGAACATGCCGATGACGATGAGCGTGTAATTGAATGTCCAGCCCTGCGTCCAGATGCTGGCCCCGCCCGCTTCCGCCGGCTTGCACAGGATGATGAGGCCGACCAGCATGCCCGCCGCCGCCACGAGATTTCCCTTACGCGCGGTCTTCGGCGAACTCAAAAACTTGATGCCGAGAATGAACAGGACCGCGACGCCAATGAGGATGAAGGCAACTGTGGAACTCATGTTATTTCTTTTTCTTGAACATTTGCAACATGCGGTCCGTGACCATGAATCCGCCGAAGACGTTGGCCGAACCGAAAACCACCGCGACGAATCCGAGCACCTGCGCGAGATGCGTGTCCGCGTCCGCCAGCACCAGCATGCCGCCGAACAGGATGATGCCGTGAATGGCGTTGGTGCCGGACATCAGCGGCGTGTGCAGCATGGAGGGCACCTTGGAGATCACTTCAAAGCCCACGAAGATCGAGAGCACGAAGATGAATAGAACCAGGATTTCGTTGTAGGTTTGCAGGCTTTCAGCGCTCATAAAATATTAGCTGGGTTTGGCGATGAGTTTTTCGTTCACGATCTTGCCGCCGTGCGTGATCAGGCAGCCCTTGATGATTTCGTCGTCGAGCTTGAGGTTGAAAACTTTTTCCTTCTTGTCCCAGAATTCCTCGATCAGGCTGTCAGAGGTTCGCGGCATAAACCTGGCTGGCATGCAGCGGCGCGCGGCCAGGCAGGTTCGCGATGCCGATGATTTTCACGCCGTTGCGGTCAACCACCTCGTTGTATTTCACCCCTTCGACGTTGCCGCCGGTTTCCACCGCCATGTCAATCACGACGCTGCCGGGCTTCATGGCGTTGAGCATTTCGGCGGTGACGAGCACCGGCGCCTTGCGCCCAAACACCTGCGCGGTGGTGATGACCACGTCGGAATCGCCGCAGGTCTTGTTCATCGCCGCGCGCTGTTTCTGGATCTGCTCCTCGGTCAGCGCCTTGGCGTAACCGTCCTTGGTCTGGCCGGTTTCGCCGAGGTCAATCTTCAAAAACTGTGCGCCGAGCGACTTCACCTGTTCCTCGACGACGGGCCGCGTGTCGTAGGCGGTGACTTTCGCGCCGAGCCGTTTCGCGGTGGCAATCGCCTGCAAACCGGCCACGCCGACGCCGATGATGAACACCTTGGACGGCAGGATCGTGCCCGCCGCCGTGGTCATCATGGGGAAAATCTTGTTGGAATAACGCGCGGCGAGAATGACCGCCTCGTAACCGCCGAGGTTCGCCTGCGACGACAGCACGTCCATCTTTTGCGCGCGGGTCGTGCGGGGGATGAATTCCATGCTGATGGCGCTCACGCCGCGCTCGGCCAGCTTCTGGACCAGTTCCTTTTCGTTGAACGGGTCGAGCAGGCTGGCGTGGATGGCGCCCTGCTTGAGCCAGGGGATTTCCTCCAGCGGCGGCTTGCGCAGGCGCAGCACGATGTCGCCGGAGCTGACGAGCGCCTTGCGGTCGGTGGCGAGCGTCGCGCCGGCTTTGGTGTAGGGTTCGTCGGGAAAACCGGCGGCGACGCCGAGGCCGGCCTCAACTTCCACCTGCGCGCCGAGCTTGACCAGCTTGCCGGCGCCGTCCGGTGTCAGCGGTGCCCGGGTCTCGCCCGGATAGCGTTTCTTTTGGAACTGAAATCTTCATTGTTCGAAAAACTAGGCGCGCAATTTATCAGAACCGGCGAAGCGGGAAACTCAAAAGTTGCCTTTTTTGCAACTTCTATTGGCATGCCTTATCGGGCGGATGAATAATGCTTCACGGCCTCATCAATACTTCCGTTTTAACGGCTTTAATGAACAGCCGCTGCAGGATGGGCGTCGCGCCCGTCTCTGATTGAAAGTTAAAACGCCTTGAGGCAAAATCTTTAATGGTGACAGGCGCGACGCCTGTCTTACTTGACCCATTTCACCTCGCCGGGCGGGCGGAACCTTTTTAACCGCTTCAACAATTTTTCCGCGTCTTCCTCCACCATCACCAATTCGCGGTGTTTGGGCTTGATGAAGCCCTCGCGCGTGGCATGGTCGAAAAATTCCAGCATTCCTGCATAAAACCCCGCCGCGTCGAGCAGGCCAAACGGCTTCCGGTGATAACCAACCTGGAAATGCAACAACTAACACTAGGCGGGGTGTGAGGCTAGATTCAGCCACTGACATTCAACTATCCCCGATGGAAAACATGTGGAATACTTGTTGTAAATGCAGCCCCAGCCGGTGATTATTGCCGGGGACTTTAACAGTCTCTCGACTTTCGTTGCTCCGACCAGTCTTGCCACGCTGGGCTTCTTGGATAGTTTTGCGGCAACGCATCCGAACCCAGATGCCTACCCGACTTGGAGCGGAGCGGTTCAGCGCAAAAACCAATGCAACGCCACCGGCGGCCGGGTCCGGCAATTGAGCTTGACCCAGACCGCTAATTCCCAAGTGCGCTTCTTCACACCGCCCGCACGGCCTGGATAAACGCCCGCACCTTCGCATGGTCCTTTTTGCCCGGCGAGCTTTCCACGCCGCTGGAAACGTCCACACCAAACGGTTTCACTTTTTGCACGGCCTCGGCCACGTTCTCCGGCGTCAGGCCGCCGGCGAGAAAAATCGGCTTGCCGAACTTCTGCGCTTCAATCGCCAGTTCCCAGTTGAATTTCTCGCCCGTGCCGCCGCGCGCGTCTGGCGAATAAGCGTCGAGCAGATAGGCCTCGGTTTGAAATTCGGGGATTTCCTTCAGCGATTCGACGTCGCGGATGCGGAAAGCTTTCATGCTCATCAGGCCGAATTGCGTGCAGAATTCCGGCGGCTCGTCGCCGTGAAATTGCAGCAGGCTCAAGCTGCACTCGCCCATGGCGCGCGTGACGAGGTCTTCGTCCGCGTTCACAAACACACCGGCGCGCAGGACGAACGGCGGCAGTTGTTTGGAAATCTCCGCGGCGGTTTTCATCGAAACATGCCGCGGGCTTTTCTCGTAGAAATTCAGCCCCAGCGCGTCCGCGCCCGCCGCGACGGCGGCCAGTGCGTCGGCCAGGTTCGTGATGCCGCAAATTTTTACGCGAGTTTCGGACATTTATGATTTTTGATTTATAATTGATGATTTGAGACGGCGCGAAACCTCCGGGAGCGCCGGCTTCTTGCCGGCTGGAAGCCAGCGCTCCCGGAACCAGCCAAATCATAAATCATAAATCATCAAGCGTAAATTCAATGCACGAGCCGGCTGACGACCTGATACACGATGAACGCGCAGAGGTAGGCCAGCCCGGTCATGTAGGCGATCTGGAACAGCGGCCATTTCCAACTGTTGGTCTCGCGCCGCACGACCGCCGTGGTGGACAGGCATTGCGCGGCCAGGATGTAAAACACCAGCAGGCTGGCGCAGGTCGCCGTGGTGAACATCGGCGTGCCGTCGGACCGCGTGGCGCGGCGCAGCGAATCGTAAAGCGACGAACTGTGATGTTCCGCCGCGTCCTTGCCGACGCCATAGACGATGCCAGCGTGGAAACGATGACTTCGCGCGCGGCAAACGAACTAAGGATGCCGATGCCGATCTGCCAGTCGTAGCCCAGCGGCTTGAGCACCGGCTCCAGCACGCGGCCGATTTTGCCCGCGGCGGAATTTTGCAGCGAATTTTGCGCGGTCAGATGGTCGGCGTCTGCGCCAGATTCCGCCGCTTGATTTGTGTCGCCGGCTTTCTCCAATTGCGCAGCCTGCGCCGTCATCGCCACGGCGGCGGCCGGCGGCGTGGATTTTGGGTAATGCGACAAGCGCCCACAGCACCAGTGAAACCAGCAGGATGATGGTGCCGGCCTGTTTCACGAAAATTTTCGCGCGGTCGAACGTGTGCAGCAGCGCCGAGCGCAGGCCGGGCAGGCGATACGGCGGCAGTTCAATCAGCAGCGGCCGGCTGCCGCCCGGCAGGATGGTGCGGTTGAACACCCACGCCGCCAGCACCGCCGCCAGCGCGCCGGCCGCGTAAGCCGCCGTGAACACCAGCGCGGCCTTGAACGGTGAATGCGGAAACAGCAGCGCCGTGACCATCGCATAAACCGGGAATGCGCGCCGAGCAGGTCAGCAGCGGCGCGATGAGAATGGTGACCAGCCGGTCGCGCGGATTTTCGATGACGCGCGCGGACATGATGGCGGGAATCGCGCAGGCGTGCGCCGAGAGCATCGGCACGAACGCCTTGCCCGGCAACCCGAGCCGCCGCATGATTTTGTCCATCACCAGCGCCGCGCGCGACAGGTAGCCGGTGTCCTCCAGCAGCGACAGCGCGAAAAACAAAATGCAAATTTGCGGCAGGAACACCAGCACGCCGCCCACGCCGCCGATGACGCCGTTGACCAGCAGGCTTTGCAAATCGCCGGCCGGCGTGTGCGCCGTGACCCACGCGCCGATGGTCTCAAACAGGTCGCTGATCAGATCCCATCGGAATTTGCGCGGCCCAGAAAATCAGCGCGAACAGCGAAACCATGACGAGTTGAAAGACGATGACGCCCGCGACCGGGTGCGTGAAGATGTCGTCAATTTTTTCCGTCCGGGCCGAACGCCGCGCCGCCGCCGCATCCATGACCCGGTTGGAAATTTTTTCCGTCCATTCGTAGCGCGCCTGGTAGGGACAGCCGCTGCAACCCAGCGCGCAGGCGGGTTTGGCGTGGTTCGTCGCAGGGGCTTCCAGCCCGTTGACGGTCGAGACTCCTATTCGCCGCCGACGAGCTGTTCGATTTCCTTTTCGAGTTCGGGAATGCCCATGCCGGTGCGCGCGGAAATCGGAACCACGGGACAGCCGAGTTCGGCGCGGAGTTTCGCCACGTCAATGCGGATGCCGTCGCGCTTGGCCATGTCCATCATGTTCAACGCCACGACGACGGGACAATCCAGTTCCAGCACCTGGCTGACGAGGAAAAGATTCCGTTCGAGATTCGTCGCGTCCACGACGACCAGCGCGGCGTTCGGCGCCGGATGGTCCGCGAGCCGCCCGTGCAGCGCGTCGCTCGCGAGTTTTTCGTCCGGCGAAGAGCTTTCCAGGCTGTAAAGCCCCGGCAAATCCACGATGACAACCTGCTGGTCGCCGATGTGGGCGCGGCCGACACGGCGCTCGACGGTGGTGCCGGGGAAATTGGCGGTCTTGGCGCGCAAGCCGGTCAGCGCGTTGAACAGCGTGGTCTTGCCGGCGTTGGGATTGCCGACCAGCGCGAGCGTGAAGGCGTGATGCGGCAACTGTTGCGGCGGTGCCGGGTCGCAACAGGACGCCGCGGACAGAAATTTCCCGGCGTCACTCATGCCCGTGCGCTTCCCGCATCGCGCAATGGTCGGGCCGGCAGACCTCCAGCCAGACCTGCGACGCCAGCGAGGCGGACAACGCCGAGCCGCGAGCCGAAAATGCGGACGATGAGCGGGTCGCCCGTTCGGACCACCTCCAGCCGCCGCCCGACGCAGATGCCAAGCGTCTTGAGCCGCTGCACGTCGTCGCCGTCGGTCTCGATGCGGCGCACCACGGCGCATGCGCGCGGCGGCAGCGCGTCCAGACGCGTCTCCGCCGGTTGCGTGGTGGTCGTCGTTGTCATTGTTGATCAAATGTCAAATGTGGCGTCAAATTCCCACTGGCGGCGGCTTGCGGTTTTGTTGCGGTGATGTGCGCTAAACTTTTATTGCCGCGTCTAAGACAAGATAAACAAACTGGCCTGACTGTCAACCAAACCGGCATTTACGATTGACGCGGGATGGTTTACCATGCGGGCATCGCTTCTCGAACAATATATTTCGATTACAACGCCACGACGACCGCTGGATCCGGCGGTGCGCGAGGCGATGCTGCCGTTTCTCGGCGAGGTCTGGGGCAATCCGTCAGTCTGTCCATCACGTCGGGCGTCAGGCGCGGGCGCTGCTGGACGACGCGCGCGACCGGGCGGCCAAATTCCTCGGCGCCAAGCCGAGCGAAATCATCTTCACCAGCGGCGGGACGGAATCGAACAACCTCGCCATTTTCGGCGCGGCGCGGATGCTCAAACCGAAGGGACGGCATTTGATCACTTCCGACCGTTGAACACGACGCGGTTTTGCAATCGTTCGATTACTGGAAAAAAACGACGGGTTTGAAGTCACGAGGCTGCCGGTGGATTCTGACGGCCGTGTTTCGCCGGACGATTTGATGAAAGGCCATCCGCCCGGACACGGTCTTGGTTTCCGTGATGGCGGCGAACAATGAAATCGGCACGATCCAGCCGGTGGCGGATTTGGGCGCAATCTGCCGCGAGCGCGGAATTATTTTTCACACCGACGCCGTGCAGTGGTTTGGCAAGGAACTGTTTGAAAGCATCGGCCAGTTCAACGCGGACTTGGTTTCCGTCTGCGCCCATAAATTTCACGGACCAAAGGGCGCGGGCCTGCTTTAGGCCAGGTCGCCGCTGCATCCCGACCCGATTTTGTTTGGCGGCGGACATGAAAATGAGCGTCGCGCGGGCACGGAAAATCTCGCAGGCGTGATCGGTCTGGTCGCTGGCTTTGGAAAAATTCGTCAAAACCACCTGTTTTCGAGCCATTCAAAGATCAAACCGCTTGCGGATAAATTGACGGATACCATTCAGAAGATTGACGGCTGTGAAATGGTCAGCCCGCGAAAAAATTGTCTGTCCAACACCGTTTCCTTTGTCGTTCGCGGCGCGGACAGCATTGCTTTGCTGGCGGGTTTGGATGTTGAGGGCGTTTGTGCTTCGTCTGGTTCGGCTTGTTCGGCGGGTTCGCTGGAACCTTCGCATGTCATTGTGGCTATTGGCAGAAAGGATGCAGCCAATTCTCTCGTCCGTTTTTCTTTGGGCCGGGCTTCGACGCTTGAAGAAGTTGATTTCGTTTGTTCGGTTTTGCCGGAGGTCATCCGCCGCGCACAACTTGCACAACTTGGAAAATAAGCGGCCAAGTCCTTGTGAATGGATTGTGAGTTTTGTGGAGAACTTTCACTTTTCTATTTTTTCAGCTCCGCTACCCTTACTTTCGCACATGGCTGAAACCTGACAAAACCTCGTGTCAACCTTGACACCCGGAGTTGTTTGCCTTATTCACAGCCCTTAATACGGTGAGTTTTTAAAACTAAAGAAGAATACTATTAAACGCGCATGAACCTGACCATCTCCAAGGAGCAAATCCTCGCTGGACTGCAAGCCGTCCAAAACGTCGTCAGCACGCGCACCACGCTGCCCATCCTTTCCAATGTGCTGCTGCGTGCCGAGAAGGATCGCGTGGAATTCACCGCAACGGACTTGGACGTGACCGTGGCCTGCTCGGTGGAGGCAAAGGTGAAAAAGACCGGCGCCGCCACAGTGCCGGTGAAAAAACTTTTCGGCATCATCCGCGAATTGAACGGCAGCGAAATTGACATGGAAGTGGACGAAAAAAACATCTGCAGCATCCGTTGCGGCTCGTCGTTTTACAAAATTCATGGACTGGGGGCGGATGAATTTCCGCCGCTGCCGAAATTCAAGGACGACAAGAAAGTTTCCCTGCCGCAGGAAACCGTCAAGGCGATGATGAGGAAAACTTCGTTTGCCGTGTCCACGGACGAATCCCGCTACGTGCTGAATGGAATTTTCATCAGCCTCAAGGACCACAAAATGACGCTGGTGGCCACCGACGGACGCCGGCTGGCTCTGGTGGACGAGGAAGTGGACATTTCAGAGAACAGCAGCGGCGAATTCATCGTGCCCGCCAAGGCGGTCAACGAATTGAACCGGTTGCTGCAGGACAAGGGCGAGGTGGAAATCAAATTCGGCGAGAATCAGGCGTCGTTTGCGCTCAAGGACGATAAAGGATTTTCCGTCCTGCTCATCACCAAGCTGATCGAAGGCAATTATCCCAATTACAAGCAGGTCATTCCGTCCGAGACCAAGGAGCGCATCCCGCTCGTGCGCGAGGAATTTTTGCAGGCGCTGCGCCGCGCCGAAATCATGACCAGCGAGAAGGCCAATTCCGTCAAGCTGTCGTTCGGCAAGAACAACCTAGCCATCACCGCCAACTCGCCGGAAGTCGGCGAGGCGCGCGAAAGCCTGGCGGTAAATTACAAGGGCAAGGAAATGGCCATCGCGTTCAACCCGCGCTACCTCATTGACCCGCTCGCCGCGCTGACCGAGGACGAGGTGTTCTTTGAGTTGATTGACGAATTAAGCCCCGGCGTGCTGAAAATAAACGGCCCGTTCCTCTACGTCGTCATGCCGATGCGGTTGAGCTAAAAAGCCGATTCGGCCGAAACCCGGGCCCGGAACCAGGAGGTTATGTGAACGAGCAAGCCAAAAACACGCGTTCCAAAATTTGGCGAGCACTTTTGGTGTTTTTTGTATCGCTATGCGTGCTCACAGCGGCAAATTCTTGTTCAAAACCGTCTGAAATCCGTAATAATGGGACGATGTATCGATATGACGGATTATCGGCAGACTTCGTTTTTAAAGATAATCGAGTAATTTGTATCGTGCTCCGACCGGCTTCTACAAATTCACCAAGAGGTGGGACGAATTGAAAAGGGAAATCCGGGACGTAGATTGACACGAATGAAAACGGGGAAAATTTACATCTGCTCCACGACTTCGATGCCGAGAACGTCGAGGCCCTGTTTCAAAACGCGCGCCGTCAAATCGCAGAGAGCCAGACGCGAATCGCGAACGGCTTCTTCCGCTTTGAGCACCGGGCAGTTTTCGTAGAACGACGTGAACTTGCCGGCCAGTTCGAACAGGTAATTGCACAGGAAATTCGGTCGGTGTTCCTCCGCCACCGCCTCCAGCGTCAGCCCGAAAATTCAACAGATGCTTGGCCAGCGCGATTTCTTCGTTGGCCGATCAATTGGATGTTGGATGTTGGATGTTGGATGTTGGATGTTTCCGATTTCCGGAAAATGCTCCGAATCCGCGCGTAGGCGTATTGCAGATACGGCGCGGTGTTGCCTTGCAGCGCGAGCATCTTGTCCCAACTGAAAACGTAATCGCTCTGGCGGTTCGGCAGCAGGTCGGCGTATTTCACCGCGCCGAGGCCGACGACGCGGGCGATTTCCTGGCGTTGCGCCTCCGGCAAATCGGGATTCTTCTCGGAAACAATCTTGAAGGCCCGCTCCTCCGCCTCGTCGAGCAAATCGGCCAGCTTCACCGTCTCGCCGGAGCGGGTTTTGAACGGCTTGCCGTCCTCGCCGAGAATTGAGCCGAACCAGACGTGGGCCAGCTTTGGAGCGCCGAGCACCGGCTCGGCGTGTTTCAATCCGGGCGAAGTTTCAACAAGCCCAGCCGGTGCTCGGCGCTCCTGCCATTTGCGGAAGGCGGCGAAGAGTTGCTGGAAATGCAATTGCTGGCGGCCGTCGGTGACGTAAATGATTTCGTCCGGCTGCCAGGTCTTCAGCCGATAGTTCAGCGTCGCCAGGTCGGTCGTGGTGTAATTGAACCCGCCGTCGCTCTTGCGGATGAGCGCGGGATGCGCTTTCAATTGCGGGTTGTCGTCGAAGAAAATGGCAATCGCGCCTTCGCTTTCGCGGGCGATGCCGTTGGCCAGCAGTTCCTCCACGAGCGATTTCAGGCGCGGATTGTAAAAGCTTTCGCCGAGCGTATGGTCAAACTTCACGCCGAGCCGCGCGTAAATCGTGTCGAATTGTTTTTGCGACAGCGCAATCATCTCGCGCCAGATTTTCAGGTTTTCCGCGTCGCCGGCCTGGAGTTTGACCAGTTCCTGTTTAGCGGCGTCCCGGACGGTTACCATTTTCTCGCCGGTGGCATTGACCATTTTGTAGAGCCGCTCCATCTCGCCGATGGGATCGGCTTTGAGCGCGTCCGGCTTCAGATGATGCTTCCAGCCGAGCGAGCAACATGCCGAATTGCGTGCCCCAGTCGCCGATGTGGTTGTCGGTGATGACGCGGTGGCCGAGCAGGCGCAGCGTGCGCGCGAGGCAGTCTCCGAGGATCGTCGAGCGGATGTGGCCGACGTGCATCGGCTTGGCCACGTTCGGCGAACTGAAATCAATGACCACCGTTTTCGGCGACGCGGCTTTCTCAAAAAACAGATGTTCGCCGCGCGCGGCGGCTTCGAGCGTTTGCGCGAGCGCGGAAGGCTTCAGCCGGAAGTTCAGGAAGCCCGCGCCGGCAATTTCCACTTTCTCGCAACATCGGAAACATCCAGTTTGGCCAGCACGTCGGTGGCGAGCTGGCGCGGATTCATTTTCCGCGCCTTGGCGAGCGACATCAGCGCGTTGCTCTGGTAATCGCCGAATTTCGGGTCGGGACACGGACGGACCAGAACGGCGGAGACGTCGGCGTCCGGCAAGACGGCGCGGACGGCGGCTTGCAGTTTCAGTTCAATTTGTTTGTGAGGCAGCACGGGGAGAATTTAACCACGGATAACACACGGATGAACACGGATTTTTCAAGGTGGGGCGCGTCACTCCGTGCGCGCCGCTACTGGGCGTCCTCGATGCGGCGCGCACGGAGTGACGCGCCCTACTGATCACTTCTTCCCGTGTTCCTTGATGACGGCGAGCATGGCGTCGGCGTCGGGCGCCTTTTCGAGGGCTTCGCGGAAATCGGCCTTGTGCAGGAGCTTGGCGATGTTGGCCAGCGTGTGAAGATGTTTCTGAAATTGGCCCTGCGGCACGAGAAAGAGCATGACGAGCTTCACCGGCTGGTTGTCGAGCGCGTCGAAGTTGACCCCCTTGCCGGAGCGGCCGAGCGCGCCGACGACTTCGTAGATCAGATCCGTCGAGGCGTGCGGGATGCCGATGCCGAAGCCGATGCCGGTGGACATGGAGGTCTCGCGTTTCTTGACGGCGGCGGTGATGGCGTCGCTGTCGGCGGCCTGAATCTTGCCGGTGGCGACGAGATTGTCGATCAGTTCGTCAATGGCTTCCCAGCGGTTGCGTCGCTTTCAGATCGGGAACAATCTGTTCGCGCCCCAGAATGTCGGCTAAATCCATAACAATTGAAGGATGAATCCAAAGGCGACACCATTTCAAGACTGAATTACTAACAAATTCGGGCGGCTCAAATCACACGCTGGAGCCAGTGAAGAATCTGGCCAATGCTTTCGGCCCAATCAGCCCAGCATGTCCAACAGCTTGACGCGCGCCGTCAGCAGCGGAATGCCGAGCAGCAGCACGCAGACGTTGCCGAGAAAAATCACCACCGCGGAGAACAGGTAGCCCTGCGACGTGATGTCCGACTGCTGCGTTTTCAGGGTGTGAAACGTCAGCGTGACGTGAAAGGCATACGCCGCGCCGACGCACAAATGGAACCAGACGAGATAGCCGTGCCAGTTCCAGAACAGGTTGCCCAACGCGAACACACCGATGACGATGACGGCGTAAAGCGGGAAGAAATACGGCGCGAGCGCGATGAGGAAGTTGGTTTTGGAAATGACGACATGGCCGCCCCTGGACGAGACCTTCATCTTTTTGACTTCGCCGCCGAACAGCCAGGTCCACAGCGCATGGGTCAATTCGTGGCCGAGCACGTAAATCCACATCGGCTTGGGCAGCAGAAGAAAAATCACCACCCAGCACGCCGCGCCGGCCAGCAGCGGGATCCAGACCGTGTCCGCGCCGTAACCCGCCCGCAGCACCAGCCACAGCGCCCGCGCCGCGCCGGCGCAAACCGGCAGCAGCAGAACGGCGATGATGAACTTGATCCACTTCGGCACGGGCGAAAGAATAAACGCAGAGACGCAAAGGCGCAGAGAAAAATATTTTGCAGCAGACGACGTGCGGAGCGAGGAGTCGCAAGCCAGTTTTAATTTGAGCCTCGTCACCTCGGCTCCTACAATCATCGGCGATGACTCAAGACGAAGTTCTGAAGGTTTTCCGCGACACCGGCGCGCTGCTCGAAGGCCATTTCATCCTGCGCAGCGGTTTGCACAGCCGCCAATTCTTCCAATGCGCGCTCGCGCTGCAGCAGATGCCGGTCGTCGAAAAACTCGGCGCGGCGCTGGCAGCCAAGGTCAAATCGCTTCGGCGCGGTCACGGTCGTGTCGCCGGCGATGGGCGGACTGGTCATCGGCCAGGAAGTCGCGCGGCAGCTTGGCGTGCGGTTCATTTTTGTGGAAAAAGAGGACGGCAAACTGGTCCTGCGGCGCGGATTCAAGATTGCGCCCGGAGAAAAGATCTTGGTCGTCGAGGACGTGGTGACCAAAGGCGGCCGGGTGCAGGAGACATTGGACATCGTCCGCGCCCACGGCGGAACCGTTCTCGGCGCGGCGGCGGTCGTGGACCGCTCGAACGGCGACGGTGAACTTCGGCGTGCCGTTTGCCAGCCTGATTTCGCTCAAGGTGGAGGCGTTTGACCCGAACAAACTTCCGCCCGACCTGGCCAAAACTCCGGCAATCAAGCCGGGAAGCAAATAGTCCGGAGTGTGGATTCCGACCAGAACCGTCATAAGACGGGGAGTGAACCTGGAGGCCACCCGAATCAGGCTTGGATCTTCACTTCATCCAGCCTGAAGCCTTTCCCCTCTAATCCCAGACTGTGTCATCGGCAATAATGTTGGCGACAAGCTGTGCCATTGTGTCGCTTGTGGCACAGTTTTGAGATGCGGATGCCGGGAGTCGAGATGCTATATTCGGCCTTTATTATCAATGGGATTGTGAGTTTTTCTCCTTGGGGATCGTTTCGGCATCTTTATTGCACAGAAGACCAAAGCAGTTTTAGCGAGAACAATTTACGAAAGAGATTTTATGGCAAAAGTTTTAGGCATTGATTTGGGCACGACGAATTCCTGCATGGCCGTCATGGAAGGCGGCGAACCGCTGGTCCTCGAAAATTCCGAGGGCAAGCGCACCACGCCCGTCGTCGTCGCGTTCACCAAGAGCGGCGAGCGCATCGTCGGCGACGCGGCCAAGCGCCAGGCCGTCACCAACTCGCGCAACACGGTTTACTCCATCAAGCGTTTCATGGGCCGCAAATTCGACGAGGTGCAGGAAGAAATCAAACGCATGCCTTACAAGGTCGTGAAGGCGTCCAACGGCGATTGCGCCGTCGAAGTGGAAGTGGACGGCAAGCCGCAAACAGTATTCGCCGCCGGAAATTTCCGCGATGATTCTTTCCAAGCTGAAAGCCGACGCCGAAACGCGCCTCGGCGAAAAAATCACGCAGGCCGTCATCACCGTGCCGGCTTACTTCAACGACTCGCAGCGCCAGGCCACGAAGGACGCCGGCAAAATCGCCGGGCTCGAAGTGCTCCGCATCATCAACGAGCCGACCGCCGCGTCGCTCGCTTACGGCCTCGACAAAAAGAAGGACGAGAAAATCGCCGTCTATGACCTGGGCGGCGGCACGTTCGATATTTCCGTTCTCGAAATCGGCGACGGCGTGTTTGAAGTGAAGGCCACGAACGGCGACACGCATCTCGGCGGTGACGACTGGGACAATTGCCTGATGGACTGGATTCTCGACGAATTCAAAAAGGAATCCGGCATGGACCTGCGCAAGCAGCCCGACGCGCTCCAGCGCATCAAGGAAGAGGCCGAGAAGGCCAAGATCGCGCTCTCCAGCGCGCAGACTTACGACATCAATCTGCCGTTCATCACGGCGGACGCCAGCGGGCCGAAGCACATCCAGAAAACGCTCACGCGCGCCAAGATGGAGCAGCTCACCGACAAGCTGTTCGAGCGCACCATCGCGCCGGTGAAGGCTTGCTTGAAGGACGCGGACATCGAAGCCGCGAAGATTGACGAACTCGTGCTCGTCGGCGGCATGACCCGCATGCCGCGCGTCGTTGAGACCGCGCACAAGCTGGTCAACAAACCGCCGCATCAGGGCGTGAACCCGGACGAAGTCGTCGCCATCGGCGCCGGCATCCAGGGCGGCGTGCTCAAGGGCGAGGTCAAGGACGTGCTCCTGCTCGACGTGACGCCGCTGTCGCTCGGCATCGAGACGCTCGGCGGCGTGTTCACGAAATTGATCGAGCGCAACACGACGATTCCCACGCGCAAATCGGAAATTTTCTCCACCGCCAGCGACAACCAGCCCGGCGTGGAAATCCACGTGCTCCAGGGCGAACGCCAGTTCGCGCGCGACAACAAGACCATCGGCAAGTTCCAGCTCGCGGACATCCCGCCCGCGCCGCGCGGCGTGCCGCAAATCGAGGTGACGTTCGACATTGACGCCAACGGCATTTTGCACGTCGGCGCGAAGGACCTCGGCACGGGCAAGGAACAGAAGATCACCATCACGGCCAGCAGCGGCCTCTCGAAGGACGAAGTCGAGAAGATGCGCCGCGACGCCGAGGCGCACGCGGACGACGACAAGGCCAAGCTCGAGGAAATCCAGACGCGCAACGAGGCGGACAACGCCGTGTATCGCACCGAGAAATTGATCAAGGACAACGCGGACAAAATTTCCGGCGACGACAAGGCCAAGCTCGAAACCGCCGTGAGCGCGGTGAAGGAAGCGCTCAAAGGCTCGGACGCCGCCGCCATCAAGTCGGCGAACGAGAAATTGGGCGAAATTGCCCAGACCGTCGGCGCGGAACTTTACAAGGCCGCGGCGGCGAAGGCGCAGGCAGAAAAGGCGCAGGGTGCCGGCCCGACTGGCGGCCAGCCGCAGGGCGAAGCGCCGAAGTCCGAGGAAAAGAAGGACGAAGGCGTGATTGACGCGGAAGTCGTGGACGAGAAGAAGTAACGAACTTCCAATAGATGGCCACTAAAGAAACAATCCAGCAGCGTTTTAACGAATTAGCGCAGCCTTCAATCGGCACGCGTCGCGATTCGTTTAATATTACATGGGTTGACGAGCGTCAGTGGGGCAATTGGTCAGCAAGTGCATTAAATTTAGTGGAGATGGCTTTTGGGGCAGGATCGTCTCATTCGGTTCAGTTAAGAAAAGCCATCGAACACGATGGTTCAGTTCGTGAAAGCCAGTATCAACGAGCACACGGTGCATTTCTAGGGGCTAAAACTGACTATGAAATGGGATGTTTCCAGTCGCTGGACAAAATGGTGTCAGGCGAAGTTTTTGGTGATTTCATCGCGGCAGCAAAACGAGCGCTCGACGAGGGAAATAAAGATGTCGCAGCTGTGCTTGTTTGTGCCGCACTTGAAGACGCACTGAAAAGATATGCCAACGCAAACGGGCTAAACGTTGACGGCAAAGAAATGACCGAAGTAATCGGTGCGCTGAAATCAAAGGGTTTAGTTAGCGGTTCACAAAAAAGCATTTTGGACACGATGCCAAAAACAAGAAACAACGCGATGCACGCAGACTGGTCGAAAATTTCAGTTGCGGAAGTCGGTGGAGTGATTGGGTTCACAGAACAATTTTTATTGCAGAATTTTTAACAATTTTCCCGCCGCGAGTGCGGATCGGGAGTTAATTCGGACAAAACCAAACAACAAACAAAAAGACAAACTATGGCACTAAACGTTAAACCGATCGGCGACCGCATCCTGGTCGAACCGGTTGAGGAAAAGGAAGTCAAGAAGGGCGGCATCATCATCCCCGATACCGCCAAGGAGAAACCACAGGAAGGCATCGTCGTCGCGCTCGGCACGGGCAAGACGACTGACGACGGCAAGAAAATCCCCTTTGAGGTCAAGAAGGGCGACCGGGTGCTGGTCTCGAAATACGGCGGCTCGGAAATCAAGATTGACGGCAAGGAATACAAGATTTTGTCGTCGGACGACATCCTCGCGATCCTGGAATAAATAAATGGTAGGGCCGCGCTGCTGCGCGGCCGGCTGACCAGCAGGTCAGCCCTACCAAACACAATTAACCAACAAAAAATAACCAAAGAAAAAATATGGCAGCAAAACAATTATTGTTTGATGAAGCGGCCCGGCAGGCAATCCTGCGCGGCGTCGCCAAGCTCTCCAAGGCGGTCGTCGCCACGCTCGGTCCCAAGGGCCGCAACGTGGTCATTGACAAGAAATACGGCTCGCCGACCGTCACCAAGGACGGCGTGACCGTCGCGAAGGAAATCGAGCTGGAAGACGCCTACGAAAACATGGGCGCCCAGATGGTCCGCGAAGTCGCCAGCAAGACGAGCGACACCGCGGGCGACGGCACAACCACCGCGACGGTGCTGGCCGAGGCGATTTATCGCGAAGGCCTGAAGTTCGTCACGACCGGCGCCAACCCCATCGGCATCCAGCGCGGCATCAACAAGGCCGTCGAGGCCGCCGTTGGCCAGTTGGACAAGATCACCAAGAAGGTGAAGGACAAGGACGAAATCCGCCAGGTCGCCGCGGTCTCCGCGAACTGGGATTTTGAAATCGCCGACAAAATCGCCGAGGCGATGGACAAGGTCGGCAAGGACGGCACCATCACCGTCGAGGAAGCGAAGTCCATCGAGACGACGCTCGAAGTGGTGGAAGGCATGCAGTTCGACAAGGGCTATCTCTCGCCTTACTTCGTCACCAACGCCGAGACGATGGAAGCGAAGCAGGAAGATCCTTACATCCTGATTTACGAAAAGAAAATCAGCAACCTGAAGGACATGCTGCCGCTGCTCGAAAAGGCCGCGCGCGCAGGCAAGCCGCTGCTCATCATCGCGGAAGAAGTCGAAGGCGAAGCGCTCGCGACTTTGGTCGTGAACAAGCTCCGCGGCACGTTGAACGTCTGCGCCGTGAAGGCGCCGGGCTTCGGCGACCGCCGCAAGGCCATGCTGGAAGACATCGCCGTCCTCACCGGTGGCAAGTTCATCAGCGAAGACCTCGGCATCAAGCTCGAGAGCATTGAATTGGCCGACCTCGGCCGCGCCAAGAGCGTGGTGATTGACAAGGAAAACACGACGATCGTCGAAGGCGGCGGCAAGTCGTCCGACATCCAGGGCCGCGTGAATCAAATCCGCCGCCAGATCGAGGAGACGACGAGCGATTACGACCGCGAGAAATTGCAGGAACGCCTGGCGAAGCTCGCCGGTGGCGTGGCCGTCATCAACGTCGGCGCCGCGACCGAGAGCGAGATGAAGGAAAAGAAAATGCGCGTCGAGGACGCGTTGCACGCGACCCGCGCGGCAGTCGAGGAAGGCATCGTGGCCGGCGGTGGCGTGGCGTTGCTGCGCTGCCAGGCGGCGATCGAAGCCGTCAAGGCCGCGAACGAGGACGAGACGATTGGCGTCGGCATCGTGAAGCGCGCCGTGGAATCACCGCTCCGCGCGCTGGCGGCCAACGCCGGCGTGGAAGGCAGCGTCATCGTCGAGGCCGTCAAGAAGGCCAAGGGCAACGAAGGTTACAACGTCGCCACGGGCGAATACGAAGACCTCGTGAAGGCGGGCATCGTTGACCCGAAGAAGGTCACGCGCATGGCGTTGCAGAACGCGGCGAGCATCGCCGGCCTGCTGCTCACGACCGAGTGCCTCATCACCGACATTCCTGAAAAGGACAAACCGGCCCCGATGGGTGGCGGCGGTGGTGGTGGAATGGGCGGCATGGGCGGAATGGATTACTAAAACACTGAAGGTTGGGAGGAATCAAACAGGCGCGGCCGGGAGAAATTCCGGCCGCGTTTTTATTGAAAATACTTGTAAAGGACGCTTGACACAATGACAAGGATGCTTTACACTAGCTGCATGAATACAAAACCAAACGATCCTGAAGATTGTATCAATTTAAAAAAGTTCTCGTGGCGGACCGACACGAAAGTGAATTACTGGTTGTTCATCGGCTTGGCAACCAGTGCAGCCAACGAAATTTTGTTTCATACCATTGTGCCTCCGCTTGACGGAGTTCTACGGGAAGATTTTTTAACCTGGCCGGTCGGGATAAGACTAATCATCGAGACAGTTCCGTTGCTGGCCGGCCTGCTCTGGGCACGGAGCATGGCCAGGTATATCCGCGGCATGGATGAATTGCATCGCCGCATCACGGTTGAGGCGTGGCTGTTTTCGGCTCTGGCGACGATCGGTTTTATTTTCATCTGGCCGACGCTAGATGCCGCCGGGATTTCAGGGTCGGTTTACTACGCAACACATTTTCACGGGGAATTCACGGACAAACCCCACATTTTTCTGGTTTCTTGGGTGCTCATGGACAAACCGCCCAGCATCTTTCTGACGCTTTGGCTGCTCAATGCCTTTTATATTCTCGGCTATTTCATCCTAATCCGTCGCTACAAATGAAAAACAAATTACGCGAGCTACGCGCGGCAAAGGAATGGTCGCAATCGGATCTGGCCGACAAACTTGACGTCTCGCGCCAGACCGTCAACGCGATTGAAACAGAGAAATACGATCCGAGCCTGCCGCTGGCATTCAAGGTGGCCCGTTTGTTCAAATCAAAAATTGAGGACATATTTGAATCGGATGGGAATTGAAAACTGAATGAGAACAAGGTTGGGAGAAATCCCGGCCGCGTTCTTGTGTTTAGGTCAAATCGCCCCGCCGTCTTTCAACTCCCGGTCGCTCCCCAATTCCAGCCGGAGCGCGCGCAGCGACAGGTTGATGTCGCGGATGAACGCGACCAGCGACGCAATCAGCGAAACCATGCAGGCGATGAAGATGAGGCTGACCAGCCATCCGTTTTGCCATTGCAGCAGCGCGGTTACAAAAAGTGCGACGACCAGCCCCGCCGCCAGCAACGCGCTCAACGCCGCGAGCGTGATGCTCATCCGGATCAATTTCGCGCGCTGGTAAATGATGGCGACCTGCTCCTGCACGTGCTCGCGCTCCGCCTCGGTGCGCTTGGACAGCTCGGACTTCAATTGCCGGGCGCGGTCAATGGCGCGGCCCAGCCGGTTGGTCATGGTCAACAGCAGCAGCCCGACGCCGGAGATCAAAATCACCGGGCCGATGGCGTCCCGCAATTCGGGAATGATTTGTTCAAGCGAGGTCAGCGGCATAAATTCTTTAGCTAATTTAGCCGACTTAACGCTACAGCAACAACCGGAAATTCACGGGAACAAACACCGCGCAAGATTTCAGGAATGCCCTAATTTTATTGAAAAGATCGTGCCGGAGATGTTTTGTAACTCAAGTCTTTCAAAGGGCCTTTTACCATACGCCGAGAGGTGTTACAACAGCGACCGGGGAGTTGGTGGCAAGCATTGTGAAACCAGAATTGTCAGTATTAGTCCCCAAACCAATTGAGGCAGGGAACGCCTTCTGTGGAAGTATTTCAAAATACTTCCGAACGTTGCCATTCATAAGTAAAATCACAGAACCTCCAGCAACTTCTGCGTCGTGCGGGATAAATTTGGCATCGATTTGCAATACCGCAATGCCATTCATTACATCTTTCGGCGTTGGCATCGGCACTAAGACGCCAGGTGATGGATGCACAATTATGTCAGTAAAGCTGGATTCTTCTTGGTCGTCCATGTGGAATCGCAAAAAGTATCTTTTAGAAGTTTCGTGGGATTGTGCATCCACAGAAATCTCGGTGACAAAATCATCTGATATCAAAAGACCAAAAGTTTGTAAAAAACTGGGCAATTGATGGAAATTTGTCCCGCGTAAATTCATCCAAGCGACTGCAGGTCCACCCCATCGCGGTAATTCATTTGAGCCATTCTTCATGCGGATGCTGACGGTGGCGGACATTTCAGAGATTGGCCGGTTAAGTGGGTCATTTTTCGTGGCCATTTGTCTCGTTTGCCAAGCGTCATTTGCAGACCACCCAGCAACCGCGATTTCCGCAAAGATGCCGAGCATCAAAATGGACCAACCGATTGATTCCAAAGTTTTATGCGGTTTGTAAGTTCCTCCCAAGAATCTGTCGTCCATCCACCCTGCAAATTTTTCCAAAAGCAAACCGATGAAGACGGCGATGCCGCCAATCATTGCCCAAAACAACACCGCAACTTCCCATTTCGACAGTGATATCAAAGTTGCTGAAAGGAAAGCATTCATGCGGTGTTACGTTACACTGGGGTAAAATCTGCTCTGGCCTACACCTTCGCCCACTTCCCACTCTTGGCCGATTCCTCCACCGCCGTGAGCACGCGCTGGTTTTTCAGGCCGTCCTCGAAGGTCGGATGCACCGGCTTGCCCTCGACGCACGCGTTCACAAAATCCGCGATGGCATGGACAAACGTGTGCTCGTAGCCGATGCCGTGCCCCGGCGGCCACCAATGGCTGACGTAGGGCTGGATGCCGTCGCGCTCCGTCACCTGGATTTCCCGGAAACCGCGCCGGTCCGGCGGGTCGTCGCCGTTGTAAAACTTGATTTTGTTCATGTCCTCGAAATCGAAATAAATCGAGCCTTTGCTGCCGTTGATTTCGATTTCGATGTGGTTCTTGCGGCCCAGCGCGAAACGCGTCGCCTCCAGGTTCGCCATCACGCCGTTGTCCATCCAGCCGAGGAACGCCGCCGAGTCCGGCACGGTCACCTTGCCCATTTTGCGCGCGCCCTTCGCCAGCGAATCCGCCAGCGGCCGTTCGGGAATAAACGTGTTCACCAAGCCGCAGACGTTCTTGAATTCGCCGACGAGGTAGCGGCCGAGGTCAATGATGTGCGAATTGATGTCGCCGTGGACGCCGCTGCCGCTGAATTCCTTTTGCAAACGCCAGTCGAGCGGGAATTCCGGGTCGGCCAGCCGGTCCTGCGCGTAGCGGGCGCGGAAATGATAAATCCGGCCCAGCGCGCCCTCGCCGATGATCCGCTTCGCCAGCGCGATGGCCGGGATGCGCCGGTAATTGTGGCAGACCATGTGGACGACCTTCGCCTTTTGCGCGGCGGCGAGCATCTGCTCGCATTCCTTGAGATTCATGCCCAGCGGCTTTTCGCACAGGACGTGCTTGCCGTTCTTCAGCGCCTCAATCGCCATCTCCGCGTGCGTGATGCGTCGGCGTCACGATGTCCACGACGTCAATCAGCGGCGACTCGGTGATTTCGCGCCAGTCGGTCGTGGCGTGCTGCCAGCCGAGCTGGGCGCGCGCGGCCTGCACCGCGGCGGCGTTGCGCCCGCAAATGGTGTGCAGCTCGACGTTGGCCTTGAGATTGAAGAAGCGCGGCGCCTGCCGCCAGGCATTCGAGTGCGCCCTGCCCATGAAGCGGTGGCCGATCATCCCGACGCGCAAAGTTTTTGCCATAAAAACTTGGGGTTGAACTGGATAGGCCTGTCTTTATAGTGAGCCGCGACGAACCAAGTCAATCAAATGCCTTTTACAACCGCAGAAATCGCAAAACTCATTGGAGGCGAAGTGGTTGGCGACGCCTCCGCCGTCGCTGAAAAGCTTTGCGCCCGCCGAAAGCGCGCAGGCCGGCGACCTGACTTTTGCCGAAAACGAGGATTATTTCGCCCGCGCCGAGCAAAGCGCCGCCACCGCCATCATCGCCGACCAGCGGTTTTCGTCCGCGAAAAAAATCCTGATCCGCGTGCCGAACGCCCGCATCGCGTTCGCCAAGGCGCTGGCACTGTTTTTCCCAGAACAGAAATTTGCCGCCGGAATTCATCCGACGGCGGTCGTCGCGAAGACCGCGCAGATTGATCCGACCGCGCACATCGGACCGCATTGCGTCGTCGGCGAGCGCGTGAAAATTGGCGCGAATTCGGTTTTGCAGGGCGGCAATTTTGTCGGCGACGATTCCAAGCTCGGCGACGACGTGAATCTGTTTCCGAACGTGACGATTTATCCGCGCACGGAAATCGGCCAGCCGCGTCCGCATCCACGCCGGCACGGTCATCGGCTCGGACGGTTTCGGCTACGTGCTGGACAACGGCGTCCACCGCAAGGTGCCGCAGATTGGCAACGTCGTCATCGGCGACGACGTGGAAATCGGCTCGAACGTCTCGGTGGACCGCGGCGCGCTCGGCTCGACCGTCATCGGCAAGGGCACGAAGATTGACAACCTCGTCCAAATCGCGCACAACGTGGAAATCGGCGAGCATTGCATCATCGTCGCGCAGGTCGGCATCGCGGGCAGCACGAAGCTCGGCAAATACGTCGTGCTCGCCGGGCAGGTCGGCATCGGCGGCCATTTGAAAATCGGCAATCAGGTCACCGTCGCCGCGCAATCCGGCGTGATGCACAACATTCCCGACGGCGAAAAATGGCTCGGCTCGCCCGCGCAGCCGGACAAGCAGACCAAGCGCCAGTTGATCGCCATCCAGCATCTGCCCGAATTGCTCAAGCGCGTGGCGGCATTGGAAAAGAAACTTGGCGAGAAATCGGAGTGATGCCATGAAAGCAGCGACGCCTGCCACCGCGCTGATCGCTCCTTGTGGGATGAATTGCGGCTGTGTTCTGCATACATGAGAACCCGGAATCCCTGCCCCGGTTGCCGGGGCGACGACCGCGGCAAGCCGAAGACCCGCGTCCGATGCCGGATCATGAATTGCCAGCGCCGGGTTGGAGGCAAGGCCGGTTACTGCTGCGACTGCTCAAGCTTTCCGTGCGAACTGCTGACACGCCTCGACAAGCGCTACCAGACGAAATACGGGATGAGCATGATTGAGAACCTCAAGTCCATCCGCGCTTCCGGGATACAAGGTTTTATAAGGAGCGAACAGGCCAAGTGGGTGTGCCTGGATTGCGGAGCCACGATTTGTGTTCATCAGCCGCGTTGCCTTGTGTGCCAGCGTAAATGGCGTTAGCCATATCGAGTAAAACTCGGGTTCTGATCATCAGATCTGCTTCGCGTCCTTCGCGCGACATTGTTTCATTTCCCTTCCGCGTTGAGTTTTAGCGAGCGCCACAGGCAATAGATGGCGGGGTAAATCCGCAGTTCCATGAGGGTGGAAGCGACCATGCCGCCGGCCATCGGCATTCACCGGCGCGCGCTGAAAAAGTTGTTTCATTCTTAAGACCTTCCGGTTAGCATTTTTGCAATCGGCAAGAAATATGGTTTGGACCGATAACCATTTTGTTGTTCCGGCCTTTCTGGTCTGCGTGGGCGCCTATCTCCTGGGCTGTGTGGCAACCGGCTACTATCTCGTGCAATGCGTTGCGCGCCGCGACATCCGTGCCGGCGGCAGCGGCAACACCGGCGCCCGCAACGCCGGGCGGCTCCTCGGCGCGTGGGGTTTCACGACGGTCCTGTTGGGCGACTTTGGCAAGGGCGCGCTCGCCGTCTGGCTGGCGCGCCGTTTCACAGGCAACGAAGAGCTGTCTTTGCTCGCGATGCTCGCCGTGACGGCCGGCCACATCTGGCCGGCGCAGTTGAAATTCCGCGGCGGCAAGGGCGTGAGCACGTCGCTCGGCGCGCTGCTGGTTTTTGACTGGCCGGTCGCGCTGACCTTCGCCGCGGTCGCCGGCCTGGCGGCGCTGCTGCTGCGCAAATTCACGCTGGGCGGGCTGGTCGCGTTCGCGGCGCTGCCGATGATGGCGCTGGCGTGGCGGAGAGACCCGGCAACGGACGGCGGCATTTTGCTTCTGGCCGTGCTCGTGCTTTGGGCGCACCGCAAGAACCTGGAGGCGGCTATGAACCAACCGAAGGTGGAGGAAAAATTATGAGCGAAAAAACTCCGCTGGTCTTCAAGATCGCGGGCGAAGACTGGGAATTTGAGGCCATCCACCACCTCAATTACAAGACGTTCGTGGAGGAAATCCCCCAGCACGCGCCATCGCCGTCACAGCGGCTGGTGGACAAATTTCATGCCGGGAACACCTACTTGACCTGCTTCAAGCGGGCGCAAACTGGTCGGCATGCTGGCCGTGCGCGGCGAACGCCCGTTCTCGCTCGACCAGAAACTGGAGAACCTTGACTCCTATCTGCCCGGCGGACGGAAGATTTGCGAGGTCCGCCTGCTCGCCATCGAGAAGAAATATCGCGGCGCCCGCGGCGGCCAGGTGCTGGCCGGCCTCCTCGCGCTGCTCTGGCAGCACGGGGTCGAGCAAGGCTATGACCTCGCCATCATCTCCGGCACGACGCGGCAGGAAAAACTTTACCGGCACTTGGGCTTCATCCCGTTCGGCCCGCTGGTCGGCAAAGGCGAAGCAGTGTTCCAGCCCATGTTCATCACGCTGGAAACTTTTGAAGCCTCCGCGCGGGAATTTCTCCGCTCCTCGCCCACGCGCGCCTTCCAGCCCATGGCGACGAACTTTCTGCCCGGGCCGGTCGCCATCCACCGGCTCGTCAAACGCGCCTTCGAACAGACGCCCGAATCCCACCGGGCCGACGCCTTTATCGCCGATTTTCAGGCGACGAAAGCGTTGCTGTGCCAGTTGACGAAGGCCGGCCGCGTCGAGATTTTGCTCGGCTCCGGCTCGCTCGCCAACGATGCCGTGGCCGCCCAGCTTTCGCTGGAGCCTGGCCGCGGGCTGGTCCTGGCCAATGGCGAGTTCGGCGAGCGGCTGGTTGACCACGCCCGGCGCATGGAGCTGGAGTTCGACACGCTCCAGTTTCCGTGGGGCGACACGATGGATTGGGACGCGGTGGATCGGCAGATGGCATCAACGCCCGGCCTGCGCTGGCTCTGGTGCGTGCACTGCGAAACTTCCACCGGCGTGCTTAATGACCTCGACGCGCTCAAAAAAATCTGCGCCGCCCGCGGCGTCAAGCTTTGCCTCGATGCCATCAGTTCCATCGGCACGGTGCCGGTGGATTTGCGCGGTGTTTATCTAGCGGCCTGTGTCAGCGGCAAAGGCTTGCGGGCTTATCCCGGCCTCGCTCTGGTTTTTTATCACCACAACCTCCTGCCGGCGCCGGAACTCCCGCGCTACCTTGACCTCGGCCTCTACGCGCACAACCAGGGCATCGCCTTCACGCATTCATCCAATCTGGTCCATGCGCTGCGCGCCTCGCTCCAGCGCACGCCGTGGGAAACACACTTTGCCGGGGTTGCCGAAATGTCGGCGGGCTTGCGCCGACGGCTGCGCGAGCTGGGCTTCCATCTGATCGAGGCCGGCGGCAACGTTTCGCCCGCCGTCATCACGCTGGCTTTGCCGGCGGAATTCGAATCTACGGAAATCGGCGCGCGGCTGCAGGAGGCCGGTTATCTCCTGAGCTGCAACAGCGAATATTTGCGCCGGGAAAACTGGATTCAAATTTGCCTTATGGGCGAAATTGCGCGTGAAAAACTCGTGTCGCTGGCCAACGCGCTGCACCGCGTCTGCCGCCAACGGCAGCCCGTTCCAAACGCGGTGTCTTAATTTGGGTTTCCTCCCGCCTGCCCGGCGGAAATATCCGCCTTCACGGCTTTAATGCCGCGTGAACGCCACAGGTAGAAAATCGCCGGGTAAATCGCCAGCTCCATCAGCGTCGAGGTGACCATGCCGCCCACCATCGGCGCGGCGATGCGTTTCATCACGTCCGCCCCGGTGCCGTGGCTCCATAAAATCGGCGTCAGGCCGGCGATGATGACGCTCGCGGTCATGATTTTCGGGCGCAGCCGTTTCACCGCGCCGTGGTAAATGGCGTCGCGCAAATCGCCGACGTGGCGCATCAGCCCTTTTCCCTTCCATTCGGCGTAGGCGAGTTCGAGGTAGAGCAGCATGATGACGCCCGTCTCGGCGTCCAGCCCCGCGAGCGCAATGATGCCCACCCAGACGGCCACGCTCAAATTGTAGTGCAGCAGGTAAATCGTCCAGAACGCGCCGACGAGCGAGAACGGCACGGCCAGCAGCACGATGGCGGTCTTGAGCAGCGAGCGCGTGTTCAGGAACAGGATGAGCGTGATGATGAGCAGCGTCAGCGGCACGACCACCAGCAGGCGGGCCTTGGCGCGCAGCATGTATTCGTATTGGCCGCTCCAGAAAATGTTGTAGCCGGGCGGCAAATAAATCGCATCGGCGTGGAGTAGCGGCGACGCCCCGTCGCCGGAGGGTGAACGCGCCGCCTCCGGCGCGTGGTTTGACTGCGGTGAGGAAATGTTTCCGGCGACGAGGGCGTCGCCAGCACCTTTCGGCGACGAGGCGTCGCCGCTACGGATGGCGGCATTTACCGCGCGCATGGCGTTTTGGACGTAGGTGCCGACGTCCACGTCGCGGATGTCCACGTAAACCCAGTCGTTGGGCACGGCACCCTCGGTTTTGATTTCCATCGGCGCGTCCACGACCTTGATGGCGGCGAGTTCGCCGAGCGGAATCTGCGCGCCGGTGGGCGTGGGCACGACAATGTCGCGCTTGAGCGAATCCAGATCGGACCGGAAATCGCGGTCGTAGCGGAGATTGATGGTGTAGCGCTGCAAACCTTCCACGGTCGTCGTCAGCGGCATTCCGCCGAGCGCGACGGAGAGCACGTCCTGCACGTCGCCGACGGTGAGGCCGTAGCGCGCGATGGCGTCGCGGTCAATTTCGAACTCGATGTAGCGTCCGCCCATGACGCGCTCGGCGAACGCGCTGGCCGTGCCGGGCACTTTGCGGACAACGGCCTCGACCTCGGTGCCGATGCGCTCGAGCGTGGCCAGGTCCGGCCCGGCGATCTTGATGCCGACGGGCGTCTTGATGCCGGTGGAGAGCATGTCGATGCGCGTGCGGATCGGCATCGTCCAGGCGTTGTTGAGGCCGGGGATTTGCACGGCGTTGTTCATCGCCGTCACCAATTCGTCCGGCGTGCGGCGGCGATGCGCGATGATTTTGCCGTTGTCGTCCTTGATATCCACGGCGGGCCAGTCGGCTTCCGGCTTGAGGCGGATGGTGGTTTCAATCATGTCCATCGGCGCGGGATCGGTGGCGGTCTCGGCGCGGCCGGCCTTGCCGAAGACGGTTTCGACTTCGGGAAATGATTTGATGATGCGGTCGGTGACTTGAATCAGTTCGCGCGCCTTGGTCGGTGAAATGCCCGGAAAGGTCGTGGGCATGTAGAGCAAATCGCCCTCGTAAAGCGGCGGCATGAATTCCGAGCCGATGTTTTGATACGGAAACAGTTTGCCGATTTTGATGGCAAGATTCTGCAATTTGGTAGGGCCGACCTGCTGGTCGGCCTGGACGCGCGGCAGCGCGTCCCTACCGGGAAGATGATTTACCACCAGAAGATTCCACGGAAAGAAGACCCAGCCGACCAATAGGCCGCCGCAAATCACCACCAGCCAGCGATACCGGATGGCAAAATCCACCACCGGTTTGTAAAGCCAGATCAGGAAACGGTTGATCGGATTTTTTTCCTCCTTCGGAATTTTGCCGCGGATGAACCAGCCCATCAGCACCGGCGCGAGCGTGATGGAGAGCAGCGCCGCCGCCGCCATCGAATAGGTCTTGGTGAACGCCAGCGGCTTGAACAGCCGGCCTTCCTGTTCCTGCAACGTGAACACCGGCAGGAACGAAACCGTGATGACCAGCAGCGAATAAAACAGCGCCGGGCCCACCTCGACCGCGGCATCGCGGATGATTTCCCAATGCGGTTTCTTGCCCTGGTCGCGCTCCAGATGCTTGTGCGCGTTCTCGATCATGATGATGACCGCATCCACCATCGCGCCGATGGCGATGGCGATGCCGCCCAGCGACATGATGTTCGAGCTGATGCCCTGGCCGAACATGACGAGGAACGAAATCAGCACCGCGACCGGCAAAATGAGGATGGCCACCAGCGCGCTGCGCAGGTGCATCAGGAACGCCAGGCACACGAGCGCGACGACGATGCTTTCCTCGATGAGCTTTTCCTCGCAGCGTGGCGACCGCGCGATCAATCAGCGCCGTGCGGTCGTAGGTGACGGTCACTTTCACGTCCGGCGGCAGCGATTTCATCGCCTGGTCGAGCCGCTGTTTCACGTCCTGGATGACCTTGGAGGCATTCGCGCCGTAGCGCACGACCACGATGCCGCCGACGGTCTCGCCTTCGCCGTTCAAATCGGCGATGCCGCGGCGCATGTCGGGGCCGAACTGGATGTTCGCCACGTCGCGCAGCAGAATCGGCACGCCGTTCGCGCCGACGCCCACGGCGACCTTTTTCAGGTCATCGAGGTTCTCGATGTAGCCCTTGACGCGCAGGATGAATTCGCGTTCGGCCAATTCGATCGAACGCCCGCCGACCTCGCCGTTGCTGCGCTGGATGGCCTGGCCCACCTCGCTCAACGAAAGGTTGTAGGCGCGGAGCTTGGTCGGGTCCACCGTCACCTGGTATTGCTTCACGAAGCCGCCGATGGAGGCGACCTCCGAGACGCCCGGCACGGCGGTGAGTTGGTACTTCAAATACCAGTCCTGAATCGAGCGCAGTTCGGCGAGATTGCGGTTGGTGGAATTGATGGAATACATGAACGCCCAGCCGACGCCGGTGGCATCGGGGCCGAGCGAGGGCGTGACGCCCTTGGGCAATTGCCCGCTGATGCTGCTCAAATACTCCAGCACCCGGCTGCGCGCCCAGTAGGGGTCGGTGCCGTCGTCGAAAATGACATAGACGAACGAGTAGCCGTAGAACGAGTAGCCGCGCACCACTTTCGCCCGCGGCACGGAAAGCATCTTGGTCGTGATGGGATAAGTGACCTGGTCCTCGACGATGTTCGGCGCCTGGCCTTCCCACGGCGTGTAGATGATGACCTGCGTGTCGGACAGGTCGGGGATGGCGTCGAGCGGGATGTTGCGCACCGCGTAAACGCCGCCGAGCACCAGCACCACCGTCGCCAGCATGACGATGAACTTGTTCTTGAGCGAAAAATCTATGATGCGCGTGAGCATGTGAATTCCTCGCTATTTCGCCTCGTCGTCCATCGGCACCAAATCCATGCCGCACTTCGGGCATTTGCCGGGTTCGTCGGAAACCACCTCGGGATGCATCGGGCAATAGTATTTCTGCTTGGCGGAGGAAGGAGAATTGGTATTCGCCGGCGCTGAATTTGTGGAGATGCCCGGCGAGGCCATCACGGGAATCAGCGTCATGCCGCAAATCGGGCACTTGCCCGGTTTGTCTTCGTGAACGCTCGCGTGTTCCGGCATCGGGCAGGTGTAGTAAAGCACCTTGCCGCCGGGCTGAAGCCGTTTGAGCTCGCCGGGTGTCACCGGCACGAGCGCCATGCCGCAAATCGGGCACTTGCCCGGATGATCGTAGGTGATGGAGACATGTTCTGGCATCGGGCAGACATAGACCACGCCGGTTTTTGCGGCGTTGGTGGATGAAAATGGCGCGGCTTCATTTGTGGCGAAGGAAGGCGACGAGGGCGTCGCCGCCACTGTGCCGCTCATTTTTTGGATGGCCTCGCGCAACTGGCTTTCCGAATCGAGCATGAACTGTCCGGACGCGACGATGTGCTCGCCTTCCTGCAATCCGCTGATGACTTCAACCATGTCATGCTCCGCCTCCGGGCCGAGCGCGACTGTGCGCGGATCAAACTTACCGCCGGGCAGAGCGACGAACACGGTATTCTTCTCACCGCTGCGCAGCACCGCCGAATTCGGCACCAACAGAGCGGAAGGCTCCAGTTCCGCCGTGATTTGTGCCGAGACGAACATGCCGGGTTTGAGAAAATAACCGGGATTCTCGAATTCCAGCCGCACCTTGGCCGTGCGTGTCTTTTCATCCACGTTGGGATAAACGTAGGTGACTCGCCCGCGAAATTCGCGGTCGGGCAGCGACGCCAGCTTGACCGTCGCCTCCTGGCCAAGCTGGACGTAAGGCAAATCCTGCTCATAAACCTGCGCAAAAACCCAGACGATGCCGAGGTCCGCCAGCCGGTAAAGCTTCATGCCGGCGTCCACCATCTGGCCCTGCACGATGTTTTTCTCGATCACGAATCCGTCCGCCGGCGCGAGGATTTCCAGCGTCTTCTTTGGCGTGCGGTTTTCAGCCAGTGCGGCGATTTGCGCGTCCGAGATGTCGAAGAATTTCAATTTATCCCGCGCCGCATCGCGCAACGCCGCCGCGCCGGAGCCGTTCGTCGAATGTGCGACCGCCAGATACTCGGCCTGGGCGCTGTAAAGTTCCGGCGAATAAATCTCGAACAGCGGCTCGCCGCGATGCACCAACTGGCCGGTGGCGTCCACATCCAGTTTTTCAATCCAGCCTTTGAACTTGGTCGTCACGTCCGCCAGCGCGGTTTCGTTGTAATCAATCGTGCCGACCGTGCGAATGGTTCGGCGCAGCGGGCCGCGCGCGACCTCCGCCGTCTGGATGTTCATCAACTGAATCGTCGCCGGATCAATGGCGATGGCAGACGATGACGCCTCGCCGGCGCCGGTGGATTTGTGAACCGGTTCCAGCTTCATGCCGCAAATCGGGCAGTTGCCGGGATGATCCTGGATGATCCACGGGTGCATACCGCAGGTGTAAAGCGTCTTTTCCGGCGCTGCGGCCGAGGTGTTGGTTGCGTCTGGCTTGGGCGAATTGTCGGCGGCGAAGACGGCCATCGCAATCGCCGCGACGAGCAGCGACCCGGTTAAAATAAATTTCGATTTCGAGTTCATATAAATTCAAGGTTGAATGTTGTTGGATAAAAGCGGCGCGTTTGCCGGTGGCACGCCGGCAACCATGAGCGACAGTTCCGCCAGCGCAATTTCGCGGTCGGTGCGGGCCTGAACGGCCTCGAGTTGTAAATCCAAAATCACCCGTTCAGTGTCGGTCATGGCGGAAAAATCCGTCGTGCCGGTGCGATAACCCGCGCGGATGGTTTCAGCGGATTGGCGCGCCTTGGGAAGAAGTTCGTTCTCAATCAGCGTGAGATTGCGGCTGGTTTCGCGATAAGCAAATGATTTCGCGGCGAAGTTCACGGCGAGGTCAATTTGTCCGGCTTTGAGCCGCGATTTTGCGGCCATTTCATTTGCACTTGCCTGCGCGACTTCCGCCGCGAGCTTGTCGCGCCAGATGGGCAGCGTCATGCCTGCTTGCGGCCAGTAGAAGGGCGTGGTGTAAACGTCAGCGGACAGTCCCGCGTTGAAATCCGGCACGCGCTCCTTGTAAGCCACGGCGATCCCGGCTTCGGCAGAGCGCACGTCGGCTTCCATTGCCTTGAGCTCCGGGTTGCGCTCAAACGCCAGGCGAAGCAATTCGTCGGGATTGGGATTTTCCAGGTTAGTTTCAAAATGCGCCGGCACGGGTGGATTGGTCTGCTCCGGCGTCAAGCCCAGCGCCGCCTTGAAATTTTCCATCACCGACTGGCGTGAATCTTCCAGATTGGCAAGCTCCGTGCTGGCGCGGTCGAGTTGGCTTTGGACGCGCAGCAAATCTGGCAATGCCGCCGAACCAGTCGCGTTTTGGGCGTGAACAGCGCGCTCTTGATTGTTCAGCAACGCCAGCGCCTCTCGCTTGATGCGAACCTGTTCGTCGAGCAAGCCGAGCCGGTAGTAGGCGCGCTTCAAATTGAACGCGGCCTGCAACACAGCGTTTTCAAACACGAAATATTTGCCCTGGCTGTCGGCGGCGGCGACCCCGGCGCGCGCCTTGAGTTTTCCGGGACCGGGAATGTTTTGGAACAGGCCCGGCATCAGCGACGTGAGGGTGTCAGTGATGTATGCCTGAAGCGTTAATTGCGGGTCCGGCAGCGAGCGTGTGACCGTGATGTTTTCGACGGACGCCGACCAATCGTAAAATGCCGCCTCGACCGTGGGTGAGTTCAGCAGCGCATACGCGAGATAATTGCTCAAGCTCGAATCCGGCGTCAGTTCGGGCAATGACGGGCGGTTGTCGGGCCGGTATCGGCTGGCGACGACGCCAAAATCCTGACGCACCTGCTTCTCGCCCGAGGTCTGGACGCCCCGGCAACCGGCGAGCACCAGCCCGCCGGCGGCGGAAAAAACCAAAATTGAAACTGATTTCATAAATTCACAACGGCAACACATTTCACGGACACAACAAAACCAACGAAATTAAATCGGACGGGAATGCAGCGCGCCGTCAATGGGCACACTGCGGGCGTGGAAACGGAAGAATCAGATCAGCCGGGCGCAATTCCGCGCAAACAGCGGAGTGTCAGCGGCCATGGAAAGCGTCGTGGAGAGGGAGGAAATCGAATTCGCCGGGTGGGCCGGCAGCGTCCAAATCAGGGCACTGAACGTGAGCAACGAAAGCTGGTTCTGGTTGCCGGTTTGCGCCGGGACCGCGGGCTTGGACTGTGAATCAGGCGACGAGTTCGCCTTGCAGCACGACATTGCACCACCGCACTGGCAGCAGGCGCGGACCTGTTTGGCGCATGGCGACGGCATTTGTTGCGCCGCGCGCAGGAATGGTGTTCCCGCCAGCACGAGGCTGCAAATGATGGCCCATATCGTTTTCACGCTTTTAATTTCATGCACCCGCCTAAAATCGCCAGCCATTTGTTGGTTTTAACCGGTCAATTCTTGGCACTCTTCGCCTTGGCCTCGGCCTGCCGGATGATTTTCATGTATTTGTCCGGGTCGGCCAGGAACTTCGGCTTGCAATCGGGGCAGCAGAACTTGATCTCCTGGTTGATGCCGTTGGTTTGATAAATGAACACGATGGGCGGCCCCATGTCGCCGCCGAGCTTGTCGCCGGAAACAACGCAGGTGCCAAGGGGATACGGGACCGGTTTGCCGGCGACGGCCACCGAGTTTGTGCCGTCAGCGCGGCTGATGGTTGCAACGGCGGCCACCGCCGCGGCCAAAACCAGTCCGCCAAACAAGGCACGGCTGATGCGATGGAATAATTTCATAATGTTCTATTGTCTAATTGTTCAAATTGACCGTCCCTTCGTGGACGTCACACAGTTAAATACACCGGTGCCGGTAAAACCACTCAAACTTTTTCATCCCACAATTGCCGCCGGCACCGGTTCTAAATAACTAGCCGATTTCGAGTTTTTTTTCAAGCTGCGGCGGGGAAATCCCCTTCCGTGAATTTTTTTTGAGGGGTTTCCCAATCGGCGGGGTATTCCAATCATCGCGCCGCAATGAAGCGGTGCCAAAACTGAAACAAAATTAAAATGAAAACACGTAATCTCCTCATCACCCTCGGCGCGGCCACATTCGCCGCGATAACCATCAACGCCGCCGCCAGCGACGCCCTGCTCTCGCCGCGCGCCGCCGGCAATCAAATCAAGCAGGTTTCCGGCACAACAACGATCGCGAATCTGGTCAATACGACGGGCATCGTCTCGTTTCACCGCGCGCCGCGGGCAATCAGATTGCCACCGTCGCCGGCCAGTCAAACGACGTGAATCCCGCCGCCGCCTGCGCCAAGAATATGAACGGCAGCCCGAAAGCCGTGGCTGAATGCGCCTCGCACACGACCATGCCGGGCTGCAACCCCGTGACGGTCGCGGCCGCGAAGTAACGTGAATCATCTGCCGGGTTGCCCGGCGCAACAAAAACGGTAGATTGCGGGCGGCGGACAAAATCTCCGCCGCCCTTTGAACCGATGAAAGAAAACATGAATCCCGACGACACCAAAATTCTGCGAAGTCCTGCGCGCCGCGCGCCCGTCGCCGTCGCTGCCGCCGCGCTTCCAGGAGAATGTCTGGCGGCGGATTGAAGACGCCGACGCGCCGGCAAAATCCGGTTCGTGGCTGGACGCGCTTGCCGCGCTGGTGTTGCGTCCGCGATTTGCCTACGCCACGGTCGCCGCGCTGGTGCTGGCCGGCGTTTTGCTGGGAACTTATCAAGGCGCGCAAATCCGCCAAACAGGACGCGCAGGCGCGTTACGTCGCGCTCGGTCGCGCCGAATCCACTGCGTTGAACCCATGAACCGTTCGCTGGTCATTGTTCTGGGCGCGCTGGCTTTGGGCGCGGCGGTTTTTGCCGGCTCCTATCTTCGCCAGCCAGCGCGCCAGCGTCGCTTGACTGCGACAATCCGGCGGACGATTTGAGCTGGCTGCGCGACGGAATTTCATTTGAGCGACGCCGAGATGGCGCGCATCCGGCAGCTTGCACGAGGGTTATCTGCCGCAATGCGCCAAAATGTGCGCGATGATCGCGGCCAAGAAGGCCGAAGTCCAGGCCGCGCTCGCCAACGGAACCAACGTCACCGCCGAGGCGCAGAAAAAACTGACCGAACTCGGCGAACTCCGCGCGCAATGCCAGGCGCAGATGCTCCGACATTTCATCGCCGTCAGCCAGGCCATGCCGCCGGAAGAAGGCCGCCGTTATCTTGCCGAAATGAAAAAACTCACGCTCGGCTCCCACGAGGAAATCGAGCAATCCATGTCCGCCGGCCATGAGCATGGAAGCCACTGACGCCCAGCCTTCGCCGGAGGCTTCGGCGCGGCAAGCCAACGCCCGCGACTGCGCGGACATGGAGCGGCTGATGGCCGGCCAGGACACGGCGCTCAACGATTTGATGGAGCGCCACGCGACGCCGGTGTTCCATTTTCTCTGCCGCATGGTCGGCAACGAGGACGACGCGAACGATCTGGCGCAGGAAACGTTCGTCCGCGTTTTCAAATCGCGCGGCAGTTTTCGGACGAATGAAAAATTTTCCACCTGGCTGTTCACCATCGCCGCCAATCTCGCGCGGAATCATTTCCGCTGGCGTTCGCGGCATCCGAACATTTCGCTCGAAACGGAAAATGCGGAAACGGAACAAACCCTCGGCAGCACGCTTCCGTCAGAAAGTCCCGCGCCGAACGAACAGGCGCTCGCCGCCGAACGCGCCGCCGCCGTGCGGGTCGCCGTCGGCAAATTGCCGGAGGATTTGCGCGAGGCGATTGTGCTGTGCGAATGGGAGGAGCGCAGCGTGGCCGAGGCTGCGGCGATTTTGGAAACGACGCCGAAGGCCGTGGAATCGAGGCTCTATCGCGCCCGGCAGCATTTTGCGCGAGCGGCTGAAAGGCTGGCTGTGAAATTATTGTGCCGCACCATTCCAGCCGCCGGTTGTTCAAAAAAACAAAAACACCCGCTCCGCCTGAACAGAATTCAGGCGTGGCGGGTTTGCGTCAGTCGGGGGGAGGGGGGAAGGTTGAACCTGCGTTCAACCCTCGCCCATCCCTCCGCTGATGTGGTTGCGCCCAATTGGCGCAGCGGTGTTCATGTCACCTTTCAGCTCTTCACACTACTGCTCGTGGCGGCGGCTGGCACGCTGGCCGTTGCATTGGTGGTCGTGGCGGTGGCCGTGCTGCCACTGGTGGCGGTCACGGTCGTCTTGCGGGTCAAGCCGCTTGCCCGTTCATCACGGGGCACATAACCCATTGCCTTGTAGAGGCTGCTGTTGGCTCCATACTTGGCGGTGTCACCCTTGACCCCGTCCACGACGTTGAGCATCGCTTCATTCAGGGCGTTATGGGCGGCGTCCCGTTGCCTCATGGCATCGGCATAACCGGCATCCAGCGCCGTCAAGTTCGCCGACTTAACTTGGGCATCCCCCTGCAACTGCTGGAACTGCGCCAGTGTGTAGCCGCCAAACGAGTCGTCCTTGGCCAGAGTGCCCCACGCTGTTGCGATTGAATTAGCCCGACTTTTGGTTTGTTTGTGGTTATTTCCCATGGGAAACCTCCATTTTGTTGTTTTTAATCATGTTTTTCATAGTATTTATAGTAAACTGCCCGGCGGAGTCTTTATGACTGCCCTTTATTTGGTTGTTCCGGCCATTAAACGCCATTGTATCTATTCTAATGCAGAAGTCAAGAACTTCCTCAAAAAATAACAGCGAAAATAACAGCGCGGTTTCGTTTTCCTTCCCGTTCCCGCCCTCGTTCCCGAAGTAAAATGGCCGTTTTGACCTCAAAACCCGGCCTGCGCGCGGGCTTGGAACAAAAGCACCCGTCCCGACGCCAAAAGCGCCGGAGCTTCGACTCCCGGCACGCCTGCCGACGCTGCCAGCGCGTGTGCTCGCGCCATCAGCCGACGGGCTGGCACCATCAGCGCGTGTGCTTGAAGTCCAAGCCGGCAGGCGCGAAGAGCAAAAACCGGACGGGAATCGGCGGAAAACCATGTGGAGTGCGACGGCAGAGCGCAGCGGCGACGGCGCTTTTCCTGGGCGCGCATTTACCCAGGCAAGCCCGGCCTGCCCAAAGCGGGGTCGCGGCTGCCGCCTTGCCCCCGCACTCCAAAATATTGTCAAATTTTCCGCTTGCGCCCGGGACGGATTTTGAAATGATTCTTACTTCTGGGACAAAATGCCCCGGAAAACCAAAATAAAATCACGACCAGAAACACTCACCAAAATATAATTTAGCGTAGCACGGCTACGGTCTTTTCAGAAAACCGCGAATTTTCACTTACGAGGACCGCCCGAGCACGCGCCAAATGGCGCGGCTTGGCGTATCTCTCGTAAAGGGCGCTTCGCGGTGCCTCTGAAAAGGGTGCGACAAGTTCGCGCCCTTTTGTTTTTCCGTAACGGTGGTGCCTTGCGCAACCAAAAGGAAATCAAAATGAATGTCGAAGGCCAATCAGCTTCAAACCCGAAATTAAAATGCAAGATTTGTGTTCATGGAGTGTCACCCGACCATCATGTCGGCTTTGTTTTTGGAATAGTCAATTCGGGATTAGTTAGTCCCCGCCGCCCTTATGTTGGAAAAACTCAAGATGAGGTGATTGATAAATGCAAGGAATGGGCAAAACAAGAAATTCCTGACTGCAAATTTAGCACCTAGCAAAAAGCATTTTATGAACCAAGGACTTTGCACCAGTTGCGGAGCGGCAGTGAATCTGGAGCTAAACCAAAACCGGTGAGGCTGGAATCAGACAGAATGAATTTTAGAATTTGCCTGAACGCGCGAAACGTGTGTTTCGATGTCCGCTTTGGGCAAGGCGGAGTCCAGGAACCGCTCAACAAACGGGGCGTATCCGAAAAGCCAGACGAGTAGGGACAGGGAAAACATAATGAAAACATACAAAGTATTCGAGAAGGGCGGACAAAAGGTCGCGGTCAAGCAAGGTTGGTCGTGGCCAGCATTCTTTTTCGCATGGATTTGGGCCTTTACCAAAAAACTAATTTTACCTGGAGTTATTGGTTTAGTTGTCCTCGTGGTTGGCGCCTTGATCCCCGTGAAGAATGCAGCAAATCCGTTCTTATTAATCACCGGAATAGTTTTTGGTATCAAGGGCAACAAATGGTGGGAAGGCCTGTTGTTGAAAAACGGCTACTCGCTCTTGGGAACGGTTCAGGCAAAAAATCCGGCGGATGCTCTCGCCAGGATCCCACCAAAACCGGAGTTTCCGTCTATCAATGCCGATAGTCCAGTAGCGGGGAGCTTTCACCCCAATGCACCTGAGAAAAAATATCCGTGAGCTGGCTGTGGTTTGTTAAATGCCCGCTGATTGGGGCCACTTTATGAAAAAATCAAAATGGTTCTTTTGGAGCTTTCTGCCATTTTTTAATTTTGCCGCTTGGATTCACGCCGGAATCCGGACTGGACGGAATTCCTACTATTGGCTCGCTGCTGTTTACGCGCTTCCTTTCACCGTTGCAGTAATGATGGGTGCGGTGCAAGAAAACTTGGGACTTTCCAAACAAACAGTTGACCATGTGAACGATTTGGGAAGCACAGCGGCTTTAATCCTGTGGATCGCTGGAATTTTCCACGTTTTATTAAAAAAGAACACGGTAGATAGGCAAATTCAAGCCCATGTTGGCGGCGATATGCAAGCTGACCGAATCGTGTCAAATTCGCCCTTGCAACCTTCGGATCAAAGTTCCAGCAATCAGCGTGAAAATGCGACCGCGAGCGTCGAGCCTAAAACACAGGATGCTGCACCATCAACTTCAGCGTGGCAATCACCTGCGGCCCCTGGACCAGCATCCGTTTGGCCTCACCAAGGCAATGCCGGTTCTGGTCAACAGATTTCAACAAAAACCACCATGAAAGGTGCAATCCTCGATTACAGCATTCAGACAGGCGAAGGCATTATCAGTGGAGATGACAACAACCGCTACAAGTTTGCCGGTTCCGAGTGGAAAACATCTGATGCCCCGACGCGCGGACAGCGGGTTGATTTTATTGTCGCCGAAGGACGTGCCATTGAGGTGTTTCGAGATTCGTCTAAAGCTATCCTCGAATCTCGAATTGGAAAGCCACAGACTTTTTCGTCTGCTACGAAGGAAGGAGAGTGTGTGTCAAAGTTCCCACCCAAAATCGGAAAACGTGGCTGGTGTGGTGTTGTAATTGTCATTATCGCATTTGGAACGTTCATCGGAGCGAATAAATCAGCCGAGGATCTTATTCATACCACTTGGACAACTTCTGGAAGCGATAGCGTCTTCGAAGATGAAGCACTTGCAAAGGCTGCTGGATACGACTCGTATTCTGATTACCTCGCCGGCCAAAACCGCGAAAGCGGAGCTATCTTTTCCGTTGTTGGACTTGCCCTTGTCGTTTGGGGCTACACTAAATACAACTCCAAGAAAAACGCTAATAAGTAATCCGAAGTTATTCTAGATCCGTGTCAATTTGGTAAGACGAAACGTAGAATTAACACAACAAAGGCCACCGTGAAAGGAACAATCCTCGATTTCAGCATCCAGACAAGCGAAGGCATCATTAGTGGAGACGACAACAGCCGCTACAAGTTTGCCGGTTCCGAGTGGAAAGCCTCCGATGCTCCGGCACGTGGGCAGAGAGTTGATTTTGATGTCGCCGATGGACGCGCTACGCAAGTTTATCGAGAACTATCCA
The DNA here is from genome assembly GCA_963764035.1 of uncultured Verrucomicrobiae bacterium. GTDB lineage: Bacteria > Verrucomicrobiota > Verrucomicrobiia > Limisphaerales > UBA11358 > UBA11358. Next base: position 206,893 of record CAVXQV010000001.1, read on the forward strand.
AAGCCGTCGTTGAGTCCCGAACCGAACAGCCATCCGAAATCGACCTCAAAGGGTTATCACCCTACTATCAGGAAGAATTCAAAAAGATTTGGGAATCGGGAGAAGTTTACAAAGGAAAGTGGAATTGGGCCGCATTTCTATTTGGGGGCTTCTGGGCTTTGACAAAAGGAATTTGGCTCTCTGCGGTCATTAGCCTCGGAGCCGCAATACTTACCGGCGGTCTTGGGGGGGTCATTTACTGGTTTATTTTCGGCTTTCGAGGAAACTACATTTACTACGCGCTCCACACGAAGAAAAAACAATTACCAGCTTAGGTTGCTGGTGGCGCTGGTCTTGAAACGCGGCGGCGTGGCGGATTGAATTCTCCCGGCTGTCGGGAACTACCGGCGGGAGGTTATGTTTTTATGTGGAGTGCGCCGGCAGAGCGGGAGCGGCGACAGCGCTTTTCAGGGGCGCGCCTTTTCCCCGGTCGTTTCCGTCCACATTTCATTTCGCGGTGCAACCCACGCCATTCCAAAGCGACGTCGCGCTGCGCTTGCCGCCGCAGTCCAAAATCTGCCGCCATTCGCCCGTCCATTATTCAGCGTGACTACACGGCTTCAAATTGCGCCAATTCCGTCCCCGCCGCCTCCCATTCCGCGTTCGCTTCCGCCAGCCGGTCATGAACGTGCATCAACTCGCGGTTGATTTGCATCGCGCGGCCACTCGGCGTAGGTTTCCGGCTTTTCCAGTTCCGCCGCGTAGTCGCTTTCCTTGCGCTTCGAGATCGGCGATTTCTTTTTCCAGCGCCGCGATGCGCTTCTGGATTTCCGATTTTTTACCGCGAACGCGCCTGCCGCTGCTCGGCCTCGATTCGCTTCTGTTCTTTGCGGTCAACGGCCGGCGCGGCAGGAGAATTTCCATTTTGGGCGGGAGATTTTGCCACGCTCGAACTTGTCAGCGCCTCGCGCGCCGATTGCGCGGTCTTGTCCAAATAATACTGGTAGCCGCCGGTGAAATGCCGGAGCTGCCCCGCCTCCACGCGCACGACGTGCGTGGACAGCTTGCGGATGAAATGCACGTCGTGGCTGATGAAAACAAGCGTGCCTTGGTATTGCTTCAACGCCTCGATCAGCGCGTCCACGCTCGCGAGATCAAGATGCGTCGTCGGCTCGTCCATCAGCAGCAGATTCGGCGGATTGAGCAGCAGCTTCACCAGCGCGAGCCGGCTTTTTTCGCCGCCGCTCAACACGCTCACCGGCTTGAACACGTCGTCGCCGCGAAACAGAAAACTGCCGAGCACGTTGCGGACGGCCTGCTCCGTGACGCGCTGCGGCGTGTCGAGCGCCTCCTGCAAAACCGTGTGCCTGGGATTCAGCATCGCCGCGCGGTGCTGCGCGAAGTAGCCGGACTTCGTGTTGTGACCGTGCTTGAGCACGCCCGATTGCGGCTTGAGAACTTCCGCGAGCAGTTTGAGCAACGTGGATTTGCCCGCGCCATTCGGCCCGACCAGCACCGTGCGCTGGCCGCGTTCGGCCTCGAAATTCAGATTCTCGTAAATGAGTAGCTGCGACGCCCCGTCGCAGGAGGGTGGCGGTGACGCCTCGTCACTCGAACCGCGCGACGGGGGCGTCGCGTCCACGTTGCTGCGACGAGGCGTCGCAGCTACGCTGTAGCCGAACTTGACTTTCTCCAGCGTGATGACGCGATGGCCGCTGCGCTGCGGCTGCGGGAAACGGAAACCGACCGTCGGCCCGTCGCCGTCCGGCGTCTCGACCATTTCTTCCTTGAGCCGCTCGATCTGTTTCATTTTGCTCTGCGCCTGCGCGGCTTTGGTGTTCTTTGCGCGGAAGCGGTCCACGAACAATTGCATCCGGTCAATCTCGCGCTGCTGCGATTTCGCCGTGGCAATCATCGTCGCCTCGGCGGACGCGCGCTGTTCGACATACGCGTCGTAATTGCCCGTGTAACGCAACAAGCGCGACTGGCGCAGCTCGGTGATGTGCGTGCAAAGGCGGTTGAGAAATTCGCGGTCGTGCGAGATGAGCAAAATCGCGCCGGGATAATGGCGCAGATAATCCTGAAACCACAGCAGCGTTTCCAGGTCGAGATGGTTCGTCGGCTCATCGAGCAGGAGCAGATCCGGTTCTTCCGCGAGCAGCCGCGCCAGATGCGCACGCATCACCCAGCCGCCGGAAAGTTCGCGCGCCGGGCGATGATGATCGGTGATTTTGAAACCGAGGCTGTCGAGAATCTGCTTGGCCTTGGCGACGAACTGCCCGTCGTGCTCGTGCTCGTGCGGCACGGCGATGTCGAGGACGGATTCGTTGCCGGCGGGTTCGCTTTCCTGCGGCAGATAGCCGGTGCGCGTGCCGCGGATGAGCGTCACGCCGCCCGCGTCCGCCTCCTCCTTGCCGAGGATGATTTTGAACAGCGTGGATTTGCCCGCGCCGTTCGGCCCGACGATGGCGACGCGCTCGCCGGATTGGAGCGTGAGCGAAACGTCGTCAAACAGTTCGCGCCCGCCAAATGATTTGGATAGTCCGGCAACGGTGAGCATTTCTCCTTTTTAACGCAAAGGCGCAAAGACGCAAAGTGAAGCACAATTACGCCGACATTCTTCTATTATTCTTCAACACTGCGATATCCGCCCGCAAATCATCCGGCCCGTAATTGATGGGGATATGCCGCCGGCCCAGTTCGCCAAGCAATTGCACCGAAGAAATGCCCGCCACCTCCGCCGCCCGCCCGAGCGAAATCTCCTCCCGCTTGTAAAGACCAATGGCAATGTCCACCAGCGCGTCCTGTTCTGTTACGCGCAGGTTGCCGAATCGTTCAGGGGGAATGCTCAACGTCATACGTCACGAAACTAACCTTTCCCAGCACCGCTGGCAACCTGCGTTTCAATATCTGCGGTTCAATATCATTTCGGCTTCAACTGCGGGAACAAAATCACGTCGCGGATGCTTTCCTGGCCGAGCAGCATCATGCACAGGCGGTCAATGCCCATGCCCATGCCGCCGGCGGGCGGCATGCCGTGTTCGAGCGCGACGAGAAAATCCTCGTCCAGCTTCTGCTGCTCGCCGCCGGCCTGATGTTCCAGGCGTTCGCGCTGCTCGATGGGGTCGTTCTGCTCGGTGTAGGCGGGCGCGATTTCCTGGCCGTTGATGCAGCACTCGAAGACTTCGACGGTCGTCGGGTCGTCGGGCGAAAGTTTGGCGAGCGGCACGAGTTCCTTGGGCAGATGCGTGACGAACGTGGGCTGAATCAGCGTCGGCTCGATCAATTTTTCAAAAACAGCGCCGGTGACTTCAAAATCCACGTATTCCTTGCCGATTTCCGCACCCAGAGCAATTGCAAAATCCTTTCGATCTTGCGGCGCCATCTCAAACCAATCGTTCGAGGACGCTTCTCGAATCAGATCCTTGTATTTCACTTTTCTCCAAGGCGGACTTAAATCGATGAATTTTTCACGAAGAGGAAGAAAGAGTCGGTGAAGTTTTATCAACCGTGCTCGAAACATTGTCGCCTCTGGGTGAACAATCTTTTCCAAAGTGGAAACCATCTCTACGATGACTTGAAAATAGGAATTCGCAACTTCAAATGAATCTGTTTCTGTCGTATTTGGTCTTTTTACTATTTCTGAAAAAACAGTCCGTTGTTCTTTTAGCGCGTCTGCATCGGATTGTTGAAACAAAGATTCATAAGTCTCTTTGTTGAGTAATTCGAGAACCGCGTTCGCTGCAAATATCACTTGCCACCGTTGTTCGGGGCCGCTCAATTTTCAGCGTTCCCAAAACTTTTTGCGCGACGTGGCAAACCATTTCTTCGACGAGTTTCATCATCGTCTCGTAATCGCCGAACGCCTGATACGCCTCGAGCATCGTGAATTCGGGATTGTGTTTGCGCGAGAGGCCCTCGTTGCGGAAGTTGCGGCCAATCTCGAACACCTTGTCCACGCCGCCGACGAGCAGGCGCTTGAGATAAAGCTCCAGCGCGATGCGCAGGTAAAAATCGCAGCCGAGCGCGTTGTGATGCGTCTTGAACGGTTGCGCCGCCGCGCCGCCGGGAATCGCCTGCATCATCGGCGTCTCGACCTCGACGAAGCCGCGCGAGTGCAAAAAATTCCGGATTTCGCGGATGATTTCGCTGCGCTTGAGCATGACGTCCTTCACGTCGGGATTCGCCATCAAATCGAGATAGCGCTGGCGGTAGCGGATTTCCGTGTCGGCGAGGCCGTGCCATTTTTCCGGCGGCGGACGCAGCGCCTTGGCGAGAATCACGAACGGGGGGAGGACAGCCGTCGCGGCTGTCTCTGACTTTTCTTTTTCAGTTTGAGACAGGCGCGACGCCTGTCCTACGGCTGAGACGGCTGCGCCACCCAGCTTGATGGAAATCTCGCCTGTTTTGGTCGTGAACAATGTTCCGCGAACGCCGACGAAATCGCCCAAATCCAGATGCTTGAAAATTTCCCACTGTTCGTCGCCGAGGGCGTTTTTCTGCGCGTAAATCTGGAGGCGTCCGCTTTGGTCGCGCACGTCAATGAACATGGATTTGCCCATTTCGCGGTGCGCGGTGATGCGCCCGGCGACGGCCACTTCGCGGCCTTCGGCGTAATTGTCGCGCGCCTGTTTGCAGGATTCCGTCGGGCGTGAATTTGTTTTTGAACGGGTCAATGCCCTTGGCACGCAGCGCGGCGAGCTTGGCCCGGCGCTGTTCGATGAGTGAATTTGTGTCTTCCATCAGTGTGGATGGAGTAAATCACGAAACAGGCGGTTTTGCACGCAAAAGGTGAGGTTGGAACTTCTGTAGGGGCCGACGTCAGGAGGCCTGGTCAGTTGCAGGTATCTAGTCAGAGCCTCCTTACGTCGGCTCCTACTTTGCCGGACTATTGGTTGTCACCGGCGCGGCGTTTGGCTTGTAAAGTCCGGCCTTGATGAACGGCCCCAGTTGCGCGCCGTAACCCGCCGCTTCCATTTTGTCCAGCGGGATGAAACGCAGCGACGCGGAGTTGATGCAATAGCGCAGCCCGCCCTTGTCGGCCGGGCCGTCGTCGAAAACGTGGCCGAGATGCGAGTCAGCCACACTGGAACGGACTTCCGTGCGCGTCATGCCGAAGGAGGCGTCGGTGTGCTCGTCGAGCAGCCCGCCGGACAACGGCTTCGTAAAACTCGGCCAGCCGCAGCCGGAATCGAACTTGTCCAGCGAGCTGAACAGCGGCTCGCCGGACACCACGTCCACGTAAATGCCCGGCGCGTGGTTGTTCCAATACTCGTTCTGGAACGCCGGCTCGGTGGCGGCCTGCTGCGTGACGGCAAATTGCTCGGGCGTCAATTTTTTTTTCAGTTCCGCCGCATCCGGTTTTTTGAAATTATCCATGCCCATAAATTGATTGGTTGAAACATTTGAATCATTGGCCGGCTGCGCGCGGCCTGCATTGCGCATTATCGCCACAACGCCCGCTGCCAGCAGCACTGCCGCCGCGATTTTTATGATTTTGGCCGGTTTCATGTGCTTTTGACGGATTTCATCCGGCGGCGTTCAATGTCCATCCATCTCAAATAAATTCCCAGTGATCGAACATCGCCGCCTGGCCACAGGGATCGTCCTTTTCCGTCAGCAAATTCCACACCGTCGCACGGTGGATGCGAAAACGCCTGCCGGATTTGGCAATCCGCACGCCGGAATAATCATCAATGAACCCACAGCTTGTGACCGCCGCCAGCAGCCTGGCGCGTTCCTCGCGGTTCGGCGCCTCGGCGGTGAGCCGCGACGGCGTGCGCGTCAATTCCTCCCACGACATTTCCCAAAGCGCCAGCGCTGCGGCGTTGCCGTAATTCAGAACCGGATCAGCCTCCGTGCCGTGCGACACGACGACGAAAGGCGCTTCAAAAACGTTTCGCGCCAGCCCCGCCGGATTGAAAAGTCCCGGCAGCAAATCACGTCCCGTCCATTTTCTGAAACTGCGCGCGAGCACCCGAGTGTGCGCGATGACGGAATCTGCGTGCCAGACTGGATTCATTTCAGGGATTCACATGTGGAACCAGTTGTATGGGCTGAAGAAAACCGGCCAGTCCACGGCAATTTCGGAAATAAGCATGAACAAAATCATTCCGGCCAGCCCAACAAATTTGGCCGGATTTCCAAAGCGGCTCAATGCGCGATCCACTTCAAAAACGAACAACAGCAGGAATGGAATCAGCGCACCCAGCAGCAGCCGGCCCGAAGTGAAATACGGATGTTCCCGCGAGGGATTGGCGCAATCGTGGAAATCATAAATGACCGACAGAAAGGCCAGAAGCGCCACCGCCGCCGCCACGCTCACCAGCGCCAGCCAAAGTGCCTGCCGTTGCGATCCAGCTGCCGCGCCTGCGATTCGTGCCGCGAGCACAGCCACCGCCATCGCTAAAAATCCGAGAGAAACCATCACGTAAATCAGATTTACCGCCGATGAAGCGAGCGGCTGGCCGTGCCACAGAAATTCACCCTGCCAGAACGTCGTCAGCAAGCCGGACACAAACGTCCAAGCGCCGTGCGGCGTGAATATCGGATGCCGCCACCATTCGGCGAACGGCTTGAGCGTCCAGCCGAGGAAATGAACCTTTGCCGCCGAGCCGGTGAAATCGCCGAACTGGATTTTGCACCATGCCATCCACGCGGCCATCGGCAGCGCGGCGCAGAAAAACAGCGCGACGAGCGATGGCAGCACCGCGCGCAGTTTGCCCGCTTTCGCCAGCCGGAAAATTTTCAGCAGCACGGCCAGCGCCGAGACCGCCAGCAGCGGCAGGTTGGCGGACTTCGCCAGAAAAGTCGCCGCGAGCGCCAGGCCAGTCAGCGTTCCCAGCCACACGCCGGGAGTTTCCGCACGCCAGAATTCCACGAGGCAGATGAACGCCGCGCCGAAACAGAGCGGCGAGAGAACGTCGTTGTTGATTGAATAAAACGCAGTTTGCGGGAGAAACACCAGCAGCGCCGGCACACCCAGTCGCGGAAATAAATTTTCCGGGAAAATCCGCCGTGCCGTCGCGTGGCCCAGCCACACCAGCAACGCGAGGAGCGGAATGTCCAGAAACCGCAGCCAGTAAAACAGCCGTCCGCCGTCGAAGCCGAGCCAGTGTCCCGCCCGCCACCAGAAGCCGGCCAGAGTGTAGTAAAGCGGCGGCTGGGAGCTTTCGTGGTTTGCATTCTGCCATTGCGCCTCGCGCGCCAGCAAAACGGGCGCGATTTTGTCCGCCGGCTGCGTCCATGGCGGCGGCGGAAATTTTCCGCCCGGAAACGTCTCCGGCGGCCACATGAATTCCTGCGAGCCGTAAATCACGACGTATTCCATGCTCTCGCGCGAAATCGGCTCCAACCCGCGCGGCAGATGGCCGTGCGAATACTTCACCGCCAGATCCAAATGCGCCTGCTCGTCCACGTTGTTGATGGGCGGGAACGCGGCGGAAAAAATGAAGACGTGGACGGCGGCGAGGCAGCACAGGAGCAAAATGATTTTGCGCTCCAGCAAACCGGAATTCGCGGCGGGCGATTTGGCGGCGTCGGTGTTCACGCGATTGGCGGCAGATTAAAGCGAGCGCGGCAAATCACAAGCGTTGGCTCATAATGCCAGCCGCAGTGTGTTCGCCAGTTCTTCCGGCGTCAACGCGATGGGATTGGCCTTCATGCTGCTGGCGTTTGCGGCTTTGGCAACCAGATCCGCGACGTGTTCCTCTCGAACGCCAAAGTTTCCGAGCGGCTTGATTTGCAAATCACCGGTGAGTTGGCGAACCCAATCCACGCCATCGTCCGCCGTCGCCGCCGTGTTGCCGGTCAACAACCTGGCCACTTCACCGTAACGCCGCAAGGCGAGGCTGTCCGGCGCGCGCGCGCGCAGTGCGCGGAGGTTCTCGGCCATGACGTGCGGCAGCAGCGCCGCGCAAATCGCGCCGTGCGGCGCGGGAAAACTTCCGCCAATCGGCCCGGCGAATCCATGGACCGCGCCGAGTCCGGCATTGGCCAGCGCCAGCCCGCCGAACAAGACTGGCCAGCGCCATGTCCTCGCGCGCGGATTTATTTTTGCCGTCGGCAAACGCCACGCGCAACGACCGCGCCGCGCGGCGGATGCCATCCACGCACAAACCATCGGTCATCGGATTGGCGCGCGAGCAGACGAACGGCTCGATGAGTTGCGTCAGCGCATCAAGTCCGGTGCTGGCCGTGAGCGCCGGCGGCAAATCATAAGTCAGTTCCGGATCAACAAGTGCGACCTTCGCCAGCATCAGCGGGCTGCGCAGGCTGACTTTCAATTTGTGCTCCGGCGACGACAGCACGGCGTTGCGCGTGACTTCCGAGCCGGTGCCCGCCGTCGTGGGAATGGCGATGAACGGCGCGGACGGCTTCGCCAGCGCCTTGCCGCGTCCGATGATTTCAAGGTAATCCAGCAAATCGCCGTCGTTCGCCAGCATCGCGGCGATGGCTTTGCCGGCGTCAATCACGCTGCCGCCGCCAATGCCGATGACGAAATCGCAATGTTCCTTTTTCGCCAAAGCCACGCCCTTTTCAATCGTGGAAATTTCCGGTTCGCCGGTGACGGCGAAAGTCGCCGCGCTGATGCCGCTCGCCGAAAGGGTGCCCAGCAATTTTTCCGCCGCGCTGCGGATTGCGTCCGGTCACGACGAACGCGCGCCGGCCGAATCCTTTTGCCAACGCGCCAGCCTCACCCAGCGTGCCGGCGCCAAAGATGATTTTCGCCGCGGTGGCGAATTCAAATTTCATGTTCGCCAGTCAATTTTCCGGAACAATGTCGTTGAACTTCACGCTCGTGCGCGGCTCGGCCATCATCGGCGCGACGGCATCGCGCCAGACGGGATAATGCGGCGTGGCCTTGTGCGCGGCGGCGGCATCGGCGTCGCGATAAATTTCCACCAGCACGAACCGCGTCGGGTCGTCCGCCTGTTGCAAAACGTCAAAGCGCAGCACGCCCAATTCCAGCCGGCTGCACCGCGCGTTGAGTTGCGTCGCCGGTCTTGAATGCTTCGACGCATTCCGGTTTGACATGAACATGAACATGAACGATAAGCATGACCGAGAAATACGCCAAGCCGGCCCAAAGCTCAAGCCGCCTTCTCTCGCGCCTTGCAGATGCCGCGGTAGAATTCCCCGACGCGCGTCATCCGGCGCGGCAGGTTCTCGTCACTGAAATCCACGGACAGCAGGCCGAATTTTTTCGAGTAGCCGAATTGCCACTCGAAATTGTCGAGCAGCGACCAGTAGAAAAAGCCGCGCACGTCTACGCCGCCGTCCATCGCTGCGCGCAATTCGCGCAAATGCTGCGTCAGATCGCGGATGCGGAAATCCTGGTCGGACGAGGCCGCGCCGTGTTCGGTGATGTAAATGGGCAGCCCGTAGTCCCGGTGGAATCGTTTCAGCAATTTCCCGAAACCCGTCGGATGTCGCTCGAACATGTCGTCGCTGACGATGCCCAGTTCCTTCAATTTTTCCGCCGGGACGTTGTTGGTGGGCACGAGCGCCCGAAAATGTTTCAGCCGCGCGCGGCCGTAATAATTCACGCCGAGAAACGTCGAGGCCGTCGCGCCGCCGGCCGCCCAGGAATTCATGCAGCACAAACCGGTTGAAGGCGTGATGGGCCGTCTCCGCAAGCAGATGGTCCCACAACGCAAACGGCTGGAACGCGCCGAAGAAGGTCCAGTTCTTGGCGATGCCGATTTCCGGCGCGCGGGAAAATTTGTGCTGCCGGATGATCCGGCCCGCCTCCGCGTGCGCCGCGGCCATGTGCTGGATGGTCTTGCGGTAGGACAGGAGCCGCCATTTGTGGAACGGCGGAAAGCCGCCGAGCAGATACGTCAGCGACGCATATGTGTCCGGCTCGTTGAACGTGTTCCATAAATAAACCCGTCCCTTCAAGGCCGAAACCAGCTTTGCCACGTAATCCGCGAACGCCGAAATCGTTGCCGGATTCAGCCAGCCGCCCGAGGCCGTGACCCACGGCGGATTGGAGAAATGATGCAGCACGATCATCGGCGTGATGCCGGCCGCCTTGAGGCAGTCGAGCAGGTGGACGTAGCGGTCCAGTTCGTTTCGGTTCAGCGGCGCGCCGGGCGCGGATTGCAGGCGCGACCATTCGATGCCCATGCGGTAGGCGTTCACGCCGAGCCGCGACATCCAGTCCACGTCCTCCTCGTAGCGATGGTAATGGTCGCACGCCACGCGGCAATGCCCGCCGTCCGCCGCGACGTAATCCGTCCACTCGTTGACGACGTGGCCTTCCACCTGGGTCGGCGACGTGGCCGCGCCCCAGAGAAAATTTTCGGGAAATTTCAAATTGTCCGCCATCGTCGCGCGCATTCTAGGAGGAAAGTCAGGAAATTCAATTCTGTAGAATCCCGGATTCAGTCACCGGACCAATGACCGCCCGACCAATCCATCGGCAGCAAACGGGCGGGGGCGGACTTTTCCGGCCGCATTTTCTTGTCGCCGAACCGGACGTCATTTGCATAAATGGCTTCGCACCGGGCGTGCATGACACACCCGATTGAAATCCGCCGGAACCGGATGGAGTGCGAACGGTTTCGGCATCGAACTGGAAAGGCGAGCGATGAATTTTGACATGCAGGCTTATCTCAAATCGGTGCAGGTCTGGCTTCAAGACCACGGCCTGAAGATCATTCTCATTGTCGTTCTTACCTTTGTCCTGCTCAAGGTCGCCACCGTCCTGACCGAAAGGTTGAAGGCGCTGCTCGCGCGCAGGGCGGGCGACATCGAATATGAGAAGCGATCCGGCACGTTGAGCGGGGTGGTTCACTGGCTGTTGCGCCTGGTGATCCTCTCGGTGGCCGCGTTCATGCTCTTGAGCGAACTGGGAGTCCCCGTTGCTCCCATCCTCACGGCCGCCGGCGTGGTCGGCCTGGCAGTGGGCTTCGGCGCGCAGAACCTGGTCCAGGATTTCATCAGCGGATTTTTCATCCTGCTGGAAGACCAGGTGCGCGTGGGCGACGTGGTCCAAATTGGCGACAAAAGCGGCCTCGTGGAAAAAGTCACCCTCCGCATGGTCATTTTGCGCGACCAGGCCGGCAGCGTGCATTTCATCCGCAACGGCAAGATTGATGTCGTGACCAACATGACCAAGGAATACTCCAATTACGTCTTCGACATCGGCGTGGCCTATCGCGAGAACGTGGACGAGGTCATCCGCGTGCTCAAGGGCATTGACGAGGGAATGCGCCAGGACGCCGAGTTCAAGAACGACATCCTCGCGCCGCTGGAGGTTCTCGGCGTGGATTCCTTCGGCGACAACGCCGTCAATATCAAGGCCCGCACCAAGACCAAGCCAATCCAGCAATGGCGCGTCGGGCGCGAATTCAACCGCCGCATCAAGAACGAAGTTCGACGAGTTGAACATCGAAATTCCGTTCCCGCACCGGACGATTTATTTCGGCAAGGACAAGGCCGGCGGTTCCCCGCCGCTGAACATCGAGACGAAACCGGCGCCTTGAGGAAAAACTGCCGGCCGGCGTCCGGGCTTGGCGGCGGCCGCAGGCCGTCACCACGCCCGCGAGTATTGGTTCGGCGGCGTGATTTTGTGGCCCAGCGCCTTCGCCGCGTGCGCCGGCCAATACGGATCCACCAACATTTGCCGCGCCAGCAAAACAACGTCCGCCTTGCCACCGCGCACAATGTCGTCCGCCTGCTTTGGCTCGGTGATGTAGCCGACGGCGGCGGTGGCGATGTCCGCACTGTGCCGGATTTTTTCGGCGAACGGCACCTGATAGCCCGGCTCGACCTTGATTTTCGCGTCCGGCACCACGCCGCCGGAGCTGCAATCCATCAAGTCCACACCCACCGCCTTCAACAATTTCGCCAGCGCGATACTGTCCTCGATTTGCCAGCCGCCGGGCATCCAGTCAATTGCCGAGATCCGCACCGCAAGCGGCAGAGGGTCCGGCCAGACCTGGCGCACGGCTCGGGCGGTGTCGAGCAGAAGCCGGATACGGTTCTCAAAACTGCCGCCGTATTTGTCCGTGCGATGATTGCCGAGCGGGGACAGAAATTCGTTGAAGAGATAACCGTGGGCCGCGTGCAACTCCAGCCAGTTGAAGTCCCGCCGCCAAGGCGCGTTTGGCCGTCGCCACGAAATCGTTTTGCACCCGCAATATGTCGGCTTCCGTCATCGCGCGCGGGGCCTTCGTCAAATCGCCCCCGAAGGGTATGGCGCTCGGCGCAATCGTTTCCCAGCCGCCTTGCGCTCCGGTCAAATGCGCGCCGCCTTCCCACGGCAGCGCGGCGGACGCCTTGCGGCCCGCGTGCGCAATCTGGATGCCCGCCACCGCACCGCGTTCCTTCACGAACGCCGCAATGCGCGCAAGCGGTTCGATGTGCTTGTCCGACCACAAACCGAGGCAGCCCGGCGTGATGCGGCCTTCCGGCGACACCGCCGTGGCCTCGACCATGACCAGCCCAGCGCCGCCGACTGCGCGCGAGCCGAGATGGACGAAATGCCAGTCGTTCGCCAGGCCGTCTTCGGCCGAATACTGGCACATGGGCGAAACGCCAATGCGATTGCGCAACGTCACCGAGCGGACGGCGAGTGGCGAAAACAAATGCGGCACCGAAGGCAAATTCTTATCCATAACGCGGACAAATTATGCCGGAAACGTGAAAGTGAAAGCGGTGAGGCGTTGCATCCGCCTCCGGCCGGCATCAGCACCGTTCATTTTGCGGGTTTGGCGTTCCAAACCGCGAGCGTGTCCGGCGAACCTTGCGAGCGGACGCCGTTGTCGGTCAGGATTTCTTCGGTGGCGGCGACCATCTGTGCCCGCGGAAAAACCATGGTTTCGCTGAAACGGTTGTCGCATTCGATGGTGATGAACTCGCCCTTCGCATCCCGCAAAATCTCCACGAGATGATTCAGGTTTTTGACCGGGATGCCGTTGACCGCCTTGACCACTTGGAACCGCGGATCGCCGTAACCCTCATCCAGCTTGTGCGGGAAAAACGGCGAGGCAATGACCACCAACCCTTCGCCGGGAAACGCTGGCTGTTTCGCCAGGCGCGTGACCAGCGGGCTGCCGCTGGCGCTCAAACGCACCAGGATGGCCGCGCCATAGTCGCGCTTGGAGCAGGCCGGCCAGAAATTCCTGGGTGGCGGCGGAGAAGACCAGCGGTCCGTAAATAAAATACGAGGGATAAGCGCCGTTCAATGCGGGAATCAACATGCGGATAATCCGCCGAAACGGGCAGGTTGATCTTCATTTCCTTGCCGGCGCGGACGACGGTCAGCGGCACGGCGCCATTGGTGGCGATATGCTGGACGAGATAGGAGAAACGCACCCGCAGGTCATCGCCCAATTTGATCATGCCCTGGTCATCCACCGGCGTGTCGCCGATTTTGGTGATGACATCCCACTCCTTCAGCGGATAGCGCCGGGTCGCTCTTGTAGGGTTTGTGAACCACCATGCCGTGAACGGATGGGTCAAGCTTGAGAAACGAGCGCAACGCGGGATTCTCCAGCGTCTGCAGATCATCGAACATCGCGGGCTTGCCGTCGTAATGGCCATCGGCGATGTCTTGCAGGAACAATTCAATCTCCTCGTTGGGAATGATGTAGCCGATGTTCTCCGCGTTCACCAGACGGCTGAAGGTCAGTCCGATCATCTTGTCGCCCACGACCGCCGGACCGCCGCTGTTGCCGGGATTGATGGCGGCGTCAATCTGGATGCGCAGGCCGGACACTGATAAATTATACGGGTCGAATTCCACCCGTGAAATGATCCCCTTGGTGATCGAAAGGCTGTTGCCGCCCTCCGGAAAGCCATAAGTCAGGACCACGTCCTTGGTGTCCGGCAATCGCCTTGGCCCGCGCCAGCGGCGGATGCGTGTCAAAAAACTTCTCGTCGTCCAGCTTGAGCACGGCCAGGTCAATCCCCGGCGCGATGGCTTCCACGGTGGCCGAGATCTTGTCGCCGGCCTGGTTGGCCTGGATTTGCACCTGGCTGGCGTAATTGACGACGTGCGCGTTGGTCAGGATGCGTTTGCCCTCGATCACCACGCCGCTGCCGGTCTGGTCCGCCGGCGACTCCTTCGTCCACGGCCGGTAAGGGTCGGGAAAACGCACCGTGGCGAAAATCTTCACCACCGAATTTTCAACCGTGCCGGAGCTTGCCACGACGGGCGTGCTGGGGAGAACTGCTGCGGCGGGCGCATCAGCGGCATGCAAGCCCGGACTGGCGGCGGTCAACGCGGTGACCAAAAGCCAGGTCGCCTTGGATTTGGCTGGAACTGAATCAATTACCATAGATGAACCGATGCTAGAGGATGGGCGAAATCCATGCAAAGAAATTGTCCCCGGCCACGAATGCCTTGCTATAAACCGGAGCGCCGAACTCTGAATCGGCATGCTTCAGGGAAACGACCTTGACGAGCCGAGCCGATTCGGAGATCGGCGCTCCCATCGTCCGGATCAAGGCGCCGGCGGTTTCGGGACGGGCGCGGGAGCGGCATTGGTCGGCTCGTCGGCGGTTTCGTTGACAAAATTATCCAACACCTCCAGATACGCATCAATGGGAATGCCGGAGTCGGAACCGCCCGAGCGTTTCAATTCCCGCAACTGCTCCGCCGCCAACCGGGCTTGGCGCCGTAATTCATCCAGGTCCAGACTTCCGTCCAGCAAGCCCCCGACCATCGCGTCGTAATTGCTGACCGCCCCGGGATTGTCGGCGAGGAATTTCTGGCGGACCTGCCCGATGAAATTCGTGTTCGCGCCCAATTCGCGAAGCGCGGCGGCCAAATCCGCGTTGGTGCCCGCCGAAGCGGACGGCGGCGGCGCCACAGGTCGGTTGGTGGACGCGGCGGCCGGCGTGGCGGCCATCGCGCCGAACGCCAGTTTTGCCACCATGTTCCGTCGCACATTGATGACGCCCAGCACGTCGCTTTTCAAAACCACCGTGTCCGCGGACACGGACAGCACGGTGCCGAAATAGCGGTCGCCGTTTTGCATGTCCACCTCGTCGGCGCGCAACCGTGGCGCCATGACGAGCATGAAAATCATTCCGGCCGGGATGAGCAAGAATCTGAAACTCATGGCGAGAGATTAGCCCATCGGCAGCGGCTGCACAAATTGGGTCACGGGTGCCGGAGGTCGGGTCGCCGCCGGACATGTCAGGCGAAATTTCCCGGAGGGTTCCGGCAGCAAGACCGGCATGGCCTCGACCGCAATTCCGGCGCGGTGGCCCAGCAAGGTTTCGATCCGCGCGGTGACATTCCGCAATTCCGCTTCGGTTGGCCCCGGCCCATCGGGCACAAAACGCAGAACCCAGCCGCCGTCTTGACGTAATTGATAGTGCGCGAAGCCGGTGGCCCCGGCGAAACATTGATCCACCTGCCACGTGGTCACGCGCCGGCCGTCCTCCGCGCGCAGCGCATCGCGGACGCGGCCATGGACCACAAAATCGGTTCCGTAGGGCTGCGTGCGCCGTTGCGCCAGGTCGCCGATGCGATAGCGGAGCAACGGCATGTAATCGTTGGTGAGCGTGGTGACGACCAGCTCGCCCACGCCCTCGGCATCGGCATCCACGATTTCAAGAAACGCCGTGTCATGGCTCGGTTTCATTTCGCCGCGCCCGTTTTCCATGAGCAGATGCCCCGTCTCCGTCGAGCCGTAAAGATTGAAAACCGGCACGCCGAAGACGCGCTCCAGAATTTTGCGATGCACGACGCTGACAAATTCATAACTGCACAAAATGAATTTCAGCGACGGAAATTTCAGGTCGTGCCGCTCGCAGTAACGCGCGAAATGCGCGCCGTGGACCGGATCCAGGTCAAGAAACAGCGGCGACCATTCGGAAATTTCCTCCGCCATCCGCGCCAGTTCGCGGTCGTCCAGGAGAAACGGGATGCGCGCCCAGGTTCAGGAACCGGTTGTTGCCCGCCGTCCGCTGCTCGCGCGACATCCAGACCGCCGGGCACGTCAGGCCGTTGCACGCGGGCGGCGTGATGGCGGCGCGGCGCCAGCCGGGATGGCCGTCCAAAATGCCGGCGACAAACGGATTCAACCGCAGCGCGCGTTCCTCCTGCGCGTCCCACCAGCCGCGCCCGAAAATCACCGGCAGCCGTTCCGCGGAAGTGCCGGACGTATGTTCCAGTTCCACCAGATTGTTTTCCAGCAGGCTGTCCAGTGACTGGTCCGCCGGAAGGAAATTACGCGGAAAGCCCTTTTGCATTTCGCGTTTGGCCAGCAGCGGCAGGCGCTGGAAACATTCGAAATTAGGGCGTTCGCATTTCACGCGCGCCAGTGAATTGCGATAAAGCGGCACAGTGCGCCAGCGCGGCAGGAGCCCTTCCAGCCGCGGGATCTGGGCGGCCTCACGAATCAGTTCCGGCGTCGCAAGCATGGCCGAAATATACACGCATTTGGCGGAATACAAACCCAATCGGCAAGGTTGCGGCCGGCCGGGAGGCGCCGGCGGTCCGCGCCCGCGCTGTTGACCCACAGACCGGAAGACGCCGGCCAATCCTTCCCTATATCAAGGCGGGAGATAGAACGCCCGGTAGTATCGCCGGCCGAAACTGGCGGCAGCCGTGTCTGCAAATTGGAACGGCGCCACGTTGGTTTGGAGCGAATCCCAATCGAGCAGATTCGTGGATGCCTGGACCACATACTGCTCGCCGGCATCACCGGAAACCGCGAAACTGAATTGCCCGCCGGGATTCGCCGACAAGACCAGCGCCGCCGGAGTCACCGGCATCGTGTAACTGGCTTCATTGGAAAAACCGCTTTCGTTGCCGAGAATATCAACCGCCGTGGCCGCGAAATAGTAGGTCATTCCCGGCACCAGCCCGGAAAGGGTCACGCTGGTGGCATCTCCCGGCACCGGCTGCACGCTGGAATACACGTGGCTCGCCGTCCCGTAATAGATTTTGTAGCCGGCCACATCCGTCGAAACGCTTGGATTCCAGGCCAGCGTGACGCTTTCATCGGCCCAAATCGCGGGATGAAAAACCAACATCAGCGCACTGCTCAAAACCAAACAGAAGACAGAAAACTGCGGCTTACGACAAACTGCACTTAAGGGCATGTCTTTGCCTGCGCAGGAAGCTTGCCAAAGCACGACTTTGCGCAATCTTTCTCTGAAATCATTCCCAAACAGGCTGAAACACAGGCTGAATTTGCCATTGCCGGCGATGGCCTGACGCGAAGCGGTGGCCAGCAATTAACCTGCTCTGGCAACCAACTGACCAGATGGAAGAAGGCGCAATCTTTCATTTTAGTGGAGCAAAGTCAGCCACAGCGCCGCGCGGGCGTGTTTCCTCAAAACCGCCATTTTCCCTTGAAAATGTTCATTTTCTCCCAGCCGGCCTGCCAGTTCAGTTAGACGCTGTTCCACCGGGGTTAGACGGTGTTTCGCTGATGTTAGACAGCGTTCCGGCGATGTTAGACGGTGTTCCGCCGGCCCCAGACGCAGTTTCCGCGATCCTAGACGGTGTTTCAGGGATGTCAGGCGGCGTTCCGGCGGCCCCAGACAGAATTTCGCTGACGTCAGACGGTGCTCCGGCAATTTTAGACGCTGTTTCTACGACGCCAGACGGTGTGTTTTCGATGCCAGCGGCGTTGTGAAGTTAGCGAGACCTCTGGCGTTTTTGGGAGGACGGCAAAATTTCGCTCCTGCCTGCCACGGCGGCTTGTCTCGCCGAAGTCAGACGAAGGCGGGACGGAGTTGGGAAATCTATTCGAGGGGTTTCTACAAAGAGGTCAGCCGATGGCGTAGGAATGGAGAGCGGCTTGCCACCTTATCTACCTTCGAGTTCCTTAAAGAACGATCCCAGCCCATCATTCTTTTTTGAGAATACCTTTGCCATTGGTATGCAAACACCGGCCTTCGTAAAACGCTTTCGCATCTGATTGACCCTCGTAGTCCATCCGTTGTCGAGAAGAACATAATCGCAGTAAGAAACTGGAACAACGGTGTGAGTTAAATCAATGGCATCGTTGTGACTTATCTTGAGGTCACGCTGGTTAACGAGTGGGCCGATCAACTCGCGGGCTATCAGCCCGGTTGCATGTAAGTCCGGTTGTTCTAGTTTTAGTGGTTGAAGCGGTTTGCGGAGAGACTTGTTAATTTTTGGATCGCCTCGCATCCAGTCGAATTGCGAACTAATCAAACGGCCTAGTTCATCAAATTGCTGTTTTATGGTTTTAGAATTGAAAACAACATCGAAGGCTCCACCAAGACTAGCTATTGACTGGCTTTGTGATCTGCTTCGAAGCACTCTAAGGTGGATTGTTGCGTTTTCCATATCGGGAAGTGGGCAGTCGCGGTTTCCGCTGCGGCCAGACTCATATTTCACAACCTTAAAAAAGTCAGGATTAATCCAAAATACATTTGGACCAATTTTGTCTAGGAACGACGAAGCGTTGCGCCGTTGGTTTTCTATTGTGACTTTGGAGAATTCTACAATGTTCAACCATGAAAGCACCAAAGTGCCGCCACGAAAATGCAGCGCCTCAGAAAATCGTTTGGTTAGCGTTTTTGAGTCGGCTATTTCTCGGAAGGCCCAATGGTCAAGATACACACTTGGAGATATTAACTCCTGCACCACCATCAGTCCTCCGCTCTTTGTTTCGAAGCGAATCATAGCGAATCATGTGGGAGGCCAATCAGTTTTCAATCAGAATCAGAACCCGTCGCGTGCCAAAAATTCCGTTGGGATTCGTCATGCCGTCGCCAAGTTGTCTTCAAGCATTTTCGAGCGCGCGGCATTTTCAGTGGCTTCGGCAGGAGTCGCGTTTTCCAGAATCTTGATCGGCTCGTAAAAGGTGTTGCGCTGGACGGGCGTGCGGCCGGCTTCGCGGATGGCCTTGAGCATGGCCGCCTCGGTCTGCAATTGCGGCGAGGTCGCGCCGGCCATGTGGAAGATGTGTTCCTCGATGATGGTGCCGTGCAAATCGTCCGCGCCGTAGCTCAACGCCACCTGCGCCAGCTTCAGCCCGAGGCCCACCCAATACGCGGTGATGTGCGGGAAGTTGTCGAGGTAGATGCGGCTCACGGCGATGGTGCGCAGCGAGTCGAATCCGGTCGGCGGATGGTCCACGGGAATGTCGTTGTCCTGCGGCTGATACGCCAGCGGCACGAAACCGCAGAAGCCGTGCGTCTCGTCCTGCAACGCGCGCAATTGCCGCAGGTGGTCCACGCGGTCGGCAAGGCTCTCGACGTGGCCGTAAAGCATCGTGCAGGTGCTGCGCTGGCCGAGCTTGTGCCAGGTGCGGTGCACGTCCAGATATTCCTCGGCGGATTCCTTGCCGCGGGCGATGGACGACCGGACTTCCTTGCGGAAAATTTCCGCGCCGCCGCCGGTGAGCGAGTCGAGGCCGGCGTCCTTCAATTCAATCAAAGCCTCCTCGACGGATTTTTTGGCGAGCCAGGCGAGATGGAGAATTTCAATGGCGGTGAAGCATTTCAGATGGAGTCTCGGCGTGGCGCGGGCGTCCCCGCCTGCGGGTTCTCGCGCCGTCCCGGCGCGAGGTTCGGACGACCGTCTGTTATCTGGCAGCGAGACGCTGCCAGAACCCGCAGCCGGGACGGCTGCGCTACGTTCACCATCCAGCGCGCGCAGTGCCTTGAGCATGTCCGTGTAATAGCTGAACGGCAGCGACGGGTGCAGTCCGCCGACGATGTGCAGTTCCGTGATGCCGATGGCCAGCGCCTCGCGCGCCTTCTGGACGATTTCCTCGATGGTGAACTGGAAGCCGTCGGCGTCGCGTTTCTTGCGCGCAAACGAGCAGAACTGGCACGACAGGATGCAGTAGTTCGAGTAGTTGACGTAGCGGTTGATGATGTAGCTGGCGCGGTTGTTGCCGGTCTTTTTCTGCCGCGCAAAATCCGCGATGGCGCCGACGGCGTTCAGGTCCTTGGATTCAAACAGCCGCAGCGCGTCGGCGTCGGAAATGCGTTCGCCGGCGGCCACCTTGTCGTAAATATCACGCAACTCGCTGCGTTGAATGAAAAAATTCACTATTTTAGATGGTCGAAAATTAACGAAAATTGCAAATCTGGTGGAACTTTATTTTCTGTGCGTTGCGTTTCAAATTCAAACGCGCTCAACGGGCCAAAAAGTTTTCCGTCGTTGACGCGCAAAATATAAAAATTTGTTTTAGATTTATCGGGCGGCTTCGGAAATTCTCGGGGGTGTTGTTCTGCAATAATCCAATTATTTGTCCATCCGACACCGAATACAGTTTCAGAAATAATTCCGTTGTAGCTGTTACTGGATTCCTTTTCAGACAGACTCATTTGTTCCATTTCGTCCGTCGCAATCAAAAATATTTTCCAATTAAATTTTTCTCGTAAGCAAAACCAAAACCACCGCAGCCCACGATGATGAATGCCAGCGAGATTAGCCCGAATGAAATTCGGGACATGAGCAGTCTCTTTCGTTCAATGAAAAAATTCACAAATAACAAGTAACAGAAAAAGCGGACTTGTAAAAGCGAAGTTTGGCCGCAAAACTGGATGCAATGAATCCCATGAAACGCGCGTCGCTGATTTTCTCGTTCATGGCCGCCGGAATTTGCGGCATCGCGGTGGCACAGGACCAGCCCGCCGGCAACATCCGCCTGCCGGTATCGGATTATCATTACAAGATGACGAAGGATTACGTCGAAGAGACGCCCGTGCTTGAATACCGCCACGCGTCGGCGGAGGCTTACGAGGCGTTCAAGGACATGAAATACGGCGTGCGCATTCATTGGGGCCTTTATTCCATCGCCGCCAAGCCCGGCGAATCGTGGCCGTTCCTGACGCTGTCGTTCGCGGAGAAGCAGGCGTATCAGGACCTTTACAAGACGTGGAACCCGCAAGGTTTCAACGCCGAGGATTGGATGTCGCTCTTCGCCGATAACGGAATGAAAATGTTTGCCTTCACCGCGAAACATCACGAGGGATTTTCCATGTTCGACACGCAGACGCGCGTAAAGAGCCGCGTGAACTGGACCGCGCACGGCGGCCCGGCGCTGGAGGATTGCGACCTGCCTTACAGCATCATGCAAACGCCGTTTCACCGTGATGTCGTCAAGGAACTCTGCGACGCCGCCCACAAACACGGAATCAAAATTGACCTCTACTTTTCCAATCCCGACTGGTATGACGCCGACTTTCGTCCTTACGGCTATCATCCGGCGCTGACCCCCGGCGCGACGGCGCATCCCGAATTGTTTGGCCGCGCGCCCATCTCCGAACGTCGCGGCGCCATTTACATGTCCGCGCCCGATCCGACGCCGGACGAGGAAGCGCGCATGATGGCGCGTCACCGCCAGCAGCTCACCGAGTTGCTCACGCGCTACGGCAAAATTGACATGCTTGGCCTCGACAACTGGTTCGGGAAGGAAAACTGGCCCGCCATGCGCGAAACCGTTCTCGACCTGCGCAAGTTGCAGCCGGACGTGATGATCCGCGCGCGCGGCATCGGCAATTACGGCGACTATTACACACCCGAAGGTTTCACTCCCGGCGGAAAGGAAAACACCGACATGCCGTGGTTTGAAATCTTTCCGCTCGGCTCCTCGTTCTCCTACGAAACCAACGCCAGTAGATACAAAGGCGGCGGCTGGATTGTCAAAACGCTGGTGGACATCGTGGCCAAGGGCGGAAATTTCATGGTCGGCATCGGCCCGGACCGCGACGGGAAATTCCATCCGACGGCGATTGACAATCTGCGCGAAGCCGGCGCGTGGCTGAAAATCAACGGCGAAGGCATTTACGCCACGCGGCCGCGCGAAGGCGACTTGTGGAAGGAAGGCAACAACCTCCGCTTCACGCGCAGCAAGGATCAGCACACCGTCTATGCCTTTTCGCTCGGCTGGCCGGGCACGAACCTGGTTCTGCACAGCGAGCAGCCCAAGGCCGGCTCGCCGGTGTATCTCCTCGGATACAAAACGCCGCTGGCATGGAGCGCCGCAGCCGACACCGGCACGGTTATTCAATTGCCGGCAGAGTTGCAGGATGAAACCAATCGCCCGTGCAAATTCGCGTATGGTTTCAAGTTCGAGCAATAGCACGTAGCGCAGCCTTCCCAGGCTGCGCTACTTCGGTTGCGGCCGTGCCGCGACGTGTGTTTCGTGGTTCAGCTAAACGCCCCGAACAACGCACGCATCTCCTCGTCCACGTCCGCGGCGTCGGACAGCGTCTGCGCGATTTCGTCGCGAAGCAACTGCCGGTAACGCTTCCGCAGGCGGTGAATCGCCACCCGCACCGAGCCTTCCTCCATGCCCAATGATTTTGCCGCTCTGCCTTGCGCCAATTCATCCTTGCCGGTGGTGAGGAAGATTTTCAACTGCCCGAACAACTTCGCTTTGCCGTCCGCTTCGCATTCTTTTTGCAGTCGTTCGATGACCCTGGCCAGCAGTGCCAGCGCCCATTCGCGGTCGAACGCCTTGTCCGGACTCGGCTCGTTGGTGGCGGCGACTTGAAATTTCGTGTCCGCCGTCTGCCAATCCAGCGAAAGCGGCGTTGCGCCGCCGCCGCGTTTTGAGCCGTTGGGACTTCTTCCATTCGTTAGTGAGGAAATGTTTCAGCGACGCCAGAAGGAAGGCGCGAAACCGTCCGCGTTCGGCGCTCAAGCCGGCGAGATAATTCCTGGCGAGGAATCGCGCGAAGAACGCCTGCGTCAAATCCTCGGCGTCCTCCTTGGTGTGCCCGCGCCGCCGGACGTAGGCGTAGAGCGGGAACCAATAGGCCCGGCACAATTGCTCCAGCGCCAGATCGGATTGCGGCGTCGAGCATTTGCCCGCCGCAAGCACGACCGTCCAATGCGTCGTGGCGAAGACGTCGCCGGGCGCGCTCGAATCCGGCGTGGAATGTTCGGAGGTCATGTTGGTGAAATCATTTTAGCCAGAGCAGAGCGCCGATGGACACGGATAAAAGAAAGTTCGACCTGCGGTGTCTCCCCGCCCTTCAGTGCCCCGGCGGTGGATTGCAGCGGCGCGGGAGAGCCGTTCAATCGTCCGGTCGGACATTTCAACGAGCCGGTCGCAGGCCTCAAAGGGCCGGTCGGAGTCTTCAATGAGCCGGTCGCCTGTTTCATCAGCCCGGTCGGGTCGTTCATCAAGCCGGTCGGACTCTTCAATGACACGGTCGTGTCGTTCAACGGGCCGGTCGCGTCGTTCAACGGGCTGGTCGTGGCGTTCAACAGGCCGGTCGCGTCGTTCAATTGACGGGTTGACAATGATTTACGTGAAATTGCCTGTTTTTAACGGCTATCGGCGGGTGACATGGAAAATGTGGCGGAATTCTGCACCAGCTTGTAGCGAATCTTCACGCCGGGCGGGTTGTCGGTGAAGCCGGTGATTTGTGCGACCCCTTGTGCGCCTTCACGAGTTTCGAATATGAAGGTTTGGGGCAATTCATTCTCAAACATGTTCTTCGTGCTTGCGGTCAGCGGTTCCCCTCGCCCCAGTCGGAATTTTCCTGCCGTTCCGCCCGGTTGGCTTTCAACGTCAACCGCTTCATTAATCAGTCTGGCAATTCCACGGGCTGGCATTGTCCAGTAATCGTTGCCCCTGGAATACGCATATCCATCAAGCAGAGTTGGCCCCTCCTTTCTCAATTGGCCAATATCAGGAGGACTACAAACGAAATCAGCACCTGACGACCGCGCCCATTCCTGCATTTCCTTCCAAACGCTCGTGAAATCTCCGTAGTGGTAAGTCCACTTTTCCGTGGCAAATAGTTTCTCAACATTTGGCGGGGGCGTTAGGAGTTGTCCGGTCTCGAAGTCCAAGGCGCAGTCCTGGTTGGTTGTAGCTTCCTTCAATGTCCGCTCAATCACCGGGCCGAAGGTTGAAGAATCGCCTGCCGCCGGAACTTGGTTGGACAGCGGGGCATTTCTTACCACCACCACAGCGCCGTTCTGGCCAGTCTCAATTTGCTCGACGAGATGGAACCGCCGGTCAATTTCGGATTGCAACTTGTCCCACCACCGCGGCTGCGCAGTGACGATGAAATCGTATTTGCCATCCGGCAGGTTGGCGTCGAAGACGATTTTCAGCGCGGAGTCTTTCTGCGACCAGACGGTGGCGATCAAATCTTTCACGGTTTTGCCTCGTGCCAGATAACGACCGTCGCCAAACGTATCGCGCGGCACCCAATTCGTCGGCATCGTTGAGGGACGGAGGAGAAAGATGGGCGGCACACCGTCGAGCGTTGACGAGTTTGGCTCCCAAATCCAGTCGCCGGGATAATTGGTGGCGCCGTCGGCCGCTCGATCTTGCACCAGCTTGTAGCGAATCTTCACGCCGGGCGGGTTGTCGGTGAAGCTGTTGATTTGCAGGATGCCGATGGCACCTTGCCAAGTCTGGATTACATAACTGGCGGGCAGCTCGGGGAAAGCCAATAACGGGCCGTCCATTGAACCGAAATCCGATGGCGCTTTTTGCATTGCGCCATAACCCGAAGGCCCTTCTTGATCGGTGACCAGGGATCGCACTTCAAGCGGGGTCCATTGGGCAAATTCGTCACGGTTCCCACGGCCGTGGATGCGGTAGAACATCCGTGTCCCCAGTGGAACAAGACCCACATTCGTGCCTCGGAGATAAACCGCAAAATTCGCGTTGGAATCAGTGATCCACTTATAGAACCGGTCAGTGTGGGGAACCGGATCGCCGCCAGCCCGCTCATCGTTCAGCGTCACCGGCGAGGTCATGAGTTCGTTCTTTTCGAGATTCACATAAACAAAGCCGTCTGGATTGGGTTCAACCGGGGTGACCACCCGCTCCACCACCGGGCCGAAGGTGAGATTCGCATCCGCCTTTGCCTGTGCCTGAAGCCGGTCGGTGCGGGCCTTGGCGGCTACCATCTCGGATCTGGAAGAATTTACCCTAGTATGCCGGACGCCAATAAACAATGCCGCCAACAATGCCAGAACCAGAAATCCTCCGAGCGCCACCACGCCACAGCCAAGGACAATTGCCTTGCCGGTGCGGGTCGTGTTCTTCCGGCCCAGAAACCAGATCAATCCAGTCACTGACAAAGCGATCAGCAGCAACACCGCTCCGGCCAAAATCGGAGGACTCCCAGCCAGAATCCGCAGATTAATTAAAGAAATAATTTTCGCCCGTTGACTCGCCGTTTCCACCGGTGCCGCGGATGATGATGCGGCACCTGATGCACTGGCCACCGGCGGATTGGTCGTTTCCACCGTCACGGCTCCCGGCAAATCCTGGCGTGTCAGTGGAACGTGGTTGAACACAATTTCCTTGCCCCACATGCGATCAATTCCGGCGCGGGATTCCACCGCTTGAGGATTCGGTGTCATGACGATTTCCGCTTCCTTGATCTGCGGATCGAGCGAATCCAGGTCGGCCTTTAATTCCCCGCCGCTGCTCGATGAGGTTGTTCCATCGGCGCTTTTCCAAGACATCAGACTGCCGCACTTGTAAGAATTGCCGGCCAGCCGCAACGTGACGTCAACGCTGACAGCCTGTCCCGGTTTGCTTCCCGCGCCGGCGACGACCACGGCGGTCAGATGTCCGCCCTTGGGCCGGATGATGACCTGGCTGACCGACAAATAGCCGTTGGCCACCGGGTCAAATGCCGGATCATCCGTCAGGCTCACAATCTGGGCATCCTGCGCATAGACCAACAGTTCCAACTCGGCGGTGCGGATCCATCGTATTTTGCCCGTCGGCCAGTCGGAGGAAGGCGCATCTGGTGCCAGACCCATCAGATCATTCTTGGTCACGAAGGCGCTTAAGACCTCCAGCTTGACCGTGTGTTTGCCGGGAGCAAGCGCGGGCAAATTCAGCCGCCCGTCGAGGTCGTCATGATCCCACCACCTGCCCAAATAGTATTGAAGTTTGACCGGCTGGCCGTCCACGGTCACGGATCGAAGTTCGTTCATCATCACCAGGCCAAACAGGTCGCGAGTCCAGATGTTGCGGCAGGCCACTTTCACATCCAGCGTCCGCGCGCCTTCGCGCAGCCGCGGCAACGGCTCGCAGCGGAGATTGCCATGCAGCGCTTCCAGGAAAGTTATTTCCCGCTGCTGATTGATCAGTTGGCGCCCGGCCAAACGGTTGAGGAATTCATCGAGCCAGCTCAACGGTTGCGTGAATCCGCCCGGATGTTTCTGTTGAAGCCATTTGGTCAGACCGTCCATGATTTGTCCGGCTTCGGCATCGGTCAGCGGCCGGCGTTCCAATTCCTGCCAGGCCCAAGGACTGATCGGCTCGGCCAGACCGGCTTGAATGACATCGGCGGTGGGCCGTTTCTGCAAATCGAAAGGTGATTGAGCCAGACTCGCTGGCGAAGGGGGCGGTCCGGCTGTTTTATTGAGGAAGACAGTCAATCCAAGGATTCCGAGGACAACAATCCCCAACACAACCGCCATTGCGAGGCGGCTGGGTTTGTGGCCGCCGGCGGGCGTGGATGGGTTCGATCCCATCGGAACATTTACCGCGATCCAGATGCGGCGGATGATGAGCCAATCCACCAAGATTGAAATGACCGCCGCGACCACCAGGGCAAAGGCGGCAAAGCGAGGTCGTCCATCGCCAAAAGAGAATTGCGGGTCAAGCGCGTGAGTGCTGACGTTGCAAGTAAGCCAAACCAAGATGTCGAGCGTCAGCAATGGAAACAGCAATCCATCAAACACCGCCAGCCACAGTCCGTAAAGTATCCCCGCCGAGCGGCGGATTTGCGAAACGGCAACCCAGCCGAGAATCGTGGAAATCAGCAGGCACAGAATCCCCAATGCCGCCAAAGCCTTGGATGCCAGCTCGTAATCAAAAACTGAATTAATTGCTTCAAAACCGTCAACTAGGTATGAAAGTGGAAGCAATCCCAAGGCCAATATTCCCAAGCCAACAGCCACAATGGCCGTGCGGGAGAAACGCGAAAATCTTAACGAATTCACCTTGGCCTTGGCAATGGCCTCGCTGGTGGCGGGACGGGAGTAATATTTTTCCACCCGCAATTCGCCGTCAGGTTGCACGGCGCTGACCACGCCCTCCACCAGTTGCTGACCACTTTCAAAGGTGGTGAGGATTTCCGTGGTCGTGCGAGTCCTCGGGGTGATGACGGTGGTGGAAACCAATCCTTTTGCCACCGTCTTGCCCATGGGGCGACGTTCCTTTTCCATCCTGGCAGTCCATTCGTCGCGAGCCTGGTCGCGTTGGAAATACGGAGCGGTCTTGTCCCAAGCGCGGCCGTAATTCCCGTCTTCCAACGCTTCCCAGAAATCTGAAATCGGCAGCGGGTTCGTTGCGGCAGGCTTTCCGCTTTCCGATTTTTCAGTTTGAGTCTCCTCGCGCCGGCCGCCATCGGAGGTCAATTCGTGCCGCGCCCACGCCGTAGCCTGAAGAGCCTGCCTTGCTTTGCGACGCCATAAATTCAGCCAGCCAGCCAAGAAAGCAATGAAGGCAACAAAAATGAAACTGAACGGAATATTATCTATCTTGTTTTTGTTATTGTCCACGAAAGCGCCCAACGCCCAAAACACCGCAATATTTCCGAGCAGAAAGAAAAGGAATATCCACCCCATCTTGTTTCTTTCTGCCTTGGTCAAATGAGCGGCTATTTGATGGTCTTTCGCGGTTTGGCCTGGAAACCAAGTGGTCCAGCGACTCGCCTGTTGGCTTCCGACTTCTGACTTCTCCGCCTCCGAAACGATGGTTTCCACCTGCGTCTTGAGCACGCTGGCCTGCTGGTAACGGAGTTCGGGTTTCTTCTCCAACGCCCGGAGCACCACTTCATCCAGACGCACGTCAATTTGAACTTTGTGGGACGGCGGCTCGATTTTTTTGCCCGGCAGTTCGCCGGTGAGCATCTGGTAAAACACCACGCCCAGCGCGTAAATATCCGCCCGATGGTCCACGGTGTCGGGATGGTCCTTTTGCTCCGGCGCCATGTATTGCGGCGTGCCCATCACCTTGCCGGCGTCGGTCAGGAGCGCCGATCTCTGAATCGGCGCGCCACTGGCTTCGGGTTGGGACTCGCCGAATCGGAGTTCGGCGCTCCGGTCCGGCCCCACAATTTTCGCCAGGCCAAAATCCGCCACCTTTACCCGGCCGCGGCGGTCGAGCAAGATGTTCTCCGGCTTGATGTCGCGATGGACGATGCCCTGGTCGTGCGCGAATTGCAGCGCATCGCAAATTTGCGGCACGATGGCCAGCGCCTCGCGCGGCGAAATCCGCCCGGCGTGGAGCAATTGCCGCAGGTTCACGCCGTCCACGAATTCCATCAGGAAATAGTAAAGTGGGACAGGCGTCGCGCCTGGCTCCAGCTTTTCGGGAACTCCGCCTTGGGGCGCTTTTTCTGAAGTTTGAGACAGGCGCGACGCCTGTCCTACGTTGCCAAATTCATACAGCGTCACGATGCCGGGATGGTTCAGCTTGGCCAGCGCCTTGGCTTCGCGGGCAAAACGTTCCGCAAACGCCGGGTCGTCGCCGATGCCGGGCGGAAGAACTTTCAGCGCAACGATGCGATCCAGTTGTTTCTGCCGCGCCTTGTAAACTGCGCCCATGCCGCCTTTGCCGATGAGTTCGAGAATTTCGAGCTGCGGAAACTTCGCGGCCAGCTCGGTGATGGTCGGCGGGTTAAATGCGGTTTGTTTGCCTTCGGTGACGGTGTCCGCCGCTGCGCCGGCTTTGAGCAGGCAGGCGGGGCAAAGCCCGGCCAGTGCGCCGTTGGGCAGGGGCGTGCCGCATTGCGGACATTTATTTCCGTCGGGCATGGGCTGATTCAAATTTACCGTGTCCATGCCTCCTTCAGAAGCAAAACCGGCAGAGCGTTACAAAAAATTGCCTCATGCAATGAGCGCAAAGAAACGAATTGGAGAGGCAGGCGGCGATGTAATCGCCGGCTTACGAGGCCGCGCAACAGATCGCTGACCGGTTCACGCATGGCGATTTCCCGCCCAAGCAATGCGGATAAAGAAAAACAATTCGCGTAATCGGCGCGCAGGAATAAATTCTAGGGGATGCAAACGAAAGACTCGATCTGCGGCCAGATGGTTGAAACTCCGGCCACCGAAGCGGCCGCGTTCGTGGAAAAGTCAACCCGCGCGCGAAAATCATTTTCATGATCATCGGCGTTCCCAAGGAAATCAAAGAGCAGGAATATCGCGTGGCGATGCTGCCGTCCGGTGTTTATCAACTGGTCAAACGCGGGCATCAGGTCGTCGTGGAGCGCGGCGCGGGCGCGGGCGCGGGCTATCCCGACGCCGGACTACGAGCAGGCCGGCGCGAAACTGGTGGACGCACACGCCGGAGTTTTCGCGCAGGCGGATTTGATTGTGAAGGTCAAGGAGCCGTTGCCGGACGAATACGGCTTGTTGCGGCGCGGCCAACTGCTGTTCACCTATCTGCATCTCGCCGCGAACAAACCGCTCACGGAGGCATTGTTGAAATCCGGCGCGACCTGCATCGCTTACGAGACCATCGAGGTCAACCGCCGTCTGCCGCTGCTCGAACCGATGAGCGAAATTGCCGGACGCATGAGCATCCTCGTCGGCGGCTATTTTCTGGCCAAGCATTTTGGCGGCAGCGGCACGTTGCTGGGCGGCGTGCCGGGCGTATTGCCGGGCAAGGTCGTCGTGCTCGGCGGCGGCACTTCGGGCATCAACGCCGCGCGCATGGCGCAGGGGATGGGCGCGGACGTGACGATTCTGGAGGTGGATTTGGAGCGGATGCGGTTTCTTGACATCACGCTGCACACGGCGCACACGCTCTATTCCAGCGAATCGCACCTGATGGAATTGCTGCCGCAGGTGGATTTGCTCATCGGCGCGGTGCTGGTGCCGGGTGCGAAAGCGCCGAAGCTCATCCGCCGCGAAATGCTCCGCCAGATGCAGCCCGGCAGCGTGCTGGTGGACATCGCGATTGACCAGGGCGGCTGCGCGGAGACGTCGCGGCCCACGACGCACCACGACCCGGTTTTTGTGGAGGACGGCGTGACGCATTATTGCGTGGCAAACATGCCCGGCGCCTACGCGCGCACCGCGACCCAGGCGCTCACGAACGTCACCCAGCGTTACGTCGAAATTCTCGCCGACCACGGCCTCGCCGAAGCGTGCCAGAAACAACCCTCGCTCGTCAGCGGCATCAATGTGATGAACGGCCGGGTCACGCACCAGGCCGTCGCCAGGGAGCATGGCTTGAAATATTCACCGCCGGAATTCTGAATTGCCGCAAGCACGGGCCGGTGAAAACCATCGGTGTGCGGTTCACCAACTCACGGGCACGGTCATTTTCTTGCCGAAGCGGTTGCTGTAATGCAGTTGCTTGTGCCGCTGGCCGTATTCGTGGACGAGCTTGGTGATTTTCACGTCGTAACAGCAATACTCCGCGATTTCCGCCAGCCGGCCGTCCTTGAACCAGCGGATGGCCTGCATGCCTTCCGCCGTTTTTTCCACCCCGAAGGTCGCCGTCGCAATCGAGTCGAGCGAGAGCCGGTGTTGCAGCTTGTTTTGCAGGTCCACCATCATGTCGAGCGTCGGCAACTGGCGCAAATCAAACGACGTGTAGCCATGCAACACCTCGTAGTCGAAGCGCAGATTATTGAAGCCGACGACGAGATCGGCGCGCTGCAAATCCGTGATCAGCTCGTTGACCTGTTTCTCGCCGTAAATCGTGTAATCGCCGCGCGCGGTGCTGAACGTCACGCCGATGCTCATGCCCATCTTGGCAATATGGTTCCAGCCGCCGACTTCCTCGGCGGACTTCTGGGTTTCCAAATCGAAATAAACGATGTTCTTGGACATGGAACCCAAATTTACGGTTTACGAGTTGCGATTTACGAGCTTTTTCACAATCCGAGAATTCCGCAAGGCCGGCGTTCCCGGGTTTATTTTTGCAGCCGGTAAAAAGAAGCGCTGTCGGAGGGCGACACCGTCACCTGCCATTGGCCGCCGACAATTTGCGGGGCCGGGAACACGGTCGTCCAGTTTCCTGTTTCCAGGTTTGTGGCCGCCAATACCGTGTAGCCGGACGAGGCCACCGGCCACGACAACGTCAGGCTGCCCGCGCTGGTCATAAAAGCGCCGAGGACCGGGCTGTTCGTGGTCAGCACCTGGTCTGGCCCCAACGCCTGGGTGGCGGCGACGTCGCTGGCGCTCAACGCGCCGTTGTAAATGCGGAACTCGTCAAGTGTGAAATCGGGGTAAGGATCGCCGCTGTAAAGCGAGCGGCCAATCCAACTGTAAAGGTTGCTGACGGAATTGAAGCCAATGGTGACGGAATTGTTGACGGCGGCCAGAGTGCCGTTCATGTAAATCGCCAGATTCCCGGCGGGCGGGTTGAAGACGAACGCTAGATGGAAATTGGTGTGGTAGCTGAAATCAATGCCGGTGTAGGCGTTTTGTTCGCTCGGATTGCTGCCGCTGCTGATGGCGGCACGGCCGGCGCGCGGCGCGCAGAAAATGTAATTCACCCCGACATTGCCATTGGTGTTGCCAAAGCCGAAGAAGAAGCAATTCACCGGAAGCTGGTCCGGAAAGGTCACCCAGGTCTCAATCGTCACCGCGGTGTAATTGCTCAAGATGCCCGCCGGCAACTGGACGTATTGCTGAAGGTTCGACGAGAGAACCAATTGCCCCCCGTTCAGCGTCCCGCCGCGCGGCAGTGTGCCATTCCACGCGGGACCACCCACCGAATCGGGGACGGTGGTCCAGACGATTTCGCTGGAGCTGTAACGGTGGACGAGCGTCACCGGAGGCGCCGGCACGTAAACCACCTGCACGGTTTGCGTCGCGGACAAACCCAGCGCGGGATAACTGGCAATGATGCTGGTGCCGCCAACGCCGACGCCGGTCACCATGCCGTTGACGTCCACGGCGGCGATGTTCGTGTCCGCCGAAGCGTAGAGGATGGCGTGATTGGAATTGGCCGTAAGGTTGATCCAGTTGCCGGATTGCCGGCCCCAGACGGTGGACGCGACCGACACGCCATTGGTGATGGGCGTGGGAACCTGCAAAGACAAATTTGTGCAAGCATTGATGCCACCGGCTTGCAGCCGGAGGATGGAGAACGAACTGGCAGGCAAAGTGAGGGTGAAATTCGTCCCCGCGGCGGAGATCGCGTTCGTGACCGGGAAAACATTCGCCGGCGCGGCGAGTGAATTTTCGTCCGTCGCATTGGCCGAAGTCAACTGGATGACGGTGCCGGTCGGCGAGATGGAATTGACGCCAGCGAGATTGAAGGTCGTGGTGATGGGCTGGTTGTAGGCGTTGACCGCCTTGACGATGATCTGGCCGCCGGCCTTGTCATAGCTGGAGGAAGCAAAAAGCCCATAGGTGGCGTAAGTAACGTCCTGAATCAACTGGTTGTTGAGATAGCATTGGATGCGGGGACCGGTCAGGACGATACGAAGGTCATACCAGACGTTGGTGGCGATGGTTTCGGAAATCTGGCTGCCGACCAGGCTTTTGGCGCCGCCGGTCATTTGTTCGATGCCGTCGAGCGTGTTGCCCCAGCCGCCGATGTTCCACCACGTCCAATTATTGTCGTCGAGCCAGTTGAACAGGATGAGAAAGCCTTCGCTGCCGCTGACTTTGCGGGCGCGCAGCGTGAGGGTGTAGTTCGCCCAATTGGTGTTGCCCGTTGTCGAACGGCAATCGGTGGTGATGAGGGTTTGCTGGTAAATTCCGGCATTGGTGCTCCACGCGCCGTTGTAAACGCGCCAGCCGTTGGTGCCTTGGTTGACAAAATCACTTTGATACAACACCACGCCGTTGCTGGTGACGACGATGTTGGTGTATTGAACGGACGTGTTCCATGAACCCAGGCCGACCGCGCCATGCACCAGCACATCCGCCGCGTTGGTGACGGCAGAAACAGCCACGGGCAGGACAACATCACCTCGATTCAGGCTGAACATCTGCTGCACGTAATACGACGGCTGTGCCGTAGGCCTGCGTGCCGGTGAAATAGATCAGGTCCGGGTTCCAATCCTTGTTGTTCAAGTTGGCGAACAGCGGCGCGTAGGACGCCATCGCCACAACATCCGAGTTCCGCTCCATGCCGGTCATCCAGGCGGCCTCGCTTATGGCGCCGGCCAGGTTGCCGCTGCCGGCCCCGCTGATGGCGGCGTATTCGCCCACGAAAATTTTCGGCCCGCTCCGGCTGTAACTGTCGTAATGCGTCGCGTTCTGTTCAAACCAGGCGGTGCTCGGGTAGTAGTGCTCATCCACAATGTCCATCGGCCGCGAAGTGACGGTGGTGTTGGCGATCAATTTCATCTGCGGATACCGCGCCTTGATGGCGTCGTAAAACATCGCGTAATGGCTGTCATAATCCGCCCCGCCGTTTTCGTTGCCGATTTCCATGTATTGGAGATTGAACGGCGCGGGATGGCCGTTGGCGGCGCGTTGGGCGCCCCAATAACTGTTGGTGTCCCCGTTGGCATATTCAATCGCATCCAGCGCCTCCTGGATGTAGGGACCCAGTTGGTTCGTCGTGACCGCGGTGGAATAATCCATGCCGCAGTTGACCACGAAGAGCGGTGCCGCACCGAGGTCTTCGCACATCTGCAGGTATTCATGGTAGCCCAGGCCGTTGTCCACCGTGTAACCCCACAGGTCCCAGCGCGGCTCGCGGTCGGCGGGATTCCCGACTGTGACTTCCCAATTATAGAAATTCGGAACGCCCGCGCCATCCACCCACGCGCCGCCGGGAAAGCGCACGAAGGACGGATGCAGATTGACGAGCAGGTTCGCCAAATCCGGCCGCAAGCCGTTGGTGCGATTGTTGAACCTTTGCGCCGGAAACAGCGAAACGAAATCCAGCCACATCGTTCCGGGCTGGAAAATGCGCAGAACCAGACGCGCCGCCGGGTCGGTGGCATTGGGCGTGAGCGTCGTGGTGAAATGTTGCCATCCCGTCGTCACGCCGGACACGGATGACCAGGCATACAGGATGAAACCGTTGGAATTTTCCAGCGAGACGGTGATCGAGGATTGGAAGTTGCTCGAACAACGCGCATAGAAGCCAAGGTTGTAGGCCGCGCCTGAAGCGACCGGGATGCCCCAATAACCGCTGTTGGCTGCGCCGGCCGTTCCAATGCCATTGGTCAGGGTCAGGCGGAGGGAAGTCAGGTTGCTCGGACTTAACGGCAGGGATGTGTCCAGGCTCATCATCCCGCCGGCCGTGCCGTTGGTGACAAATGTCCAGTAATCCGGATTGTTCGTGTTGTCCTCGAACGAGCGGTTCCGCACCAGTTCGGCGTAAAGACCGCCGTCTCCCGCCGAGCTTAACTCCTCGAAGAAAATGCCGAAGAGATTGGACCCGACCACGATGCCGGGTTGGTCGGCCTGCACGGTGAGGGTGGCCGAGGCGGCTCCGGCGCGGTCTTCCATGCCGATCAATGCGGCAACAGCCAGCACAAAAATTCCAGCAAATTTGAGGCGGGGAAAAAACTGGGACAGACAGGCGAACCGGGTAAAACGGCGGAGGGACGCTTTCATGACGTGTCATAAAATACAACGCCGGCCGGGAAATGGCAAATGTCGGTAGAGCGGATTGCGAAATTTTAATCCACCTCGAAGCGCTGCTCCGATCCGTCATTTGGGCCGGGGTGAAATTTAGTGGCTTGAAGAATTCCGCGAATGGATTCACATTCACCACATGGCACTGACACCATCCACCATGCTGCCGCTCGGCACGACGGCGCCGGATTTCCAATTGCCGGACACCAGCGGGAAAATCGTTTCGCCGGCCGATTTCACGGACGCGCCGGCGTTGCTGGTGGTTTTCATGTGCAACCACTGTCCCTACGTCATCCACATCCGCGCCGGCCTGGCGCAACTCGCGCGCGATTACCTGCCCAAGGGCGTCGCCATCGTCGGCATCAATGCCAACGACGTGGCGAACTATCCCGAAGACAGCCCGGCGCGAATGAAGGCGGAAGTGAAAGGCGCGGGCTATTTGTTCCCGTATCTTTACGACGAGACGCAGGCCGTGGCCAAGGCCTACCACGCCGCCTGCACGCCGGACATTTACCTGTTCGATAAAAACCGGAAGCTGGTCTATCGCGGCCAGTTCGATGGCAGCCGTCCGGGCAACGGCATTCCCGTGACCGGCACGGATTTGCGCGCGGCGCTCGACGCCGTGCTGGCCGGCAAACCCGTTTCGCCGACCCAGAAGGCCAGCATGGGCTGCAACATCAAGTGGAAGGCCGGCAATGAGCCGGACTATTCTTGATTTACGATTTACGATGGACGATGGACGCACCGCGCTTGGGGTCGCCGCGCGCAAATCGTCCATCGAAAACCGTAAGTTCAGATGAACGACATTGCGCTGCCCATTCCCCACGGCGGCGGTGTTGTCCCAAATTCCTCCCCCGGTGGCGCAAAAATAATTCAAAGGATTCCGCTGCGGCGTTTGTCAGACCGGGTAAAAGAAAGCCGCATGGCCGACGCCGACGCAGAACTGGTGTTGCAAAGTCAAAATGGCGACCCGGCGGCTTTTGACGAACTGGTGCGCAATCATCAACACATGGTTCATTCGCTGACATATCGGATGACCGGCTCGCTCGCGGACGCCGAGGACCTCGCGCAGGAGACTTTTATCCGCGCCTACGCGCAGATCGGCTCCTTCCGCGGCGCGTCCAAATTTTCCACCTGGCTTTATCGCATCGCCGTCAACGCCTGCCTGAACTGGCGACAGAGCGAGGCGCGGCGGTTTCAACTGCAGAGCCGGGTCGCCGAGGAAATCTCCACGCGGCAGGCGGGCGGCGAAAATTCCGCCACCGGCGGGTCAAGTGAAGTCCAGGCCGCACTGCTGAAACTGCCGGCCAAACAGCGCGCGGCGATCGTGCTGACGATTTACGACGGCTTGAATCACGCCGAGGCGGCGAAGATTTTGCGTTGCTCGGAAACCACCGTCTCGTGGCGCGTGTTCGCGGCGAAGCGGAAATTGAAACGCTGGCTGTCGGCGAAAGACGCCGCATCACAATTGCCGCAGTCTGAACCGGAGCGGCGGACAGAGGACCTTGCGTCCAATCAAATCTTATGACTGATTTCGACCTGGAATCAAAATTGAAAAGCGTTCCGGTGCCGGAGCGGTCGGCGGAGTATTGGGACGATTTTCCGGCGCAGGTGCGTGCCGGGTTGCGCCGCGCGCCGGCGGAATTTACGGCGCGGCACTCCCGGCTGCCGCGTCTGGCATGGGGTGCCGGCTTTGCGGCTGGCCTGTGTGATTTTCAGCTGGCCGCCTGGCCAGCGGTTCACGGGCTGCTGCAAAACGAAAGGGCCTTCCGCCGGGAATTGGCGCAATTGCCCGTCCACCTGCGCGTGTTGATGCAGGACGAACATGGCATGCACTATTTGATCGCCGATCAACCCTGAATGGTTCGAACCGGGATTTATGATTTCTGAAAAAAATCAAACCGCACCCACCGAAACGGAAATTTCCGCCCCGGAAATTCTGGAGCAGCTGGTCGCGCAGGCCGAGCGCGCCGGCGCGAGCGACATCCATCTCCAGATGCGCGGCAAATCCGCCGAGGTCGGCTTCCGGCTTGACGGCATCATCACGCCCGGTCGCGAACTGCCCGCCGACATCGCCGAGCGCGTTTTTGGCCGAATCAAATTTCTCGCGCGGCTGAAGACGTATCAGGAAACACTGCCGCAGGACGGGCGCATTTCGCGCGATGAACTGAAGTGCAAGAACGACATCCGCGTGGCGACCTACCCGACCGTCACCGGCGAAAAAATTGTGCTGCGGCTGTTCAATTCCGAAACCGCAAAAACGCTCGGATGAATTGTCCCTGCCCGCCGCCGCGCAAACCGAATTGGAAAAATTTCTCCGCCAGACCACCGGCCTGCTGCTGCTCACCGGCCCGGCGGGCAGCGGCAAGACCACGACGATTTACGCCTGCCTGCGCCAGCTCGCCGAACTCGGCGGACGCCACATCATCACCGTCGAAGACCCGGTGGAGCAGATCGTGCCCGGCACGATGCAGACGGAAATCAACGAAGCCATCGGCCTCGATTTCGCCCGCGCCGCGCGGCATTTGCTGCGGCAGGACCCGCAGGTGCTCATCATCGGCGAAATCCGCGACGAAGCCACCGCGCAGCTTGCCGTCCGCGCCGGGCTGACCGGGCATCTGGTGATTTCCACGCTGCACGCCGGTTCGTGCCACGGCGTTTTCGAGCGGCTGCTGGCGATGTGCGCCGACCATTCCGCCGTCGCCAGCGCGGTGGAACTGGTTTTGAACCAGCGGCTCATCCGCAAGGTTTGCTCCGCGTGCGACGGCGCCGGTTGCGAAACCTGTCTGCGCACCGGCTATCAAGGCCGCGTGCCGCTCGTCGAATGGCTGCGCGTGAATGAAACCATGCGCGAACAAATCCGCCGGCGCGAACTCTCGGCGATAGTGCCCATGCAAACGCTCGAAGCCTCGGCGCGTTTGCTGGTGAACCAGGGCGTGACGAACGAGGCGGAATTCAAACGGGTTTTCGGCCTATGAAATACGACGAATTTGCCTTCTTCAACCAGCAGCTCGCGGCGATGCTGCGCGACGGCATCCCGCTCGAAGGCGCGCTGCGCCGGCTCTGCCAGGAAATGCGCCGCGGCCCGTTGCGCGACGAATTGCAAACGCTCGAAGCCGACCTCGCCAAAGGCGTGCCGATGGCCGACGCGCTGAAGCCGCGCCAGTTGCCGGAGCTTTACAAG
Source organism: uncultured Verrucomicrobiae bacterium (assembly GCA_963764035.1). Classification (GTDB taxonomy): domain Bacteria; phylum Verrucomicrobiota; class Verrucomicrobiia; order Limisphaerales; family UBA11358; genus UBA11358. The sequence goes on from CAVXQV010000001.1 coordinate 244,521, forward strand.
CGCATGATCCTGGTCGGCGTCAAAGGCGGCGACCTGCCCGGCGCGCTGACGATGCTCGCGGATTATTTCCAGCGCCAGAACAACGTCTGGACGCGGCTCAAAAGCATGATGACCTATCCGCTCATCGTGATGTTCGCCGCGTTTCTGATTTCACTGGTGCTGGCGTTCCTCTGGACCTGCGTCATCGGGCCAAGTTTTCAAGGACATTTTTGCCGGCATGGGAATCAGGATGCCGGTCGCCACGTTGTTTGCATTTGCGACCTTGAAAACCATCTGGATATTTCCGGTGGCGCTTGGCGTTCTGTTTTTGCTTGTGGCCTCCATCGTTTTTTTGCCGGCGATGCGCGGAAAATTTCTCTGGCGTCTGCCGGCGTTCAAGGAAGCCACCGTTTCGCGCATCGCGTCGTCGTTGACGTTGCTGATGAAAAACGGCGTCCCCCTGCCGGAAGCCATCGGCCTGGTGGAACAATCTTGAAACCAGTTCCGCCGCCGCCGCCGATTTGCAGCAATGGCGGAGCAAACTGGCCGCCGGCGCCGCGAAATTTTCCGAGGTCGCCGCCGGCAACCGGCTGGTCCCGCCGCTGTTCGTCTGGGTCGTGGCCAGCGCGGGCGAGGACCTGACCGCCGGGTTCAATCGCGCGGCGGAAATTTACCATTCGCGCGCGATTTACCGCACCGAGGTGGCGTTGTTTTCGGTGCTGCCGATGGCGTCGCTGTTCCTGGGTGCGATTGTCATCTCGCAGGCGTTTTTGGTCATCAGCATGTTTTTGCCGATGATAGCCATGGTCAATCAGATGAGCGGTGGTGGCGGCTGATGGAAGGAATCTCGCATGAACGATTTTGCACAGTCTTTATTTGCCATGTTCTGGTATGCGGTGTTGATTCTGCTGCCGGGCGGCGTCTTCGCGCTGTTGATGCATTTTCTGCTTTCACTGCCGATGCGGCGGCGCGACCGCGCGTTGTTTTTTCTCGACCTGCTGGAAACCGTCTTGCAACGCGGCCAGCCGGTGGAACAAGCCATTCTCTCCGCCGCCGAAAATCATGACCGCGCCATCGGCGTCCGGTTTTTCATGGTGGCGGCGCACATTGAGGGCGGCGCGCGGCTGGGCGAGGCGCTGGAAAAAGAGCCGCGCTTCCTGCCGCCGCAGGTCAACGCCATGCTGTCGCGCCGGCGAAAAGCTCGGCGACCTGAAAAAAGTCCTGCCCGCCTGCCGCGAAGTGCTGCGCGTCGCGCCCGACACCGTCCGCACCACGATGCACTACATGGTGGCCATTCTGCTGCTGTTCGCGCCGGTTGCCTGCTGGGTCATCAGCCTGCTTTCCATGTTTGTCATTCCCAAATTCAAGGACGTGTTTGCCGGTATGAGCACGCCACATGTGGCCGCTGGCGCTGTTTGTTTTTCGCATCATCCCCGATTTGATCATGCTTGAAGCGGTTATTTTCCTCGTCTTGATGTCGGTGGCGCTGATTTACATCGGCGGGCCGGGCTTTGTCCGCTGGTTCCAATTCCGCAGCGTGCCGGTGGTGGACTGGATTGCCTGGCGCGTGCCGTGGAAACGGAAGAAATTGCTGCGCGCGTTTTCCGCCATGCTCGCCGTGCTGCTGGATGGCGGCGTGCCGGAAGCCGTCGCCGTGCGGCTGGCCGGCGATTGCACCGCCAACGAAATCTGCCGCCGCCGCGCCCGACGCGTCATCGCCGCGCTCGAAAAAGGCGTCAAGCTGGACGAGGCCGTCCGCGCGTTCGATGACACCGGCGAATTTCACTGGCGGCTGACGAATGCCACGCATGCGCACGGCGGTTTTCTCGACGCGCTGCGCGGCTGGCACGAGGCGCTGGACGCCAAGGCGTTTCAGCAGGAAGAAACCGCCACGCACGCCTTCACCAGCGGACTGGTCATCATGAACGGCCTGGTGGTCGCGCTGATCGCCACCTCCATGTTCGGCATGTTGGTCATGATTTTGAAAGGAATGCTGGCAGCGGAATGAAAACAAAATTGCCACAACCATTTCACCGGAGCCGGCGCGCCCGGCGCGGCATTTCTGATGATGGATCTGGTCGTCGCCATGGCGATTCTCTCGCTGGCGATTGTGCCGCTGGGATTTTCCTTCGCGCGCGAACGGCAGTTGTTGAAGATCGAATACTGCCAGAGCGTCGCCAACGAAATCGTGGACGGCGAAATGGAAATCCTCGCCGCCGGCGACTGGAAGAACTTTCCCGACGGCACACAAAATTATTCCGTCCACGCCCGCGCCGCCGCCAGCCTGCCGCCGGGGCATTTTCAACTGACCAAGACCGGCAATCATCTGCGCCTGGAATGGACGCCCGACAAACGCCAGGGCATCGGCGCCGGTCGTCCGCGAAGTCACTGTCAAATGAAACTGCCCCGCCACAACCCGCGCGCGCGCACCTCGGGAATTTTCCTGATGGAATGCCTGGTGTATATCGCCGTGTTCGCCTCGTGCTCGGCGGCGCGACGACGGCGTTTTACTTTTGCTGGGACCACTCGAACGCGCTGATTGGCGCGACGGACAACATCGCCTCCGCTTTGCACACGGGCGAGCGCTGGCGCGCGGACGTCCGCGCCGCGACGGGCAAAATCACCGTCGAAACCAATGCGCTGGGCGAAGTGGTTCGGATTCCCGAAGGCGCGCGGGTGGTTTCTTACCGCTTCGAGTCGGGCGCAGATCAGCCGCCAATTATCCGCAACAACCCGGCCGATCGTGCTGCTGGCAAACGTCAAAGCGTCGCAAGTGGAACTGGACGCGCGCGGCGGCGTCCGCGCGTGGCGCTGGGAACTGGAATTGACCCCGGCCCGCAAGGAAACCCATCTGCCGCTGCGGTTCACGTTTGAGGCGGCGCAAACCAAACCATGAAGATTCAACAAGCCAATTTCGCGCGCGGCCTGGGCGCGTCGAAGCGACGCGAAGACGGCATGGCGACGTTTGTCTTCATCGCGCTGCTGGCCATCATGCTGGTGCTCGTCACGGCGGAGAGCAGCGCGCTGTTTCATCTGCGCCGGGAGATGAAATTGCTGGAACAAAAGCAAACCCAGCGGCTGGACGCCTCGCAAACAAATTCCATCGGTAGGGCCGAGCTGCTGCTCGGCCAGGACGCGCAGCAGCGCGTCCCTACCCAATTAACGGAATCGAAATGAACATCGCCGACGCCATCGCCAAAATCCAGATGATGAAGTTGTCCATTCGGTGCCTGATTTTTGGCCTTCTGGGCCTGTTGCCGTTTATCGGTCTGCCATTTGGACTTTCGGCGTTGTGGATTTCCGGACAGGTGCGCGAGGCGGAAAGAGATTATTGGAATGCGGCAAAACCTTACCGCATGGCCGGCGTGGTCTGCGCCTCCGTGGGAACCATTCTATGGTCGGGCATCCTGATCTTGGCCATCGGCCGATTGTTGATCTACACCTATTGGCGCGCTTAAATTTACCGCGCCCTGGGCCTCATGCCTTCGGCAGCTTTTCATCCACCATTTCACACAGAACGTGGTAAAGCAGCTTTTGCGCTTCCTGAATCCGCGCCGTGTTGTTGCCGGGCACGATCAGATCAATCGTCGCCACGCCCTTGGTGAAGCCGCCGTCGCGGCCCAGAAGGCAAATGCTCTCGATGCCCATGCGCTTTGACTCCTCCAGCGCGCGCAGGACGTTCTTGGATTTGCCGCTGGTCGTGATCGCGATGAGCACGTCGCCCTTCTGGCCGAGGCCCCAGACCTGCCGCGCGAAAATTTCATCGGGCTGCAAATCATTGCACACGGCGGTCATGAACTCGCCGTTGGCCGTGAGCGAAATGGCCGGATACGGCCGGCGGTCATCGCAAAAGCGGCAGAGAAATTCCGTGGCGAAGTGCGTGGCGTCGGACGCGCTGCCGCCGTTGCCGCAGACGAGCAGCTTGTGGCCGGAAGCCAGGCAGGCCAGAACCATTTTCGCCGCGCGATTCAGCGGCTCCTCCAACGCCGCCAAGCCGCGAAACGCCGCCACCGCCTCGTCAATCGCCTTTTGCAAATGTGCCATGCCGACAGCCTAAATGTTGGCCGTTGAAAGAAAAGGCGAAATGGAGTATCGCTGGGGTGTGACCCATCGCCGCCAGATCGGAAACTCCGCATTCACCCTGATGGAACTGCTGACGGTCATCGCCATCCTCGGTATTTTGGCGGCGTTGTTGCTAACGGCGGTTTCTAAAGCCAAAGCGCGGGGGCAACGAATCCAATGCGCCAACAACCTCCATCAACTTGGACTTACATTGCAGGAATATTTATCGGACAAAGACGCCTATCCATGTTTTTTCAATCGCGAGTCTCGCATCATGTGGCAGTCGGCACTGCATCAGTATGAAGCCACACCAAGTGACAATCGCTATTTTTCTGAATGGAGTGAGGCAGGGATTTGGAAATGTCCGAAGCGCAAACCGGCCCGTCAACTTTCCAACGAACTCGGGATTCATGACTTACGGTTACAACTGGTGTGGCATGGGCGCACTTACGGACCCGGATACACTTGGCCTTGGCGGACACCCCATCGACTCTGCAACCTACCAATCGTCCATTGCAGTGGATGAGTCGGAAGTTGCCGATCCCAGCGGGATGATGGCGATCGGCGATGGTTTTTGGGGCGGTGATGGTGTTATTCGGTTAACCCAATGGCTGTGGCGGAGCCACGGCGTGACTGACTATTTGGGCAGCACCAAACGAGCATACGCCCGCCATCAAGGCCGTGCCAACGTGGTCTTCTGCGACGGCCACGTCGAAACGCCGACGCTGCAATTCCTGTTTGAAGACACCAGCGACGCCGCCCTGGTCCGCTGGAATCGCGACCACCAGCCGCACCGCGAAAAATTGGCGCCGTGAAATTTCGCACTCAAATAACTTCCGCGTTCTCACTTTTAGAACTGCTGACGGTCATCGCCATCATCGGAATTTTGGCCGCGTTGTTGCTGGCGGCCGTTTCGGCGGCCAAAGCAAGGGCATTGCGAATTCAATGCGCCAATAATTTGCGCCAGCTTGGAATTGCGCTGCAAGAGTTCGTGCAAGAAAATCACGTTTATCCGTTAGATCAAAATAATTTCACAAAAGGCAGTTACCCGGAACATTATTGGACTTGGGCTGAAGCCTTAAGCTACGAAGAATTGCATATCCCCAAATCCGAAATTCACTTTTTTACAAACGGCGTCTGGGATTGCCCTTCAGCCCGTTGGAATGCCAATGAGTCGGCGCCAAACACCGCCGGAATTTGGTTTTCTTACGGCTACAACTTTCGTGGTTTGAATTCACCGGGAAAATACGGCGCGCTCGGCCTCGGTGGACGCACCGTTTCTGCATTCGGCCTTCTTTCGCCTCCCGTTGACGAAGCGGAGGTAGTCGCTCCGAGCGATATGATTGCCATCGGTGACAGTTTCGATGGCAATCCGGTCATCCAGCGGGGAAGTTGGCCTGGCGTAAAATATGAAAACTATCGAAACACCTATGCCCGCCATCAAGGTCATGCCAACGTGGTCTTCTGCGACGGCCACGTCGAATCACCGACGCTGCAATTCCTGTTTGAAGACACCAGCGACGCCGCCCTGGTCCGCTGGAACCGCGACCACCAGCCGCACCGTGAAAAATTGTCACCGTGATTTTGTGGCAGACGACGCGGGGAGGCTCTGGCCAATTTGGGCGATAAACCTTGAGCCTGGCTGCCCCGGCTGGCCAGAGCCTGACTTTGGGGGGCGACAGGGCGCGTCGAATCAAGGCGCGGACATGTCCATGCGCCCTCGATTTGGGCCGGTTTTTGGCCGTTTCGGGCTAACTCGTTGATTTCCAGTGGGCGGAACGATGCTTGCGGGACCGCAAGCATCGGTTCTGTCGCGCCGGGAAGGGCTTGCGGGACCGCAAGCCTCGGTTCCGTCGCGCCGGGAAGGGCTTGCGGGACCGCAAGCGCTCGTCCAGCCGGGCGGACGGGGGGCTGCAATCCCGCAGGCGCTCGTCCGGCGGCGCCGGAGGGTGCCTGCGGGGCCGAAAGGGCCGGTTTCCGCGGGCAGAATGGGGCCTTCGGGATTGCAGGCAGTCGTCCGGGCGGGCGGACGGGGGTTGCCGGGATTAAATGGGTCGGGTTGGCCGGCCAGGCGAAGGCCGGCGGAAGGGTCGGCGGCCATCGCAGACACCATCCCCGGCTGCGTGGTGTCCGTAATTTGTAGGCGACGAGGTAACGAGTCCGTATGCGGGCAGCACTCCTTACGGTCGTGGCCCTGCCTGCCAGATTGGGAGACCGCACCCGGCTGCCGCCGCTTGAGATTTTTCGCCGGGCCGGTTATTATCAGGTCATGCCGATTTACGAATATCATTGCGAGAAGTGCGAGCGCGACAGCGAAATCCTCGTCCGTTCCAGCGATTGGAAGGGCGCGGAATGCCCGCATTGCGGCTCGAAGAAGCTGTCCAAGAAATTTTCCACGTTCGCCCCGGCCACCGCCGGCTCCACCACCACCGCATCGTCCGGCAACGGCGGCGGCGGCGGGCATTGTTGCGGCGGCGGCTGCCACTGCCATTGAATTGCATTGTCGCAGGGACGAGCTATACGAGTCCTGTTCAAATTCCTTTCCGGGGACTCGTGCAATTCGTCCCTCCGATTTCAGCCGTAACGATACGGCTTGGACAGCGCAAACGTGTTCGCCAAATGCCGGATTTCGCGCACCTCGCCGTCCGCCAGCAAGACCTCCACGATGTCGAACCGGATTTTCACCGGCGGATTTTTGAGCAGCCGCAAATAATCCAGCGCGCAGCGCGAGAGCCGCCGCCGCCGTTCCGCGTCCACCGCCGCCGCCGGGCGCGTCCAATCTTCCGACGAGCGCGCTTTGACTTCAACGAACGCCAGACAGTCGCCGTCGCGGAAAATCAGGTCAATCTCGCCGCGGTCGGTGCGGAAATTGGCGGCGAGAAATTTCAGGCCGAGCTTTTGGAGATGGCGCTTGGCCGCGCGTTCGCCCAATTCGCCGCGCCGCAGATGCTCCGGCTTCGACTTGCGGGCAAACCGCGTCTTCAGTTTTTCTATGAAATTCTTAACCACGGATGGACACGGATGGACACGGATAAAATAACCTGGCGAAAAGATTCGCTTGCGTCTTGGGCTGCGGCAGTCTTCTGCCGCCGTGGGGAAGCGCGCCGCCGGTGGAAAAGCGGCAGAGGATTGCCGCAGTCCAAAACCTTGCGGCCATTCGTGTCCGTTTTGAATCCGTGTTCATCTGTGTCCATCCGTGGTTAAAGTAATTCTGGCTCTTTCAGTTTCAGCGGCGCGAAACTTTTCCGGTGAATCGGGCACGGCCCGTGCGCTGCGATGGCCGCCAGATGCCGCGCCGTGCCGTAGCCTTTGTGCCCGGCGAACCCATAAACCGGCCATTGCAGGTCGAACTCCAGCATCAACCGGTCGCGCGTAACCTTGGCCAGCACGCTCGCGGCGGCGATGGAATAGCTGCGCGCGTCGCCCTTCACGATGGCCGTCTGCGGCACGCGCATCGTCCTGACCGGGAGGCCGTCCACCAGCGCGTGTTGCGGCGGGGGATTCAATTTCGCCAGCGCCGCGTTCATCGCCGCGTGCGTCGCCTGCAAAATGTTGATTTCGTCAATCTGCGCCGCGTCCGTTTGCGCGATGGCAAATCCGATTTCTTCGCAGGCGGTGAGGAAGGTGAAAAATTTCTCGCGCTGGATTCCGGTAAGCTGCTTGGAATCGTTCAAGCCTTCGAGTTCGCGCGGCAGGCCGGTTTGCGCCCAACTCGCCGGCAAAATGGCCGCGGCGGCGACGACCGGCCCGGCGAGCGGCCCGCGCCCGGCCTCGTCCACGCCCGCCACGCGAGCGATGTTTTGCCGCCAGAGCGCGCGCTCAAACTCGAACCGGTCTGAAAATGTGGCGGGCATTGCCTGGCTCCGAGCCTAGCGCGTTTTGCAGAGTTGTCAGCCTGATTTTTCGTGGGCGGGCCGTCTCCGTCGCGCTTCGCCGCGCCGGGGGGCGAAAGCAGTTTGAGTTTTGAAAATTCTCGCGGTTGTTGCGGCCTTTGCCTGGCCCTAACGCAATTTGAATCCGCCCTGAAAAATCACCTCGGCGGCGGTGACGATGAAAAATACCGCGCTGACGACGGCGTTCAGGCGGAAGAAGGCGAGGTTGATCCAGTTCAGGCTGCGGCGGCGCGCAATCCAGTGTTCCAGCACGAGGCAGCCGACGATGAGGAACCAGCCGACCAGAAATGCGAGGCGGAATTGGCAGAGCAACCCGAACGCCAGCAGCAGCCCGCACATGACCATGTGCGCGAGAAACGCCGCGGCCAGCGCGTTCTTCGGCCCCCACGCCACGACGAGCGAGCGCAGGCCGTGCGATTTGTCGAACTCGTAATCCTGCAGCGCGTAAATGATGTCGAAGCCGACCAGCCACAAAATCACGGCGGCGGCCAGCGCGGTCATTTGAAGCATTTCCAGCACGGAAACGTTTGCGCCTTTCACCGCCAGCCACGCGCCGACGGGCGCCAGCGCCAGCGCGAGGCCGAGAAAAACATGCGTGTAATCGGTGAACCGCTTCGTCAGCGAATAAAAACAAATCACCGCCAGCGCGACCGGTGAAAGATAAAAACAAAGCGAATTCAGAAAATAGCTGGCGGCAACCAAACCCGCCGCCGACAAGAGCGCAAAGCGAGATCGCGCCCGGCAGCGAAATTTGCCCCGTCGGCAGATGGCGGTTGGCCGTGCGCGGATTGAGCGCGTCGAATTTGCGGTCCACGATGCGATTAAACGCCATCGCGCAGGTTCGCGCGCAAACCATCGCGGCGAGAATCAGTCCGAAACTTTTCCAGCCCGGCCAGCCGCGGTGGTCGCGCGCGGCGACCATCATCGCCGCCAGCGCGAACGGCAGCGCGAAAACGGTGTGCGAGAAACGCACGAACGAACCCCATTTCTGAAGCGCGGATAGCAGGATGGAACGGATGGAGGATGGAAGATGCGAATTGTCGCAGTCAGTGCGCTGGATGTTCTTTGCTATCCTCCATCTTCCGTCTTTCCATCCTCGATTTATTCCTTTTCTTCCGTCCAGCGCGGCGCGAGCTGGTTCGGCGATGCCAAGATGGTCCAGCACGCGCGCGACGACGGTGTCGGCAAGTTGCTCGACGGTTTTCACGCCGGAATAAAAACTGGGATTCGCCGGCAAAATCATCGCGCCCGCGAGCAGCAGCAACTCCATGTTTTTGACGTGGATGAGGCTCAACGGCGTTTCGCGCGGGACGAGGATCAATTTCTTCCGTTCCTTCAGCGCCACGTCGGCGGCGCGGAGCAGCACGTCCTCGCTGTAGCCGTGCGCGATGCGGCCCATCGTGCCCATCGTGCAGGGGATGACGACCATCGCGTCCGGCGGATTCGAGCCGCTGGCGAACGGTGCGTTCATGCTTTTGAGCGAGTGCGATTTCACGCCGTCGGGCAGTTTCAGTCCACCCGGCAATTCTTCGGCGATGACCTGCTGCGCGTAATTGCTCTGCACAACGTGGATTTCGTGCTCGCGCGGGTTCGAGATTGTCGAGCAGCCGCTGCGCATACAGCGCGCCGCTGGCTCCGGTGATGGCAACGAGAATTTTCAACCTGTGCGAAATCGTAAATCGTAAATCGTAAATCGTAAATGAGGAAACAGCTTGAGTCCGGTTTTTCGTTCCGCACAATGGGCGCGTGTTCAAATTTGCGGGAATCCTTTTCTGCGGCGCGCTGCTTTTTCCGGCGGGTTGCGCGACACCACCGTCGTCAGAGCCGCCGGCGGGAGAGATCATCGCCGAAACCAACGCCGCCGTTTCGTCCCCGCTGAATTGGACCAATCCCGCCGCGGCAAATCTGTTTGCGCCACCGCCAGCCCAGAAGCCCGCGCCGCGCCCCATCCAATCCAACAAACCGCCCGTTGCGATTCCGAAACCGGCGCCGCCTGCGCCGCCGGTGACGACGTGGTCCTCGCTCAAAGCCTGGGCCGCCGCGCACCGCATCGGCGCGCCACACCGTTTGTCCAACACGCCCGTGGCCGCGTATGCGCTCGGCTCGAGCAACGGCACGATGGTCCTGGAAATCGGCAGCCGCGAGGCAACCTGGAACGGCGTCCAGATCAATCTCGGCTTCGCGCCGGAGTTCATTGACGGCGAGGTGTTCCTGCACGGCCTCGATTTGCAGAAATGCCTGGAGCCGCTCTTGTGCGCGCCGCCGCTGGCGTTCGGCACCAACCGGATCATCGTGATTGATCCCGGCCACGGCGGCAGCAATGTCGGCACGCAAAGCGCCCTCGATGGCCGCTTCGAGAAGGAATTCACGCTCGACTGGGCGTTGCGGCTTAAACCGCTGCTCGAAACGAACGGCTGGACGGTTTTCCTCACGCGCACCAGCGACGTGCTGGTGTCGAATTACGATCGCGTGACCTTTGCCGAGGCGCGCCACGCCGATCTGTTCATCAGCCTGCATTTCAACTCGACGCCCGACCGCAGCCGAAAAACCGGCGGGCTGGAAACCTACTGCATCACGCCGACGGGCATGCCCTCGACGCTGACGCGCGGTTACGCCGATCCTTGGTCTGAAGTCCTGCCGAACAACGCCTATGACACGCAAAACCTGCAACTGGCCTTTCGCATTCACAGCGCGGTGCTGCGCGCGACCGGGTTGGAAGACCGCGGCGTCCGCCATTCTCGGTTTGAAACTGTCTTGCGCGGGCAAAACCGTCCGGCGATTTTGGTTGAAGGCGGCTACCTCTCCAATCCGCGCGAGGCCGCGTTGATTGAAAGCCCGGAATATCGGCAGAAACTGGCGGAAGCAGTCGCGGCGGCACTCAAATGAAAATTGTGAAACCGGAGCGCGGGCGGCCCGCCCGCGTGATGAAGAACCCGAAACACGCGGGCGGGGCGCCCGCGCTCCGGCCGGTTCTCGTGACGGGCGGCGCCGGCTTCATCGGCTCGCATCTCGTCGAGCGCCTGCTGAAAGACGGCAAAAGCGTTGTCGTCATTGACGATCTTTCGACGGGCAGTTTGGCAAATCTGGCGACGGTGAAAGCAAACCCGTGCCTGAAAATCATCCGCTCGAAAATTTCGGAGTGCCGGGACTTGCCGAAACTCGCGGCAAGCGCCGAATTCATCTTCCACCTGGCCGCGACGGTCGGCGTTGAACTCGTCGTCAAATCGGCGCTGCACGTTTTGGAATCCAGCTTTTACGAGACGCAGATTGTGCTCCAAGCCGCCGCCAAACACCGGACGCCGCTGCTGCTGACTTCGACCTCTGAAGTTTATGGCAAGAGCGCCAAGGCGGAATTCAGCGAGGACGACGATTTGCTTATTGGGCCGCCGACGCAATCGCGCTGGAGCTACGCCAGCGCCAAGCTCACGGACGAATTTCTCGCGCTGGCCTGCGCGCGGGAGAAAAACCTGCCGGTCATCATCGCGCGGCTGTTCAACACCGTCGGCCCGCGCCAGACCGGCCGCTACGGCATGGTGCTGCCGCGCTTCATCGCCGCCGCGAAGAAGAACGAGCCGCTGAAGGTTTTCGGCGACGGCAAACAATCGCGCTGCTTTTGCCTGGTGAACGACGTGGTGGAGGCGCTGGTGCGTCTGGTCAATTGCGAGAAGGCGCGTGGGGAGATTTTCAACATCGGCGGCACGGAGGAGATTACCATTCTGGAACTCGCGAAACTCGTGGTAAAAACGCTAAACTCGAAATCCAAGATTGAACTGATTCCCTACGACCAGGCTTATGCGCCGGGCTTTGACGACATGCGCCGCCGCAAGCCGCGCGTGGAAAAACTGGAACGCTTCGTGAAGTTCAAGCCACAAACGCCGCTGCGCGAAATCATCCGGCTGACGGCAGGGTGACACCTTCTTCCGAAAGTAATTTGCGTTTCCATTCTAATCCGCCGCCAAAGCCGCCGATTTTCCCATGCGCGGCCAGGACGCGATGGCAAGGCACGAAAACTGGAATTGGATTCGCGCCGCAGGCACCGCCGACGGCGCGGACGGCTTTGGGTTTGCCAATGGCTTCCGCGATTTCGCCGTAGCTCTTCGTTTTGCCGGGGGGAATCTTCCGCAGCGCATTCCAGACCTTTTTCTGAAAATCTGTTCCCGCCGGATCGAGCGGCGGAAATTCCTTCGGTGGTTTTCCGACGAGAATTCCTTTCAGCGCGGTTTCGGTTATCCGGTGCCAATGGCGGATTTCGGCAGGGACGAGCTGCCGCGCGTTCGGGCTGACCGGCAGTTCAGCCCTGCCGTTTCGTTTTCCGGCCCGCGAGGACGCTTGCCCTGCCTTCGGGAAATCCAGTTCAGCGAGGCCGTTTTCCGAATAACGCGCGATGAATCGGCCGTCGCGCGTGGCAATCGGCAGTTCGACTGGGTGATTGTTCACGATTTACCTTCCGTTCAACGGTGGATGAAAGTGTAAAAGATGCCGAACAGGATGATCAGCAAAACAGCGACCAGCACAATGAAGCGCCTGCGGGCGACGCGCTTTTCGTAGCGCAACGGGCGCAGTCCGCGCACGCCGCCGGCGGCAAGATAGGTGACGAGGCGCGAATCGCTGGCGGCCGGCCGGCTGAATTGCCGGCGGAGCCGGTCGAACAGCCCTGGCAAATCGTATTTGCGCACGCCGAGTTCGTTGAACTGGTCGGGCGCCGCGGTTTCGTCGTCGGAGCGCACCGGCTTGACTTCCTCGAAGACCGGCTCGAGCGCGGGCTTTGGCGGCGGGGACGCGGCCGGTTCGCGGAGTCGGCTGATGGTGCGCCGTGCGGCAGGGTGGTGGAGCGCAGTTTGGGCGCGCTGGTGTGCTGGAGCTGCGAGTCGAGCTTCTTGATTTGGGATTCGAGCGCGGCGATCTGGTCGTTCAGGGCGCGCGCGCGGTCGGAAATGGGGTCAACCGATCTTCCTTTTCGTTTCGCAAACGCCATACGCCTCAATCAATGCCGCAACAGAATCGCCGCGAACACGCCCAGCGCGGCCAGCACGACCAGCAGCAACGGCCACGTCATCGCCAGGCCGATTTTGCACAGTTCGCCGAAACTCAAATTCGCGAACGGCGAGACGGCGGGCGCGGGCGCGGCTTCGGCTTCCGGTTTTTGCGCGGCCTCGCCGGCGAGCACGGGCAGCTTGAGCCGCGCGGAATTCCATTCCATGCGCGCGTTTTCGATGGCGGTGAGCGCGCGGGTGAGTTCGATTTGGAAATTTTCCTTCGTCCAGACTTCGTCGTGGATGGCTTGGATTTTGTCGAGCGCGGTGCGGAAATCGCCGAGGGTCTTGACCATCTGCTCGGCGTCGCGGCGGGTGTTAAATTCGGCCTCTTCTAGCAGGCCGAGGCCGCGCGTGAGGTTGCGGACTATTTCCTGGCGGCCGGTCTGGAATTCGAGCTGGCGGCGGCGCAATTCCTCGAGCGTGGCGCGTTCGCGCTCCAGGTCCTCCTGCGCGCGCTTCAACTCGGCGAGCTTTTGCTGCGCCTCGACAACTTTGCGGTCCACTTCCTCTCGGGTCGGCGCGCGCAGCGGGTCGGTGAGGGACGCGCCGGGCGACTGGTGCGCCTGAAAATCGGTGTCCACAAACTCCGTTGCATCGTATTCGGCAGCCATGCGGCGAATCTAGTCCTCCCGCGGGAAAGTGTAAAGCGGTGTTTCATTCCAAAAATCGCCCTCGTCCTCCTCCTCGTGCTCGTAACCGAGTCGGAAATTTTCGAGGACGAGGAGGAGAACGAGGACGAAGACGAAGGGAAAAATGGAATTCGCGCTTGTAAATTCCCGGTGCCGGTTCTAAAATGCGGTGGTTCGCAAAGCGGTCCCTTTTGACATGATTGAATTGATTCAGTTTCCGTGGAGCCCGTTCTGCATCGTCCAACGGCGCATATTGGAATTTTCCGGGACGCCGTTCAAAATCACCAACATTCCCAACCAGGACCGCTCGCTGGTCTGGAAGCTGACCAAGCACCGCTACTACGGTGTGCCCATCATCCGGGACGGCCAATACGTGGTGTTCGAGCTGAACGAGGACACGCAGGTGATCGGGAAGTATCTGGACCAAAAACTTCAGCTCGGCCTGTTCCCGTTCGCGCTCGAAGGCGTGCAATCCATCCTCTGGCGCACCATCGAAAATGAAATCGAGGGCGCGTGTTTCCGGCTCAACGACATTCACTGGAAGGAAAACGTGCCGGCGGAGGAGCAACTGCAATTTCTGCGGTTCAAGGAGCGCAAATTCGGCCGGGGGTGTCTGGACCAATGGCGGATGCAGCAAAGCGCCTGGCTGTCGCAGCTGGAGCAGAAGCTGCTGCCGTTCGAGGCAATGCTCGCGCACCATTCGTTCCTGCTCGGCGAAGAGCCGCGGTTTGTGGACTTCGACCTGTTCGGGATGCTGGAAAATTTCCTGTATTCCGGCCATTACGAACTGCCCGCGGCGCATCCGCACGTCAAGGAATGGCATTCGCGGCTGGCCGGGCTGAAGTTCCAAAAGGCGAAATGAAATTTAACCGGATTTTTGCACGCGCCGGCTTGTCAACGCCGGTTCAACGGTTATTTTTACTCGCATTGAAAAATTACATCATTGACACCAACGTCCTCCTGCACGACCCGCAATTCGCTGTTGAGCTTCGAGGACAACCACGTCCTGATTCCCATCGAGGTCATCGAGGAGATTGACCGGTTCAAGCGCGAATCCAGCGAACTGGGCCAGAACGCGCGCACCGTGTCGCGGATGCTCGACGGCTTTCGCGGCGACGGCAGCTTGAGCGAGGGCGTGAAGCTGCCCAACGGCGGCAAACTGAAAATCGCCTTTTACAAGAACGGCCACTCAGGCAACGGCGACGGCGCATTCAACGGCAACACGGTGGACAACCGGATTCTGTCGCTCGCGGCGAGCATCCAGAAGGCGCAGCCGAAAAACCCGACCATCCTCGTCAGCAAGGACATCAACCTGCGCATCAAGGCCGACGCGCTCGGGTTGGCGGCCGAGGATTACGAGACCGACCGCGTGTTCATCACCGACCTTTACACCGGCATGATGGAGATGTCCGTCTCCTCCGCCAAAATCGCCGAGTTCCGCGCCAAGAGCGAGCTTGTCCTTGACGGCGGCAAAAAATACTTCCCGAACGAATACTGCACGCTCACCGACGAAACGAACGCCAAAAAGGCCGCGCTCACCAAGGTGGACGCGACCGGCACGAAATTGGTGCCCATCATTGATTGCCGCGACGGCGTCTGGGGCATCAAGCCGCGCAACCGCGAGCAGCATTTCGCGCTCGACGCATTGCTCGACGACCGCGTCAAGCTCGTCACGCTCATGGGCAAGGCCGGCACCGGCAAAACGCTGCTCGCGATGGCCGCCGGCTTGAAGCGCGTCGTGAACGACCGCGAATTCCGCCGGCTCGTCGTCGCGCGCCCGACCATTTCGATGGGCAAGGAACTCGGCTTCCTGCCCGGCTCGCTCGAGGAGAAGCTCGCGCCGTGGATGCAGCCGATTCACGACGCGCTGGAAATGTTGAGCGACCTCAACATGGGCCACGACCACCGGCGCAGCGGCGACCTGATGCGCACCGGCAGCATCGTCGTCGAGGCGCTTGAGCTACATCCGCGGCCGCAGCATCGCCAACCAGTTCATGATCATTGACGAGGCGCAAAACCTGACGCCGCTGGAGGTCAAGACCATCATCACCCGCGTCGGCAGCGGCACGAAAATCATCTTCACCGGCGACCCGTATCAGATTGACAATCCCTACGTTGACTCGTCGTCGAACGGGTTCAATTACGTCGTCAGCAAGTTCCGCGACCAGGCCATCGCCGCGCACGTCGAGTTGCAGAAGGGCGAACGTTCCGAGCTGGCGGAACTGGCGGCGAACATTTTGTGAATTTTGATGGTTGACAAACGGCCCCAACGGTCGAAATTCTTGTCGTAGCTGGATCGAGCGCCAGTGTGGGCGACTTCAGCGGGAAATTATGATCTCGAACGAACGACCATCGCCTTACGGCCAGCGGCCTTATCAAGGCCAGCCCCGGCCGCCGTCCAACGAGGAAACCCTCAAATCCGAAAAGATTCAAATTGAGCGCAAGACCTTCGTCCTCACGCTCAAGGAAAATCCGCGCGGCCGGTTCCTGCGCATCACCGAGGACGTCGCCGGCCGGCGCGACACCATCATCGTGCCCTCGACCGGCCTGGAGGAATTCAAAAAGATTACTGGATGAAATGGTGAAGGCGTCGAGGGAAATTCCGCAGAAGCAGCAATCGTCGTGAATCTTTGAAGGGGCAGAATTCGATGTTGGACGACTATGAAACGGTCGTTTTCAATTCATGGTTCGGTCGCCTTGGCGGTGCTCTTGGCGTGGGTCGCCGCAATCGTCACGCTGATAGTGAATCGTGACAACAACTGGGCATTATATCCTGTCCTGCTGTGTTCAATTGCGACTATTGTCGGAACGCCGCTGCTCTGCCGTTTTTCGGTCAAACGTAAGAGGGATCCTTCTTACGGCACTATTTTTGGTGCTCCTCTCACTTGTGCTTGTTTGCTCTGGATTGGACCGCATTTCTTGGAGGCGTGCCTTCATAATGCGTGGTATCTTTTCACTCCTGACTATTGGCGGCACATGAGAGATGGCTTCGCCAGTTTATACCACCCTATAGGAATTATCTGGGCCGCTTGCTTTTTGCTGGCAGCAGCCATCGTGGTTTATTATCAAGGGAGGCGGAAAACAGATGCATCCGGCGAGGCCTGATTAACAAGTCAGCGCTTCATCGCTTTCTTCCTCGCCTCCACCCGCTTCGCGTCGCCCCAGAGGCTTTCCAAATCGTAACGTTCCCGCGCGTCCTGCCGCATGACGTGAACAATCACATCGAAGAAATCCAGCACCACCCACGCGCCGTGGATCGTGCCTTCCTTTCGCGCCGGCCGCAGGTCGTGCTCCTCGCGCAGTTGGTCGGTGATTTCATCCACGATGGCGCGCAAATGCGGCTCGCTCGTGCCCGACGCGATGACAAAATAATCCGTCACGCTCGACAGCTTGCGCACGTCGAGAATGACGATGTCTTCCGCCTTTCTGATTGTCCGCGAATTCGCGGCAGAGCAGGGCCAGTTTTTTTGAATCCATAGTCGTCGGCGCTATTGAATCACAGAAAGACACGGATTGCACGGATTTACACGAATCGGGTGAGGTGTCTCCGTCTGGGCAGAGTGATTCGTGAAAATTTGTGAAATCCGTGTCAAGGCCTTCAAGTGTAGAGTTCTGCCTCGAGAATTGCCTCGGCCACGAACGGCGGGACGAGATGGTCAACCGACAGGCCGGCCTTCACCCGCGCGCGGATTTGCGACGAGGAAATTTCAATCGAAAACCCTTTCAAAACCCGGCCGCGAAACGGCGGAGAGAATTTCACCGCGGGTTCACCCGGACGCGGAACCACGACAAACTCCGCCAGTTTGGCCAATTCGCCGGCGTCGCGCCAGGCGTTGAGTTTGGCCGCGTGATCCGCGCCGATGAGATAAATCAGCTCCGCTCCCGGAAATTTGCTTGTGTAATGGCGCAAAGTGTCAAAGGTGTAGGAGACGCCGCCGCGCCGGATTTCCTGGTCGTCAATTTCGCAATTCGCGCGGCCCGCCAGCGCCAGCCGGAGCCATTGCAACCGGGCGGCGGCGGGCGCGGGCTGGTTTTCCGGCTTGAACGGCGATTGCGCCGCCGGAATGAAAAACAACCGGTTCAAGTCGAGTTCCTCCACCGCCGCCTGCGCCACGAGCAGGTGGCCGAGATGAACCGGGTCAAACGAGCCGCCAAATAAACCGATTTTCATTTCTCTTTAACCACGAAATACACAAAACACACGAAAGAGGAGATAATATTTTCACCGATCCGAGTCAATTCGCGCAATTTTCGTTGGGAATGTTTACATGTGGTTCGTGTATTTCGTGGTTTAACAACATCTTCACGTCGGTAAACCGCTCTTTGGTCGGCTCCGCAACAATCTGTTGGTCTGAAGGTCGCGCGCATTCGCACGCCTGCTGCCGGGCGCGCTCGAAGTGCGCCTCGCCGGAAAGCTCTTTCGCCAGACCGAACGCGATGGCCGCCGTGCCGGCAACGGTTCTTAAATCCGGGCCGGATTCCTTCAGCGCATAATCAGGCAGCCAGACCGGTTCGGTTTCGTGCAACACCGCCGGTTTGCGCCGCGATAGCAGCAAAATCCACTCTCGCCCACTCAACAGAATGATCGCCGTCACCAGCACGAGAAAAGTTCCGGCCACGGCGGCGTCGAGCCGGTTGTTAAATTCCTGCGCGCGATTGGACCGCAGCGCCTCTTCCGCAGCAGCGAGGGTGGCGGTGTCTCCGGAACTTTTGGCCGCGCTCAATGCATTTTCCAGCGTCGGCGACTTTTCAAGCAGCGCGCCGACTTGAGCTAAAAATCCGATGCGCGGGTCATGACTCCAAATCTTCTCAATGCCCGCCGTGAACGTCACCGCGACCAGGCAGACGAGCGGAATCAGCGTGACCAGCGCGAGCCGCGGTGAGCGTTTCGGAGCGCCGGGCTCCGGCCCGGCGCGTTGATGACTTTCGGTTCGAGCCGAATCAGAGTTCGGCGCTCCGAGTTGCATTTTCAAAATAATCGTCGTGCCCAAACAAAACGCGATGGCGGCGAGCAATTGATTGGCGATGCCGAACAGTGGCCAGAGCGAATTGATGCCGCCCAACGGGTCGCGCACGCCTTGAATGAAAAAATAGCCCCACGCGCCAACCATCAGCGCGGCGGCGACCGGCTTGGCCAGATGATTTTTTGGGTTGCCCAGCGGTTTCCATATTTTGCCCGAGAACACCTTGCAATAGATATCGCCGACGCGCGTGCCGGCATCGAGCGTCGTCAGGATGAACAGCGCCTCGAACATGATGGCGAAGTGATACCAAAGGTCGAGCCAGCGGCCGCTGACGGCCTTGGAAAAGATCTGCGCCATGCCCACGGCCAGCGTCGCCGCGCCGCCGGTTCGGCCGAACAGGGTTT
Organism: uncultured Verrucomicrobiae bacterium; assembly: GCA_963764035.1. GTDB lineage: Bacteria > Verrucomicrobiota > Verrucomicrobiia > Limisphaerales > UBA11358 > UBA11358. The sequence continues at coordinate 263,488 of CAVXQV010000001.1, forward strand.
TCTCTCCAACCTCATTCGCCAGTGAATTCATCTCGTCCGCCGTCACGGGATAATTGAGCGCGGAAACCTGCGCGACGGTCGCGGCGGGGTCGCCCTTGACGTTCATGCTCAAATAGACGTCCGGCTGGAGCGTGCAGGCGGCGATGAGCGCCATGATGGCCACGAACGATTCGCAGCACATCGCGCCGTAGCCGATGTGCCGGGCGTAATGCTCGCGCGTGATCATTCTGGGCGTCGTGCCGCTGGCGATGAGCGCGTGAAAACCGGAAATCGCGCCGCAGGCGATGGTGATGAAGCAGAACGGAAGACCTTCCCGGCGACGACGAGGCCGGAACCGTCGGTGAATCGCGTGAGCGCCGGCATTTGCAGATGCGGCAGGACGAGCAAAATGCCGAGCGCGAGCAGCAGAATCGTGCCGAGCTTCAAGAACGTGCTCAAATAATCGCGCGGCGCCAGCATCATCCAAACCGGAAGGCTGCTGGAAATGACGCCGTAAACGATGATGATCCACGCGAGCGCGATGCCGTGCAGGCTGAAGAACTGCGACCAGTTCGGACTTTGATAGACGAGTTTGCCGCCCCAAACCGCCAGCAGCAACAGCGCCACGCCGAACGCCGATGCCTCCAGAACTTTCCCGACGCGCACAAACCGCATGTAGCCGCCCATCACCAGCGCGATGGGAATGGTCGCGCCAACGGTGAACACGCCCCACGGACTTTCCGCGAGCGCCTTGACGACCACCAGCGCGAGCACGGCAAGCAGAATCACCAGAATCGCCAGGATCGCCAGCAACGCAACCGCACCGGCTGGCGAGTTCAATTCCTCTTTCACCATTTTCGCGAGCGATTTGCCGTCGCGCCGGATGGAGCAGAACAAAATGACGAAATCCTGCACCGCGCCGCCGAGCACGACACCGATCAAAATCCACAGCGCGCCGGCAGATAACCGAATTGAGCCGCGAGCACCGGCCCGACGAGCGGTCCCGGCCCGGCAATCGCCGCGAAATGATGGCCGAAGACGATCCAGCTTGTTCGTTTTGACGAAATCCTTCCCGTCATCGTGGACCACGCGGCGGCGTGGCGCGGCGTTTATCGAGCGCCAGCACGCGCGCGGCGATCCATTTCGAGTAAAACCGGTAGCCGATGGCGTAGGTGCAAACCGCCGCGATGAGGATATAGGCCGAATTGACCGGCTCGCCGCGCCGGAAGGCGAGCACGGCGTAGGTCCCGGCGCCGAGCAGCGCGAACAGCAGCCAAAAGAGGTTGGCGACTGATTTCCTCATCCTAGTGTGCTGTAACAGTGCTGGCTTTACAATGGATTGACCTTTTCTAGGATTTCGTCGACGCGTTTCGTCCAGACAAACGGCTTGGGGTTTTGATTGTTGGTTTTGACGTAGATTCTGGATGGCTTCGATCAAATCCTTCACGCTTTTGAAAACGCCTCGGCGAATCCGTTTGCGGGTGATTTCACCAAACCACCGCTCGACCAAATTCAACCACGAAGAACTGGTGGGAATGAAATGCAGGTGGAATCTCTTGTGCCGTTCAATCCATTGTTTGACCTTCGGATGCTTATGCGTGGAATAGTTGTCCACGATCAGATGCAGGTCCATTCCTTCCGGGGTGTCCCGGTCCACCTGCCGGAGAAACTTGAGAAACTCCTCGTGCCGGTGGCGCTCAAAGCAGGAGCCGATCACCGTGCCATCCAAAACATTGAGCGCCGCAAACAGCGTCGTGGTTCCGTGTCGAACATAGTCGTGGGTCAGCGTTCCACAGCGTCCTTTTTTCATCGGCAAACCCGGTTGAGTTCGATCCAGCGCTTGAATCTGGGATTTTTCGTCCACGCACAAAACCAGCGCCTTATCAGGCGGATTGAGATACAACCCGACCACATCGGTGAGTTTTTCCACAAACTGCTTGTCGCGGGACAGCTTGAAATTGCGAACTCGATGAGGCTGCAAACCGTGGCTGTCCCAGATCCGGGCCACCGTCATGTGACTCACTCCAAATCGGTCCGCCAAAGTCCGGCTGCTCCAATGCGTGGCATCTTCGGGTTTGGTATGGAGCGTCGCTTCCACGATGGCCTTGATCTGATCGTCCTTGGTCCGTTGTGAGCTGGTTGTCCGAGAGGGTTCGTGCTCCAGACCGGCCACCCCGCCTTTCAAGAAATGGTTGCGCCACAGAATGACGGTTGGCCGACTGGTTTTAAGCTGTTGAGCGATGCGCCGATTGGGCAGGCCCTCATGCGCCAACAGGCAAATGCGCGCCCGCAGCACAATCTTCTGAGGAGTCGACGGAGCCCCAACCCACTTCTCCAGTTGATTCTTTTGTTCGTCGGTTAGAGGAAGTGAATCGGCAGATTGCCACATGCCGCCGAGTTTGACCACTTCGCCAGCCTTATTGTAAAGCATTAACTGTTACACTACACGAGTTGGAGCAATTTACGATTTACGATTTACGAGGTTAATCTTTTGCGATGCCGGATCGTAAATCGTAAATCCAAAATCGTAAATGACCAGACATTGCCACACTTGCGGCGAGCCGTGGACGCTCTCCGGCCAGCCCGGCCGGGGCGAGAGCTGCATGAAATGCCGCGCCGACCTGCGCGTCTGCCTGAATTGTGCGCACTACGACCCGCGCGTGGCCCAGCAGTGCCGCGAGCGCCGCGCGGAGCCGGTGCTGGAAAAGCACGTCGGCAATTTCTGCGAGTATTTCGAGTTTGCGGTCCGCCACTGGACGCCGAAGACCGGAGGCAATTCAAGGGAAAACGCCGCGCGCGAGCGGATGAAAAAATTGTTCGGCGATTAGTGTTTCAGGGACGGAAAGAACTTTGCCGTGCCAGACGGAATGCAAACCCCCTGCAATGCGAGTTCGCCTCGCCGGCGATGATCGCTTAACCTCGCGCCTGGAACATGCTGACCCGCACCAAACTGATTGGACTGCCGTGGCTGCTGCTGCTTTGCTGCACGGTGCCGCACTTGGACCAGGGGGATTTTCACCGCGACTCCGGGCGTTACGCGGCGGTGGGACTTTACATGTGGACGGATGGACACGTTGGCGTGCCTTATGTGAATCCAGACACTCCCGATTTCACCAAACCGCCGCTGGCCATCGCCATCCACGGTCTGTTTTTGAAAATTTTTCACGTCCATCTGGCGGTGGCGCGAATTCCCAGCATCCTCGCCGCGTTGGGCGTGGTTATTTTGAGTGTGCTGACATTGGAGATGATCGCCTTGCGGGTGGAGGCGCTGGTCAGCGGCCTTGTGTTGGCGACCACATATGAATTCTTCCGCCGCACGCGGGAAGTCTCGCTCGATTTCTGGCAACTCTTCTTTGTGATGCTGGCGGTCTATCTGGTGGTCAGGTCGCTGAAGCGGGGAAAACCCGCCGGGGTGCTGCTGGCCGGGGTTCCGCTCGGCCTCGCCTTGCTGTGCAAGCCGGTGGTGGCATTGGGCGTCATTCCGGTGCTCGCAGTTTGGGCTGTCATCATGAAACAGCCGCGCGGGGCGATCTGTTTGTTGACAGGCACGCCCGCAGTGGCCTTGATCGTCGCGGCGCCGTGGCATCTCTACATGTGGTCGTTGTATGGTCCGGCCTTCATTCAAAAATATTTCGGATACGAGGTGATCAACCGGGTGGAGGGACATATGTCAACAAACCCTTTCCGTTATTACTTTGTGCTGATTTCGCAAACCTATTGGCCGTGGATGGTGGCGGTGGCCTGGGCGGTGTGGAAACGCCGGCGGCGCCCGGAAACGGTGCAAGGCAGGAAATCGCCCGATGCGGTTTTGCTCGGATGCATCTGGGTGGGTTGCGGGTTGCTGGCGCTGAGTTTGTTTCCCGATAAAAAGCCCAACTACGTCCTGCCGATTTATCCCATGCTGTCATGGGTGGCGGCGGCCGGCCTTTGCCGCCTGCCGTGGCTCTGGTTGCGCACGTGGCGTTCACATCATTTCAACGGTCTGGCACCCGCAACGGCCGGGCTGCTGGCTCTGTTGAGCCTGCTGCCCATCCGGGTTCAGTTGCCTCCGGGCAAAGACTGGCCGGCGCTTTTCCGCTGGATGCAGCAAGAACACATTCCGCCCACCGGCTTGTGTTACTGGGATGCGGACAAAAGCGAAAGGATGGAGGACTTTCTTTGCGATTACTATCTCAAGGCCGGCGTTTTCCCCCGACGCCTCCCGGCCGGGGCCAACCAGCTTGATGGCCAACCAATGTTGGTCCTGGTGCAAATAACACCCGATATGGACACCAACGCCGTTGGAAAGGTTCTTTTCCGTTCGGGCTATGTCGCCGTGGTCTCCACTGCCGGTTCCAAGCCGGAGCCTTTGCGCCAGCGTCAGGACAACCCAACAGGTCAACCCGCCCGATGACTGGGCAAACCGCAACCTCAACGCCGGACGCCAGCACCCGTTTCAAAACGCGCCGTCCAGCGGCCCGCCATCATTGGCCAAATCGCGCCAAGTCAATTCCCGGCAACAACCGTTAAACGCGAATTCCGAAGTTTGAATGGGGAGCGCACGCGGCTCGCGTGCTGTTTTCCGCGCCCTCGCGGAAAACAGCGGGCGCACCCAGGAGTTCCAAACGTTCACGGCCGCCCCGCGCGGAAAATGCTGGACGCGAGGCGTGTCCAGCAACACCCGAGGCGGGTGTGCTCCCCAACTTCGGAATTCGGATTAAAACATCCCCCCAACCCACTTGCGGACTGTTCAACTCGACGGTTGTCCCTTAGCCTGCACGCATGAAAGTCAGCGGGTTCACGTTCATTCGCAACGGCTGTTCTCTGGACTACCCGTTTGGGCCGGCCATCCGCTCATTGCTGCCGTTGTGCGACGAAATTATCGTCAACGTGCCGCGTTCGACGGACGACACGCTGGCGAGCGTGAAAAAGCTGGGCGATCCCAAAATCCGGATATTGGAAACGGAATGGGATGATCAGGCGCGCAGCGGCGGGCTGGCCCTGTCGCACCACACGAATCTGGCGTTGGAGCAATGCACGGGCGATTGGTGCGTCTATATCCAGGCCGATGAAGTGGTGCATGAGGACACCCTGTCCTTGATGCGCCAGGCCATGGAGAGGGAATTGAACAACCTGGTCGTGCAGGGGTTCGTGGTGGATTACACGCATTTCTACGGGAGTTATTGGACGCAAACCGCCGGCTTCGGCTGGTATCAGCAGGAGGTTCGCGTCATCCGGCGCGACGCCCGCATCCGCTCGCGCAGCGATGCGCAAAGTTTTCGGACGATTGACGGCGAAAAACTCCGGGTGAAGCGTTCCGGCGGGCACTATTTTCATTATGGCCACGCGCGGCATCCGGACCAGGCCGCCCGCCGGCTGCGTGAAGTTTCCCGGCTCTGGCATGATGACGCGGCGGTGGAAAAAATCTGCGCCCGGCCGGCCGATTTCTACGAAGACGACCAGAAAGTGAAACCATTCACCGGCACTCATCCCGTGGTCATGCGGGATATCGTTTCAGCCGCAAACTGGTCCTACCATTCACGAAATCCCCTGATCCGCTTCCAGCGTCGCTGTTTTTGGAAAGACGTTGCCTGGCTGCTGAAAATGGGAACCGGCTTCGAAATCGGCGTGCATCGGAATTTCCGGCTTTTGCGCTGATGCGGGAATCATTATTTCCGCGAGAACGTGGCGCGGATCCGGCCTCCAATTCAATGAGGCGCATTTCCGGCTAATTCGTTGAAGGCGCGTTTCGCCGCCGCCAGCACTTTGGCCACTGGAATCTCGGCGATGGCGACGGGCTTCGGTGCCACGACCACCCAGTCGGGATGTTGAAACGGCGTTGGGCTGCCAGGGCTGTCCTGGTGCAAGAGCATCAAGACACGTTTGCCCTGCGCGACCGCCAGATGGAGCGCGCCGGTGTCGCCGCCGAGCACCAGCGTGGACAATTGCATGATTCCGCCGGTGACCAGCAACGGCGCGCCGGCGGACACGGCGAATCCTTCCCGCCGCGCTGGTTCGAGCAAGATGGGGTCCGACGGCCCGCCGCCGAAAATGATTTGCGCGCCGCGTGAGTGCCAGTGGCGCGCGACGGCGAGATAATTGTCCAACGGCCAGTTCTTGTGCGCACCGCTGGTCAGCGGCTGGAGGTAAATTGTGGGTTTGGCCGGATCGAGCTGGTGACGGGCAAACCACGCGCGGGCATCGTTGAGGGCCGTCTCCGGCAGGATAAATTCATTGCGAACGGAGCCCACGCTCAATCCGCATTGTTTCAGCAAGACGAGATGAGCTTCGGCGGGATGGACAGCGGGGATATGTTCGATTGGTTGTGTGTAAGCCCAGCGGCGTCCGCGGCGATGAGCCTGTCCCCAGCGTTGGGGCGCACCGGTCAGCCGAGTCAGCCAGGCGGTTTCGCCATAACCCTGAAAATCCACGACCATGGAAAATTTCCCGGCGCGCAGCCGCTTCATGAGGCGCAAAAATTCGCCGGCCACTTTCAGCACGTTGCCGGAGCGCAGCGCGCTGCGGTCAAGCGCGATGACCTGGTTGACTTCCCGAAAGCCCTCCAGCAACGGGGCGTTTTCCCTGGAGGTGAAGAAGGTGATTTTGGCAGACGGAAAATTCCCGCGGATGGCATGGATGGCGGGCAGCGTGAGCACAACATCGCCGATGGATTTGAGGCGGATCAGCAGGATGTTTTGGATGCCAGTCATGGACGGCTGATTTACTTTCGCCGGAACTTTCGCTGTAACGAACGCCGCTGTCGCTGGAGCCAGACCGCGACATCTTCCACGAACAAACGGGTCTCGAGCCATCTCGTCCGGCCGGTCATTTTCAAGAACAGCTTGCGGTAATCATCGGCTGCCCGAAAACGTCGGCCCAATTTTGGTTTTTTGGTGATCCAGTGGATGACCGCCGGCTGCTGGCAATCCCGCGGCAAAAAGCGGTCTTCCGGGCGGGAAGTCCCGTCCGCCGGGAAGAGCTGCAATTTGCATCCGGTCGCCCGGGGAACACCCCCGCGCAATGCCCGCCAATGCAGGTAGCGGAACACCCCGCTCTCGAAACACGTCCAGCAGTTCATCCGGCGCAAGGTCATCAGGCTTTCTTTTGAGAAAATCCCGCGCCGGGCGAAGAAGACGCCGGTATTGTCTTCCTCCTGGCCGCGCCAGTCCAGGGCGGGATCCAGTTGCTTGAAAATGTCCACGTCGGATATGCAGCCCAGCAGCTCTTCCGGTTTCTGAAATCTGACCGTGTGATGAAAACGATTGGTCAGAATGAAATCGCATTTGTCGAACTCGGCATGCTTCCGCAAATCGCCCCAGACCAGCATGTCCGCGTCGAGACAAAGAAAGCGTTCGTATGGGCTCAACCAAAACAGCAGCATTTTGGTCCAGGGCGTGCCAGTGCAGAGGCGGGCTGCTTCCTCGCCGGCAACTTCCTGCATCACCAACCGCCGGACACCGTGCAACCGTTCCAATTCGCGCGTGTCGGTCGCCGGCCCGTCAACAAACAGGGTGATGGGAATGTCGCCCATGGATTGCCGCACGCTGGCGCAACAGGCTTTGGCCAGATAAACGTCCCCCGCCCAGACGAGAATGATCACGCCATCGAGCCGGCCGCTGAAATCCTGCTCCGGCGGCGGCGGCGGCGGGAGGCTTTCAACGCGCGGGTCGAGAAAGCCCGGCGGCGCTTGGTCGGAAATTTGTGACATAAAGGGGCGGATTCGGGTTAATTCACCAGGTCGGTGGTTCCATTTTGTGCCAGTGATGCCGTTTCACCAGAATCCAGCGGCCCCAAAGGCGGCCAAAGGAAAACGCCTTCCGTCCGGCCTGCGCCACCGGCGTGATTTTCGCGGTAAAAACCTTATCAAAGAAGTCCAGAATCCGCTCCCGGTTGAAGAATAAATTCGGCTTGTCGCCGTAAAAATACGGCTGCCGCAAGTATTCCAGGTATTTGGCGTTATCGCGATCCAGCTCGATGATTTTTTCGATGAGCGCCTCGTCGCTCGGGAAATCGGCGCGGTTCAGGAAGCTGCGCGGATTGAAGTGGTCGTTTATGGCGGGGTCACCCCAATAAATCGGCAGGCAACGGGCGATCATCGGCTCGAATATTTTTTCGGTGGTGTACCCTGGCAACGACCGGTTTTCGTAGGCGATGTTGAATTTGTATTGGCGAAGGAATTCGATTTTGCCGCGCGGTCCGCCGGGGATGGGTCCGCCGATGTTGTTGAATTTCCGCCCGCCGGAATCCACGCGCTTGTATTTCGAGAGTTTTTCAAAAAAGGCGACCCGGTTGTGGTTCTTCCGCGGATGGTAACCGCTGATGACAAAGCTGCAGAATTTCTTCTTGGCCGCCATGATTTTCTCCGGATCATCGTTTCGCTTGATGATTTCCTCAGGTTCGCCCCAAGCGACGTAGAGTGGCAATTCCAAATGCCTCGGGTCGTCCAGCTTTACGCAGGCAATGGAATAATCGCACTCGCGGTAATCCGGCAGGTCGGACTCGCCGGAATACAGGATTTTCACGCCGGAATGCAGGCGATGTTCGTGGCCGTAACAATGGTGAATCAGAAAATCCGGCTGGTCGCACAATTCCACGTCAAACCGTTCCGCCAGCAGCTTGAACAAAAAATTGTCCGTCTTGCTGAAGTTGTCGTGGAAGTCGCAGAAATCTATCCGGATTTTTTTCATGGGCTGCGGGGTTGCCCGGCGTGCCGGTCGAGGCCGTGTTCACAGCGGATTATTTTTGCGGCGATGGTTTTGGCCAGCCGCGCGAGGCTGGCGGCATGATGATCGCGCGGCGCGGCCGGGTGGTTCAGATGAAACGTGATGGCCCGGCCGTAAACAAATTTGCGCTGCCGGCCCAGATGATAAAGCCGCGTGCCGATGTCGGAATCCTCGCCGGTGCCCCAACCGGTGTAATCCTCGTCGAAACCATTGACGGCGATAACGTCGTCGCGCCAGAAACCCATGTTGCAGCCGATGATGCCGCGCTGTCTGGTGTCGCGGCGGATAATGGGGATGGGCCAGCGGATGCCCTTGGCGGCACCGGTGATTTTCCCGGTCAGCATCCACTGCCATGCCGGAGTCCGGCCTGGCTCGAATTCAGAAACAAACGGCTCGCCCACAAAACAGCGCCGCCCTTGCACCCAAAATCCTTTTTCGGCGAGCGCGGCGTGGTCAGACGCAAACTTCGGATGCGGCACGCAATCGCCATCGGTGAAAATAAGGTAATCGCCGCCGGCTGCGAGGACGGTTTTGTTCAGGATGACCGTTTTTCTGAACCCGTCGTCCTCATGCCAGATATGCTTCACCGGGAATGACCGTGAGTTGGCCCAAGCCTGAATCAGATCGCGCGTGGGTTGTTTCGAGCCGTCGTCGGCGATGAGAACTTCATCGGGAGGCCGGCTTTGGAGCACGACGCCGGCGAGCGTTTTTGCCAGCGCGTCCGGGCGGTTGTAGGTGCTGATCAGCAGGGAAATTTTCATTGGACACTGCGCGTCTTAAGCTGGCGCTCGCGCAACTTGGCGTATTTGCTGGCGGTGGAAAAGGCATTCAGCCAGGCAATGTAACCTCCCTGCCAGCCGTCCAGAAATCCAAGGCGGAAAATATAGGCGCGCACAAACCGCCAGGCCGGGCGAATCGCCAGCCCGCTAAAGGCCGATCCGGACCGGCCTTGAGAATGCTGGCGGACATATTCGTCGGTGAATGGAATGATCTTCTGGATGTGCGCATTCACCGAGTCGTTGCTGAAATGCTGCAGGTTGGACTTCAACCGGCCGACCTTGCCGTCCACTATCAATTTGTCGTGCGGATCCACGCCACCCCATTTCGCCTGGCCGCGCCGCCACAAGCGGGTCTGACGGTCGGGATACCAGTCGCCGTGGCGAATCCAGCGCCCGCAATAAAAGGTGCAGCGGGGAAAACTCAACGCGGCCACGGCCCGGAATGCTTCGGGCTGGGTAAACCACCGCTGGATTTCCTCGCGCAATTCCGGCGAAACCACCTCGTCGGCGTCCAATCCCAGAATCCATTCCGCCGAAGCCTTTAGCGCGGCGGAATTCTTTTGGGCGACGTGGCCCTTCCACGATTCACGAACAACTTTTGCGCCGGCTGACTCGGCGATTTGGTCCGTCCCGTCACTGACGTCATCATTGACAACGACGACGATATCGCTGGTCCAGCCGATGACGCTTTCGAGCGCGCGGCGGATGCGATGGGCTTCGTTGCCGGCGATGAGGCAAACCGATATGGGGAGCCGCGGCTCGGCAGTCATGTTGTTCCAGTCCGGGTGCCTGCGGCCCGGGAAAAATGTTTTTCAAACATTGGCTCTTGTTTACAACGACGGGCAAGTTGAACGACGCCCCCGTTGATGACAAGGCATTTGTTGAAAGGCCGGTCAACGCCGGCCTTTTCTGATTTCCGCTTGACGCCCTCTCCGCGCTCTTTCAATGTGCCAGCCAGTTTATGGTAAACCGCCGTCTCCGTTTGCTTTACTTGGGCAACGCATTTCCCCCGGGAATGGCGGGCGAAACCCATGTTACTGCCCAATCTTTTTCTACTCCGCACATGTCGGAAACCCGGCTGGTGCAGGCGCTTTCCCGTATGGCCGATATTTCAACCGTCGGCTTGCTGTCCGGCAAAACGCGGAATCGGCTGAAAGACCCGAAAGATGATTCTCCCGGTTTGGAGCACGATCTGGTGCTCTGGAACAGAAATCCCGCGCTTTGGCATCGCTGGATCTCGTGGCGGAAACTCCGCCGGCTCTATCTGGAAAAAATGCAAAGGGAGGGCATGCCCGATGTCGTTCTAGTGCGCGATCTGCAGCATGTTTACAATCATTTCATCAAGTGGCTTCGAAGCCAGCCCCGGCGTCCGCTCATTGTGCTGATGCTTGGCGACAGCGGCGGGCTGGGGGAAAACATCCCGTGGTTGCGGAGATTGCGGTATAATTTCAAACCCATGCAGATGTTGGAAAGCCAGGCCGTCCTGCTGTATGATGCCTGCCTCATCTCCGGTCTCAAGGCGAAGCGTTATTTCGAACCGCGCGGCATACCGTGGCTGTGGATCCCTTCCGCCTTCAACTTTGATTACGATCCGCCGCCGCCCGATCCGAGTCAAAGCGGGCCGATTCGCTTCGGCTATTTCGGCACGCTTTCCGAGCGCTCCGGGGTTCTGACCCTGGTGAATGCGTTTTTGGATGCTGATTTGCCGGGCACACTTCACGTTTGTGGTCATGGCTCTTCGGCAGAGGAGTTGAAGCAACTCGCGCAGCGACATTCGAATTTCCATTTTGAGGGTTTTCTGCCGAAGCAATCGGACTGTCTGCCTTGGGCGCAAAAAGTGGATGTCCTGATCAATTTGCGGCTTCCCCATTGGGGCCAGGAAAACAGCGCGCCGTCGAAAGTCTTTGAATATGGGGCGGCGGGCAGGGCGATTCTGTCCACACGCACCTCGGGGATGGATGAAATCCTCGGGGCGGAAGGGATTTATATCGAAACCGGGAATTTCGAGGAATCATTGCGCCAAAAGCTGCGTGAGGTTTCCGCCATGAATCGGGCGGAACTTCAGCGCCGGGCGGCGATCATTCACGACCGCATTGTCAAAAACTATAGTTGGGAGGAACAGGCGCGGCGCATTGTCGAATTTCTAACCGCAAATGTCAGCAAGACTCCCGGGACGGCCGGGAAATCGTTGTAGAATCCTGCTTCGTCATTTCCGCGGCACCGAGAACGGCTTGCGCTGCTTGAATCAACGCGCTGGTCTGGACATCGCCCAAATACGTCGCGCCCGCCTCATTGGTTCCCAAGACCGTCCGGTGCCGTTCGCCGGTCGGAACCCAAACCCGCATTCCCGGATTGGGCCAGAACCAGCATACCGACCGCGCGCCCGTCATCACCGCCAGATGCAGCGTTCCGGTGTCGCCGCAAAAATGCAGGGCGCTGTGCTGGATGACCGCTGCGAGCTGCATCAGATTCAGATTCCCGGCGAACACGCGCCAGGGTTTTTGCGGCAGCAACGCCAGCAGATGGGCCATTTTTTCCCGCTCGCGTTCCGTCGGCGCGCAGGACAACGCCAGTTTCTTTTCGGGAAATTGTTTGGCCAGCGCGGCAATGAATTCCGCCAGTTGCGCCGGCGGCAACTCCTTGTAATCCGCCGTGGTGAACGGGCTGATGTGAAAATAAGTTCCGCGGTCCGCGTCGGAAATTTCCGCCGCGCGCAGGTTGGCCGGATCAATTTCGACGTGAAATTCCGGCTGCGTGAACGGGAAACCGGCCTTTTCCAGACAGCGGCAGCGCTGCAGATAAACCGGCTCCTGGCCGAAGGGATGCTGGACGTGCGCGGTGAACATCCGCTTCCAAAACGGCGGGCCGCCGTCGTCGGGCAGCCGGCCCAGGCGTTCGCGCGCGCCGCTGAAAAACGTCAGCCAGCTTGAGCGGTCGGAGCCGTTGAGGTTGATGACCACGTCGAATTTTTCCCGGCGCAGGCGCGAAACCATCTGGAGATTTTCGCGCAGCGTGGCGTGGCGCGGATAACGCATGTAGCCCCAGACGCGGTTCACCCACGGCACACATTCCATGAGCGACGTGACGTGCGCGGCCACGGCGCACATGCAGTTCCGCCTGCGGATACGCCTGCCGCACCATCCACAGCGCCGGCAGCAAATGGACCGTGTCGCCGAGAAAGCCGAGGTCGAGCACCATGACTTTTTTCGCGGCGCGCGTGCGCTGGAAGAAATTGTTCGCATTATTTGCGGCCATCGGACAACAGCGTAGAGTGACCGACCTGAAACTGGCAATTGCAATTGACAACCGCCGGCGCGATACCGAAATTTCCACCATGTCAGCAAATGCCACGGCCAGCCATTCCAGCCTGCGGGATTTAACCGGCTAAAACCATGTCGCGATTCCTCGTCGTTGGAGATCTCAATCCGCCCCGGTCGGTGGTGGACCGGCTGGATATGAGGATTTTTTTATACCACTCCGACGTGGAATTCCTTCATACCGGCTCCGGTCCGGACGGTCTCGCGAAACAAAATCGCCCCAGCCGTGACATCGTAAGCGATGCGTTGGCAGGTAAGTTTGAGTTGATTTTCGCGGGGCACAATTCGTTTCCCTACCCCAATCCCCGAAAATCCTGGGTCAACAATTACGCGAATCTGGCCTGGACGGTATTGCGCCACCCGAAACTCCTGGCCGGCGGCCGGTTTCCCTATACCCGTGTCGGTTCGCGGCTCGCCGGTTTGGACCTGGCCGACCGCCTGGTGATAGACAACCGCTGGTTTTCCATGCTCGATAGTTGCGTTTGCTTCTTCAAACGCGAACTGCCGCAAAATCCCTGCAACGCATTCCTCTACACCACCCCGCGCACCGAGGACAATGGGAACGTTCTCGTTTCAGAAACTTTCCAGCGCCGGATCAAGAAATTGCGTCCCATTTCGCTGGGGATCGCGCCGGAAATCTGCCGCGAATACGCCACGCTCGACCTGCCCAAAAAAACCGACGTGTTTTTTGCGGGCGACACGGCCAACCGGCCGAATCGCATCGCGGGCTTGAAACTACTGGAGCGCCTGGCGAAGGAGGGATTGGCCGTTGACATCGCGCGGGAAAAGGTGCCGCGTGAGGAATTTATACGCCGTTGCGCCCAGGCGCACATCGTGTGGTCGCCCGAAGGCCTCGGCTGGGAGTGCCTGCGGCACTACGAGGCGGCGCTGGCCGGTTCCGTGCCCTTGATGCAGTCGCCGAGCATCCACCGCTACGCGCCGCTGGCCGAGGACGAACACGCCTTGTTCTACTATGTGGAAGGCGACCATCTGGCCTTTCGCATCCGCCAGGCGCTGCAAAATCGCGGCCGGTTGATCGAAATGGGCCGCGCCGCGCGGCAACACGTCCTGAAATGGCACACCCAGGAGGCCTTGGGCCGTTATGTCATCGAAGAAACCCGGCGCACGCTGGCGGAAAATGCCCCGCTGGATTGAGCCCGCCCGAACAAAAACTCTCGCTTTCCACCGCCGGACGCGGACAATAAGCGCGGCGCGATGATTGCATTTCTGCTCAAAGTCTGGGGTCTGGCCAAACCTTACCGGCTCCGATTGTCCCTCGGGGTGCTGGCTGGTGTTCTGGGCGGGCTGGTGTCGCCGTTGCTCATCGGGACCATCATGTTCGTCTATAGCGCCGTTTTCCCGTCGCGTGATCCCGCCGGCGCGGTGCAATTGCCAATGCGCAAACTCCCGGAGTTCCTGCAACATTGGTTTGAAGCCGCGAGCAACGCGCTGGAAAGAGGCACGCAAATTCATCCGTGGTCCTGGTCGGTGACGTGGACAGTGACGGCGCTGGTGGCGGCCATTCCGGTCATCATGTTTTTGCGTGGGTTTCTCGGCTACCTGAACGTTTATTTCCTGCAATGGGTGGCCAGCCGCACCGTGGCCGATTTGCGCGTCCGATTGTTCGGCCATCTGCTGAATCTGTCCGCCGGCTTCTACAACGAAAACGCCTCCGGCCAGCTCATCTCGCGCGTGGTGAACGACACGGGAACTCTGCAGGTGATCCTGAACAACGCCACCACCATCATCGTTCGCGATCCCATTTCATTGATTGGCATCCTGGCGTTTTTGTTGTGGCAGCAGCCCAAGCTGACACTCCTCACGATGGTCTTTTTGCCCGCTTGCCTCATCCCCATCATCATTTTCAGCCGCAAGATCCGCCGTTCCAGCCGCGAGATGCAGACGCAGTCCGCCGATCTGACCCAGACCATGACCGAGGCCTTCACCGGCTATCGCATCGTCAAGGCCTACAATCTCGAACCCATCGTCACGGCGGAATTCCAGAACATCGCGCGGCGGTTTGTCAGCCACTACATGCGGATTGTGCGTGCCAGCAGCATTCCCAGCCCGCTCATTGAGTTTTTCGGTTCCTGTGGCGTCGCCCTCTTGCTGGCTTATTTGATCACCCACTCGCAAGGCCATCCGAATCCGGTGGATTTTCTCCAATTGATCGGCAGCGTTTTCATGATTTATCCGCCGTTGAAAAACCTGAACATGCTGCAAAACTGGTTCATCCAGGCCCGCGCCGCCAGCGAACGTGTCTTCGAATTGCTCGCCACCCAAAGCTCCGTGCCCGAACCCGCCGCGCCAAAAATGCTCCACGCCGACCAGGCCGACATCGTCTTTGAGAACGTCGATTTCAACTACGGCGAGAAACCGGTATTGCGGAATATCAATCTCTCCGTCAAGTCCGGGCAGCTCGTCGCGCTCGTCGGCTCCAGCGGCTCCGGCAAAACCACGCTTTCCAACCTGCTCCTGCGCTTTTACGACCCGGTGCGCGGGACGATCAGAATCGGCGGCGTGGACATTCGCGACGTGAGAACGCGCGATTTGCGGAACCAGATCGCCGTCGTCACCCAGGAAACCATCCTCTTCAACGACACCATCCGCCGGAACATCGAACTGGGCCGGTCCGGCGCAACCAACGACGAAATCATCGCCGCCGCCAAACACGCCTACGCCTACGATTTCATCATGGAGAAGCCGAATGGCTTCGACACCGTCATCGGTGAAAAGGGCGCGACCCTTTCCGGCGGCCAGCGCCAGCGGCTGGCCATCGCCCGCGCCGTTTTGAAGAACGCGCCGATCCTCGTGCTCGACGAGGCCACCAGCGCGCTCGACACCGAATCCGAACGCGCCGTCCAGGCCGCGCTCGACGAATTGATGAAGGGCCGCACGACCATTTGCATCGCGCACCGGCTCTCGACGATTCTCCACGCCGACATGATTGTCGTGCTGGACCAGGGGCGCATCGTCGAGACCGGCACGCATGCGGAATTGCTCCGGCGCGGCGGCGTTTACCAGAAACTTTACGAACTGCAATTTGCGTCGTGAGCGCGCGGCCTGAAAAAATTCTCGCCCTGCAATTCAAATACTTCGGCGACGCCGTGCTGCTCACGCCCGCCCTCCGCGCCTTGCGCGAACATCTTCCCGACGCGGAACTTCATCTGCTCGTGCCGGAAGAAATCGCCCCGCTGTTCCAACACCTGCCGTCGCTCAACCGCGTCTGGCCGATGCCGCGCCGGCGCGGCCGCGCGAGCCTGGGCGAGACCTGGCCGCTCATTCGCGCGCTGCGCCGCGAGCAGTTTGACCGCTCGGTGGATTTCGCCAGCAACGACCGGGGCGCGATCTTGAGTTTTCTCACCGGCGCGCGCCGCCGGCTCGGTTGGGACGAGACGCGGCGGATTTTTCGGCCGGAAATTTTGCTACACCCAGCGCGTCGCGCCGGGGGCGAAACCGCTGCACGAATCCGCGCGGCTGGTTCGCCTTCTTTCCGGCTGGCAGGTTCCGCCGCCGGCTTCGCTCGAAGCCGGAATCCATGCCGATCCGTCGTTGGCCGACGCTGCAAAAGAAATTCTTCCGAACGAATACGCGGTCATCTGCCACGTCGCCGCCGGCCAGCCGAAAAAGGAATGGCCGCTGGCACATTGGGCCGGATTGCATCGCGCAGCCGCCGAAGCTGGATATCGCGTCGTCTTCACTACGCCTCGCGGCGAACGTGAAGCCGCACTGATGGCCGATTTGAAAAGAATCGCGCCCGCCGCGGCGGTCCTGCCGCCGATGCCGGAACTGCCGCTGTTTCTGGCTGTGCTGGCGCGCGCGCGGCCTTTTCATTTCCGGCGACACCGGCCCGCTGCATTTCGCCGCCGGGCTTGGCGTGCCGACGATTTCCCTGTTCGGCCCGACCTCGCCGGCAATCTGGGCGCCCGTCGGTCCGCGTCACCAATTTCTCACCGGCTCGCCGTGTTCCTGCGAGGGCAAATGGGACGACTGCCGGAATGCCAGCCATTGTCTTGCCGCCATCACGCCGGAACAGGTCTTTGAACGCCTGCAAAGCACGCTGACATCGCGATGAGGCACCGGTTCAACGGGCCGCCTGACACTGTCGCCGCCCTTTGCCGCGACAGATTTGGATTGTTTATCGCCGCACAACCGGATTATTTTTGCCGGCGAAATGGCTGACAAAATTCCCTATCTCGACCTGCCGGCGCAAATGCGCGGCATCCGCAAGGACATTGACGCCGCCATCGCGCGGACCATTGACCACTGCTCGTTCTGCCTCGGCCCGGACGTGGCGCAGTTTGAAAAGGACTTCGCCCGATTCATCGGCGCGGAACATTGCGTCGGCTTCAACAGCGGCACCTCGGCGCTGCACGTCGCCATGTTGCTGCTCGGCGTCGGGCCGGGCGACGAAGTCGTCACCACGCCGTTCACGTTCGTCGCCACGAGTTGGGCGATTTCCTACGTCGGCGCCAAGCCGGTTTACGTGGACATTGACGACGCCACGATGAATCTCGACCCGAAGCTGCTCGAACGCGCCATCACGCCGCGCACCAAGGCCGTCATGCCCGTGCATCTTTACGGCCATCCCTTCGACCTCGACCCGATTCTGGCGATCTGCCGAAAGCACAAACTGCCGCTGGTCGAGGACACCGCGCAGGCGCACGGCGCGAAATACAAGGGCAAAATCGTCGGCACGTTCGGCGACATTTCCTGCTTCAGTTTTTATCCCGGCAAAAATCTCGGCGCCTGCGGCGAAGGCGGCGCGCTCGTGACCAACAACGCCGCGTTCGACAAACGCGCCCGCGCCCTGCGCGAGCACGGCTCCACCGTGCGCTATTATCACGATGAAGTCGGCTACAATTACCGCATGGAAGGCATCCAGGGCGCGGTGCTCGGCGTGAAACTGAAGCATTTGCAGAAATGGACGGACGAGCGCCGCCGCGTGGCGCATCGTTACCACGAATTGCTGGCGGACACGCCGCTGCAACTGCCGCGCGAAGCCGCTTGGGCCGAAAGCGCCTATCACCTTTACGTCGTGCGCCATCCGCGCCGCGATGATTTGAAGAAGCATCTCGAAGCCAACGGCGTCGGCTGCGCGCTGCATTACCCGCTGCCGCTGCACCTGCAAAAGTGCTACGCGCAGCCTCGGCCACAAGGCCGGCGATTTTCCCGTGGCCGAAAAGGCCGCGCGCGAGTGCTTGAGCCTGCCGATTTTTCCCGAATTGACCGACGCGCAAATCCAGCGCGTGGCCGCCGTCATCAAGGATTTCTTCCACAAATAAGCCGGCCGGCCCGGGACAAAAAGTGTTGGAAGGTTGGCAAATTTGTGCTGTCCACGCCCCCCGAATTTCAGGCATACTGACGCGCTTTTGCAAATTATGAAAACCGCCAAACCCAAAGACACCGCCACCAGCCGCTGGCTCTCCTACCGCCCCGAAATCAAGGTCGCTCGACTGCACCATCCGCGACGGCGGCTTGATGAACAACCACCATTTCGACGACAAAATCGTCAAGGTCGTCTATGACACCTGCGTCGCCGCCGGCATGGATTACATGGAACTCGGCTACAAGGCGTCGCGCAAAGGCATCAAGGCCGGCGAACACGGCTGCTGGAAATACTGCGTCGAGGACGACCTGCGCCGCATCGTCGGCGACAACCCGACCGATCTGAAGCTCACCGTCATGGCCGACGCCGAGCGCTGCGATTATCACGAGGACATTCTGCCGAAAAAGGATTCCGTCCTGGACATGATCCGCGTGGCGACCTACATCCACCAGATTCCGACCGCGCTGGACATGGTCAAGGACGCGCACGACAAGGGCTACGAAACCACCGTGAACCTCATGGCCGCCTCGACCATTCCCGACCGCGAGTTGAACGAGGGGCTGGAAATGCTGGCCAAATCCGAGGCGAAGGCGATTTACGTCGTGGACAGTTTCGGCGCGCTTTACAGCGAGCGGGTTCACGAACTGGTGAAAAAATATCTCGGCTACTGCAAATCCTCCGGCAAGGAAGTGGGCGTTCACATGCACAACAACATGCAGCTCGCCTTCGCCAACACCATCGAGGGCATCATCGAAGGCGCGAATTTTCTCGACGCCACCATGGCCGGCCTCGGCCGCGGCGCGGGCAACTGCCCGATGGAACTGCTGCTCGCCTTCCTGCACAACCCGAAATACGAACTGCGCCCCGTGCTCGACTGCGTGCAGAACCACATCGAGCCGATGCGCGCGAAACTGCTCTGGGGCTACGACCTGCCGTATCTGCTCACCGGCATGTTGAACCAGCATCCGCGCACCGCCATCAAGTTCAAGGAAGCCGAACTGAAGGGCGAAAAGGGCGACATCCTGAAATTCCACGACACGGTCACGGATCAGGAATAGTTGGACAATAACGCCGGTGAACATCTGCGGCTTGCTCAAGCTCCGCATAGGGCGGTAACTTGTCCCCATGTCGCACGCGGACTTTGTCCATCTTCACCTGCACACCGAGTATTCGTTGCTCGATGGCGCCTGCCGGCTGGACCGGCTGGTGGACAAGGCGCATGAACTGAAATTCCCCGCGCTGGCCATCACCGACCACGGCGCGATGCACGGCGTCATTGATTTTTACAAGGCCGCGCGCGAAAAGGGCATCAAACCCATCATCGGCTGCGAGGTTTATGTCGCGCCGGGTTCAGCCGGCTGGAAAAGAAAACCGGCAGCGCCGGCGGCGGGCGCGACGTTTATCATCATCTCGGCCTGCTGGCGAAGGACGAAACCGGCTACAAAAATCTCATCAAGCTCACCACCGCCGCGCATCTGGAGGGCTATTATTACAAGCCGCGCATTGACAAGGAACTGCTCGCCGCGCACAAGGACGGCCTCATCGCCATGTCCGGCTGCCTCGCCAGCGAGATTCCCGATTTGATCATGAAGGACCAGATTGGACAAGGCGCGCGAGGCGGTGGACTGGTTCAAGCAGACGCTCGGCGCGGACAATTTTTTCCTCGAACTGCAAAACCACGGCATCGCGGAGCAGGCGAAGGTGAACCGGCATTTGATCAAATGGGCGAAGGAATTCGGCCTGAAGCTCGTCGCGACGAACGACGTCCATTACATCGAGAAAAGCCATTCGCACGCGCACGACTGCCTGATTTGCATCGGCACGCAGACGCAACTCGCCGACACCAAACGGATGCGCTACGAGCCGGAGCAGTTTTATCTGCGCACGGCGGAGGAAATGAAGGCGCGCTTCGCCGACACGCCGGAGGCGGTGAAAAACACGCTGGAAGTCGCCGAGAAATGCAATCTGGAAATCGAGTTCGGCAAGCTGCATTATCCGGTTTTCACTCCGCCGGAACATTTCACGCGCGAAGGCTATTTGCGCCAGTGGCTCGCGGAAGGCTTGTTCCGCCGCTACACGATTCACGCGAAGGCGGAGGGGAAGGAATTTGTCGTCAAGGGCATTGACGACCCGAAACGGCTGCCAACTTTGGATCCGGCAGAGTCCGAACGAGCGACGGAAGACGCCATCAAGGTCGTTCTCGACCGGCTCAAGCTCGAACTCACGGTCATCGAAAAAACCGGCTTCATTTCCTACTTCCTCATCGTCGGCGATTTCATCCGCTACGGCCGCGAAATGGGCATGGCGTGCGTCGCGCGCGGCAGCGCCGCCGGCTCGCTCGTCACTTACCTGCTCGAAATCGCGAACGTGGACCCGATCCGCTACGGCCTGCTGTTCGAGCGCTTCCTGAATCCCGAGCGCGTCAATCCGCCGGACATTGACATTGATTTCGCCGACGACCGCCGCGCCGACGTCATCGAATATGTCCGCGAAAAATACGGCAAGGATTCCGTCGCGCAAATCATCACGTTCGGCACGATGGGCGCGAAATCCGTCGTGCGCGACGTGGGCCGCGTGATGGGCTTGAGCTACGGCGAATGCGACCGGCTGGCCAAAATGATTCCGTTCGATTTGAAGATGACGCTCGAAAAGGCGCTCAAGCAATCGCCGGAATTCAAGGAGGCCTACGAAACCGAGGAAGTCACGCGCGAGTTGATTGACACGGCGCTGATTCTCGAAGACCTCACGCGCAACGCGAGCGTTCACGCCGCCGGCGTCGTCATCGGCGACCAGCCGCTGGTGAATCTGCTGCCGCTCAAGCAGGACGACAGCGGCACGCTCGTCACGCAATACGCGATGAACCCCGTCGGCGACCTCGGCCTGCTGAAGATGGATTTTCTCGGCCTGAAAACGCTGACCGTCATCCGCAACACCTGCGAAATGGTCAAGCGCACGCACGGAATTCAAATTGACGTTGACCATTTGCCGCTCGACGACGAGAAAACCTACGACCTGCTGAACCGCGCGGAAACGCTCGGCGTGTTCCAATTGGAATCCGGCGGGATGCGCGATTTGTGCCGCAAATTTCAAATCAGTTCCGTCGAGCACATCACCGCGCTCGTGGCGCTCTACCGGCCCGGGCCGATGGAGCTGATTCCCGAATTCATCAAGCGCCGCCACGGCGAGATTGAAATCGAATACGAGCATCCGCTGCTCGAACCGATTGCGAAGGAGACCTACGGCATCTTGATCTACCAGGAGCAGGTGATGCAGGCCGCGCAGATGCTGGCCGGCTTCACGCTCGGCGCGGCGGATTTGCTGCGGCGCGCGATGGGCAAGAAGAAGGTCGGAGGAAATGGCCAAGCAGCGCGCGATTTTCGTCAAGGGCTGCAAGGAGAAAAACCAGATCCCCGAACGCGAAGGCGAACCAGATTTTCGATTTGCTGGAAAAATTCGCCGGCTACGGCTTCAACAAATCGCACGCCGCCGCCTACGCCGTCGTCGCCTATCAGACCGCGTATCTGAAGGCGAATTATCCGGTCGAATTTTTCTGCGCGATGATGACGAACGACATGGCGGACACCGCCAAGCTGCGCGCAATACATCGCCGAGGCGCGCGAGTTCGGCATCGAAGTGCTTGGGCCGGATGTGAACGAGAGCGGCGTTCATTTCGCGCCGGCGCGTGAGGGCAAGGCCATCCGCTTCGGCCTCGCGGCCATCAAGGGCGTCGGCGAAGTGGCGGTGGAGACGATTTTGAAGGCGCGGAACGAAGGCGGAAAATTCACCTCGCTTTCCGATTTGTGCGAGCGCGTGGACGGCCGGACGGTGAACCGGAAAATTCTCGAAGCGCTCATCAAATCCGGCGCGTGCGATTGTTTCGGCCAGACGCGCGCGACCTTGTTCGCGCAAATCGAACGCACGCTGGCGCGCGCGGCCAGCATTTTGTCCGACAAACAGAAGGGCCAAAGCTCGCTCTTCGGCGCGCTGGAGGAAAAAGCGCCGCCGATGCCGGAAGCCATCACCAATCTGCCCGAATGGCCGCAGCACGAATTGCTCGCGCACGAAAAGGAACTGCTCGGTTTTTACGTCACCGGCCATCCGCTGACGCCGTTCGCGCCGATTCTGGAAAAATACGCGCTGGCCAACACCGCGAAGCTGGCGGAATTGCCGAACCGCAGCTGACGCGCATCGGCGGACTGATTGCGGCGGTGCAGCACGGCGTTTCCAAAAAATCCGGCAAGCCGTATTCGATGGTGACGCTGGAGGATCTGGAAGGCTCGGTGCAGGTGCTGTGCATGAACGAGAACTACGACAAATTCCGCCCGCTGCTGGAAGCCGAACAAGGCCATTCTGGTCGATCGGCGAAGTCAACACCGGCGACGACAAGCCGAAAATCTTTCCGCAGGAAATCATGCCGCTGGAGGACGCGCCGAAAAAATACACCAAACAGGTGCATCTGCGCCTGCACACCGCGCATTTGAAGCCGGAGCAACTGGAGTCCGTGCGCGAACTGGTCGCGGCGCATCCCGGCAAATGCCCGCTGTTGCTGTGCTTCCTGCGGCCCGGCGGCGAGGTCGATTTTCGTGGACACCAACGAGCGGTTCAGCGTCGCGCCGTCGCTGAAATTGCAGCAGGAGGCCGACGCGCGGTTCGGCGAGGAAACCTATTACGCCAAGGTGGATACGAGTCTGCCCGAACGCGCGCCGCGCCGCTGGGAACGCCGGAACGGGGCCAACGGCGGCGAAGAATAAACCGACCGCGATTTTTTCCGTGACAGGCGGCGTGTTTTAGGCATTCTTTTGCCGACAATTAAACCCAATTATCAGATGAACAAAATCGTCACCTTGGTTCTGTCGGGTTGCGCCGCGTGGACTTTTTCCGCCGCGGCCGCCGACATTGACTGGAGCAAACTCCCGCCGGCTTCCACGAAGATCGGCCTGACCTTCACCAACGACATCCTGCCGATGCTCAAGGCATCGTGCGTCGGTTGCCACAGCGGTGGCCGCGCCCGCGCCCAGCTCCGCCTCGACACGCTTGAAGGCGCGCTGAAGGGAACCGAGAAGGGGCCGATTCTCACCGCCGGCGACGGCGCGAACAGCCTGATTGTCAAGGCCGTTTCCCAGCTTGATTCCGAAACCGCCATGCCGCCCAAGCCGCGTGGACGCCGCGGTGCAGGCGGACCGGGCGGCCCTGGCGGTGGACCGGCAATGCCGCCGGGTGGCGATGCCGTCCCGAACGGTCCCGGGGGCGGTCAGGCGCCCAACTTAGGCGGCGGAAATGTTGGTCGGCAGGGAACGAATGGAGCCGGAATGCGCCCGCGCAATTTCGGGCCACCGGCCAAACCGCTGACCGCAGAACAAGTCGGCTTGGTCCGCGCTTGGATTGACCAGGGCGCGAAGTAACTTTAGAAAACAAAATGCCGCGCTGGAAATTATCCGGCGCGGCTTTTTATGGCGGCGCCGCAGCAGAGCGCGGCACAGCCCAAGATTCGCCGATGGCGGCGCTATGCCGCGCTTATTTCACGGCCGCCCAGACGCGGTGGACATCGTCATGCTCGTCCAGTTCGTGGAGGAATTGGCCGACTTCATCCCTTTGGTGCTCGGTAAGTTCGGGAAAACTCTTCGGGACGTAGCCGAGTTCGCTCGTCACCACCGTCCAGCCGTTGGCCGAAAGCCATTTGGAAACGGCGGCCACGGTGGCACGGTCGCAAATGAACTTCGCACCCGCTGCGCCTTCAGGGATGTCGTCATTCTGTTCGCTGGCCAGAACCTCGACTTCGTTCGCGCCGGCCTCAATGGCGGCGGCTTCCCGGTCAGTGGTCGCGTCGGGATGATGGGCCTCGACGAGTCCGACGTGGTCGAAGAGGAATTTATTGCTACCGGTCTGGCCGAGCTGGCCTTTCTTGAATAGCACGCGGATTTCCGGCGCGGTGCGGTTCACGTTGTCGGTGTAAACCTCGACGATGACCGGCACGTTATGCGGCGCCTTGCCCTCGAAAACAACGTGCTCCATGATGAGCCTTTCGTCGCCGGTGCCCGCGCCCTTTCTGATGGCGCGTTCGATGACGTCCTTGTTGACGCTTTCCTTCTTGGCCTTTTCGACGGCGGTGAAGAGGCGCGGGTTCATCGCCGGATCCGGCCCGCCCATTTTGGCGGCGACAGAGATTTCGCGCACGAGTTTGCTGGTCGTCCGGCCCTTTTTCAGCCCGGCGACCAGACGCTTTGCATGAAGCCATTGGCGTCCCATGCCGGTAGTTTAGCCGGGAAACCGCGGGTAATTCAATCGCGCTTGTCGAAATCTTTCGCCCGGGAATTCCATTTGCCGGCGGCAAATTCTCAACCTGGCGCGGAAGTGCCGTGCGGCAAGCCTATTAAGAAGATTGAATTTCATACTCTAATTGGTATAAGATTTAAGTAACCCAGCAACCCGTCTGAAACGCGAATTTCAACCCCAAGCCGTCACCTCCGGTTTTTCGGACCAGGAGGCATCACGGCCCGCCGAAGCATCGGATTTGCGCAAGCTTTACCGGACGCTGAACGCGCTCCGGCACGGCAACGAAGCCATGATGCACGCCGGGAGCGAAGCGGATTGCCTGTCCGCCGCCTGCAAAATCATCACCGAAGACTGCGGTCATGCGATGGTGTGGATCGGCTACGCGGAGGACGACGAGAACAAATCCATTCGCCCCGTTGCTCATGCCGGTTTTGAAGCGGGCTACCTTGAAACCTTGCTGCTGACCCGGGCGGACACGGAGCGCGGACGCGGTTCCGACCGGCACGGCCATCCGCACGGGCAAACCCGACGGCTGCCAGAACATGCGGACGGATCCCCGGTTTGCGCCGTGGCGGGCAGCCGCCAGCAAACGCGGCTATGCCTCTTCCATTGTTCTTCCGCTCCGGACCACCGGCGCGGCCTTCGGCGCCGTCAACATCTATTCCCGGACGCCCGTGGCATTTTCCGAACATGAAATCAATCTGCTGGCGGAACTGGCGGATGATCTGGCTTACGGCATCAGCGCCTTGCGGTTGCGGGAGGCGCATGCGCGGGCCGAACGGGCGTTGCGCCTAAGCGAGGGGCGGAACCGCGAGGAACTGGAGCGGCGCGTGAACGCGCGGACGGCCGATTTGTCCGCCGCCAACCGGGCGTTGCAGGCGGAGATGGTCCAGCGCCAGCGTGCAGAGCAGGAGCACAAGAAACTGTTGCGCCGGCTGGCCGACGCGCAGGAAAGCGAACACGCCCGCATCTCGCGCGAATTGCACGACCAGTTGGGACAGGAATTGACCGCGCTCAAACTCGGGCTGCGGCTGGTGAAGAACCAGGGCGCGTCCGTTCCCGCCGTCCGCGAGAGCGTGGGCAAATTGGAGCAACTGGCCGGCGGGTTGATGCAGGCGATTCACCGGCTGGCCTGGGAATTGCATCCGGCGGTGCTGGACGACCTCGGCTTGGAAGCCGCATTGCGCCGTTACACCAGGGAGTGGTCGGAGAGCAATCATGTGCCCGCGGATTTTCACGCCACCGGCATGGACCACGGCCGGCTGCCGTTGGATTTGGAAACCGCCTTGTATCGCGTGACCCAGGAGGCGCTGACCAACGTGTTGCGGCATGCCAAAGCCAGACACGTCGGCGTTTTGCTGGAACGCCGGGCGGATTTGGTTTCGGTGATCATCGAGGACGATGGCGCGGGTTTTGATGCCGCGGCGGTTTTTCAAACCGCGCGCAGCCGGGGCAAGCTGGGTTTGCTGGGGATGCGGGAACGGATTGCGATGGCCGGCGGCAGCATCGAAGTCGAGTCCATGCCCGGCACCGGCACCACGGTTTTTGCCCGCGTCCCCCTCGCAGCCGGCAACCCGGCGGAAAGTTGACGTTTATGAAAAAACTCCGAATCCTGCTCGCCGACGACCACAAAATGGTGCGCGACGGTTTACGCCTGCTGCTGGACGCCCAGCCCGACCTGCGGGTGGTGGGCGAGGCGGCCAATGGCCGGGAAGTTTTGCAAAAGGCGCGCGAGTTGAATCCCGACGTGGTGGTAATGGATTTGTCCATGCCCGAATTGAACGGCTTACAGGCGGCGGAGCGCTTGAAGGCTGAATTGCCGGGAGTCAAGGTGGTGGCGATGACGGCCAACGAGGACGAGAGCTACCTGCGCCAGTTGTGCAAGGTCGGCGCCGTCGGTTACGTGCTCAAGCGTTCCGCTGGCGACGAAGCTGGTCAAGGCAATTGGCGCGGTGGCGAAGGCGGGTTATTTCGAGGCACCCTGGCAGCAAGGCGCTCGCCAACAGATGACCGCGGCAAAGCGAACGGCGCGGTGGAACTGAGCGAGCGGGAAAAGGAGTCCTGGTCGCTCGCCTGGGGCTACAGCAACAAGGAAATCGCCGCGCAACTCGCGTTGAGCGTCAAGACGGTCGAGACCTACAAGGTTCGCATCGGCGAGAAACTCGGCCTGCACAGCCGGACGCAGATGGTGCAATACACGCTGCGCCAGGGCTGGCTGAACGAAGACCACCCGTTTCTGCCGCGGGCGCGCTGATGACCGGCCCGGCTGTCGGAGAATTCCCTGACGCGAGATTGCCTTCTTTCCCGACTGTGCGAACCGCGATTCGTGAATTAGGCTTTTGCGAAATCGAACCATCAGATCAAAACACCATAAACTCGCGAACCAAATCACACGAAGCAGAAGACGCCGACCAGGGCGGGTTGAAGGTCAAGAAACTCGCGTTGCGGCTCACCATCAACAACCGCAATCTGGAGGAAGAAATTAAGCGGGCCTTTGATCTCGCCAAAAGCTCCGGACAGGAACTCGACCTGACGTTCCTGCCCGAAGCCACGTGAGGACGGATGCCCTTCCAGGGTCGTTTGGCAGGCAAGGAGGTGGGAGCGCGGCTGCGCCATTTTGAGGGGCGAAATTATTAACCGGATCCGTGGATGCGTTAGGTCCTGCTCCCTTCGCCGGCTGACGTGCGTAACCCGTCGGGAAATTCCCCGACTTCAGATTGCTTCTTTCTCCGACTGTTTGGCCGCGCGCTTCCGGATTATGGTCACCGCAAACGCCGCGCTCTGTATGCGGTCAAAACGAATTCAATCATCATGTGCAAGTTCAGCGAAACCGAAGTGTTGGATTAGCAGCAAAGGGCCGAAACGCGGTTGCCGGCCGCGCCGCATCCCGGAAAGGATATTGAAATCCAAACGGCGCAAGTGCCGGACCGGGGTGCTGCCGTTCCGGCCGGTGCCGGCGGCGCAACTGATGTGGCGGCGGCCAGCATTCCCATCCGGTGGATGCCGGTGGAACTCCGGCCCAAGTCCGTCCGTGCTGGGAAATCTTTGTGACCATGAACTCTACCGCATACAGGCCGGCAATTGCGACGTCGAATTGTTCGCCGCCCGCGGCTTCGGAAAGAGCGTCCGCCCTGAATGCGATGGCGGTTTATCAAGATGTTCAAACCCGGGAGCGGATCGTGGAACTTCGTGATCGCGTCAGCCGGTCCATCGGGCGGCAATCGTTGCACCTCCGGCTGTGGAGTTCCCGCGATTTGAGCGAGCCGGAAATCTTTCAGAAGGCGGTTTTGGCGGCGGTGGCCGCCGATGTGGTGATTGTTTCCATCCGGGCAACGGAAAAGCTTTCCTCGCGCTTTTGCGGCTGGATTGATTCCTGGGTTCCGCGCCGCTGCCGGCACGATGGCGCCCTGATTGCCCTGGTTGATGTGACTGGATGCAACGGTGCGGCGTCAGAGCACGCCTGGAAATATCTGCGGAGCGTCGCGGGGGAGGCGCGTCTGGAATTCCTGCCGCGGGAATATGCGGCGTCCGCCGCGGCCACGCGTCACCTGTGCGCCGGTTGATTTCACGAACGCGCCGGGCGCAATATTCACCGTGCTGGCTTCAACCAATCCCGCCTTGGTAACCACCAACCGGATCGTCCCCGGCAGCACCACGGAAATTTCCCCCCGGCCAATATCAATTCACCGGCTCGCAGGCGACCAATTATCGCAATGCTTCCATCGGGTCAGTTCGCCGTGAGTCAGCGGTTGCGGACGGGCATCAGCCCGAAGTGCAGCACCAGCCAGACCGGCACGGCGAACAATGACGATCGCCGCCAGCCGCTCCCACGTCCATGGCAGGTAATGCGCCTGAATCGGGAAAATGGTGATCATGAAATAATTGGCAAACCGCGTGTGGCCGATGAACCGCCAGTGTTTCGGGAATTTTTTGCGCAACCCGCTGACCAGCGCGACCACGCCGAGCACGATGACGAGAAATGTCACGAACAGATTCACCGGCAGTTTGGCGTTCAATTCGATGTGCGGCAGCCCCGCGCCGTGCTGCGCGAAAAAAGGCCACAGCCATTGCGCGCCGGCCCAGAGAAAACTGAAGCCGGTCTGGACCGCCGTGCGGAAATTCGCCTTGTCGGCGGTCAATTCGCTCAGCAGCAGTCCGAAATACAGCGGCACGATGCCCCAGACGAGCGAGATATGCTCGAACGGCGTCGTGATCAATTCGGTGAACGTGCTCCAATAATGGCTCACGCCGATGTTGTAGCAATTTGCCCGCCCCGCTGTCGCTCTTTTATTCCACTACAGCGCGTGTCCGCTTTGTCAATCTGACGGCGTAATCAGTGATGCCGGCGTTGCGCTAGTTGGCTCTAGCGGGCGTGGCAGGAGGAGTTGCCGGTCTGGCTTGGGGCGCCGCTCCCGGCAGCCGCATCAGCCGGACGCCTTTGGGAACGGGATAATCGAAATCGTCCGACGAAAGCTGTCGGATTGATTCCAGATTTCTGGTGGTGGAGCTGATGGTGCCCCGGATTTTCGTCACGGCAGGCGTGTATTGTTTGACCATCGGCTTGACCATTTCCAATTGCCCCGGCGGAATATTGGTCAAGCCGGCGGCGACCAGCGAGAAGGCGTCGTCTATGTCGGCATCGCTGATGGCTCCGCCCAGCGTGATCTCCCATTGCGGGATCTGATAACTGGTTTTGTCCACCCAAAGTTTGACTTTTTGCCCCAGCACTTTCGCGGTGAGGGTGTAGCAATCCTGCCCGTTGACCGGTTCATCGGCGGTTTGGCCCAAGTCTTTGACGATTTTTGTCAGTTGCGCCGGGTCTTCAAAAACATGTTGGAAGTTTCTGACCTGGTCCGCCGCGTTGTTTGCCTGATTGGCGCTGGGTAGTTGCTGGTAAGTGGGGGGCACGCCTCTGGTGTGCGAATCTTGAAACATGAACATGCCCTTATCCGACGACCAAATGGCGAAGGTATTGCTCGAGGTCTGGCGATCTTGTTTTAACACCATGTCCCCGGCGAGGTAAATCCAGTTTGTGTGCGCAGTCTTGACGGCCAGATCAGCGGTGAGCGCGATGGTTCGGGGCATGCCCGGCGGACGCCGATTGGCGTTTTTTGCGCCGGCTGGCATGTTCGGTTGCACATCGGCCATCGTGAGGTTCGACAAGTCGAGAAACAAGGTGACCGCGCCGTCCGCTTTCATGCTGGTCGTGTTGGTGTAAGCCGAGTGCACCTTCATCAAAATGCCCAAAGCCTGAACAGCGGCGTCAGCGGTGGGTGCGGTCACCTGCGCCGCCGGATTTGCCTTTTTTGCTGATTGCGCCGCCTGGTGCGCCTTGTATTTCGGAATACCAAAGAACCAGACGCCTGCGCCCAAGGCCGGCCAAAACCACCACCACTGCTGTGATGATTAAAGTTGTTTTCAGCGCCTTCGATTTCGGTTTGGGCGGTGGCGCGCCGGTCAGGCTGGGTGCGCCGACAAAGCGTTTGCCCGCGGCCGGGGCCGCCGTGCTTTGGCGGGTCGCCAGGCTCGGCGCGGATCCGGGCGGCGGCGGCGCCTCGTAGGCGGGACGTGACGTCGCCGTCAATTGCGGCGCCTGCGGCACGACAATTGCCTTCTGGCACGACGGACAGTTGATTTGTGTGCCGGCGTAGCCGGTGTCGCACTGGATGTGCTGGTTGCACTGCGGGCAGGAGAATTTGAATTCGGCCATATCTTCTTTCCAATCGGGTCGCGTCACGGGCCGGCCCCTGATTTCGTTGATGGGGCCATCAAACTCCTTTTCCCGAAAAAATGCAAGCCCAACTGTGCGGTTGAAATCCTCGCGTGTGCCGCATTCGGTTTGCGCTCCGTTCGGTTTGGGCTTGTCTGGCTGGCCTGGTGGCAACATCTTGGCTTTCGCCATCTGACCAAGTTTATGAAATCGAAACGAGTTCTGCTTCCGGTGCTGGCGTCGGTTTGGTTTGCCATCGCCGCTTCCGCCGCGCCGATTGACCCGCTGGAAGCCGGGTTTCTCAACCCGCCGGATTCCGCCAAGCCGCAAACGTGGTGGCATTGGATGAACGGCAACATCACCAAGGCCGGCATCACCGCCGACCTCGAAGCGATGAAGCAAATCGGCCTCGGCGGCGCGACCATCGTGAACGTGGACTGCGGCATCCCGCGCGGCCCGGTGAATTTCATGAGCCCGGAATGGCGGGACGATTTCAAGTTCGCCGTGCAGGAGGCCAACCGGCTGGGGCTGGAAATGTGCGTGGAAAATTGCGCCGGCTGGTCCAGCAGCGGCGGCCCGTGGAACACCGTGACCAACGCCATGCAGCGCGTCACCACCAGCGAAGTGCGCGTGACCGGCCCGACGAATTTCAACGCCGCGCTGCCGCAACCGCCCACCACGCTGGGATTTTTACCGCGACATCGCCGTGCTGGCCTTTCCCGCGCCGGTTGACCGGGCGGTCATCGCCAACATTGACGCCAAGGACGGACTCAACGGCCGGGCCGTGTTGTCGTCGCGCGACTGCCGGCAATTCGACCAACGGCGCCATTCAACGCGGAAAGGTCGTTGATCTCACTTCCCGACTGGCTGCCGGACGGCAGGTTGAACTGGCACGTTCCCGCCGGCCAATGGGTCATTCTGCGCGTCGGTTACACGCCGACCGGCGTGAAAAATCATCCCGCGCCCGCTGGAGGGCACCGGCCTGGAATGCGACAAGTTCAGCAAGGCGGCGCTCGACGCGCATTGGGCCGGTTTCATGCAGAAAATCCTCGACGACATCGGCCCGCTCGCCGGCAAGACGCTCGACAGCTCGCTGATTGACAGCTACGAGGTCGGCGGCCAGAACTGGACGGAAAATTTCCGCGCGGAATTCAAGAAGCGGCGCGGCTACGACCCGCTGAAATTCCTGCCCGCGTTCACCGGTCGCGTCGTGGACAACCCGGCGGTGTCCGAGCGTTTTCTCTGGGACGTGCGCCGCACCATCGCCGATTTGTTCGCGGAAAATTACTTCGGCCATTTCGCCGAACTCTGCCGCCAGCACGGTTTGATGAATGCCGTTGAGCCTTACACCGGTCCGTTTGAATCGCTGCAATGCGGCGCGCCGGCGGACGTGGTGATGGGCGAATTCTGGACCGGCAGCCAGGGGCATCCATCCGTCAAGCTCGCCGCGTCCATCGCGCACATTTACGGCAAAACCATCGTCGGCGCGGAATCGTTCACCGCGAGCCCCGCAACACGGGCGCTGGCAGAATTATCCGTATTCGCTCAAGACGCTCGGCGATTTGATGTTCTGCCAGGGTTTGAACCGCTACATCTTCCACCGTTACGCGATGCAGCCGTGGACGAACCGCTGGCCGGGCATGACGATGGGCCAATGGGGCTTTCATTTCGAGCGCACGGAGACGTGGTGGAACCAGGGGAAGCCGTGGATTGATTACATCACGCGCTGCGAATTTCTCCTGCAACAAGGCCGCGCCGTGGCGGACGCCGCGTATTTCACCGGCGAAAGCGCGCCGGTGGAAATGCGCGCAGGGCAATCCTCCGCTGCCGGCCGGTTACGACTATGACGCCGTGGACGCCGACGTGCTGCTGCACGGCGCGACGGTGAAGAATGGCCGGCTTACGCTGGCCAGCGGCGCGAATTACGCCGTGCTGGTCCTGCCGCCCGACGACATCAACATGACGCCGCAAATGCTGGAATGCATCCGCAAGCTGGTGCGTGCCGGCGCGACCGTTGTCGGTCCGCGTCCGCAACATTCGCCGAGCCTCGAGAATTATCCGAAATGCGATGCGCAGGTGCAGAAAATCGCCGGCGAACTTTGGGGTGCGCTTGGAGTTCCGGCTTCAGCCGGTTCCGCAGTCGCGCCGCCTGAAGGCGGAACTCCGAACAGAGAACACGCCTACGGCAAAGGCCGCGTCGTTTGGGGCAAATCTCTGGCCGATATTTTCGCGGAGCAAAACCTGAAGCCGGATTTTGAATTCCAAGGTGCATCCGACGCCACGCGTCTGGCCTATGCCCATCGCGTCGCCGGCGCGGCGGACATTTATTTCGTCTCCAACCAGCGGCGGCAGTTCGATTCCGCCGAATGCACGTTCCGCGTCAGCGGCAAAGTGCCGGAACTATGGCATCCGGACACCGGCGTGATTGAACCCGCGCCGGTCTGGAGCGAGCACGACGGGCGCACGACGGTGCGGCTGGATTTTGAACCGGCCGGGTCGGTGTTCGTCATTTTCCGCCACGCCGCGGGCGGCACTGGATCACATGATCGCCGTCAGCGGCAATGCTTCCAATCAATCATCCACCGGGCCGAAGCTGGAAATTCAGCACGCGGTTTACGCTGCCCCCGACGGCGCCGGCGAATTGGACGTGACCGCGAAACTTTCCCGATTGGTGCGCGACGGCCAGCTCGTCGTCGAGGCCGACAACAGCGTCATCGGCGTTGACCCGGCGGTGAATCACATAAAGGAATTGCGGGTGGAATACACGCTCGACGGCAAGCCCGGCCGCGTGACGGTGCCGGAAGGTGAAACGCTCACCCTGCCGGCCATGACAGCCATCGGCCAGGTGCCGCAATGGGAAACGAGCATTGCCTCGATTGGTGCGCCGGTCTGAAGGCATGGGGCGATGGCCAAATCGAATTGCGCATGGCCGGCGGAAAAGTTTTGCGCGCCGCCGCATCGGACGTGCCCGCTCCGCAGGAAATCACCGGCGCGTGGGATTTGAGTTTTCCGCCAGACTGGGGCGCGCCGCCTTCGGTCACGCTGGACAAATTGATTTCCTGGACCGAACACACGAACGACGGCGTGCGTTATTTTTCCGGCACGGCCACTTATGAAAAGGAAATTGAAATTCCCGCCGACCGGTTGAGCGCCGGGCGCGAACTCTGGCTCGATCTTCGGCGCGGTGAAAGATTTCGCCGAAGTGTCGCTCAACGGACAGGATTTTGGCGTGCTCTGGAAGCCGCCGTTCCGCGTGAACATCACCGCCGCCGCGAAACCGGGCGCGAACAAACTGATCGTCAAGGTCACCAACCTCTGGCCGAACCGGCTCATCGGCGACGAGCAATTGCCGCCGGATGTGGAGTGGCAGGGCAAGCAGCTTGCCGCCTGGCCGCAGTGGCTGCTCGACGGCAAACCCAGCCCCACCGGCCGGCTGACCTTCACGACGTGGCATCACTGGACGAAGGATTCGCCGTTGCTGGAATCGGGCCTGCTCGGCCCGGTGACGCTGCGAACGGCGGAAATCGTCCTCGTCCAGACTTCGCCATGAAGGAGCCGTCACGGTTCCAATGGCAGTAGTCGGTTGCGACAACGCGCGGGAACATTTCCGGAACCGAACGACTTGCCAGGTCCGTCGGAAGGATTATCATGCGGGCATTATGAAGAAGCAATTAATCCGACTTTTCTCCATCGTCACCGCCTTCGTCGTTCTCGGCGGCTTCACCTCCACGGCCTTCGCCCAGGCCGACGCCGGTTTGATCAGCCGGTTTCTGGACCAGGCCAGGTCGGCTTCCGACAGCCAGCTTGGCGCCATTGCTACCCAGTTGACTGGTGAGATCCAGAAATTTGGCGCCGGCCTGGCCACCAACGCGGTCGTCAAGGAAAAGCTCGATAGCACGCTCAAGGCACTCACCGGCGGCAAGGATTCCGAGGCGCTGACCCACGCTTTTGATTTGGCCAAAGGCGCCAAGCTCACACCCGACCAGATCGGGGTCGCCAAGCAGGTCGGCAACCTTGCCTCCGCCTACACCGTGCAGAAGAATTTTGCGACCCTCGAAGGCTCGCAAGGCGACGTTGCCACGATTGTCAGTTCGCTGCGCAGCGGCAACGTGACCGCCGCCGTTCCGCCGCTGAAAAATGTCGCCACCAGCGCGAAGCTCACCGACCCGCAGAAGCAGATCATCACCCAGGTCGCCGACAAATACGCGCCCGGCTGGGAAAAAGCCAAGGGCGCGATGGACAGCCTCAAGAAGCTGCCGGGGTTTGGAAACTGAACTCCTTCAAAGGCAAAACGCGGTTGCAGAAAGTGTCACCCGCATGCCTGCATGATTTAGAGGCTGGCGTTTTTGGCTTTCTGCCGGGCTTGATGGACCGTATTGGTCGTCGTCCCGCCGGCTTTGGCCGCGGCGGTTGCGGCGTGTTTCCCGGCCGCAACAGCTTTAATCGCCGTGGCCGTTCTCAATTTGGCGGCATACCGATCCTGGCTCTTGATGTCATACCGGCCAACGACAACAAACACCGCCAACGCCACCAGCACCAAGGCAATCAATCCTTTAATCGTTTGCATATAACAAACATTTGACGCGTCGGACAGCGGATGCGTTCGAGATTTTAACCCTGCCGCTCTTTGATGCACGCCAAAATTTCCGCCACCACTTCACCCTTCGGCTTCGCGCCGATGTTGCCTTTGCCGTGGAGACGAACGCTAACATTTCCGGCGTCCATGTCGCGGCCGCCGATGACCAGCATGGTATGGACTTTCGCCTGCTCCGCTTCCTGAATCTTGCCGTTGATTTTGTTCGACGTGAAATCCGACTCGCACGCGGACGAAACTGGCGCGCAGTTCATTCACAATGGCCTTGGCGTAATTCACCAGCGGTTCCTCCTCGCCGATGGTCATCACGCGCACCTGTTCCGGCGCGAGCCAGAGCGGGAAATTGCCGGCGTAATGCTCGATGAGGAAGCCGATGAACCGCTCGTGCGTGCCCAGCGGCGCGCGATGGATGCACAGCGGCGTCTTGTCCGTGTTGTCCTTGTCGCGATAGACCAGGCCGAATTTTCGCGGCACGGCGAAGTCCACCTGGTTCGTCGCCAGCGTGAATTCGCGGCCGATGACGCTCCAGACCTGCACA
The DNA here is from genome assembly GCA_963764035.1 of uncultured Verrucomicrobiae bacterium. GTDB lineage: Bacteria > Verrucomicrobiota > Verrucomicrobiia > Limisphaerales > UBA11358 > UBA11358. Next base: position 298,709 of record CAVXQV010000001.1, read on the forward strand.
TCAATCTTCGGCCCGTAAAACGCCGCCTCGTTCGGCACCTCCACGTAGGGAATCTTGGAATCAATCAACACCTTGCGGACCAAATCTTCCGTCTGCTTCCAAAGTTCCGGCTCGTTGACGAACTTGGCGTTGTCGCCGGTCAGGCGCGACGGATCGTGCGTGCTGAAGCGCATCACGTATTTCTCGATGCCGAAAATCTTGAAATACTTCAGATACATTTCGTTGACGGCGTTGAACTCGGCGGCGAACTGCTCCGGCGTGCAATAGATGTGCGCGTCGTTCATGTTGAGCGAGCGGACGCGCATGAGGCCGAACAATTCGCCCGACTGCTCGTAGCGGTAGCAGGTGCCGTATTCGGCCAGCCGCAGCGGCAGATCGCGGTAACTGCGCGGTTCCGCCGCAAAAATGCGGTGATGATGCGGGCAGTTCATGGCTTTGAGGTAGTAATAATCGGGCTGCATTGATCGCCATTCTCCCTCTTTCTGAATAAACTCACCAACCAAGCTGCCGAGGCCGCGCGGCAATCTTTGCTTTTCCCACAAATCCTCAAGCCCTTCGAAAAGGAATTCCTCACCACCTTCGTTCTTGGCGTCCGCAATTGAAATTAGGCTTTTCAATTCCTCGTTTTCGCGCTTAAAGTCGTCTGCCGTATCAATAATATTTCTGCGTAAAGATTTAACTTCTTCGCCCAAAATGTCGCGTTTTTCGCGTTCCTCTGGTTTGCCCTTAAGAGGATCCAAAGTCATGGGCGGGAACATCGATTCGGCATAAAGAATCGGCAGATGGCCGCTGGTGAGATACATTTTCTCCCGCGCGATGTGCGGCGTTTTCACGCGCACGTAGCCGGCGACAAATTCCGTTTCCTTCGCCAGCTTTTCCAGTTCCTCGACGATGGCGGTGCCTTTGGGCAGCCAGAGCGGCAGGCCCGGCCCGACGTATTCCGTGTCAATCGCGAACAGCCCCATCTCCGCGCCGATCTTGCGATGGTCGCGGCGCTTGGCCTCCTCTATCATCTTGAAATACTCGTCGAGCGCGGTCTTGTTCTTGAACGCCGTGCCGTAGATGCGCTGGAGCTGCGGGTTGCGCTCGTCGCCCTTGTAATACGCGCTGGCCACGCTGGTGAGCTTGAACGCGCCGATGTTGCCGGTGCGCATCACGTGCGGCCCGGCGCAAAGGTCCACGAAATCGCCGTTCTTGAAATAGGTGATCTGCTCGCCTTCGGGAATGGCTTCGAGATTGCCAATCTTGAATTTGCTCGGATTGCCCGGCCGCTCGGTCAGGCCGCCGAGCCGACCGCTCTCGGAATCCTTCAGCGCCTGCTCGCGCGTGACGACGATCTTCTCGAAGACGTTGTTCGCCTTGATCTCCTTTTTCATCTCGGCCTCGATGGCAGGGAAATCCTCCGGCGAGATGCGGTGCTTCAGGTCCACGTCGTAATAGAATCCATTTTCGACCGGCGGTCCGGCGGCGAATTGCGCGTCCGGCCACAGCCGCAGGATTGCGGTGGCCATGACGTGGGCCGCGGAATGCCGGAGGCGCTCCAGCTCGGTCATCTTCGCGCGGTCGTCGAGTGTTTTACGTTCGGATTCCATCGCCTCTTTTTAACGCAAAGGCGCCAGGAAGCAAAGGCGCAAATCCCCCGCGGAGGGCTTCGCCGGGGAGGCCCTGCCCGCAAGCTTACGACGGTCATCCCCACGGCGGCGGGCATTATTGTAACGTTACAATGGTCATCCGCGCCCTGGGGATGACCGCCGTAACGTTACAATGGCCATCCGCGCCCTGGGGATGACCGTCGTAACGTTACAATGGTCGTCCGCGCCCGGCGGATGACTGTCGTAACGTTACACTGGTCATCCGCGCCCCAAGGATGACCATTGTAAGCCCAAAATGGCCATTTTTCGCAATTTGGGCGGCGGGAGAGGCCGGGGCGGGCTGATTGGTATCTGCACAAGTCGAGAGACCAGCCTGTCGTCCGCGTCCTCGATTCTCCGGTTTTCGAGCAACGAGGACGAGGACGAGGACGAGGACGAGGACGACGAATATGCGCCGGGTTGCGTTTTTTCCGCGAAAAGCCCGGTTTTACCGCTTGTGTGGATACCTATAGGCGGGCTGCCGGGTTCACGGACAATTGGATTTGGCCCGAATTGGGCCATTTTAGCCCCGCGCCGTCCGCCAGATCGCCATCAATCCGCCGAAGCCGCACACCAGCAGGGCACTTACGGCAATCGCGCCGTTGTGGGTGTGTTGCGGGAAGAATTGCAGCGACGCCGCACCGACCGCCGGGCCGACGCAGTTGCCCACGCCGATGGCCGCCTCGTGAATGCCGCCGTGCTCGCTCTTGGTGTCGCCGGCGTCCATGGAGTAAAACAACGACGAGTAGTAAATCAGGCCGATGGCGCCGCCGAAAACGATTTGCGCCGCCAGCAGCAGCGCCAGGCTGGGTGCGGTCAGGATCGCCGCAAAGGAAACAATCAGCAGGCCAAACGCCGTCACCAGCCAGCGGAACCGGTAATGCCATTTGGTCCAGCGCCAGAGGAAGACGAACACGCCGAGCCGCACAAAGCACCAGAGGGAACAGGCAAAGCCGGCAAGCATCGGCGTCAGCTCGAATTTGTGCGCGATGCCCGGCAGCACGGCCAGCAGCGTGTTGATGGCGACGTAGGCGAATGGGTTCGCCAGCCACGCCATGCGCAGGAACGTTTTTGCGCGGGCGGGCGACGGCCGGTCCGGGTCGGGCGGAGGCGGCTTGGTTTCCGCCGGCGCCGTTGACGGGGCGACGTGAAGTTTCTCCAACCAGAACACCAGTCCGAATTGACCGACCACGAACGCGAGCGGCACGTAAAAAATGCTGTGGTAGCCGAATTTTTCAATGATGGTGCCGCCGATGAAGAATGCCGCGGCATTGGCGGCCGCCCAGGTGATGTTGTAAAGGCCGACGGCGTGCGGGACGTGCTCCGGCGTGTCGCCTTCGCTCACCAGCGCCTCGATGGTGGGCCAGATGAAGCACATGCCGACGTTGGCCACGCAGGCGGTGACGATTTCAGGGGCGACGGTGTGGAACAACAGCCCGGCCGCCAGCCCGGCCGCCATCAGGCCGAAGCCGAATTTCAGCGCGTTGAAATAGCCGAAACGGGCGGCGAGCTTGCCGGCCTGCCAGGAGGCAACGGTGTAAACCAGGCCGATCAGCGCGGCGAGCAGGAGATTTTGACGGTCATTGAAGCCAAACTGGTCGCGGAAGTAGAAATAGAGGTAATTGAAGTAGATCACCACGGCGAAGGAATTGAGGCCCTCGATGAAGTAACAGGCGGCGCGGAATTTTTGGGGCGGGGTCACCGGGCGGAGATTTCCTCGATGGCCTTGCGGCAATACCATTTTACGGCGTCTGTCATTGGGGGAACGAGCTTATCCAAATCCGCGGCATCGCACCAGCGAATGTCATGGTGCTCCGCGGCGGCGAGAGTGGCGGCGGCGCCCACGCCGCCAAACTTGGGTCGCGCCCAATAAATCATGCCGATGTGCTCGTGCGTGTCGCTGATGCGATGGATGTCCAGAAACCGCGGCGCGATGAGGGCGCGCGTGCCGGGCGAAGTCGTGGGCGGACGTTCGCCGAGCAATACCACGTCGAGGCCGCTCTCCTCCTTTGCCTCGCGCAAGGCCGCCTGCTCCGGGTCTTCGTCCAATTCGATGTGTCCGCCGAGCGGCAGCCATTTGTCCAGCTTGCGGTGGTGGATGAGCAGGACCTTTCCGCCGTGAACGACAAAGATGGCGACGGTGAAATCAATTTTTTCGTGGATGTGGGCCATTTCCAGGTCTCTTCGATTTCACAGCTTCAGCAACGTAATCAACAACGCCTTGAAACGTCGTCATCTTTTCTGCCAATTCGTTTGGAATCTCAATACCAAACTCCTTTTCGATTTCTATGACGAATTCAACCGTGGCCATCGAATCAAAATCATCCATCAACAAATCTTCAATGAAGCGATCTTTCGGATTCATTCGGGACAAATCAGTGCCGACATGGTTGGCGAGAATCTTTCGGAGTGTGCTGGCGATTTCTGCTTGGTCGGGCAAAAAGTAATGCTGGCCAAATTCTTTTTCGTTGAGTGTGGGTCGCCCGCCAAAGTGTCCCTCAAAACATTGTTTTTGGTGTTTCGCCCCGACAAAACTGAAACAAAGAAAAGCCACAATGAAAATGGCGACCGCCCAATACCAAGCCAAGCTCAAAAAAATAACCATGGCCTCGCCTCCAACAACAACCGCCACACCAACCAGCGTGAAAATCCAGAATGATTTATCGAAAGATGCTTTCACTTGAAATGTAACAGCTCGACGTGGACCGATGCGTTTGAGTCAGAATCAATAATCATACAGCCCGCTGTCTTTCGTGTAACCGCCGCCGCCGCCCGCGCCGCCTTCCGGGCCGCCCATGAAATCGCCGAGCACGTCGCCCATGTCGGCCTCGATTTTCTCCGGGTCTTCGCCGGCTTCGAGGCGCTTGATGGCGACGTCCAGTTCCTTGGGCATCGTGCCGGGCGGCATGAGGTCCTTCATTTTCTTCATCATGTGCGCCATGTGCCTGGGATTGTTTTCGTCCAGATGCTCCATGTCGCGCTCCATTTCGGCCATCGCGCGGGCCGATGCGCGGGTCGTCGAAATCCGGCATCGGCGGTTCGTCGCCGGCCATTTCATTTTTCGCCGCCGGTTCCTTCAAGCCCTTGGTCATGGCGAAGCGGCTGACCTGCTTGGACAATTTCTTGTTGCCGCATTTGGGACAGACGGGCAGACGGTCGGGATTCACGCGCTTCGAGAGGAAGCTGAAAATCCGGCGGCATTTCGGACAGGCAAATTCGTAAATCGGCATATCGGGATTTACGATTCACGATTTACGAATGACGCGCCACAAAAAAATTACGAGTCCGGCAGAAATTTGCGGGACTCGTAAATCGTATATCGCAAGTCGTAAATTACTTCATCCGGTCGAAATTCTTCTGGAGAATCTGCCAGTCTTTCAGGCCCTTGACCTTCTCCATGAAGCTGCGCTGGATCTCGGCTTCCTTGGCGTTCTTGGTCGGCTTGTTGTTCTTGTAGAAAATGCCGAAGTAGCCGGGGAAATCCGCGCCGGCCAGCTTGTAGGCCGCCAGTTCGTCGGTCACGTCGTGGTTCTTCGGAACTTCGTTGAACACGCCGCCCTTGCGCGGGTTCGCGGCGTCAAACGCGCCTTCGTAAAATTCCACGCATTCGCTCAAGCATTCGATGAAGCTGAAGCCGTCGTGGTCCATCGCGGCTTCCATCATCGCCAAAACGTGGTTCGGATTCGTGGACGTGGTGCGCGCGACGAACGTGGCCCCGGCGGCGATGGCCTGTTTCATCGGGTTGATCGGATAATCCACCGCGCCCCATTGGTCGGTCTTGCTCTTGAAACCGAGCGGCGACGTGGGCGAGGTCTGCTTTTTCGTCAGGCCATAAACCCAGTTGTCCATGACGCAATAGGTCATCTTGATGTTCTTGCGCGCGGTGTGGTTGAAATGGTTGCCGCCGATGGAAAACGCGTCGCCGTCGCCGCCGAACACGAACACGTGCAGGTCGGGCCGCGACAGCGAAATGCCGCTGGCGAACGGCAGCGCGCGGCCGTGAATGTAATGCACGCCGTGCGCCTGCACGAAATACGGAAACCGGCTGGAGCAGCCGATGCCGGCGACGGTCGTGATTTTCTCGTGCCACATCTTGCGCTTTTCGATCAGCTTGAAATACAGCGCGAGCACGGAGAAATCGCCGCAGCCGGGACACCACGTCGGATGGTCGGCGGCGATTTCCTTTTTCGTCAGGCCCTTGCGCTCTTCGGTGGCGGCGGGCAGCGGGGCGACTGCCACGTTGCCGGGGCGTTCGGGCGTTTCTGTCAAAGTTTGGCTCATATCAATAATTAGACGTTAATGCCTTGGCGCGGTTCAAATTACAACTTGCGCATTTCGGCGGACACGTTGGTCTTGGCGCGTTCGAGGATTTCCTTCACCTTCCACGTGAGGCCGTCGGTCTTGTTGATGCCGTGGATTTTCGCGTCGCAATAGCGGGCGCGCAGCAGTCGCGCCAAGCTGGCCGAAGCCGTAAAGCCCCTCGTCGTTCATCTCGACGACGAGAACGTGGTTGAAGCCGGAGAAAATGTTTTCCAAACCCGTTCGGCAGCGGATTGATGTGCCGGATGTGAATCGCGGAAACGCTGTCGCCGGCGGCGCGGGCGCGGTCCACGGCTTCCTTGATCGGGCCTTGCGTCGAACCCCAGCCGACGAGCAGCACGTTGCCTTCCGGCGGGCCGTAAATTTTCGGCACCGGCAGCGTCGCGCGCGAGCGCCTGCAATTTTTTGCGGCGCTTGGCGGTCATTTGCATGTGCAATTTCGGCGAGCCGGTCGGATGGCCGAGTTCGTCGTGCTCGAGGCCGGTGGCGATGGGATATTTGCCGCTCAGAATCCGCGTGCCGGGCGCGACGTGATGCGTGACGCCGTCCGGGCGCGGACAAATCGTAAGGCTTGTGGTCGGGCACCGGCGTGAAATCCGGCGAAATGTCCTGGCAAACTTTTTCGAGGTTCGGCTCCATGAACGCCTCGATGCGCGTGGCGATGCCCTGGTCGGTCAGGATGAATGACCGGCACGCTGTATTTGCGCGCGATGTTGACGGCTTCAATCGCCATGTAAAAACAATCCTCCACGTTCGCCGGCGCGATGACGACGCGCGGCGAATCGCCGTGGCCGCCGTTGACAGGCGATGTTCAAATCGGACTGCTCGATGTTCGTCGGCATGCCGGTCGAAGGCCCGCCGCGCTGGACGTCCACGATGACCAGCGGCATTTCCGCCATGACCGCCCAGCCGAGCGCCTCGGTCTTGAGCGAAATTCCCGGACCGCTCGAACCGGTCACCGCCACGCGGCCGGCGTAGCTCGCGCCAATGGCCATGGAGATGGAGGCGATTTCGTCCTCGCACTGGACGAACGTGCCGCCGTATTTCGGCAGTTCGCGGCGCAGCAATTCCATGATGTCCGACCACGGCGTGATGGGATAACCCGCGCCGAAACGCACGCCGGCGGCGATCAGGCCGTAGCCGAGCGCTTCGTTGCCGTTCATCACGACCTGATGGCCGCCCTTGCTTCTGGCTGTCCGCGAACTTGAAAGTTTCCAGCACGTTGCCGAGCGAATGCGAATAGCCGGCGTGGAACGCCGCGAGCGCGTTGTTCAGGATGCTCGGGTCCTTGCCGGTGAAACGTTCGCCGATGAGCTTTTCCAGCTTCGGCACGTTCAGATCGAACATCCGGGCGATGAGGCCGAGCGCGTAAATGTTTTTGCCCTTGTCCTTGGCCGTGCCGCCGATGGCTTCGACCGTCAGCGACGAAATCGGAATGCCGACATGGTGATAATCCTTCTCCCATTCCGGCTTCGGCCTGGACGTGGTCGGAATCGTAAAGCACGATGCCGCCTTTCTTGAGCGAGCTGATGTGGCCTTCGTAGGAGTGCTGGTAAAACGCCAGCAGCACGTCCGCCTCGTCGCCGGAACTCAACACCTCGCCGCGAGCCGATGCGCACCTGGAAAATGGACGGGCCGCCGGAAATGGTGGACGGGAATGGTCATGAACGTCATGACTTCCTGCTCGCTGCGGCCGGCGAGCCGCGCGAGAAAACCGCCGATGGCCTGGATGCCGTCCTGCGAATTGCCGGCGATGCGGATGACCGCTTCGTTGATCCGCGAAACTTTTGGCGCGCCATTCGACGACGCCTCTGCGATTGTATCACTCATGGAACCTCGAATAAAAAATTGACCGCACTGCAAGGTGGAGCCGGCCTCGAAGGTGAATCAGCGCGACACCATTGCCCTATCATAGTAAGCCACTGATGGCGAACTTGTCAAATTCTAATCGTAGGTCTATATGCCTGATGATAAACACATTGCAAACACTTTGAGGTCCTGCTTTTGATTTTCAAAAGATTGTCATTAGCCATTTTTATATGCATGCAGTGGCGTTGGCGGATTTCTTTTGACACGCGCCACTTGCGCCGCGGTGGCCCGGTGCGGTAGTATTCACCCGGATTGCGCTGGCGTGGTTGGAAACCGGTCCTTGGGACGTTGCCGATGGCACCGGGTGAAAATCAATGCTCAAACTCAATATTTGCCATGAAATCCGCCTACGAACTGGCGATGGAACGCCTGAACAAGACCGCGCCGGCGGTCAAGCTTACCGGTGCGCAGAAAGCGGAGCTGGCGGAGCTGGATTCCGCATACGGCGCGAAAATCGCCGGGCGCGAAATTGCGTTGAAGGATGAAATGGCGAAGGTGTCTGCTGTTGGCGATTTGGAAAAGGCCGAGGCGTTGCGGCAGCAATTGGCCATTGATCGCAAAAAATTTCAGGCTGAATTGGAGGACAAGAAAGACGCCGTGCGCCGCGCAACCGGATAGGGCGGCGCTTTTCGATTTTCGTTTCGGTTTAACGCCCAAAATTCAGAAGCGGAACTCCCGCGACTTTTCCGCCGCGGGAGGTCGTCATTTTTCGGCCCGGCTCAATTGACGCTCACGTCAATTTTCTTCGGCTTGGCTTCCTCGGTCTTCGGCAGCGTCACCGTCAGCACGCCGTCCTTGTAATCCGCCTTCACCTTGTCCGCGGCGACGGGTTCGGGCAGTGTCAGCGCGCGCTGGAATTTTCCGTAGAACCGCTCCTGCCGGTGAATTTCCACGCCTTCTTCAATCTTCTCGGATCTGCGTTCGCCGGAGATGACGAGCGCGCCGTCCTGCAGCGAGACGTCAATGTCCTCGCGCTTGAGGCCGGGCAATTCCACGCGGATGGTGAATTTGTCCTTGTCCTCCTGCACGTCGAGCGCGGGCGCCCAGCCGGTCAGCGGCGATTCAAACAGCCGGTCCAGTTCATCCTGCAAATTGGTCAGCCGGCCAAAGCTCGGCCAGACCAATCCGGGTCTTTCATATTTTATCAGTTTCATAATTGTCCTTTCGTTCGGTTAATTGTTTTAACTTCAGCGAATCCATTTAAGCTTTGGCCATGCCAGCCGGGTCGAAGTCATAAAATCGTTGAAAATAAAGGCTTTTGCAGCCTCGCAATTGCACCGTGAAAGTGTCATCGGAAATTTTTGGCACAATGGCTGTGCCAGATTTTGCACCACCAAACAAATAAGCCCCAAGCCAGTTGGCTTGGGGCGCGATGGAAGATCTCGATTTAGTCGAACGCGTGACCGGCGCAGCAAAGCACGTCCTTGACCTTGTGGCGGACGAGGTCTTTGACCGCCTGGCGCGCGGGGCCGAGATATTTGCGCGGATCGAATTCGCCGGGTTTTTCGGCGAGCACTTTGCGGATGCCGGCGGTCATGGCCATGCGCAGGTCGGTGTCAATGTTCACCTTCGTGCAGCCCGTGCGGCGCGCGACTTCGATGTCGGCCTCCGGCACGCCCTGGGCATCGGGCAGCTTGCCGCCGTATTTGTTGATTTCGTCGACGAGATATTTCGGCACGCTCGAAGCGCCGTGGAGCACCAGCGGATAATCGCCGAGGCCGGCGTCCATGAGCGCCTTCTTGATGAGCTTGAGGCGTTCGAGGTCGAGATGCTGCGTGCCCTTTGAATTTGTAGGCGCCGTGGCAGTTGCCGATGGCGACGGCCAGCGAATCGCAGCCGGATTCCTTGACAAATTTGACCGCTTCCTCCGGGTCGGTGTAATGGCCGCTGGTGGAATGCGCGCCGCCTTCCTCGCCTTCGTCGAATTGCGCGCCGACCAGATGGCCGAGTTCGGATTCCACCGAGCAATTATGTTTGTGGGCGTATTCCACGACCTTCTTGGTGATTTCGACGTTCTTCTCGAACGGCTCGTGGCTGGCGTCAATCATCACGCTGGTGAACCCCTCGTCAATGCACTGCTTGCACAGCTCGAACGTGTCGCCGTGGTCGAGGTGGACGGCGATGGGGATGTTGGACAGGCTGACCGCCGCCTCGATGAGCTTCTTGAGATAAACCGGGTTGGCGTATTGGCGCGCGCCCTTGGAAATCTGGAGCATCAGCGGCGCCTTTTCCTCCTCGCACGCCTCGACGATGGCCTGAATGAGTTCCATGTTGTTCACGTTGAACGCGCCGAGCGCGTATTTGCCCTTCAACGCCTTCGCAAACAGGTCTCGTGGTATGTGTCAGTGGCATAGATTTTCTTGGTTGTTTCCGGGGATGGATTTTCCGGATGTTCTTATTAACAGCCGGGAATGATAGATAATCGCGCCCGAAAGGAAACAAAAAATACGGCCGCCTTTTGCCAAAAACTGGCAATAAATTGCCTTTCGCCGGGGATGCCTTTGGCGAAAAATCGCGGCCATGAGGCAAAGGCAGGTGGCTGGAGTGACAGGATCAAACCGCTCCACCCGCCAATGCTGTATCTGCCAACGAATGCGTCGATCCAATGAGCGTTGCAACCGCCACCATCAGCCTTCAAACACCCGTCGCATCCGGAATTAAATTTCTTTGCGCCTTTGCCTCGTTGCGCCTTTGCGTTAAAAATTCCCCGTGCAAGCGCGCTTTCTCCTCGGCCCCGCCGGCAGCGGCAAAACCTTCCGCTGCCTGGCGGAAATCCGCGCCGCGTTGCGGAAAAATCCCGGCGGGCCGCCGCTGATTCTGCTCGCGCCCAAACAGGCCACCTTCCAGCTCGAACGCCAGTTGCTCGCCGGCGACGAAATTTCCGGCTACACGCGGCTGCATATCTTTTCCTTCGACCGGCTGGCGCGGTTTGTCCTGGAAAACTTTTCGCATCGCGCCGCCGAAACTGTTGTCCGACGAAGGCCGCGTGATGGTGCTGCGCGCATTGCTGCTGCGGCACGAGGACGAATTGAAATTGTTCCGCGGCAGCGCCCGCCGCGCCGGGTTCGCGCAGGAATTGAGCGCGCTGCTCGCACGAATTCCAGCAGCACCAGTTCACGCCCGCCAAACTCGCGCGCTCGTCGCAACGCGCCGAGGTGCGCCGCCGAACTCCGCGGCAAACTCCACGACCTCGCGCTGCTGCGGAAAGCTTACGCGCGCTGGCTGGCCGAACACGAATTGCAGGACGCAAATCATCTGCTCGATTTCGCCACTGACGCGCTGCGCAGGAAATGTCCGCTTTCCGCTTTCCGCTTTCCGCGTTTCCGGCTTGTGGCTGGACGGTTTCGCCGAAATGACGCCGCAGGAACTGGATTTGCTCGCCGCCATTCTGCCGTTTTGCGAACGCGCCACGCTCGCGTTCTGCCTCGACAAACGGGTCGGCAGGAAGCCGGCAACTTCCTGGCTTTCGATCTGGACCGCCGTCGGCAAAACGTATTCGCAATGCCGCCAGCGGATCGAAAATCTGCCGGGCTGCAAAATCGAAGTTGAAATTCTCCCCCGCGATCCGAACCAAAAGCCGTTTTGCCGGAAATTCCGGGCTTGCGGCGGCTGGAAGAAAACTGGGCGCGGCCCGCCGCGCCGACCCGAAATTTCACAATCTCGAATCTCACAATCTCCATTGTCGCGCCTGCGCCAATCCCGAAGCCGAGGCCGTCTTCGCCGCGCGCGAAATTCTGAAATTTGTCCGCGCCGGCAACCGTTTCCGCGACTGCGCCGTGCTCGTCCGCAATCTGGACAATTATCACCAGCCGCTCGCGCGGGTTTTCCGCCGCTACGAAATCCCGTTCTTCCTCGACCGCCGCGAATCCGTCGCGCACCACCCGCTGGCCGAACTGACCCGCAGCGCGCTGCGCACCGTCGCGTTCGACTGGCAGCACAACGACTGGTTCGCCGCGCTCAAGGCCGGATTTTGTCCCGTGGACGAAACCGAAATTGACCGGCTGGAAAACGCCGCGCTCGAATTCGGCTGGCGCGGCAAAAAATGGCGCGAGCCGCTGCCGGACGAATTCTCCGAACGCGCTGCGCCAAAAAATCTTGCCGCCGTTTGAAAATTTCGCCGCGCAACTCGGCCAGAATCAATTTCAACCGGACGGCGCGCAACTGGCCGGTGCGCTGCGTGAACTTATGGAACGAACTTGAAAGTGGAAGAAACTCTGGAGCGCTGGACACTCGAGGCAGAACAATCGGCAATCGGCAACCGGCAATCGGCAATTCACTCGACCGTTTTGGAGCAGATGAACGCCGTGGCTCGACAATCTGGCGCTGGCCTTTCCGCGCGAACCGCTGCCGTTGCGCGACTGGCTGCCGATCATCGAAGCCGGCCTCGCCAGCCTGACCGTCGGCGTCATTCCGCCGGTGCTCGACGAGGTGCTCATCGGCGCGGTTGACCGCGCGCGCAATCCCGATTTGAAACTCGCGCTGGTGCTCGGCGTGAACGAAGGCATTTTCCCGCCGCGCCCGCCGCGCCGCGCGATTTTGACCGACGCCGACCGCGACTGAATTGGGCCGGACCGTTTCGCTCGGCCCGGATTTGCGCGAACGGCTGGCGCGCGAACGTTACTACGGTTACATCGCCTGCACCCGCGCCAGCGAAAAACTCGCCCTGACCTTTTCGCGCCACGATGCGGACGGCAAGGCGCTGAATCCGTCGCCGTTCGTCGCCCATTTGCGGAGGATTTTCCCGGCGCTCGAAGTTGAAGAATTTCAAAACCAAATTGGGCCGGGCGAAGCCGAACACGTGAGCGAACTGGCACCGTTGCTGGCGAAACTAACAGCCCCTCACCCCGACCCTCTCCCCGCCTCGCGGGGCGAGGGAGAAAAATTTGGGGCCGCGCCCGAACTTTCCTTCTCCACGCCCAAGCGGGGAGAAGGTGGCCGAAGGCCGGCTGAGGGGATGACATGTTGAACAAATTGCTGCAAGTTCCCTCGATTGCTGTTCTGCGAGACAGCCTGCGACAATTGCGCGAGCCGGACTCCGGCGGAAAAACTTTCGCCCGCGCTGGCGGAAAGCTTTTCGGCCCGATGCTGCGAACTTCGGTCAGCCGGCTGGAGGAATTTGCCCAATGCCCGTTCAAGTTTTTCGTCCGTTCCGGTTTGCGCGCCGGCGAGCGGAAACTTTTTGAGCTGGACGCGCGCGAACGCGGCAGTTTCCAGCACGAAGTCTTGAAAATGTTTCACGAGCAATTGACCGCCGAAGGCAAACGCTGGCGCGATTCGACGCCGGCGGAGGCGCGCGAGCGGAGTCGCGCAAGATCGCCGCCGGACTCGGTGGAGAATTTCCGCGACGGATTGATGCGCGACACGGCGCAGACGCGGTTCGAGGCGCGCGCGATGACGGAATCGTTGCAGGATTTCATCGCCGTCATCGTGGCGTGGATGCGCGGGCAATATGAATTTGACCCGGCGGCGGCGGAACTGGATTTCGGCGGCGAAAATTCCGGCGCGCCCGCGTGGGAAATGGATTTGGGCGGCGGCCACCGGCTTGCGCTGCAAGGCCGGATTGACCGCGTGGATTTGTGGCGTGATCCGGACGGCGGCCAGGCGCTGGCCGTGGTGATGGATTACAAATCCGGCGGCAAAAAACTGGACGCGCTGCTGGTGGAGCACGGCGTGCAATTGCAATTGCTGGCGTATCTGAACACGCTGCGGCATTGGAAAAATCCGCGCAAATTGTTCGGCGTGGAGAAACTGATTCCGGCGGGCGTTTTTTACGTCAATTTGCGCGGCCAGTTTGAAAGCGGCAGGACGCGCGACGAGATTTTGGGCGAAGCCGGCGCGGGGAAATCGCCGTATCGCCACAACGGGCGGTTTGACGCGGGCGCGCTGGACAAACTGGACAGCAAGCGCGCGCCGCGACCAGTTCAATTACCGGCTGACGGACGCCGGGAAAATTTACGCCAACTCCGCCGAGGCATTGCCGCGCGCGGAATTTGAAGCGTTGCTCAACGGCGTCGAAACCCGGTTGCGGGAAATGGGCCGCGCGATTTTTTCCGGCGAGGCGAAAGTGGACCCGTATCGCAAGGGCGACGGAGACGCCGTGCGAATTTTGCGATTACCGGGCCGTGTGCCGGATTGATCCGTGGACGCACCAGTGGCGCGTGCTGCGCGCGAAGGAAATCCGATGAGCGCTGCGCAGTCTCGGCGTGCGAGTTGAAATGAGAATTCACTCTGCAATTTATGCCGGCGGGACGCCAGCGCTCCCATGACAATTCGCGGCAAATCCGATCCCGGCTGGGCTGCGCTGGTCGAGGAATGGAAGGCGACCCAGACGCGTCTGCGCGAGCGGATGATTGTCGCGCCGCTGGAACCGCTGCCGCGATTTGTCGCCGGGGCGGATTGCGCGTTTTCCGCCGACAAGAAAACCATTTTCGCCGCCGCCGTTGTTTATGACCGCGAGACGCAACGAGTCGTTGAAGTTGCCCACGCCACGACGACCGGCGGAATTTCCCTACATTCCCGGTTTCTTGAGTTTCCGCGAAGGCCCGGCGGTCAAGCAGGCGATTGGCGCGTTGAAGCACGAATTCGGCGCGATTCTTTTTGACGGCCAGGGTTTCGCGCATCCGCGCCGGTGCGGCATCGCGTCGCATCTGGCGATTGAACTGGACCGGCCCGGCGTCGGCGTCGGCAAGAGCCGGTTGATTGGGACATTTGAAAATCCGGCGATGAAGGCCGGCTCAACTACGCCGCTGCTGGACGGCGAGGAACAAATCGGCGTGGTGCTGCGGACGCAGAAAGGGATTCGCCCGGTTTTCGTGAGCATCGGCCATCGCGTGGATTTGGATTCCGCCGTCAAACTGGTGCTGGCCTGCTGCACGCGCTACCGGATTCCCGAACCGACGCGGCAGGCGGACATCGAAGTGGCCAAGCTGAAACGCAGGTTGGAGTTCAAGCTTTAGCTTGTCTGGCCGCGCGGAAAATCCGCAGCCGGCCGTAGTCAATTTTCCCTCCGAGCGATTCAAAGACCGGCGACAGCGCAAAAGGCCGTGCGCTTGAAAAGCGGCGGCGACTTTTTGTTTCTCGTCGTCGGTGAAAAATTTGTCCAAATCCACCGGCTCGCCGCGCTCGATGCCTTCGGCAAGATGGCCCAAAATGGTGCTGGTGGTCACGCCGCGTTCGCGGGCGATTTGCTCGACGGTCTGGCCGGAGCGGAACCGGCGCAGCGTTTCGCGCGCGGAATCGCCGAGGCTGCTGCGCGACGGCGGCGGCGCGGCGGGCGCGGTGAAGGAATCGTCCGCAAAAATCTGGCGCGGCGTTGGTCTGCAAATGCGCGGCGATTTCGCTGAGAAAAATGTCGCCGAACTCGCGCAGCTTCTTTTCGCCGACGCCGCTGATGCGGGCGAAGTCGCTTTCGCTGGCGGGATAATTCCGCGCCATCTGCCGCAGCGCCACGTCGGAAAAAATGATGTAGGCCGGCACGTCGCGCTCGTCGGCCAGTTTTTTGCGGAGTTCGCGCAGGCGGTCGAACAAAACTTCGTCGCAGGAGATTTCGCCGACGTGATGGGCTTTGGTTTCCGGCGCGACGGCGGGTTTGGTGAGCGTGATTTTCCTGCGCTGCTTGAGCGCCGCCAGCCGTCGTTGGTCAATTCCAGCACGCTGAATTTTTCCGCGGTCTGCCGGAGAAAACCGAGCCGGACCAGTTCGCGGCCAATCGCCGCCCATTCCGGGCGGCTGTGTTCCTTGCCGATGCCGTAGGTGGAAAGCTGCGCGTGATTCCATTTGCGGATTTTTTCCGTGTCCGCGCCGGTGAGAACTTCGACGACGTGATTCAAGCCGACGCCAAAACCGTTTTTCTCGCGGATGCGATAGACGCAGGAGAGAAATTTCTGCGCGGCCAGCGTGCCGTCGAACGTGGCGCGCGGCGAAAGGCAGTTGTCGCACGCGCCGCAATTGTTCGGTAGGGCCGGCGTCACCGCCTGCGGCGCCGACGGATTCGGCGTTGAGAACTTGCCCGCCGGCTGCCCGTCGGCCGCTGCCAAAATCCTCGCCAAAATACGCGAGCAATTCCTTCCGCCGGCAGCCGGCGCACTCGGCGTAGTGAACCATCTGCTGCAATTGTTCGCGGGCGATTTGCTGTTCCTGCGGGTTGGGCTTTTCGTCAATGAAACCGGTCTGCTTCACCACGTCGCCGGCGCTGAAAAGCAAAACGCATTCGCTCGGCAGACCGTCGCGGCCCGCGCGGCCGGTTTCCTGATAATAGCCCTCGATGTTTTTCGGCAGATCGTAGTGGACGACGAAGCGGACGTTCGGCTTGTTGATGCCCATGCCGAAGGCGATGGTCGCGCAGATCACGCGCACGTCGTCGCGCAGAAAAAGTTCCTGATGCTCGCTGCGCTCCTTCGGCGTCAGCCCGGCGTGATACGGACGCGCCGTTCACGCCGTCCTCGGTCAGATTGGCCGCGACGCGCTCGGCGGATTTGCGCGACTGGCAATAGACGATGCCGCTTTCCTTGGGCCGCGCGCGGAGAAAATCCAGCAACTGGTCGTAAGGCTTGTTTTTCGGAATGACGCGGTAGGTCAGGTTCGGGCGGTTGAAGCTGGCGACGTAACATTTCGGCTCGCGCAATTTCAGATGCGTGACGATGTCCTCGCGCACGCGCGCCGTGGCGGTGGCGGTGAGCGCCATGAACGGAACGTCGCGGAAACAATTCGCGCAGCTGCGCGAGCTGGCGGTATTCCGGGCGGAAATCGTGGCCCCATTCGCTGATGCAATGCGCCTCGTCAATCGGCGATGAGCCGGACGTTCCAGCGCTGCAAATCGTCGAGAAAACCGGACAGCATCAGCCGCTCCGGCGCGGCGTAGAGCAGGCGGAATTCGCCGTTGTGCAAACCGCGCAGGCGTTTCGGCGCTTCGCTCGCGGCGAGCGAGGAATTCAAAAACGTCGCGGGAACGCCGCCGGCTTGCAGCGCGTCCACCTGGTCTTTCATCAGCGCGATCAGCGGCGAGACGACGACCGTGAGGCCGTCGCGTGCGAGCGCGGGAAGCTGGAAGCAAAGCGATTTGCCGCCGCCGGTCGGCAGCAGCGCGAAGACGTCCCTGCCCGCGAGCGAATCGCGGATGATTTCCTCCTGCAACGGGCGGAACGAGGTGAAACCGAAGTATTGCTTCAGCAGCGGGAGCAGTTCTGGCGCGGCGGATTTCAACGCGAACAAAGTAGGACAGGCGTCCCGCCTGTCCAGTGGATTTTGAAGCACTGGCAGACGCACGGCGACAGCGTTGGAAATCGGGATGAAGAAAGAGTGGCGCGCGCTCCGCTTGCGCCGCACTCCAGTCAGTGATATTCCTGCAGCGTCTTGACGCCGTAGCCGGATTTTTTCAGCGCGGCGATGCCGAGCGCGGCGGCCTTGGCGCCGCTCAACGTCGTCATGATCGGCGTGCCGGTATAAACGGCCGTGGTGCGGATTTTGATTTCGTCCTCGCGCGGCACCGCGCCGCTGGGCGTGTTGATGACGAGCTGGATTTCCTTGTTCTTGAGCAGGTCAATCACGTTGGGCCGGCCTTCGAGCAGCTTGAACATGCGCTGCACTTTCAATCCGGCCTTTTCCAAAACCGCCGCCGTGCCGCCGGTGGCGACCAGTTCAAATCCCAGTCCGGCAAATTGTCTGGCGATCGTCGGCGATCTTGCTTTTTGTGCGCGTCGCTGACGCTGATGAACACTTTCCCGCCGAGCGGCAGCGGCGAGTTCGCGGCCATCTGCGATTTGGCGTAGGCGATGCCGCAGGTCGGCGTCCAGGCCCATGACTTCGCCGGTGGAGCGCATTTCCGGCGAGAGCAAAATGTCCTGGCCGTGAAAGCGGTTGAACGGGAAAACGGATTCCTTCACCGCCCAATACTTCGGCCAGATTTCCTTCGGTGAAATCCAGTTCCTTCAAGGTTTTTCCGGCCATGACTTTCGCGGCGAGTTTGGCGAGCGGAACGCCGATGGCCTTGCTCACGAACGGCACGGTGCGCGACGCGCGCGGATTGACTTCGAGCACGATAAACCTTTTCGCCCTTCACGGCGTATTGGACGTTCATCAGGCCGACGACTTTCAGTTCGCGCGCCATCGCGTGCGTGTATTCGCGGATGGTCTCGATGACGTTTTTGGAAAGCGTGTGCGGCGGCAGCACCATCGCGGCGTCGCCGGAATGGACGCCGGCAAATTCGATGTGCTCCAACATGCCGCCGATGACAATCGTGCCTTTCTTCGGGTCGTCGAACTGGCCGACGTCGGCGATGCAATCCACGTCCACCTCGGTCGCGTCCTCGAGAAATTTGTCCACCAGCACCGGGCGTTCCGGCGAGGCTTCGACGGCGAACTTCATGTAATGCGACAGTTCGGCGTCGGAATAAACAATCTGCATCGCGCGCCCGCCGAGGACGAAGCTCGGCCGCACGAGCACCGGATAGCCGAGTTTCTTGGAAGCTGCGAGCGCTTCCTCGGCGTTCGTCGCCAGGCCGTTGGGCGGCTGCGGAATTTTCAGCTTGTCGAGCATCGCGGCGAACAGTTTGCGGTCCTCGGCGATTTCGATGCTCTGCGGCGAGGTGCCGATGATGTTGACGCCGTTTTTCTGGAGGCCGAGCGCGAGGTTCAGCGGCGTCTGGCCGCCGAATTGCGCGATGGCGCCCCAGCATTTTTCGCGCTCGTAAATGTGCAGCACGTCCTCCAGCGTGAGCGGCTCGAAAAACAGTTTGTCGCTGGTGTCGTAATCGGTCGAAACGGTTTCGGGATTCGAGTTCACCATGATGGTCTCGAAATCCGTCCTCCTTGAGCGCGAACGCGGCGTGGACGCAGCAGTAATCGAATTCAATGCCCTGGCCGATGCGGTTCGGGCCGCCGCCGAGAATCATCACCTTTTTCTGCGGTGTTGCCTTTCACCTCGTCGTCGCCGCGGTCGTAGGTGGAATAATAATACGGCGTGTAAGCCTCGAACTCGGCGGCGCAGGTGTCCACGAGCCGGTAGCTGGGCACGAGATTGAGCTTTTTCCGCAGCGCGCGGATTTTGTCCTCGGTGGAGCCGGTCAAATGGGCGATCTGCCGGTCGGAAAATCCGAGCGACTTGGCGTGGGCGAGTTTTTCAGCGTTGAGTGGCGGCATCAGCACAAATCAAATTCGGCATAGTAAGCCGAAAATTCGGGCGGATGTCGAGAAAGTATGAGCGCGGATTGATGGCGGGCCTAAAGCGCGAAGCAGAAGCAGAATCAATTTACGAGTGGATTTGCGGCCTATTTCAATGTTAGGCCTCATGATTTTTAAGCCAGGCTAAGAACTTCGCACGAAGTTCACGGAGGATGTGCAGCCAACAGACGCTCAGCGAGCCTGCTGCCGACAAATGCCGATGATTTCCGTGCTGTCAGCATAAAATTCAATGGAAAGCACCGAAAGCTTCCAATAAATACGGCACCCAAATGAAATATCTGCGCGCAAATCCATGTCGAGACCTTTGCAACGTATGCGACGAAACCAACAATGGCTCCGATTGGAATCCGATGCAAGGCGGGACCAATGGCTCTGCGAACCCAATCCAAACCGCCACAAGCAACACATAAGCAACCTGAACGATGCGCAACGATCAGAGCAAAACCCGTCTCCATTTGGCATCTGCGCACTATGGGCTTTGTGGTTTCGTCCTCGTTCATCGGCGCGTGAATGTGGCCTAACATTATATTTAGCCTCGCCGGTGTTGGCTGATTCCGGCAGAGGCCAATCGGTCAGAGCTTTTCCTGCTGGAATGGCTGCGGTCCGGCTTCATGCTTTCGCAGCCTGCGCCGGACGTCCGGAATTGTCCAGTCGCAATTTGCCGTCCCGTCATTGCTTTGGAGTGCGCGGACAAGTCCGCGCTTTGGGGCGAGGCGACATGTCGCCTCGCGGAAAAAGCGGTGTCCTGCCACCGCACTCCAAATCTTGTGCTATTTCATTCCCGCTTGCCGCCGCGCCGGAAATACTTTATCAAAAAGCGCATGAGCAGATTCGCGCGAGGATTGCGCTGGCTGGTGCTGTTCTTGCCGTTGACCGCATCGGCGCAAATTGATCCCGTCAAGCGCGACCTGATCCAGCTCGGCTACAACCAGGCGATGGAAGGCCACGCGCCGTTTGCCGGCTACGCTTTTTATTACCACAACCAGCCGGATTTCCTGCGCACGAACCTGACGCTGCGGCTGGCGGTCGCGCCGGTGTATCTGGATTCCGAACTGGGCTTCGTGCATGGACTCGGGCCGCAAACGGATTTTGCCATCGGCCTGGCGGGCGGCGGTTTTGCCGACAGCTACAACGAAATCCGCGGCGGCACCTACTATCCGAGCCAGAATCCTTTGAAGGCAGCGGCGGGGAAGTTTCCGCCAGCATTTATCATTTGTTCAATCCCGACGACCAGATTCCGTTGAACCTGATTTTGCGCGGCACGGCGCATTATGCGGTGTATGACCGCGGCGACAGCACCGCCTCCACGTTTCAACTGCCGGCCGACCACGGCGCGATTCAGCGTGCGCACCGGCCTGCGCTGGGGCGGCATCGAGCCGATACTGTTCCCGCCGCTGGCGATGGAATTGTCCGTCTGGTATGAAGGCGAATTCCGCAGCGACAGCGGGAACTACGGCTACGCCAGCGACCGCTACGAACTCGAACAGCAGTCGCATTTGTTCTGGACCGAAGCCGCGCTGACCTACACGCTGCCGAAGAGCCAGCAGAATTTTTCCGTGCGCCTGACCGCCGGCACGAGCGTGGACGCCGACCGTTTCAGCGCCTACCGGCTGGGCGGATTTCTGCCGCTCGTGTCGGAATTTCCCCTGACGCTGCCCGGCTATTATTACCAGGAAATCAGCGCGCGGCAGTTCGTGCTGCTCAACGCCAGCTACCTGGTGCCGCTCGACAAACGCCAGCGCTGGAACCTCGACGCGAACGTTTCCAGCGCCTTCGTGGATTATCTGCCGGGCGAAGGGCAGCCCGGCAACTGGCTCAACGGCGTGGGCGGCGGCATTTTGTATCGCTCGCCGTCCGGCCGGTTCAAGATGGTGCTGGACTACGCCTACGGCATTGACGCCATCCGGTCAGGAGGACGCGGGGCCAACAGCATCGGCATTTTGTTGCAATGGGATTTGGGAAAACCGCACGGCGAAGAACTCAATCCGGCGCAGCCCAACCGCTGGCGCGGCTGGCAGTGGTTGTTTGGCGATTGAAAACTGCTTGCGTCGGGGCGCAGGGCCTGCTTCATTATTGGGCCGGGCGCGCATATGGTGGAATTGGCAGACACGCTACTTTGAGGTGGTAGTGCCGAAAGGTGTGCAGGTTCAAGTCCTGCTATGCGCACCATTTTTCCAAATGAAAATGGCTATATCAATCGGACATTTGTCAAAATTCAGCTGCTCCCAAAATGCACTTCCTCAAACGCATCCGACACTGCAAAGGCGCGCTTCAATTTTTCGCGGCCCTGCTGGTTTTGTTGACGCTCGCCGGCTGTGCGTCGTCGGGCACGGTCAAGAATGCCAGCCCGATCGCTACCAGCCGGCCTGTCTTGTTTGATTTTATCTGGGTGGAAACCTTCAGTTCCTTGCGTGGTTTCGAAAGCGAACAACATTCTCTGAAAGATTCGATCATCACGGGATTGAAGGTCACCGGCTTCTTCGATGGCGTGAGCGGGAACCCGCCGGACGTAAGTTCCAACGGCTGGATTAAGGTTAGCGCTGACATAAAGAAAATCCAGCAAGTGTCAGACAAGTCGCGCTTTTGGCTGGGGGCATTTGCGGGCCGGGCGCGAATCGTGGTTCAAGTCAAAGTCACTGATTTGAGTTCCGGCAATCAGTTGGAAACATTTGAAGTGGACGGGCAATCCGGCAAATCCGCATGGGCCGGCACGATGGATGAGGCGATCCAGCGCGCTGCGGAACAAGTGGTCGCGGAAATAGTCGAAATCAGAAGTCGAACAAGCCAATAACACCCGTCCGTTTTCCAATCGAACGAGATCGGGTAGATTCAAGAAATGGCTGATGTGGGCGTATCTACCAACTGACTGTCTTTCTTACGACGGTCTCACGGATCTCTCGCCGTCTTGGGACCGTCAACCGCACTCACGTCCACACCAGCCGGGTTTAAACTCGTCCTTTTTTCTGCGGTGTCAAGGGGCCAACCTCAAAAATATCCTTCGCCAAGCAGGTCGGATTCAAAATCATCCAAACCGCCGTGTCTTGGAAATGGACGAAACGTCTCAATGAAGAAAGCCCGTCCGAAGACGGGCTTAGGTCGCCCCACCCATGCCGTGTGTAACGGATCCTGTGATCATGTCTTGCAACATGTGAAACCAGCCGGATTGCTTTCGATTTCCAATTAAGGCCTATCGGCCGCAACCACATACCAGCTTCTTGATCGTGTTTTAACTACGGTTCACGGATTTGTTACCAAACACGAGCACAGCAGGGCAAATCCCGGCTTGCACAAAGCATCTTTATTGCCAAGTCAGGAGACCGGAGGTGGTTTTCAGCCTTTGCTTCCCGTTTGCCGTCACTTCGTAAACCTCAATTTGGGTTCGTTCCGAACGGGCCAAGCCAATTCGAGAACCAATTCGTGGTCGCCGGCAAAGATGACCTTGTAAATAAACGTCCCCAGGGATAAAGTCAGCTCGTCTTCGAACACAGTGTTGTTCGCCTTAATCGTCACCACCTCAAAGGTGCGACTGTGAAGCGTCCACCACCCGACGAGTTCCTTCTCCCCGCCTGGACATACGGGATGTGTTGATTTTCGGTGGCCTAATACCAAGACGGGCTGTAGCTTAACTTGATTTCACGGGCCATTGAATTCGCACGCCGATTCTGCGCTGGTTGGCTTGATTTCCTTTCGCGCCAATTCGCGCAATTCGCGTCTTCCTTTCTCGACTTCAGCCTTCAGTCTTTACCTTCAAATCGTCCCCGTGCGGCCGTTTGACATCCGCCCGCCGGCGCGTAGGTTGCCCCATGAGATTCGTTGAAGCGTCCAGACATTCAAGTGTTGAAGCGGATTTCCACCCCTTCAACCCGGCAACGCTTCAACCCTTGGCCCGCATTTTTCCTTTTGGCGTCCGGCCCATTTCCGCCCGGCAGAGTTTCGAGCGCCTCCGTTTTACCGGGCGAGTTCTACCGGAGTTCTTACGGGGTTCTGCCGGGTCAGGTATCTGATGGATATCTGACAGGTATCTTTCAAGTCCGCCCTCCCTTCGCTCGCGATTCGCTCCACGTGTCTGATGAATATTTGATGATTTCTTGACGGGTGTTCGCCATTTCTGTCTCCCACCACAGACCCGTTGGTCTGTCGGTGAGGTTCTGCTGGGAAAGCGATCTGGCCTGCTTTTGTCTTCGATGTTTCTCCGCCGCCAGCGCAACTTCCGTTCTGCCCGGGTGGCCTGGGCCAGTCACCTTATTCCTCAAGGTCCGCTTCGCAGACGCCGGAATCTTCGTCTGCGGAGGCATTCTTTTGTCCATTGGCCCCCCACCGTTTGAGGCTGACCATGAGAATGCTGATGTCCGCCGGCGATACTCCGGAGATGCGGGCGGCTTGGCCGATGGTCGCTGGGCGGATCTTGGCCAGCTTCTGCCGCGCCTCCAATCGCAGGCTGGGCACAGTCGAGAAGTCAAAAGCTTCAGGTATGTTCTTGCCTTCCATCGCCTTGAATTTCTCCACCTCCAATTCCTGCCGCTCAATATAGCCGGCGTATTTGATGGCTATCTCAACTTGGTGAACCACGTCCTGCGACAATGTCTCATCCCGCTTCGGCAGATTCGCATAACTCGTCTCCGGCCTGGACAATATTTTAGCCAGAGTATCTGACTCATAATATGTTTTATATAAACGATTTAACTCGCAATTGACGGCCGTTTCCTTCTCCAGAAATTTCCGGTAATTATGCTCCGACAACAGTCCGACAGAATGTCCGAGTTCCGCCAGCCTCAAATCGGCATTGTCCTGCCGCAACAGAAGGCGGTATTCGGCCCGGGACGTGAACATCCGATACGGCTCCGCCGTGCCCTTCGTGACCAAGTCATCGATCAAGACTCCGATATAAGCTTGGTCCCGCCTGATGATAATTGGGTCAATTCCGATGACCCGGCGTGCTGCATTTACTCCAGCCATGAGCCCTTGGGCACCAGCCTCCTCATACCCAGACGTGCCGTTGATTTGACCAGCCAAGAACAAGTTCTGACACACCTTGGTCTCAAGTGTTGGGTGCAATTGCATCGGATCGGCGAAGTCATATTCCACCGCGTAGGCCGGTCGCAAGATCTCGGCGTTCTCGCAGCCAATGATGGTCCGCACAAGCTCATACTGCACATCAAATGGCAGGCTGGTCGAAAACCCGTTCACGTAAAACTCGTCCGTCTCAATTCCCTCGGGCTCGAGGAAAATCTGGTGTCGCTCCTTCTCCGGAAACTTGACGATCTTGTCCTCAATGGAAGGGCAATACCTTGGACCGACTCCCTCAATTACTCCAGCATATAAAGGTGACTTGTGGAGATTCTGGCGTATCGTTTTCGCCGTGCTTTCAGTCGTAAACGTGATGTAACATGGTAATTGGCTGTCTATCCGATCAAGGATTGAGCCTGGTGGATATTTCCCAATCAAGTGCCCGGCATTCATTGGCTTGATTCTGGAATGTTCCACGTGGAACAAATCATCCTTCCAAAATGTGAAGCAGGGAACTGGCTCATCTCCTGGCTGGACTTCCATCTTTGAAAAGTCAATTGACCGGCGCAACAGCCTGGGTGGGGTGCCTGTCTTGAGCCGCTTCAGTTCCAGTCCAAGTTCCTTCAGTGAAGCCGAAAGGCTCGTGGCAGCAGCATCGCCGGCCCGACCTCCAGGCTGTTGATTTGATCCGATGTGCATCAAGCCGCGGAGAAATGTTCCAGTCGTGACGACAATCGCCTTCCCGTGATACTGGACGTCGAGCATGGTCTGCACCCCGAATGCCACTTCGTCCTTGTGTAGAATCTGCGCCGCCTGCCCTTGCTTGACGTCTAGGTTCGGTTCGGATTCACAGACCCATTTCAGCCGGAATTGATACGCCTTCTTGTCGCATTGCGCTCGTGGCGCCCAAACTGCCGGTCCCTTCTTTGTGTTCAGCATCCGGAACTGAAGACCCGTCATGTCGGTGGCCTTGCCCATTTCGCCACCCATCGCATCAATTTCCCTCGCCAAATGTCCCTTCGCCAATCCCCCGATGGCTGGATTGCACGACATCTGGCCGATGGTATCGGCGTTGATGGTCAGGAGCATCGTCTGGCAACCCATTCGTGCTGCCGCCAGCGCCGCCTCGACTCCAGCATGACCGGCTCCGATGACGATGACGTCGTAACATTTTGGATAGATAAACATGAAGAATCAGCCGACTGCGTATCTATTTTCCAATATTTTTGAGCCAATTGACTTGCGAATTGCGCCATGCCGGTTCGCAGACAGATGTTCGCAAATCTTGAAGACATGTTCAACATCATCCGCTTGGCTGATGCCTTTAGCAATTTCATCCACCGTGAATGACTTTCCTGACTGCTTTGAAAGGAATTCCAAGGCTCGGCACTGAATCTGAATGACTTTGCCGGCGGCCTTCTTTCCCGCTTCCACACCTGGTTGATGGTAGGCATTGATGTTGACAAGCGAAGCGTAGAATCCCACCGCTCGCTCGAAAAGCGCTATCAGCATCCCGACGACGAAAGGCGACACTTCACTCACGGTGATGGTGATGGATTCCCGACCATTTTCTGCCAGTGCCTGTCGAGTTCCAAGATAGAATCCTTGAAGATAATCTCCGCTTGTGACGCTTGGCTCAACTTGCAAGGCTTGACTGCCGCCATCCTTCAAGACCTCAATAAATGTCGCGAAGAAATTGTTCGGTCCATCCCTCAATTGTTGGATGTAAGAATGCTGATCCGTCGCCCCCTTGTTTCCCAGCACGACAATGCCTTGATTGACGACCTTGCCATCCTTATCGTGCTCTTTGCCGAGCGACTCCATGACCAATTGCTGAAGGTATTTTGAAAACAGTTCTAGTCGGTCTTTATACGGCAAAACTACCATGCTCTTGATTCCTTTACCGTTACCGGACTCAAGCCAAGCTAACGAAATCAGCGAAGCTGGGTTGGATTCAGCGTTTTCGGCTCTCGTCGCTTTATCGCACTCACAAGCTCCTGACAGCAAACTTTTTATGTCTATTCCTTGCAAGGCTGCTGGAAGCAGCCCTACCGGGGATAGTTCGCTGGTTCGCCCGCCCACCCAATCCCACATCGGGAATCGGGTAATCCACTTGCTCGCCACCGCGTGTTTGTCAAGTTCGCTGCCTTCCATCGTGACAGCGACCGCATGTTTGCCAAATTCCAATCCGATGCGCCTGAAAGCATCTTCCGCAATCAACATTCCATTGCGCGCCTCCTTCGTGCCGCCTGACTTGGAAATGACAATGCAAAGCGTCCGGTTCAAATCCGCCCCGATGGCCGCAAGCGCGCGATGCATGCCGTCGGGATCGGTGTTGTCAAAGAAGAATGGTTTCACCTTGTCGGTTCTGGGGTCGCCCAAGGCGTGGGCGACGAACTGCGGTCCCAACGCCGAGCCACCGATGCCGATGAGCAGATAATTTTTGAAGCTGCCGCCTGCTGCCGCGGATTTCTCCGGCATGAACCTTTGCGGCAAATTGCTTGATTCGCGCCAGTGTGTCCTCGATTTCCTTGCGGATTTCAGACGTTGGCGCCAAGGCGGGATTGCGCAGCCAATAATGTCCCACCATCCGCTTTTCGTCAGGATTGGCAATGGCGCCGCGTTCCAGTGCCGCCATGTCGGCCAAACGCCTTCTGCATTCGCGGTTCCATCGCCGCGAAGAACGCGTCGTTCACATTCATCCGGCTCAAGTCCACCGCCAGACCGATTTCGGGAAACTCGGTGTAGTATTTTTGGAACCGTTGCCACCATTCCTGTTTCGAGTAATTCATAAAATTTGGAACCCGTCGGATAAACTCGCCGGCGAGCCGAGGCAAGAAAATAGCACAAAGGCCTTCCCCTACAAAGGCGCAAAATCACGAAAGGAGGAAATGCCGGAAACCGGAAAGGGCTGGATCACTTCACGGGCAAGGAGACGTGAATGCTGGTTCCGCGGCCGATTCTGGATTTGATGCGGATGGCTGCCGCGATGCGTCTCAATGATGCGGCCGACGATGGCCAGCCCAAGCCCGGTGCCTTTGGCCTTGGTCGTGCTCAAGACCGCCGTGAACGCCCGTTGCTGCAATTCCTCGCTCATGCCCTTGCCGGTGTCCTTGAATTCCACCGCCACGTGCGCCGGCCTGTCGCTCGTGCGCGGCTGGCGGACCGCGCGCGAACTGATGGTCAGCGTGCCGCCGTCCGGCATCGCCTCGGCGGCGTTGAGAATCAGATTCAAAAACGCCTGCTCCAGTTGCGGCGCGTCGCCCATCACCGACGGCAAATCCGGCTGCAATTCGCGGACCAGCCGGATGTTCTGATTGGCCAGCTTGTGGCGCACCAGCAATCCGAGTTCGTCAATCAATTCGTTCAAATTCACCGGCGCGAATTTCGGCTCCGTCGTGCGCGCGAAGTCGAGAATCTGCTCCACGATTTTGTTCAGGTGCTCGATTTTCGCGTCAATGATCCGGGCGTCCTTCGCGCGCGGGTCGCCGTCGGGAAACTTCAAATCCAGCGAGTGATACAGCAGCTTCATCACCGTGAGCGGATTGCGGATTTCGTGCGCGACCTCGGCGGCGAGCAGGCCGAGCGCGGACAGTTTTTCGTTCTGCCGCAATTGCTCCTCCACGTCCACGACGCGCTCGTAAAGCCGCGCCTTTTCAATCGCAATCGCCGACAATTCCGCCAGCGCGCCCAGGATGCGGATTTCCTCGTTGGAAAAATTGTAAGGCCGGCCGGTATAAACGTTCAACGTGCCGATGGCCTGGCCGGCGAACAGCAGCGGCACGCTCAACAGCGAAATCAGTCCTTCGCGCCGCGCCACCTCGACGTTTTGATAACGGCTGGAGGTCTGGACGTTCTCCAACTGCATCGGCTTTTTGCGGCGCACCACGACGCCGAGCACGCTTTCCTCGACGCTCAACCGCGGCTTTTTGAGATACGCCTCGCCCGCGCCGTAGCTGGCGCGCAAATCGAGCCACTCGCGGCTTTCATCCAGCATCATCAGCGAACACATCCGCGCCCGCATCAGCACGCACGCCTCGCGCGTGATGGCGCGCAACGCCTCGTCCAGATTCAGCGTGGAATTGATGGTCCGGCTCACGCTGGCCAGCGACTCGAACAGCCCCGCCTTCAGCCGCAATTGCTCGTAAAGCCAGGTGTTGTGAATCACCTTGGCCGCCTGCACCGCCAGTTCCTGCAGCAATTCCTGGTCGTCCGCGCTGAAGGCGTCCGCCCGGTCCGAATCCACGTTCAGCACGCCGCGGATTTCGCCGCCCACTTCGAGCGGCACGGCCAGTTCCGACAGCACGCCGCGCCGCGCCGCGACGTAGCGCGGGTCCTGCGTCACATCGCCCACGCGCGCCGGCTTGCCATGTGCGCGCCACCCAGCCGGTGATGCCTTCGCCGACGCGCAGTTTCAATTTCGCCGCCGCTTGGCCGGCAGGTTTTGCGAGGCGTGAATTTCCAGAAGCCCCGTCGTGGGATTGATCAGCACCACCGAGCCGGTGGAAGCGCGCATCAGCCGCACCGCCTCGCTCACGATCAATTGCAGCGCCTCCTGCGGCTCCAGCGTGGAGTGGATGACGTTGCTCACCTGATAGAGCAACTTCAGCCGCTCGTAGCGCGCCGCCAGTTCTGTGAGTTCGTTGTTCACAATTTCATCGCACGCGCGCCGTCAGGAACAGTCCCGGTCCGGCGAAAACCAAGTTGGGCAGCCAGGCCGCCAGCCACGGCGGGCAGATAACCGCCGGAGCCGAGCGCGAGGCTGACTTGCTGGACCACGAAAAATGCGAAGCAGATGAAAATGCTGCCCGCCACGCCGAAAAACAGATTGCGCCGCCCGGACGCCGCGCCAAACGGGATGGCGATGAGCACCACCACCAGGCACGTCCACGGCGCGGCCAGCCGCCCGTCAAACTTGGTCCGCCATTTCCTGGCCTCGTCGCGCGGCAAATCATCGGATGCGCCTGCAGATACCCCCAAAGCTCCGCCAGCGGGATGTTCAGTTTGTGCGACTTGCAGGCGTCCATCGTCTGATTTGCTGAATCGCAAGTCGCGCTCGATGTCCCGCGGCGTTTCCTTGAATTCCGGCATGGCCAGCACGTTGGTCACCAGGACGCGGATCGGCGGGGCGGTTTGGCTGCTTTGTTCAGTCTCGATCACGTTGGTCGCGCTGGAAAAAAACGTCCACACGCCATTGGTATAAACCGCGCGATCCGCCGCCACTTCCCGATAAGAACCGTCCGGCAGAGACCAGCCGACGTCGGGCCGGATCATCTCGGCGGCCTCGGGCATGATATTCGATGTAAGTCCAGGTGCGGCGCGCGCGCGCGTTGAAATAAATGCCGCTATGATCCGTTCAGCGTTCCGCTGTCGTCCGGATTGTGAACATACCGCTGCAAAATCCGGTCCGCCCAGGCCGTGCTGCGCGGCACCAGCAATTCATTCATCGCGAACAACGCCAGGCTCGCGGCCAGCCCGACGCCGAAATACGGCGCGCAAATCCGCCACAAGCTGACGCCCGCCGCGCGCATGGCGGTGATTTCGTTGTGGCGCGCGTGATTCGTGAGCGTGTAAAGCAGCGCCAGCAGCAGCGCCACCGGCAGGATGGTCACCAGAAATTCCGGCGTCCGCGCCGCCGTAATAGCCGAGCAACATCCAGCAAGTGCAGCTTGTGTTTCTGCAATTCGTCCAGTTCCGTGAACAGGTCGTAGGAAATCCAGAAAATCAGGAACCCGCCGAGGCAATACGCCATCGGCGTGAGCAGTTCGCGGAACAAATACCGGTCGAGCAGCCGCATCGCGCAGAGGTTATTCCGGCGCGGCACGGCGGGGCAAGTTTGTTAAATTGTGATAGCGTCTTTTTCGACAATGGTTAATGTTGAGTGTGTCAAACATCAACCAAAGGTCACATCATGGCACAGGCAATCATGGATCCGGAAAAAGTGCGGCGGTTCGCGGACGAACTGCAGCGGTTCAACACCGACCTCGAAAACCGGCTGGTGCTGCTCCAGGCGCGTTTCGGCGCGCTGGGCGACACCTGGCAGGACCAGGAGCACGAGAAGTTCGCCGACGAATTCAAGCTGGCGATGAAGGCGCTCAAGAAATTCGTCGAGCTGTCCAAGGAACACACGCCGTTCCTGCTCCGCAAGGCCCAGCGCATCGAGGAATACCTGAACCAGCATTAAAAAATGGGAACATCCAACATCCAACGCCCAACATCCATTTGCGCCGCGGTTGGGAAACCATTGGTTGTTCGATGTTGATTGTTGATTGTTGATTGTTTCTTCCCGATTTACATGGCAACCCAGGCCCAAATCACATCCGTCGAGGCCATCGAGCTGTTCCGCGCCGCGTTGATTGTGTTCATGAGCCAGGCGCGGCCGGCGCTGGAGGAGGTGTCGGGCGAGGGGTTGCAGACGCGGCTCTGGCTGGAAAACGATCAGCGCCGGTTTTGGGAAAACCAGCGGCGTGTTCGGAGCAAGAAGCTGGAGCAGGCGCAGCAGGAATTGTTCAGCGCGCGGCTGTCGCAATTCCAGGAATCCACGTCGCTGCAAATGATGGCCGTCCACCGGGCGCAGCACGCCGTCAGCGAAGCCGAGGAAAAACTCGCGCGGTTGAAAAAATGGGACCGGGAACTGGAAAACCACGCCGCGCCGCTGCTCAAGGAGATCGAGCAATTGCACGGTTTTCTGACCTCGGAAATGCCCAAGGCCATCGCGTATCTCGCCCAAGTGGTGAAAACGCTGGACGCCTACGCCGGGGCCGGCGCCGCCGGAAAAGCGGAGGGAAAATCCACATGAGCGCGATTGGCAGCAAGAGCCGCCTGACCGGCGCGTCCAAGGAGCTTAAGCTCAAGTGGGAGGCCACCAGGAATTACTGGCGCGACGAGAAGAGCGCGGAGTTCGAGCGCAAATATCTGCAGGAGCTGTTCCTGGGCGTGGACCGGGCGGTCGCGGTGATCGAGAAACTGGACGAGCTTTTGAAAAAGGTGAGGAGCGATTGTGAGTAACCTGCGCCTGAAGCTCATGGCGATTCCCACCGATCGGCTTCTCCGCAATGCACGGTCGAAATGCAGTCGCCTTCCACGACCAATATGAATCTGCCGCTTCGGAAATAGCGGGCATCGCGAAAATTATGGTTCAGCAGCGCGATGACATTGTAGGGCGGCTTGAGTTTGACCTCCTTCGCCCTCGCCAGCATTTCCAGCAGCTTGCGGCACACCTCTTCATCCGATTGTTTCGAGCCGGTTCGTTCGCGGAAACGATCAATCGCGTGCATCCTCGCGCCTTTGACCTCCGGCAAAGGTGCGGGTGCTGCTTCGACTCTGGCATTCACGGCGGGAATCAATGCGCCACGGGCAGTCCGGCCCTTCTACGCAGTTGACTTCGTCGCGGTCTTCGTCGCGGGCGGCGTTGGCGCAGCGCCTTTGTGGCCACCGCGATCCACAATCACGCGAGCGGACACATACCCCGCGTAAAAATCGGGATTCGACTTCTTGAACATCAGCATTTCCTTGTCGAGATTGTTGCGCAACAGGCTCGTCACCGTCTTCACCGCCGGCGGCAGGGTCATCGTTTTGCCCCTGCGCTTGGCGATGGCCGTGCGCGGCGCGGTTTTCACGCCATGAAACTGCGTCGTCATGGTGTCCAATCCCGTCACATCCGTTTGCGTGATGTTGAAATCCGCCAGCCCGGTCAGACTGGCCGTGGCCAGACCGGAAATGCGCGTGCCGGTTTCCTCCAGCGTGTCCACGTCCATCTTGTCGAGCTGCGAGAGCGTCAACTCCGTTTCCGCCGCCAGGTTTGGATCGTTGGTCTTCGTCGCCAGCGAGCAAATCTGGCCGGCAATCCGCATGATCTCCTCCTCGTAATCATGCCGCACCGTGACCTTCAGCTCCTCCTCGCCCACAATGGGCGTCTGCTGCTCCTGCGCCTTCTGGCTCACGCCGGTCAACGGCGGTGTTCACCTGTGTCATGGTGTCGGAGACGGCCTTGTTGCCGGCCCAGAGGGTATTGTTGTTGTTCATATAGGCCGCCACGGTGGCGCCCATTCCAGTGCGATTGAGATATTTTCGCTTCATCGTGATTGGCGTTTTAGACCCGCCGTCCGAAATCCTCAACCATAATCTTTCAAATTAGTTTATAATCAATTCAGTAAATCCACCTTATTAGCCGCAAGGGAACTTATCGCGGCCTTTGGCCGCAACCAAAGAGGCTGAAAAGCGTTGGCTGTGATGATAACATGGTGTTTCTATAATCCAACGAGAAAGGAATCATCATGTGCCAGTTTATCGCAGCTCACTCCCATCTTATCCAAGGAATTCTCAACGGCTACGACCGCATGTTGTTTCGTGGCACCCTGCGCTTTCTGGCGTTCGTGGAAGGCATGACCGGATTCATGAAGCGACGGGGCATGTTGCACAAGGACTTCATGGCGTGGTCGGGATCGGTGACGGAGCGGATCAAAGCCGATGCGATCAGCCTGGCCGAACGAAGTGGCCAACCGCCGATCTATCTGGCCAGTTCGGCGATCTCCAAAGAGGAGGCGGCGCTCGCGGAGGCCCGGCACCGCGGGGTGAGCGAGGGACTGATCGGCGTGTTTTCCTGTGTCGAACCCTGTCTGTCCTACGGCTTGTTTCGCAATCGCCAGCAGCGGACGCTGGATTTGCAGCGGCTGCGTCGGAAGTGTTTGCACTACTATTTTTACTGGTTGCACCCGGACCTGGGGTTGTGCCATTTGCGCTTGCAGACCTGGGCTCCCTTTAGCGTCCAAGTCTGTTTGAACGGACGGGAACGACTGGCCCGTCAGTTGGTCGCGGCGCACATCGCTCACCAGAAACGGGACAACTGCTTTGTCTGGATCGCGGATCTGGCCGCTGCCCAGAAGCTGGCCGATGTCCAACTGGAAACCCGTTGGGAAGAACTGCTCGATGGGCTGCTGGATCAGGCGTTTCCGTCGCGGCGGGAGTTGTTCCCCGAACCGCAGTTGCGGCACTACTGGTCGCTCCAGCAAAGCGAGTGGGCCAGCGACCTGCTGTTTCACCGGACGGCGGACTTGGAGCGGTTGTATCCGCCTTTGGTGCGGCAGGCCATGAGCGTGTTCCAGTCCGACGACATCCTGCGGTTTCTCGGACGCGTGAAAACCGGCCGGGTGTTGGCGCCGGGTCTCGGGTCGAAGTCACCAGCGACCTCAAACGCCGTCCCGAAGGCGTGCGCGTCAAACATCGCGTCGGGAACAACTCCCTGAAACTCTACAACAAGGAAGGTTCCGTGTTGCGGGTGGAAACCACGATCAATGAAATCCGCGACTTCAAGGAACTGCGGCCCGGCCCGGAAGGCAAACCGGTCTGGCGACGTTTGCGCAAAGGCGTGGCCGCCACCCGCCGCCGCGCCGAAGTCTGCCAGCACGCCAACCATCGCTATCTGGATGCACTGGCCGCCGCCCACACCGGCGAGCGGATGGAGCAATTGCTGGCCGCCATCAGCCGGCCGGTGCGGCGGCACGGACGCCGCCATCGGGGACTTCGCCCGTGGGGAGAAGATGCGGCCTTGCTCAGAACCCTGGCACGGGGCGAGTTCCTGCTCCAGGGATTTCGCAACCGGGATTTGCGTGCGGCCCTCGCGACCAAACCCACCCCACCCGCTGATCCCGCCGACACCCGGAAAGCCGCCGCCCGTATCAGCCGCAGAATCGCCCTGCTGCGGGCGCACGGGTTGGTGCGCAAAGTCAGCGGCACTCATCGTTACCTGCTGACCGGCAAGGGCACCCAACTCTGCACTGCGGTGCTTCATCTTAACCAAGCGGAAATCAAGGATGTAGTGAACTTCGCGGCATGAAAATCTTCGCAAGAAAACAACAGATGAAACGTTAGGAATACAGAGACGGCAACAGAAATCTTTTTCTTTGTGTTCTCTGCGTTCTTTTGCGGCCATCGAGCCGCATCGTTTTCGGAAGTGGCCGCGTTCCGCGCGGGACTGGCCGGCATTCATGCCTGACCGGCCCGGCCTTCCGCGCTGCCGGCCGCATGTTGCGCCCGACCGGCCCCGGTCTCCGCGAAGGTGGCCGCGTCATTTTCGCGACCGGCCCCGGCGTTCGCGCCGGTGGCCCGGTCATCCGCGCGACTGGCCGCATCGTCCGCGCGAGTGGCCGCATCGTCCGCGCAAGTGGCCCGGACATTCGGGAAACGTGCAGATGGCTGATTTTGAGGGATTTATGCGGAATTTAACGCAAAGCCGCAAAGACGCGGAGGTTTTGACACGGTTTAACCGCAGATTACCGGATTACGCGGATTTCAGCCCAACGCCCCACAAATCCGCTGAATGCAGGCTTGGGAACGCTTTTGCAGCGAACACTCCCAAATGCGGATCACCCGCCAATTGGCCCGCCGCAAGGCGTGATTCACCAGCCGGTCGCGGGCTTTGTTCGCGGAAAGTTTGCGCCGCCAGAACGCCCGGTTGTTCTTTGGCTTGGTCGCGTGTTTCGGACAGCCATGCCAGAAGCAGCCATCCACGAACAGCGCCAGCCTCGCCTGCCTGAAAACAAAATCCGGCCGAACACGCACTCCCTCTCCGCGCTGGGGAGAGGGCCGGGGTGAGGTGCTGATTTGAATGTGCCTCCGCCAGCCGGTGATTTTGTTCCGGCGCAATAATTTTGCCAGCGCCAGTTCCGTGTCCTTGTTGCCGCGCGAGCGGATGCGCGACATCACCTCCGACCGCTTCGCCTTACTGTAAATATCGGCCACACCTGTAGTTTGCCAAACGCAGGTGCGCTGTGCGAGTGCGCTGCGGGGTAATTCGAGAATTGCCTAGAACCCCACGCGAAAAGTATTATGCTTCCAGTGATTTGACACCCAAGCAACCAGAGCGCACACCGTCAAAATCATTATGGCGAAAGCGACGACCAAGATTGACGAGAGCGGATCGGTTAGAATTCCGTTCAAGCTCCATCCGCGCGTCTTCGCCGCACTGGGCGAGGATTTGGTGACGAGCGATGTCGTTGCGGTCATTGAGCTAGTTAAAAACGCCTACGATGCCTTCGCCATCCGGAACAAAACCGGGCGATCTCATTGCGTGAAGCTGCTCGTTTGCAGTCGTTCGCCGATAGTTTCGTTTTTTACGGCCAATCGCAGATGGAAATTGGCGCGCAAATTGGAAATGCCGTTCCTGTCAGGCTTGCCCATCGCTTGGCCAAAACAATTCAAAAACTGCATGAACAGGTCAACCGTCACTAGAATGTCCGTCCTGTGGCTGGCTTGCGCCCAATGATTTTAGGCTGTCAGAATTTCGACAAGCATTTTTCGCCATGCCGTTTCAAAAATTCCGGGTCGGGCGAGAATTTCTTCGGCAGCAGCAGGCGCGAACCTTCAAAGCTGGTCAGCCATTTGATGGTTTCCGTCTGGTCCTTTGAAGCTTTATGAAGCCGGGGAGCAAAGCGGATGACGAAATCGTCTTCAATCCACATCAAATGCCGGTCAAAGGCCCGGTCGTGGAGCGCGTTCAGGCAAAGGCCGTTTTTCGGGCTCAACCGGTTCTTCTCGTCCTCAGCCCAAGGGATGATGTGGCTGGCCGTGAGCAGCGGCTGAACGGTCAGGCCGGTCACGCAGCAGCGGAAATTGTAGGCGGAAAGAATCCGGTCGCGGAAAAAACTCTGGTTCACGCGCACGCGCACGGTGGCTTCGCGTTCCAGCCCGGCGGTGGGCAGGTCGCCGGTGTCCACGTCCGCCACCTCCTCGATGGGTTTGCCAACGCGCGCGGCGAACAGCCGTTCGCTTTCAAAGGCCAGGATTTCGGGATGGTCGGCGAACTCGTGCCAAATCTGCTCCTCGCCCTTTGCCCCGTGGCTCATCCCGCGAATGCCGCGCGCCTGCAACGCCGGGTCGAGCCTGGCGAAGTTGGAAAGTTTCAAGGAGACAGAACCGACGGTGCGACCAAGCAACCGCGCCAGTTCAATGATGCGCGGATTGTGCATGTGGATGGAGCCAAAGGGAATTTTGCAATAAAGATTGAAGGCGAGGATGTGTTCCTCGCGCGTCCAAGCTGTATTGTGCCGGGCCATAAAATTATTTCAGCCAGTTGATTTTGATTTCCTTTTCGAGCGGCTTGAACTCCGGGTCGCCGGTGACGAGGTCGGTTTTCCTTTCCTTGGCCAGCGCGGCGGCAAAGGCGTCGGCCAGGCTCAATTTGAACCGGGCCTTGAAGTCGGCGGCCAGGTCGGCCAGCCGGCGGGTCGCGGGATGGAATTCAATGGGTGCGGCCTTCAGTTCGTCGGCGATGGTGTTCCATGCGGCATCACCGTCCTTGCGCCGGACGATATACTGCACCTCGGCGTAGTTGACCTCGGTCATGTGGACGGGCTGGTCGCGCTGGCCCGCGCGTTCGAGGATGTTTGCCACGCTCTCGCCGCCCGGTTCGTCCCGGAGCAAGGCGAGCAGGGCGTGACTATCGAGAACCGGTGCTGCGGGCATATTTGGCTTCCTCCAGTTCCTTTTCCTCGCGTTTGTGTTCGGCCATCTGCTCGGCAAACGGCTTTTCGCCCGGCTTGCGTTTCAGGATGCCGCGCAGGCGGCGGATGGTGACGGCGGTGACGGGTTTCAGGAGAATGCCGTCGGCGGTGGCCTCCACGATGGCCTTGGTGCCGTCCTCGATGTGGAATTGTTTGCGCAGCCGCAGGGGAATCACCACCTGGCCCTTGGTGGTGAACCAGACGGCGTTGGTGGTCCCGGTCGTATTCACGGCAGGAATATGACAATTTAACAATAGTCCGTCAACAATGATTTGTAGGAATATTGATTTTATTCCTACTCGAGCTGGCGGCGGGCGGAATGACTGTGTCACCTTCTTCGCGCCCTTGCGGCTTTGCGTTGAAAGTCATTCGCTGCTTTGCGCGCACAAACACACTCGCGCGGCAAATGGTTTTCGTTTAGGTTTTTGGCGGAAAACTTTATGAACAGGAATCCCGGGGCCAGGGAAATGCTCGCGCTGCTGGACGCTTTGAAAAGCGCCGCCCGGGATTTTGCGGCGCGCGAGGAGAAGTTGACCGGCGATTTCCGGGCGCAATCCGACGCCGCGGCCCGGCTGTTGGAAGATGCCGCCGTCAGCCGAATAGAAAAACTGGGCGACGCCGTGGACCAGGAAAAGGCGGCGTTTGCAGAGCGGAAACAACGATGGCAGGCAGTTTACGAAAGGCGGAAGGCGCGGATTAATGAGGCCCATGCCGCCGTGCGCAAGCGGTTGCTGGACGAAATCGGCGAGCAGCACGGCCACATGAAATATAAAATCCAGGAGAGCACCCTGGATGCCGAACGCCGCCGCGACGAGGCGCTGGCCAATACCGTCGTGACTCTTGAACATTTTCGCCGGGCCACGGCGGAAAACGTCGGCACGCTGGAGGAACTGGCAAAGTCCGCGTGGAGCGTTTTCGGCTGCGGCAAATTCCGGCGGCTGCTGTCGCCTCATCACAAATGGCCGGCGCCCGATTTGTCGCCGGATGAAGGCGTATTGTTCGAGCAGCAGCAGAAATTGCAGGAAAAAGTGCGCGGCGACCTGGAGCGGTTCAAACAGTTTCCGCTGCCGAAAATTTTCCGGTTCGTCCCCGCCTGGCTGTTAACGCTGGTGATGCTGGCCGGCGTCGCGGCGCTGGTCATGGATCATTTGCAGATGAAAATGGTCGTGGCGCCGACAGGCGCGGGCGTGGTGGCCGGATTGATGCTCGTTCTGCTGGCGGTTTATTTCTTTGGCATGGGCGGGGCCTCGCCGCTGGCGAAAACCATCGCCGGCGATTTGGCGAAGGCGCGGCGGTTGCTCGACGCGACGGCGGAAAAGGCCGAGCAGCGATACCAGCAGGACCAGCAACGGTTCCGGGCCGAATACGAAGCCGCCATCAGCGGCCTCAACCAGGAATGGCGCGCGGCGGAAAAAGGCGTGATCAATTTGCGCGGCGCCAGGCCGGTGAGCACTGACGAAAAGGCCGCGCGGATTTTCCAGACGCACGAACGGCAGCATCGCGCGGCGCTCGCACGCCTGACCAAGGAGCATCCTGAAATTCTTGAACAGTTAAAACAGGCGGCCGAATTGGACGAGAAGAAACTGACCGGGGCGCACGCGGCGAAAATGGCCAAACTGGAGGCCGATTATCAATCAAACTGGCAGGCGCTCGAAGCCGAATGGAACAAAATCACCGGGCCGCTCCTCGAGAAAATCCGCGCCGCGATTGCCGCGGCGGAAAAGGATTTTCCGGATTGGAATTCGGATGCCTGGAAGAATTGGAAGCCGCCGACTGAATTCAAAAACGCGGCGAAGTTCGGCTGGCTGGAAGTGGACGTGGCAAAGTTCGCCGAGACCCTGCCGAAAGACAAACGGCTGGCCCTGCCCGAGACGAAATTCTCCGTGCCGATGTCGCTGGGTTTCCCGCTCGGCGGCTCGATTCTGTTTGAGACCAGCAAGGGCGGCGAGGTCGAGGCGGTCACGGCCATCAATAACATCATTTTCCGGCTGCTCTCCGCCACGCCGCCGGGCAAGGTCAGCTTCACCATCTTCGATCCGGTTGGCCTCGGCCAGAATTTCGCCGCGTTGATGCATCTCGCCGACTACGAGGAGGGCTATATCAACAGCCGCATCTGGACGCAGACGGCGCAGTTCGAGGAAAAGCTCGCGGAGTTGAACGAGCACATGGAGAAGGTCATCCAGATGTATCTGCGCAACGAATACGCGACCATCGCGGATTACAACGCCCAGGCCGGCAGCATAGCCGAAAAATATCATTTTCTCATCATCGCGTCGTTCCCGGTGAATTTCAGCGACGTTGCCGCGCGCCGCCTGCGCAACATCGCCGCCAACGGCGCGCGCTGCGGCGTTTATCTGCTCGTGCATTGGGACCAGCGGAACGCGCCGCCGAATGATTTTGTTCCCGACGAAATGAGGAATAATTCCGTCCGGCTCGTTCGCGGCGACAACAGTTTCTCCCTCGCCCACTGGCGCGAACCGGGCGTGCGGCTCGTGCTCGACCGGCCGCCGCCGTCAGAATTCGCGACGCAATTCCTGCACGAAGTCGGCGCGAGCAGCAAGGACTCGACGCGCGTTGAAGTGCCGTTCCAACAGGTCGCGCCGCCGGACGACGAAATCTGGTCGGAGGAAACCACCGAGGAATTGCGCGTGCCCATCGGCCGTTCCGGCGCGACGAAAATGCAGTATCTTGCCATCGGCAAGGGCACGCGCCAGCACGCGCTCATCGCCGGCAAGACCGGTTCCGGCAAGTCCACGTTGTTCCACATCATCATCACGAACCTCGCGCTCTGGTGCGGCCCGGAGGAGGTCGAGTTTTATCTGGTGGACTTCAAGAAAGGCGTCGAATTCAAGTGCTACGCGAACCGCCGGCTGCCGCACGCGAAGGTCGTCGCCATCGAGAGCGACCGCGCGTTTGGCTTGAGCGTGCTCCAGCGCGTGGACGAGGAATTGCGCCGGCGCGGCGATTTGTTCCGGCAACTCGGCGCGCAGGACGTGGCCGGTTACAAGCGGGCCGGCGGCAAGGAGCCGACGCCGCGCTCGCTGCTGCTGATTGACGAGTTTCAGGAATTTTTCACCGAGGAAGACCGCGTATCGCAGGGCGCGGCGGTGCTGCTCGACCGCATCGTGCGGCAGGGCCGCGCGTTCGGCATCCATGTGCTGCTCGGCTCGCAGACGCTCGGCGGCGCCTACACGCTGGCGCGCGCGACCATCGGCCAGATGGTCGTCCGCATCGCGCTCATGTGCAACGAAGCCGACGCGTTCCTCATCATGGACCAGGACAATCCCGCGCCGCGCCTGCTCACGCGCCCGGGCGAAGGCATTTACAACGACGCGGCGGGCTCCATCGAGGGCAACAGCCCGTTCCAGGCCGTGTGGCTGCCGGAGGAAGTGCGCGACGGCTATCTGGCGAAAATCCGCGAGCGCGCGGATGAAAAGAAATTTCCGGGGCCGTTCGTATTCGAAGGCAACGCGCCGGCCGAAGTGCGGGAAAATCTTTTTCTCAACGAATTACTGAAATCGTGGAAATCGCTCTCCCTCGCCCCCGTCGGGGGAGAGGGCCGGGGTGAGGGGGCATCGGTTCGCGACGGACGGACCCCTCACCCTGCCCCTCTCCCCTCGAAGGGGAGAGGGGAACAAATTCCCGCGCAATCCCGCATCTGGCTCGGCGCGCCGAATTCCATCAAAGGTCCGACCGAGGCCGTGTTCCTGCGGCAGAGCGGCAGCAATCTGCTGATTGTCGGCCAGAGCGAGGAGCGCGAGCTGACGCTGCTATCCGTCGCGCTGGTCTCGCTGGCGGCGCAATTCGCGAAAGACGCCGCGCGATTCGTCGTGCTGGAAAGCGCCCCGTCCGGTTTTCCCGAACGCGATTTTCTGGAACGCGTCATCCGCGCCGTGCCGCACCAAATCGTCCAGGCCGGCAACAGCAATCTGGCCGAAACCATGGGCGCGCTGGCCGAGGAATTAAAGAAGCGCGCCGCCGATGAATCCGTCGCCGCGCCGGAGACGTTTGTTCTGATCCATGGCCTGCCGAATTTCAAAAAGCTGCGGCAGGAGGACGAATTCAGCTTTTCGTCCGGCGATTCCGGCGCGCCCAACCCGGCTGCCATCCTGCAAAGTTTCATCAGCGACGGCCCGGCGCACGGCATCCACACCATCGCCACGTGCGACACCTACAACAACGTAGTCCGGTTCCTCGGCCGCAAGACGCTGGCTGAATTTGAGATGCGGGTGCTCTTCCAGATGAGCGCCAGTGATTCCGCGAGCCTGGTCGAGTCGCCGGACGCCAGCACGCTGGGCCTGCACCGCGCGCTTTACTACAACGACCGCGAGGGCTACACGGAGATTTTCCGCCCCTACTCCCGCCCCGGCAACGAGTGGGTTGAGGAAACGGCCGGTTTGCTGGCACATCGTCAAATCTAGCCTGAGTTTCGCAGATATGCAGCAATTTGGATTTTTTCCGTGAAAGCCTGCGGCGATTTGCTGGGGATTTTGCATGAGCCGAGCGTTGGAAGCCTGTGGGAAGACCCAGCCCGTAGACAGCCGAGGCTGGACCGTGTCAGAATGCCGGCATGTTTCTGAAGGCGCACGAGCGATGTAAAGACGGCAAGCGCCACGTCTACTACAGCCTCACGGAAAGTCTGCGGGTCAGCCGCAAGCGCGTGGTGCAACGCACGGTGTTGCACCTGGGCGAACTCAACACCACGCAGGTGGAACGGTGGCAACGCACCATCGAGGCCATCCACGAGGACGGTCAACGCCGGCAGTTACGCCTGTTCACCGATCGCGAGGGACAAGTGCCGGTGGTCGCTGAAGATGTGGCCGAGGTGATTCTTTCCAGTCTGGTGGTGCGCCGTCCGCGGCGTTTCGGAGATTGCTGGATCGGCTGCAAGCTGTGGGAAGAGCTGGGGCTGCGCGCCTTTTGGGATGAGGTCTTGGGCGAGCAGCGCGGCGAGGTGCCTTGGGCCAAAGTGGTGGAACTATTGGTCGTCAACCGGCTGTGTGATCCGCGCAGTGAGTTGTTTATTCACGAAAAATGGTTTGCGCAAACCGCGATGGACCTATTGCTGGATTGCAGCGCGGCCGTGGCGGAGAAGGATCGGCTGTATCGGGCCCTGGACCGGATGGTGGCGCACAAGGACGCGTTGGAACGGCATCTGGCCGGCAAATGGCGCGATCTCTTTGGTGCCAGTTTCGATGTGCTGCTCTACGATCTGACCAGCACGTATTTCGAAGGGGATGCCGAAGGCGTTGACAAAGCGACGCGCGGCTATTCCCGGGATCACCGGCCCGATTGCGCGCAAGTGGTCATTGCCATGGTGGTGACACCGGAAGGCTTTCCACGGAGCTATGAAGTCTTTGAAGGCAACCGTGCGGACGTCACGACACTGGAAGCCATGCTTGATCAGGTGGAAGCCAAACATGGTCGGGCGCGACGAATCTGGGTGTTCGACCGGGGCATTGTCAGCGAAGCCAACCTGCAGAGATTGCGAGCGCGGGACGGACAATACGTCGTGGGCACACCCCGACACCGGCTGCAAGATTACGAGAAAGAGTTGCTGGCAGGCTCCTGGCAACAGATCAACGAATCGGTGCAGGTGCAATTGATCGCGCAGGAACAGGAGACGTATGTGCTGGCGCGCAGCGTGGATCGGGCCAAGAAGGAAGAGGCGATGCGCTGGCGTCAGATTCGGGGATTGATGCGGGACCTGGTGCGGCTGCGCCGCTCGATCCGCAAGGGCACGCTGGCCGATTCGGACAAGGTCATGCTGCGCCTGGGACGATTATCCGAACGCTGGCCGCGGGCTTGGCACCATGTGTCCACGGATTGGGAGGATGGGAAACTGAACTGGCAGTGGGATCGGCAGGCCTTACGGATGGCGCAGC
This sequence comes from uncultured Verrucomicrobiae bacterium, assembly GCA_963764035.1. Lineage (GTDB taxonomy): Bacteria > Verrucomicrobiota > Verrucomicrobiia > Limisphaerales > UBA11358 > UBA11358. Next base: position 341,099 of record CAVXQV010000001.1, read on the forward strand.
ACCGGGATGGAGCGTATTTGCTGCGGACCAATTTGAGCGATCACCGCCCGGAAGCCTTGTGGCGGATGTATGTGCAACTGACGGAGGTCGAGGCCGTGTTTCGGGCACTGAAGAGCGAGCTGGCCATTCGGCCGATCTGGCATTGGGTGGGGCCGCGCGTCGAAGCGCACGTGATGGTGGCATTTCTGGGCTACTGCCTGTGGGTTTGCTTGAAACAGAAACTCAAGGGGAGCGCTCCGGGGTTGAGTCCATGGCAGTTGCTCGACCAGTTCAAGCGCATCATCCAAGTGGAGGTGTGGTTCAAGCTCAAGGCTGGCGGAGCGATTTGCCTGCCACGAATTACCCAGCCCGAAGCCGCCCAAGCAATGATAATGCACCAGATGAACTGGTCATTGCCCGAACAACCGCCCCCACGAATTTACCAGGATCAGATTGCGGATGTGTGGCCGACTTGAAGGGTGCCGGGCTCGTGTTCCTTGAGAAAAATGATCTTCTCCCGCAAAATCTGCGAAAGTCAGGTTAGGGGCTGTTTTTGAGTCGTTTTGGCGCATTCCATCCAATGATTCGCGCGATACAACCTCAATAGACACGTTTCGGTCTGAATCGATTTGCTATAGATTCCGGTAGGTTTTCACGACAACATCTCCGCACATTCTGCCATCCGGCTTTTCTCGAATGGTGCGTTGAATGCCACAATGGAACCGGATGGTTCAACCACGGACTTCAATTGACGCATGAATTCCGAACGCGGGTCGCGCCGGCCCTCGGCCAGGAATTTGCGATGCTCCGGCTTGGCCCCGGCTTTCCGGACAATGTGCAGGGAAAACTGGAATGGGATCTGTTCGTAGGGCCGACTGCCGTCAAACAACGGGACTGCCGTGCTGAAGGTTTCAAAATCCAAAAAATGCAGCGGGTATTTCAGCCCGTTCAAGAAGGCATCGATTTGCGTCGGTTTGAAGTGCGCTTTGCCCGAGACGGCGACCGTCCGTTGAATTTCCTGTTTGGCTGACAATGAATAGTCCGCCGGAATGTCCGCGATTCGCAACACGCAGCGTTTGAGCAAATCCCAGCCACGCCCTTTTTTGTCGTCGTAGAGGTCGAGAACATTCTGGGGTGGCAGGAATGACCAGCAATGTTCATGCAACGGGCAGGTATAAGGGCTGTCGCATTGCTTGCCGATTGGGATTTCGGGGCATTTGGCCGCGCGAATCGTTTTGCCCATGTCGCCGACCTGTTCTTCAATGCCGCCGGACAACGCGGCGACTTCCGCGGTCACGTCACGCAGCGTGAAGAATTCCTTCGGGTCAATTTCGCCGTGTCGGACAAAATCATTGTTAATGTGGCAGAGGAAACATCGCCGAATTTTGATGCTGGCTTCAGTGAATACCCACGCCTGGAACGCCAGATCTGGAAAGTGAACGTCCTTCACGGAAGTGGTGGATTTGACCTCGATGATGTCCCATTCGTTTTTGCCGACTGGATTCAGGATGTCGGCGCGAGCGTATCCGCCGTTTGCGGAAAGCGTGGCCTCAAAAATTGGCCGCCGCAACGGTAGTGACTTTTCGGTCAGCTGGATGGCCCCCTCGAAATCGGTGGGGTCAGTATCGATCTCGATTCTGTTGGGATACATCCGTTTGGCGAAGTCGCCGACCTCGTGTCCTTGGTCGAAGACGGCTTGAAGGGCAGCGTCAACTTCGGGAAACAGGTGCTTGGCTTTGTAGGCGCTCCACAGCAGCTTCGGACATTGCAGCCCCTGTAGAAATTTCGATTTTGAAATGTAGGGGGTGCTGCCCATCCATCCATTCTTGTTCCACCGCCGCTGTGAAGACAGCAAAATGTGCTGCGGCCTTTTCTTGCGTGACGCATCAAGCGGCGGCTGCATCTTTTCGTGTGCCACACTTCCAGCATTTGCTGAACTGGGGTTCCAACTTCTCCCCACACCGGGAACCGACCCACGGCGCTCCCGTGGCAGTCGGGTTGTGCCATTCAGCCATCAGGGAGGTGGCAGCGTTGAAGTTTTCATCCTCAACCCACAATTCCGCTTGGAATGGGAGCGTGGGAATCGTGGTCGCCATCTCCTCATTGTTCTCCACACAACGGATGCCCGCTTTCTGCAAGATGTTCTTGAGCAGACCCACCTCGGCGGTGTCAGGTGAACTGAATAAGCGTTTCATGATTTGTCCTAAATAAATCTACCACACTTCTCCCCGTCATGCTGTCGTTGGCGCTGCTGTCGGGCAGGTGCGTCAAGCAGGCGGCAAAGTTCATGGGCATCTGCCGCCAGGAAGCGTCAAGGCGTTTAACGGCTTTCAGGTTTTGGCGCGAACAACTTCGCGCTTGACCCAGCCGAGCAGGAACAGCCCGCCCAAAAGAAACAGCGGACCGGCAATAATTGCGTAAACGGACCAGTGAAATCTGCCCCACAACGCGACGAAATATAAAACGCCCAGCGCCGAGAAGAACAATGCCCCAACCCATTCCCAGCGCCATGCCACCGCGAGAATGAACAGCAGCAGGCCCGTAGGGATGAGGTGAATCAAGAGGGCAAGGAGCGTGTTCCAGAAACCATGGTTTTCGTCAAAGACTTCCAGGGCAAAGATGCTGATGAAGCAGGCAAAGAGGATGCAAATGATCCTCGGGGTCCAGAACAGGAAACGTTTGGTTGATGTTTTCATAACTTGGAGCGTTCACGTGGTTGACCGTCACGAGTCAGCCTAATCGAGAAAGCGACGATCCAGCCAATTGATAAAAATGGGCAGAACATTGAGGCAAGTGATGGCCCATGAATGCGTGCGGCGGGAAATTGTGGGAGGGCCGACACGTCGACGGCTTCCTCAAGGTCGCGCCGCTGACTTTCCCCAAGTGATTGTTCCGGTGGGCATAAATTGTGGCGGCCGGAGTTGACAAGCACCGCCGGTTGTATTATCCATTTGGATAATATTACAGAGCCGACCAAAGCCCAACGCCGCGTGCTGGAATTCATTCAGGCTGAACAGCAGGCCGGCCGGCCCGTCCCCACGCTCCGGGAAATCGCCCGCCGGTTCGGTTTCGCCGGTCATCGGGCAGCGGCCGCCCACCTCGACGCGCTCAAGCGCAAAGGCTTTATTCAGGCCGACGCCGGCAAGGCAAGGTCGCTGCGCATCACCTCCCCGCTGGCGCGGCTGCGCGAGCGGATCATGGACATCCCGTTGTTTGGTTCGATCCCAGCCGGCTTCGCGCAGGACAAGGAGCAGGATGCCGAGGGCTGCGTCTCCGTCGATGTGGAGAGCGTCGGATTCAAACCAACTCGCAACACGTTTGCCCTGCGGGTTTCCGGCGATTCAATGATCGGCCGGCACATTCTTGATGGCGACATCGTGGTGCTGGAACACGGGCCGGAGCCGCGCAATGGCCAGGTTGTTGCTGCACTGATTGACCGCGAAAGCACGCTCAAAACTTTCATCATGAAGAACGGCAAACCGTGGTTGCGGGCGGAGAACCCGAAATATCCCAAGTTGATCCCCGCGGAAGAATTGATGATTCAGGGCGTCTTCAAGGCGCTCATCCGAAAGGCGAAGGAATAGCGCGCCTCGGACAGCGATTGTCCCACCCGATTTGATAGGAGTGCTTCCATGCGGACAATTGTTCATCTCGACGCCAATGCCTTCTTTGCGTCCGTTGAACAGGCGGCCGACGCGAGGCTGCGGGGAAAACCGATTGCCGTAGGCGGCGAAAGCCGGGGCATCATCGCGTCGGCCTCCTACGAAGCGCGGAAATTTGGCGTATACACCCCGATGCCCACGGCGCGGGCGCACAAACTTTGCCCACGACTGATTGTCCTGCGCGGCGACTACGAACGATACGAACAGTTTTCCAACTGGATGTTTGGCTATGCCTACGACTTCACGCCAAATGTGGAAAAAAGTTCGATCGACGAGGGCTATTTCGACATCACATCCAACCGCAGCAGGCCGTCCGTTGAAATCGCGCTGACCATCAGCAAGGCCATTCGCCAATCGTTGAAGATCACCGTCAGCGAAGGCATGGGCTCAAACAAACTGGTCAGCCAGATCGCGTCGAAGTTGAACAAGCCCGCCGCGTTTCAGACCGTGCCGGCCGGACACGAAAAATCCTTTTTGCATCCGTTGCCCAATTGCTGGTTGCCGGGGATTGGACCCAAGACCGCCATGCGACTCAATGCGGCGGGACTGGCTCACATCGGACAAATTGCCGCGACCCCGGTGGACATGCTGGCCCTGCTGCTGGGCAACCAGGCGCCCACGACACGGCAGTTCGCCAACGGCGTTGACGAGCGGCCGCTGATTCCGGCGAGCGAACCGCAGAAATCTTACAGCCAGCAGGAAACATTTGCCGTGGATGTGACCGACGAGGAATACGTCGAGGCCGTTTTGCGGCGCATGGCCGACAAATTATTTGCCGCAGTGCGGGAAGAAGATCGCAGCGTGCGGACGCTGACGGTGAAAGTGCGCTACAACGACCGGGACGAGGACCAGCGCGCCGAGAGCCTTCGCGAACCGACGGATTTGGAGACGGATGTTTATGGCCGCTTGCGCGGCCTGCTGCGTGAAGCCTGGCAGCGGCGGGTGAGCCTACGGATGGTGTCGTTAAAATTGTCGAACGTGTATGACGGGGTGTTCCGCAGCGAACTCCCGCTGGAAGCCAACGCGCGCAATCACGAGGCCCGTGAAAGGCTGGCGGTCGTGCTGGACGAATTGCGGCGCAACAAGGGCTGGTCGGTGGTTCAGCGTGGACACGATCTGCGCTTGCGTGATGCGCCAAGGGACTTCGTGAACGAACGCACGAAGCCTCAACTTAAAATTCGTTTCGATATTCAGCGGCAGGCCACGCAAATCAAGGCCATGACCTATGCTCCATTGCGCGTCCGCAGTTACTACTCCCACCAGTTGATCCTGACTGCCGCCTCGCCTGATTTCGCGATCACCAGCCTGACAGTGGACGTGAGAACCAATTTGCCCGAAGTGCGCCTACGGATGGCGCCGCAGTATCCGGTCCACATACAGGTTATGGACGGAAATGGTCGCGCCGTCGCCGGGGCCAAGGTTGGCCCGTATCCCCTCCATATCGAAGGTCAGCTACCCAGCTTTGAGGGTGTTACCGACGCGAAGGGCCGGTTGGACTGGACCAACGCTCCGGTCTCGGACTTCGCGTTGCTGGCCACTTCGCCCTCTGGCAAAGTTTCGCAGGAGATCCAGTTGACGTCCGAAGACCGCCAGGCAATTTTCCAGCTGCGTCCGGGAATGGACAACGAGATTTTGATTCGTGGTCAGGCCCATGATGCGAAATCCGGCGGGCCGGTGAAATTGGAGTCGGTCAGTTATCAGACGGGCGATCAAGAAGGTTTCAAATGGGAGGGTGAGATTCAGGATTCGGGATTTGAGCTGGCGGTTCCGCAAACCCGGTTTCGTCCAGAAGGAGTGATTCCAATAGTTCAATTAAAGCTGGAAGCGAAAGGTTATCGGACGTTGTTCACGTCCTGGCGCGATTTTGCCGAAGGTGATTGGAAACCTGATTTTGCTTTGCAGCCGGCGGACATGGCGAGTGGAAAGGTCTTGCTGCCGGACGGAAGGCCCGCCAGCGGCGCCCAGTTTTGGATAAGTCTGGATCAACTCGGCGGCGAAGTAATTTGCACTTCCCCCAACAGCTATTGGGGACCGCATCTGATCAAAATGCAGGCCGATAACGGGGGCAATTTCACGCTGCCGCAAGTTCCGGAGGAGCATCCGGTGCTTTTCACCCATTCGGACGGGTATGTGAAGACTTCGTTGGCAGAAATTGCGCGTCACCCTGAAATTCATTTGCGACCGTGGAGCAGCGTGGAAGGCCTATTGAAAATAGGGGGCAAGCCGAAGGGCGGGGTTCAGATTCGCCTTCGCAATCTTGTCTTCTCGCCGACGGGCGGATTCGAAGTGCTCTATTCCGCAGGCACGGCGCCGGATGGTTCATTCAGTTTTTCTAACGTTCCCGAAGGCGAATACAAGCTTTATCGCGAACTGACGGTGCGGAGCGGCCAACCAGCCACCGAGGACCATCCCATGCCCATCGTCGTCAAGCCGGGTGAAGCGTTGAAAGTTGATTACAGTAATTCAGGGCGGGCGGTCATCGGGGAGGCAGCGCCGGACAATCCGGATCTGGCCGTCGATTGGTCGAACGGCAGCGAAACGCTAACCTTGAAACAGGCCGGGCCGCAAGTGCCGCAACCAGCCCTTCAGGGCTATGCCACGACAAAGGCATTTTACACGGCAATGAATTCCTACTACGACTCGCCCGAACGATTGAAACAGGCAAGAACGGCGCGGATTTATTCACTGGTATTCCAGCCCGACGGCACCTTCCGCGGGGACGACATTCCTCCGGGAACATACGAACTGCAAATCACGCTGACCAAGACAAACCAGAGTGCACGATATTCCCCATACCCAAACCCGGCGGACGAGCTGGGTTTACTCACGCGGGAGGTGGTGGTGCCGCCGGGCGATGGGCCGTTTGTTTTGGGCACGCTGACCGTGCCGATAAAGGGCGGCGGGGGCGGCGCGCCAAAATCGCCGCCGGTCAATTTCACGGCCACGAAACTGGATGGCGCGCCTGTGAGCCTGGCGCAATTCAAGGGCAAATATGTGGTGCTGGCGTTCTGGGCCTTGTGGTCGGATCGCAGCGCGGAAGAGTTGAAGGAAGTGCAGAAGTTGCAGGCTGATTTGGGCGGCGACCCGCGCGTGACCTTCCTCGGCGTCAGTCTGGACGGTGACACGGATGCCGTCGGCAAGGAAATCGCCGCACGCGGTTATCCCTGGACCCAGGCGACGATGAATGCCACAAACTTGGCAACGATTTCGCCAGCGTTCGAAGTGAGTTCGTTGCCGGCAGTCTATCTGATTGATCCGGACGGCAGGATTGTTGCCCGCGGACTCGCCGGTGAACGGCTCACGGCGTCAGTGCAGCGGGTAATGCAAAAAAAATAACAGAGCAATCCATGAAAACATTTCAGAAACTGGTTTTGGGTGCGGGCATGTTGATCGTGACAGGCGGATGGCTCCAAGCGGCTGCGGAGACACGGCTGGACTTGACAGGCCAGGTTATCGAATCAAATGGCCTGCCTATCGCCAAGGCAACGGTTTTCATTTACACCGCCGGGCCGAAGCAAGGAACGTCCAGCCTGTGCCCATCGTGCTATGCCGACTGCCAGAAGAAGGCCAAAACGGACGAGTTCGGCTTCTTCAAGATCGAGTCGCTCGACCCGACGCTGCTGTTTCGGCTGCTGGTCGTGGCGGAAGGGCATGAGAGCGCGTTTGTCACCAAGGTGGACCCGACAAACGCCGCACAAAAAATCACGATGAAACCGTTGAGCGCGGAGGCGCTCAAGTCCAGCCTGCGGATCAAGGGGCTGGTCATTGACGAACACGGCAAACCGGTGCCCGAGGCGGTCGTTAGTCCTGAAGGCGTAGGGATGGGATCCATGACGCGTTGGGGTGGCAACGATGCTGTCGTCGAGCCGCTGGCAGTGGCTGACGACGCGGGTCATTTCGTGTTGTTCTGCAAGAGCAACAACCTGGACACGGTCTATGCAACCGTGGACGGCCGGGTCGTGGCCAAACAATGGGCCACGTTGAAACCCGGCGGCGATTACTTGCTGCGGATGATGAATGGGGTGACGTTGACCGGCCAAGTCCTGCGGGACGGGAAGCCGCTCAAAGGCGTGTTTCTGGGTGCCACCACCAGCGACCGGCGGGCGGGCAATAGTTTCAACTGCGACGCTGTGGCGACGGACGAGAACGGACATTTCCTGCTGCTGAACGTCCCGCCGAACCGCGAGTTTGTGATCTACTCAACCATGAAATCACTGCACGGTAACGGCGCATTGCCGAACATGACGGTGACGACGGACGATTCGGGCGCCGTGCAGAATCTCGGAACGTTGACTGTGCAACCGGGATATACCATCGCAGGCCGAGTGGTGCTGTCGGATGGCAAGCCGGTGCCGACGGACATCCGGATGTTCCTGGGACGGGAAGGAGCGATGGACAGCCAGGAATGCAAGTTGGATGCGGACGGCAAATTTGAATTCCAAGGGGTGCCGACGGAATCGGTTTCGCTGGGCGTCCGCATCAAGGGCTATCAGTTGTCCAAGCGGAATCCGAGCCTCGACTGGTTGAATGGACGGATTCTGGGCCGGGTGACCGGCGACATGACCAATCTCGTCATCTTGTTGGAACCCGGCACTTGGCAGTTTAATCGGGAAAGCGACCGTTCAGATGGCGAGGACGCCTACCCCGTCGACAAGCCATTGCGTGGTGTGAAGAACTGAACGCACTTAGCCTCGTCAGCCAGTCAACGCACCGCAAGTTTTCGCAAATACAAATCTCGCGGGCAAAATCCGAAATTTAGGGGCCATTTCTGAATTCCTCTTTAGTCAGGCGTGTGCTCCTGTTAAATTGGCGACAGTGAAACGAACTGACTTTGGTTGGACCAGCCTCGGTTACTTTGAATAGAGGGGCTTGATGAAATCGGGATCCAATGGCTCATCAACGCCGTTGTAAAAATCTGAGTAATCATCTTCGGAAAACGTCTGGGCGTCGCAAACGTTCAAATCCAGCAGCTTGGCACGGCACCCACGGGCGCGGAAATTCGTGGATGTCCATGGGCGATTGGTCTGGGGTAATCCATATCAAAGCGGATGATGCGTGTTAGCCGGATGTGTTTTGCGCTCCTTCCGTTCGGTCTGGTGCTGGGCAGCTCTGCGGCCGTGGTTCTATTTTGGTTTTCAGCCGGTGTCCGGGCAGCGCGAATGGCCGGCGCGCGCCAGCTTGCCGTCCGGCGCGACGCAACGGCGGGGCTGACGAAAATGCCGGCCAGCAGGTTCCCTGTCCGCATCGCCGGGCGGCCGTCACGCTGCGCCAGCGGGACGAAAACTTAAAGCTGAACTGCGTCCTGTGTGGCGGGCACGTTGAATTTCCCCCGCATCAGCCGCCGGGCAAAAAATCCCCGGCCCGCATTGCACCAAGACCATCAAGTTGTTAACGCCAGCCTGAATTTCCCTATTGGCCTGGTCGCTTGGGGAATTCTCGATTTCGAGGGCGAGGAGGAGGACAAGGACGATTCAGAAACCGAAACCTTTCCGTGGATGGCCGGTTTGTTACACTTGGCACGCCATGCCAGTCCAGCCCGATCCTGATGCCGCGTTGATGCTCCGCGTGAAGCGCGGCCACCGCGCGGCGTTCGCGGAGCTGGTGGACAAATACAAGCAGCCGGTGATGAATTTCGTCTTCCGCTCGCTGCGCGACGAAATCGAGGCCGAGGACCTGGCGCAGATGGTTTTTCTCCAGGCTTATAAATCCCGCGCCCGCTACCGGCAGACCGCGAAATTTTCCACCTGGCTCTTCACCATCGCGCGGAATTTGTGCCTGAACGAAATCCGCCGCCGCTCGCGGCATCCCGCCGAGTCCATCGAGGAGGCGCACGCCGAGCACGAGGACCAGCCGCGCCAGCAGTTCGAGGACAAATCGCAAATCGCTCCGCCGGAAAACTTGTTGCACGGCGAGCTGGCGCAGAAAATCGAGGAGGCGATCGCCGGGTTGCCGGAGAACCAGCGCACGGCCATCCTGCTCTGCCGGCAGGACGAGTTGAGCTACGAGGAGATTGCGGAGGTTCTGGGCTGCTCGCTGTCCGCCACGAAATCGCTCATCCATCGCGGCCGCGAAACGCTCAAGGAAAAACTCAAACCCTATCTGCAAACGGGCGAGTGGTCGGAATGAAATATCACGCCCAAAAGCAGGAAACAAACGGTGCGGGCGGGTGAATTCGAACCAGCCCGGCGCGTTGCTCCGCCGGAATAAAATCCCGCCCGGCGCTCAAGACGCCACGACGACGGCGCGGCTGACCGCGCTGTAAAGCGCGTCCTTGAGTTTGGCACGCTTGAATTTGAGTTCGTCAATCTCCTGGTCGGTTGCGAACTCGATTTCTTCCTCGAATCGGCAGATGGTGTCGTCCAGTTGATGGTATTCCTCGAACATCTGGCGGAACTGGTTGTCGCTAAGCCGCAGGTGGCGGATAGTTTCGCGATGTTCAGGGAATTCGCTCACGAACGGATGATGGATGTCCATTGGGGTGTCTCCGGTTGTAGGTTTGTGAGCCGCGCCGGCGCGCGGCCGAGGTTCATGGTCGTCGAACGGTTTGTTATGCTCATGACCCGATTATGGTTTTAATAAAGCGCACCTTTCCGCTTCTGGCCAGCAAAATTTTTGAAAAAGTGAAAAAAATTCGCCGGGCGGAAAAGCCAGCGGTCTGCCGGTTCACTGCCAAACGAAGCGCCAAGCCGATGGCGAATGGATCAATTTGCCGGAATGACGTTGAGTTCCGCAATCGAGGTCCACGCCGCGCCGTTGATTTCAGAGAGCGCCTTGAGTTTGATGAACCGGCACGGCTTCGCCGCGAAGGTCACGGTCTTCTTCTCCTTGCCGCTCTCGAATGTCCCCTTGCTCACCGGTTGGCCGAAATCCTTGCCGTCGTCGCTGACGTAAAATTCGTAGTCCTTGATGGTGCCGTTGTCAACGTCATCCTGCCGCGGCAAGTAGGTGAAACCCTTGATCGTCGCTGGCGGGACGAGTTCGAGGATGATTTCGTGCGGACATTCCGGGCTGGCGTCCTGCCATTGCGTGTGCCAGATCGTGTTTGGATCGCCGTCCACCGCGTTCGCGCCTTTGCCGTCCTCGCCGGCGGTTTCCTCGCTGTCCGCTTTGACGAATTTGAGCGCGACCTTCGCCGGCGCGGCGGGCACCGCCAAAACGGGCGCCGCGGTTGGTTTCGGGTTTGGCGCCGTGGCCGTTGCCGTTGGTGTGCAGCAGGACGCGGTTTGGTTGCTGGTGCAGCCGCTGGACAGCCAGGCGCACGCGGCCAAAACACACGCGCCGGGCAGAAATGATGAGCTTCGTTTCAAGATTTCAAATTGAATCACGTTCATTTTGGAAGGACAGCCTACCGGCTTGAGATCGCCGCGTCGAGGACGAGCTGGGATAATTTGACGGGCAACAAATCGCGATTCGTCAACCGCGGCTGCCCAGCCGTGCCAGTAATTTGCCGTGGATGCCGCCGAAGCCGCCGTTGCTGAACACGACGACGATGTCGCCGCCGCCCGCCGTTTTGGCGACGTGCGCCACAATTGAGTCCACGTCGGGAAGATACGCTGCGTCCTTGCTGGCGGCCTTCAGGTCCTGCATGAGCTTTTCGGGGTTGAGCCGCTCCGCCGGGGCGAGTTGGTCCAGTCGCGCCACCTCGGAAACAATCACCGCGTCGGCGTCCGCGAACGATTCGGCCAGTTCATGCTGGAAAATGTTCCGGCGCGTCGTGTTGCTGCGCGGCTCGAAAACGGCCCGAATCTTTTCGCGCGGATATTTCAGGCGCAGCGCCTTGAGCGTCTCGCGGATGGCCGTCGGATGATGGCCAAAATCGTCAATCACCGTCACGCCGCCGGCGATGCCGCTCACTTCCATTCGCCGCTTGATGCCCTTGAACGTGTCAAATGCCGCTTGGATTTGATGGTTCTTCAAGCCGCAATGCTTGGCCGCGGCGACGACCGCCAGCGCATTGCGCACGTTCAATTCGCCGACGAGGTTCAGGTGAAACTTGAAGCTGGGAATTTCAAACTCCGTCGCCGTCGGGCCGTAGCGGAGGTTGAACGCATGCACCGCGTTGTCCTCGCCGAGCCCAAATCGTTTGACCGGACAATGCGTCACGTCCAGCAGCGGCGCGAGGTTCGCATCATCGCCGTTGCCGAGCAGCAAGCCGTTTCGCGGGACCAGCCGGATGAAATGGCTGAAGGTTTTTTTGACCGCATCGAGATTTTCAAAAATGTCGGCGTGGTCGAATTCCAGGTTGTTGACGATGGCGACCTCCGGCTGGTAATGGATGAACTTGCTGCGCTTGTCGAAAAACGCCGTGTCGTATTCGTCGCCCTCGATGATGAACCACTCGCTGTCCGTGAACCGCGCGCCCTGCGAAAAATTGTTCGGGATGCCGCCGATGAGATAGCTCGGATTCAGCCCGTTGTGCTCGAACACCCACGTCAGCAGGGAAGTCGTCGTCGTCTTGCCGTGCGTGCCGGCGACGACAAGCGAACGCTTGCCGCGGATAAAAAATTCCGCCAGCAGCGCCGCCAGCGAGCAATAGCGCAGCTTGTGGTCGAGCACGAATTCCGCCTCCGGATTGCCGCGCGAAATGGCGTTGCCGATGACGACCAAGTCGGGCTTGTGCTTGAGGTTTTGCTCCGCGTAGCCGTTCATCACGGCGATTTTTTTGGCCGCGAGAAACGACGCCATCGGCTCATAGACATTCTGGTCAGAGCCGGTGACGGCAAAGCCGCTGATCCAGCATGGCGGCGGCGGCGGACGCCATCGCCGTGCCGCCGATGCCGGTGAAATGGACGGACTTGATTTCCGATGAAAACATGGATGGGAAGTTTAACCGCCCAGCCGCCCCGGCACAAAGTTTTTCAACCACGGATGGACGCGGATGAACACGGATTGCAGTTGCGAACACGGACAATTCGAACCGGGGCGGAACACGCCCGTTCGGCGGTTCAATTCTCTGCGTCTTGTGTGTTCTTTCGCGGCAAAATGTTTTCGTTTGGCCCGTGCGTTTCGTGGTTAAAAATTCAGGTGCCGGTGCCGGGCTTGGATTTGAATCCGTGTCCATCCGTGTTGATCCGTGGTTGGCCCGACTTGCTTTTTGGTTGCCCCGCCGGCTGGTTGTTTTAGGATTCGGGAATCAGATTTAACGGCTTCCCCTGCCGAGCCGGCACTTGTCGAAGCTGCGACATCAGAACGTCCGCGAGAATTTTATGAACCTGGAATTGCGTCAATTCATCGAACAGGCCCGGTTTTGCCTGGCCTCGGTGCAGCGCGTGGCGGAAATGCTCCCGGCGGACGACGCGGAACTGGATGCGCTCCTTGCCGAAACCGTCAAGGAAAACAATCCCAAATCGTTCCTGCACGTGGTGCTGGCGGCGCTGGGACGCGAACGGCGCGTGGATGCGCGGCATCTGAAACAAGGCGCGAGCTTGTTGGGAAATGACTTGTGGCTGGGAAGCATCATGTGGAAGGTGCAAGGCGACGTGCCGGAGCAGATCATGGCCGCCCTGGAAAACAGCCAGCTCTCCTATCCGGTTGAGGCGGCCGCGCTGCTGGCAATGCAGGATTGGTGTCAGGAACGACGCGGGGGAAAATTGCCGGAGACGTTCTTTCCCATCGCGCGCCGGCTTGCGCGCCATGAAAAGCTGCCGACGGAGGCGCAGGGCTATTTGTTCACGCTGGCGCTGCGGACGAATGACGCTGGATTGCTGGCGTTGGTCCGGGGCTGGTTTCCCAAGGCAAAACCGGACAAGCTGGCCGCGGTGGAAAAATCCGGGCGGGCGCTGGGCGAAACGTTTCTGCAACACTGCCGGCGGCCGATCCTGGAACTGGTGGGCGAGAAAGCCAGCAACCTCCTGGCCCAGGGCGGCAGCATGCGCCGGGCCGTTGCCAAGACCGGACGCAATGACCCATGCCCGTGCGGCAGCGGCAAGAAATATAAACATTGCTGCCTCGAAAAAGACAACGAGCGCCTGCATCACTCGTCGGGCGTGGCCGGTGTGACGCAGGAGGAATTGCAGGCGGATTTGGACGCGCATTTGACCCCGGAGCTGCTGGACCGCACAAATCCGCACGACATGTTGAAGCTGGACCCGTTGAAAGTTCCCGCCGGTTTGCGAGCGACTTATTTTTTGCGCCTGGCGGTCTTCCATCTCTTCGACCGCGTGGTGGAAGCGTTTGAAAAAATCGGCTTTGCGGAAGAATCCATGGTGGACACCTGGACACGCGTCCTCTTTTTTGCAGCCCGCGCCGGCCGCAAGGAAATCATCCAACGGTTGATAAAAGCACGTGAGTCTTTCGAGAAGGAACCGGAGTCGCAATTCGAAATCCCATTGGGCGCGGCGCTCGCGTTGGAAAGCGATGATCCGGCGCGCATCCTGAAAATCTTGGATGAAACGGCCAAGGACGCGCTGGTTACGGAAGACCCCGGGCATTTGAACCATCTGGTCTACGGACTTTTGTTCTCGCCCCAACGCGCACTCGGCATACTGGCCGCGCGCGGCGCCATTCCGCTGCTGCCCCAGGCTCAGGCCCTGGGCATTCTGGACGCCATTCTGGAAGCCCGCGATGTTCTCAATCTGCCGCCGGACGATCCCATCAGCGACTTGGTGGACAAACGCAACGCCGAACACGAGGAGGAGGACGCGAAATTGCGCGCCGCCCGGCAATCATTGGACGCCAAGGCGGAGGAGGTGCGCGGGCTGAAGGAAAAGCTGGAGGAGTTGCAAACGGAGATTGTCCGCCGCGAAAAAAAGCAGGCCGCGGACGCCGCCGCCAAATTGGAGGAAGCGCCGCTGAAGGAAATGCGGCGCAAGGTGGACGAATTGAAAACATCGCTGAACGAACGCCACAACGAACGCAACCAATTGCGCCGCGAATTGCAAAAAGCGCGTGAAGATCTGGCGGCGCTGCGCCAAACGCAGCCGGCGTCGGCTCCGGATGATGAAGCCGAGGCTGCGCGCCGCGAGGAGGATTTGCTCTTGCCGCAGGACGCGCCGGAAGTGCATCCGGTGCGGCTGGCGGAATTTCCGAAAGGATTTCTCCAGACACTCTCGACGTTTCCGCAGCACGTCGCCCGGGCCACCGTCATCATGACTGGCCGGCTGGCGGCGGGCGAACCGGCGGCCTTCAACGGCGCGCTGCGGCTCAAGGCTACGCCCAAAATCATGCGCCAGCGCATCGGCATCAATTATCGGCTGCTCTTCCGCCTGTGGCCGGAGCGATTGGAAGTGATTGATCTCATCAACCGGAAGGATCTGGATCGGCGGTTGAAGACGCTGGGCTAGGCGTGAAGCCAATAAGGCTGCATTTGGCTTAAATCCCTCATTTTCAAAGGCTAGCCTGAGTTTCGCAGATATGCAGCAATTTGGATTTTTTCCGTGAAAGCCTGCGGCGATTTGCTGGGGATTTTGCATGAGCCGAGCGTTGGAAGCCTGTGGGAAGACCCAGCCCGTAGACAGCCGAGGCTGGACCGTGTCAGAATGCCGGCATGTTTCTGAAGGCGCACGAGCGATGTAAAGACGGCAAGCGCCACGTCTACTACAGCCTCACGGAAAGTCTGCGGGTCAGCCGCAAGCGCGTGGTGCAACGCACGGTGTTGCACCTGGGCGAACTCAACACCACGCAGGTGGAACGGTGGCAACGCACCATCGAGGCCATCCACGAGGACGGTCAACGCCGGCAGTTACGCCTGTTCACCGATCGCGAGGGACAAGTGCCGGTGGTCGCTGAAGATGTGGCCGAGGTGATTCTTTCCAGTCTGGTGGTGCGCCGTCCGCGGCGTTTCGGAGATTGCTGGATCGGCTGCAAGCTGTGGGAAGAGCTGGGGCTGCGCGCCTTTTGGGATGAGGTCTTGGGCGAGCAGCGCGGCGAGGTGCCTTGGGCCAAAGTGGTGGAACTATTGGTCGTCAACCGGCTGTGTGATCCGCGCAGTGAGTTGTTTATTCACGAAAAATGGTTTGCGCAAACCGCGATGGACCTATTGCTGGATTGCAGCGCGGCCGTGGCGGAGAAGGATCGGCTGTATCGGGCCCTGGACCGGATGGTGGCGCACAAGGACGCGTTGGAACGGCATCTGGCCGGCAAATGGCGCGATCTCTTTGGTGCCAGTTTCGATGTGCTGCTCTACGATCTGACCAGCACGTATTTCGAAGGGGATGCCGAAGGCGTTGACAAAGCGACGCGCGGCTATTCCCGGGATCACCGGCCCGATTGCGCGCAAGTGGTCATTGCCATGGTGGTGACACCGGAAGGCTTTCCACGGAGCTATGAAGTCTTTGAAGGCAACCGTGCGGACGTCACGACACTGGAAGCCATGCTTGATCAGGTGGAAGCCAAACATGGTCGGGCGCGACGAATCTGGGTGTTCGACCGGGGCATTGTCAGCGAAGCCAACCTGCAGAGATTGCGAGCGCGGGACGGACAATACGTCGTGGGCACACCCCGACACCGGCTGCAAGATTACGAGAAAGAGTTGCTGGCAGGCTCCTGGCAACAGATCAACGAATCGGTGCAGGTGCAATTGATCGCGCAGGAACAGGAGACGTATGTGCTGGCGCGCAGCGTGGATCGGGCCAAGAAGGAAGAGGCGATGCGCTGGCGTCAGATTCGGGGATTGATGCGGGACCTGGTGCGGCTGCGCCGCTCGATCCGCAAGGGCACGCTGGCCGATTCGGACAAGGTCATGCTGCGCCTGGGACGATTAGTCCCGTTGGCACGGGCAAAACCACCGCAGTCATGGCGCATCTATTGCGGGTGGCGGCGGAGCGCAAGTTGCACCGCGTGTTCGTCGTGCTGCCGTTCACCAATATCATTGATCAGTCGGTGGATGTTTATCGCCGGGCGTTGTGTTTGGCTGGTGAGTCCAAGGTGGCAATGGAGCAAGCGGTAGCCGCACATCATCATCGCGTGGATTTCTCCAGCTACGAGGCACGCTGTCTGGCCGCGCGATGGGATTCACCCATTGTCGTCACCACCGCCGTTCAATTCTTCGAGACACTGGCCGCTCGTGACACGGCTTCATTGCGAAAGCTCCATCAGGTGGCTGGTAGCGCCATCTTTGTGGATGAGGCGCACGCCGCTGTTCCGCCCGCGCTGTGGCCGCAGATGTTTCGCTGGTTGCGCGAACTGTGCGAGGATTGGGGCTGCCATCTGGTGCTGGCTTCCGGCACGTTGCCGCGTTTCTGGAATCGCCCCGGCTTCCTTCGAGAGGGTGAGCGGCGCGAAATTCCTGATCTCATCAAGCCGGAAGTCCGGGCAGAGACGATGACGTTTGAGGAGAAGCGTGTCTCTATTTGCAGAGAACGGGATGATATGTCCGTTGAACGTCTGGCTGATTTTGTTCACAACAAGCCCGGCCCGCGACTGGTCATTTTCAACACGGTGCAATCCGCCGCCGTGTTTGCGCACTATCTCCGCGAGGACTGCAAGCAGGGCTTGAATATTGAACACATTTCCACCGCGCTGACACCACGCGACCGTTCCCAAACCGTGGCGCGGGTGAAAGAACGTCTCGCGGCGAAGGAAACGGATTGGACGTTGGTGGCGACAAGTTGCGTGGAAGCGGGGGTGGACTTTTCTTTTCGCACTGCGTTTCGCGAAAGTTGGGGATTGGTTAATCTGCTGCAAATCGCCGGTCGCGCCAGCCGTTCGGGCGAATACGACGACGCAGAGGTTTGGGATTTCCGGCACGATGCGGACAATGGGTTCTCGCTCCATCCGCAGGCGAAACTCTCGCGGCGCGTCTTGGAACAAGTATTCGCCGAGTGCGCGGGCAAGAATCGTCAGCCCGGCCCGGACGATTGCACGGATGCGCTCCAGCGTGAAATCTTGCAAGACTACGGCGAAAAGGCGTCGCGCATGGAGGAGATTTTTCAGGCGGAGAAGGACGCGGATTATCCGCAAGTCGCGAAATTATGCCGCATCATTGACGCAGCGACGCAAACGGTCTTGGTCGAACCGGGACTGATTCAGCGATTAGAGAATCCCGACCGCAGCCAGTGGCCTGGTCGGCGGGAGTTGATGCTTGGCAGCGTGCAAATGTGGGCAAACCGATTGGACGCAGGAAAATTGCCCGTGAAACCCATTGGCCATGACGGTGAACTTTGGGCGTGGATTGGAGAATACAACTCGTTCCTCGGCTACATGGCCGGCATCCTACCTTTATTGCAGGCGGGCCGGGAGGGGTTTAAGCCGCTTTGAGTTCAATAGTAAACGCAAATCAAAAATGGAACAACTGCCCCTCTCATTGCTCAACGATTTCCTCTATTGCCCGCGCCGGGCGGCGTTGAAGGTGGTTGAGGGCTGGCGCAGTGCCAACGAGCACACGGCGCGCGGCGACATTGTGCATGAGCACGCCGATTTGCGCGGTTACGAAGTGGTGCAGGGCGTGAAGTTGCTCCGGGCTTTGCCGGTTTTTTCCGACCGGCTCGGCTTGTCCGGCAAGTGTGACATCGTGGAGCAACGGCCCGACCATTCGCTTTTTCCGGTGGAGTTCAAAGTCGGCAAACGCCGGAAATGGGAAAATGACGATGCCCAGCTTTGCGCCCAGGCGTTGTGCCTGGAGGAAATGTTTCACATTGCCATTCCGCGCGGCGCGGTTTTTCACGCGGACAGCAAACGCCGCCGGGAAATTGAATTCACGCCGGCCTTGCGGTCGTTGACTGAAAAGACCGTTGCGGAGCTACACAACCTGCTGGATTCAACGGCCATTCCGCGCGCGGAATTCCGCGAGGCGTGCGAGGAATGTTCGCTTTACGAAATTTGTCTGCCCAAGGCTACCGGCACTGGCAGCCGGGCAGCGCAACTGGCCGGGCAGCTTTTCAAAACCTGATGCCGGAAATTGCCCAAAACACGCTGTATCTGACGACGCCCGGCAGCTATGTCGCGCGGGATCATCTGACTTTGCAGGTCGAGGTGCCGGTGTATCCGGCGGATTTGCCGGCACCGGAACGCACCCGCGAAAAGGCGGATGACTGGCGCAAGCTGTCCATCCCGATTCATCACCTGGAATCCATCTGTGTTTTCGGTGCCAGCACCATCAGCCCGCCCGCGCTGGACTTGTGCTGGGAACATGGCGTGGCGGTGAATTTCCACAGCGAATTCGGCTATTTGCAGGCGCGCATGACCGGCGTGGCGGATACCAGCGTGACGTTGCGTCGGGCGCAATTCCGCGCAGCGGACGAACCGGCCAAATGCGCGGCCATCGCCCGGCAAATCATCGCCGGGAAGATTCAGAATTCCCGCAACAGCCTGCTGCGCGCCGCCCGGGAAAATGACAACGCCGCCGAGCGCGAAAAATTGGCGGAAGTCGTCGAGACGCTGGCGCGGCAGTTGGCGGCTCTTGCCGGTCAGGCCGACATGGAAAAAGTGCGCGGCGCGGAAGGGATGGCGGCGCAACTGTATTTTTCCGTGTTCACTTTGATGCTCAAACAGCAGCGAGAATTTTTCGCCTTTGGCACCCGCAGCCGCCGTCCGCCACGCGACCGCGTGAACTGCCTGCTGTCGTTTCTCTACGCGTTGGTGCGGCATGATTGCGTGGCGGCGCTCACCAGCGTCGGCCTGGACCCGTTCGTCGGTTTTCTCCATGTGGACCGGCCCAACCGGCCGTCGCTGGCGTTGGATTTGATGGAGGAATTTCGCCCGTGGCTGGCCGACCGGCTGGCGGTCACGCTCATCAACCGGCAGCAAATCGCGCCGGAACATTTTGTGGAGCGTGAAGGCGGCGCGGTGGAATTCAGCGACGCCGGGCGCAAGCTGGTCATCAAATCCTATCAGGAACGCAAACAGGAAACGCTCAAGCATCCGTTGCTGGATCAGAATTTACGGCTGGCGCAGATGCCGCACATTCAGGCGCGCGTTTTGGCCCGCCATTTGCGCGGGGACATTCTCGAATACGTTCCGCTCGTGCCCAAATAATTTCACCATGCTGATTCTCATTACCTATGACGTTTCCACGGTGGAAAAGGCCGGCCTGCGGCGGTTGCGCCGGGTGGCGCGGGCGTGCGAGGATTACGGCACGCGGGTTCAGAAAAGCGTCTTTGAATGTCAAGTCGGCCAGACCGAATGGGTCCGGCTCAAAGACCGCCTGCTGCGCGAAATCAAAAGCGACGCGGATTCACTGCGGTTTTATTATCTGGACGAAACCGCCAAGCAAAAAATTGAACATCATGGCGTGGAGAAGCCAATGGACTTGACCGAACCGCTCATTTTATGACTGCGCTTCCGCGAACCATCAGTGGCGGCTCGCAGGCCGGGGTTTCGCGCCTAGCCGCAATTGTAATGACGATACAGGATTTCCTTCGTTCTTTGACATCTCACAAATCTGATACGCGAGAAAAACTGGCGGGTTTGCGGAAATGGGTTACAAAGCTCTTGCGGCTTCGCAAGTTAGATGAGCCGCAGTCGCCCCGGTCAGGTGGCCGGGGCGCGGATTGAAACCGTATCGGTTCAGATTTCTCCCGATTCCAAGTAACGAAACAGATCAGGCTTTTATTCTCCGTAGAAATTCCGCTGGCCGAATCGTCTCAATCCCAAACGGCTTTTCCATAGTCAGGAGATCGGCATCGTAGGTCACGAGGTATTGCGCTGACGACCCCAACCCGGCCGCCAGGTAAACGTCATCTTTCACATCCCGGCTCCGCCGCTTGCCCAACGGTGACGCCTCAACTCTTCGCGCCTTCGATTTGATCCAAGCCAGCTTCGGGATCGGGTCCACTTCTGGCACTTCTTCAGCCAAAGTTTCAGGAATCACCGACTCGTATTCAGCCAGAATGTCATCCGTGACGAACAGAAATACGCGGCGTTCAGCAACTAATCTCAAACACTTTCGCGCCGAACCGTTCCAGCCAATGCCAGACAGGACCACGTTGCAATCATAGACGGTCCGAATCATCGCCGCACCTTGCGGTGTGATTTTTGGCTGGCCACGATACGACCGATGGTCTTGCCGTCAGGTTCGCCCCTGCGGCCACCGGCAAAGACTTGATCGAATTCGCGGACTTCTTTCGCCAATTCCTGCTCTTCCAAAGACCGAAGGCCAGCCCGGATCACCTCCGAACGGTTGTTGTATCGGCCGGACTTGACCATTTGATTGATGAAGTCCTGCCAGTAATTGGTTAATGCTGCGCTCATGTTTTAATAGTTACCAACTATTGGCAGTTTGTCAAGCTGCCGCCACTGGCGCCGAAGCCGAGAGGTTTCAGCCATAACGCATGTCCGAATTTGGGCATAGGAATTCTACAAGGAGCCTTTGCCGGCGGGCGGCGGGCGGGCGCTCCGCGCCCGCCCACCGCTCCACCGTCAAAGGAATCCGGTTCATTTGACACGCGCCACAATTGCTTTGGCGTTTTATCGCCCGAACTGCATCGGATTGTCGGCGAAGTGTTTTGTAGCAACCGCAGGGGACATGCCCCCGTAAACCAGCCGCATCGCTTCACCATGCCCGAACCGAGCGAGGCCGTCTCATCGCAAAGGCTACTCACCGCGGGAACCAACCTGGTTAAACCCCGCCGCTTTCGCCACCAGCCCGTTTTTCCATGAGAACCGACACCATGCCGTTTAGCCCTGTGGCCGGGCAGGCCATTGGTAGAAGTTTCCGGGCGGGTGTAATCGGCAATGGAATTCTCCTTGAGGAACCGTTCGAGTTCCTTCACCCAGTAAATCGGGCGGTAGGTGGCGCGGCAGGGGTGAATCAGGCCGCGTTGGGCGAGCCGGTCCAGGGTAGCAGGACTGACGCCGATGGCTTTGGCCGCCTCAATGCGGCTTAGGCCCAGCTTCAGTGGATGCTGGTTTTCGTTTTCGCTGTTGGTCGCAGACATGCGCACATATCTACGACCGAACGGAAAGCGGTAATTACCCGCTTGTGGATTTGGTGAAACCGGTAATTAGAAGGCAAGCGCACTTCGTGAGCCGCCAGGACGCCCGCGTTTACCCGTGATGTAGAGAGAGATGTCGTCGCACACCTTTCTAAGCCATTTAACGCCATCCTCCCGAGTGCCAGGAAACCGATACCACGGCCTTAAGTGTTCGTAAAGGTCTGAGTCGTTTTTCGCTGGGAGCATCCGCCGCATCTTTTCAATTTCATGGACTGATGAAATCAACTGCATGTAGATTTCAGTCCGTCCACGATCGCCACAAAACTGGCCATACACGTCCATGAACGCTCCGTAACCCTGCGCCATCCCCTTGTGAAACATCGCGTTGTCTTTGGCGCTGCGGCCAGCCATGAATTGAAATGCACGGCTTCGCAGATTTTCAAGATGCTTGATCTGTTTTTCGATTAGCTCAAATATTAAATCATCCAGTTTTTCATCCTCTCTGACCACCCGACCAAGCTTTCTTATCGTGAATTTGCGAAGCTGACTTTCGGGCTGTATTCTTTCCCAGTCCTCAGCAGTGATGTCATCCAGTCCATCCTGTTCGAGCATTTGCCACGAATCGGTGCGATAAAATGTGATGCCTCGGTTAATGATACCAACAAGTTTCCCGTAATCTTGACAGGTTGTTTTTGCCGACGGGCGCAATTTCACGATTGGCTTGAGTATGGTTTTCCCAAACTGCCCCATGATGTTCTTGCCCCAATGAGGCAAAGGCCGAACGGTCAGGTCGGAATCAATCTTAACGTCCTGACCCAATTCCCTGTAGGCTTCGCATGTGAAGCTCGCCAAGAATTCGAGCAGGGTCGGGCGCCTTTCAGCGCGCGGCTCAATGTCCTTCGGTTTCGGTGTTTTCTTAACTTTTCCGGTCACCGCTGCCAAATGTGACTTTTTGTGCCATCGCCACAGAATGTTGATCGCGTAAATGTCCATAAACTTTCATCGCCAGCGCGCCGCCGTCTTTATGCCCCAGCCAACGGCTGACTGTCGGTATATCAACACCGGACTCGATGCAAAGTGTCGCAAATAAATGCCGTAAATTGTGATGCGTAATTCTCTCCATGCCGACCACCGTCGCCGCCCGGTCCATTGCCTTCTGACACTCGCGCACCTGCATGACCGGGTTGCCTGATGCCGCATCCGGTCTTTCAGCCCTTAGCCTTTCCAAATGCTGCCGCATTTCAGGGATCATCGGCACACGGCGGATGCTCCAATTCTTTGTGCCGGTTTCAGGATCACCGCGCACGACAATTTCTTTTTTCTGCAAATCACAGTCCGCCCATGTGACATTGGCCGCCTCACTTTTCCGAAAGCCGCCGAAGGCGAGGAAGCGAACCAAGTCGGCGCAGTTCCGCGAATCACGCCCCCCGCCGTTCTCCAATTCCTTCACGAACTTTTCAAATTGTTCAAACGTTGGCAGGACCAGCACCTTTTGCCGCACCCGCGCTCGTTTCAAACCTACGGCGGGATTGCGATAAAGCGACCCGTTTTCGACGCCGACATGGAAGATCGCCTTCAATATGCCCAATGCTGAATTGTAGCGGGACGCGGAATAGTTGTTGCCGAACCGCAGTGCCCAGGTCTTGCAATCCGTTTCCCCAATCTTCCGAATGTCCAGCGCCTCAACCCCCGGCCACGACTTCACCATCGCCTGCAAAATTTCACCCCGATATTTCTTGCTGGCAGGCTTCAGTAAATGGCTGGCTTCAGTTTGGGCCTTGAACATCGCCAGCGCCTCCCCAAAAGTCATCTTCCCGCGTGAGGTTTCCTGCTGGCGCTCGGCAGCCTCCCGTTCGAGCTTTTCCAAATCGCCCAACCGCAACTTTGCAACGGAGATTAGATCCGTCTTCAGACTCCTGCGGATGAGCTTGCCCTTCACACGCAACCGTGCATAGTAAGTGCCAGATGGAACGTAGCGGATTAAATTTGCATACTGCGTTTTCTGCCAGTCTTTTCCAGAGTCGGCAGCTTCAAGAACTGTTTTCATTTGATTCATGCAAACAGTATACAAAAGCAGTATCAAAAAGTCAAATACGAATTTTTGAAAATCATTTTTTCATTGTAAAATAAGGGATTGCCCCCATAGCTCAAATGGATAGAGCAGCGGTTTCCTAAACCGTTGATTCCCGTTCAATTCGGGATGGGGGTGCCAGCCCGCGCCTTTCAGGCGGCGGCCTTCGCACCGCCCAAATCAGGTCGGCGTCGGAGGGAAACGCAGTTTGAAGTGCCTGAAATAGAGCACTTTTCAACAATCTGAACATTTTCCACAACAAAAGCGTCTATCCTGTGTTAGAATGTTAAACAACTGTTTGAATTTTTGAGGTCATTATGAAAACGAAATCTTTTGCGGTCGTTGCTTCGGGGACGGCGGTGGCGGTCCTTTGGCTAGCCGGCGCCTGTTTCCTGCAAACTTCCAAGGCCCAGACCGAATCAATTCCCCCACCGGCGCCGGACGGGTCCACGGCAGCCGTCGTGCCGGACGAGTCGGCCGCGCTGCCACCGAACATTGATCCCAACAGCGCGCTGGCGCAGATCGTCAAGCTCGTCCAATCCGGCGTGAGCCAGGACGTCATCATGGCTTACGTCACCAACTCAACCGGCATGTTCAAACTGGACCCGGACGAAATTATTTATCTGAAGGACATCGGCGCGCCGGACGAACTCGTCACCGCGATGATGCAGCGCGACCAGATGTTGCAGGCACAAACGGCAGCCGGGGCAAGCTATCTGCCGCCCCAGCCAGCCGCGCCAGCCACGGAAACCGCGGCGTCCGAGCCTGTGCCGGCAGCAACGGTGGTGGAACCCGCGGCCCCGGTCACGGTGGATTATTTTTACGGCACGCTGGCGCCGTATGGCTCGTGGGTTTATGTGTCGGGCTATGGCCGTTGCTGGCGGCCGACGGTGACAGTGGTCAACGCAGGCTGGCAGCCGTATTGCGACCACGGGCACTGGGTCTGGACTGATTGCGGCTGGTATTGGATTTCGGATTATTCGTGGGGCTGGGCGCCGTTCCATTACGGGCGCTGGTTCTGCGATGCGCATCTTGGCTGGTGCTGGTATCCCGACACGGCTTGGGGCCCGTCCTGGGTGACGTGGCGTTATTCGCCCGGCTATTGCGGCTGGGCGCCGCTGCCGCCGCATGCCGTTTATCGCGCCGGCGTGGGATTCTTCTACAACGGCGCGGCGGTCAGCGTTGGTTTCAACTTCGGCCTGGGCGTGAGCGCCTACACGTTCGTGCCGACGGGAAGTTTCTGCGACCCGCATCCGTGGCATTATCGGGTTGCGCCGCGCGATGTGGCGCAAATTTACAACAACACGACGGTCATCAACAATTTCAACGAGGACGGGAACAATCACAGGTTCATCAATCACGGCATTGATCCGGGCAGAATCACGGCCGTCACCCACCGGGAAATCCAGCCGGTCGCCATCCACGAAACCGTCGGCCGCGTCCTGCGCGGCGAACAGCTCGGGCGTGACGGCCACACGCTGTATGTAAACCGTCCGCAATTTTCTGATAACCCGGCGCCGCCCAACCGGGGCGGGGCGCCGCGCTCCCCCACCGCGCCTCCGCCAGTGGGGAGCGCATACCAAGGGCAAGGGATTCATAACGGCAATCCACCGTCGCCTCGCGGCCAACAGCCCGCGCCGGCAGCGCCGCCTCCGCCCAACCCAGGCATTGCGCCGCACACCACGCCGTCCCGGCCGGCGATGGGAAGCGCCTACCAAGGGACGCCAGATGCCGATCAAAACAATCGTCCGTTGCCAACGCGTAACAATCAGCCCGTGGCGGCGACATCACCATCGGGCCAACGTCAATATCCGCCACCCACCGCCTCCGCGCCGCCCGGCCGCAGCCAGGCGACCACGGTCCAATCTGGTCCGTCGCCGGGCTACAATCATGCGCCGGTTCCGCCGTTGCAGCCGCAGCCGCCAAATTACAATTCAACCGACAACCGGCGCTATCCCACGCCCCGCATGCAGCAAAATGAACCGCCAAAGCCGGCGGTCCAAGCGCCGCCACAACCGCAACAACACAGTTACGTCCCGCCGCGCGCCGAGCCGTCTCCAGGCGGATCGCACGCCAGCAATTACCAGCCGCCGGCGACGGATAATCAACCATCCTCCGGCAGCTTCGCGCGTTCGCCGGCACCCGCACCGTCGCCAGGTTCCGGTCATGGCAGAAACCAGCATGGACAATAACATCGTGCCGCGTTTTTACTTTTGCTCCCATGCCGCCGCTGGCAACATGGGCGCGTGGGCATCACGCGTCGGCAATTTGAGCAAATGCAGCAGCGGGTCGGCGGCGTTCCGAACCGCGCAGCCCTGCCTGTTTTTGAATCAAACCCTCGTCCCGCCGGCAATTCCCACCGCGTGATTCTCGGCGTGGACCCGTCGTTGCGCGGCACCGGCTTCGGAGTCATCCGCCTCGCCAAACCGCATCCGCTGGCGCTGGTGCATGGCACAATTTCCTGTCCGGCCGGTTGGGAACGCTCGCGCTGTCTCGTCAAAATTGTCGAAACGCTGCGCGACGTTTTGAAGCAGCACCAGCCGACGGTGTGCGTTATGGAAGGACTTTTTTACGCGCAAAACCTGCAAACGGCCATCATCATGGGCGAGGCGCGCGGGGCGGCGCTGGCAGCGGTCGCCGAAAGTGGAATTGAAATTTACGAAATTGCGACGCGCAAGGTGAAGCTGGCCATCGTCGGCTACGGCGCGGCGCAGAAGTCCGCCGTGGCGAAAATGGTCCAGCGGCTGTTGGGGCTGCCCAAGCCGCCCGCGCCCGATGCCGCCGACGCGCTGGCGCTGGCGCTGGCCCACGCGCAGGAAAATTCGAGATACAATTTGTCGCCAATGAAGAAAATTTAGCAGCGAGATGAAAATTAGATTCACAACATGGATTTGGTATTGCCGAATTGTGAGTTGCCTCGCAATTCCATTCATCGTTTTTGATTTTTGGGAACCCGATTGGTGGAGCAGGACCGATTCAGATCTTTCTTTTGCTGCTGCCGGTATTTTTGCTGGGTTGCCAGGAGCTTTGATGGCTGTGCTTTCAAGAACAGGGAAAATCAAATTTGTTTATTCGGTCAAGGACGAAGGGCGAAACGAATATAAGCTTCTAACTTTTTTTGGAAGACCAAGAATGGATCAATGATCACCTTTCTCCACGGCAAACTCGTCGAGGCGCTGCCCACGCAGGTCGTCGTGAACGTGAACGGCGTCGGCTACGAGGCTCTGATTCCGCTGTCGTCGTTCGATAAATTACCGCAGCCCGGCGGCGAGGTAAAATTGCTCACGCAACTCGTCATCCGTGAAGATGCCCACGTGCTTTACGGCTTCATGTCGGCGGCAGAGCGCGATTTGTTCCGGCTGCTCGTTGGCAGCGTCAGCGGCATCGGACCAAAAACGGCATTGAACATTTTGAGTGGCATGAATCCAACGGCGTTTCGCGGCGCGGTGGCCGGCGGTGACGTGAAGGCGCTGTCGCAAATTTCCGGCGTCGGCAAAAAAACCGCCGAGCGCATCGTCGTGGAGTTGCGCGACAAAATCGGCGCGGCGGGTGCCTGGGAGGCGGCGAGCGCCAAACGGTCGCTTTCGCCCGACGACCAGAAAATCAACGACGCCGTGCTCGCGCTCATGGCGCTCGGCTTCAAGCAGGTTGAAGCGCACGACGCCGTCCGTGCCGCCCAAACGATGCTCGGCGCGGCGGCAACGGTCGAAAATCTGGTGCGCGCCTGTTTGAAAAAAGGAACCTGATGCCCGTCGTGACGCCAGAACCGCACAGATTCACCCGCACGACCAAATCCAAACGAAGGTCCGGCGTGGTGGTGCCGCACAAACCGAAATGGCATCAATGGCTCGTGGCGGCGCTGGTTTACGTGGTGGCCCACACCGTGACCGCGACGCTCCGGTTCAGGCTGGAGGACAAGTCCGGTTACTTTTCCGACACGCCGCAGGAAAAGGTCATTTTCGCGATCTGGCACAACCGGCTGGCGCTGGCGCTGATCCTTTACCGGCGCTACGTTGCGCGCCGTGACCGCCAGCGGCGCCTGGTGGCGCTGGTGAGTGCCAGCCGTGACGGCGGCCTGCTGTCCGGCATCATGGAAGTCTTCGGCGTTCAAACGGTGCGCGGCTCGTCGTCCCGCCGCGGGCCGCAGGCCCTGCGCGAAATGGTGACCTGGGGCCGGCGCGGCCATGACCTGGCCCTCACGCCCGACGGCCCGCGCGGCCCGTGCTACATCGTGCAGGAGGGCGTGATTTCCACCGCGCAGATGACCGGCATGGCCATTGTGCCGGTGACGTATCATCTGAACTGGAAAATTCGCGTGAAAAGCTGGGACCGTTTTCAGATTCCGCTGCCGTTCGCGCGCTGCACCGTCATCATTGGCGACGGGCTGCGCGTGCCGCGGGAGACAAACGCCGCCGGACGCGAGGAATTGCGCAAACACCTGGAGGCGGTATTGCGCGCCATCACGCGGGATTGAATTTGTGACAAGGGACAGGTGACAAGTGGCATGATAACCCCCGCAACCAGCCTGTTCGTTCGTGTCACCCGTCACCTGTCACGTGTCACCCGCCCATGATCGCCCGTGTCAGCCTTGAAATCGCGCTGCGGAAGGAATTTGATTATTCGATTCCGGCGGGGCTGGCCGGGCAGGTCGAAGTCGGCACGCGCGTCCAGGTGCCGTTCGGAGCGCGGAAGATTTTCGGCACCGTCACCGCGCTGGCCGGGGAATCCGCCCACGCCAGCCTCAAACCGATTCTCAAAGTCATCGGCGCGCAATCCCTGGTGACGCCGAAGGTTCTGAAACTCGCGCGGTGGATTGGGGAATACTATTGCTGCGCGCCGGAGACGGCCTTGAAATCCGTTCTGCCCGAAGCGATCCGAAAGGAAAAAGAGGGCTGGAAAAGGCAGTTGTTCGTCCGCGCGTTGCCGGTCAGCGATAAATTTCCCAAGTTGCCCAAGCGCCAGCAGGAGGTGTGGAACATCATCGAGGAACGGCGCGAGGTGTTGCTGGCGGAATTGCTTGAGCTGGCGGACACGACCACCGCAACCGTCCGCAAGCTGGAAGATCGCGGCCTGGTGGAAATCGCCCCGGAAATTTCCGAGCGCGATCCTTACGCCCGCGAGCACATTTTGCCCACGCAGCCGCTGCCGCTGAACCCGGCGCAGGCCGCCGCGCTGGACAAAATCTTCGCGGCAATGAATCGCGGCGAGGATCGAGGATTGAAGATGGAAGGTGGACGGCACCTCACCCCGGCCCTCTCCCCATTGCTCTCAGACTCGCAACGCGGAGAGGGAGATAATTCATCCTCCATCCTCCGTCCTCCATCCTCGACTTTTCTGCTTCATGGCGTCACCGGCAGCGGCAAGACCGAAGTTTATCTCCAAGCCCTCGCCCATGCGCTGGAGCAGGGCAAAGGCGCCATCGTGCTCGTGCCCGAAATTTCGCTCACGCCACAGACGGTCGAGCGGTTCAAGGCGCGGTTTAGTTCCGGCAAATTGCAAACGCTCGTCGCGGTGTTGCATTCGCATCTTTCCGCCGGCGAGCGGCACGACGAGTGGCACAAAATTCGACAGGGCCGGGCTCGCATCGTCATCGGCGCGCGGTCGGCGATTTTTGCGCCGGTTGAGCCGCTCGGTCTCATCATCGTGGACGAGGAACACGAGCACACCTACAAGCAGGAGGAAGCGCCGCGCTACCATGCCCGCGACGTGGCCGTCATGCGCGGCCAGATGGAGAACGCCGTCGTCGTGCTCGGCTCGGCCACGCCGTCACTGGAAAGTTATTACAACTGCCGACGCGGCAAATTCGCCCTCCTCGAATTGCCGGAGCGCGTGGACGACCAGAAAATGCCGCGCGTCCGCGTGGTGGACATGCGTCAGGCGGCGGCGAAGGAAAAAGGCCCGCCGGTTTTTTCGCCGCAACTTAAGGAAGCCATCCACCAGCGGTTGGACCGTGGCGAGCAGACCATTTTGTTCCTGAACCGGCGCGGTTATTCGACTTCGTTGCAATGCCCGAAATGCGGGTTTGTTGCAAACTGTCCGAATTGCAGCCTCGCGCTCACCTACCATCGCATCGAGCAGAAACTTTCCTGTCATATTTGCGGCCACGACGAAAAAGTCCCGTCCGTCTGCCCGAACGAGAAATGCAGGAATCCGGCGATCCGTTTTGCCGGCACGGGCACGCAGCGGGTTGAGGAGGTGCTGGCGAAATTATTTCCCAACGCCCGCGTCAAACGCATGGACGCCGACGCGATGAAGCGGAAGGATGACTACCGCCGCATCCTTGGCGATTTCCGCACCGGGCAAAATTGACATTCTCGTCGGCACGCAGATGATTGCGAAGGGCCTGCATTTTCCCAACGTGACGCTCGTCGGCATCATTTACGCCGACCTCGCGCTGCACCAACCGGACTTCCGCGCGGGCGAGCGCACCTTCCAATTGCTCACGCAGGTCGCCGGGCGCGCGGGCCGCGGAGACGTGGAGGGCGAGGTGTTCGTGCAGGCGTTCGCGCCGTTTCATCCGGCGATTCAATACGCCCGCCGGCACGACTTCAACGGCTTCTTCGAACAGGAACTGGAATTCCGCGGGCAGTTGAAATATCCGCCGTTCAGTCGCGTCGCGCTGCTCACGCTCAAGGGGCGAAACGAGGACAAGGTGAAATTTTCCGCCGAACACTTGCGAAAGGTGCTGGAGTCCACAGTCCACAGTCCACAGTCGAAACCAACTGCGGCTGGTGACAGTGGACTGAAAACTGCGGACTTCCGCGACTTGATCATTTCCGGCCCCGCGCCCGCGCCGCTGCTGCGCGCGGAGCAATTTTACCGCCATCAAATCATGCTGCGGACGCGCGCGATGAGCAAATTGAGCCGGACCCTGGCGGGAATCATCGGGACGCTCGCGCTGCCGGATGACGTGACGCTGACGGCGGACATTGATCCGGTGAATTTAGGCTGAAATGAAACGGTCATTGGGCCTCCGCCCAAACCGGCGCGCAAGGCGCGTGCGTCCCCGACTTCGGAATTCGGATTTAATCAAACTTGGCCGCGGCAGCGGGCACGGCGCTCTTGGATTTGATCCAGGTATCGTAGTCGGCCTGGCTTTCGACGGTGAGAAATCCGCCGGTCATCGCGGAATGGCCGCCGCCGCAGAGCTGCGCGCAATTGACCTGATAACGGCCAATCTTCGTCGGCGTGAACCAGCACGGAATGCGCAGTCCGGGAATGGCGTCCTGGCAAACGCGCATGGCGATGACCTTGAATGAATGAATCACGTCCTTGGAACTGACATAGACGATGACGGGTCTGTTGACCGGAACGTGAATGTCGTTGAGCGTCACGATGTCGTCCTTGCCGGCCGGGTCGTTCGTGTCCACGCCAAAGAGGTTGCTGTCCGAGACGAATTTCATGTCCTGCTTGCCGAAGACGCCGTCGGGGCCGGCGTAGCGGATGTTCCAGGCGTATTGCTGCGCCATGACATAAATGACGGTGGAGTCCTTGGCCTCCGGGAATTTATCCACGGCCCTGGCCCAGACGGGAATGGCCACGCCGACGAGCAGCACGGCCTCGGCAACAACCACACCCACTTCGATGAAACTCGACGCGTGGCTTTTGACGCCTTCGTAATCGGCTTTGGGATGCCGCGTGGCGCGGAAACGCCAGATGGTGTAGATGAAATAGGCGGTCCAGCCAATGAACAGCGCAATCATCAGCCAGTGGACATAGACGATCAACGCGTCCACCGAGGCGCCGTTTTTGGACGCCAGTTCAGGCATTCCCAGAATATGGATGGCAAACCACTCGGTCATACGTCGGTCGGATTTTTCGGGGTTGGCTTCGGGTTTGAATCGTCATTTTGCGCCTTGGCCTCGCCGCGGATGACATGGACGAAGAAAAACGCGAAGCACGTCAGCACCGACAGGATGACGCCGAGCAGGGTGAAGATGCCGGCATTCATGCCACTGGCGAGCGGTGAATCGGATTTGCCGTAACAGGCCGCGCAGGCAAACAGCGGCGAGGGCGCGAGTGCGGCCAGCGCGAGTGCGGCCAGCACCAATTTGCGGAACGATTTCATAGGTAGCTGATTTTTTTCAGTTTCTTCAAAAAATAGACGCCGTAGATGACGACCAAAATCCCGGCGGCGATGCCGGCCACACCGAACGCCGGGTGCCCCGCGTTGAACGCCCACGCCGCAAAGCCGAACGACAGCGCCGTCAGCAGCGTCACGAAAATGAGATGAAAGGCTTTCAGCGACATATCAATGGAACGTGGTGCCCGCCGGGAAATCCTTCATGGCGTATAGTGTCAGGCCGAAAAGACCGATGACAAAAAACACGGTGAAGGCCAGCACGGTGTAAATCATTTTCTTCTCGGAAATCAGGTGCATGAGAAATCCGGCCACGACGAAGGCGTTGCAGGCCGCCACCGCCAGGATCAAACCTGATTTCACCGACCAGGTGTAATGCGCCGGCAGAAAGGAAATCCAGACCATCAGGCTGATGGCGCACAGGATGGCGATGAAAATGTAGATGCAGCGCCGGACGTAATTGTTGAAATCCACCGGGTGCTCGTGCAATTCGGATTGCCCGGTGAGCGGCGCGTCGTGCGGTTCGGCTGTTTTCAGTTCGCTCATAAATCACGTTAAATATAGGACGGGGAACAGGAAAATCCAGACGAGGTCCACGAAATGCCAGAACAGGCCGGAGACCTCAACGCGATTGGTGAATTGCGCCGGGTTCTTCTTCCACAACCGGCGGCCCGGCCCCCAGATGTAGCCGATGACGACGCTGCCGCCGAGGATGTGCAGCGCGTGCAGGCCGGTGAGCGTGAAGTAAAGCGCGAGATAGGTGTTGTGCCACGGGCCGTAATTTTCCATGGACTTGATGTCGGCGGCGGAGACGGTGACTTCCTTCTGCTCGATCTTACCTTGATTGCGCAAATCGTAAAGCAGGGTTTCGTCGTTCACGATGCGGCCATGCAGCGTGACGGTGCCGGTTTTCTTGGCGAGATCGAAGTCGGCGGATTTTTCAACGAGGTGGCCGTCGGCGAACGTGCCGTCGTTCAGCTTGATTTCGTAATGAATCCATTTGTCGTGGTATTCATACGATTTGATGCCGAGGAATGACAACGCCAGCAACAGCGTGCAGGCGTGGAAGAATTTGAATTTGCCGAACTGGTTGGTCTTGCACGCGACCCAAGCGAGCAGCGTGGTGATGGCCGAGAGCGCGAGGATGACGGTGTTGGCGGTGCCGAGCGTAACGTTGAGCCAGCCGTGCGGCCAGTAGCCGTCCACCGCGCCGACGCGCAGCAGCACGTAGGCGGAAAAAAGTCCGCCGAAGAGCATGACCTCGGACGCGAGGAACAGCCAGATGCCGACCTTGGCGTTGTAAAGGCCGGTGTCGGGCCGGGCTTGGATGGCGTAGGGGATTTCCATGTTAAAATTGCGGGAACATCATCGAACATTCAACATTCAACGCCCAACATTCAATGAGCGCCCGAACCGTGGGCATTGGATGTTCGATGTTGGTTGTTGGTTGTTGGATGTTTTTCATGATTTAGGCATGCACCGGAACTTTTGACGGCGCGGGCACCGTAATTTCGGGTTCAGTTTGCGGCGTGAAATCCGTGTCGTGGCCGGGCACGCTGTATTCGTAAGGCCCGCGGTAAATGTGCGGCGGCGTTTCGAAATTGCCGTGCGGCGGCGGCGTGGGCGTCTGCCATTCGAGCGTGGTCGAGTGCCACGGATTGTCGCCGACTTTTTCGCCGTGGCCGATGCTCCAGAACAGATTGACGATGAACGGAATTTGCGAGATGCCCAGCGCGATGGCCGCCCAGAGTATCCACACGTGTAGTTCCATGATGGTGCCGGGCAGCGTGTCAATCGCGTCCGGCACGCGCGCGGCGGAATAATTCGCGCCGCCGTCGGCCATGCGCCGCAACATGCCCTTGATGCCCTGCGCGAACATCGGCATGAAAACCAGGTTCATGAACACGAACGAGCACCAGAAATGCACGCGGCCCCAGAATTCGTTCATCTTGCGCCCGGTCATTTTCGGGAACCAGAAATAGACCCCGGCGAACAGCGCGAAAATCGTCCCCGGCGCGACGACGTAATGGAAATGCGCGATGACGTAATAGGTATCGTGCAGGTAAACGTCGCTGGCGTTGAAGCCGAGCGGCAGGCCGGTCAGGCCGCCGATGCCGAACATCGGCAGGAAGGCCAGTGCGAATAGCATCGGCGTGTTGAATCGGATGGAGCCGCCCCACAGCGAAATGAACATGCAGGTTAGAATGATAACCGATGGGACCGAGATGGCCATCGTCGTCGCTTGAAAAAACGAGGAAATTCTCGTGCCCATGCCGGTCAGATACATGTGGTGCGCCCAGACGATGAATGACAGGAACCCGATGGCCAGCACCGAATAGACGAGCGATTTATAGCCCCAAATGGGCTTGCGCGTGTTGTTGGCGATGATTTCGCAAACGGCACCCATCGCCGGCAGAATCAAAACGTAAACCTCCGGGTGGCCGAGGAACCAGAACAAATGCTGCCAGAGCAACGGACTGCCTCCGCCGCTGACGGCCGCGAGTTTGCCGCCGACCGCCAGTCCGGTCGGCAGGAAGAAACTCGTGCCGGCGAGATTGTCCATCAATTGCATGACGCCGGCGGCTTCCAGCGGCGGGAAAGCCAGCAGCAAAATGAACGCGGTCACGAATTGCGCCCAGACGAAAAACGGCAGGCGCATCCACGTCATGCCGGGCGCACGGAGCTGGATGATGGTGGCGATGAAATTGACCGCGCCGAGCAGCGACGACGTGATGAGCAGCACCATGCCGATGATCCAGAACGCCTGTCCGTGCGTCGGAATGGTCGTGGCCAGCGGCGAATAGGAAGTCCAGCCTGCCTGCGCTGCGCCGCCGGGAATGAAAAAGCTCACGGTCATCACGACGCCGCCGAGAAAATACGCATGGTAGCTCGCCATGTTGACGCGCGGGAAACACATGTCCGGCGCGCCAATCATCAGCGGCACGACGTAATTGCCGAATGCGGCGAACGCCAGCGGCACCACGCCGAGGAAGACCATGATGGTCCCGTGCATCGCGCCGAAGGAATTGTAAAGTTCCGGCGAAATGATCCCGCCTGCCGCCGGCTGGCCGAGGATTTTTGCCAGCAACGGACCGAGGAACGGCACCGGCTGGCCCGGATGCGCAATCTGCCAGCGCATCAGCAGCATCAGGAAAAATCCGAACAGCAAAAAGGACAGCGCCGTCAGGCCGTATTGGATGCCGATGACCTTGTGGTCGGTCGAAAAAATGTAGCCGCGCCAGAAACCGGGGCCGTGATGGGCGTGCGCGTGGTCGTCGTGGCCGTGATGCTCTTCATGCTCGCGGAACGGCGGAAATTGTTCAACGGTCGTGTCCATAGTTCAGATGGATTGTTGGATTGATGGAGGAATGGATTGTTGATCAAACCCGGCGCGCACGCCGGCGATCCACCAATCCACCAATCCCAAAATCCACTTATCCATTTTTTCCTTCATTTCACCTTGTCCCAGACCAGCGCCGCCAGCAGCAGCGGCAGATAAAGAATTGAAGCCAGAAACAGCAGCCGCGCGCGCCCCATCGTGAGCTGCCGTGAAAATTGAATTGCGCACCACAAAAATCCCGCGCCCAAAACCAGCGCGGCCGCCAGGTAAACCGGCCCGGCCATTTTCAACGCAAACGGCACGAGGCTCGCCGTCAACAGCGCGAGCATGTGGCTGATGGTCTGTTGCGCCGTGCGGCTGCCGTCGGCGTCCACATTCGGCAGCATCACGAAGCCGGCCTTCGCGTAATCCTCGCGATACATCCACGCGATGGCGAAGAAATGCGGAATTTGCCAGAACGCCAGGATGGCGAACAGCGCCCAGCCTTCGCCGCTCAATTCGCCGCGCACCGCCGTCCAACCCATCAACGGCGGCAGCCCGCCGGGAATCGCGCCGATGGCCGTGTTCAGCCACGTCACGCGCTTCAGCGGCGTGTAAATGAAAAGATAACTGACAAGTGTGACCGCGCCGAGCACGCTTGTAAGCAGGTTCACCGCCAGCGCCAGATAAATCAGGCCGGCAACCGAACTCACACCGCCGATCAGCGCCACCGTCGTCGGCTGCAAACGGCCGGACGGCAACGGGCGGTTCTGCGTGCGGCGCATCTTCGCGTCGTGCTCGCGTTCGAGCAGTTGGTTCAACGCCGCCGCGCCGGACGCCAGCAGCCCCGTGGCGGCGAGCGTATTGAACAGCAGCGCGAAATTCATCGGGCCGCTCCACCCGATGTAAAAGCCCACGGCGGTGGTCATCAAGACCAGCGTTGTCAGCCGCGCCTTCACCAAATCGGCGAGAACCGCCGACAGGCTCTTGTCCGTCGTCGTTAAAATGTCTGCCTGGATTTCTTTCATCTCACTTGTTTGCGGCCATCGCCGGAGACGCGTTGAACGCACCGGGGTCCATTCTGGCGGGAGCAGATGTTGTCGCTCCCTCTTTTCGGACCAAAGAAATAATGCACCAGAGCGCGCCTGTCACGAGCGAAAGCGCGCCGACCATCACGTGCAGCGTCGCCACGTCGGCGGCCTTGTTTGTCCAGATCGTCGCCGCGCCGAGACCGATCTGGCCGAGAATCAACACAAGCCAGAAGACCGCGAGCTTCGCCAGCGGATTCTTTCCGCCGAGCTGACGCCACGCTTGCCACGCGCACAATGCCACCAAAATGCCGATAACCAGCGCGACGATGCGGTGAGTCATCTGCAAATTGATTTGGAAGGCGGTAATCGGGCTTTCAGAAATAGCGTCCATACGGGCGGCGTTATAATGCGCAACGGCGTCAGGAGTTGTATTCGGCCAGAGATTGCCGTAAGCAGCCGGGAAATCGGGAATGGCCAGGCCCGCGTGTTGGCCGCGCATCGTCGCACCAAGGATGAGCTGGCAGAAAATCAAAAAGGTCGCCGCCAGCACGAGTATCCGCAAACCGCGCGCCACGCCGGCCGGCCGTTCTTCATTTGACCATTTGACCCAGAACCGGCTGGTGAACAGCACAATCGCGCACAGCAAAATGAAGAAGGATTGCCCAACGACGCCGTGGACCGCGCCGAGGTTGTCCATTTTCAGCGTCACGCGCAGTCCGCCCAACACGCCTTGCGCGACGACGAGTAGGAAGGCGGTGACGCCCAGCCATTTCATCCATCGGCGCGGATCCTTGAGCCAGAGCGAGACTGCGAGGACGGTCGTCAAAAATCCGGCGGCGGAAGCCAGTAACCGATGGGTGTGTTCATAAAATATGTTGCCGCTCCACTCGCTCACGGGAAGGAGAAACATGTTGCGATGCAAGCTCGTCGGCCAATCCGGCACGGACATGCCGGCCTCGTGGCTTGTGACCAAACCGCCGAGACCCAGCAAAAGGAAAGTAATGATGGCTGTTAGCACCGCGAATCGGTGCAGCCACGGGTCGTTCCGGTCTTGCAAGCTGGCGTTCATTTTCAGAAAACAAGGCCCCGCCATCCGCCGGAGCCACCCCGCTTAATTGTTATTTGACTTCAAAAGTGAAATTCACGGTCACGTCCTTGTCGGCGACTTCCACGTCCTGGGTCTGCGCACCCAGTTTGCGGTGGTTGGCCTCGATGGTGTATTTGCCGGGCGGCACGTTTTTGATGACGAACTTGCCGTCCTTGTCGCTGACGGAAAAATACGGGCTGTCAATCACGCTCACCCAGGCGCGCATCCACGGATGGACGTCGCACTTGAACGTGATGAACATTTCCGGTTTGGCAAAGGTGTAAGTCAGGTCCGGCGCGCCGGCCATTTGCACGTCGTTGTGCGGCTCGTTGCCGGACACCGTCGGTGTGCAATCCACATTGTGGATGCACATGTCGGAATTCTTGACCATGAGCTTTTGCCCGGTCTGGATCGCCAGGATTTGCGGCGTGTAAACGCAGCCTTTCTGGTCGAGCACCGCGGGCGGGGCGCCGGCGCCGGTGGATTTGCCGGTGACGCCCTTCAACGAAACCACCACGTCGGCGAATTCACCCTTCGGCCCGACGACGTAGAAGAGCGTGGTTGGCATTTTTTTGCCCTGATACATCGCGGCGCAATCCGGATTGGCGCTGATGTAGGGGGCCAAGTCGGTTTCCGCCGGCGGCGTGCCTTTGAGCGTGATGACGCCGGTGATGTCCGCCGCGAAAGCGGCGGGCCACGCGCCCAACAGTCCGACCGCCAACACTGAAGCGATTACTTTTTTCATAAGCTAGTTTGTCCTCGAATAGTTTAGAGAAGTGAAACTAACATCTGTTCAAGCCGCTGGCAAGCACTTTGTGAAACTTTTCACAAAGCCGTTGCACTTAATGGGTCGCGCCGAGTTGTTTCATGACCCGCGCCATTTCCAGCGCGGTGTGCGCCGCCTCGGCGCCGCGGTTGTGCTTTTTGCCGAGACAACGGACCTTGGCATGCTTCACTTTGTCAAAAACGAAGATGGCGTGGATGACGGGGATTTTGTGGAGCACCTGGATTTGCGCCAGCGCGTGGGTGATGCCCCAGCCGATGTGCTGCGCGTGGCTCGTTTCCCCCTGGAAAATGACGCCGAGGCAAACGACGGCCGCATAACGTTTCGATTGTGCCAGTTTGGAAGCCACTGCCGGGATTTCAAACGCCCCCGGCACGCGCACGATGCGAAGGTGCGCGCCGGCGTGAAGCAGTTCCTCCCGCGCCGCGTGCAGCATGGCGTCCACGTATTCCGCATTGTAGCGCGACGCGACGATGGCGAACTTGCCGCCGGTGGCGCGGGTTGTTTTCGTTTTGACGGGTTTGAGCATGGCGCAAATTACAAAAGATGTCCCATTTTTGTCCGTTTCGTTTTCAAATACGCCTCGTTGTGCGGGTTGGCCTTCACGCGGATGGGCACCTGCTCGATGATTTTCAGGCCGTAGCCCTCCAAGCCGACGACCTTTTTGGGGTTGTTCGTCAGCAATCGGATGGTTTTCAGCCCGAGGTCGGTGAGGATTTGCGCGCCGAGACCATATTCCCGCAGGTCCATATCGTAGCCGAGCTTCTGGTTCGCCTCGACCGTGTCGTAGCCCTGCTCCTGCAATTTGTAGGCCTTGATTTTGGGTGCCAGCCCGATACCGCGGCCTTCCTGCCGCATGTAAACAATCACGCCGCAACCGGCCTCGGCGACCTGCCGCATGGCCTGATGCAATTGCGGCCCGCAATCGCAACGGCGCGAGCCGAAGACGTCGCCGGTCAGGCATTCGCTGTGGACGCGCACCAGGACATTTTTCTGTCCCGCTACATCGCCCCGCACGAGCGCCAAGTGATGTTGATTGTCGGTTTTGGAGCGATACAAGTGCAGGTCGAAATCACCGTAATCCGTAGGCATTTTGACCACCTCGACCTGCTCGACCAGTTTTTCGCTGGCACGGCGGAATTGAATCAGGTCGGCGATGGAACAGATTTTCAGCCGGTGCTTTTTCGCGAATTTTTTCAATTGCGGCAGCCGCGCCATGGTGCCGTCGTCGTTCAGGATTTCGCAGAGCACGCCGATGGGGCGGCAACGGGCCAGCGCCGCCAAATCCACGGCGGCCTCGGTGTGGCCGGCGCGCTGGAGCACGCCGCCGGGCCGGGCGCGCAGTGGAAAGATATGGCCGGGCTGGGCCAAATCCTCCGGCACGGCGGTCGGGGACGCCATGATCTGAATGGTCCGGGCGCGGTCGGCGGCGCTGATGCCAGTGCTGACGCCGCGCGCGGCGTCCACGCTCACCTGAAAATCCGTGCGAAAGCTCTCGCGATTTTCCCGGACCATGCGCCCGATGCCGAGCTGTTCCAAGCGCCCGCTGGTCGTCGGGACGCAAATCAAGCCGCGTCCGAACCGCGCCATGAAATTGATGGCCGCCGGCGTCGCGTGCTGCCCGGCCATGATGAGGTCGCCCTCGTTCTCGCGGTCTTCGTCATCCACGACGATGACCATTTTCCCACGGCGGAGGTCGGCGAGAGCGGCTTCGATGCGGGCGACAATTTTCTTCATACGGCAAGGATAGCGTAATCACCCAAGCCGCAAAAGCGAGCCGCAAAAGAGCTTCGTTCCACGAATCCCATCAGGCCAGGCTTGAATGGATTGGAGAAGGCGACGGTGGTTCGCTGCGCGACAGTTGTGGCGCTGAATCGGCGCGAACCGTATTGTGCCGGGCAGGTGATGGAGGCCGCCCTACTCGAAGCTGATCCAGTCTATATCAACCTTGTCGCTTTTGTTCTGCGTAATTACCAAGTCATGGACGCCCGTTGGAACCCGGGCCAACTTTGAACTGGCGACATCCCAGTCCGACGTTTCCCCGACTTTCACCTTTGCCAGCACAGGACCGTCCGGCTTGTCCACATGGATCTGAACCGTCCCTCCCGCCGCCGAAACGGACCTGACATTCACCGATTTCAACTTGTTCTTCCCGAATTCAACCCTGTCATATTGCACCCACGCATTGGTTCCGTTA
This sequence comes from uncultured Verrucomicrobiae bacterium, assembly GCA_963764035.1. Taxonomy (GTDB): domain Bacteria; phylum Verrucomicrobiota; class Verrucomicrobiia; order Limisphaerales; family UBA11358; genus UBA11358. Next base: position 381,119 of record CAVXQV010000001.1, read on the forward strand.
AACGATATTTTCCATCCCTCAAACGTGTTCGTCGGATTAAGGAACGAAACCGAAACGCCTTCCTTGCTGATGGCGCTATACCGGTCAATTTGAATTTTGCTTCTCGCATCCGCAATCCCGACCCCGCGCAGGGTGGGAATGACTTTCTGGATGGTTCCGTCCCTGTTAAAATACAAATAATCGGCCCTCACGGACCGGTTTTTGTCGAAATTCGGGGACAACTGCTTGTCGTGATAAAACAGATACCACTGCCCCTTGTAGTGCACGATTGAATGATGCTCGGTCCAGCAACCGCTCGCGTTCGTCTCCGTGATGATGCCCATCCATTTGTAAGGCCCCATGGGATTGGTGGAGATGGCGTATTCCAATTCCTCCGCGCCCTGACGACCATCCACGGTCACGGCGTGCGGATAGGTGAGGTAGTAGGTTCCGTTGCGCTTGAAGGCAAACGGACCTTCGATGGTAGTTCTGCCAGGATTGGGAAGATTGGCGATGCGTTGCATGTTGCTCCCGAAACCGCGACCGAAGCGACCTGGTGAATTATTAGTGGAGACCGTGTCGGTTGCGGCTGGCGGCTTTTCGAGTTCCACCATATTGTCTTTGAGTTTGGCGACGGAAATGCCACCGCCGCCGGTGAACAAATAGGAAGTGCCGTCGTCATCTATCAGAACGCAAGGATCAATTCCGCTGGCGCCGGTCACCGGCTTGTCCAGAATCTTCCAAGGACCATACGGTTTGTCCGAGGTGGCCACCCCGATTCTGCCCCCGACCGGGAAATAGAAATAATACGTCCCGTTCTTGAACACACAGTCCGGCGCCCACATGTCGTAGCCCTTGCGGGTCAGCCAGGGAACATTGGTCTGGTTGCAAATGACCCCATGATCCGTCCAGTCCATGAGGTTCGACGATGAAAACACATGATAGTCCTCCATGCAGAACCAGTTCGCCCGCGCACCGCTGCCCGGCGGGACTGGAATGTCATGGGAAGGATAGAGATATATCTGGCCTTCAAACACCCTCGCCGTTGGATCGGCGGTGAATTGGTCCATGATGAGCGGATTTGTGGCCAAGGCGCTATTGACCGCGAACAGTCCGCCAAGAACCAATGCCAGCAGATGAAGTTTGCAATTTTTCATTTTATTGATTTCCCCACAAATTCCGGACAGCGCAAAGCCAACGCTCCCAATCGTGGTTCAATGCCGTGCAGTGTGTTCTCATTTGGCAATCAACCGCAAGAAAATTTGGCCCGTCCGGCTGGTGCGCCAGCGAGCGGAACCATGTGGCTGCCCGAGCGCGTGGCTGCGCCGCCCCGTCGCAGGATGTGGGTGCGACGCCCTCCTCGCGCGAAACTCCCGGCGCATCGTTTGGTTGGCCCGCCCGCCCCGGCGACGGAGGCGTTGCGGCCACATGCGCCGCCACATCGCTTTTCAACTGCATCGTTCCGGCTCGGTTGCTGGAAGTTTCCCGACGCCGCCTTTTTTGTTGTCAGCGCGGCAAAAGTGCGTCATTGTCAAAGCCGCAGCAAGCAATGCCTCCGTCAAGGATCGGAAAAACATTTATGGCAGCGCGCGAGTCAGACCGCCACGCAACGCCACCCGCCGGAAGTCCGGCCGGTTCGACGCAGATCCAACCCGGCTGCGGCCTGCTCGTCTTCAACGCGCGCGAACGAATCATCGTCTGCACCGGCGAGGCCGCCGCGCATTTGCACGCGCGGGCGTCGCGCCTGAAGAACGCTTCACTCAAATCATTGCCCGCGCCGCTGCCCGAATTAATTCGCACCGCGGCCAAAAGCGGCCAGGCCGTCACGAACCGGGAGATCGAGGTCAGGACCTCGCGCGGCTCGACGGCGCTGCGCGCGAGCATTGTGCCCGTGAAATCGCGCGCGGCGGCACACGTGATCGTGGCGCTCGAAGGCCTGGTTTCCGCGCCGAGTTTCGAGGAGAACCTGCGGCGGCTGGACCGGCTGGCCAGCCTCGGCGCGCTCTCGGCCAGCATGGCGCACGAAATGAAAAACGGCATGGTCGCCATCAAGACCTTCGTGGATTTGCTGGCGCAGAAGAATCCGGAGGCCGAACTGGCCGGGGTGGTCGGGCGCGAGCTGGTGCGCATCAACAACATCCTCACGCAGATGTTGCGGCTGGCCGCGCCCAGGGCCGCGGCGTTTGCCCCGCTGCGCGCGCACGACCTGCTGGACCACTCGCTCCGGCTGTTGCAGCATCAAATCGGCGCCAGAATGATTTCGCTCCGCAAGAACTACCAGGGGCAGCCCGACACCGTGCGCGGCGACGACGCGCAATTGCAGCAGGCGCTCATGAACCTGCTGCTGAACGCGATTGAGGCAATGGACGTGAACGGCGTGCTGACGGTGGGCACGGAACTGGCGAACGACGCAAAAGGCGCGCGCGTTTTGAAAATTCACATCCAGGACACGGGCCTGGGCATCGCGCGGGAAAATCTGGCGCGGTTGTTCGAGCCGTTTTTCACGACCAAAGTCAACGGCACCGGCCTGGGCCTGGCGATCACCCGGCGCATCGTGCTGGAGCACCAAGGCTCAATCGAGGTGCAAAGCGAAATCGCCAAAGGCTCGACCTTTACGCTGTCGCTGCCGGTGCCGGACGCGACCTGAAAATCACTGCCCGACGAGCTGATACGGTTCAACGGTGTCGCTGCCCACGCCGTGGCGCGGGTGCGCCTTGATGGAAAAGGTGAAGGCGACGGTGAAATCCTCCGGGCCGTAGCCGTTGTCCGTGATGCGGAAGGTCAACGCGCCGGTCCAGCTCCGCAAATCGCGATAGACGGTGTAGAACTGGTCCTGCAACCGGCCGTCCATCGCGTTGAAATCGTGCTGCGCGCGGAAGCCCCAGTTGTCGTTCACCCGCAGAAACATCGTGCTGCTGATCATGTTGTCGCCGCTGTCCACAAATCCGTCGCGGGTGTAGATGTGGCCGAGGCTCCAGCTCCAGCGTTCGTTGGGCATGAAGGTGATCTGGTTATACGCCAGGTTGAGGTCGCCGCTGTTGATGTTGTAGCGCGTCTGGGAATTCAGGATCAGCCAGGTGCGCGGGCGGAACGTGAGGCCGGAGTAGAGGTCGTTGAACGTCTGCTGGCTGGCGTTGGGATGGAGCCGCCAGTCGAGCAGCAAATTCCAGTCGAGCAGATTCTGCAGCCCGGTGGCGCGCTTGGTCTGGAGCGTGTTGCGCAGGCCGTAGCGGATGACGTTCTCGCTGTCAATTGAGTCCACGTTGTTGTAATCGGGCATTTGAATGGGCAGCAACAGCAGGCTGGGCTGCTGCGAGTCGAATTGCGGCAATTGCGCCGGCTGCCGGGTCGGGTTCGCCACATAGGCGTAGCTCGCCGACGGCTGCATGATGTGCCGCAACCCGTCCATGTCCAGCAGCGAGTTCGTCGCGCCGGTCCAGAGCCGCGAGGTCTTGAAGGACACATCCATGCCCGTGTTGAAGACCATGCGGGTGGTGTCGGCGTTCGTGCCGGCCGGCCCGGTTTCGTCGCCGTAATACGTCACCCGCCCGCCGGCGCGCGGCGTGACGTTCAGCCAGCCGAAGAAGGTTTCCGGCAGCAGCAATTGCTGGAACGTGTCGGCGCGCGGCGCGGCATAATCGTAGCCGGGGCCGTTCGTGCTGTAGAAAAGCGACTCGTTGGTCTCGGCGAACGATTTGCGGTAATAGCCGGCGGAGCTTTCGCTCTCGTAAAACACCGGCGTGTCCAGCACCTGCTGCCGCCAGCCGGTGAGCTTGGCTTCCGGCAGGCGCTCGACCTGGTCGAAGAAATTGTTCACGCGCGGCGTGGTCAACGCGTCCAGGCTCCAGTTGTCCGAGTATTTGTTGGCCTCGACGAACGTGTTCGGCTGCGGGTTCTCGGAGTAATCTCCGGCGAAGAAATCGTGCAGCAACAGCGGGTCGGTCTGGTAATTCACCAGCGCCTTGAGGTTCAGGTTGGTTTCCGGCGTCGCCTGCCAGCCGAAATAGACGCGCTGGCGGTTCTCGGGAATGGGCCCGGTCAGGCTCGGAAAGCCGTTCGTGTTCAGGCTCGTGTTGGGTTCGTCGTCATGCACGTAATAATACTTGAACCGGGCCTCGCCCCAGGCGCCCAGGTGCAGGTTCACATCCGGGCCGATGCCGGGGCCGCGTTGCTGGCGGTAATCCGCGTGGAACTCGCCGTCCACCTCGTCGTTCAGCCACCAGGTGTAGGTGGACAGCAGGAACGGCCCGTAGGCGCTGCGGTAACCGGGCGTGAAACTCCAGTGGTTCGCGTGCAGGCCGAGATCGCGCCTGTAATACGGATAATACATCGCCGGCACGCCGTCCATGAACACCACCGCGTTCCACGCCTCGATGTATTTGCCGGGAACCATCCGGATGCGGTTCGCCCGGATGCGCACCGCCGGGCCGTTCACGTCGTCGGTGGTGATGACGGCGTGCTGCGCGGTATAGACCTGGTTGCTCAAATCGGCCTGCAAGTTTTCCCCGCTGGCAAACACCGGCGGCTTGCCCGTGCGGAACTGTTCGCTCCGCATCTGGTGCGTAAAGAAGTTGTAGTTGATGTGCTCGCCCAGGAAGATTTGGCCGTCCAGTTCAATCCGCACATTGCCGTCGGCCACGGCTTCGCCCGTCTTCTCGTTCCACGACGCGCTGTTGGCCATCAGCACGGTCACGCCGCGTTCATCGGTGTAGCGCACGCAAACGCCGTTGGTGCCGGTCCCGATGCCTCTCGCATAGTCATAGCTTACGACAGTGTTGGTGGGCGCGCCGGGGACGATTTGATTGAGCGACCAAAAATCCCAGTCCTGCTGTTTCTGGGCCAAGACCGACAGCGGAAAAAGCGCGGCAAGAAAAATCAGCGCGGCGATGGCGGGCAATGGTCTCATTCGGCGCGGGCAATTAAACAGAACGCGCCAGCACTGCCAAGCGGATTCAAATTGCGCACAGATTTGAACCGGAGCTCACGGCGCGAACGGAGGCGCCCCCGGTTGCCTCCGTTTGCCCCGGTTTGCCGTTTGCAATCAATTCTTTGGCAGAAACGCGAACGCCACCGCCGCCAGCAGGCACCCGAACGCCGCCACGTAGTTCCATCGGATCCGTTCGCCGAGATAAAAGACGGCGAAGACGACGAAGACCGACAGCGTGACGACCTCCTGGATGATCTTCAGTTGCGCGGCGGAATAGACCGAGTTGCCCCAGCGATTGGCCGGCACCTGCAGGAGGTATTCAAAGAAGGCGATGCCCCAGCTCACGAGGATGACCAGCAGCAGCGGCTTGCTTTTGAACTTCAAGTGGCCATACCACGCGAACGTCATGAACACATTCGAGCAGGTAAGCAGCACAATCGGCAGCCAGCGGGATGACGTAATATCCATCCGCAGAAAATGAATTCCCCCGCCGGTGGTGTCAAATGGGAACGCGCCGGCTTGCTGCCCCCCAAGACCCGGGCGGCCGCCATTGCGCTTGCGGATTGACAGGTTTGGCTCCGCGTGATGTCGGAAAGAGAGAACGATCGGAAATGTTTGTGAAAATTTTCACTTGCTAATAATTCTAAAAGTTGAATAAACTTTCACTCAAGCAAGAGTTAGTGGACATGAATCCCGAACGTCATTCACCGTCCTTGGCAGATCACGAGAGCAAACCGCATCCGCTTCCCGCAAAGGGCATTTTGCCGTCCACCGTCGCCGCCTTTGGCGGCAACCCGGCGACATCCCCGGACAGCGGTATCATTTTCCAACCCATCGTAGTCGGATTTCGGCGCACCGTTGTGGCCGTCCGTTTCACCGCAGCACCTTTCCGAAACACCGTCGTGGCGGTTCGGGACACCGTATTTGACTTCCGCTTCACCGTAGCAGCCCTCCGGCTCATCGCAGCGGTCATTCGGGCCATCGTGGTGACGATGCCAAGTTTCGGGTTGAGTCTTATCCGATTCAAAGCCCCGATAGCAAGCTCATTTTGATCATCCACCGCGCCCAAGCTGGCCAAGGGGGAAATCGCGTCGCTGTCCGGCGTGGGGGATGACCCGCGGTATTTTCAAATCAGCGCGGTCTTTGCAGACGGCCAGCCTGCAGCCGGGCAAATGGCAGGACGAGCCTCGTCCGCTGGTGGATGAGCGGGGCAACGTGATCGGCATTGTTTCCGCAAAACTAGATGCTTCAACCGCATTGGCCATGAGCGGCTCGCTCCCGGAGAATGTGAATTACGCGGTCAAGAGCAGCCTGCTGTTGAGCTTCCTGGAATCGGCGCCGGCGGTTTCGGCCAGGCTCAAAGCGCCGAACACGGCTGACCGGAAGTTTGAGGAGGTGGTGAAATCCGCCCAAGACGCCGCTGTCCTCGTCCTCGTTTACTGATTTTATTGCCGCGAGAGAACACAAAGAACACAAAAGTAATTTCTTTGCGATCTCTGTGTTCTTTTGTGGCTGATCAGGATGCGGCCGTCCTCGTTTTGGTTTATTGATTTTATTGCCGCGAAAGAACGCAGAGAACACAGAGATAATTTCTTTGCGATCTTTGCGTTCTTTTGCGGCTGATCAGGATGCGGCAGTGCTGGTGCTGGTTGATTGATTTTATTGCCGCGAAAAGGCACAGAAGGCGCAGAAGATTTTCCTTTTGTGCTTTTTTGCGGCTAATCTGCGGCGGTGCTGGTGCTCGTCTATTGAAACCGACCCTCACCCCGGCCCTCTCCCCTCCGAGGGGCGAGGGGGGAAGAAGCTGCGGTGAGATCGCACGGCCCGGCGAAATTTCATTGACGCGCGGTTTGGAGGAATTATGTTGGAATCGCCCGGTAAAGTCGTTTTCGGGCCAATAAAAATATAAATGGATATGAAGTCGCATCGCCTGCTCTTTACCGGGTTTGCCCCGGTGTTTGCCGTCTGGCTGTTCGCCGGCTGCGCGCAGCCCCACACCAGCCCGTATCAGCCCGGACCGGTCGCCGGCCAGGCGATTGGTTACGGCGCCGGCACGGTGGCGGGCAACGTGGCGGGCTTTGGCGTCGGCGCGGCGCAGGGGGCGGCGTCCGGCGTGAGCCAGTCGTTCAACACGAATTACCGCATGGTGCGTTACTGGCGCACGGAAGTGACTTCCGACGGCCGGACCATTCAGGTGCCTTACGACATCCTGGTGGACCAATACGGCCGTCCGGTGAAGATGCCCGCGCCGACGGGAAATTTCCGTCCGCCGAAGCCGGCGTTGACAAATGCGGCCGGCAACGTGCCGCCGCCCCCGGCCCCCACGGGCGCGCCGGCCAACTAGGTTTCCGCTTACCGACTTTAACACCGGCGGGAGGAAAATCATCAAATGGCGGGGAACTCGTTTTTCAACAGAATCATTTTGTTCGCGGCGCCGCTGGCGGGCGTTTGCCTGCTGACGACGGGTTGCCAGACTTACCAGCAGAAGAACAAGGTCATTGGCTATTGGCATCAAGGCAACATCCCCGGCGCCGTGGCGGAAGCCACCAAGGAGGCGGACAAAAACGCCAACAACAAGGACGCCATCGTCTGGCGGCTGGAACAGGGCGCGACGCTGCGCGCGGCGGGCAAATTCGAGGAGAGCAACCGTGCGTTCGGGGAGGCGCAGGACAAGATGGACGATTACGAGCAGAAGGCCAAGGTGCGGCTCGGCCAGGAAACCGCGGCGCTGCTCTCCAACCAGGCCAATCTGGATTACGAAGGCCGTTCCTACGACGGCATCATGCTGAATACCTACCGGGCGCTGAATTATCTCGCGCTCGGCGAAACGGACAAGGCGCGCCCCGAACTCATTCGCGCCTACCAGCGGCAGCAGGACGCCGTCGAGGAGAACCAAAAGCGCATCGAGAAAACGCGGAAGGAAGCGGCCCAAGACAAAAACAATGCGCTGTTCGAGAAGGCGGAACAGAACCCGAAGTTCAAGGCGGAAGTCCAGGATTCAATGGCGGGCATCAACGGGGTGAAGGTGTATGCCGATTACGTCAACCCGTTTACCGTTTATCTCGACGGCCTGTATTTCATGGCGAACGCCACCGACAATTCGGATCTGGAGCGCGCCCGGAAATCCTTTGAGCGCGTGGCCGGCTTCATCGGCTACGACCAATACGCCAGGCAAGACCTCGCGATGGTGGACGACTTGATGCACGGCCGGCCGCTGCCGACGACGACGGTTGTGATCTTTGAGACCGGCTGCGCGCCCATCCGCGACCAGATCCGGATTGACATCCCGATCCTCGTTTACCGGGTGTCCTATGTCGGCGCGGCCTTCCCCACGCTCGTGCCCCAGGGCGATTTCCAGCCCTTCCTGACCGTCGCCGCCAACGGCGTGAATTACCAGACCCGGACCGTGGCCGACATGGACGGCATCATCGCGCTCGACTTCAAGAACGAACTGCCCGTCGTCATCATCAAGACCATCGCCGCCACCGTCACCAAGGCGACGGCGTCGTATTTTGCGAATAGCGCCGCCAACCAGCAGGGTGGCGATGTCGTCGGCTTTCTGGCACAGCTTGCGACCGCCGCCTATCAGATGGCCGTCAACATCGCCGACACGCGGACCTGGACGACGCTGCCGAAGGAATTCCAGGTCTGCCAGTTCCCCACGCCGCCGGACGGCAAGATTGAATTGTCCACGCCCAACGGCATGAAGGTGTCGGTGGTTTTGGGTCCGGGCGGCGGGGCCAAAAATGATTTGACCCCGGCGGGCGGCGTGCAAACATCATTGAACACTGGCGGCAGCCTGAATGTCGTTTATGTCAAGTCCATCACGGCCGGGACGCCGCTACTGGTAAGCCAGTTCAGACTAAAATGAAAACGAAACTCGCGGTCTTGTTCGCCGTCGCCCTCGCGGCGGCCGGGTGCCATACCACGGTCAATTCGGTTGAAAACGCCCAGAAGGCCGGCCAGCCGAACATGATCCCCGACCAGCGCGTCGTCACGGACCGGAGCCTGGACCGCAAGGTTTCGGTGATCGGCGTCAACACCGCGATGACGGCCGGCGGCGTGTTGCGGGTGCAGGTGCAGCTCGTCAACCGCACCAAGTCGCTCCAGCGGTTCACCTACCGTTTCGACTGGTTCGACGCCAACGGCATGCAAATCAACAATGTCTCCTCCGCCACCATCGCCGATCAGATTGACGGCGGCGAAACCAAGTTCATTTCCGGGGTTGCGCCCAACCCGGCCTGCAAGGATTTCAAGCTGCAGATGATTAAAATTGACTGAAATTTCATTTCCAACCAGACACCAACATGAAAATCAAAATTCTTTGCCCGCTTGCCGCCATCGCCACGGTCATTGCCGGTTGCGGCACGCCGGGGCATTACGTTCAAACCGGCGGACGCGAAAGCGTCGTCTCCATCAACACCATCAACAGCCAGGATTTCATCACGGCGGCCAACGCCGCCACTGCCGACTTGCTGGCGTCCGGCGTGCTTGACCGCGTGAAGAATCCGCCGGCGATTCTGGCCATGAGCCGGATCGTCAACAACACCGGCCAGCAGGTGGACATGGACCTGCTCACCAAGAAAATCCGCGTCGCGCTGCTGCAAAGCGGCAAGGCCGTGACGACGACGACCTTTGGCCTCGGCGGCCAGGCCGAAGACCCGCTCGCCCAAAGCATCCAGCAGCAGCAAATCGCGGCGAACAACGAAAAGCCGACGCCGCTGCCGGATTTCACGCTTTCGGGCAAGATCATCGAAAACCATGTCAGCGCGGGCGACACCAAGCAATCCACCTACAGCTTCCAGCTCTCCCTGACCGACCAGCGCGGGCTTGCCGTGTGGGAAGGCGAAAAGGAAATCACCAAGCAAGGCACCCGACCGGGCGTTGGCTTCTGACGTCCAAAACTTACTTGCGGTCAGCGGTCGCAGCTTGGAGAAAGACTGAATTTAAGCCTCTTCCTCGGGCGGCGTTTCACCCAAGGCCAGCCGCGCGCCGTGACGGACGTGCAAGACGTGGACCTCGTTTTCGGCCACTGTGAAAAGAACCCGGTATTTATATTGCCGGCGGCCATGAAAAATCTCGCGGATTTCCGCATTGAGAAATCTGCTTTCGGGCGCGAGCGGACAGCGTTCGGGAGACATCTCCAGCGAGCCAATCGTTTCGTAGATGGCGTAAAACCAGTGGTCGGCCGCTTCAACGTCCTGGTCGGCGATCCACAGACGACATTCCGCGATGTCCCTTTGCGCCGGCAATTCGATGATGACGTTCCACCGCTTCATTTCGGGCGGCGGGGAATTTTATGCTTCACGCGGATTTCATCAAGCGCCTGGCGGAACGGTTTGCCCGTGCCTTCCTTCATGGCGTCCAGCCCGCGCTGGATGCCGCGGATGGCGTCCAGCATGTCCTCGAACGCCGCGGCGTCCTGCACGATCAATTCCGCCTTCCCGTTCACGGTCAAAACCGCCGGCCGGCCGGTGGCCTTGAGCCGCTTCAGGTGCGCCTTGGTGTTGCGTTGAAAATCCGTCAGCGACCGGATGTCCTGCACCGAAATCATAACGTCGAATTCAATGTTTTATCCATGCTACGACCGATACCACCAAAAGCAAGAGCAAACGTCATGAACACGCTTGAGCGGGTCGGTAGCACGATGAGCAGCCAGCGGTTCGATGATTGAGCCTTTAGAAATCGAATTTATAGACAAGATCCAGCGGTCGTTCGGACGGGCCTGGGCGACTGCCATTGCCTCCGTCGTCTTTGAGATTCTGGCCGACCGAATAAACAATTTTCCGGTCCGGCGAATAGCGCAACGGCTGGCCGTCAAAATCATCAATGGGAACGGCATCCAAAAACTCCGGCACCAGCGCCTCCAAATCCGGCGGCAGATTTCCGTGCGTCAATTGATACGCGCGCAATGCGAGGATGGTGCGGGTGGCTTGCAGTTGCGCGTCGGCCTGCGACTTTTTTGCCAGCGATGGGATCAAGACAGGCATAGTCCAGGAATACATGATTTGCCCGACCCAATTTCCACTTAAAAACAATCGGACCGGGCCGGACTGGTCTAAATCCTGGTCCGGCAATTTCGCCTCGTTGTAATGATGCGGCGCGTCCTTCACCAGAACGAGGTCTGCCTGGGCAAACAACGCCTTTGTCCGGCTGACATTAAGCAGCGGCATGAACCGCATTGCACCCGGGTGATAATCTCCCGAATCCGAATTGGTAATTTTTCCCTGACGGATGGCATCCAGCGTCCCAATCTGAAATTGATATTCGCCTCGGATGGCGTTGGCGAACGCGATGCTTCCCTCATCAGGCTTGAGTCCAAGCCGGCGGATGTAATCTTTCAGTTGGTCCGGGGTCAAATGAGTCTTGCCCACCCAGTGCTGCATTTGACCCAACCCCATGTTGCGAACTGCTGTGCCGACCAGGTAGTCAATCAACGGGCCATGTGCATTTTGCATCTGCTGTGCAAGCCGGACCTGGTCCAGAATCCTGTCAAATGCCTCCTGGTCCTGCCCGCTGCGCAGGAGAACATTTTCCCGCACCTCGGCGATTTGTGCCAATTGTTTCCATTCCGCCAGGTAAGGCGTCAAATCACCAAAATTGGATTCTGGCGCCTGGAAATCCGGCAGCTTGACGGCGGCATCCCAGCCCGCCAGCGTTTCCCGGTTGCTGGCGAGAACCGTGGCGGCAAAGGCGTCATCCCAGTTGGTGTCACCCACGAGATTATGAAGTTGATCGCGCTGTTTATCCGGCCACCAGAGACGACTGGCCGCCGTCTGAAGAACGTCGAAGGCGTTTGACCCGGCGGGAATGCTGGCGAGCGGGAATTGAAGTTCCTTGTCGTTGACCGTCACGGGGATTGACGACCGCACCATCAGAAAACCGTAGAGCAGCACGAACGCAATGAAAATGCCCAACGGGATGCGTTTAGACCATTTCTTCATGCGAACAAGTAACCGCTGCCGGCAAATCAAAGCAAATACAATCGAGCCGGAAGATTATAACCGAACAGGAATGTTCCGCCTCGCGAGAAATTTTTTTACATCGCCGACGGTGTAGGTGCCGAAATGGAAGATGCTCGCGGCCAGAACGGCGTCGGCCTTGCCTGCCAGTAGGACTTCGGCCATGTGTTCCAGCGTGCCCGCGCCGCCGCTGGCCACCACCGGCACGCCTACCGATTCGCTGATGCGCCGCGTGATGACGAGGTCGAACCCGGCCTTGGTGCCGTCGGCGTCAATGGAGTTCAGCACAATTTCGCCTGCGCCGAGCGACACGGCGCGCTTGGCCCATTCAATCGCGTCCTGGCCGGTGTCCTTGCGGCCGCCGTGCGAGAACACGCGCCATTGGTCCGGCGCGATTTTCTTGGCATCAATCGAAACCACGATGCACTGGCTGCCGAATTTTTCCGCGCCTTCGCGGATGAGTTCGGGCCGGGCGAGCGCACTGGAGTTGATGCTGATCTTGTCCGCGCCGGCGCGCAGCATGGTGAACATGTCCTCGACCGACTTGATGCCGCCGCCGACGGTGAGCGGCATGAAGCATTGGTCGGCGGCGCGTTCAATCACCTCCACCATCGTGCCGCGACCGTGCGCGGTGGCGGTGATGTCGAAGAAGACCATTTCGTCTGCGCCCTGCTCGTTGTAACGCAGCGCGAGTTCCACGGGGTCGCCGACGTTGCGCAGCCCGCCCTTTTCGGCCACGCCAAACTGGACGCCGCGGGTGACGTGGCCGTCGTGGACATCGAGACAGGGAATGACACGTTTGGCAATCATCACCGGCAGTTTTACAGGAGGAAACGAAGAAAACAAAGACGGAATGCAACGCCGGCGGGCTGCCATTTTTTGTTCGTTGCGAAACCAGCGGTTTGTTAAGTTGGCCCGGCCATGCCATTTCGAAATCCTGTTCTGCCGATGTTATTTTAACTTTCCGCACCCATGATGACGCCCAATCCGCTCGACGCCGCGCGCGAAACCTACCGCAAAATCGCCGCGAACATCTCCCAAGTCATGCGCGGCCAGTCCGACGCGACGCGGCATCTGCTCGCGGCGCTGGCGGCGGGCGGCCACGTGCTGCTGGAGGACTTTCCGGGCACGGGCAAGACGACGCTGGCCAAGGCGCTCGCCAAATCCATTGACGCGCAGTTCAAGCGCATCCAGTTCACGCCGGACTTGCTGCCGTCGGACATCCTCGGCGTTTCCATTTTCAACCAGCGCGACCAGGAATTTCATTTTCACGAAGGCCCGGTGTTCACGAACATTCTGCTCGCCGACGAAATCAACCGCGCCTCGCCGCGCACGCAATCGGCGCTGCTCGAAGCGATGGGCGAGAGCCAGGTGAGCGTCGAGGGCGAGCGCTGGGATTTGGCGGATTTGTTTTTCGTCATCGCCACGCAGAATCCGGTGGAGTTTCGCGGCACGTATCCGCTGCCGGAGGCGCAGATGGACCGGTTCGCGATGCAGTTCACGCTCGGCTACGTCGCGCCCGCGGAGGAGGTCGCCATTCTCACCGCGCAGGAACACAATCATCCGCATCGAACGAATTGCAGCCCGTGCGCGACGCTCGCCGAGGTGCTCGCCCTCAAACGCGCGGTGGAAGACATCCGCATCAGCGACGAATTGAAACGTTACGCGGTGGACCTGGTGGCGGCGACGCGCACGGCGAACGGCGTCCAACTGGGCGCCAGCCCGCGCGCCTCCATCGCGCTGATGAAAACCGCGCAGGCGGAGGCGCTGTTCGACGGACTGGATTTTGTCACGCCGGAACAGATCCAAAAACTCGCCGTGCCGGTCATCGCGCACCGGCTGGTGCTGGAACCGCAGGCGCGCTTTTCCGGCGTGACGGCGCGCGGCGTGGTCGAGGATTGCCTCAAAAAATTGCGCGTGCCGGCGTGACCTTCATCTACAAGCCATTTTACTGGGGCTATCGCATCGCGGGCAGCGCGTGGCATTGGTCGCGGCGGCGGTTCACCCGTGCGGGGCTGTGCGTGGCCGCCGGTTGTCTGGTCGCCGGCGCGACGGGCGTGGACATCGAGAACACCGTCAATTACCAGTCCTTCGCGCTGCTGCTGGCGTTTCTGGCGTTTGCCGTCGCGAGCAGCTTTTTTTTCCGCGCCAGGTTTTCCGCAGACGCGGATCCTGCCGCGCTTCGGCACCGCCGGCCAGCCGCTGCATTACCGCGTGCGGGTAAAAAATCTGACGGCGAAAAACCAGACCGGCCTGACGCTGCTGGAAGACCTCGCCGACCCGCGCCCCGGTTTTCAGGACTGGCTGGCGTTTGAACTGGCCGAAAGCCGGCGCGTGCGGCCCTTCTTCCGGCTTTCGCAGCGGCGGCAACGGCGCAATCCGTTTCCGATCGCGGATTTGAAGGAGGCCGAAATCCCGCCGATGCCGCCCCGGGGCGAGGCGGAGGCGCGCGTGGAGTTTTTCCGCTGCGCCGGGGAATCCTGCGTTTCACCGGCGTGACGATTGCCCGGCCCGACCCGCTGGGGTTGTTCCGCTCGTTTGTCAAAGTGTCCGCGCCGCAGACGGTTTTGATTTTGCCGAAACGCTATCCGCTGCCGCCCATCGCGCTGCCGGGCGCGCTGCGCTATCAGGAAGGCGGCGTGGCGCTGGCGGCGAACGTCGGGCGCAGCGAGGAATTTGTGGCGCTGCGCGAATACCGGCGCGGCGACCCGCTGCGGCACATCCACTGGCGGAGCTGGGCGAAGGCCGGCAAGCCCATCGTGAAGGAATTTGAGGACGAATTTTTTGTGCGCCACGCGCTGGTGCTCGACACGTTCGACGACGAGCCGCACAGCGAAGTTCTGGAGGAGGCCGTGTCCGTGGCGGCGTCGTTTGCCTGCACCGTGTTGACGCAGGAATCGCTGCTGGATTTGCTGTTCGTCGGGAACCAGTCCTATTGCTTCACCGCCGGACGCGGCCTCGCGCACGCCGATCAGATGCTGGAAATTCTCGCGTCGGTGAAAAATTGCGCGGACAAAAAATTCGAGCCGCTCGAACATCTCGTGCTCAACCACATTTCGCGTGGTGAGCGGCTGCATTTGCGTGCTGCAACGCTGGGACGAGGCGCGGCAGCAATTCGTGAAAAAGCTGCGCGTCCTGGGCGTGCCGTTGCTGGTGCTGGTCATCACGCCGCCGCTGAAAAGCAAACCGGACGCCGGGCCGCTGCGCGACGAGCCGGAAAATTTTCACGTGCTCGAAATCGGGCGCATCGAGGAAGGACTGGCGAAATTGAAATGACGGAGGCTGCTCCCACTTCAGGATTGCCGGCGCTGAAAACGCCGCCGCTGTTGCTGCTGGCCGCGCTCCTGTTCTGGGGCTGGCAGTCGGGGTTCCTGCTCGTCGGCGCAATCATGGGCGTCGTGCTGGAAAGCGCGCGGTTCACCCGGGCGCGCTGGGATCTGGACGACGCGGACTTCAACCGCATCTGGAGTTTCTGCGTGGTGCTGACCGTGGCGCTGGCCGGTTACGCCTTCACGACCAACGAGACCGGCGGCGGTTTGAGCGGAGACAATGTCCACCCCGAACGCGACCCAGTCCGCCGTGCTGACCGCCGCGCGGTTTTTGCGCTGGCTGCCGATGATCACGTTCGGCTTCATCGCCGCGCAGATTTTCAACGAGCGGCCGTCGGTGCCGCTGACCGCCGTCTCGCTGGTGTTGCGCTTGCGGCGGCGCCGAGGCGACCGGACGTTCAAGGACCGTTACCTGGACATCTCGTTTCCGTATTTCATGGTGTGCCTGTTTGCGGCGGGCATCCATCCCAACCCGCGGACGCAGTCGTTTTTCTGGGGGCAATGCGCCCTGGTGGCCTGGGCGTTGTGGTCGCTGCGTTCGCGGCGGTTCGGCATCTCCATCTGGCTCGCTGGCGCTGGCCGTGGTCATCGGTCTGGGGTTTCTCGGCGAATTTGGCATCAACCAGGCGGAACGGGCCATGCAAAATTTCAACGCGCAGTGGATGGCGCGCCTTTTTGGCCACGGCGCACCGATCCGCGGCAAAGCATGACCAGCATCGGCCAGATCGGAAGACTGAAATTGTCCGCGAAGATCGTCATCCGGCTGGAACCGCGAAATTGTCGGGCAGGTGCCGGCCTATTTGCGCGAGGCCAGTTATCGGAATTACAGCGCGCAGAACCAGACCTGGACGTCCGGCGGTCCGCTCAACGATTTTGAGGGCGTGAGTCCGGAATCGGACAACACCAGCTGGGTTTTGGTTCCCGGCAAGGCGGGCGCAGCCTCGGTCAACATCGCCTGCTATCTCAACGGGCGGTCGCGCGACGGCGATCCGGAAGGCGTGCTGCCCCTGCCTTCCGGCTGCAGCCGGCTGGAGAACCTGCCCGTGGTCGCCTCCGTCATCGAACTCCAAAAAAACCGGACCGGCGCCGTGCTGGCCACCGGTTCGGGGCTGATGATCTTTGACGCGCGCTACGGCCCCGGCGCGACATTGGATTCGCCGCCCGATCAATTCCACCAACCGCCTCGACCTGACCGTGCCGACCAACGAAATCCCCGCGCTCAAGCAGGTGATCGCGGAGATGAACTTCACCAACCTCGACGACGCGCAGAAACTTCGCGCCGTGAAAAAGTATTTCTTCGACAAATTCACTTACAGCGACTGGCTGGATCCGGGCGGCAAGACGGCCTCGAAAACATCGCCGTTGACGCGGTTCTTGGTGACCAGCCGCAGCGGCCACTGCGAATACTTCGCCACGGCGACGGTTTTGCTGCTGCGGCAAATGGGAATTCCCGCGCGTTACGCCGTCGGCTATTTCGTCCACGAAACGCGCGGCAGCGGCTATGTCGTGCGCGAACGCGACGCGCACGCCTGGTGCCTGGTGTGGAACGACGCGACGAAGGCGTGGGAGGATTTCGACACCACACCGCCGTCCTGGGTTGCCATCGAGGACAAAAGCGGTTCCGCCATGCAATGGCTGGGCGATCTGGGTTCCTGGCTCGGCTTTCAGCTCGAAAGATTCCGCTGGCGCCAGGCGCATTTGCAGCAATACATCTTCGCGTCGCTGGTGCCGGTGCTTGTCGTCCTGCTGTATTACATCATTTTCCGGCGCCGCCGGAAACCGGATGGCGGTGGGCAAAGAGCGGGACGGCGGGAGGACATTGCCCGGCCCGGACTCGATTCGGAATTTTACCTGCTCGAACGCGAACTGGCCGCGCGCGGAGTGGCCCGGCTGCCGGACGAACCGCTGGCCGAATGGCTGAAGCGCCTCCTGACCGATCCGGCGCTGGCCGGTTTGCTGGCGCGGTTGCAGGGACTGTTGCGGCTGCACTACGGTCACCGTTTCGATCCGCGCGGCTTGAGTGGTCCGGAACGGAAAACCCTGGCCCGCGAGGCCAAAGCCTGCCTGGAAACGCTCTCGCAGAGGGAGCGGCACCCTCCGGCATCCGCTTGAAACACCAATTCGGGACGGAATGTCCGTGGAGAACTCCTGATCGGCAGGAGCAATTGCGGGTCAACCCTGGGGCGCCTTGTTTGCCCCCGCGCCCAGGACGTCACGGATCACCTTCAACATTTCGTCGAAATTCACCGGCTTGGGCAGAAACGCCGCCGCGCCGCCGGTCGCGGCGCGCTGCTTGTTTTCCTTCTCACTCAACCCGCTGATGATGATGATCGGAATTTTCTTCGTTTCGTTCAGCTTTTGCAGCCAGTCCATGATGCGGAAGCCGTCCCACGCCATGCCCGACCAGCCATCCACGACTTGGTTTTCATAAACGTCCGGCGGGAATCCAAGGTCCAATACGATCAAATCCGGCTTCACTTTGCGCCCCAGCGAAACGCCTTCCGACGCATCCAACGCCGTGAACACCTGATAGCCCGCGTTCTGCAGCTTCAGGGAGGTCGTCTTCAGGACGATTTCATTGTCATCAATGACCAGAATCCGGTTCTGGCTGGTGGCAGCAGGCACATTATTCATACGCGAATTATCGTTGTCCGTGGTTGCAATTGTCCGCCCAGTCGCCAGAAGGAGCGGATCGTTTTCCACCAATACAATTGGTGTCGGGCCTCTCGGCTATTTCAATCCTGATTCTTCGTGCGACCTGAACAAGCAGACTAATAGCAATTGTGAGGCCACCGTTTCTGAACGCGTAAGCCTTTGACCAGAAACGGGCAATGCGTCAGACTGCATGGAAGTGTCTCAAAACAGTGCAGTTATCTTCCGCCGATACGGGCGGCATGGCCCGCGAATTGGCCCGCGAATTGGGCGCTTGCTTTAAGCGAGCACCTTCCTGTAATGTTGCCGGCCGATGTTGGCGCAAACTGAAAGCAGACACGAGCCGACATCGAATCATTCCTTCACCAAAGAGTGACGGGGACACCAATGTGCCGGTGTGGCGGAATTGGCAGACGCGCCAGACTCAAAATCTGGTATCCGTGAGGATGTGTGGGTTCGACCCCCTCCGCCGGCACCACTCCACCAGTTGATTTTTTGAAGCTGTAGTATTTTTGTGCTTGGGGCAGGGAAGAGGGCTTGAAAAATGAGACGGTGGCGGAACGTTGCTAGACACGATTTCATGGACGAATTAAAACAGATCGAGTCTGTGAAAATCCGTGTAATCCGTGTCAGTAATTTTGCGTTCCGGCTTTGCTATTTTCCGGGTTGGGTTACATTCCCGCCATGCGGCGGTTGAGGAAAATGGTCTGGATGCTGTTGGCGCTGGCGATGCTGATCATCGGCGTTTACATCGGCCTCTCGGTGGCACGCTGGAAGGGCGGCGGCTTGCGCGTGGAAAACACCGCCACCATCATCCAGCAGGTGCAGACGCTGTCGGATCTGGTCACGGTCAAATACGTGATGCAAAAGATGGAGTTCGTGGATTCGCCGCCGGAGAGCACGCTGGGACAATTCATCCAGGGTGACAACAAGGTCTGGCTGCTGGCGCAGGGCATCGTCAAGGCGGGCATTGACCTGAAAAAGATCGGGCCGGACGACGTGGCGATTTCGGACAAGCGCCTCACGCTCACGCTGCCGAAACCGCAAATCACCGACGCCTACCTCGACGACGCGCAGACGAAGGTGATCGAGCGGAAGACAGGATTCCTGCGGTCGCTGGACAAGGATTTGGAGCAGACGACGCGGCAATACGCCGTGGACGACATCCGGCGCGCGGCGCAGCAGAGCGGGATTTTGAATGACGCGAACGAGCGGGCGCGGACGGAATTGCGGACGTTCTTCCAGCAGGCGGGATTCGATATGGTGGAGTTCCGGTGAAAAAGGCTGAAGGCTGAAGGGCTGAAACGAAACGCGGTCGCGCAAAATTCAATAGCCGGCGGAGGGCGCGCAAATCGTCAATCGCAAATCATCAATCGTAAATTCAGCGCGTGTCTTAAATTGAGTCAAAGGTGGATGATTTTAATCAACCGCGGCGCTTCCGAAGGCTCCTCGATTAGGATGGCGATTTGTTGCCGCGCCTTGGGCGGCCGCATCTTGTGGGCGTAATCACGAATCTGCGCCAGGCAGGCCGCGGCGGTTGCGGGTATGGTTTGCCCATGACACGCTGCTGCTGATTCGCGGGCTGCCGGCGACGCCCTCAAGGCATTTATTTTTCGAGCCATGGTTCTTTTGCCGCAAGTCGCGTGCCAGAAAATTGCCGTGGCGCGGGCAAGAAAGGAGATGATTTGGACAAAAACTTTTCTTCTCAACGCGGCGGGCTTCCCCTACATTTTTTGCAGATGAAACACCCCGGCTGCATCATGGAAATGGGTTTCTTCAACCCGCGCCTTTCCAGAACGGCCATTTTCAACCATCACCTGGTATTCCCTGACACACTATGAAAACCTACCAACCCGCAGACCTCCGGAACTTCGCCATCGTCGGCCACGCCTCGTCCGGCAAAACCATGCTGGCCGAGGCCATGCTCATGTGCGGCGGCGTCATCAACCGCATGGGCCGCATCGCCGATGGCTCGACCGTTTCGGATTATCATGTCAGCGAAAAGAACCGGAAGATTTCCGTCTCGGCCTCGCTGCTGCACACGGAATGGATGGGCAAGAAATTCAACATCATTGACACGCCCGGCTATCTGGATTTCATCAGCGAGGGTCTGGGTGCGCTGCGCGTGGGCGATTTCGCGCTGGTGGTCATTCACGCGCAACACGGCCTCGGCGTCGGCACCGACCGCGTTTGGAATTATGCCACCGGCTACGGCCTGCCGAAAATGATCGTCGTCAACGCGCTGGACAAGGAGAACGTGGATTTCGATGCGGTGCTGAAGGGGGCGCAGGAACATTTCGGGCGGCACGTCTTTCCGGTGAACGTGCCGGTGAACGCCGGGCCGGGCTTCAACAAGGTGCTGGACGTGCTGCGCAACGAGATCGTGACCTACGCGACCGACGGCTCCGGCAAATACACGGAGGAACCGGCCACCGGCGAATGGGGGGCGAAGGTCAAGGAATTGCACGGCCAGCTCATCGAGCACATCGCCGAATCCGACGACACGCTGATGGAAAAATTTTTCGAGAAGGGCAATTTGTCGGAGGAGGAATTCCGCGCCGGCATCCACGCGGCGGTGCAGAAGGAATTGTTCATCCCGTTGTTCGCCGCGTCAGCGGAAAACAACATCGGCGTCGCGCGGTTCATGGATTTCGTCGCCAAATACGGTTCGTCGCCGGTGGACCGCAAAAATGTTCAGGCCACGGACGCCAATGGGAATCCAACCGAGGTGTCGCTCGACAGCAGCGAGACGGCGGTTTACATCTTCAAGACGATGTCCGAGGCGCATTTCGGCGAGCTATCGTTTTTTCGCGTCTATTCCGGCTCGGTGGCGGCCGGCTCGGATTTGTTCAACAGCGACCGCAAGGCGAACGAGCGCATCGGCCAGATTTACCTGCTCAACGGCCAGACGCGCGAGGCCGTTCCCTCGCTCGGCGCCGGCGACATCGGCGCCACGGTCAAACTCAAGGTCACGCACACCGGCGACACCCTTTGCACGCCGAAACATCCCGTCACGCTACCCAAGGTCGTCTATCCCAAGCCGAACATCCACGCCTCGCTCGTCGCCAAGGTGAAGGGCGAGGAGGACAAGATCGCCTCCGGCCTCGCCGCGCTGCACGGGGAGGATCCGACGTTTCTCTACGTCGTGGATTCGGAGTTGCATCAGACAATCATTTCCGCGCAGGGTGAATTGCATCTGGAAGTCGTCGCGGACCGTTTGCGCCGCCGGCACAACGTCCATGTCGAACTGGCCGAGCCGCGCGTGAAATACCGCGAAACCATCAAAGCCAAGGGCGATTCCAAGTATCGCCACAAGAAACAGACCGGCGGCGCGGGACAGTTCGCCGAAGTCTGGATGCGCATCGAGCCGCTGCCGCGCGATACCGGCGTCCAGTTCACCAACTCGCTCGTCGGGCAGAACGTCGACCGCAGTTTCGTGCCGTCCGTCGAGAAGGGCGTGAATCAGGCCTGCACCGAGGGCATCCTCGCCGGCTGCCGCGTGACG
Organism: uncultured Verrucomicrobiae bacterium; assembly: GCA_963764035.1. GTDB lineage: Bacteria > Verrucomicrobiota > Verrucomicrobiia > Limisphaerales > UBA11358 > UBA11358. Next base: position 402,473 of record CAVXQV010000001.1, read on the forward strand.
GACGTGAAGATTGATTTTTACGACGGCAAAATGCACCCGGTGGACTCGAAGGACATCGCGTTCCAGATCGCCGGCTACTTCGCCTTCAAGGAGGCGTTCACCGCCGCCAGGCCGGTCTTACTGGAGCCGATTGAGACGGTGGAAATCCACATCCCGGAGGATTGCATGGGCAAGGTGATGGGCGATTTGTCGTCCCGGCGCGGAAAAATCATGGGCATGGACACCGACAGCACGTTCCAGGTCATCAAGGCCAGCGTGCCCACGGCGGAGCTATACCATTATTCCAGCACGCTGCGCTCGCTGACCGGCGGACGCGGCGTCCACACGGAGGAATTCAGCCACTACGAGGAAATGCCGCGCGACGCCGCGGAAAAAGTCATCGAAGAGGCAAAGAAGCGGAAAGCCGCCGCCGAGGCGCATTAAAGCCTGTCCGTAAACCACACTGCGTTGCGGTTAACTGAACAATTTGTTTCAAAGTTTGATCCAGGGTCATGGGCGGGGTTGGATAATATCGTTCTAGCCTGACTTTCGCAGATTTTGCGGGAGAAGATCATTTTTCTCAAGGAACACGAGCCCGGCACCCTTCAAGTCGGCCACACATCCGCAATCTGATCCTGGTAAATTCGTGGGGGCGGTTGTTCGGGCAATGACCAGTTCATCTGGTGCATTATCATTGCTTGGGCGGCTTCGGGCTGGGTAATTCGTGGCAGGCAAATCGCTCCGCCAGCCTTGAGCTTGAACCACACCTCCACTTGGATGATGCGCTTGAACTGGTCGAGCAACTGCCATGGACTCAACCCCGGAGCGCTCCCCTTGAGTTTCTGTTTCATGGGATTATCCAGATGACAAACCAAAATAGCCGCAAGCCGTTGAATCTGGCTTAATTGTGGATTATCTGCGTCCCCTGCTGCTGGCGCGGATGGACTTTTTGAGAGCCTGGACTTTCGGCGGGTTGGCAAAAGCCCCCCGCCGCAACGCCCCGTCAGGATGGAAAGCGAACTTCAGCGGCTCGTCTTTCCAGTCCGGCGTGTTTGTTTTGGTCTTGGGCATGTTTGACTGGCGGCTATTAACGAATGTCAGTCAAACCAAAACTAGGGCGGATTTATGATGCCAGCAAACAAATTCCCCCGAAAGATGCCGAACTGCTTTTATTCCATGACGAGGTTTTCGCATGGAGCGTCGGGATATATGACGGTCGCAGAGAGTTTGTTTCAAGGTGGAAAACCCCCGTTCTTTATTGGACTTTGGTTCCCCCGCGATCCCTGCTGTTCCTAGCTAAAGCAACCTCGGTTTTCAAACCGTAGAGAATGCCGTGAATTTTCTCCCACAATTTCTCTTTGGCGGCATATTGGGTTAATTTTCTATAACGCTTTGCTTTGATGCTTAAATCTGCCATCCGCAGGCTGTATTCTAAAAGGTGTCCGTATCCCAATAATTCAAACACCAAATCTATGTCTTGTGACATGTCATAAGTGGCCTGATTCAAAATCTCGTCCATCCGGTCAAACTTTTTTAACTCGTCCTCCCTCCACGGCGGCAATGGCGCGGGCGGCTCTTTTGGCAGGCGTTCTTCTGCTGCCTTTGCCTCTGCCTCCCAAATGGCTCTTAAACGTTTCGATATTGCCATAAATTCATGCCGTTTTGTAAATCAAACGCTTTCCAACGGCCTTGGTCAAACCAAAATCTGTGCGCTCGCCGTCGCTGATTTTACGGCAGTTGTGGCGGTGTTCAAACTCGGCCAGATACAGCGGCAAATGCTGTGCGCTAATGTGATGGAAAGTCCCCATTACGCCTCTTTTTAACAAGCTGAAGAACCCCTCGACATGGGCCGTCGTTACTACGTTTTCCCCTTCATGGCGGCTGTATTCTCCGGCCATGTGCTTGACTGATTTGTGTTCATATTCAAATTTCAAGCCGGTGTAGCCGGGATGCTGGTCGGTGTGGAGATTGGAGCCGATTTGCACGTTTTCGCGGATGGCTTGTTTCAGGTTTGCGCCGTTGACCGTCGGCATGATTTTACTGCGCACCGTGCCACCGCGTTGAACCATTGCTATCACCGGAATTTTGTTTCCAAGAAATCGTGACCCCTTGCCACTGGTCGCGCCGCCAATCAGGGTTTCGTCGGCCTCGATTGTGCCGGATAGTTTTTCGGTGTATCCGGTTTCCCGCAACGCATGGCGGATTCTGTGCGACATAAAGAGAGCCGTGCCATAGCTGCCGATTTCCAGAATGCGCTTCAGTTGGAGCGAGCTAATCCCCTTTTTGGAACTGCAAAGCAGATACCAAGCAATGAGCCATTTCCGCAACGGGATATGGCTGTCCTCGAATATCGTGCCGACCATCACCGAGAATTGTTTCAGGCACGCGCCGCATTTATAGACGCCAGCGCGGACTGCCTTTTTGCTGTCGGCGCGCGGTTCGAGTTTGTAAATCGGCTTTTCCTTGTGGTTTTTGCAATGCGGACAAACCGGGCCGTCTTTCCAAAGCACGGCTTCAAGGTGTTTCCGCGCCGTCTCGTCATCGGGGAAGCGGTCTATGATTTGAATGGGCGTTAAATCTTTCAGCGGCGATTTCGTTTTCATGCCGCCAACCTAACCCGCCATTATTGGTTTGTCAAGTGGATAATCCCATGTTTCAAGCAAACCCACAGGCAGTAGCCCAGAAATGCCACCATCACGTGCGCTTCGACGCGCGGCCCCACCCAATGCCAGATCGGCCGAATGGCCAGCTCGCTCTTCAGTGCCCGAAACACGGCCTCGACCTCCGTCAGTTGCACATACATCCGCCACAAGGCTTCCGGGCGGTGATCGCTCAAATTGGTCCGCAGCAAATACGCTCCATCCCGGTGCTGCGCCATCCGTAAGGCCTGCCGATCCCACTGCCAGTTCAGTTTCCCATCCTCCCAATCCGTGGACACATGGTGCCAAGCCCGCGGCCAGCGTTCGGATATCGCAAGCAAGGATGCGCTCGTTAGGTTTGACTTTCCGCTCCCGGCACGCGCGATAAACCTCCTGCCGCAACTTCAACCGCTGCTGTTCTCGGTCATTAACTGATGGATTCTTCGCGGACAATCCAGCCACGTATTCATCCAACCGAGCCAATCGCTCCGCTGCGCGCAAAGCCGCCTCGAATTGTTTCAGACGCAGCAAATGCGCCGTGCCCGCTTCGACGTGATTGAACCCGTGTTTGTTCTTCCGGTTGTGGCGCAGAACTTCCTGAAACAACTCATCCAATTTGCCGAGGTCGTGATACGCCGCCGCCCGCTCGACCGCCGCCACAAATGAACCGCACCATTTGGGCGACAACGCTGCCGCTGCCCGGGCAAACCCGGTCGCATCACGGAAGACATTACCCGCATGGTCACGATACGACTGTTCCGGTGCGCCATCGCGGGCGCTGTGGGCCAGCGGTTCAAGCGTGGTCGCGGATTCGCTCACAAGGCGTAATCGTGGTATTCACCGCATTGCGCAAACGTCACCTTGGTGTCGGGGCGGATGGGCTGGTCTTTGATATTCTCCCACGTTGGAAGCGCGCCGTAATCCGCCAACGATTCGGACGGCTTTTCTAGTTTCTTCGGTGTGAGCGCGTCAAGGAACGCGAAATCAGAAACCGAACCGGCGCGGCTCTTGTGGGTGAGCGTATGGGCGTGGACGACTTCAACCATCGAACGAACAACCGAGCGGGTGCTGGTGTAAGAATGTTTGAGTAGGTGCAGCATCAAATCCACATCCTGTTTCGTGCATCCGGTTTTATGCGCTTGGTTCGGATTGACGAAGAACGGGACGGCATACAAGCCGTGCTTCACAACGCGAAAGGCCATCGGAGCCATGCCACGGTCTTTTCCGGCTTCGACGCCGGACTTGCTGGTCCAAGTCGAAAATTCGATGTCAATTGGAGCGATGGAAACACCAACGCCGAAATGGGCGACACCAGCGCGAATCGTGTCCGCTCCGCCTTCCTCAAGGAACGTGTTGCCGAAGAGCCGCCCATCCCAGTAGGCATCAATGAAGCCCTGGCCGATCTTGCCATCTTTCGGCTCCATTTTCTTTTTGATTTCTTCGCGGTTGCGCCCACGGCTCTCCAAGATTTGGAAACGGTCGTCAGCCAAATCGAGCGATGCCTTGATTTCACTCCAGACCACGCCTTCCTTTTCAAGAACGAGGTCGCGGAGCTTGCGTTTCACGGAGACAGGCGAAATTTCGCCTTTGCCGTCCGGGCGTTGGCGTGGGGAACTTTCGCGCTCTGGGTCGCCATTTGGGTTGGATTTGCGGACTTCCAAAATCAGGAGTCCGGTGATGCGGGGAACATTGTTTTCGTATTTTTGTGTGCTCATAAATCGGGTCAGGTTGTCTTGGGTTCACCAAAAGCATCCTCCATCATTGCGCTTTGCTGCGGTTCGCCAATAGAGATATTGGATTGCGCCTGGAGAAGGGCTTCGTTGATCAGCGTGCTCGTCGCCGAATGGGCAACTCTGCAAAAAGTCGTGTCTGGCGATGCCAAGTCGAGATAGACGGGTTGGTTGGCGTTCTTGTCCTGCTTCACCTTCTCTTTCCAGTAGTCACCCGATGCAATCTCTGGCGTGCGCTTTTTCCAATCGAGTGTCCCGAATAGAACTTCTTGAAACAGCAGCAATTGCCTACAGTCAAACTCCGCGTTCTTATCCACCATCAAACCTGCCAGCGACTCGGCGAAGGATGGCAACGTGAGTTTCGATTTTACGAGCGTTTCCACCAGTGTCGTGAAGTTCTTCAAACCGGCCAGGTCACGGGGCAACAACTCGGCGAGTTCTGAAACCAGTTCGGAACATGATCGTTGAAACTGCTTCTCTTGGCTCGGGCCGAAAGTCTGCGCCTTGGAAAGTGTGAACAAAGCATGAACGGACTCCTTGATTTCTGCGGCGCTGGAATTTTTGTTCTTTCCCAGCGCGAGCAGCCTCTCAACGGCTGGCTTGAGTGCGTCTGCCGAAGCTTCGTCGAGTCGTCGAAGTGGAGTTGGGATAGGGCTTCATAAATCATGCAGAAATCCGGCCAACTTGGCTTCATTGGCTCGATTAAATAGGGCGGCAAATTGCCCGGCGAGTTCGGCGACGTTGGACAAATGCGCGGCCAGCGGCTGCCATTGGCCAGAACTTTCTGGTAGTGGTGTCCCGTCTTCACCTTCCGCAGTGTGCGCGTAGTATTTCACACGTTGCCCTTCAACCTGAAATTGACCGTCCCTTGGTAAATCGCCGGCATCCCGGCGACAAGCCAAAGTTGTTCACAATTTTTCGTTGCTGCGAAAATCTTAACAAACAGGGTGGGACAAATGCAGTCCAACCCAAAAATAATTTTCAGCGGCAAAAATGCGGTCGTGAGGTTCGTTGGCCCGCTGATTTTTGAAAGTGGGTGTCCAGAGGTCGCGACCTTTGGCGGTGCGAGCCGCACTGGCGATTTGTTGGCGCAGAGCCGCGGCCTGTCTCCGGCGAATTACGGCTGCGGAACGGAGCGGCAGTGAAGCGGATCAACACGGGTGCAAGTCGTGGTTGACCGCGCAACGGAGCGCAATGAAGCAGGCCGGAAATCGCCGGAGTCAGGCGCCCCGGGCGGCGCACAGTCTTTTGGTGTGACCGAGTCGGCGACAGTCAGCCCGAAAGTCTGTGCGCCGGGGGAAATCAGAATTTGGCTGGGATGTGAGGAAAGCCGCGCGCGCGCATGCCAGAAGCGGACGATTTCCAAACTTTGATCGGTGTTGTTCATCCGATAAATGATGCGATAGGAGCGCAAGACGATTTCACGCAATTCCGGTCGCCGGAATTCCGGCACGACACGCCCGCGTTCCGGCAATGAGTGCAAGGACAACGCGGCATCAAGCAATTGATTGCCCATGCGTTCGGCGGCAACGGGATTGTGGGGCGCGATGTAGGCGACGATGCGCTCCAAATCACTCAGCGCGTCGTCGGAGAGGAATACTTTGAAATCCATTGCGGGATGCGTTGGCGGGCTTCTTCCAAGGGAATGCGCTCGCCGCGATCCAGCGATGCCAACCCTTCCTCCACGGCTTGGCGGAATTCCAATTCGTAAATGGCGTCAACCAGCGTGGCGTCGGGCGGCAGTTTTTCCGCCACGTCCAGGAGAATTTCTTTTGCGCTCATGGTTTCAATTTGCACTCAAACGAAACCAATTTCCATGATTATCGAAATTTGGCAACTGTTATTCGCGGCCACGTTGCCGACAAACCAGTGATGCCCGGTCGCGCGAGATTTGTCCTGGTGGTGTCGGGTTTGAAACCAGTTCCGCGAGGGGTGACATGGGCGCGGTGCTGGTTGCAAATTCGACACGACCAGTCATTGATGGGGTGAGTGTTCTCGTGGTTGGCATCCAGCTTGGCCTTCAAATCAGCAAGCCGGATGACAAACACGTGAACGCGAACGGGGGTTTTGGGGGGCGGAATGTTGGTGGCCATTTTGCTGTTGGATACTGCGCCAGTATCAAAAAGCTCGTCCCGCGAAGCACAGCCGGGTTTTCAACCGCTGCTCTTTGCCGGAAGAATTTCCAACAAATTTTTTGCTACTGCTTTTGTATACTACTTGCCGAATTTTACGCTAATTTTGGATTTTGTCCGATGAGCCGTGATGAAACAACATCAATGGAATCAATGCTTTACGACATGTGATGATTTCTGAAAACGTCTTTCGTGACTTAGGAAACCGCTGCTCTATCCATTTGAGCTATGGGGGCAGGACCGGCTCCCGGCGAAAATACCTCCGCCAGCACGAATGGCAAGCGCAACACACCGAGGTGACGAGTGACAAGTTGCCGGTGACCGGAAATCTACCCGCCTGCGCTGCGTGGCCGCACTTGTCACATGTCACATGCCACGTTTCACAGATTTCATTTCGCTTTGCCGCCGTGGCTATTTCCCCTAACTTGCCGCCATGTTCAAGCCAGCCGACTTGTTTGACCTCGCCCAAACAGAGCACGCCGCGATTTTCGCCGACTGCCAATTTGCCTGGGACGCGCTCAAGAAAATTAAGAACTACATTGCCGCCAATCTGAAACCGGAATTGCGGAACACCTGCGAGGGCCGGGCTTGGATTGGCGAAAAGGTTTTCATCGGTGAAGGGACGGTGGTCCAGGACGGCGTGATGATCAAAGGTCCGGCCATCATTGGGAGGAACTGCCAGATCCGGCACAATGCCTACATCCGCGAGAACGTCGTCATCGGCGACGGGTGCGTGGTCGGCAATTCGTCCGAGCTGAAAAACGCGCTGCTGTTTAATGGCGCCCAGGCGCCGCATTACAATTACGTCGGCGACTCGATTCTCGGCCACAAGACGCACCTCGGCGCGGGCGTCGTTTGCTCCAACCTCAAATCGCTGCCCGGCAACGTGACGGTGGAGATGGACGGCGCGCCGTTCGACACCGGCCTGCGCAAGTTCGGCGCGCTGCTGGGCGACGGCGCGGAAGCGGGCTGCAACGCCGTGCTGAACCCCGGCAGCATTCTCGGGCGCGGCGCGATCATTTATCCCGGCGTCAACTGGCGCGGCATCCTGCCCGCGAACATGATTGCCAAGAACAAGGCGGAGATTGAAGTCGTCGTTAAACGGCCGAGATAGGATATCAAAAGAAGGTTTCCAAGTGATTCGAAAGCCCTACGTCTACCAACTATTCAAAGGCAGTTCTAATTTCATCAACCGCCAAACTCCGCTTTGGCGCTACATGAATTTTGAAAAATTCAGTTGGTTGTTGGAGACATCCAAGCTTTATCACTCGAGACTTGACCAATTTCGCGACCCATTTGAAGGCGCAGTAACTAACTTCTACGCGCGAATACGAGACGGAGGCAAAATTGAACCCTATTTCAGCCTCAAGGAATACGAACCTTTAATACTTAAGTCACTTTGGTTTCGCCAGTTTGCCACATGCTGGCACGCTTCAGAGTATGAATCGGATGCTCAATGGCAACTTTATGCAGCCGCTGGAAGTGGAATCGCCATCGTATCAAACATGGAACGAATTCAAAAAGCAGTAGATCTGACGCCGTATAGCAGCGGAATTCTTGGTGAAGTGGAGTATGTCGATTTCGAAACACATGACATGAGGAACGACCGTTCACCCAGCGTCGTAATACGCCCAGGGCACTTAAAAAGAAAAGGCTTTGAGCATGAAAAGGAAGTTCGCGGTATCATCATAAAGGATCTCATCGTTGAAGGAGGGAAATTCGCCCTTGACGATGCGTTCATTGAAAAACAGAGAGTTCAACAGCCTCTGGGAATTTCAGCCAAAGTTGATTTGAAAGAACTCATCACATCAATTGTCATAAGCCCTGCTGCACCTGATTTTGTGGGGGAGCTGGTCTACATTGTGACTGAGCGCCATGGTTTGCAACATGTCGTCAGGAAGTCAGAACTGCTTTCTGAGCCATTATACTGAGAAGCGGCGGACTTTGAATATTTACCGATTATGCAACTCCGCCTGTTAAGACTAATTCTGGGTTTCACCGCCCTCGGCTGGGTCGTATGCATCGTCGGCGTATTCGCCACTTGGCCGCAAATCAACTCCATCGCGCAGGGCATGGGCGCCAAACCCATTACTTACGACCCGATGCTGGATTACTGGCTGCGCATGGTTTGCGGCGCGTTCACGCTGGTCGGCGTCTGGTATCTATCTGATGCTGGCACTTTGGCCGCGCAAGTTCGCCGTGGCCATCCCGTGGTTCGGCTGGCTGCTGATTGTGGAAGGCGTCATCCTGCTGGTCTCCGGCCTGCGGCTGGGCATCGGGCCATTTCCATTCTACGGCGATGTCTCGGCCTGTTTTGTAAGCGGATTCGGAATTCTTTATTTGGCGAGGCACGCCAAACCGAAATAATTTATCCCGCGGCATCCAGCCGCAGCAGGCAGTGGCCATAATCCACTACGGCTTCGCCGGGTGCCGGCAGGTATTGCCTGGGAATCTGGTAAAGCCGGCCGCGTCCCTGCACCACCAGCCCCGCCCGGCGCAGCATGAAGAGGTGCTTGGCGGCGTTGTCGTAGCTGCATCCTCCCACCTTCGCCATTTCGTCAATCGTCCGCGCTTCGCCGCAGCTCAATTCCTTGAGCATTTTCCAGCGGGTCGTATGGCTCAATGCGCTGGCCAGCAGGGTCAGATCGGGCAACGGGGTGACAATGGGAGTTTTTGGCGTTCCTGATGTCGGATTCATTGAAACAACGTATTTTATGGGATAATTTATTGCAAGATGGAAATGGCGCTCCAATAAATGGATTTCGCTGTTAAATGATTTGGCTTCGTCGTTGTCTGGATGGAACATACTGTTGATTGGTTGGACTTCGCGTTTTGACAAATTGATTTCTCAATAATCAAATTGGAGTTTGCAACATTCTTATTGGATTTCGCATTTGTTTTATTTGAGGTCGCCATTGTCCGATTGGAGCACGCTGTTTGGCGAATGGACTACGCGGTTGTCCGGTTGGAGTTCTCGGTTGGTTTGCCGGGCGGCTGGAGAAAGGCGCGGAATCAACTCCGGCTCTGGTAAAGCCTCGCGGGCGCGGCACCGATGCCAGCCAGTTCCGGGGAAAATCAAGCCGGACCCGATCGGCACAAATTTCAGCTCAACAATTTTTCGAACCGGGTGGCGGCGGCGTCCCATTGCGCCGGGTTCTGCGGCGTGACGGTCTTCAACTCGAAGGAATTGCGGACGACTTCGCGCGCGGCGGCCAGCGACGGCAGATGGCCCAGCGCGATGGCCTGCACCAGGATGTTGCCGAGCGCCGCGCATTCGGCGGGGCCGACGATGACGGGAATGTTCAGCGCGTTGGCGGTAAATTGATTCAACGTCATGTCCTTGCTGCCCCCGCCGACGATGTGCAGCCGCTCGATTTGTTTGCCGAGAAGCCGCTCGAGCCGGCGCACGGTGACGCGATAGAAGAGCGCGAGGCTTTCGTAAATGCAGCGCATGCAGGCGCCAACGTTCGCCGGCACGGGCTGGTGGGTTTCTGCGCAAAACCCGGCGATCTTCCCCGGCATATCGTCCAGACTCAAGAACCGTGGGTCGTCGGGGTTAAAGAGCGAGACAAATGGCGGCGCATCGGCGGCGAGTCTCTCGAGCGCGGCGAAATCGTGATTCCTGCCCTCTTTCGCCCAATGCCGCCGGCATTCCTGGACAATCCAAAGGCCGACAATGTTCTTGAGCAACCGCACGGAATTGCCGTGGCCGATTTCATTCGTGAACGTGAGTGAGCGCGCCTGGTCGTTGATGACGGGTCGGGGCCATTCGACGCCGACAAGCGACCAGGTGCCGGAACTCAAGTAGGCCCAGTTCCCGCCGCTGGCAGGCACGGCGGCGACTGCCGCGCCGGTGTCGTGCGAGCAACTGGCAATGACCTCGATTTGCGGGAGGCTGGATTCGGCGGCGAGACTTTTTTTCAGCGGGCCGAGCCGTGTGCCCGACGGGCAGATCGGCGCGAACAGATCCTCGCGCAGCTTGAGGGCATCGAGCAGTTTCTTGGACCACGTCCTGGTCTGCGGATTGTAAAGTTGCGTGGTGCTGGCGAGGGAAACTTCATTTCGGGCGACGCCGGAGCAGAAATAATTGAAAGCGTCGCCGATGAGGAGAAGCTGCCTGGCGCGGGCTAGGCGTTCGGGCGGTTCGGTGGCGAGTTGGTAAATCGTGTTGATCGCCATGAACTGGATGCCGGTCTCGGCGTAGGTCGCCGGCCAGTCCACCTGGGCGCGAACATTTTCGACGCCGGCAGCGGTCCGCGCGTCTCGGTAGCACCAGGCCGGCGGCATGACGAGGCCGCGGTCGTCGAGCAGCACGTAGTCCACGCCCCAGGAATCGCTGCTGATGCTGGCGATGGGCAGCTTGCGCGCGGCGGCCCTCTGGAGGCCAATCTTCAATTCGGCGAACAGGCCGTCAATGTTCCAGTGGAGCGCGCCGCCGGTCTTGACCGGGCCGTTGGAAAAACGGTGAAGTTCTTCCACGGCGATTTTGCCGCCGTCGAGCGTTCCGAGCATGAGGCGGCCGCTGTCGGCGCCGAGGTCGCAGGCCAGATAATGTGTCGCCATGGTGAAAGGTTGACGGGATTTTATCCGGTGCGCATCCGGTGTCAAAAAGTTTGCCATTATGCGGGGCCGGAGTATTTTGGAAGAGCCTAAAGGAAATACACGAACGTTATGAGCATTGCCACAGAAACATCGGCGGCACCGGCCGCCGTCAAAATGAGCCAGCTTGACCAGTTGAAACAATTCACCGTGGTCGTCGCCGACACCGGCGATTTCGACGCCATCAAGCAATACGCGCCGCGCGACGCCACCACCAACCCGTCGCTGATTTTGAAGGCGGCGCAAATGCCGGAATACCGTGGCTGATGGACAAATCCATCGCCGACGTGAAACAATCCGGCGCGAGCGCCGCGGAATTGCCCCACCGCATCGTGGACGACTTGCTGGTCCGGTTCGGCCTGGAAATTTTGAAGATTGTGCCGGGCCGGGTCTCGACCGAGACGGATGCAAACCTTTCGTTTGACACCGCCGCGCTGGTCGCCAAGGCAAACAAATTCATCACGCTTTACAAACAGAACGGCATCGGGCGCGAACGCATCCTCATCAAAATCGCCTCGACGTGGGAAGGCATCAAGCGCGGCGGAAATTCTGGAGCGCGAAGGCATCCACTGCAATCTGACGCTGCTCTTCTCGTTTGCGCAGGCCGTCGCGTGCGCCGAGGCGAAGGTGCGGTTGATTTCGCCGTTCGTCGGGCGGATCATGGACTGGCATAAGAAAAGCGACGGAACGGGATTTTGCGCCCGCCGAAGACCCGGGCGTTTTGTCGGTGAAGGAAATTTACGCCTACTACAAAAAATTCGGCTACGCGACGGAAGTGATGGGCGCGAGCTTCCGCAACGCCGGGGAAATCCTGGAACTGGCCGGATGCGATTTGCTGACCATCAGCCCGCAGTTGCTCGGCGAATTGCAGGCCGGCACCGCGCCGGTCGCGCGGAAATTGAGCCCCGAAATGGCGCGCGACAGCAAAATCGAAAAGCTGTCGCTGGACGAGGCGAAGTTCCGCTGGCTGATTCAACGAGAACGCGATGGCGGTGGAAAAGACCGCCGAGGGCATCCGGTTGTTCAACGCCGACGCGCAGAAACTGGAGCGGTTCATCGCGGCGAAACTGCCTTGAGGCCGTTTCTTCAAATTGCTCGACGGCCTCGGGCGGTTTTGCGAAGGTTTAGGCATGGACACGGAAGAGCGTGAAATTTTTCAGTTCCTGAAAGCTTGGGGCGGCAATTTCATCAACGCCCGGGAGATCGCCCGTCGGGCCGGGAACAAGAGGAGATTTCACGAAGACCCCAATTGGGCCAAGCCAATCCTGCTGCGGATGGAAGAGCGCGGCATCCTGGAGAGCGACTCGCAGGGCCATTTTCGCATCAAGCCGGTAGCCAAACAAAAATGGGCTGCGCCGACGACGGAAACCGATGTTTCCCAAAACCTCCTGGCCGGCGGCGTGGCGGTTGAGGAGGACGCTGCCGGGGCCGTCGCCACCGACGAGTATTATGAGAAATTGTAGCCAGCTTCATCGGGCCGGTTGATCCCACCTTCAATCCTATTCAAACCCCCGCAAACAATTCAAAGCCCCGTTCGTGGTTGCTCAATTTGGTTTTCGGACGCAACCCGAAAATGACGGCTTTGCGCCTGCTCGTGTGGCCGGTGATTTGCGTGGTGGGTTTCAAATTGTCACTGGTCCACGTTCGCGTGGATGGCATCAGCATGTTGCCGACCTGTCCGGACAGGGCCGTTTATTGGGTCAACCGGCTGGCCTATCTCGGTCACGATCCGCAGCGCGGCGATGTCGTGGCCATCCGCTTCGTGCTGCCGGACGGCCCCATCAGCCGGTTGGAGCCGCCGAATGTGATGCTGTTGAAGCGTATCATCGGGTTGCCCGGCGAAACCGTGGCGTTCAAAAAAGGCCGCGTTTTCATAAACGGCAAAATCCTCGACGAGCCTTATGAAAAATTCGGCTGCGACTGGAACCGTCCGCCGGTCGCGCTCGGCCCCAATGAATACTTCGTCGTCGGCGACAACCGGTCCATGCCGTGGCAAGACCATACGTTTGGCGTCCGCAGCCGGAACCTCATCGTGGGGAAAGCGCGGTTATGAAAACCGGCTTCCGCCTGCTCCTTCTGGCGGCGTTCATCGCGGCGGGCGTCTCGCTTTGGACCGTGTTGTTTCCCAGCCCGGAGAAAATCATCCACAAACGGCTCGCGCAAATCGCTGCGGAAGTCTCATTCAATTCCGGCGAAAACCCGCTCGTCATCGCCGCGCGCTCGGAAAATCTCGCCAGCCGCTTCAGCACCAACGTCGAGATCAACGTCAATGTGCCGGAATTTGGGCGGCAGGGATTTGTCGGGCGAACGGAAATCACGCAGGCCGCTGCCGGCGCGCGCACACGCTGGAGCGGCTTGAAGGTGGAGTTTCCGGATGTGAGCGTCAAGGTGGCGCCGGACAAACAATCCGCCGTCGCCGATGTCGCCGTGAAAGTCCAGGCCGCCGGCGAGAAGGATTTTAACGTGCAGGAGGTGAAGTTCACCTTCCAGAAAATTGACGGCGACTGGCTCGTCACGCGCGTCGAAACCGTCAGCGCGCCTACTTGATGTTTGCCGCGCTGCTCACCACGCTGCTGTTCTCCGTTTCCGCGCTGTGCGGGCATCGCACCGCCACGCGACTGGGCGGCGTCGAGGCCAATTTCTGGCGCATCGTCGGCGCGTTTGTTTTATCTGGCGGTTTGGGCCAACCTGTTCGGGACCGGCACCGCCGGCGCGGCTTTCTGGATCTTCATTTTGAGCGGTCTGGCCGGCATCGGCCTCGGTGACACCGCGTATTTTCAGGCCTTGCCGCGGCTCGGCAGCCGCCCGACGGTTCTGCTCACGCAATGCCTCACCGCGCCCGTGGCCGCGTTGGTGGAATGGCTCTGGCTTGGCAACGGGCTGAATGTGGCGGAAATGCTGTGCATCGCCGTGATTCTGGCTGGCGTGGGCGTCGCGTTCTCGCCCGGTGATCATCTGAAAATTGAACCGCGCCGGTTGTGGCCCGGCGTGCTGGCCAGCGCCATTGCCGCGCTGGGCGGCGCGCTGGGCGCGGTGTTGAGCCGCAAGGCCTATCTCGTCGCGCACGCGGCGGGCGAACATCCCGATCCCGGCACCACCGGCTACCAGCGCGTCATCGGCGGCGCGGTGGCGCTCGGACTCGTTTTCGCGATGGTGAAATGGCGGCACGCCCGGCGGCGCGGCGATGACACGCAGATGGTGGATTCCTTTTCCCCGCGCGAGAAATTGCAACTCTGGCCGTGGGTGCTGGCCAACAGCCTCGCCGGCCAGACCATCGGCGTGAGCTGCATGCAGTGGGCGCTGGAATACACGCCCACTGGCGTCGTCACCGCCATCATCGCCATGACACCCATCGTCATGCTGCCGCTGGCGCGGATTTTTGAGGGCGAACGGATTTCCTCGCGCGAAATGGCCGGCGGCTGCATCGCCGTGGCCGGCGCGGCGGGGTTGACGTTTGCGCGATGAAATTGAATCCTTCTCGTCCTCGTTCTCGTAATCGAACGAATCGAGGACGAGGACGAGGACGATTATGAGCAACGACCTGCAAACCGCGGTGGAAGCGCTCGGCGTTGAGAAATTCCGCCGCCACATTTTTCTCTGTGCCGACCAGACGGAGCCAAAATGTTGTGCCCAGGAGCAGGGTCTGGCGTCGTGGGAATTTTTGAAGCGGCGCTTGAAGGAATTGAACCTCGCCGGGCCGGAACCGCTGGTTTATCGCACAAAGGCGAATTGCCTCCGCGTCTGCGCGCACGGGCCGGTTGCCGTCGTTTATCCCGAAGGCGTGTGGTATCACGGCTGCACGCCGGAAGTGCTGGAGCGCATCATCCAGGAACATTTGGTCCGCGGAAAAATCGTTGAGGAATATGCCTTTGCACGAAACCCGCTGCGGTAACCACTTCGGCGCGTTGGTTCATTTTCCCCTCGACATCGGTTGGACCGGGTATAAATTCTGCTTTGTCGGGAAGTTCGCAGTTTATGGCCAGATTGCTGATTAAAACAGCGGGCATGGAAAACCGGACGCTCGAGTTGCGTCTCGGCGTCAATCACGTTGGCCGTGATCCCAATTGCGAGTTTTGCATTGATCATCCCACGATTTCGTCCCGGCATTGCGAACTGTCGCTGACGAACGACGGCGTCTATCTCCGCGACTGCCAATCCACGAACGGCACGTTCGTCAACGGCAAACCCGTCATGGAAGTCTGGCTGGATCCCGGCCAGACGGTGCATCTGGGCGACGTTGAGCTTTTTGTCGAAAACACCGATGCCCGCGTTGCCATCCCGCAGTATGAGCGTCCGCGTCCCAAGCCGCCGGTGGTGCTGCCGGACGGCGCGATTCTGTGCCCGCGCCATCCCGAGGAGCGCGGCACCTATCGTTGCACCTATTGCCGTGAGGTGATGTGTGACCGCTGCGTCCATATCATGCGCGTCAAGGGCGGACAGGCGCTGTTCCTGTGCACGATTTGCAGCCACAAGTGCGAGCCGATTGCCGTCACCGGGCCGGCGAAAAAGAAAAAGGGCTTCTTCGCCACGTTGGCGGACACGGTCAAGCTGCGTTTCCGGAACCCGTCAGGTTCGGACGTGACTCGAAAATAAGGCGCGGCCGGTTTTCAAACACCAGCGGCCATTTTTTCCAGCGCGGCAATCCAGCGCGGATGCTCGTTCAGGCACGGAACCAGCCGGAAACTTTCCCCGCCCGCCGCCAGAAAGGTTTCCTTCCCGCGGATGCCCAGTTCCTCGATGGTTTCCAGGCAATCGGCGACAAACGCCGGCGACATGACGAGGATTTTTTTTACGCCGGCCTTCGCGAAACGTTCCAGTTCAAAATCCGTGTAGGGTTTCAGCCACGGATCCCGGCCCAGACGCGACTGGAAGGAGACGGACCATTTGCCCGCGGGGATGTTCGCCGCCTTCACAAATTCCTCCGCCGTGCGAAAGCACTGGTGCCGGTAACAAAACTGGTGTGCCTCGCTGGCGACGTTGCAGCAATCCTTGACTGTCAGACAATGCGCGCGGGTCGGATCTGATTTTTTCAGGTGCCGCTCCGGCACGCCGTGGAAACTGAACAGCAAATGGTCGTGGCTCTGCCGCAGAAATTCCCCCGCGTTCGCCACCATCGCCGCGATGAAGTCCGGCGCGGCGCCATAGGGCGGCTGAACGGTGATTTTCATCTGCGGCGCGAGCCGGCGCGCAACCTCCTTCACCCGCACGACGGCGGTCTCGTAGCTCGACATCGCGTAATGCGGGAAAAGCGGAATTAACCGCACCTCGTCCACGCCTCGCGCCGCCAGGCTATTCACGGCGGATTCGATGGAAGGATTCTGGTAGCGCATCGCCAGTTCCACCGGCAGGGCCAGGCGTTCCTGCAATTTCTTTTGCACGTTGCGGCTGATGACGATGAGCGGCGAGCCTTCCGGCGTCCAGACGCTTTGATAGGCGTGCGCGGATTCCCTGGGCCGGTTGATGAGAATCATGCCGACGACAACCCGGCGCAGGGGCCACGCCACGTCAATCACGCGGCCGTCCATGAGGAACTCGTTCAAATACCGCCGCACGTCCGGGACCGATGGCGAATCCGGCGAACCGAGGTTGACCAGTAAAACCCCCCTGCTCATTTCAATTAATTAACCACGAACAGACACGGCCTGTTGCATTGATTCAGATAAAAGAAAATTAACAAAGCACCGTTGAAAGCAAAGATTATTCGGGTTAAAAGCCCGTTTCGCGGCCCAAATTTTGCGTCAGATGAATCGTCCGCCGTCCGTTTGAAATTCGCGGTTTACGGGCAGTCGGATGACCCGGCGGCACCAGCCCGTCGCGATCCGCGT
This sequence comes from uncultured Verrucomicrobiae bacterium, assembly GCA_963764035.1. Taxonomy (GTDB): domain Bacteria; phylum Verrucomicrobiota; class Verrucomicrobiia; order Limisphaerales; family UBA11358; genus UBA11358. The sequence goes on from CAVXQV010000001.1 coordinate 419,377, forward strand.
CTTTCGCGTAATCTGCGGGATAACCCGCGGGCTTCAAACCGCCGCCGCAATGAGGTCGCCCAATTCGCGCGTGCCGATTTTGCGTGCGCCGGCTTCGAGCGGGTTGAAGATGTCGCTGGTGCGGTGACCGGCGGCGATGGCCTGCTTCACCGCGTTTTCGATCGCCGCCGCCGCGTCGTTCAAGCCGAAACTGTGCCGCAACATCAGCGCCGCCGACAGGACCTGCGCGATGGGATTCGCCAGATTCTTGCCGGCAATGTCCGGCGCGGTGCCGCCGGCCGGTTCGTAGAAACCGAACGTCTTCTCGCCGCTCGTCGCGCCAAGGCTGGCGCTGGGCAGCATGCCGAGCGAACCGGCCAGCGCCGCCGCCTCGTCGCTCAAGATGTCGCCGAACATATTTTCGCAGAGCATCACGTCGAACTGCGTCGGGCGGAGCATGAGTTGCATCGCGCCGTTGTCCACGAACATGTGTTCGAGCGTCACGTCGGGATAATTCTTGCCGACACGAGCGACGACTTCGCGCCAGAGAACGCCGTTTTCGAGCACGTTCGCCTTGTCAATACTCGTCAATTTCTTGCGGCGGAGTTGCGCGGCCTTGAATGCGACGTGAGCGATGCGTTCGATTTCCGGCGTGGTATAGACCATGGTGTCAATGGCGCGGAGGTTGCCGCCGCCAATGTCCTCGGTCTTTTTCGGCTGGCCGAAATACAGGCCGCCGGTCAGCTCGCGCACGACGAGAATGTCAATGCCGTCGCCCTGGCGTTCCTTCGCCAGGGGGCAGGCGTGGGCAAGTGCCTTCGTCAATTGCACCGGCCGCAGGTTGGCAAACAGGCCGAATTCCTTGCGGATGCGCAGCAGCGCGGCGCGTTCGGGGCGTTCCTCCTTGGGAATCGTCGGGTCGCGGTCGGGCAGGCCGACGGAGCCGAACAAAATCGCGTCCGATTGTTTGCAAAGCGCGAGTGTGGCGCCGGGCAACGCCTTGCCGGCGGCGTCAATGCCGGCCCAGCCGACGGGCGCCTCGGTGATGACGAGCTTGAATCCGAATTTGGTTTCCGCGGCGCGCAGGACCTTGATGGCTTCGCGCATGACTTCCGGGCCGATGCCGTCGCCGGCGAGCGCCGCAATGTTGAACGTATTCATCGCGGAAGAATTTACGATATACGATTTACGATTTACGAGCCATTTTCTAACATCTCCGCGCGCGTAAATCGCAAATCGTAAATGCCGTTGCCCTACAAAGTCGCCACGCTGCTTTACTGCTTCAACGAGCGGGACGAACTCCTGCTGCTCGAACGCGCGCAGGAGCCGAACCGCGGCTTCTGGAGCCCGTGCGGCGGCAAATTGGAAATGGACATCGGCGAATCGCCTTACGCCTGCGCCAGTCGCGAGGCGGAGGAGGAACTGGGCATCAAAATCTCCGCAGCGGATCTGCATCTGGCCGGCCTCGTCAGCGAGCATGGCTTTCAAGGCACCACGCACTGGTTGATGTTTTTGTTCGAGGTGAAGCAGAAACTGACCACGCTGCCGCCGCCGCACGCGGAAGGGCGGTTCCAATTCTATCGCCGGGACCAGGTTGGCTCGTTGCATATTCCGCAGACGGATCGCGAGCGGATATATCCCTGGTTCTGGAAATTTCGCGGCGGTTTCTTCGCGGCGCACTGCCATTGCCATCCCGATGGCCGGAACGAGTGGGCGCTGGAAGAGGTCACAGTCGCCAGTCTGCCGTCCGCAGTCGGGCACGCTTCGACCGTGGACTGAAAACTGCGGACTCGGGACTGATTTATGGACGAACCCATCATTGACCTGCACAGCGACGATTATTTCATGGGCGAGGCGCTGCGGCAGGCGGCGCGCGCCCTGGCGGCGGACGAGGTGCCCATCGGCGCGGTCATCGTGCGCGAGGGCAAGATCATCGCGCGCGCCTTCAACCAGGTGGAACTGCTCAAGGACGCCACGGCGCACGCCGAGATGCTTGCGCTCACGCAGGCCCAGGAAGCCGCCGGCGACTGGCGGCTGACGGATTGCACGCTCTACGTCACGAAGGAGCCGTGCCCGATGTGCGCCGGGGCCATCGTCCACACACGGCTGGCGCGGGTGGTTTTTGGCGCGGCCGACCCCAAGGGCGGCGCCGCCGGCAGCGCGATGAATTTGCTGCAATTCCCGACGTTGAATCATCGTTGTGAAATTACCGGCGGCGTGCGGACGGCGGATTGCCGGGCGTTGTTGAAGGATTTTTTTGCCGCGCAGCGGCAGGCGGGGAGGAAAAATGGAAACGCGGCGAGTTGAAGTTTTGAGTGGTGCCCACGACAGGACTTGAACCTGTATGATGTTACTCACTAGAACCTGAATCTAGCGCGTCTGCCAATTCCGCCACGTGGGCCCGACAACTCGCAGTCATCTTAATACGCGGTGTCAGGCGTCGGGGCAAGTCAATTTGCGCATCACACGGGGAGGAGGGCAAATCTTCAGCACAAGGGGCGACGTTGCGGCCGGTTTTTCGCTATTAAATTCATTTTGGAATTTGACCATGCCGCCGAATTGAAGGAGTATATTCCCGCCGGATTGATGGGGGCGCACTGGTTTCGACCTGGGGAACGCGCCAGAGGCGGCATGCCGAGGACGATGCGTTGGCCTCGTTAATCATCGCATCAAACAAAACAGCTAACGAAGAATTAGCCCTCGCGGCCTAAGGCCACGACGTCCGCCACGGGACACCTGCTACGGTGGACGGACGCAACAGCAGGCATGGTTGACGGCGGAGACCGCGCGCCGTTGGCCGAGAAAATCTCATGCGGACTAGGCAGTGCGATTCGAGTTCGGACGCCATCGCATAGCAGAAAACCTTCTCCGGACTAAGCATGTAGTCGCGGCTGGCAAATTTGTCAGGGACGCGGGTTCAACTCCCGCCGCCTCCACAATATTTTATTGATGTTTTGTGATTGTGCTTGACAGGACGGGACAAAGACGGGACAGTGTGGGCATGAAAAATGACCTGTCTAAAGCCAAAAGTCACAAGACCAGTCAACCCTTCGAGGTTGTCAAGGTGGGTAGTATTTCGATTCCGATTTACGCCCACACCAACATCATTCCTCAGCGCGACCCGCAGACGGGCGCAATTCTTTACGACAGCCTGCCGGACGGGAAGCGAAAGGCGCGCGTTAAATACCAGAGCGCCATCTACACCGTCGCCTACTACGCCGGCACGAAGCGCGTGCGGCGGAAGTTTTCCGATCTGGCCAAGGCCCGGCGCGAAGCCGAGTTAATCGCCGTTAAACTCGCCAACGGCGAAACCGAAGCCCTAAAACTCACCGGCGGCGACCGTGCCGACTACGTTCGCGCCATGCAAAAGCTACGCGCTTGGAAGCCCGACGCCGATCTCAACCTGGCCGTCACCGATTATGTCGCTGCCGTCCGTCGCCTGCCGGAAAACGTCAGCTTGAGCGAAGTCATTGAGTTTTTCCTAAAGCGCCATCCCATCGGCCTGCCGGCGAAAACAGTCCGCGAAGTCGTGGACGAATTGATTGCGTCCAAGGCCAGTGCTGGCAAGAGCGACGTTTATATCAAAGACCTGACTTCGCGCCTCGGAACTTTCGCCGACAGTTTTCAACTCCGTATTTCCAGCGTCACCGGCAAGCAGATTGAAGAATACATTCGCGGCTTGAAAACGATTGGCAGTGACGAAAACAAGTCTCGAAGCCTTGCCGGGCGGACACAAAACAACATCCGCCGCTTGGTCAACACCCTGTTCAAGTTCGCCATCAAGCGTGGCTACCTGCCCAAAGACCACGATGAAATGAGCGGTGTCGAAACAGCGACGGTGGACAGCGGTGAAATCGAAGTGTTCAGCCCCGCCGAACTGCAAAAATTGTTCGCCGCCTGCCTGACGCCGGTAAAAGAGCGCGGGAAATGGCGCACCCGCGAAGAAATGATTCCATATCTCGCCGTCGCCGCGTTCTGTGGCCTGCGCGCTGCCGAAATCATGCGGCTCGACTGGTCAGAAATTCACCTCACAGGCACGGAGCGATTCGTTGAGATCAAAGCTGGCAATGCCAAGACTGCCTCACGCCGCACCGTGCCGATTTCTGAAAACTGCGCCGCGTGGCTCGAACGCTACGCCAAACCGTCCGGCCCGGTCATCAATCTGTCCCGCGCCGACAAACAGCTATTCCTGTATCTGGCGGGCAAATCCGGCGTGAAATGGAAGCACAACGGCCTGCGCCACTCCTTCATCAGCTACCGGCTCGCGGTGTTGAAAGACGTGGGCCAGGTCAGCCTTGAAGCGGGCAATTCGCCGCAAATGGTGTTCAAACATTACCGACAGCTTGTCCGCGAAAGCGAGGCGCAAGAATGGTTTGCCATCCAGCCGCCCAAGTCATCCGCGACCTTGCCGACTGTCACAGTGACAGCATTGAGCGATGCTAAAGTCGCTGGCATCCGTCGCGAAGCTGGCGACGCATGGACAATCCAGCGGAACTGAAATGCCGCCTCCATTCGGTATTTTTACCCAGGACACGCCTTACTCCTCATCAAAATGAGGTTTTTGCGTCCGCGCAACGGTCGCGCTTTGGCCGCGAAATGTCCGCGATAAAATCCGGTCAGCCGACCGTGTCCGTGTCCAGTCCGAAAGCCGTCCGCATCCGCGCCGTGTCCGTGTCCGTGGCCAGTCCGCGTCCGAGTCCCGCCCGCAGTCAGTCCGCAGTCTTGTCCAGTCCACGACCGCAACCGGGTCCGCAATCAGTCCACAGCCGCGCATGGTCCACGGCCAGGCCGCATCCATGTCCAGTCCGTAATCAGTCCGTGTCCAGTCTGCGAACTTTCCGCGTCCGCAATCAGTCCGCGTCCGCGCATTGTCCACAGTCAGTCCGCGTCCGCGTTCAAGCCACGGCCAGTCCGGGGACATGACGCGCGGAAGCCGGTTCGATTATGTGGCGGCGGCGGTCGCGTCAATCTCTTGCTCGCCCCTTCACCCTGCTGCGCTCCAAATTGACCCGCCCGCCGCCGCGGGGATTTTGCCTCTAGGCTTCCGGCGCGTGAACCTTTGGCGTCACCGCGTAAATGCATCTGGTGTATGTGATACATCTTCGCCCGGCAAATTTGTGAGAGGGTGTTCCAAAAACGATTGCCGCCATGAATCTAGAGCCGAATCAAATCGCCACCGCGCCGGATTACGAAACCAAGTCACAAGTGGCCCGGCGCTTAAACGTCAGCCGGCGGACGATTGACAATCTCATGCGGCAGCGTCGCCTGCCGTTCATCAAACTCACGTCGAAGATCGTCCGATTCCCAAAAACCGAAGTGGACGCCTACCTCGCCCAACATTTCCGCATCAATGCGCGCGGCCAAGAATCGGCTTAGCGTCGGCGCAAATTATCACGCCGACACGCGGATTGTTTTCGCCACTCGCGCGGGTAAAATCGCAATCATGACACAACATCCAGATTTCCCGCTCGGTGGATTCGATTGGGTTGACCGCGATTCGACACTCTGGCCTTTGTTCGCACGCTGGCTATTTGACGAGTGGTATAGCATCTACAGTCCGGCGTTCAATAATTTGCCAGGTGTTGTCATTGATCTTCGAGGTGGTCAGCAAACTGTTCACAAGCCAGCCTCTTTGACTTGGGGCGATGCCTACGGCGCGATGGAAACGGCCGTCGGAAAACTCGTTGACGAATTGCCAAAACACCCGTCACGAGAGCAACTCGCGCTTGTTCATGCGGAAGCCCTGAAGCTCGGCCTCAACACTACCCACGAGCAAGTTGAAAATGAATTGGAGCGATTCCTCACATTTCAGGAGCGCCCGGACAACGCAACGCTGCTCAAAGCATCGCCGTGGTGCAATTATTTCGCCAACGAGAAGCACATCTTTGAGCAGGCCGGAACGAATCTGCCCTACAAGCTATACCCGCGCGATCCCGATATGCGGCTGGTCTTGGGTTCTGTGATTAGCGAATTTGGTTCTTTTGAAATCTCGCGCGGGGTTTCGCCGGAATTGTCACAGCTATTCGCGGTGCAGCGTGGTTTTACACAATTCGACAAGGCCATCAAGTCGCTGCCGATTGAGTCACCGATTTTAACAGCCTTCCGGGAGACGGAGCCGAAATTGCGCGAGTTTTCTGCCATGCTCCAAGCCGAAATCAGCCGGCGTGCAAATGAACCAGCGGCTTTTTTCACTCCACTTCGCGTTCGTCGCCTTCAACGTGCTTTTTACTATGCCGTTCGTCGGCTCTGCAAACCCAAGGACGGCCCGGAAAAACTGGCAGCCTTCGTTCAGAACTTGCTCGAAACCTGGCCGCAGATTCCCGCCGGGATGGAATTTGACTTGGAAAATCATTTCAACACCGACAAGCGCCGCGACTTGGTGCGTCGTCATCTTGGTTTGGATAAATTACAGTCGAACAAGGAGGCCCGCGCGTTGTGGCGTATCCTTCACGCCGTCATTTTCCGTGATGAATTGCGCGACCCATTGCTGCGCCTGGCTCACGACGCTGATATGCGGGCCAAACAACGCCGCAAAGGTTGGGAACATCTGCGCCACGCACTTAAAACCGTGTTCAAACATATTCGCCGCGAAACATCGGACGAGGCAAAATTCCGCAATTTTGAACGGTCGAATTTCCCACACATGCGAAATCTCACGCGGGAGCAGCGTATGCGTTTGCTGCCGGAACTTGGCAACGACCCTGACCACTCGGAACGTGACCTCACCAAAAAGGAGAGAATGATTTTAGCCGCGCGGTATCTCAAGAAAACACGGACGGCACTCGAAAAGGACGCGGACGGTAAAAACTCATTTGCGACTCGCTATGGCCGAGCAATGAAGGATGTTAGGAAGGAATTGGGACAGGACTGACAATACCGATCCTCATTTCGCACCCGAACAAATTTTCAATATCCAGTGCCCGGATATGTCCCGCGTGTTCGGGCGCGTTTCTGGCAACCACATCGTCATCCCCCGATAGTCGAACCAACGCGAAGCTGCAACCATGCGGAACGGGTTGGATAGCCGGTCGTAACCGGCGAAGCAATCTACATGCATCCAACGCACCGCACTTGCAGCACCGCGTTGGAAATATGCCAGAAATCGAAAATCCCGCCCCCGGCTCGGCGGCACAAATCGAGCCGGAACTGTTGACGAAGGCCGAGGCCGCGCAACTCCTCGGAGTTTCAATTCGCTCCGTTGACAACATGATGCGCCAGCGGCGGATTAGCTTCGTCAAACTCACCGCAAAAATGGTGCGATTTCCCCGCCGGGAAATCCTTCAACACATCCGCGAGCATTTGACCGTTCACGCTCACGGTTCGGAAGGGGGGACTGTATGACCCAAGCCTACGATCCCAAGGATTGTCCAATGCCGCTGGATTTTTTCCTCCGGCGCTATGGCATCTCGCGCACGACCGCATGGCGCTGGCGCAAGAACGGCCTGCCCACGCTCCAGGTCGGCGCGAAAATCTTCTGCCGTGAATCGGAGTTTGTTCGTTTCATGGAAACACAGACCACCATGAGTCAGCCGGGAGGCGGACAGTGAACCAAGACTTGCTCGCCCAGGCCAAGCAACGTCTGCCGCTGTCCGCGCTCATGGCGCAACTCGGCTTCGGCGACCGCGCCAAAAAATCCGCGCGGTGTCCTTTCCACGACGATTCAGCCGCCAGCTTCAGTCTCTATGTCGGCGACGATGGCGAGGAACGCTGGAAATGTTTCGCCGGTTGCGGCCAGGGCGACGCCATTGATTTTCTCGCCAAGCATCGCGGCTTGAACAATGCCGACGCCTGCCGCGATTACATCCGCCTCGCCGATGTCCCGCCGCCGCCGCCCGCGCCGCCATCGAGTTCCAATCCGTCTCCATCCGTTCAACCGCCGTTCGATTGGCAATCGTGCGTTGCCGCGCTGACGCCGGAACACCGCGCCAAGCTCGCGGAGTGGCGTGGTTATGCTCCGAAGTTTGTCGAGTGGTTGCACACGGAAAATCTCGTCGGCCTGTTCGACGGTGAACGTATTGCATTTCCTGTCCACGACGCCGGGCGCAACGTCATCGGCTGTCACTACCGACTCAAACAGGACGGCTCGTGGCGCTACCATCCCACCGGCACACGCGCCGCCCCGTTCATCATTGGCGATCTTTCGACTGCCAAGACCGTTTTCGCGTTCGAGGGACAATGGGATTTGCTGGCCGTGCTGGACTGTTTGCACCATCACATTCAACCGCTGGCCGACACCGCCGCCGTCGCCACGCGCGGCGCGGGCAACGCGCGCTTGCTCGCGGGCCTGTGCGCCCCGGATGCCGTCGTCTGTGCGTTTGGACAGAATGACGAGGCCGGCGCGAAGTGGCTTGCCGCCGTCGCCGCCAATTCCGGGCGCAAGACGTTTCAGGTCGCCACACCGTTGCCGCACAAGGACGCGAACGACTGGACACGCGCGGGCGCAACCGGCCCGGAAATCGAAGCCGCCATCGCCGCCGCGCAACCTGTCGCCGTTTCAACCGCTCCCGATCTTCACGCCGCGCCGCCGAAAAATGTTTCAAAACCTGTCATCGAGTTGCCCGAAGAATCCGACGAGCCAGAGTCCGCGCCGTTCCCCGTGGACGCCCTGCCGCCGGCAATGGCTGGTTTGACCGTCGCAACTTCGCGCTGTGTGCATGTGCCGCTGGCGATGCCCGCTGTTTGTGTCCTTGGTGTCGTGTCTGCCGCTATCGGCGCGGGCCTGGAAGTCATCAGCGGCCCGGATCGAACCACCTCCGCCAACTTGTTTTTGCTGGCGAGCGGCGAATCCGGCAGCGGCAAAAGTGAATCTTGCCGTCCAATTATCGCCCCGCTGATCGAATATCAAACGACATTGCTCGAAACCTGGAAGGAAAAGACGCACCCGGACATTCAAGCCGAGATCGCCCGGCGTGACGCGGAACGCAAGGCACTGGAAAAGAAAATCGCCAGAGCCATGCGGCCCGACAGCCCGGATGCTGACGAACTTCAGCGATTGCAAGCGCAGTTGGCGTATCCTATCGCCCGCGCGGACGAACTCAAATTGAGGACCGCTCCAAGCATCATCGCCGACGATTTCACCATCGAGGCGCTGGCGATGCGGCTTCGGGACAATCGGGAAACCATCTTCTGTTTCAGTTCAGATGCCCGCAAGCCAATCCAAAATCTCCTCGGACGATACAACCCCGGCAAGACGACGGATGAATCTCTGCTATTGAAAGGCTACACCCGCGAACCACACCGCGCAGATCGTGCCAAGGGTGATCCGATCAATCTGCACCGGCCATGTATCGCCCTCTGCTGGTATGTTCAACCGGACTTGCTGGCGACGATGATTGACGAGGAAAGCCTCAATGCCAGCGGCCTTTTAGCGCGACTGCTGCTTTGCCATACTCACGCCGATTGGGTCAAATACGACCGCACCCGACAGGGCATTTCCGATTCGACACGGGCGCAATGGGCAGAATTGATTAGCGCGCTGCTGGCCGCATACCACGATACCGACAAGCCGTTTATTGCCGCCGCCACGCCAGAAGCCGAGCAAATTCTCGACCACTACCAACACTCCCTCGTTGATCGGCAGGGCGAACTTGGCGACGTGAAGCTTTTCGCCGCCCGGTGGTGTGAAAACGCCTGGCGAGTGGCGTTGACGCTCCATGCCGCATTTCACGGCGTCGAAGCGCATCTTCACCCGCTGGCCGGTGAAACCGCCGCCAATGCTGTGCGCGTCATGGAGTGGTTCGCTGCATCCCAGCTCGACATTCTCTACAAACGCCGTCAGACCGCCGCCGCCGAGGTCGAGGATGAAATCCTCAAACTTTTGGCCGACCGCGAGCAAGGCCGTCGTCTCGAAAAAGAGGAACAACGGCTTGGACAACGCTTTGATTACGTCACGGCTCGCACCATGCAACGCAACAGGATTGCCCGTGGCGACGCTGCCAAGGCGCTGCTGGCGCGGATGGAAGCCGACGGCCTGCTCGGTCGGCCAGGACATCATCCCGGCGCGTGGCGGCAAGACCACGCGCATTTACCGGGCCGTTAAGAATCCAGTGCCAGAATGAACCGCGTATAAAATGCAACTTTCGGCCTCGCCCCCGTGACAATCGCGCCAACCGTGACAACCGGACTGATTGCCGCGTCCTGCCGCGGATTTCCACGCCAGTCACCCGCAATGACGACCCCGCGACAATCGGTGACGACTGTGACAACCGCCCGCTTCGATTGTCACGAATGTCACGGTTGTCACCGGCTGATTCTGGAAAAATCACTTTTGAGAGAGATAGAATAATCATAATCCTTCTTCTCTCCTTGTGACAATCGTGACGACCGTGACAACCGTTTTCCATCGCCCGTCGGCCGGGAGAGGGCCGCGTCAACCGCTTTTGTTCCAATCTTCCCGGCGCCGAATGGGTTCTGCCGGGTCAATAGCTTTCTTTTCGGTCTTCCAACTTTCCCGACGGCACGAGAATCAGCCCCCCTTTTTCCACCTGGCGCAGTTTTCCATGCCAGCGGTCCAGGCGCGCCGCAGATCGCACCACTGCCCTTTTAGGAAAATCTTTCCGCGCGACCCAACCCATCCGACGCATCCCTTCTCCGCATCCGATGGGTAGAAGGTGGCCGCAGGGCCGGATAAGGTGGCCCGATTATTTTACAGCGTGCTACTTTTCGTGCGGGTATTCGTCGGCCATTTGTTAAAGGGAGGCCAGTTTTCCCTGCCGGCTACTTCTACTGCTGGTATTCGCCCCGTGACGAGACTGCCCTTTTTACCGTGCTACTTTTCCAGGCCAGCCTTTTTCTTTGACGACACGCCATGCGCCTGCGCCTCTTCTCCGCTTCCGGCGCGCTGCACACGGCGAATTGATTTGAAACATTTTCCCGCGCGCGTTTTCGCAATGGCTTGAACCAAAAAATGCGGGAGTATGTAGATAACGCAAATTGTGGCTTTTTTGCGAGGGTTGCCCAGCCAATGTCCAACCTCGTCATGGAAAATAATTCCATGAATGATAAGAAACATCCTGAGCTTGCGAAATCAGACGTGATCAAGCGAGCGCGGGCAGGCTGCCTCTGCCCTCTCACGCCGCGCGCTTTCTGCGCCCGGCGTCGGCGTTCACCCCTCGTCGCCCGCCGGACCTTCGTAAAGCACCCGGCCCGTGCGCTTGCAAACCACCACCACGTCGGACGCTCGCAATTCCATCACGGCGCAATTGTTATACACCACCCAGGTATCCTTGCGGCGCACGCCGTAGGAATTGATGCGGACCTCCTCGCCGTCCCGGACGGTCGCGCCTTTGAACATCCGGTCCAACACATGCCAGCCCGCCCGCCGCAACGCTCCGGCCCGCGTGATGAATTTCGCCCTGCGCGGCTTCGGTCGCCCGGCTGCTCTGCCAGCGGTCTTTTTAAGTGTTTTTCGGGCTTTGCTCATGGCGCAGAGTAAATCCGGCACGCCCCGGCGGCTACATCTCTTTGCACGTGCCGGACCTGTCAACTCACCGCTTTGCAATCGCCGCGCGCTTCATTACCCTACCGTTCATGCCGGCGAAGCACGAGCTGTCGCACCTCTACGAAGCCAAGATCAAGAACATGGGCAACGCCGGGCGCAACGGAGGCGAGTATTACACCCCGCGCCCGCTCATCCGCGCCATCGTGCAGGTCGTCGCGCCCAAGATCGGCGAGAGCATCTACGACGGCGCGCTTGGCTCGGCGGGCTTCTTGTGCGAGTCGTTCGATTATTTGAAGCGCACCAATCCCAAGCGCACCACCGCGCAGGACCGCATCCTGCAAGAGCGCACCTTTTACGGGAAGGAAAAGAAGTCGCTCGCCTACGTCATTGCCATCATGAACATGATCCTGCATGGCATCGAAGCACCGAACATCATCCACACCAACACGCTCACGGAAAACCTCGCGGACATCCAGGAAAAAGACCGGCACCACGTCGTCGTGGCCAATCCGCCGTTCGGCGGCAAGGAGCGCAAGGAAGTGCAGCAGAATTTTCCCATCCGAACCGGCGAGACGGCGTTCCTGTTCCTGCAACACTTCATCAAAATCCTCAAGGCGGGCGGGCGCGCGGGCATCGTCATTAAGAACACGTTCCTGTCCAACACCGACAATGCCTCCGTGAGCCTGCGCAAGCTGCTGCTGGAAAGTTGCAACCTGCATACCGTGCTGGATTGTCCCGGCGGCACGTTCATCGGCGCAGGCGTGAAAACAGTGGTGCTGTTCTTTGACAAAGGCACCAAGACACGCAAAGTCTGGTATTACCAGCTTGAACCGGGGCGCAACATGGGGAAGACCAACCCGATCAACGACGCCGACCTGGCCGAGTTCATCAAACTGCAAAAGACATTTGCCGACTCGCCGAAATCTTGGAGCGTGGACGCCAAGAGCATTGACCAAACCACGTTTGACCTGTCCGTGAAGAACCCGAACGGCGGCGAGGAAATTGCGCACCGCAGCCCGAACAAGATCATGGCGGAAATCGCCGCGCTGGACGCCGAGAGCGCGGAAGTGCTTGGGAACATCAAGGCGCTGATATGAAGAAAGGGTGGCAGAAAAAGCAGCTTGGTGAACTGGCTGAATTGCGAGGGCGAATCGGCTGGCGTGGCTTGACCGCGAAAGAATACACCAAGAGTGGTCCGCTTTTCCTTTCAGTTCACTCGCTCAACTACGGCGACTATGTGGACTTCCGCGATGCGTTTCACATAAGTGAGGAGCGGTATGTTGAGAGTCCAGAAATCATGCTGCAAAAAGACGACGTGCTTATCTGCAAAGATGGAGCTGGAATTGGAAAGCTCGGCATTGTTGGCAAACTTCCAGATCGAACGACCATCAACTCGTCAATGCTGCTCATCAGGAGCGGTAAAGAAATTCTCCCGAAGTTCCTATATCGCTGCCTGACGAGTCCTTACTTCCAGGACATAGTTCAGTCTCGGCTTAACGGGGCGACGACGCCCCATCTTTACCAACGCGACATCACTGAATTTCCCGTTGTTGTTCCCCCGCTCTTTGGCACACGCGCTGAAATCCCTGGCCGGGATTTTCGAGCAGAACGGCTCCGGCAACTCGGTGGTGGTGGCCTTTGATGGTCGGGTCCTGTCGTTCGATTGCAACGGGCTGATCACCGTGCTGGCCGCCACCGGCACCGCCTGGCCAGCACGCTACCAACTGGGGATGGCCGCCATCGCCGATGCCCTGCCAATTCGGTTGACGCTGCCAGTGGTGGAAGTGGGCATCTGGAAATCCATGCTGGAAATTGACCGCGCCCGTTGTCCGGGCGTGAGCAAACTGAAATGAAGTTATGAACGGAGCCAAAACCCAACGCCGCACCCGCCGCAACGGGCGCCAGCTCGCCGCGCTGGACGTGTTGAAAAAAGTCACTGTCAAATCGAGGCGGCAGCGTTAATCTCCCGCCATGTCGGTGAACTTGAATCCAGAAAAGGCGTTGATTTTCCGCATCGTGCATGTGGCGAATGTGCCGTGGATTCTTCAGCACGGCATGTATCGCCGCGAGTGCGGCCGATCAAGACCCGAACTACGTCAATATCGGCAGCGCGTCGCTGATTGACCGGCGTTCACGGCGGGTGGTGCCGATTGCGCCCGGCGGCACGTTGAGTGATTATGTGCCGTTCTATTTCACGCCGTTTTCCATCATGATGTTCAACATCAAAACGGGTTACGGCGGCATCACCAAGCGGGACAACAAGGACATCGTGATTTTCGTTTCGTCCATCCACAAATTGCGGGAACTCGGCCTGTGCTTCGTTTTTACCGACCAGCACGCCTACCCAATTGACACCATGTTCTATTCCGAGATTGACGACTTGCAGCACATTGACTGGACGCTGTTGCAAAACCGCGATTTCAAGACGAACGATGCCGATCCGGGCAAGCAGTCGCGGTATCAGGCGGAGGCACTCGTGCATGAGCATGTGCCTTTGTCGGCAGTGCTGGGCATCGGTTGTTACAACGAAGCGGTGCGGAAACAGGTGGAGGCCACGATGCTGGCCAGCGGGCAAAAAATGAGTGTCAAGACGACACCGTCATGGTATTTTTAATTATTATATGATGCGATTCACCCAAGGCAATTTGCTGGAGGCCCGCGTTGATGCGGTGGTGAACACGGTGAACACCGTTGGCGTCATGGGCAAGGGTATCGCCCTGATGTTCAAGGAACGTTTCCCGGAAAACTACAAGGCGTATGCGGCGGCCTGCAAAGCGAAAGCCGTGCGCGTCGGCGAGATGTTCGTCACGGCCAGCGTAGAGCTGGAAGGACCGCGCTGGATCATCAATTTCCCCACCAAACAGCAGTGGTATCAGCCCACGCGACTGGAATGGGTGCGCTCTGGCCTGGTCGCGTTGAAAAATGTCATCCGCGAGAAACAAATCAAGTCCATCGCGCTGCCGCCGCTCGGCTGCGGCAACGGCGGCCTGGATTGGGCCGTGGTGCGTCCAATTATCGAGAACGCGCTGGCCGAATTGCCGGATATAGAGGTCGTCGTTTACGAGCCGACCGCAAAATATCAGAACGTGGCGAAGAAGCAGGGCGTGGAGAAACTGACGCCGGCGCGGGCGTTGATTGCGGAAATGATTCGCCGTTATTGGGTGCTGGGCATCGAATGCACGATCTTGGAGGCGCAAAAACTGGCGTGGTTTTTGGAACGCAGCATCAAACGCTTGGGTTTGGAAGACCCGATGGACTTGCGCTTTGAGGCAAACCGCTACGGCCCGTATGCCAACCGTCTCGACCACCTGTTGAACGGGCTGGATGGCAGTTATCTGCATTGCGACAAGCGCATTTCTGACGCCGATCCCTTCGACACAATCTGGTTTGAAGATTCCAAGCGCGAGAAACTCGATTTGTATTTGAAGACGACCGAGGCCAAAATGTATTTGCCTGCAATCGAAGCCACTGATGAATTGATTGACGGTTTCCAATCTCCGCTCGGCATGGAGGCGTTGGCCACGGTGGACTGGTTGATTTCTCGCGAGAATGCGGAACCCACACTTCCGGGTATCCGTCAGGGGATTCGTAATTGGCCGGCGGGAGCCGACCACGCCCGACGCAAAGAACGGCTGTTCAATGACCGTTTGCTTGAGCTTGCCCTGGAACGCTTGCACAAGGCCAACGCCATTGGATGAACGAGGCCGAGACACGCGCCGAGCATATTGATCCCGCGTTGAAGGCGGCGGGCTGGGGCGTCGTCGAGGGCAGCCGCATCCGGCGCGAATATCTCATTTCGCCTGGCCGCATCGAAGGGCGCGGGCGACACGGCAAGCCGTTGATTGCGGATTACGTTCTGGAATATCGCAACACCAAACTGGCAGTGGACGAAGCGAAGGCGTGGGACGAAGCATTGACCGAGGGCGTGGCGCAAGCCAAGAACTACGCCGGCAAACTCGCCGTCCGCTTCACCTACGCCACCAACGGTCAGGGCATTTACGCGATTGATATGCTGACCGGCCAGGAAGGCGCAATCGCCACCTACCCCACGCCTGACGAACTTTGGGCGATGACGTTCGCCAAGGCCGACGCATGGCGTGATCGTTTTGCCGCCATTTCATTCGAGGACAAGGGTGGTTCGCATCCCAGCCGTTACTACCAGGACATAGCCATCGAGCGTGTGATGTCGGCCATCGCCGCCCACCAGCAGCGCATCTTGCTGACGCTCGCCACCGGCACGGGCAAGACGTTCATCGCGTTTCAAATCGCGTGGAAACTATTTCACGCCCGCTGGAATCTAACCGATTGGCAAAAGGCCGGTGAACCGTCCCGGCGACCGCGCATTTTGTTTCTGGCCGACCGGAACATTCTGGCGAACCAGGCTTACAACGCATTCTCCGCCTTTCCCGAAGACGCGATGGTGCGAATTTCGCCGGACGACATCAAGAAGAAAGGCAGGGTGCCGAAAAACGGCAGCCTGTTTTTCACGATTTTTCAGACGTTCATGAGCGGCCCGGAGAGACACTCCCTACTTCGGCGAGTATCCGCCGGACTTCTTCGATTTCATCGTTATTGACGAGTGCCATCGCGGCGGCGCGAACGACGAGGGCAATTGGCGCGGCATCATGGATTATTTTGCGCCCGCCGTGCAGCTCGGTCTCACCGCCACGCCCAAGCGGAAAGACAACGTGGACACCTACCGCTATTTCGGCGAGCCGGTCTATGTCTATTCGCTCAAGGAAGGCATCAATGACGGTTTCCTGACACCGTTCCGCGTGAAGCAAATCCAGACGACGATGGACACCTACCTCTACACGCCGGATGACACGGTGGTCGAGGGCGAAGTCGAGACCGGAAAACTTTACGACGAGATGGATTTCAACCGGAATATTGAAATCAAGGAGCGGGAAAAAAAGCGCGTCGAGATTTTCATGGGCCAAATTGACCAGCGCGAGAAGACGCTGGTGTTTTGCGGCAGTCAGGCCCACGCGCTGCTCGTGCGTGACCTCATCAACCAGCTCAAAACCAGCCCAGACCCGAACTATTGCCAGCGAGTTACGGCCAAAGACGGCGCTCTCGGCGAACAATGGCTGCGTGAATTTCAGGACAACGAAAAGAGCATCCCGACCATCCTCACCACGTCGCAAAAACTTTCCACCGGCGTGGATGCCCGCAACATCCGCAACATCGTCCTGATGCGGCCCGTAAATAACATCATTGAGTTCAAGCAGATCATCGGGCGCGGCACGCGGTTGTTTGACGACAAGGATTACTTCACGATTTATGATTTCGTGAAGGCGCACCATCATTTCCAAGACCCGGATTGGGACGGGGAGCCGGTGGAGGAAGATCCGTGCCCGAAGTGCGGCGCGCGGCCCTGCGTCTGTGAAGTGCCGCCGCCCAAGCCGTGCCCCGTGTGCGGCAAGTCGCCGTGCGAGTGCCCCAAGGAGCCGTGCCCGGTCTGCGGCCAGCGCCCCTGTATCTGCCAGAAGCGGAAAAAGGCGAAGGTGAAATTGGCCGACGGCAAGGAGCGCAACATCCAGCACATGATGGCCACCACGTTCTGGCATCCCGACGGCACGCCGATGTCAGCGCATCAGTTCATGGAAATGCTGTTCGGCAAACTGCCGGACTTCTTCCAGAGTGAAGCGGAGTTGCGCCGGCTGTGGGGCGCGCCGGACACGCGGGCCAAACTCCTGCATGGGCTGGCCGATAAAGGCTTTGGGCACGACCAACTGGCCGAGATGCAGAAGATCATTGATGCTGAAAAGAGCGACCTGTTCGACGTGCTGGCGAACGTGGCCTACGCGCTGCCGCCTGTCACGCGGGCTGTGCGTGCCGATCAGGCGCGGGTGCATATCAACTCCCAATTCAACGCCAAGCAGCAGGCGTTTCTGGACTTCGTGCTGTCGCACTACGTCACCGTGGGCATCGAGGAACTTGACCAGACCAAACTGACACCACTGCTGCGACTGAAATATCACGACTCCATCGCCGACGCCGTGGCCGACCTCGGCAAGCCGGAGGAAATCGGCAAGGTATTTGCCGGCTTCCAGCGGTATCTTTACGACTAATTCATCGTCATATGTGCTCCCGCAACACCTACACGAAGGACAAGGCGAATCTGCGGTTGCGGGATAAAATCGTGGCCTTCGGCGCTGTGCCGCGCGGCAACATGCGCCCCACCGGCCTCGGCCCGGTCATCCTGCCGGAGCATGACGGGTTTGCCTGCCGGGAACTGCATTGGGGCTGGGGTGTGCCGTGGGACAAAAGCCCGCTCATCAACGCCAAGAGCGAAACGCTCGGCACGCTGGCGACATTCCGCCCGCATCTGCACCAGCGTTGTCTGCAGCTGGCGGATGGATTTTATGAGAAGGGCGTCCTGTTCCGGCAACCAAGCGGGCAGGTGTTTTGTCTGGCCGGACTGTGGCGCGAGGAATCAGGCGTCAAAAAATACACCATGCTCACCACGTCGCCGAACGAGTCGGTGTTGCCGTATCATCACCGGATGCCGTTCATCTTGAAGCCGGAGCGGTATGACGGATGGTTCGGTGACGAGTGGCAGGAAATCCTGAACCAGCCCGACCATGCGCCGCTGGAAAAATTTCAGAAACAGCCGGAGTTGTTTTAATTGACACCCGCGCCGCGTGAGTTTCGGTGTCAGCGTGTTTCCCGAATGTGGCGAACGCCGCGCGACGCTCTTTCTTGGCCACGCGCCGTTTGTTTTCGGGGCGCAGGTGACGCCACCATTCCGGCGCGGCTACCAGCGTGTCTTTGCGTTTATGCGCCATGATTCACGCCATTGCCAGTTCGATGCGCGGCTTGATGTGCAAATCCTCGGCGATGCTCCGCACAATCAGGCCCAAGTTGCGCGCCGTCGGGTTGCCGTTGCGGTTCAACATCCGGTGCAGCGTCTTCTCCCCCAGGCCGGTCTGCCGCGCCAGTTCCTTGAACGTGATTTCGGCGTGAACCAGATCGCGGAGCATGGAAAGTCCCTCGGCGGTTTCGCCGTCCAGAATCGCGCTGACCGCCTCGGCATACATTGCACGCGCGAACTTGCGGTCGCGTTTGACGCGTGCCATGACGGTTTCTTTGTAATCTCGTGTCAGTGCCATGTTAATTTCTCGTTTGCTGGTATCGTTTCCAGCGTTCCACCGCAGCGGCGATGTCGGCGTCCTGCCGTCGTTTGCTGCCGCCGCCAAGCAAAATGATGATGGTTCGGCCTTCGCGTCCGTAATACACGCGGTAGCCCGGCCCAAAATCCAGCCGTAGTTCAAACACGCCGTCGCGCAACGATTTGGCCGCGCCGAAATTGCCCGCTTCAAGCCGGCGGACGTATCTGTCCACCCGCGCCGCCGTCACCGCGTCCAATCTGTCAAACCATTCCGCGAATGGCGAGCGTCCGTCCGCGATGTATTCCCGAATCTCAAAAGAGCCGTTCATATAGTAGCATTTGTGTTACCATTGTCAACCGCCCATCGTCGTCAACGCCGGCCACGCGGCAGGTGCGGGGATTGGCCGGATTGCGCGACCTTCACGCCCTTGACCTTCAGCATGGTTTGCGCGAGCAGGCGCATTTGAGTGTCCGGCACTTTCGGCGAAATGATTTGCGCGAATCGGCCTTCCATTTTGTCCATGCCGGGCACGTCGGATTCGCCGAAGCCGAAAAACTTTCCGTTGCCGCTGCGGATAATCGGCAGGAACTTTTGTTTCTGGCCTTCGCGCGATTCGCCCAAAAGCACCACCACCTCGCGCCGGTCAAACGATTCAGACGGCGGCTCGGTCATGTCCAGCTTCTCGCCGGGCGTGGCGGCTTTCATCCAGGCTTCGAGCGTCATCACCGTCGCGGTCGCGGCGTGGGCGATGCACACGAGGCGCGCGGTCGTGGCGAAATCATCCTTCGCGCCATCGTCGGCCAGATTTTCAGGGATGAACATGGCCGGGCCGTCCGCGCCGATCAGGAACAGAGTCGGCGGCACGCGCCCGGAATTCTGCATGGAATAATTCGCATAGTGCTCGGCCTGTGCGAGCAGGTCGTCGAGCGTTTGAAGTTGCCGGGGCATTTGCACCGGCGACATGATGCACTCAAATTTGCACTTTTGTAAAAATTTTCCGCGCGAGCCAACCGGTCGAGACAAATCACCCAGCCAGCCGCGAGCCTCCCCCCGGTCATAGGATTGCGTGCGCGAGAAAAAACTTTGGGCGCAATTGAGGACAAAAAGGATGCGCTTATGCGCTTCTTTGATAGGACACAGAGAGAAAGAGCGGCGTCTGGAACGCCTCGGTTCAAGACGAAAGTGCATGTGTTTTCGCGAGGTTTTCCCTGGTGGTTTTTCGCGAGGGCCAGCCTTTCTGGAGGATGTTTTCCTCCTCATGAATTTTCATCCGCGCGGAAAGAATTGACGCCCGGCCCAAGTAGCCGACGATTGTTTGGGGGTTGTTTCGTTCCACCACCGGCAACCGGCCAACATCCTGATTCAACATTTTTGTGAGCGCGGCGTGCAATGGTTCATCGGGAAATGCGACTGTAAGATTTGTGCTGCCAGCTTCCGCCACGGTCATGTTCTCGCGACTCGATTTCGCCGCAAGGCGCGGACAATGTCGCCGCGCGTGATGATGCCGACGAGTTGATTTTGCTCATTCACAATCAAAGTTCCCTGACGCCGGTTGAGATTGGCATCGCCAGTCGGCAATGCGATCCGAAAGTTCTGAAAGTTTCATGGTGGCCGGAATCGTCGGCACATCTTTATCCATCACATCGCGCACGCGCGCAAATTCAAACGGATCAATGCTGTATTCGCGGGTGATGTGATGGCCGCGCCGGGCGAGTTTTTCCGTGAGAATGGAACGGCGCATCAGCAAAACCGTCACGCGCAAACGCGGCCACCGAGCCGACGAGCAATGCGGGAAACAAATTGAAGTCGCGGGTCAGTTCGACGGCGAAAACCATCGCCGTGAGCGGCGAACGCATCGTGCCGCCCATCATCGCCGCCATGCCGATCAAAGCCCACAGTCCAACATCGCCAACCGGAATCCATGAGCCGACCAAAGCGCCGAGCGCGCCGCCGATGATGAGCAACGGAGCCAGCACGCCACCGGAAGTTCCCGAACCCAAAGCAATTGACCAAACCAGCGCCTTCGCCACCAGCAAACCAATGATGGCCGCACCGACAAGTTCGCCGCGCAGCAAACTGTGAATGGTGTCATAGCCGACACCCAGCACGCGCGGTTCAATAATTCCGCCCACGCCCACAAACACCGCGCCAATCGCCGGCCACCACATCCAGTGCAATGGCAGTTTTTGAAAAAGGTCTTCAAACGCGTAAACCAGCATCGTCAGCAAGCCGGAGCCGAAGCCGGCCAAAATTCCAAGGCCGGCGGCGATGGCCAGTTCCGTTCCCGAAACCGGCGCGTGCGGAATCACCGGAAAAATTGGCCCGGCACCCAGCAACGGCACGCGCAATACGGACGCAACAATTGAGGCCACGGCCACGGGAATGAAACTGCGCGGTTTCCATTCAAACAACAGCAGTTCCACCGCCAGTAAAACAGCGGCAACGGGCGTGGCAAACACAGCGGACATTCCCGCCGCCGCCCCCGCCACGAGCAGTGTTTTGCGTTCGGCAGCGCTCAAATGAAATTGTTGCGCGAAAATGGAGCCGAACGCGCCGCCAGTCATGATGATTGGCCCTTCCGCGCCGAATGGCCCGCCGGTGCCAATGGAAATGGCGGACGAAAGCGGCTTAAGAATCGCCACCTTGGGCGAAATGACGGCTGCGACCGAGCAAAATGGCTTCGAGGGCTTCGGGAATGCCGTGACCGCGAATTTTTTCCGAACCAAACCGCGCCATCAATCCGATGATGAGCGCGCCCACCACCGGCACCAGCACCACCCAATAACCCAAATGATTTCCCTGCGGAATCGCCGGGGCGGCGGAAAAACGATGGTAAAAAGCCAGGTTGGTGATGGCCGCAATCAGCCAAATCAAAACATAGGCGACCAGGGCGCTGAACGCCCCAATGGCCAGCGACATGGCGGACAACAACAGCACGCGGCGGTTGGTGCTGAAATCAGCCAGTTCATCTTCATCGGTCGTTTGGTTGCTGACAACGGGAAAACCACGGATTCAGTTTGCATTTATCAGACGCGCAACATTATATCGTAATACGATATAGTCAAACAAATGATGGCAACGACGGCAGGACTCATGTTAAATTTGTCGTGATGGCGCGACCCGATAAACTTCACAAGGCACAGTATGAAACGCTCGCCGCATTTCGTTATGCGCTGCGGAAATTCATCCATTTCAGTGAAACGGCGGCGCAGGCTGCCGGAATCACGCCCCAACAACATCAGGCATTGCTCGCCATTAAAGGGTTTCCCCGGACGGGATCGGATCACGGTGGGCGAATTGGCGGAACGATTGCAGCTTCGCCACCATAGCGCGGTCGGGTTGATTGACCGGTTGGTCTTGGATAAACTGGTGGCGCGCGCGCCGTCCATTGCGGACCGGCGGCAGGTGTTTATTCAACTCACCAGTCGTGGTGAAAAGACATTGGAGAAACTTTCCACCATGCACCGCAAACAACTTCAACAGATCGGCCCCGAACTCAGCCGACTGCTCGAACAGATCAATTTCATCGAGAAATAAACCCGAACATTTCGACATTCAGACCGATTCATCCATTTAACGAATATCGGTGCGTTTGCCATGACAACGACGGCAAAAGTTGTCGCGAACAACATGGATATGGCTTGGTTTTTCGTTTGCAGTCTATATCGCGATCGCGATATTCTTAATGGATGCAGGGCGCATGATTTTGAAACCGCTTCCCGTCGCAACAAGAATGCAAATTAGAACCAACATGCCCGGTTTCAAATGTTCAGAAATCTTGACGTGGGTCAAATTTCAATGATTGGACATCACCTAAACTCCACACATGTATTTGCAAATAAATTTAGGTTTCCCCATCACGAATGAAGATCTTCGGGAATTGACAATATTTTCCGTTTCACAACCATCACCAAAAATCCAACCAAGGCGAAAATCATGAATGAACCTTCCACCAAAACCCCGCTGATCTCCAAAGGCTGGATTCAAGCCGTGGCGCTCGTCATGCTGTTCGGCTTTTTCACGATGGGGTTGCTCGCGTATTACACCTACACCGATGAGCCGCCGATTCCGGCGCAGGTCGTGGACGCGAACGGCAAGGTGCTGTTCACCGGCAAGGACATCATCGCCGGCCAGCAAATCTTCCTCAAAAACGGGCTGATGGAATATGGCTCCATTTTCGGTCACGGCGCGTGGCTGGGGCCGGATTACACGGCGGATTATCTGCACCGCGCCGCCGAACTGACGACGACTTACTACGGCGGTTCCGCTTCGGCCACGGCACGGCAGCAAACCATCACCGATTTCAAAACCAACCGTTACGACGCGACGACGGGCGTGCTGACCTGGAGCGCGGCGCAGGTGGACGCCTTCGAAAAATTGACCGCTTACTACGCGGACTATTTCGGATCGCCCACCACGAAATACGGCCTGCGCCCCAATGCCATCACCGATCCGGAACAAATCCGGCAGCTCACCGCTTTTTCTCAGTTGGTCGGCTTGGGCGGGATCCACTTTGCGGCCGCATAAAAATTATTCCTACACGAACAACTGGCCGCCGGAATCGCTCGTCGCCAATTTTGCCTCGGCGGACACCCTGTTTTGGAGCGTGATCTCGCTGATTGCGCTGCTCGGCGGCATTGGCCTGCTGCTCGCCGCGTTTGGTCGCTGGAATTTTCTCGGCTGGCATGGTCGCGAGGAAAAAAGCATTTCGTTCCGGCCGCCGGATGAAGTGCTGCTCACGCCGGCGCAGCGCTCATGCGCATGGTTCTTCCTCGTCATGGCGCTGTTGTTTCTGATGCAGGCGCTGCTGGGCGGCGCGGGCGAACATTATCGCGCGGAGCTTTCCAACTTTTTCGGCTTCGATCTGGGGCGCGTGCTGCCGTTCAACATCGCCCGCACCTGGCATCTGCAACTGGCGCTTTTCTGGGTCTCCACGTCCTATCTGGCGGCGGGCATTTTTATCGTGCCGATGATCACCGGCCGCGAACCGCGCGGCCAGGGCGTGCTTTCCTATCTGCTGCTCGGCGCGCTGGCCATCGTGGTGTTCGGCAGCATGGGCGGCGAATATGCAGGCGTCTTCGGCTGGATTCAAAATGGCTGGTCGTGGTTCGGCCATCAGGGATTCACCTTTCTGGATCTCGGCCGGTTCTGGCAAATCTTGCTCACGGTGGGCCTGTTTTTCTGGGTCGTGATCCTGTTCCGTGGTTTGCGGAACCGGTTGCGCAATGAATACATGGGCAACCTGCCGTGGTTGTTCTTTTTTGCCGCGCTCGCCATTCCCGCCTTTTACGCCGTCGGCCTGCTCGTGCGGAACGATTCCACGTTCACCACCACGGATTTCTGGCGGTTCTGGGTCGTGCATCTTTGGGTCGAGGATTTTCTCGAATTGTTCACGACGGTGATGGTTGCCTATATTTTCGTGCTGCTTGGCGTGGTGAACCAGCGCGTTGCCATGCGGCTGATTTATTTGGACGTGATTTTGTATTCGGCGGGCGGCGTCATCGGCACGATGCACCATCTGTATTTCTCCGGCGAACCCGCCCTGCACATGGCGCTCGGCGCGTTCTTCTCAGCGGCGGAAGTCATTCCGCTGACGTTCCTCACGGTCGAGGCGTGGAGCTTCCTCCAACTCGGCGCACAGCAAAGCGCGCAGACGCGCACGCCGTTCCCGCATTTCTGGTCGGTGATGTTTCTGGCTGCCGTCGGCTTCTGGAATTTTCTCGGCGCGGGCGTCTTCGGTTTTCTCATCAACCTGCCAATCGTTTCCTATTACGAAATCGGCACCGCGCTCACGGCCAACCATGCCCACGCGGCGATGATGGGCGTTTACGGAATGCTGGCAGTCGGCCTCGCGCTCTTCTGCCTGCGTTACCTGATTCCCGAAAAATTGTGGAGCGACCGCGCGGCGAGAATCAGTTTCTGGTCGCTGAATCTCGGCCTGGCCTGGATGGTGTTTGCCACGCTGTTTCCGCTCGGATGGATCCAACTCTATCACTCGTTGAACGTGAGTTATTTCGACGCCCGCTCGCTGAAATTTATTTCCGGCCACACCCTCTCGCTGCTGGAATGGATGCGGCTGCCGGGCGATGCGGTGTTCATTCTGGGTGGAACTTTGCCAGTGCTTTACCTCTGCTGGCTCGGCGTGAGGCACATGAAAAAACAGCCGCCGCGCGAAGAGCCGGACGGCATTTTGTTCACGGAAATCCAGGAAAACCAAAAATTCGGCGGCGAATGATTCACGGCGTCCACATCGAAGTGCTCCTGGCCGGCGGCTACGCGCTGCTGCTGGTCGGGGTCGCGGTGATTCTTGAATTTGTCGCGCGCCATGCGCATCACCGCTCGGAACATTTCCGCAACTCCGGTTTTGTTTACAAAAAGCAAATGGACGTGTGGCAATGTCCGACCGGCATTCACCTGACGCGCGAGCAGACGGATTTTCAGCGCAAGATCGCCACCTATCGTGCTCCGGCGCACAAGTGCAACGGCTGCCACGTCAAAGGCGACTGCACGGATTCCCATCACGGCCGGGTTTTGGAAAGCCGGCTGGATGCGTGGCTGCAATCGGAATTGAACCGGTTTCATCGCGGCATTTCCCTCGCGCTGCTGCTGCTGGCCGTGCTCATTCTTGCGGCGGAAATGTTCGAGTATCGGGCCGCACGCGAATGGCTGGTGCTCGGCGTGTTGCTTCTTCCCATTGGCTTTGCGGGTTCACGATATTGGATTTCCTTTTCGGAACGGACGCAAAAAAACGGATGACCTCAAACGGGCAACTGGTGAGCACAGCGGCGTCATTCCCCCAAATTGCGCCGCAGCAGCGCGCTCAATTTTGCGGGTGACAACACGGTGACGGTTTTGCCTTTGACGGTGAGCAGTTTTAATTCGCGGAATTTGGCGAGCGTGCGGGAAAAAGTTTCGCCGACCGTGCCAAGTTCCGCCGCGAGCACGCGCTTGGCCACGGTCAGTTCGATTTTTACCGGCGTTTCGCTTTGAGAATTCGGACAGCGCTTCACCAGCCAGTTGGCCAGGCGCGTCTCAACATCCTTCACCGTGAGGTCTTCAATTTGTCCCACCAGCACGCGCAGATGGCTGCTCATCGAACCGAGCATCCGCAACGCCAGCTCTGGCTGCCGTTTAAGCAAGGCGAGAATGCCGTCCTTTTGGACCAACAAAACCTGTGTGCTTTCCAGCGCACGGGCGTCGGCAGGATAGCCCGTTGGCGCAGCCAGGGCGACCTCGGCGAAGGAGTCGCCCGTGCGGAAGACGTGGATGACCTGCTCCTTGCCGGCGGCAGTCACGCGATGAACATTCACCGCCCCGCGTTGAATGACGTAAAATCCGCTCGCCGGATCGCCCTCGTGGAAAAGATATTCGCCCTTTTCCAACGACTTAACGACCGTGACGGCGGCGATGTTATCGAGGTCCGGCTTGGGCAGGCCGGTGAAAAGCTGGCAGCTTCGCAGCGTGTTGGTGATGGCAAAGGTTTTGAGATCGCCCAGTGTTGACATGGGAGTATTCAATCTGCCTTGCGCCAAAAGTAAACCAGCCAGTCCGCGCCGTTGCCGCGCTCAACCTTGCTGGCGAAGCCGTCACCGGCCAGTTTTTCGACCAGCGGCGACGGCAGGAACGGCGCGACGACAATCAAGCCTTCCTCTGGCTTGAGCGCGTTCACACGTTTGTGAATTTCGGGAAATGGTTCGACGCCACGACTAATCAGGTCGCGCACGTCGAAGCGTTTGAATTGGTTCAGCGGCGGCATATTCAATTCTTAACAAGTTTCACCAATGTTTGCACGGTTTCATCAATGTCCGCGTTCAGGCCGGTTTGTTGATATGCGATTTCACCCTTGGCATTCAAGATTGAGATGACATTCGAGTGCGCAAACTGGCCGTTGGCATCCTGTTTGTATTTTACGCCAAGCAACGCCGCCAATTCCAGCACATCATCCGGTTTGCCATTCAACAACGTCCAGTTGTCCGCCGGCAACCCCCATGCGCGACGATATTCCGCCAGTGCCGCCGGTGTGTCGTGTTCGGTGTCGAACGAAACCATCGTGAAACAGACTTTCGCGCGCTGCGCGGGCGTCAACGCGGCGCTAATGCGTTTCAAATCGTTCATCAGAATCGGACAGGCGTAGGTGCAGCGTGAAAAAAACATCAGCACGACCTGCGGCTTGCCGGCTAGGTCGCCGAGCTTGATGGGCTTGCCCGCGTCCGTCGTCCATTTTGATTCAACCTGGTATAACGATTTGTCGGTGTAGGCTGGAAAATTATCGGGAATTTCCTTGGCCGCACAACACGCGCAAACGGGCGTGTTGGTGTTCAAATCGGCGGCAGTTAAAGCAACTGCGTTCAGCAGCAACACGGCTGCCGTCGCGAGTGTGAGTTTTGATGTTTTCATAAATCTTTGGCGCAACGGAAGCCGAGGTCATGGATGCAGTAATCTGCCTTGAGGCTGCTCCGAAACGCATAACGCATGAACGCGGGATAATCGTCCACGTCCTGCGCACCTTGCGAACCGGCGGCGCAGAAAAACCGGCGATCCAAAACGTCGCCGCCGCGCGAGTCGTCGGAAATCATGGCCGAGTTGAAATCAGCGACCCATTCCCAAACCAAGCCGTGCAAATCGCGCACACCATAAAAGTTCGTGCTACCCGAACACGCGGACGGCAGCACGGCGGGAGTGGGCGTGGAATACCATTGCAGGATTTCAGCTTTGAATTGCGGGTCGTTTTCACCGTCGGGCCGCGTGGCGCTGGCGGACGCGGCGTATTCCCATTCCGCCGTGGTCGGCAGCCGCTTGCCGCGCCATTGCGCGTAAGCTTTCGCGGCGAACCACGAGACTCCAGTTACCGGCGCATTCGCGGGCGCATCGCTGCCCAACTCCAAATCACCCGCCCAATCTTTGAGGTATAATTCGTCAGCAAACAGCCGTTTCATCTGCGAGTGTTGCCAGCGCGGATTCGCACGGACAAATTCCAGAAAATCGCCATTCGAGACTGGCACCGCGTCGAGGTAAAAAGCTTTGACGGGAACTTCCGCCGCGTCGGTTTTGAATTTGAACAGCGGATGATAGGCGCCTGCGGGAACCAAAATCATGCCGGGAAACCCCGGCGTGCTGTTTGTAACCAGGCTTTGCGCGAACATCGGAGGCAAAGCGGAGGCAAGCAAGCCTAGTGCAAGAATCAAAATCCGTTGCATTGTTCTGTTCGTTTTCATTCAAACGGATTCGATTTTGCCGCCAGCGTTGGCGCCTGGCTGCGCCCGTTGCGGACTTCTTCCGGTGTTACCACACCGCCCGTGTTTCCCCAATTGCTGCGGACGAAAGTGAGAACGTCGGCGATTTGTTCATCCGACAGGTTTCCCTGTGGAATCATAATTCCGTTATACTTTTTCCCACTCACGGTCACTTCACCCGAACGTCCTTGAATCACCGTGCGGATGACCTCGGTCTTGTCTCGCATCAGAAAGTCCGACCCGGCCAGTGGTGGTATCTGATTGGGGATACCCTGACCGTTTGGTTGATGGCAGACGAAACAAGTTTTCATATAAACTTGTTTGCCCATATCCAATTGAGTTCCCGCAACGGGTTTGGAATTTGGCGAGGCGACTTTGACTGGCTCTGCCAGCGCGGCCACAATTTTTTGTGATGCAACCAAGTCAGGTTCATTTTGGCTGTTAAAAATCGAGTCGCTTTGCTTGCCGGAGAAGACAAGCGGGCTGGCCGGGCCATCCACCTTCAAAATGCCAATGGCACCCTTGTTGAACGCACGGAAAATTGCATGATCCACAAAAGCATAATTGCCGGGTGCTTTGGGCTGAAATTCGACAATAGCCGCGCCGCCTGGCGGAACTAGCGTCGTTTGCACGTTGTGCTGATTTGGCACCGAGCCGCCGTCTTCATAAACCGTGTCAAAAATGTTGCCGATGACGTGGAACGAACTGATGAGGTTCGGCCCGCCGTTGCCGACGAAGAAACGGACTTTTTCGCCGACCCTCGCCGTCAGCGCATTACTGTCCGTAAGCGACCCGACCGCGCCGTTAAATACGACGTAAGGCGGACGTTCATCCACGGCCTTGTCCATGTCGAATGGTTGCAGTCCGCTCTCGCCGTATTTTCCAGCCGTGTAAAACTCGCCTTGCATGATGTAAAATTCCTTGTCCGCCGGCGGCAGACCGTCCTTCGGCTCGACCAGAATCAATCCATACATGCCGTTGGCGATGTGCATTCCCACCGGCGCAGTCGCGCAGTGATAAACGTAAAGTCCGGGATTCAGCGCCTTGAAGGAAAACACCGAGGAATGTCCCGGCGCGGTGAACGATGCCCCCGCGCCGCCGCCCGGCCCGCTGACGGCGTGCAGGTCAATGTTATGCGGCATCTTGCTGTTCGGATTGTTGTGTAGATGAAATTCAACGAGATCACCTTCGCGGATGCGGATGAAACTGCCGGGAACATTGCCGCCGAATGTCCAGAACACATAATCGACGCCATCCGCCAGCCGCTTGGTAAGTTCCTTGACTTCGAGGTTGACGATGACGCGCGTCGCGTGCTTGCGCGTATTCGGCGGCGGCACGTTCGGCGCTTCCGCCAGCATGGCGTTTTCCGCGCCGATGATTTCCGAATCGGCAGGGGTGAAATTTTCCGCGTTTGTGGCAAAAGCCGACATCACCACCACGGCAAACATTTTGAACAGGAACTTTTTTGCTTTCATAACTTTCGATTCAATTATGCCGTTACTGCTTCCGTTTCGATTTGACCGGCATCGCCATTTCCCAAATCCGCCGGTTTATCTGACACCCTAGCCAGAATTTCTTTCGCCGCTGCGACGCCCGCCGCAATTTTTTCTTCAGTCACCGGACATGAGCCTTTGCGGATGCCGAGCTTGAGCAGTTCGAGATGGTCGAAATTGTTGAAACCCGCGAGTTCCAGCGTGTGCCGCGTGCAATTCAGCGGACAGCCGTCAATCGCCAGAATGCGTTCCGCCGTAGCCGCCCGGTTGACCAACGGCTTGACGCGGCCGCCAATGCCCGCGAGACAGGACATTTCCGCCGCGCCGTCGCGCGTGAGCCGGCGGGCGATGCGGTCGGCCAGTTCGCCCGCGTCCGAACAACCGGAGCAGGCATAAACCACCGTGCCCGGCTTTTTCACTGGTGAAGTTTGATTCTCATTCATGGCATTGCCTTTGTTGTCACGACACCAATCTGCCCCAAACACCACCGGGATGATTTGACACGAGTCAATTATTCCGCTTTTTCTGGCAGAAAAACAAAACGGCTTTCATTGCTGAAAGCCGCTCGATAATTAAGGCAAATGGCATCATCAACCGCCCGCGTTTCACCAGGCCAATGACAAGACCAACACCATGAGCGCGCCCAGCACCGCCTCGGTGATGCCGAGGGTTCTTGCTGGCAGACCAGGACGACCGAGCAGCAGCCAGAATGTCCGCACGACGAAAACCATTGCGAATACCACCGCCGCCCACGGCATCAGCCTCAATGTGGTCAGCCACGCTGTCAGAAAAAATCCAATGCAGACCGTCACCAGCGCCGGGGCGATGGAAAAGGTCTGCCCCTTGCGGATGCGCAAACAGGTTCGCACCGTTTGCACCGTCGGCACGCTGCGGACGAGCATCATGGCTGCCAGCGCCAGCGAAGCCGCCACTGGCCAACCGGCGAGCGCGCCAAAAGCCGCCGACAAAAGTGCGAACGCCACCGCGCCCGCCAGTTCCGCCGCGCCTTCGCGCGCCCCGTTGCGGCCATCGCACCACGCAAAAACCACCCCGGCCAAGGCCGCCGGCAGGAGCGGCCACCAGCCGCCAACCGCGCCGAGCCGCGCGGCCAGCACCAAACCGGACAAGCCGACAAGCACGAGAGTCGCGGCGCAAACCAACGCGAGCGGTTGACGGGAATCAGATTTGGCGGCTAAGGCAAACTTCAATGGACGCCGCAGAAAAAATCCCGACACCGCCGCCAGCGCCAGCGCCGCGCCCGCTGCTGATGGCGCGACGAGCAGTCCGAAAGCTACCGGCTCCAGCGCGAGCGACCAACTGCCGTGCTCTTTGGGCAACGTCAGTTGGGTCGCCGCGCGCCATGAGAATTTTTCCACGGTCAGCGTCATGGTTTGATTTCAATGTCCGCCGCAACATTCGGCCACTTCACCAACCGGCGCAGTGGCTTTCAGCTTCGTTATTTTCACACGGAATTCTTCCGGGCCTTTGACCAGATGCTGCCAGGTGAAGGCGTTCGGCCATTGGGCTGCGAACTGATAATAGAGCGGCACCGGATCATGGTCGTTGAGCAGGATGAAATGGTCGCCGACCGGCAGCTCCAGCCATTGTTTGATGATCAGCCCGTGCTTGACCGAACAGGGAATCGGCCGCACGTCCATGACTTTATCCGCGCCGACGAGGTTTGCTGTTGATGAGTTCATGTGGTTGTTATTCGTATTTTTTGGTTGTTGGTTAAGAATTGCGAACGCCCGTCATGGCGCGGCCTGTTTCGGTCATCATCGAGGGATGCCACGACGGGTCCCAAACGACTTCGACTTCCACGTCGGTAACGCCATCGAGCGTCAGCAAAATGTTTTTTACGCCTTCCGCGATGCTGTCGTGCATCGGGCAACCGGGCGTCGTGAGCGTCATCGTGACCGTCAGCTTACCGGCGGCATAGGAGTAGCGATAGACCAGGCCGAGGTCCACAATGTTGACGCCCAGTTCCGGGTCAATGACCTGACGCAAGGTTTCGAGGACAATCTCGTCGGTGAGAGGTGTGGTGCTCATAAATTTTTTGCGGCGGTAAATGTTTTTGGCGCGAACGCTTCGATTTTTGGCCGGACAAAATGCGAAAGAATTTTGCCAATATTGACGGCAAAAACGGCGAGGCTCAACGCCAGCAGACCACCGCCCCAGCGAACGCCTGACTCATTTGACAAAGCCGTCGCCACGCTCAAAACAACGAGTCCGGCCAGAAAGCTCCAGTAGCCCGCGATTTGAAGCGGCACGGAATACATCTCCGCGAACGCCGGAACTTTGGCGCGACCGATGTGACGGCTGTAACTGTGAAACCAGACGAGGAACGGCACGATTTTGTAAAGCATTCCCAGAATTGCCAGCCCCACGAGTCCGCCCAACGCGAGCAGGCCATAGACATTTTCCAATTGCATCGTGAACGTCGTCATCGGTAGCCCCGACCACGACAGCGCGAGCGCCAGAATTGACAACGGGATGAGCAGCGCGATGGCCGTGAGAAAGTATTTCATTCCCCAATCCAGCGAACGGCGGTTGCGGGCGCGTAGAATCGCTATGATTTCCCAGCCGTAAAGCCCGAAACCGGCAATCAGCACCAACGCAGACGAGGGCTTCAAAGAGCTTTGCGACAGCACGGTCAGAAAAACACCGAGCAAGCCGAGATTAGGCAAGGCGACCGACCACCAGGCGCGGCGAGCACTTTGCAGCTCGCTCAACGTGAACATTGGCACGAGCTTGTAGCTCACCGTGACAATCATCATCACAAAGACTCCGACAACTCCAAGATGCGCGTGCGCGTGCATCGCTGCCAGCGGCTGAAATGAAATAAAGCTCCAGCTTTTTGATGCGGCCAGGAGAAGTCCCGCTGCAACCGTGGACGACAACCAGAACAGCGCCGAGGCGATGCCGTATTTAATTACGTTCCAGCCTTTTACTTTTGCCAGCGTGCCGATGAGATTGAAGACAAACAATCCAACGCCCAATGTCAGCAGCAAACCAAACGCGCCGACCAAGGCCATGTTAAAATTCCAGAATGCGAAAACCATGCCGGTGAATCCAATGACATGCGCGGCAAACTGCCATTTCACCAGCCGTTCGCTGAAAAGCTGCGTCTCCAAAGTCACCGGCACGAGTTGATACATCGCGCCCATGACGATGGAGCAGATGAAACCAAGCACGAACAGATGCGTGATGGCGATCAGGTGAGGCGTGTAATGATACATCGCCAGCAAATCCGGCTGCGCCAGAAGAAATCCGGCGCTGACCAACAATGACAGCACGCCAGCCAAGACAAAACACAGCGGCAGGCGGACCGACGCAGATGGAAGGCCGGCCAGATTTGGCGTGGCCGTTGGACGAGCCGGTTTTCGCGATTCCGTATTTGGTTCAACGACTGTGGATTTTGGTAATAAAGCTTCCATCATTTTGTTCCTCGGTTTCACCGGCAAATCCCCGTTCTTCGAGTTGGGCGTAAAGGTGCATCGGGCGGCGATCTGTGTGGGCGCGCAGTTCCGCCCCGGCAGGCAACGCGGCGAGGGCTTCAAGGATTTTGATCATCGGCTGCGGCGGTTCGAGTCCGCGCGCATCCACCGCGATGATTTCCGTGGGTTCAGTTTTCACCGCGCTGCAAGGCGGGCGGGCCGGCGGAACGAACGGGGTTGCTGCTCCACTCCGTCGCGTGAACAGCACTTCCCAATCGCCGGATTGAATCTGTTTTGATTCGTGGTCAAAACCCTGTTTGCCCAGCACCGAAAAAAGCGGGGCCGGTTCAAACGGCGCGACCAGCAAAAGTTTTTCGTCTGAATGCAACTGCGCAACGGCGTTCATGATTTTTGAGAACGGCTCATGCCCCCGGCGCAAGTCTTCACGGACATCCAACGTGACAATGCTTTCGCTCATGCTTTGGCAGAAAAGGTTTCCGGCTTGGAAAGCGTCAACAGCATCGAGAATTGTTGGGTGGCCCGGACCGCGTGCGGCAGATTGGGCGGCATATAAATCAGGTCGCCGGCCTTGGCTAGATGTGGCTTGCGAGCGAGCATGATTTCGCACTCGCCGGACAGTATCTGGATGATGGCAGATTGCGTGGACGTGTGTTCCGTCAATTCCTGCCCTTCAGTGAAGCCAAACAACACGACCCGCGAATTCGCAGTGCGCAGCAATGTGCGGCTCACGATGCCGTTCGGCGCGAACTGGGTTTCATCGGCCAGCGACAGAATTTTTTCCCGCGCCGCATCAATCAGAGGTTTTTCGCTCATGCGGTAAATATCGCACGGCTGATGCTTGCGGGAATTGACTCAAGTCAAGTTCAACGCAGATAGAAAAACTCGCAAACTTGTCTGTTGCCGACCCTGCGTCTTCACCGGCTGCTCTAGACACAACCAATAATCTCGGTCGCCACAGCTTCCAAGGAGTCGAGTTTAAGCCTGCCTACGATCACCGCTGCGCTTGGCCACTTGCAAAAACTGGGCGTCGTTACGGACGACTTTACTCTTGCGCGGAGTTTCCGAAAACTCTTTACGAAGGCACTGAGCCGATGCGATAAATTCCTGGCAGCGCCGACCATAGATCGAAACCAAAGTCGCCTTTTGCCATAAATTTCCGCGCGCATGAACCCATCGAGACAATTCATCCCGGCACCCGCAAGCACCCCCCCCGCCCCCCCCGCCGAGGACGGGACAAGACGGGACACGCAAGCGGTCATTTCATGCGTTGCGGTGCGTGATGACCGGCGAGCGACAAAAATCAAAACACGCACGACCACCTTTATTGACACCGACTTTGTGACGCACCACGCATGACAACGAAAAATTATTTTTCTTCCCTGTTGAATTCAACTCCCGCCGCCTCCACCATATTGAATTTCGTTCGGGTTCGGACGCGGCGCAATGCGCAGTGACTGTGGTTTCAGCCAATGAAAACCAGTGCTTTTTTGAAGGAAACGGTAAGCCTCTTTGATCGAATTTTCGGGTTCAATCCGACTTTTTGCAGAAATGACTTCATTTCTAACCAGTCGTCCCCTAAAACCCATTTTTGGGCCTGATTCGGCAGAGGATAATTGTCGCATCGAGCTTCAGCGGCAGAGTTCCTGAATTTTTTCCACCGCTTCGGCAAATCCGCGCTGGGCTTCCGGCGTGAGGGTTTCGCTGAAATCCAGCTTCACGGCGGGAATCGTCAGCCACCAGGCTTCGGGCGCGTGGCCGAAAACGTCGCGTGCCAGCGCCAGCATCGTGCGCGGGTCGGCCGCGTGCGCCATGAGCTGCGACGATTCGCCGGGTTCGAGTTTGCGCAACTGCACTCCCTTCGGCGCGTCCACGGCGGCGTCCACGAACACCACGGTGTGCGCCCGCGAAACCGGCTCGGCGTATTCGGGCGAGAGCTGCTGGCAGACGAGCGTGCGCACGCCGGGCAGGTTCAGTTTCTCAACGGCCTCGGCCACGCGCGGGCCGACGCCGTCGTCGCCGCGCAAGGTGTTGCCGTAGCCGATGACGAGCAGTTCGGTTTCGATGTTGGCGGCGGGAACCGGATTCATTTCAGAATAAATTAACCACGAAATACGCGAACCACACGAAAAAGTTTTGACACAGATTGGCGCGAATTCAAATGCGGTGAATGGGTAATCAATTCATTTTTACCCAAAGATGTCGCAATTCGCATTCCGGCAGGGACGCCCTTGAATGACAAGAACGAAGCGCACACACATCAGGCTCGTCCCAAAGCGTGCCGCTGCGCAGACGGTCTGCATACCACCAAGGGTCATTGGAAATTTTTCCAGCAGCTTCCAGTGTGTCGAACGGCTTGATGATGATTTCCCCGTCTTTTTCAAAATCCGGGCGGTGAGCGCAGCGAAATAGTTGAACGAGGCCGGGAGTGACGCGATAAACCAGTGGGACGCCGCCCCAACTCCAGAGCTGTTGATGGAGTTTTCCGAAATTCAAGTCGCGCGCCGCGCCGTTTTCGCGGTAGATAAATGCCTGCGCGACTGGCGGCTTGCCATCGTGAGGAGCTTCAAAGAAAACGCCA
The DNA here is from genome assembly GCA_963764035.1 of uncultured Verrucomicrobiae bacterium. Lineage (GTDB taxonomy): Bacteria > Verrucomicrobiota > Verrucomicrobiia > Limisphaerales > UBA11358 > UBA11358. The sequence continues at coordinate 454,673 of CAVXQV010000001.1, forward strand.
TCGGCCTTGTAGTGTTTGGCCTTCTCCATGACGGCAACCACCTCCGGCAACTGTTTGGCGTTACTAAAATTCGCCACGGTGACAATGCCGTCGGCGACAATGCGTTTGTCAGCATTGCCAAAATCAAACAGCCATTGTCCGGGATTTTTCATGGATTGGGCTGCCTGTCAGCCGTATTTTCCGGATTCTAACTTCCGGTAACTTTAATGCCACAAAAAAAGCAGCCTCCGTTTCCGAAGGCCGCTCGATTTGTTTCAATTTGATTTTATTTCGCCGGAGTGTTCGCCGGGGCCGGGGTCGGTTCGGGCGTGGCGGCGGCGCTGTGCTTGGGCGGGAATTTGCCGAGACGGAAGTCGGCGCGCACTTCCGCGTTCGCCGGGTCGGTTTCCTTCCATTGGATGTTCGCCGCGTGCTGCACGGTCTGGAGGGCGGCATATAATTGTTCCGCGCTGGCGTTGCGCACGCCGGTGGAACCGAGGCTGGCGCCCTTGGCGTTTTCCAGCAGGGTCTTGTCGCCTTCGATGGCGGTGATGATGTCGTCCAGCGCGGTGGTTTCGTCCGCCGTCCAGCACTGGGCGGCGATGGCGTCGGCATTTTCCGCCAACTGGATGGAGCCAAGCACGGTGCGTCCGCGCGCGAGTTGCGACTGGAGGTCATTGGGCTGGTTGACGCCAATCTGTAACTGTTAGGTCAGTTTCACGGCATGTCAATTGAATGCTAGCTTTGCTGTTTCCTTGGCCATGTGAACGAGGTGCTGGAAGTTGTGAATCTCGTCCAATTGCGCCTGCGAGAGAACGCCGACATCGCCGCGTTTCTGTTTCTGGCCGGTGACCTGCTGTTTGACGGTGGCCAGCAGGGCGATGGCTGCGGCGAGAAAGCCCGCCTTGAAGCGGGCCGCGAGTTCGGGATGGGCGTTGGCCGCATCGAGGATGAGTTTGCCCTCGCCCACGAGAATGGACAGGGGGAAGTGGAAGGTTGTTTTTTGTGCGCTCATGTTTTTATGCAGGTTTATGGTTTAACCGGCTGCGAAAGGGTGAAAATGCCTAAATTGCACGAAATCAGCCGCTTCGGTGGCGTTCGGAGCGTCCAAACGGCCGGGGGAACGCCCCAAAACTCCGGGGGAAACGGCCAAAGGCCCGGGGGAAAGCGCCAAATGTGCGGGGGAATCCGATAATTGCGCCGGGGAAATGGCGCGGTGAGCGGGGAACAGGCCGGAATTTCGGGGGACGCAGCCCGGTTGCACGGGGAACCGCGCAGCGTGTTGTGCAGCCAATGGCGGACGAATCATTCTGTCTGCCGGGGCCGGTCATAAAAATTATCCGCGCGCGATTTCGTTCAGCACTTTACCGTCCGGCGCGAGGAGCCGGATGTTCAGCGGCATTTGCCCGACGGCGTGGGTCGAGCAGCTCAAGCACGGGTCGTAGCAGCGGATGCCGTGTTCGATGCGGTTGAGCATCGGTTCGGGAATGTTGTTGCCGCGCACGTAATGCCGCGCGATCTGCGCGACGGTCTGGTTCATCGCCAGATTGTTCTGGCCGGTGGCGACGATGAGGTTGACCTTTTTGAGCAGGCCGTCGCGGTCCACCGTGTAGTCGTGGAAGAGCGTGCCGCGCGGGGCTTCGCTCGCGCCCACGCCGCGCAGGCTGTTGATGCCGGCATCGGCGCGGAGGTAATCGCTCGAAAGTTCCGGGTCGTCCATGTAGCGTTCGATGTATTCGAGCGAGGCGAGAATTTCGATGAGCCGCGCGTAGTGGTAGAAGAACGATGACGTGACCGCGCCGCGTCCGAGCTTTTTGAATTTCTTCAACTCGGCGTCCGCCTGGGGCACGCCCATCTGTTCGCAGACATTCAGGCGCGCGAGCGGGCCGACGCGATACATGCCGTCGGGAAAACCGAGCGGCAGATAATACGGCGATTTGAGATACGAATTCGCCTGAACCGACTCGCCGATGAACTCGTAATATTTTTGCGGGTCGAGTTGGTCGGCGATGATGCTGCCGCTGCTGTCGGTGAAGCGCAATTTGCCGCCGTGATGTTCCCAAGTGCCGTCCGGGCAGACGAGGCCCATGAACAGCGAGGAGAAATTGCCGAAAATCGAAATTTCGCGCTGGTGGGTTTCCATCGTCTTCTTCCACAGGTCGAATGCGACTTTCGTCGTGGCAAACGCCTCCGGCAGCCAGGCGCGGATCTTGGCGCGGCCTTCCTCGGATAGCGGGCTGCGCACGCCGCCGGGCACGGCCCACGCGGGATGGATTTTTTTGCCGCCGAGAATTTCGATGATTTCCTGGCCGAACTGACGGAGCCGGATGCCGGCGCGGGCCAGGTCCTTGTTTGCGGCGATGAGGCCGAAGACATTGCGCTGCGCGGGCGGCGTGTCCCAACCCATCAAAAAGTCCGGCGCGCTCAAATGGAAGAAGCTCAACGCATGGCTCTGCACCAACTGGCCGAGGTTCATCAATCGGCGCAGCTTGTCGGCGGCGGGCGGGATGTTGACGGCCATGATGGCGTCGCCGGCTTTGGCGGACGCGAGCGTATGGCTCACCGGGCAGATGCCGCAGATGCGCTGGGTGATGCCGGGCATTTCGCCGTAGGGCCGGCCTTCGCAGAATTTCTCGAAGCCGCGAAATTCCACGACGTGGAAGATGGCGTCGGACACGTTGCCCGCGTCGTCCATGAAAATGCTGATCTTGGCGTGGCCCTCGATGCGGGTCACCGGATCAATGACAATGCGTTTTGACATGATGTGTAAATCGTGATGCGTGAAACGTGAATCACGAATTACGTTTCACGTTTCACGCGATTAAATGTTCATCCAAATTTCAAATTCGCGCCTTCCAGTTTCGGCGTTTTGCCTTCAAGCACCTGGACCATCAGCGCCTTGATCCGTTCCGCCGGCGGCGGGCATCCGGGCAAAAAGTATTCGACATGAACGGCTTCATGCACGGGCATCACGCGCTTGAGCAATTGCGGCACGATGCCGTCGGCCTTGGGCACGCTGGGATTGTTCTGCGCGTTTTCGATGTAGGCGCGCTGCAAAACATTTTCCACGTTGCCGGCGCCAAGCTGGTTGCGGATGGCGGGCACGTTGCCGGTGACGGCGCAATCGCCGAACGACACCAGCACCTTGGTCCGCGCGCGGATTTTGTGGAGAATTTCCAGGTTGTCCTCGTTGCAGACGGCGCCTTCGATGAGGCAGACGTCCACGTTCTTCGGATATTCCTTCACGTCCACGACCGGGCTGTAAACGAGTTCGATCATCCCGGCGAGGTCAATGAGGAACTCGTCGAGGTCGAGAAATGACATGTGGCAGCCGGCGCAGCCGCCGAGCCAGACCGTGGCTACTTTCAAGGATTCCATAATTTCTTTTCGCGTGCGTTGACGATGAATTCGAGTTTGTTGCGGTCGCGCTCCATTTCGGAAGCTGTTGACCCTTTGTAAAACAGCGCGCCGGTCGGGCAGGACATGACGCATTTGCCGCAGGAGGTGCAAGTCTCGGAATCGCCCCACGGCTGGTTGAGGTCGGTGATGATTTTGGCCTTGCCGCCGCGGCCGGCGACGTTCTTGGTGCCCGCGCCCTCGATGTGCCAGCAGACGCGCACGCAACGGCTGCAAAGGATGCAGCGGTTGTGGTCCATGCCGAACAGCCGGTGGGTGGCGTCCGCGCCCCATTTCGGGGTGCAATAATCGTAGCGCACATGGTCCATGCCGAGGCCGTAGGCGAGCGTCTGCAATTCGCAATGGCCGTTGGCCACGCACACGGCGCAGGTGTGGTTGCGTTCGGCGAAGAGCAGTTCCAGAGTCATGCGCCGGTATTTTTGCAGGCGTTCGCTGTCGGTCTTCACGTCCATGCCCTCGCTGACTTTCGTCGTGCAGGCGGGCAGCAGCTTGGCGATGCCGGTGACTTCCACGAGGCACAGGCGGCAGGCGCCCAGGTCATAAACGCCGTCGAGATGGCAGAGCGTGGGAATTTTGATGCCGTTGTCGGTGGCGACATCCAGGATCGTCGCGCCTTCCTCGGCGCTGACTTCTTTCCCGTCAATGGTCAAAGTTTTGGCGGCCATAAATTTATAAATTACTTTTTCGCCGGGCCGAATTGGTCGGGCTGGAGCAGTTCCTCGTATTCATTCCGGAAAAACCGGAGCGTGCTCATCGTGGGATTCGGCGCGGTCTGGCCGAGTCCACAGAGGCTGGTGTTTCTCACCATGTCGCAAAGCTCCTCGAGCTTGGCGAGGTCGCGCGCGGTGGCTTTGCGGTCAAGAATCTTTTCCAGGAGATGCAGCATTTGCACGGTGCCAGCGCGGCAGGGAATGCATTTGCCGCAGGATTCGTCCATGCAGAATTCCATGAAGAACCGCGCGACGTCCACCATCTTGGTGGAATCGTCCATCACGATCATGCCGCCCGAACCCATGATGGAGCCGAGCTTGCCGAGCGATTCATAATCCACCGGCGTATCGAGATGTTGCGAGGGGATGCAGCCGCCGGACGGCCCGCCGGTTTGCACGGCCTTGATTTGACGGCCGTCGGGTGCGCCGCCGCCCATTTCCTCGACGATTTGGCGAAGGGGCGTGCCCATCGGCACTTCGATGAGGCCGGTGTTGTTGATTTTTCCGGCGAGCGCAAAGACTTTCGTGCCCTTGCTTTTTTCCGTGCCGATGCCGGCGAACCATTCCGCGCCCTTGCGGTAAATCGGCGGCACGTTGGCGAAGGTCTCGACGTTGTTGAGCAGCGTGGGACAACCGAACAGCCCGCTCTCCGCCGGGAACGGCGGGCGCGGACGCGGCGTGCCGCGCTTGCCTTCGACGGAGGCCATCAACGCGGTTTCCTCGCCGCAAACGAATGCGCCGGCGCCGATGCGGATGTCTATGCTGAAACTGAACGGCGATTCAAAAATGCCGCTGCCGAGCAGGCCGAGCGCCTTGGCCTGTTTGATGGCATTTTGCAGCCGCTTGATCGCCAGCGGATATTCGGCGCGGCAGTAAATGAAACCCTGATTTGCGCCCACCGCGTAGGCCGCGATGGCCATGCCTTCGAGCACGCTGTGCGGGTCGCTTTCGAGCACGCTGCGGTCCATGAACGCGCCGGGATCGCCCTCGTCCGCGTTGCAGATGACATATTTCTGCGGGCTTTGTGTCTTGGCGACCGTGCCCCATTTGATGCCGGTGGGAAAACCCGCGCCGCCGCGTCCGCGCAAGCCGCTCTTGACCATGGACTCCACCACTTCCTTCGGCGTCATTTCGCGGAGCACGTGGTGCAACGCTTGGTAGCCTTCGGCGGCGATGTAAGCCTCGATGCGTTCGGGATCAATCTCGCCGCTGTTGGCCAGGACGATGGACAATTGTTTTTTGAAAAAGGGCGCGTTCAAATCGCCCTGCTTCAACTTGGTTTTGCCGCCTTTGAGGGTGCCGATCAATTCCCGCGCATCCTCGGGCGAGACTTTTTCGTAAAGCGCGCCTTTCGGGTCCACGCCCACGAGCGGGCCTTCGCAGCACAGTTTCATGCAGCCGACGCCGCGCACTTCCACCTCGTTTTCGAGGCCGGCTTCCTTGACCGCCAGTTCCAGGTTTTTTTTGACGGCATCCGAGCTGGACGACATGCAGCCGGCGGCCATGCAGCAACGGATGACCGTTTTCTTGCCGGCGGCGCGTTCCTTCTCGGCGATTGCGTTGAGATCATCAATGACCATTTGGCATCCATCCTTTCAAGTGTTCGAGGGCGGTTTCGGCGGTCTGGCGCGGGGTGACCGTGCCGTCGTAAACGACCGCCGGCGCGATGCCGCAGGCGCCGATGCACCGCGCGGTCAACAGCGAAAGCTGGCCGTCCGGCGTCGTTTCCCCGGCCTTGATTTTTGCCTTCTCCTCGACCGCGGCGAGCACCTTGTTCGAGCCTTTCACGTAGCAGGCCGTGCCGAGGCAGACGACGCAGGTGTGTTTGCCCTGCGGTTTGAGGGTGAAGAAATGGTAAAATGTCGCCACGCCATAGACGCGGCTGGCGGGCAGCTTGAGCCGGTAGGCGACAAACAGCAGCAAATCGTCGTCCAAAAAACCGAACAACTCCTGCGCCTTGTGCAAAATCTCGATCAGCGCATCGTGCCGGTATTGGTGCTTCTTCATGTGCGCCTCAAGAATCTTGAAGCGCTTGTCGCCGCTCGCGTGTTCCATCACCGCGGCGACCCGTTTCTCTCTCTGTTCCAAAAGTGTGGGCAACATAGGCTCAAATCGTTGTTTATTGGCATTACACCGACGTAATTTCAACCAACTTACATGACGCAGTCTAATGGATTGGGAAGTCAAAGGCTCCACATGATTTGTTTTTGAATGGACATTTTTTGCGGAGGGCAAAACGGGCGAAAATGCCGTTTGAAACATGCATGATTATGCACATCATAACGGTTGTTTCTTTTGGCTGCCGGCAGACGGGCGAAAACCTCATTTCCAAAAAAATGGCCTGGCCAGAAAAAGTCAAGGGTTTGGCAAGATATGTGTTGAGTCGTTTCTTAAATATATCAAATTGTCCCGCGCATGAGACGGGTTCTATCAACCCTTCTGGCGCGAACGGTCCAATATCAATGATTAATTTATGACAAAAACATCGAAATCGAACAAATACGTATATCTTTTCGGCAATAAAAAGGCCGATGGCAATGGTTCCATGAAACCGCTACTCGGCGGCAAGGGCGCAAATCTGGCCGAAATGAGCCGCATCGGGCTGCCCGTGCCTCCCGGTTTTACCATGACGACCGAAGTCTGCACGTATTATTACGCCAACAAGCGGACGTATCCGAAGGTGCTCGAGGCGCAGGCCCGCGACGGCATGGCCTTCCTCGAAAAAATCATGGGCACCAAGTTCGGGGACAAGACCGCGATGCCGCTGCTGGTTTCCGTCCGCTCCGGCGCCCGCGATTCGATGCCCGGTATGATGGACACGATTTTGAACCTCGGACTGAACGACCAAACCGTGCTCGCGCTCGTGGCGGCCACGAAGAACGAACGCTTTGCGTGGGACTGCTACCGCCGCTTCGTCCAGATGTATGGCGACGTCGTCCTCGGCGTGCAAAAGACCGCCAACGAAGATCACGAACCGTTCGAGGTCGTGATTCACGAATTCAAGCACGAGAAATATCATGCGGACATTGAAGACTCCAAACTCACCGCGCAAGACCAGCAGGAACTCGTCAAGCGTTTCAAGGCCCTCATCAAGGAACGCAGCGGCACGGAATTCCCGCAAGACCCCTGGAAACAGCTTTGGGGCGCAAGCGGTGCCGTGTTCGGTTCTTGGATGAATGACCGGGCAATCGTATATCGCCGGAAATATGGCATTCCCTCCGAATGGGGAACCGCCGTCAACATCCAGGCGATGGTTTACGGCAATACCGGCGATGCGTCCGGTTCCGGCGTGGCGTTCACCCGCAACCCGGCCAACGGCACGAAGGAATTCTACGGTGAGTTTCTCATCAACGCGCAGGGCGAAGACGTCGTGGCCGGCGTCCGCACGCCCGAACCCGTCGCGCAGCTCGCGAAGCAAATGCCCGCCGCCTACACAGAGCTCGACAACATCCGCGCCACGCTGGAGAAGCATTTCCAGGACGTGCAGGATTTCGAGTTCACGATCCAGGACGGCAAGGTTTTCATGCTCCAGACCCGCAACGGCAAGCGCACCGCGCTGGCCGCGCTGAAGTTCTCCATGGACATGTGCAAGGAGAAGCTCATTGACTGGAAGACGGCCATCCGCCGCAATCCGGCCGACCAGCTCGACCAGCTTCTGGCCCCGGTGTTTGAGCGCAAGGCAGAAGCCGCCGCCAAGATCATCGCCAAGGGATTGCCCGCCGGCCCCGGCGCTGCCTCCGGCAAAATGTATCTCAACGCCGACCGTGCGGATGCCGCCGCGGCCAAGGGTGAAAAAGTTCTTCTCGTTCGCAACGAAACCACGCCGGAAGACCTGCGCGGCATGATCGCCTCCGAAGGCATCCTCACTGCGAAAGGCGGCGTCAGCTCGCACGCGGCGCTCGTCGCCCGTCAGATGGGCAAGGTCTGCGTCTGCGGCGCCGGCGCGCTCCAGATTGATTACGCGGCCAAGACCCTCACGGCGTCCGGCCAGACGTTCAAGGAAGGGGATTTTCTCTCCATCAACGGCACGCTCGGCAACGTCTACGCCGGCCAGCTCCCGACCGCCGCTTCCGAGATCGTCCAGGTTCTCATCGAGAAGTCGCTTGACGGCAAAAAGAGCGAGACCTACGGCATGTATGCCACGCTGATGAACTGGTGCTCAAAAGTGACGCGGATGCACGTCCGCGCCAATGCCGATACGCCGGAGCAGACCGAGAACGCGCTCGCGTTCGGCGCCACGGGCATCGGCCTGACCCGCACCGAACACATGTTCTTCGAGGGCAACCGCATTGACGCCATGCGCGAGATGATCCTCGCCGACAACCTTGCCGACCGCAAAAAAGCGCTCGCGAAGCTGCTGCCTTACCAGAAGGAAGATTTCACCGGCATCTTCAAGGCGTTGAAGGGCTATCCGGCCACGATCCGGTTCCTCGACCCGCCGCTGCACGAATTCCTCCCGCACGAAGACAAGGCGCAACAGGAGCTTGCCGTCAAGATGGGCGTTCCGGTCGAGAAAATCAAACAGCGCGTCAAGGAACTCCACGAGTTCAACCCGATGCTTGGTTTCCGTGGCTGCCGCCTCGGCATCATCCATTCCGAAATTTCCGAAATGCAGGCGCGTGCCATCTTTGAGGCCGCCGTCGAGGTCCAGAAATCCGGCATCAAGGTGAAGCCCGAAGTCATGATCCCGCTCGTTGGCTTCAAGAAGGAACTGGATCTCCAGGTCGAAGTCGTCCATCGCGTCGCGAAGGAAGTCATGGCCGAGAAGAAAACCAAGATCGCCTACATGGTCGGCACGATGATCGAAGTGCCGCGCGGCGCCCTCACGGCCGACGAAATCGCCGAGACCGCCGAGTTCTTCAGCTTCGGCACCAACGACCTGACCCAGACCTGTCTCGGCATGAGCCGCGACGATTCCGGCACATTCCTGCCGGCGTATGCGGAACTGGAAATCACCCGGACCAATCCGTTCGCCTCGATTGACCAGGCGGGCACCGGCCAGCTCATGAAGATTGCCGCCGAGAAGGGCAACAAGACCCGGCCTGGCATCAAGATGGGCATCTGCGGCGAACATGGCGGCGACCCGTCGTCCGTCAAATTCTGTCACAAGATCGGCCTCACCTATGTAAGCTGCTCACCCTACCGCGTCCCGGTCGCTCGCCTCGCCGCCGCCCAGGCCGCGTTGGAAGAGGAAATCGCGAAGAAAGCCAAGAAGTAATCAACCGCTAAAAAATCTATGCAAAAAAGTAAATCATTACTCCGGTCCGGAATCGTGCTGGCTACTCTGTTTGGCGCGGCCAGCGCCTTTGCCGGCGACGCCGACATCAACTTGCCTGACCTGACGCAAGTGAAGTTCCCGGGCGTTGGTCTGGGCGGGACTGCCCTGTTGTATCTGGGGCTGGCCATCTGCGCCGTGGGCGCGCTGGTGGGCTGCTGGGAATTCGCCCGTTGCCGCGCGCTTCCGGTCCACAAGGCGATGAGCAGCGTCTCCAACATGATCTGGGAGACGTGCAAAACGTATCTGGCACAGCAAGGCAAGTTCATCTTCCTGCTCTGGGTGCTGATTGCCGCTTGCATCGTTTACTACTTCGGGTTTCTCCAGCAAAAAGGCTTCGGCCCGGTGCTGGTGATTCTGGCCAGCTCCGTGCTGGGTATTCTGGGCAGCTACGGCGTGGCCTGGTTCGGCATCCGCATCAATACCTACGCGAACAGCCGCGCGGCGTTTGCCTCACTCCGGGGCAACTCGCTGCAAACGCTGCTGATCCCGCTCCGTTCAGGCATGAGCATCGGCCTGCTGCTCGTCTGCGTGGAACTGGTCTGTATGATTGGCATCCTGCTGTGGGTTCCCGCCTCCCTCGCCGGCCCGTGCTTCATCGGCTTCGCCATCGGCGAATCACTTGGCGCGGCGGCCTTGCGCATCGGCGGCGGCATCTTTACCAAGATCGCCGACATCGGCTCCGACCTAATGAAAATTGTTTTCAACCTGCCGGAAGATGATCCGAAAAATCCCGGCGTCATCGCCGACTGCACCGGCGACAATGCCGGTGATTCCGTCGGACCGACAGCGGACGGTTTTGAAACCTACGGCGTGACCGGCGTGGCGCTGGTTTCGTTCCTCGCCCTGTCACTCGGCGGCGCGGATCTAACCAAAGGCATTTGCGGCCAGCTCATCGTCTGGATTTTTGTGGTTCAAAGCCTGATGGTCATTGCGTCGCTCGCCTCATTTTACATCAACAAGGCCGTCAGCGGTTCGCTTTACGGCAGCAAGAAGGATTTCAATTGGGAACAGCCGCTCACGAACCTCGTGTGGCTGACCTCCATTGTTTCCATTGTGGTGGCTTTCGTCGCCAGCAAGTTCCTGCTGGGCGGGATCACAACGGACGCAACGGGCGCGGCGAATCCCAACATGTCAAATCTGTGGTGGGTCCTCGCTGGCATCGTCGCCTGCGGCACGCTGGCCGGTCCGCTCATCATGGAATTCACCAAAATATTCGTCAGCACCCAGTCCCGGCATGTGAAGGAAATCGTCACCTGCTCCGGTCAGGGCGGCGCGTCGCTGAACATCCTGTCCGGCTTCGTCACCGGCAATTTCTGCGCGTTTTGGATGGGATTGGTCATCATCGTGCTGATGTTCGGGGCATATATGTTCTCGCAAAACCCGGCGCTGCTTGCGCTCATGCCCGATCAATTCAAATTCGCCGCGCCGATCTTCGCCTTCGGCCTCGTGGCCTTCGGCTTTCTGGCCATGGCACCAGTCATCATCGCTGTGGACAGCTTCGGACCGGTCACCGACAACGCCCAATCCATTTATGAATTGAGCCGCATCGAATCCGTGCCTAACGTCCGCGCGGACATCGAGAAGGATTTCGGGTTCAAGCCCGACTTCGAAAATTCCAAGATGGAGCTTGAAAAGGGCGACGGCGCGGGCAACACCTTCAAGGCCACCGCCAAGCCCGTGCTCATCGGCACCGCCGTCGTCGGCGCGACCACGATGATTTTTGGCATCATCATGTTGCTGCAAAACATTGGTCTGCAAACCAACCCGCTCTTTGACATCAAGGAGAAATTAAGCCTCGTGCATCCGCAGGTCATCCTCGGCCTGCTCATGGGCGGCGCGGTGATTTACTGGTTCACCGGCGCGAGCGCGCAGGCCGTCGTCACCGGCGCCTACCGCGCGGTCGTTTACATCAAGGAACACCTCAACTTGAACAAGGCCGAGGCTTCCATCACCGACAGCAAAAAGGTCGTCGAAATCTGCACCATTTACGCGCAGAAAGGCATGATCAACATCTTCATCGTCGTGTTCTGCATGGCGCTGGCGCTGTCGTTCTTCGATCCTTACTTCTTCGTCGGCTACCTCATCGGCATCGCGTTCTTCGGCTTGTTCCAGGCCATTTTCATGGCCAACGCCGGCGGCGCCTGGGACAACGCCAAGAAGGTCGTCGAAGTGGATTTGAAGCAGAAGGGAACCGAGCTTCACGCCGCGACCGTCGTCGGCGACACCGTGGGCGATCCGTTCAAGGACACCAGCTCGGTGGCGATGAATCCCGTCATCAAGTTCACCACGCTGTTCGGCCTGCTCGCGGCGGAAATCGCCGTGACGATGAAGGACCAAACCGTGAAGACCGGCATCGGGGCGTTCTTCTTTGTGGTCGCGCTGATCTTCGTCTATCGCTCCTTCTACGCGATGCGGATTCCCGCCGACCAAGCGATGAAGAAATAACCGCTGAATCTCACAACACCCTCCCGGTCCGCGCCGGGAGGGTTTTTATTTTGCCGCGGTCCCGGATTCGGCCGGGATGGCGCCGTCCAGAATCAATTCCATATACACCACGTCCAGCCAGCGGCCGAATTTGAAACCGACCTGCTTCAGGTGGCCGACCCGCTCAAAGTGAAATTTCGCGTGCAGCGCGAAACTCGCGGGCTGGTCCGCGTCAATTCCGGCGATCATGGCGTGAAGGCCGAGACTGGCGGGCGCGAACGATCAATTCCCGCAGCAGCAGGGAGCCGATGCCGCGCCGGTGGTGCTGGTGATGAACATAAACCGAGTTCTCCACCGTGTGCCGGTAAGCCGAGCGCGGATGATAAGCCGAAAGCGATCCCCAGCCGACCACCAGCCCGCCCGCCTCGGCGACGATGACCGGATGCTTGTCGCCGTGATGCTTGAACCATTGCCGCCGGCCGGCGGGCGGTTCCGGCTCTTCCTGATACGTGCAGGTGGAATGCAGCACGTAATGGTTGTAAATATCGTTGATCGACGCCAGGTCGGATTCGGTGGCCGGGCGAATAATGATGCCGTTGTCCCGCATAACCGGATTTCAGATTAAACAATGCCGTCGCTCCGGCAATTCTCAAATCCCTGCGCCCTCCCCGGAACAACCAAGGAACCAGCAACGAAGAGCTGAATGCGGATTTCGCATTTCAGCCCCTGGCCTCCAGCCGTTCAATTGCCCTCTTGCCTGTCTCAACTTTCCGCCGCACACTTTTTTAACTGTGGCGACCTTGCACATCCAGCCCGTTCAAACCCTCGATGCGCCGGAGCTGGCGTTGTATCGGACGCTCCGGCGCATCGAGGAACACGAGCGGGCCGGCGTGCTGGTGGCCACGAATGCCAAGGTGCTTCAGCGCCTGCTGGCGAGCCGTTACACGGTCGTCTCCGCGCTGCTCACACCTGCCTGGCTGGAAAAACTCGAGCCGCAACTGCGCGCGCGACCGGAGGAAATCCGCATTTATGTTGGCGAACAGAAACTGTTGGAAACCATCACCGGCTACAAACTGCATCAAGGCGCGCTGGCCGTGGCCAGAATCCCGCCGCAACCGGATTTCGAAACGTTGCTGAAAAATTCTCCGCGTCCGCTGCTGCTGGCCGCCGCGGAGGGCATCGCCAGCGCGGAAAATCTCGGCGCGGTGGTCCGCAGTTGCGCGGCATTCGGCGCGCATTTTCTGATCGTGGGCGAGACGTGCGGCAGCCCGTTCCAGCGCCGGGCGGTTTCCGGTTCCATGGGCGCCATCTTCGAGCAGCCGGTGGTGCGGGTGGACCATCTGGTGGCAACACTGGCGGCGTTGCGTGCGCGGGGCGTGCGCTGTCTGGCGGCGCATCCCCGGTCCGGCGCGAGGAAGCTGGCCGCCGTGGATTTGCGGGGCGACTGCTGCCTGCTGTTTGGCGCGGAAGGGCCGGGCCTCACGGCGGCCGCGCTGGCGGCGTGCGACGACAGGGTGGAAATCCCGATGCCCTCCCACATGAATTCCCTGAACGTGGCCGCCGCCACGGCGGTGTTCCTCTACGAGGCCACCCGGCAACGCGGTTGATTTTTGCCAAGCCGCTCTGCTGCGAAGGTCAGATCCCAAGAACCACGGGATTTCAGCCAAAACCGGCGTGCACTCTTTCGGTCTTGGAGCACACTCTTTCGCCGTTCGAGCGCGCTCTTTTGGCGTGGGAGCATGCTCCCGCGCCGTTCGCGTGCGCTCCCACAGCGTTGGAGCGTGCTCTATCGCCGCGGGAGCACACGCCTGCGGCGTGGGCGTGCGCTCTTTTCCCGTGGGCGCATGCTCTTTTCCAAAAAGAGCACACTCTTTTCCCGTTGGAGCGCGCTCTTTTTCCGTTCGAGCACACTCTTTTCCCGTTGGAGCATGCTCTTTTTCCGAAAGAGGACGCGATTTTGGGCGGTTTTTACCGGCCTTCCCGGCTGGAAAACAAGAAAACCCATTTATTTTCAACGAGTTACGCTGTAGTGGTCAAAAATAGCCACTTTTTGGGGGTGCCGGACGGGCGTTCCGATGACTTGTCCGCCCCGGACGAAAGGGGCGCCGACAGCATTCCAGTCGAATTGGGTTTGGCGTTTCCAGCACGACCCGCTTAAACTGGGCGTTCCATGTTTGAGCCATTGAGCAATCCGCAGATCCGCCGGTTCAAGGCCGCCGCCCAGCTTCTGGAGCCGATGTTGAAAGTCGGCAAGGCGGGGTTGAGCGACGGCTTCGTCCGTTCGGTGGATGAGGCGCTGTCGCAGCATGAACTGGTAAAGATCAAGTTCGCGGAGTTCAAGGAGCAGAAGAAGGAACTCGCGCCGCAATTGGCGGAAAGGACCGGCAGCCGCCTCATCATGCGCGTGGGCAACGTGATGGTGTTGCACCGGCCGAAGCCGGAGAGCCAGCCGGCAACACCTGAAATGCGGAAGGCTGGAGTTGAGCCGGGAACCGCGAAGTAAACGAAAAGCGCCCCTGGATTGGTTTGTCCGCGTGGATCGCGGTTTGCTCCATGCGCCTGCCAATTGAAACGAAGCACAAGCATTTTTCTCTTTCCTTTCGGTCCGGCCTAATTAGATTGAAGGTCCAATGAGCACCAAAATCCTTCGTGTGTTGGTCATGGCCATGATCAGTCTGGCCGTGGGTTCAAGCCTTCAAGCACAAACGCCCAATATTGAATTCCCCGCCGCCAGCCCGGCCTGCACGCTCAAACAGCGCGTCGGGCTCACGGACATCACCGTGGTTTATTCGCGGCCAAGCGTGAAGGGCCGCGCCATCTTCGGCGGCATTGTGCCGTTCGGCCAGGTGTGGCGCGCCGGGGCGAACCAGGCCACGAAGATCAGCTTCAGCACGCCGGTGAAACTGGAGGGCAACGAGATTCCCGCCGGCAATTACTCGCTCTTCGCCATCCCCGGCGAGCAGGAATGGACCCTCATCATCAACAAAAACACCAACCAGTGGGGCGCGTTTCAATACAAGACCAACGACGACCTGGTCCGGTTCCCGGTCGCGCCAGTGTCGTTAAGGGACTCCAGCGTCGAGACCTTCGCCATTGAATTCAACCGCATCCGCGACGAGTCGGCGGTGCTCGAATTGGTCTGGGACAAAACGGTGGTGCCGATTCATTTGACCGTGGAGGTCACCGACAAAATCGTTCCGCAAATCGAGGCGGCCATGGCCGCGCCGGGCAAGAAGCCGGACACCTTTTATTTCCAAGCGGCGACCTTTTATTACAACCACGACTTGGATTCCAAAAAGGCGCTGGAATGGGTGAACGCGGCGCTGGAGGGCAATTCCCGAATTGCCTATGAGATCCTGCATCTCAAGGCACAGATTCTGGCGAAGCAGGGCGACAAGGCGGGCGCCATTGCCGCCGCCAAGCAATCCAGCGAACTGGCCGTCAAGGCCGAAGGCCTCGGCAGTTCCTTCGTGAAAATGAACGACGACCTGATTTCCAGCCAGCAATGACCAGATTTTGCCCGGACGAAAATTCAACGCAAACCAAACAAAACTGTCATAGGAGGTATCATGAAAAAAATCATATCCACAGTCATCATCACATCCTTTGCCTTGGCCGGCGCGCTGCCGGTGCTGGCGCAGGAACGGCATGTCAGCCCGCACGAAACCACCGGCGCGGTCATAGACGGCAACCGCCTGACCATCACTTATGGCCGGCCCTACACCACCAAGCCCGGCACGACCGAGGCCCGAAAAATCTGGGGCAGTCTGGTGCCTTACGGACAGCCCTGGCGGATGGGCGCGGACGAGGCGACGACCCTCATCACGCAGAAAGCCCTTGAGATCGGCGGCAAGACCATTCCCGCCGGCGTCTATACGCTTTACATGATGCCCAGCGAGACCGGCACGTCCCAACTCGTCTTCAGCAGCGCCCTCGGCGGCTGGGGCATTCCCGTGGACACCAAGCATGATGTCGCGCAGGTGGATTTGACCAAGGAATCGCTCGATACGCCCTTGGACCAGTTCATGATGGCCATTTCGAGAAATTCCTCCGGCGGCGGCTTGATAAAAATGTCATGGGAAAACACGGCCTATTCCGTGGCGTTCACCAACGCGAAATAGTGAACCGAACTGGCCCGCCATTTGATTTCAATTTCCGTGCGGCAACTCGCATGAACACAGAATCTATTCTTCCGGGCCGCCGCGCGAAATCACTCGCTTGTCTCGTGGCTGCCGGCGTGTGCTGTTTAACCTGCTTCCCCGGCGTTGCCCAGGTGGCCGGGCCGACTCCGCCGGCCATTTTGCAGGAATTGCGCGAGTTTCGCACCTTCGGCACCGTGCTCATGGTCGCCGCGCACCCGGACGACGAGGACCGCCCTCTGCTCGCCTTCCTCTCGAAAAGCCGCGACTTCCGCACCGGCTACCTCTCCATCAACCGCGGCGACGGCGGTCAGAACGAGATCGGCCCCGAGTTCGGCTCCACGCTCGGCGTCATCCGCACGCAGGAACTGCTCGCCGGCCGCCGCATTGACGGCGCGCGGCAGTTTTTCACCCGCGCGGTTGATTTCGGCTACTCCAAGAGCATGGACGAGACGCTTCGCATCTGGGACCATCAGGCCGTGCTCGGCGATGTCGTGCGTGTCGTCCGCACCTTCCGGCCCGATGTGATTGTCACGCGCTTCGCCCCCGTCGCGCAGCCCGGCAACCACGGGCACCACAACGCCTCCGCGTTGCTCGCGGTGGAGGCATTCAAAATTGCCGGCGATCCCAAGGCCTATCCCGAGCAGCTCGCCGAGGGACTGACGCCGTGGCAGCCGGTCCGCATCGTCCAAGACGGCGGCAACGGCCTCACCATCTCCGGCGGCAACACCGACCCGGCCACGGGTGAAACGATGCAGGCCATCGCCGCGCGCACCAGCGCCCAGCACAAGACGCAGGGCGTCGGCGGTTTCGGCGCGCTTCGGTGGCCGCGGTGGCGGCAACAATTTCAACGCCGGCTTCACCCTGCTCGACGGTGCGCCCGGCACCGGTCTGATGGACGGCGTGGACCTGACGTGGGCGCGCATCCCCAACGGAGGCGCGGAGATCGCCAGTCTCGCCGAAGAGATTATTTCTCAGTTCAATCCGCAAGACCCGGCGGCAAGTGTCCCGGCATTGTTGAAACTAAAGGGCAGTCTGGCCGCGCTGAAGTCCACGGACACAATCGTCGCTGAAAAATCGTCGCTGTTGGATCGCATCCTGCAACACTGTCTCGGCCTTTCCGTCGAGACCACCGTGGCAAGCGCCGAGGCCGTTCCCGGCGAGCCGTTGAAATTGCGCAGCACCGCCATCGTGACTTCCGCAACTCCCGTCCGCTGGATTGGCACGCGTCATCTGGCCGTCAAGGAAGAATTCAACTCCGCGGCCGCGATGAATCTTGTTTCCAATCAGCCGGCCAGCCGCGATGAAACGGTGACGCTGCCCGCCAGCACGCCGTTGACCCAGCCTTACTGGTTGCGCCAGGAAGGCACGGCGGGAATGTTCCGCGTGGACGACCCGCGCCTGATTGGCCAGCCGGAAAATCCGCCGGCGTTTCCGCTCGAACAAATTTTTGAAGTCGGCGGGCAGACGCTCGCGATTCCCGACGAACCGCTCGCAACTGAAGCCGCAGGCAAGCCCGCCCGCCATCTCGCCGTCATCTCGCCGGTGTCATTGGACTTCGGCTCCGTCGTCGCGCTGTTCACGCCCGGTGCGAAGAAAACCATCGAGGTCGAGGTCACGGCGGCCCGCGCGGGCGCGACCGGAACGTTGCGCCTTGAAACGCCCGCAGGCTGGGCGGTCACGCCGGCCGGCCAGCCGTTCAAGATCGCGCAGGCCGGCGAGAAAACGAAGCTCGCGTTCACCGTGACCGCGCCCGCGTCGCCGGCTTCCGGCAACCTGCTCGCCGTGGCCGGGATGGCCGACGGCACGAGCTACGGCAACCAGCACGACGAAATCCACTACGACCACATCCCCGTGCTGGTGTTGCAGCCACCCGCGCGGCTCAAGGTCGTGGCTTTCGACTTCGCGGTGCGCGGCAAAAACGTCGGCTACCTGCCCGGCGCGGGCGACGACACCGTGTCGAGCCTCCGGCAGCTCGGCTACGTGGTCACGACGCTCACGGGCGCGGATTTGACGCCGGAAAAACTGCGCGGGCTGGATGCGGTGGTCATCGGCGTGCGCGCGTTCAACGAGCGCACCGACCTGGCGACGAACTTTCCCGCGCTGCTCGCGTGGGTCGAGCAGGGCGGCACCGTCATCGCGCAATACAACCGCCCCAACGGCCTGCGCACGCAGCAGCTCGGCCCTTACCCGCTGTCCATCCAGGGCCAGGCCCCGCCGCTGCGCGTGACCGACGAGAACGCCCCTGTCACCTTCCTGCTGCCCGACCACCCGGCGCTCAACGTGCCGAATAAAATCACCACTGCCGATTTCGCCGGCTGGGTGCAGGAGCGCGGCGCGTATTTCGCGAGCCAGTTGGGACGGGCAAAACTATGCCGCGCCGCTCGCGATGAGCGATCCCGGCGAGAAGCAGCCCGACAGCAGCCTGCTCATCGCGAAGGACGGCAACGGCTATTACGTCTATACGAGCCTCTCGTTTTTCCGCCAGCTCCCCGCCGGCGTGCCCGGCGCCTACCGGCTGTTTGCCAATCTGGTTTCGCTCGGAAAATGAAAGTTTCCGAGGACAACGCGGAACCGCCCGAGTCACCTTCCGGCGGTCGGGATGAAACGACCGGCCTGCCGGGGTTGCGCACCTGGCGCGACGTTTATCTTTTTGTCTTCGCCTGTTTTGTTTTAAGCGTGCTCCTGCTGCTCGTGCTGACGATGAGCTATTCATGAATCCCCTCGATTTCGTCGTCCTCATCGGCAGTCTGCTGGCCATTGCAGCCTATGGCATGTGGCACACGCGCCATCACCGGGACCTGAACCATTACCTGAAGGGCGATGAAACCGTCGGCTGGCTGACCATCGGCGTTTCGGTCGCGGCCACCCAGGCGAGCGCCATCACGTTCATTTCCACGCCGGGACAAGGTTACGAAAGCGGCCTGGACTTCGTGCAGAACTATTTCGGCATGCCGCTGGCGTTGATCGTCATCGCCGCTGTGTTCCTGCCGATTTACCGGCGGCTGCATGTCTATACTGCTTACGAGTATCTGGGACATCGCTTCGATGCCAAGACCCGCCTGCTGGGCGCCGCGCTGTTCCTGGTGTCGCGCGGACTCGCCGCCGGCATCACGATTTATGCGCCGGCCATCATCCTGTCCACCGTGCTCGGCTGGCGGCTGGACCTCACCATCATTGTGAGCGGATTGCTGGTGATCATTTACACCGTCGCCGGCGGCAGCCAGGCGGTGACTCTCACCCAGAAATGGCAAATGGCCGTCATCTTCGGCGGCATGGTGGCGGCGTTTGCCATCCTGTTGATAAAATTGCCGGCCGGCTTCGGCGACGCGTTCACCGTGGCCGGCGGATTCAACAAATTGGAGGCGGTGAGTTTTTCGACCGACGTCCACCGGCGTTACACATTCTGGACCGGGTTGCTCGGCGGATTTTTCCTGTCGCTGTCCTACTTCGGCACCGACCAGTCCCAGGTGCAGCGCTATCTTTCCGGCTCATCGTTGCGCGAAAGCCGGCTGGGCCTGATGTTCAACGCCGTGCTGAAAATTCCGATGCAGTTTTTCATCCTGTTGCTGGGCGTGACCTTGTTCGTCTTTTATCAATTCGAACAGCCGCCGGTCTTTTTCAATCACGCGGCCTGGCAACAAGCCGTTCAACACGACCCCGGCGGGAAACTTCAGGCGCTGCAACAGGAATTCAACCTGGCCTATTTGCAGAAAGAACAATTGATTCACCTATGGCTCGACGCCAAGCACGCCGGCAATGCGAACGCCGAGGCCGCGGCGCGGACGCAGGCGGTGGCGGCGCTGGGACATGTCAACGCTTTGCGCGCCGAGGCCAAGGCCGTCATGGAGACAAACGACCCCGGCGTGAAAAGCAACGATGCCGATTATGTCTTCGTCACGTTCATCCTCGATCATCTGCCGCACGGCTTGATTGGTCTGCTGATGGCGGCCTTTTTCGCCGCCGCGCTCCAATCGAAGGCCGCCGAATTGAACGCGCTGGGCGCGACCACCACGGTTGATTTCTACCGGCATCTGGTCAAACGCGTAGCCAGCGACGCGCATTACGTTGCCGCCACCAAATGGTTCACGCTCTTCTGGGGCCTGGTCGCCCTCGCCTTCGCGCTGTTTGCGAATCTCGTGGAGAATCTGATTCAAGCCGTCAACATTGTCGGCTCGGTTTTTTACGGCGTGGTGCTGGCAATGTTCCTCGTGGCGTTCTTTCTGAAACACGTCCGTGGCACGGCCATTTTCTGGGCGGCGCTTGTGGCCCAGATGCTGGTGTTCGTCCTCTATTATTCACTCGACCATCAGTTACCTCTGGTATAACTTCATTGGCTGCGCGGCGTGCGTGGCGTTGAGCTTGATCATCCAAGCCGCGCTCGGCTCAACCGGCAAATCGGCTCCGGCATCGCCTGCGTCATGAGTTCCGCGCCCGTCATCTGTTTCGGCCAGCAACCGTGCGGGTTTTTTCCGCGCCGATTTCTGGTTGCCAAAATCCAGACCGCCCGGCGGCTGCAAAAGGAAATCGGCGGTCAGATTGTCTTCTTCTGCCATGACAGCGACCACGACCCGCGCGAAACGCAGACCGTCCTACGTCATCGCAAGACCAATGAGCCGGCGATGTTGAACTTCGCGTTCACGAACAAAATCCAGCGGAAGTTCTCGCCGCTCCACCGCAAACAGATTGCCGCCGGCTGGCAGGACAAGACAACGCTCCAGTTGCCGAATTACGTCGGGCATCCGTTGATCAACGTTTTCCAGAAGGTCACCGCCGCCACCGTCGCGGACTTTTGTTTGGAAATGTATCGTGGCATGGGCTTGCTCGACAACGTCCGTGTCGTGCGTTCCAGCGACCCGGCGATGCGCCGCGCCGCCTGCGATGTGCCGGAGTTTTTCGTGGATGTTCCGTTTGAAGGCGAAATCGTCCGCGCGCGGTTCAATGCCGGAGCGCCGAGCACCGGCTCGGCGCGGGACGATGGTTATTCCCAACAAGCCGAGCCGATGCTCGGCGCTCCAACCCTTTCGTTGCACGAAGGCGGCAACTCCTACGTCACGCTGCCGACGGCCACTTTTGGCAAGGAGCAAATCAGCCCGACGCGCGACGCGCGGCTGCGTTGGATGCAATCGGTCGTGCATTGCACGCATTACGTTGCCGGCGCGGGCGAACAGGCTTATCTTCGCCGCGAAGAAACGCCGGAAATCACTTTCGTGAAACGCGACGACATTGAACGTTCCGATGAAGCCTGGACTGAAATCGAAAAATAATCTCGCGCCGCTCGTGGCCTTCGGAGCGCACCCCGACGACATCGAATTCGGCTGCGGCGGTGTCATCGCCAAAGAATCCCGCGCTGGGCGCAAGGCGCATTTTGTCATTTGCTCGCGCGGCGAAGCGGGCAGCTACGGAACACCGAAACAACGCGTTGCCGAATCCAAAAAGGCTGCCGCCATTCTGGGCGCCACGATTGAATTCATCGAACTCGACGGCGATTCGCATCTCGAAGTTCGCGCCGCGCACGCCATCAAACTGGCGGGCATCATCCGCCGGTTTCGGCCCGCCATCGTGCTCGCGCCGAGCCTGGTTGAAAATCAGCATCCCGACCATCCGAAGCTGGGACAAATCGTGCGTGACGCCTGCCGGCTGGCCCGTTACGGCGGCGTCAGGGAATTGCGCAAATCGCCGCCGCACGCGGTTGAGCAACTATTTTTCTACGCGGTCACGCCCGAAGCCGAGCCGGCGAACGCCACGCCAGTGCTGGTTGATGTCTCCGCGCCAGGCGTTCTCAAGGCCTGGACCGCAGCGATGGAAGCGCATGTTTCGCAGGTTTCGCAACGCGGTTACGTCGAACTGCAAATTATCCGTGCACGTTTGCGCGGCCTGCGTGCCGGGATCAGCCATGCCATCGCCTTGTTCCCGAACGATCCGCCCGTTCTCGACTCGCTGGCGATGATCAGCCGAAGCGCACGGCGATTTTAATTTTTACCACAGATGAATGCCTCAATCCTACTCGTCCTCGTAATCGGAGGAGCAGAATCGAGGACGAGAACGACGGACGAGAACGAGGAGGATCGGATATGAAAATCGGCATCGCGTGTTATCCGAGCATCGGCGGCAGCGGCATTCTGGCCACGGCGCTGGGCGAGGAACTGGCGCGGCGCGGGCATGAAATCCATTTCTTCAGCTACGAACGCCCGTTCCGGTTGCCGGAGAATGCGCCGCGGCTCCATTTCCATCCGGTGGTCATCAACGACTACGCGTTGTTCAAGTATCCCGACTACACGCTGCCGCTCTCCGTCCGGATGGCCGAAGTGAGCCGCGACCACGGACTGGACGTCCTCCATGTCCACTACGCCGTGCCGCATGCGACGGCGGCAATCCTCGCGAAGTCCATGCTCCCCCCGAAATCGCAACCGCGCGTCGTCACGACGTTGCACGGCACCGACACGACGCTGCTCGGCGAAGATCCCGGCTACGGGCCGGCCATCCACCACGCGCTCACGCAGTCGGACGCGGTCACGGCGGTGTCGGCCTATCTGAAGGCGGAGACGCAGCGCGTGCTTGATTTCAACGGGCCGGTGGAGGTCATTCACAATTTTTTTGTTCCGCGGCCCCCGCGCCGCGCGCCCGAAGAGGTCCGCCGCGAGTTGGGCGTGGCAGACAGCGAGGTGATGATTGTCCATGCCTCGAATCTTCGCCCGGTGAAGCGCATTGATCTCCTGCTCGAAACCCTGTCGCGCGTCCGGCCGCGCGACGCCTTCAAGCTGGTCGTCATGGCGGGCGGCAGTTTCGAGCCGTTTGTCAAGGACGTGCGGCGGCTGGGCTTGAACGACCGCATCATCGTGCGCGAGAACGTGAATGAAATTGAAGATTATCTTCAGGCCGCCGACCTCGGGTTGTTTACGTCCGAGACGGAGAGTTTTTGTTTGAGCATATTGGAGGCGATGTTCTTTGGCTGTCCGAGCGTCGCCCGCCGCGCGGGCGGCATTCCGGAAGTGGTGGAGGACGGCGTGAGTGGCCTGCTGGTGCCATCCGACAATCCGGATGACTTGGCGCGGGCAATTGAAAGTCTGATCCGAGACCCGAAGCGCCGGACGGCGATCGGCCGCGCCGCCCAACGCCGGGCGCGCGAATATTTTTCCGCCGAGGCCATCGTGCCGCGCTACGAGGCGCTTTACCGGCGGGTGTGCGTTTAAGAAAACCGTTCCAGAGATTTCACGCGGCCTGGCGCGCCGTCTCGAAGGTGGGCCTTTCCCGGTCCTCAATTTTTACGCGCATTTTCCGCAGGGCCTGCTCTTGAATCTGCCGGACGCGTTCCCGCGTGACGCCAAATCGTGCCGCCACTTCCTCCAATGTCTTCGGTTTCCGGTCATCCAGCCCGAAGCGCATCACCAGGATTTTGCTTTCGCGCGCGTCCAGCGTGGCCAGGACTTCCTGAACCAGTTCGCCATCGTTGTCCTGGATAATTTGGTCGAAGGGAGCGGCCGCATTTGCGTCCGCCACGAACTCTGCAATCGGAGTCGCGTCCTCATGGCCGATGGGCGAATCCAGCGACACCGGCGCGCGCGACGCTTCGCGATAGCGCCGGACGCGTCCCGCGTCCAGCCCGATGTCATCCGCGACCTCCTCATCGGTCGGCTCGCGGTCGAGCACCTCGCGCAACTTCACCTCGGCCCGGCGGATGTGCGTCATTTTGTCAACGACATGGACCGGCAGGCGGATGGTCTTGGATTGATTTGACAGCGCCCGCCGGATCGCCTGCTTGATCCACCAGGACGCATAACTTGAAAGCTTCGCCCCCTTGCCCGGTTCAAAGCGTTGCACCCCTTTCATCAGCCCGATATTGCCCTCGTTGATGAGGTCCAGCAACGGAAGTCCAAGCCCCTGATATTCGCGGGCAATCTTCACCACCAGCCGCAAATTGGCGGTGATCATCTGCTCGCGCGCCTTTTTGTCGCCGCGCTTGATTCGTTTGGCGAGGGCGATTTCCTCCTGCGGCGTCAGCAATTTTACCCGCCCGATTTCGCGGAGATAGAGCGTCAGCGTGTCGCTGGGCAACGGCTCCGTCAAAACATCCTCTGTCGCGGCAGATGGTTTTTCCAGCGGCGGCTGCGCAGCCTCCGTTGCTGGTGCGCGGAGGCGTCGCTGTCGGCGTGGCGCTACCAAGCGGGCGCGCGGGAGCTTGGGCCGGTTTGTGTTTGTCCGAAATGTGAGCACGGTTTTCATGTGTCCTTAATTCCTTTGGTTGTCCCGGGCCAATTCTTCCGGCGTCACAACCAGATCCAGCTTCTCCGTGTGGCGTATGACCGTGATCGTTGATGGGATGCCAATCACCTTGGCGACCAGATGGCGATGCAACTCGTCAATCCCGGAAATGAGTTCGCCGCCGAACGCAACAATCACATCGCCTTCCCGCAAACCGGCGCGGTTCGCCGGACTGCCGGGTTCGACGCTAGCAACTAGGACGCCATGTTCGGCGGCCAGCCGGTGGAACCGCACCACCCGCCGGTGAATCGGCACGTTATGGCCCGCGACCCCGATCCAACTGCGCCGGATTTGGCCTTCCTTGATCAACCACGCGGTCACGAACTCCGCCGTGTTGCTGGCGATGGCAAAACAGATTCCCTGCGCGGGCAGAATGATTGCCGTGTTCACGCCGATGACTTTGCCGCGGGAATTGACCAGCGGCCCGCCGGAGTTGCCGGGATTCAACGCCGCATCGGTCTGAATGACGTTGTCAATCAGCCGTCCGGACTGCGAGCGCATCGAACGGCCCAGCGCGCTCACCACCCCGGCGGTCACCGTCTGTTGAAATCCGAACGGACTGCCGATGGCGACGGCAATTTGCCCAACGCGGATGGATTTGGAATCGCCCAAATGCGCGAAGGCGAGCTGCGACGCGTTGATGCGGACGACCGCCAGATCCGTTTCCGGATCTTCGCCCACCAATCCGCCGGCAAACACCTGGCCATCGGCCAAAGTGACTTCCAATTTATCCGCGCCGTGGACGACGTGGCTGTTTGTCAAAATGAAACCGTCCGGGGCAATCACAAAACCGGAGCCGGCCCCGCCGGATTCCGACTCGCGTTGTCCCGTCCGTCCGGCCTTGTGGACACGGATGTTCACCACCGCCGGCCCGACGGTTTCAACGACGCGGGTCACCGCCCGCGAATAGCTGTCCAGCAATCCCTCGTCGTCCGGCGCGGCTTGAGTCGTCGCGGCGGAATCGGCGGAATCAGCCTCGCCAAACGCGCGCACCGATTCCGCCGCCCGGCGTCCTTGGAATGCGGTTGGTATTCTCATTTATCTCTTCTTCGGTTCAAGCCGGCACGGCGAGTTTCTCCAGCTTGGAGACAATCATTTTTTTGCCGACGGCGCCAACGGTTGTATCCCGCAACTCGCCACCCGTGAAATAAAGCAGCGTCGGGATGGATTGGATGCCGTAGCGCGCCGCCAAATCCGGGTTGGCGTCCACGTTAACCTTGGCGACTTTCACGCGCCCGGCCTGTTCGGCGGCGATTTCGTCGAGCGCGGGCGCGAGCATTTTGCACGGCCCGCACCACTCGGCCCAAAAGTCCACCAAAACAGGCTGATTGGATTGCAGAACTTCGCCCTCGAAGTTCGCTTCGTTGATTTCAATGGTCGGTTTCATATTTCGGTTATTTTTTGATTTACTTGTGATCTCAATGACGTCACCGGAAACCGCCCGAGGCGCGGAAGGTTTCGCCGGTGATCCAGCCGGAATCGGCGGAAGCAAGGAACGTCGCCACCGTGGCAACGTCCTGCGGCTGGCCGATGCGGCCCAGCGGGGTTTGGGCCACGGCATTCTTGTGGAAGTCGGTCCCGATGAAGCCGGCAGCATGGACGCCTTCCGTCTCAATCATGCCCGGATTGATGGCGTTGACGCGGATTTTGCGCGCGCCCAGTTCCTGGGCCAGCGACCGGGTCACGGTGTCCACCGCCGCTTTGGTGGCGCTGTAAACCGAGCCGCCCGGGGGTGCGGCGGTGCTGGCCACCGAACTGATGTTGATGACGCTGCCGCCGCCGGACCCGAACAGTTTGACCGCTTCCTGCGTTGCGAGAATCAGGCCGAGGACATTCGTGTTGAACTGCCGGTGAAAATGTTCCTCGGTAACCTGTTCCAGCGGCAGGAATTCGTAAACGCCCGCGTTGTTGACGAGAACGTCAAGCTGGCCAAAAACCTTTTTCGTTTCGGCGAACAGGCGTTCTATATCCGCCTTCTTCGCCACGTCTGCCTGGACGGCAACGGCCTTGCCGCCTTGCGCCTTGATCTCGCCGACCACCCTGGCCGCTCCGGCCTGGCTGGAGGCGTAATTGACGACGACCGCCGCGCCCTCGGCGGCCAGATGCCTGGCGATGGCCGCGCCGATGCCCTTGGATGCGCCGGTGACGACGGCCACCCGGCCGTTCAGTTTCTTCGTGTTCGCGCTCATGTTTCCTTTCTTTTGAATTAATGTAACAAACGCGATTACACAGTCGCACAAAAAAAAAGAGTGTCAAACGGCTTTTTTCCCGGCGCAGGCGCCGGACGCCTTTACCTCGTCAATCACATCGGCCAGCGTCGTTTGTTCCAGATCCCGTTCCAGGGCGTTCTCCGCCGATGCAAACACCTTGTCCAGGGTTGTGCGGATGTGATGGCCCACCGGGCAGGCTTTGTTGGGCTTGCGCGAAGGCGAGGCAAAGGGTTCGGCGGCTTCCACCGCCCGGTAAATTTCGGCCAAATTGATGCGCCCCGGCGAACGGCTCAATCGCGAACCGGACCCGGCTCCTTTGCACGTGTCCACCAGCTTCGCCTTTTGCAGGGCCAGCAGGAGCCGCCGGACGATCACCGGATTGGTGTTGATGCTGCCGGCCAGAAGCGCGGACGTGACGCGGTCGCCTTCCCTGTAAGCGAGGACGGCCAGCACATGAACGGCCATGGCGAAGCGGCAACTGGTGCGCATAGACGCTTTAATAAGTAACTGTCCATATTACAAAAGTCAAGCGTCGCCCGGGGGGTCAATTGCCGCTGCAGCAAAGAAATGGTGCGGGCGAAAAAACAAAAGCCCCGCCGGCCAAACCAAAACCGGCGGGGCGCGGGGCACCCCTCTGCCCTCAAGTGCTCATGTGCTGCACCGGGTCGCTCCACGGGCCGGTTTGATTCTTCGCCGCCATCGTGCAGGCGCGCAGAGAATGCATGGACCCGGAAACCAGGCTGGGAAGCACCGCATTGGCCGGGTCGGTGAAAGTGTAGATCTTGACCGGTCCGTTGGGCAACTGCGTGTCCTCGATCAGATAACACCAGGCGTTGCGGTCGCGTTGCAGTGCCACGCCCAGTTTGCCGGTGTCCAGGTTGGTCACCCCGAGGATGGCGGTGGGGCCGGGGGCGTTGGTGGTGCGGGCGCCGGTGGCCAGCATGAACCCAAACGCCGTCACGATGGCCGGATTGCCCGCGGCATTGGCGGCGTTTTCCACGTCGTTGGCCAGCGTGTCCATCAGCGCGATCAGGTCCGCGCGGATTTTTTTCTTGTTGAGGGTGTCCGTC
Organism: uncultured Verrucomicrobiae bacterium; assembly: GCA_963764035.1. GTDB lineage: Bacteria > Verrucomicrobiota > Verrucomicrobiia > Limisphaerales > UBA11358 > UBA11358. The sequence goes on from CAVXQV010000001.1 coordinate 482,162, forward strand.
GGGGTGCCGTTGCGGCTGGTGGCGATGGAATCCACGAGGCCCTGCGCCTTGCCCTTCAACATCACCGACGTCACGGTGGTGGTGATGGTGAAGGTGCCCGCGTCCAGCAAACCGGCGACGTTCAAGCCCCGCTCCGCCAGGGCCTCGTCCTCCAATTGATGATATTCGTGCAGTAATTTAATCGGCATTGGTTGTCTCGCATTGGTTCATTGTTCGGGCCGTTGGCGCAACCCCCAGGTTGAGCCTTCCGACCCCGAATCAATACCCGTATATCATAAATCGCCGCCCCATTACAAGAGGCCGGGAAGGATTCGCATCCGGGTAATTCCGCGCATTAGCGGATCATGATCGAATATTTGGACGCGCCGGCGGCGTCTCCGGGGCCGCAACCCAATTTTCGTTTGCCCCCGCCGCGTTCCAAACGCGCCGGCCGAATTCTCAAATGCCGGTTCCGGGCCGCAAAAACGACAAGCGAAGATTCAAATGCGGCGTCCGCGCCTCAAAAGCGGCAACCCAGTATTCGGATGCCATTTCCGGGCGCCAAAAACGGCAACCCAGTATTCGATTGCCATTTCTGGGACGCGGATGTCATTTCTGGGGCCCAGATGCTCCAAAATAGCGCTCGGACCCCCATCCGAGTGCTCCAAAACCGTTTCTGGGCTTCAAAAATGGCAACCTAATCTTCGGTTGTCGTTTCTGGGCCTCAAAAATGGCAACCGAATACTGGGTTGTCGTTTTTGGGCGCCAGAAATGACAAAGCAATCTTCAGTTGTCGTTTTTGGGGCTAAAACATGACATCCGCGTTCCAGATGCCATTTCTGGGTCCCAGAAATGATTTCCGCGTTCCAGAAATGATTTTTGGGCCGCAGAAATGGCAGGCGAAGTTTCAATTGCGCCCCCAAAAACGCGGAAAACGCAGGAAAACGCGCATTTTGTCCCGGCCCGGCCATTTCGAGACCTCTGCAAAACGCCAGATTTGAACGGAGCGCCGATCTCCGATCCGGCGCGTTGAAAAAGCATCGGGACACGCCGGGTCGGAGACCGGCGCTCCGGGCAGGCCATTTCCGGGCGCAGCACTTTTGCTCGGTAGTGTTGTAATTTGTAGGCGACGAGGTAACGAGTCGTATGGGGCAGCACTCCTTACGTCGTGCCCTACTGCCAAATTAGGACATTGCCTTTTGCTTGCCAAACTTTCGGGCGGGGTGCAGAGTCCGAAACATGAAGCCGCGCGTTTCCCATCAGAAGACCGCCGCGCTGGCGCTGGTGGAGGTGTTGGTGGTTGTGGTTGTGCTGACCGTTCTGGTCGCAATGCTCTTACCTGCAAATATCGGCAGTCGGAGAAAAGCCGTGGCCATGCGAATATACTGCAATAATAATATGAAACAAATCGCTGTTGCTAACCTTGTTTGGGCTGGCGATCACAACGGCAAATTCCCGATGCAGGTTTCTGTGGCCAATGGCGGCACAATGGAACCGGCCGCCGGAGGAAAAAATGCGTGGCTCAATTTTCTGGTCTTGTCCAACGAGCTTGTCACTCCAAGAATCTTGTGGTGTCCGGCGGATAAAGAACGGGTTATCGCCACAAATTTCAGCGGCCTATACGCAAAAAACATCAGCTACTTTGTCGGCCTGGATGCCGACACGCATCATCCTCAAATGTTTCTCTCCGGCGACGACAACTTTGCCATCGGCGGTGTTCCCGTGAAATCCGGGCTGCTGGAGTTTTCGACAAACGCTCCGATCATTTGGACGGCCGAGCGTCATGTGAACCGTGGCAACATTGGCTTCGCCGATGGCAGTGTTGCGGAGGAAAACAATTCCGGCCTTCCAAATCTCCTCTACCAAACCGGCGTCGCCACCAACCGTCTCGCGATTCCGTAGGCAGGGCGGGCAGTCCTCTGCCCGCCGCGTGAAGTGTCGAGGCTGTGCCTCGATTCCGGCCACAGGCCGGACGCTACACGGCGCGCACGGTGTGGCGCGCCCTACTATTCAAATCTGTGTTTCATCTGTGTCCATCTGTGGCTGAAAACTTTCCCCTTTTGCCCGTGCTTCGCAAAACCTAGACTGTGCCCATGAATTTGCCCGGATTTCCCGTGTCCCGTCCGCGCCGGCTGCGGCAGTCGCCCGCGCTGCGGCGGCTCGTGGCGGAAACGCATTTGCACCCGTCGCAACTCGTCCTGCCGCTGTTCGCGCGCAGCGGCAAGAAATTCCGCCGCGAAATTGACGCCATGCCCGGCGTCTTTCAGCTTTCGCCGGACGAGATTGTCCGCGAAGCGGCCAAGGCCCACGCGGCCGGTGTCCCGGCGGTTTTGCTTTTCGGCATTCCGGACAAAAAGGACGCGAAGGCTTCCGGCGCTTATGCCAGGAACGGCATCGTCCAGCAAACCGTGCGGTTGTTGAAGAAGGAATTGCCGGAGCTGCTGGTCATCACGGACGTTTGCCTGTGCGAATACATGGAGCACGGCCATTGCGGCGTGGTGGCGGCGACGCCCTCGTCGCCCGGCGCGGCCGGGAGTCGCGGCCACAAGCGCGACGGAGGCGTCGCGGCCACGATGAAAATCCTGAACGACCCGTCGCTGAAGCTGCTGGCGCAAACCGCCGCCAGCCACGCCGAGGCGGGCGCGGACATCGTCGCGCCGAGCGACATGATGGACGGCCGCGTGGCCGCGATTCGCGCCGCGCTGGACAAGTCAGGTTTCATTGACACGCCCATCATGAGTTACGCGGCCAAGTTTGCGTCGGCGTATTACGGACCGTTCCGCGAAGCCGCCGAGTCCGCGCCCAAGTTCGGCGACCGCCGCAGCTACCAGATGGACGCGGCGAACGCGAACGAGGCGTTGCGCGAGGTGGCGCTGGACGTGCAGGAAGGCGCGGACATCGTAATGGTCAAGCCGGGCATCGCCTACCTCGACATCGTTCATCGCGTGAAGGCGGAATTCGGCCTGCCGACGGCGGTTTATGCCGTGAGCGGCGAACACGCGATGATCAAGGCCGCGGCGGCGAAGGGCTGGATTGACGAACGCGCGGTGACGCTGGAAAGCCTGCTGGCAATGCGGCGGGCGGGCGCGGACATCTTAATCACCTACGCGGCGGCGGACGTGGCGAAGTGGTTGAAATCGTAATCGTTCTCGTCCTTCGTCCTCGAAAGAATTTCGATTATGAGGACGAGAGGACGAAATTGAGCGCGCATTTGAGCACTTTTGCGTTTGCCATGCTTTCGCCGGCTGGTTAAGCTGACGATTCCATTTTTTCACTATGATTGGGACAATTCGCAAACATTCGAAGTGGCTGTGGTGGGTCATCGCCAGCCTCACGATCATCTCATTTGTGATCGGATATTCATTTATGGGGGCGAACAACTCGCACAACGGCGGCGGCGGCGGAAACGGCGCTTACGGCACCATGTACGGCCGCAAAATCACCCAGCAGGATTACCTCGATGCGCGCGGTGACTTTTCCCTGTTCTATTTCTTCCGCAACCACGAATGGCCGGACCGCAACCCGAACATCAAGGGCCAGGAATTGGACGAGCAAATCTATCTCCGCATGATGCTCGCGCAAAAGGCCAAGTCCTTGGGGATTTACGTCACCGACACGGCGGCGGCGAAGGCGGCGGGCGACTTGCTCCGCTCGCTCACGCGCGACGGCCGGCCCTATCCGACAGCGGAATTCGTCAGCACGTATCTGGCGCCGGAAAACCTGACCGCCGATGATTTCGAGCGTTTCGCCCGCAACGATGTGGCCATCCAGCAGATGATCCAAATGCTGGGTCTGCCCGGCGCCCTCATCACCCCCCAGGAGGCCCTCGCCGCCTACCAGCATGAACATCAGGAGTTGTCGGCGCAGATTGTTTTCTTCCCGGCATCGAACTATCTGGCGCAAGTCGCCGTCGCGCCCGCCACCGTCGCGCAGTTTTACACGAACTACCTGGCGCAATACCGCCTGCCCGAACGCCTGCAGGTCAATTACGTCGAATTCAACCTGACGAACTATCTCGCGCAGTCCAAGGCCGAATGGGCCAAAACGAACCTGGAGGACGTCGTAAACGCCAGTTTTGCGCAAGCCGGCGGCATGAGCGCGTTCCCCGAGGCAAAAACACCCGACGAAGCCAAGGCCACAGTCCGCGACGATTTAATCCGCCAGCGCGCCCTCACCGATGCGGACACGCAGGCCAATGATTTTGCCACCGAGGTTTTCAAAGTGAATCAGGCCGATAATCTGGCCATCGTCGCGAAGCAGGAAGGATTGACGGTGCATCTTACCGCGCCGTTTGACAGATTATGGCCCCGCTGAATTCCGCTCGTCGGAAGCCTTCACCAAGGCCGCTTTCGGGCTGACCGCCGAAGATCCCCTGGCCGGTCCGGTCATCGGGACCACCGCCGTTTATGTGATGGCGCTCGCCAAGCAACTGCCCAGCGAAATCCCGTCGCTGGACCAGATTCGCGATCGCGTGACAAAGGATTACCGGATGGTGCAGCGCCACCGAACTCGCGCAGCGGGCCGGGACGAATTTTGCCCCCGCGCTGGCCGGCCAACTGGCGGCCGGGCACACCTTCGCGTCGGCTTGCATCGCCGCCGGCCTGCAGCCCGTCCCGCTGCCGCAATTTTCCTTGAGCACGCAGGAGCTGCCGGCGCTGGGCAACCGCGTTGGCCTGCCCCAGGTCAAACAGGCCGTGTTCTCCACGCCCTCCGGCCACGCCAGCGACTTTGTGGATACCGAGGACGGCGGCTTCATTGTGTATGTCCAATCCCGGACGCCAGCGGACCCAAAGACCGTCAGCGCCGAAATGCCGCAATTCATGGCCACGCTGCGGCGGGAACGGGAAACCGATGCATTCAACCAATGGATCCAGGCCGAGGCCAACCGCCAGTTCCGCACCATCCCGGTCTTCGCCCAGCAGGCCGCCGGGGCAAAGTGATTAAAAATTAAATAGGGGGAGTGGCCGCGCGGTATTTTTTGATTTTTTCCTTTTGCCATTTTCCCTTTGAATTGTTCTTCAAATGAGCGCGGCCATCAAACTCTCGTCGCCCGCCACACGCGAATTCTGGGAAATCCCCGTCCTCTTCGAGGATGAGCATTTGCTCGCGCTCGACAAGCCCGCCGGTCTGCTGACTTCGCCCGACCGCCACGATCCGCAGCGGCCGAACCTGATGAAGCTGCTCCATGCCGGCATCGCCGCCGGCAAACCGTGGGCGCGCGAACGCGCTCTGACTTACTTGACCAACGCACACCGGCTCGATTTTGAAACCAGCGGCGTCATTCTGCTGGCGAAAAACAAGCCGGCCCTCGTCGCGCTGGCCAATTTGTTCAGCTCGGAAAAACCGCTCAAGAAATACGTCGCGCTCGTCCGCGGCACGCCGGCGGAGGACAAATTCACCGTGGACGCCAAGCTCGCGCCGCATCCGGTGAAGATCGGCTTGATTTGCGTGGACCCGAGGAATGGAAAGAAATCAAAGACGGAATTCGAAGTGCTGGAAAAATTTTCCGACTGGACGCTGCTGCGTTGCCAGCCGTTCATCGAGCGCCCGCACCAGATTCGCGTTCATTTGCGCCACGCCGGATTCCCGGTCGTCGGCGACGAGCTTTACGGCGGCAAACCGCTCTGGCTCTCGCGGCTCAAACAGGATTACCGCCTCAAACCCGGGCGCGAGGAACGGCCTTTGCTTTCACGCGCCGCGCTGCACGCGGAGGAATTGAGCCTGCCGCATCCCGTCACCGGCGAAACCGTGACCATCACCGCGCCGTGGCCGAAGGATTTGAAAGTGGCCGTGAAGTATTTGCGGCAGTTTTCGACAGGAGGTAACAGAGGAAACGGAGGCGGGAATTTTTAATTCTTCGTTCCCTCAGTTTGCTCTTGTAAAGACATTCAGGAAACCGCCCAGTTCAAAATCGCTTTTTGCACGTGCAGCCGGTTTTCGGCCTGCGTAAAAATCGTCTCGGCGTTGGCGTCGAACGTTTCCTCGTCAATCTCCTTGCCGCGATACGCCGGCAGGCAGTGCATCACCAGCGCGTCCGGCTTCGCCAGCTTCACCAGGCTTTGGTTGATCTGATAGCCGGCCAGCGCCTTCAGCCGCTCGGCGGACTCGTCTTCCTTGCCCATCGAAACCCACACGTCGGTGTAAAGCAGGTCCGCGCCCTTCGCGGCCTTCTCAACATCCGTGGTGCAGGAAATTTTTCCGCCCGCCCGTTCCAGAACCTCGCGGGCCGGCTGGAATTTTTTTGGCGCGGCGATGCGCAGTTCAAAATCCAACTTCCGCCGCGGCAAATATCCACGAGCGCGCCACGTTGCACGCGCCGTCGCCGATGAACGTCACCACCTTGTTCGAAATCGGCCCGTTCAATTCCTTGAACGTGAAAATGTCCGTGAGGATCTGGCACGGATGCTCGTCGTCGGTGAGCGCGTTGAGGGTCGGGATTTTGGAAAATTCCGCGAACTCCTCCACATCGCTCTGCGCAAACGTGCGGATGACCGCGCCGTGGATCATCCGGCCCAGCACCCGCGCGGTGTCCTTGATCAGTTCGCCGCGGCCAAGCTGGAGCTCGTTGGCGCTCAAAAACATCGTCTGCCCGCCCAGTTCGCGGATGCCGACCTCGAACGAAACCCGCGTGCGCGTGGACGATTTGGAAAACAGCAGCGCCCAGATCTGCCCCGCCAGCGGAATCCGGTCGCGCCGCGCCCGCTCGCGCTTGAACACGACGGCGTCGCGCAGGATTTTCTCGATGTCCGCAACCGGCAATTTTTCCAATGACAACAAATGTTTCATAAACCAAAGATTTTGGGAATTTCGCCCAAAGGGAATTTTATAACCCAAACGCGCGTCGCGGCGTCACTTCTTTTTCGCCGCGTCCTTGGCCGCGTCGGCCGCGCACCAGAGATACCAGGCGGCGGTCGTCCGGTGCGGCTTCCAGCGTTCGCCGAAGGCCAGCAGCTCCTTCGGCTTCGGCATCTCGCGCTTTTTGTAGGCGAGGCGGAACCCGGTGCGCACGCCGAAATCGTCCGCCGGCAGCACATCGGGCCGGCCCAAGCTGGAAAATCAGCAGCATCTCCACCGTCCAGCGGCCCACGCCGCGAACTTCCGTGAGCCGCGCAACGATTTCATCGTCGGACAGTTTGACAATTTGGCGCGGGGACGGAATGGTGCCGTCGAGCGCCTTCGCCGTGATGTCGCGGATGGATTTGATTTTGGCGAAGGAAAATCCGCAGGCGCGGATTTGCGCGTCCGTCACGTTCGCCAAATCTTCCGGCCGCGGAAATTTCCGGCCGGGAAACAGTTTTTTGAACCGGGTCAAAATGGTGTTCGCCGCCGTGCCGTTGAGCTGCTGGTGCGCGACGGCCATGCACGAGCGATTGAAACGGCGGACGGCGATTCTTCGGCGACGAGATCGCATTTTCCGTGCTCGCGGATGAGCCGGCGCATCACCGGATCGCGCTTGGACAAATGTTTGTGGGCGGCAGGCGTCATGTTTTAATGGCAAAATGCACATTCACCCGAACATCTCAACGATCGAAGGAATGCATGGCGTTGCTTTCTTAAACGTCGTTCAATGGACGGTCGCGACATGTCGAAAGTTCGATGTTTTCCGCTCCCTGGAAGGCGAACCGGCGTGACAAGCGCCTGATTCTAGCGAGTGTTTGTCTGATGATTCCTGATCAAGTGATTGCACCGTGCGCCCGATAATGCCCAATCCTTCGTCCGCCTCGCGGCTTCAAATTCAGCGGCGGCAGCAGCCGGATGACTTGCGCGCCGGCCGGAATCGTCAGCACGCCCGCCGCTTGCAGCCGGTTCGACGAACTGGATGGACTGCCGGCTTGCCGCGGTCGCCGGGCAGCCGGGAATTTTTTCGTGCGCCAGTTCAAAGCCGAGCATGAACCCGAGGCCGCGCGCATTTTTGATGACGCGAGGGCAATCTTCCGCCAGCCGCTCCAATTTCGTTTTTCATCCAGTCGCCGAGCTTGCGCGCATTTTCGTCCAGCTTTTCGCGCTCGACGACTTCAAAAATCTTCAGCGCCACGGCGCAGGCCAGCGGCGTGCCGCCGAACGTCGAGGCGTGCGTGCCCGGCCCCAGCAAATCCGCAATACGGCGCCCGCACCCAGAACGCGCCGATGGGAAATCCGCCGCCGAGCGATTTGGCCATGCGAAATGCCGTCGGGCAGAAATTCGGAGTTCGGAGTTCGGAGTTCGGCAATCTTCCAGAATCCGCTGGAAGCTCAGGAATTTTCCGGTCCGGAAATAGCCGCATTGGACCTCGTCCATGAGCAGCAGCAGCTTTTTCTCGTCGCACAATTGCCGCAGGCCGAGCAGATATTCCGGCGTCGCGGGCGTCACGCCGCCTTCGCCCTGCACGCCTTCAATCATGATGGCGACCGTCGCCGGCGAAATCGCGTTCCGCGCGGCAGCCAGATCGTTGAACGGGATGTGCCGGAAGCCCGGCGTCACCGGCTCGAAACCCTTTTTGACCTTGTCCTGGCCGGTGGCGGCGATGCCGGCCATCGTCCGGCCGTGAAAGGAATTCGTCGCCGTCAGAATTTCAAACCGGCCTTCGTCATGGCCGAATTTCCGCGCCAGCTTGAACAGCCCTTCGTTCGCCTCCGCGCCGCTGTTGGCGAAAAAACATTTGCCCGCGCCGATGCGCTTGACAATTTCCGCCGCCAGCCGGCCCTGCGGTTCGGTGTAATAAAGGTTCGAGACGTGGATCAGCTTTTTCGACTGCTCGACGAGCGCCTCGGTGATGGCCGGATGCGCGTGGCCGAGGCAGCAGACCGCGATGCCGCTGCCGAGGTCGAGATAGCGCTTGCCGGCGACGTCAAAAACATAACTGCCCGAGCCGTGGCTCAACGCGAGGTCGAACCGGCCGTAGCTCGGCACAACATTTTTGCTGAACAAATCGCGCACTGCCTCGAACTGGTTGTGAACGAGCGGCGGCGGTGATGGAACAATTTCTTTCATTTACGATATTGGATTTGCGATTTACGGGGTTCCTTCCGTTCTCGGCAATCACGCGACAATCGTAATTCGGAAATCGCAAATTACAAAACGATTTCCGTGCCTACGCCCTTGTCGGTGAAGATTTCCAGCATGACGGCGTGCGGCACGCGGCCGTCCACGAAGGAGACTTTTTCCACGCCGGACTTGATGGCGGCCACGGCGCTGTCCACCTTTGGAATCATGCCTTTGTCCACGATGCCGGCGGCCTTCAGCCCCGGAACTTCGCCGGTCTGCAAATGCGCGATGACCGTCGCAGCGTCCTTCGGGATCGCGCATCAAGCCGGGCACATCGGACATGAACACAAGCCGCTTGGCGTTGAGCGCGATGGCGCACATCGCGGCGGCGACGTCGGCGTTGCAGTTGTAAATTTTCCCGTCCTCGCCACGCGCGGTCGGGCTGATGACCGGCGTAAAGCCGCACCACATGGATTCCTTGAGCGGCTGCACGTTGACCTCGATGACTTCGCCGACGTAGCCGATGTCAATTTTCTTGCCGGGATTGTCCTTGTCGTCGAGCCACAGTTTCCGGCACTTGAAAATGTCCCGCCCGGCAAAGCCCACCGGCCGGCCGCCAAGTTCCTTGATGGTTTTGACGATTTCCGGATTGATTTCGCCCGACAAAACGTCGTCCACGATTTGCACCGTGGCCTCGTCGGTGACGCGCTGGCCCTGGATGAAATTCGCCTTCAGGCCGGCCTTCTCCATCGCCCGGGTGATGGCCTTGCCGCCGCCGTGGACGACGACCGGATTGATTTCGACGGCCTCGAGAAAAACGATGTCGCGCGCGACGCTGGTGCGGATTTTTTCATCCGGCGAATCCATGAAACTTCCGCCGTATTTGACGACGAAGGTCGCGCCGTTGAATTTCTGGATATACGGCAGCGCTTCAAGCAGCGTTTCCGCTTTGGCGATCAGATCTTGCACGGCCGTATTCGTAAAGGAATTCCCGGTTGAAGGGAAGCGCGAATCGTCACGGCGATTTCGCTTTGACGCGCGCGGGGATTTTCATAAATTGCCGCCGTCATGCCTGAAATTGCAAAATTCGTCAACGGCGGTGCCGCCAGCATCACGCCCGCCATTGCCGAAAAAGTCCTGCGCCAGTTGCCGCAGTGGAAACTTGAGTTCACCCAGATCAACGCGCCGAAATTTCCGCACCTGGTGAACCAGCTCGAATTTCTCGCCGACGCGGTCGAGGACGCGGTCGAAGGGCGCCTACAAGGAATTGCCCTACGCGGCCGTCGCGCAGGCGGTGTTCGCGCTGCTTTATGCGCACAAAAAAATGGGCCTCATTCCGGAAAGCATCCTGGAAATGGGCCGCGCCGACGATTCGAGCGTCGTGCGCGCGGTGTTGATTCAAAACGAAAAGGCCTTTGCGCTATACGCCGGCACGCAGGGCGCGGACTGGCGGAAAATCACCCACTCGCCGTGAACCGGCGGAAACGTGACGGGTGAATTCGTTTGTCGTTGCTTCGTTTTCCCGTCACGTGTCACGCGCCACTTGTCACTCGAAAGGTCAACCGCCGACGCCCGCGTATTCTTCGTCCGTCCGCAGATCCATGCCCATGAGCACGTAATCGTGCATCACGGCCTTCATATCGAGCACGTATTCCTCCACCTTCATCAGGGGCTGGAAACCGATCTGCTCCAGCGCGCGGATGGCGACCTTGCGTTCACCGTTCAATTCGGCCTCCAGCCGGCGCAGGCCCATGTTCCGCGCAATCTCGACCTGCTCCTCCACCAGCATTTTGGCCACGTCGCGCCCGCGGTAATTCGGATGCGTCAGCACGGTGATCAATCCAATGTGCCGTTTCCAGCCGCCGAGCCGCTGGTGCAAGCGTCGCCTCGCCGATGATCCGGTCGCCGTGCAGCATGATCAGCGGCAGGTTGTGCTCGAAATCGGGATGCTGGCACCATTGCTTGAACATCGTGCTCTCAAAGATCGGCTGCTTGATGAACAGCCGCTCCTCCTCCGGCACGGCGAGAAAGAATTTGTGCAGCCGGCCGGCGTCCCGCTTGGCCAGCGGGCGCACGACCACCGCCGTGCCGTCGCGCAATGTTGCCGAGAGCGGGAACTTTTCCAGTGCGTATTCGAGTATCATAATCAGTTTTTCGTTTTGCCCAAATTTAGCACAAATAAGCGAAACTGAAAAGAAAAAAATGCAATAAAAGACAGGATTACGAAGATTTCAGTCACGCGAATCCCCAGATTCATGGCAACTGATGGCCAGCGTGCAGAGATTCCTTGCCAGCGGAACGGCGAAAGTGTTAACAAACCCGCATGCAAATTCCCCTGGTGATGACCCTCATCGGCCCGGACCGCACCGGGCTGGTCGAATCCGTCGCGCGCGCCGTGGCCGGCCACGGCGGCAACTGGCTCGAAAGCCGCATGTGCCGGCTCGGCGGCGAATTCGCCGGCATCCTGCGAGATCGAAATTCCGGCGGAGAAAAGATCGGCGCTGCTCGACGCGCTCCAGAAGATTCCGGGCCTGAACGTCGTCGTCCAATCCGGCTCCAAACCGGTCCCGGCCGCCCCGGGCCGGCAATCCAGACTGGAAATCGTCGGCCACGACCGTCCGGGCATCGTCCGCGAAATCACCAGCGCGCTGGCCCGGGCGGGCGTGAACGTCGAGGAATTTTCCAGCGAAGTCGTCAGCGCGCCGATGTCCGGCGAAACATTGTTCAAGGCCACCGCCCGCCTGCAATTGCCCGAACGCTGCGACCTCGCCGCACTGAAAATGGATCTGGAAAAAATCGCCGCCGATCTGCTGGTGGATGTTTCATTTGCATCGGACAACTTTGCTGCGCGATGTTTGAACTGCTCAAAACCGATTCGCCGACCAAAGCGCGCCTCGGAAAACTGACCACCGCGCACGGCGTCGTGGACACGCCGGTGTTCATGCCCGTCGGCACGCAGGCCAGCGTCAAGGCGCTCGACCCGCGCGAACTGCTGGAGATGGGCACGCAAATCATCCTCGGCAACACCTACCACCTCAATATCCGGCCCGGACTCGAAATCATCCGCGCCGCCGGCGGCCTGCACCAATTCATGAATTGGGAAAAGCCGATTCTCACCGACAGCGGCGGCTTCCAGGTTTTCAGCCTCGCCAAAATCCGGAAAATCAAGCCGCACGGCGTCGAATTCCGTTCGCACCTTGACGGCTCGCTGTTGTTCCTCGGCCCGAAGGAGGCGATGGAAATCCAGCGCGCGCTCGGCTCGGACATCGCGATGGTTTTCGACGAATGTCCGCCGCACGACGCGCCCGCCAAGGAACAGCGCCTCGCCGTCGAACGCACCATCCGCTGGGCGCGCGAATGCCGCGAACAGCCGCGCGCCGACGGGCAGAAAGTTTTCGGCATCGTCCAAGGCGGTTCCAATCCCGCGTTGCGCGAGGAATGCGCGCAAGGCGCTCGTCGCGATGGATTTCGACGGCTACGCCATCGGCGGCGTGAGCGTCGGCGAGCCGGAACCGGAAATGTTGAAGGCCATCGAATTCACCGAGCCGCATTTGCCGGCGAACAAGGCGCGTTACGCGATGGGCCTCGGCACGCCCGCGCAGATGCTCGAACTGATCGCGCGCGGCGTGGACATGTTCGACTGCGTGCTGCCCACGCGCGTCGCGCGCAACGGCACGGCCTTCACGCGGCGCGGCGCGTTCGGCATCAAGGGCGGCCGGTTACAAGGCGGACTTCCGGCCGATTGAGGAAGGCTGCGACTGTTTCGCCTGCCGGCATTTCACGCGCGCCTATCTCCGGCATTTGCTGAACGTGAATGAAATTCTCGGCCTGCGCATGTTGAGCGTCCACAACTCGCATTTGTTTTTGAAAATCATGGCCGACGCCCGCGCGCATCTTGCCGCCGGCACATTCGCGGAATTTTACCGCGAATTCATCGCCAATTATATGCCGTCGCAGAAAAGTTCTTGCCCAGCGCCGGCGCGGAAACCGAGCGTTAAAATTCATTTTGCGAATGCCCGGGGGATTGTGGCATTATATTGTCATTGAAAAGACAATTTTTGCAAAGCTATGGAAAAACCGAAAATCATCGCTTATTTGAAACCGACCTGCGGCTGGAGCAACGGCGTCCGCGCCGTGCTGCGCAAATACGACCTGCCGTTCGAGGACCGCGACATCATCAACGACCCGTTGCAGCGCCAGGAAATGATCGAGAAGAGCGGCCAGATGTTGAGCCCGTGCGTCGAGATCAACGGCCAGATGCTGGCCGACATCAGCGGCGAGGAAGTGGAAGCTTGGATGCTCGCGAACAAAATCGTGCCGCCCAACGACCGCGAGCCCGACGCGCCAACCAACCAGTCGTGCAGCAAGCACACGCACCTGTTTGCCCAGACTTGAAAGTGGGTGGGGAAGTCCGCCGCGCTGGATGAATTCCGGCGCGGCTTTTTCTTTGGTGAAATCGCGGCCCGATTCGGTTAAACCATCCGCATGCGAATTGTCGCCCAAGTCGCCGCCATGCAGAAACTCGGCCGCCGATGGAAACGCCAGGGCGTGCGCGTCGGCTTTGTGCCGACGATGGGTTATTTGCACGCCGGGCATTTGAGCCTCGTTCGCGAGGCGCGCAAGCGCGTCGGCAAAAACGGCAAAGTGGTCGTCAGCATTTACGTGAACCCGACGCAATTCGCGCCGAGCGGAAGATTTCTCCAAATATCCGCGCGACTTGAAGCGCGATTTGAAATTGTGCCGCGAAGCGGGCGTGGATGTCGTGTTCACGCCGAGCGACGCGGAAATGTATCCGGTAGGGTCATCGCGCCGCGATGGCCGGACGGCGCAGCGCGCCGTCCCTACCAGATTTCAGCACCTACGTCGTCGAGGAAAAATTGTCGCACATCAATGGAAGGCGCGTCGCGGCCGACGCATTTTCGCGGCGTGACGACGGTGGTGGCCAAACTGTTCAACCTCGTGCTGCCGGACGTGGCGGTGTTTGGCCAAAAGGATTTCCAGCAGGCGGCCATCATCAAGCGCATGGTGGCCGATTTGAATTTTCCGGTGAAAATCATCGTCGCGCCGACGGTGCGCGAAACGGATGGCCTGGCGATGAGTTCGCGGAACAAATATCTCGACCGGCGATTTGCGCCGGCAGGCGGCCGTGCTTTGGTGCGCGATTCAAATGGCGCGCGCCGCCGTGAACAAATCGAAGACGGTTCCCGCGGCGAAATTGAAGGCTGCCGTGAAAAAGCTGGTGGAATGCGAACCGGACGCGAAGTTGGATTACGTGGAATTTTTCGAGCCGGACACGCTTGTCGCCGGTCGCAGAGGCGAAGCGCGGCACGCAGATGGCGCTGGCGGTTTTTGTCGGCAAAACGCGGTTGATTGACAACGCACAACTTTGAAATGAAAGCTAAATTATGAGATCAAACGGTTTCCACATTTTGGCCTGCGCCTTTTTGTTTTGCATTTCTTTACACGCTTTACCAGCAGCAGAAATCCATGATGCGCTGCGGCACGGAGATATCGCAAAGGCGATGGATTTGTTAACGAACAACCCGAGTTTGGTTTCATCGATAGAAACAGACGGAGATTACACTCCACTGCACTGGGCGTCTCAACTGGGACAAACCAATGTGGTTCGTTGGCTTCTCGAACACAAGGCTGACCCCAATGCAGTGGCCATGAATAATTTTACTCCCCTCCATTTAGCAAAGAACGGAATTACAGCCAAACTTTTACTGCAACATGATGCTGACCCTAAAAAAATAGATGTTTGGGGAAAGACTCCCCTGCAAGAAGCTGCTGAACAAGTGGCAATACACGCAGCTTCAAAACCAAAATATAACGACCTTGAACACCGCGAAGTGACCGATGCAATTTTGGAATCTGGCTATCCGATTGAATTGTCATCGGCTTTGTGGCTTGGAAAACGCGATGAAGCCAAAAAAATTATCAAAGAAAATCCTTCGATAATTAAACAAGTCAGGGAAGATTTTGATCTTTGGGGTAATACGTCTCCGTTAGGCATAGCAGCAAAAAATGGTGGCAAAGAAATTGTGACTTTATTACTCAAGGCGGGAGCTCCGGTCGATGCAGCAACTGAAATACCAAATGTAAGAAATGTATCTGCGCTCTGTGAGGCAGTATGGGCTGGTAACGCGGAAATTGTGGAACTTCTTGGCGCGGCTGGCGCTGATTGTAACATAAGCCTGCATGGCCGGGACTTTGAAACGTTGCTAGAGTATGCAAAAAAAACATTCCGACAAGAAGATCGTTGAACTTCTTGTTAAATATGGCGCTAAAGATTGAAGTCGTGTTCGTCCCGTATTTTGTAAGCAAATGAAACAATTTGACTATCTCGTCCTCGGCAGCGGCATTGCAGGACTGTCCTTCGCGCTCAAGGTCGCGCCGCGCGGGACGCGTGGCCATCGTCACCAAGAAGGACCGCGCGGAGTCGAACACGAATTACGCACAGGGCGGCATCGCATCGGTCACGAGCAAGGAGGATTCGTTCGAATTGCACGTGCGCGACACGCTCACAGCGGGCGCGGGGTTGTGCAAGGAAAGCGTCGTCCGCACCATCGTCGAGGAAGGCCCGGCGCAGAATTCTGGAGTTGATCGAGCTGGGCATGAAATTTTCCGAGCGCAGACGCACCAGCCGAAGACGGCGGCAAGGAACTCGATCTCGGGCGCGAAGGCGGCCATTCCAAAAGGCGGATTTTGCACGCGAAGGACGTGACGGGGCGCGAAATTGAACGCGCGTTGCTCAACGCGATTTCGCGCCAGCCGAACATCCAGATTTTTGAGAACCACATCGCGGTGGACCTGATTACCAGCCGGAAGCTGGAAAAAGGGGAAAGCGGAAAGCGGAAAGCGGAAATTCAAGATCGCTGCCTCGGCGCCTACGTATTCGACAAAAAGAGCAATCGCGTCTGGGCATTCACCGCGCCGGTGACGCTGCTCGCGACCGGCGGCTGCGGCAAGGTTTACCTCTACACGACCAATCCCGACATCGCGACCGGCGACGGCGTGGCGATGGCGTATCGCGCCGGCGCGAGCATCGCCAACATGGAATTCGTCCAGTTCCATCCGACCTGTCTGTATCACCCAAAGGCGAAGTCGTTCTTGATTTCCGAAGCCGTGCGTGGTGAAGGCGGCGTGCTCAAGACGGCGGATGGCGGCGAGTTCATGGATGCGTATCATCCGCTGAAATCGCTCGCGCCGCGCGACATCGTGGCCCGCGCCATTGACAGCGAGATGAAGAAGAGCGGCGCGGATTGCGTGCTGCTTGATATCACACACAAACCGGCGCGGTTCATCATCGAGCGGTTTCCGAACATTTACCAGACGTGCCTTGGCTACGGCATTGACATCACCAAGGAACCGATTCCCGTGGTGCCGGCGGCGCATTACCAGTGCGGCGGGGTGACGACGAGCGTGGATGGCGAGACCGACATTGCGGGGCTTTACGCCGTTGGCGAAGTGGCTTGCACCGGCCTGCACGGCGCGAACCGGCTGGCCAGCAATTCACTGCTGGAAGCGCTGGTCTGCGCGCATCGCGCCGCGGAGAAAATCCTGGCCGACCCGCCGCCGAAAATTAATGCGAATATCCCCCTCTGGCAGTCCGGCAAGGCGCACAATCCGGACGAACTCGTCGTCGTCTCGCACAACTGGGACGAAATCCGGCGGTTGATGTGGGATTACGTCGGCATCGTGCGGACGGACAAGCGGCTGGCGCGCGCGGCCAAGCGCATCGCAAATTTGCAGGAGGAAATCCACGAGTATTACTGGAATTTCATCGTGACGAGCGACCTGCTCGAATTGCGCGACATCGCGACCGTTGCGGAACTGATTGTGCGCTGCGCGCAACAACGGCCTGAAAGCCGCGGGCTGCATCACAATCTGGATTATCCGCACCCGCACCCGGAATGGGCGCAGCGCGACACCATTCTGCAAAAATCACCGGGGCGCTCTTAACGCATCAAGCCTGGCTTTTGCCTGGCCGGTCAAATTCACGAGTTGGGTCCACTGGTCCGAGGCGAGTGGGATTCGAGGGCTGTCGTTGTATTGCAGGAACGTCCGGATGCCGCCCTGCTGCCTGTCGCCGTGGGCGATCAATGTCAACCCGGATTTGGTGGCGAAGGTGGCCTCAAACCCGGGCAACGACGTGACGTTGTAGGTGACTTTGCCGAAATAATCCATGCTGTTGAGCAGCGTATCCAATTCATCATAATCCACCAAGGCCACTTCCCGCCATTGGTTCGCTTCAATGACCAGGGCGAGGCCATAATCCTTGTGGCCGGTGGCGGCGCTGCTGGATTCCTTGGCGCGCACGGAAATCACGGCGCCGCCGGTGGAAATAGAGCCGACTTGGCCGAAGCCCTTGATGATGATCACTCCGGTTTGCGATTCGAAAAGTCCGATCTCGGTCTTGAGCGCGTTGGTGTCCTGCGCCCGGGCGCCAAAGGCCAGCAGGCCGATCGCGATTGAAACGAGGAATAATTTGCGCATGAATGCCTCCGATGCAAAAAAGGTTGGTTTCACAGTTCATAACTTCAAACCCCGGCACGGGAACAAAGTTGCGCCCGTAAAAGGCGAAAAAAAAATGTATAGTTTCCCGTACTGGGTCGTCTATTTTCCCATTTAAGGTCGCGTTGCAACCCGGATTTCGATGTACATGATCGCCTATTGGGGTTGGCTTGTCGAGTTCTGAGCAAACGCGAGTTTTCCAATTTCCCATATGGCGTCGTTCGGTCGCGGTCTTCTGAGGCGATTATGCATACAGCAGGAAAAAGCAGTAATCATTGATGATTTCAAACCTCAGTAATGATCGCAGCCTCATGCAGGTATTTTAAGGTGGAGCATCAATTCTTCTCCACGTAGCCTTTTTTCAACTTTTCTGCGATTAACTTGGCCGCTTCCTGTTTTGCCTTGCCCTCATCGGCAAAAGTCTTTGTCAGGTTTTGGCCCGCGGTGCCGATGCGGCCGAACCGAACCGTAAAAGAGGCTCCAGTCACTGAAATCTCCCAGAATTTCTGGGATGACCCGCCGATGAATTCGAAACGCCGCGCTGAGGTTGAAACCGAACCCTGAACCGGGCTGTCTTTCTTTTCCGGTGCGGCCGGCATGGCTGCCGGGGCCGGTGACGGCACCTTGCCTTGCGAGTCTAGTGGAACGACTGGCGCAACTAGGTCTTTTTCACTGGCCGGAGCCGGATGCTCCGGCTCATCAGGTTCTTCCTCCTTATGCTCTAATTCGTCTGATTCTATCTGGCCTTGTCGGCCTCGCCGTCAGCATCAGACTGGCCCAGGAATTTCTCATACGTCTGCTTGAGATTCAGGATGAAAGCCTTTTTGTCCGTCTGCGAGTCATGAATCAGGCAGCACAGTTCGTCCAAGCCCTGCTGCCGCAGCCGGTGAAAAACAATGTCAATGGCCGCCCGCTTTTCACAAACAAACAACACCCGCTTGCCGCGCGCAACGTAATCGGCAATCAGATTGGTGATGGTCTGGGATTTGCCCGTGCCCGGCGGGCCCTGAATAATATAGCTGGCAGCCGTTCGGGCCCGGGCAATGGCTGAAGCCTGCGTTGCATCGCAAGGAATGATGAGGTGCTGATCAGCCAGTTCGAGCGCCGGTATTGGGGCCTCATCATGTGGTTTGGGGTTGAGCGAAAATACCGTGTCGAACGCCGTGCTCGCCATGTCCGTTTCAATGAGCTTGGTGAAATCGCGCACCAGCGTCATTTTTCGATAATTGAAATTGCCCAGCGTCAGATTGCAGAGGTCGAAATCCCACGAATAATGGTTCTGATTGTCTCCCTGGCGCAGTGCAAACATCTGGCGTTCGGTCTCCAGGACCTTACCGGCTTCGGTGGAAGGTTCGGGCTCCATAATATATGGCGTCCGAACCGATGGCGCCGCACCGGCCACATCCCGCAGCGGCATGGGCGTCGGTCTGACCCTGTCGAGAAAGAGTTGCAGGCCCAGCGGCCGCATATTCTCGCGATCATAGCTGTATTCCGGTTTGGCAATATGTTGGTTGGCCCGGGCCTTGATCTTCATCCGCCGGCGATACTGGTCCACCCGCTGGCGCGCTTTTTCATGGATCAACTCGATTTGCGGCCGGTCAATTTTGTTGAGCGTAACGCCGGGCTCACTCGCGTGGATTTGTGACTTCAGGACTTCATAGAACTGGTCCAGCGAAGTTTCTTTCAGGTCCACCGATTCCGGCAAATTAAGATTATAAAGCTCCTTGAGGTGATGACGCAGTGCCGGATTCACCTCGGCTTCGCTGGTCACCGGATCAAGAACGTAATTGTCGCGAACACCTTTTTTCTTAGTAAGTTCGACCGGCAGCAATAACAACGGAGAATGGATGCGTTCGCCCGGCGCCTCCTTGAGGTTGTTCCAGCGGAGGAAACAGAGCACCAGCCGCAATTGGGCAAAACCATACTCGGCGCGATCACGTCTTGCTTCGCTGATAATTTTGTCCAGTACACCGGGGATGTAGGGCGCATCCTCGAAACGGAGATATTTCCCCAGCGAAATCGCTGTGCCTCCGGAGATGGTTGCGGCCAGTTCGGAATGCCAGACAAAGAGTTGTTGGAGTTGGATGTTGCGATAATCGAGAACGAGCGGCACGGAGGCCACGGTCAGATTCAGCGTCTGTAGTGTAGGCTTGAAATAAATCAACCGTGCAGGCCGTCGTCAATGCTCGCTGGCGGTATTCCCCAAAGGAAAATGTGATGGAACCAAAAGCCTTCATGGGCCTACTTCACTGTGCCGAATGCGGCGGCGGCATCACTGCCGAAGTCCAGAAAGGCCACACCTATTACCGCTGCACAAAGAAAAATAAAACGGGCAAGTGTTCCCAGCCTTACATCCGCGAGGAAGCCCTTGACGCGGAAATTTCCAGCCTTCTTAAACCGTATTCGCTCCGGCAGGACTGGGCGGACGAAATGCTGACACGGGTTAATGAAGAGAAAAAGCAGTCCGCCCAGACCGCCAAGCTCATGGCCGGGCAAAAGCGCGCAGAGATTGAAAAGATCAATCTCCGGCTCAAAAAACTTCTCGACGCATTTCTCGACGGCGTATTCGAACGAAGCGATTACACCGACGAGAAAGCGAAATTGATGAGCCAGAAGAAATCTTTGGAGGAACAAGCGAGTGCGCTTTTGAGGGGCCGAGCCGATTGGCTCGAACCGTTCCAAAATTGGATAATAACCGCTAAAAACGCGGGTAAAATCGCTGTTTCGGATTCGCTTCAACAGAAGCGGGTTCTCGCTCTTGAAGTCTTCGGCTCGAACCTAGTCCTCGACTGCAAAAAAGCCCGTGGTTCTTGCGTCAAACCGTGGTCACTACTCGTCGAAAAATCGTCGAGTGGTGGAGTGGTGCGCGGTGCAGGGTTTGAACCTGCGACCCCTTCAGTGTGAATGAAGTGCTCTACCGCTGAGCTAACCGCGCGTCCCAACGAGTTTGAAGGTTAAATCGAACTGCCATTTGCCACAAGATTTTTTGCCACGGCCGACCATTACCTCAAATCTCTCAACCTTCAACGCTTGACCACGCTAAAATTGGTCTTCCTTTTCCTGGAACAGCACATTGAACGTGGTCAGCGAACCGTAGCATTTGGTGATGTATTGCTGCATCTCCACTTTTTCGCCGTCGGCCAGCTTCTCGTGCGCATTGATTTTCTGCTCCAGCACGCGAAGATTGTTCCGCACCATTACAATCTTGTGGAAAAATGTCTCCAGCGGCACCTCCTTCGTCTGCAACGCCGGATCCGCCGGATGCATCACCAGCTTCCCGCCGTGCCAGCGCGCACCAAGCTTGCCCGCGACCGAATCCGGTTTCTCCAAACCGAGCTTGCGCACCGCCTCCTCCAGCGTCTCGCCGATGAACTGTTTCAGCGGCACGCTCAAGCCGCTCACGGCCACCTGCGGCTCCGCGGGTTCAAGGCCGCTCGACTCCGGCGCGACGGCCCGGCGGTCGCCGCCATCGAACTGGATTTCCGCCGTGGTTTCGGTGATCGTCTTGACCGTGCCCGTGCCGTATTGCGGATGGCGGACGCGCTGGCCTACGTGAAGCGATTCGCTTTTCATGCCGCAATTTTAATCACGGATGGACGCGGATGCACACAGATAAAACGCGACGGCGTTCTGGATCGCACCCGCCTCTGGATCCGTGGCGAGAGCGCGTCTGCGGTCGAAGGCGGCAGAGAGGCGGCGCGTTTCAAAACCTCGCGCAGTTTCGCAGGTTAAAATCCATGTTCATTTGTGTCCATCGGCGGTTGAAAGCATTTTCGCCACGCGCTCCGCGATGTTCACGCCCGAAACCAGCGAATCGCCCAGCGAAACGCCGTCGCGGTAGTGTCCGGCGAAAAACAGGCCGGGCGCGGCGGCTTCGAGGTCGGCCAACAACTGACGGTATTTGCCGTAGCCGACGTTGTATTGCGGAATCGCCCGAGGATAAGCTGCCGTCTGTGTGAACACCGGCTTGCCTTTCACGCCCAGCAGCGCGCGCACATCCGCCAGCGTGGTTTCGACCAGTAGTTCCGGCGGCAACAACGCCAGCTCCGGAAACCGTGCGCCGCCAAGATAACTTGTCAGCAAAATGTGGCCGGCGGGCGCGCGGTTCGGGAACAGCGCCGACGAAAAAATCGCGCCGAGAATTTTGAAGCCCGCGATTCTCGGGATCAACATGCCGAAACCAAGGCATGGATGCGCCACGTCATCACGCCGGAAACCCAGCACGACGCTCGCCACCGGCGGATAGTTGATTTCGGAAAATACCGAATACTTTTTCTCCCTCTCACCGCCAAACCGGGAGAGGGCCGGGGTGACGGGCGCGATGGTTTCAATTTCCAATTCCGCCAGCCGATACGCCGTGCCGCAATAAATCACCGCGCTGAATTCCCCTTCTTGATTTCGGAGGGACGAACTCTGCGAGTCCACATTTTCATTTCTTTGACCAGGGACTCGTGGAACTCGTCCCTCCGAAAATGTTAAGCGCCAGCCGTCGTCGCTCTGCGTCAGCTTTGTCACCGACGTGTTCAATTTCAACAAATCGCCGAGCTGCGCCGCGAGCGTGTCCGGCAAAACCTGCAAGCCTTCGTCGAAGGAAAACTTGGGCGCGCGGTCCTTCGCCACTTCGCCGCATTTCTTCCGGTCGCGTGCGCCGAAAATCTGGCCTTTGATGAGCGAGCCGTATTTGTCCTCCAGCGCCTTGAGCCGGGGAAACGCATGCGGCAGCGACAAGCTTGTGCGGATCGCCGGCGTAAATGCCAGCCACCAGCGCGTCAATCGCATGGTCGAGAAATTCCTGATTCAGCCGCCGCACGACGAATTGTGCGATGCTCTCTTCCACGCCATCGCGCTGCGGCTTGACGAACGGCTCGCGCAGCACGGCCAATTTGGCTTTCGTGGTGAAAAGTGTTGACGTTAGAAATCCCAGCGGCGAACCGGGCATTTCAATCGGCCGCCCGTAGCGAACGAGGTAACGAGCCTCGGCCTTCGGATCAGTGTCCAACCGGCGGGATTCGAGTCCGGCGTCACGGATGAGTTGCGCGATTTTTGGAGACGTTTCGAGAATCGTGTTCGGTCCGAACTCGGCCAGAAACCCGTTTTTGCGAATGGATTGAATTACGCCGCCCGCACGTCCGCCAGCTTCAAAAACCGTGACCGGGATGCCGTTTCGCTTCAGATAAAACGCAGCGGTCAACCCCGTGATGCCGGCTCCGATGATCGCGACGGATTTCATGGAAATGAACCAGCCACAGATAGGCGCAGATGAAACACAGATGGAAAATCACAGCGGACTGAATCGGTGTTCCATCTGTGTTTCATCTGTGGCAAAATCAAATCGTCTTGGAATGCCTCCGTTCGCCCGCCGGTGCCAGCGTGTTGTCGAAACACATCGCGATGTTGCGGATGAAAAGGCGGCCGGCGTCGGTCACTTCGAGGCCGCCGGGCTTGAGTTTCACAAGACCGTCGGCGGCAAACGGCGCGAGCGCGGCGAGTTCCTTGGCAAAATGCTGCTCGAAATTGATGCCGAGCTTTTGCGACATCGCGGCGAAATCCAGCGAGAGGTCGCACATCGTCCGCATGATGGTTTCGCGGCGGATTTTGTCCTCGGCGGTCACGAAATAGGCCTTGTGCAACGGCACCTTGCCCGCATCCACGGCGGCCTGCCATTTCGGCAGTTCCTTCTCGTTCTGCCAGTAGGCGTCGGGCACCTGCGAAACGCCGCTCATGCCGAAGGCGTAAATGTCCGAGCCGGCGCGCGTGCTGTAACCCTGAAAATTCCGCTGAAGCTTTTTCTCGCGCTGCGCGACGGCCAGCTCGTCGGTCGGCTTCGCGAAATGGTCCATGCCGATATAAACGTATTGGCCGTCCGCCGTGAGCTTTTCGATGACGAGCTTGAGCACTTCCAGCTTGGTTTCCGGCGTGGGCAGGACTTCGCGCTCCAGGATTTTCTGCGACGGCTTGATCCACGGCACATGCGCATAGCTGAAAACGGCCAGCCGGTCGGGCTTCATCGTCAGCACGGTGTCGAGCGTTTCGTTGAACGATTGCGGCGTCTGGAACGGCAGGCCGTAAATCAAATCGAGGTTGATGGAGCCGAAGCCGAGTTCGCGCATCCAATCCATCGCCTGCTGTGTCATTTCGCGCGGCTGGATGCGGTGGATCGCCTCCTGCACCTTCGGGTTGAAATCCTGCACGCCCATCGAGGCGCGGTTGAAACCGATTTCCTTCAGCGCCACCATGTGCTCGCGCGTGAGCCGGCGCGGGTCCACCTCCACGCTGGCCTCAATGTCCGGCGCAAAAGTGAAATGTTTGTGGATGATTTCGCCGAGCCGGCGGATTTCGTCGGGCCGCAGAAATGTTGGCGAGCCGCCGCCGAAATGGAGTTGGACGGCCTTGCGCTGCTGGATTCAGCATCGGCGCCATCTTCGCCACTTCGCGGCCCAGCGCCTCGACGTAGGCCATGCCTTGGGAATGGTTCAGCGTGATGACCGTGGTGCAGCCGCAAAACCAGCAGAGCGTTTCGCAAAACGGGATGTGAAAATAGACCGAAAGGTCGCGCGGCGTGCGGTTGTTCTCCTCGATTTTCGCCGAAAGCTGCTCCCACGAAATCGCGTCGGTGAATTTCGTCGCGGGCGGATAGCTGGTGTAACGCGGCCCGGCCACGTTGTATTTCTTCACCAAGTCCAGATTGACGTTCAGTTTTTTCACGTTTGGCAAAGGGATTAACGCAAAGGCGCGAAATAGCAAAGGCGCGAAGTAGCAAAATCCGTTCTCGTCAAACTCCGCGTCGTTGCGTCATTGCGTCTTTGCGTTGAATTCTTCATCGGTGATTTTTCACAGTCTCGACCAGAGCGGCGATATTTTCCAGCTTGGCATCCGGCGGCACGCCGTGGCCGAGGTTGAAAATATAACCCTTCCGCTCGCGCATTTCCTCCAAAAGCCGCGTTCGTTTCAGCGGCGGTCGCCTCCGGCGTGGCATCACTCAAAAACGCCGGCGCAAGATTTCCCTGCAAGCCGATGCCGGCAGGCAGCAGCCGGCGCGCATCTGCCAGCGAAAATCGCCAGTCAATGCCCAGCACGTTCGCGCCGGTGGCAATCAAATCGTCCCAATTGCCGTGCGTGCCGAGGGAAAAGACGATGACCGGCACGCGCCGGCCCAGCTTGGCGATGATTTCCTGCATCCAGCGACCGGAGGCTTCGTGGAATTCCGTCGGCGCGAGCAGGCCGCCGTGGCTGTCGAAAATCTGCAGCGCGTCCGCGCCGGCCTCGATTTGCATTTCGAGATAGGCGGTGACGGCGGCGGTAAGTTTTTCCAGCAGCGCGGAAAAGATTTTCGGTTCCTTGCGGAACAATTGCAGCGCGTGGGTGTATTTTTCGGCGCTGCCGCCTTCCATCATGAACGTCGCCAGCGTCCACGGCGAGCCGGCAAAACCGATGAGCGCGGTGCGGTCGCCGAGTTCCTGCCGCAAAATCCGCAGCGCTTTGTCCACGTAGTCCAGCTTTTCGCAGACCTGCGCCGGCGGAAAGTTTTTCGATGTCCGCCTGGCTGCGCACGGCAAAATCCATCGCGATGCCGCCGGTGTCGCGGAAACGGTAGGGCTGGCCCATCGCCTCGGGAATGACGAGGATGTCGCTGAACAAAATCGCCGCGTCGAAACCAAACCGGCGGACCGGCTGGAGCGTGACTTCGGCGGCGAGTTCGGGCGTCTGGACCAGTTCGAGGAAGGAATGTTTTTCCTTGAGCTTGCGGTATTCCGGCAGCGCGCGACCGGCCTGGCGCATGAGCCAGACCGGCGGGCGGTCCACCGGCTTGCAGGCGCTGGCATCGAGAAACCGCTGGCGGCTGGTCAGCACGGCCCACGGCGGTTTTGGTTTCGTCATTTGCGGCAACGGTCATGCTCAACCGCATCCTAGGCCATTGCGAACTCATCGGCGAGCCTGTTTTACAGCGATCTTGCAGCCCGATTATTCAGCGCAACTTTCCGCCAGCGACGGTTTTTAACTGAAAGGACACGATGAAAAACGAGTCACAAGAAGTTCGCGAAATCCGCCAATTGCTCTCGCGCCTGCCGGACGCGCCGGTGTCGTCGAATTTCACGGCGCGCGTGATGCAGGCGGTTGAACTGGAAGAGACCGCGGCGTCCGCAGCCGGTGGAATCTCCCCGCCTGGAACTGGCATTCGCTGCTGCCGCGGGCCGCGGTGGCCGCCGTGGCGCTTGTGGCTCGCGGGCTTCGCGTTTCATCAGCATGAAATTTCCAGCCAGCGCGCCGCGATTGCCGGCAGCGTCGCGCTCGTGGCCAGCGCAGCCGCTGCCCAGCGTGGAGGCGCTGAAAATTTTGACGCCATCCAGCGCATGAGCCAGCCGGCGCACGCCGACGAGGAATTGCTGGCGCTCGCTTCCGACTTGAAATGAACCGCCCGTGTCAGGCGCGTTGCCGGGCTCGCCTTTTGCGCGGCGGGGCTGGTGGTGTGTCTTCTCAGCGCCGGCCCAGAACGCCCCGGACCCGGTCCCGCCGGTGAAATTGCCGTCCGCGCCGGCGAACCTCATTGCCGCCGCTGCCGCAATCGCCCGTGGGTTATTTCCGGCAATTGCTGGCGATGACGCCGCAGGAGCGCGAAAATTACCTGACCAACCGCCCGCCGGAAATCCGCGACCGCATCCTCGCCAAGGTCAGCGAATATCTGGCGCTCGACCCGGACGAACGCGAATTGCGGCTGCGATGCGACGGAATTGCGCTGGTATCTGCTGCCGCTGCTGCGCGAATCGCCCACCAATCGCGACGCGCGCCTGGCGCAGGTGCCGGACAATCTTCGCGATCTGGTCAGAAGCCGGCTCGAACAATGGGACGCGCTGCCGCCGCAGTCGCAGCAGGAATTTTTGGACAACGAACAAACGCTGCGTTATTTCTCGCACGTGGACTCGACAAACGCTCGCCGGCACCCGGCCGCGCGCGATCGACCGACAGGCGCGCTGGAACGCCTTGTCCGGAGGCGAATCGCCAGGCGATCACCGCGCAGTTCAACCAGTTTTTCGAACTCACGCCGGACGAAAAGCAGAAAACGCTCAACACGCTGTCCGCCTCCGAGCGCGCCCAGATGGAAAAGACGCTGCAAACCTTCGGCAAATTGCCGCCCGCGCAACGCGCGCAGTGCATCCGCGCCTTCACGGAATTCGCCGGCATGATCGCCGCCGGAACGCGCGGAATTTCTGAAAAACGCCGAGCGCTGGTCGCAATGACGCCGAAGGAACGGCAGGCCTGGCGCGATCTGGTCGCGCAAGTGCCGCTGTGGCCGCCGCTGCCGCCCGCGATCATCATGCCGCCCAAGCCGCCACCGTTGCCGCCGCGCCTGCCGGTGCGCGTCCCGTCGGCGGTGGCCACCAATTGAAATTGAGCGGACGCGAGATTCGGTTTTCCATTTCCACCGCCGCCCTTTAACTTCGCACCGTGCATCCGATTGCATTTCAACTCGGCCCGCTCACCATTCACTGGTATGGCGTGATGATCGCGCTGGCGTTTCTCGCCGGCCTCTGGACGGCCACGCTCCGCGGCGCGCGCGAAAAAATCCCCGCCGAAAAAATCGCCGACGTGACCCTGTGGCTGATGGTCGGCGCCATCCTCGGCGCGCGGTTTGTTTATGTGACGACCTATTGGCGGGAGGAATTTGCCGAGCCAGCCGCTCACGGAAATTTTCATGATCCAGCACGGCGGGCTGGTTTATTACGGCGGCTTCATCGGCGCGGCGCTGGCCGCCGTCATTTATCTCCTCTGGAAAAAAATGCCGGTGTGGAAGACCGCCGACGTGCTCGCGCCGAGCATCGCGCTGGGCAGCGTGTTCGGCCGCGTCGGCTGCCTGCTCAACGGCTGCTGCTACGGGCGGCCGACCGATGTGCCGTGGGCCATCACCTTCACCAATCCGCTGGCGCACGAACTTTCCGGCACGCCGCTCAATGTGCCGCTGCATCCGACGGAAATTTACGACGCGCTGCTGAACCTGCTTTTTATTTCTTCCTCGCCTGGCTGTTCCGGCGCAAAAAATTCGACGGCCAGGTGTTTGCGACTTATCTGCTTTGCTACGCCGTCACGCGCTCCATCATCGAATACTTCCGCGGCGATTATTCCAATCTCCATTACCACTTCGGCCTCACGCCGGCGCAATGGATCGGCGTGCCGATTTTCATCGCCGGCCTGGCGCTGGCGGCGGTGCTCTCGCGCCGCGATGCACAGCCAAAACGAAACTGATTTTTGACAGAATTGACAGAACGGTCAGAATCGGAATTGTGGAATCGGAAACAGAAACTCTATTACTGCCGATTTTCTAATTTTGCGAATTCTATCAATCGTCTCTACCCGATTTTCATCGCCGGGCCGACCGCCGTTGGCAAATCCGAAATCGCGCTGCGGCTGGCGGAACAAATCGGCGGCGAAATCATCTCCGTGGACTCGATGCAGGTCTATCGCGGACTCGACATCGGCACGGCCAAGCCGTCCCCGCCGAACGCGCCCGCGTGCCGCATCACCTGATTGACATCTGCGATTTGACCGAATCCTTCGACGCCGCGCAATTCATCCGGCTCGCGCAAAAGGCGGTCGGAGAAATCCAGTCGCGCGGGCAAGATGCCGGTTTTCTGCGGCGGCACGGGGCTTTATTTCAAGGCGTTCTTGAGCGGCCTCGGCGAAGCGCCGTCCGCCAATCCCGAATTGCGCGCCGAACTGGAAGCCCTGCCCTTCGAGGCGCTGCTGCGCGAATTGCGCGAGCGCGACCCGGAGGCTTACGAGAAAATTGACAAACAAAACCCGCGCCGCGTCATCCGCGCCGTGGAAGTCATCCGGCTGACGGGGAAAAAATTTTCCGAACAGCGGGCGGAGTGGAAGTCCAGAGTCCAGAGTCCGGAGTCCACAGTCTTTTTTTGCCTCACGCGACAGCCGGCGGATTTGCACGCGCGCATCAACGCCCGCGTGGATGAGATGTTTTCACGCGGCCTGGTGGACGAGACGCGCGCATTGCTCCAGCGCGGCCTGGAACAAAACCAGACCGCGATGCAGGCCATCGGCTACCGGCAGGTGGTGGAGCATTTGCGCGGCGAACGCAACCTGGCGGAGACCATCGAGCTGGTGAAAACCAAGACGCGGCAGTTTGCCAAGCGGCAACTGACCTGGTTCCGCCGCCAGCTTGCTCCGGAATGGATTGAATTGAAGCCGGACGAATCGGCGGAAACGGCGCTCGCAAAATTGCAATTTCAGCGCCATAGAACCGGGGTATAGCACCGCACAATTGCATGGAAATAGTCAATTTTTCTTTCCATTCTTTTTGCCTTTGCCTGCTTGCAACCGGCTGGATCATGCTGGCTTTCCTCATTTTCCAGCAAGAATTCGGCAATTTCCGATCATCTTTCCTGGGATTCTGACATGACCGCGTCGTTCGCCGGCATGAAATCGCCGGTCGCTTGATAGAATTCCCCGGGTTCCTGTCAGCTACCGGCGGTTGAATGGAAATAAAAATTGACTCTTTCCACGAAAGCGCCAGACTCCAGCAAGATTTCAATGAAATCCGACAATCCATTCACGAACGTTTGCAGGCATTTCGTGAGATTTGACTGCTTTTTCCAAGAAGCAGCCGGGAATTTTGACCGGTCTGACCGTTCCACCTGAAGATTTACCCCAAATTCCCCCCAACCCGGCTCTATGGCTAGAAAACGCTTCAAACTCGGCTTCGGCAACCGCACTATCCTCGCAGCAAATCGTCATTTGCCGGCGCGTGGCCGACGGCATCGCCAAGCTGCCCGCCGACCAGCGCGCCGCCCTGGCCAATCATCCGGTGGCCGACAGCGTGGCCGGGACGGTCGCGGCGCACGCCGAGGTGGAGGGTCTGAAGACGGCGTTGAAGGCGGCGTTGCGCGTGCGCGCGGCCAGGGCGCGGGTCATGCGCGAACACACCAACGACGCCGGCCTGGCCATTTTCAGCGACACCTCCGGCGACCCGGCGGCGATGCTCGCGGCGGGACTGGACATCGTGAAGGACAAACAGCCGGTGGGCCGGCCGGGCGCGCCGGGCAATTTGCGCGCCCTGGCCACGGACTACGAGGGCAAAGTGCAACTGCGCTGGAAACGGCCCGTGCGCCGCTGCTCGTTCCTCATCCAGATGACCACCGATCCGGCGGCGATGACGGGCTGGAAAGACGCGGCCATGAGCGGCAACCGGCAATCGTGCGAAGTGGCCGGACTGGAGAGCGGGGTGAAATACTGGTTCCGCGTGGCGGCCACCAACGCCCACGGCCAAGGCCCTTGGAGCCAGGTGGCGAGCGTGCGGGTGAAGTGAGGGAATTTATGAAGGCATATGCTGCGGACACAAGAAGTTGACTCGAATCCCGTTTTGAGCCAGTGCGTCACGATGCTCCCACCAGTCAGGATCAACAGCGTTTAGTATTTCAGGATCATTGATACTTGCTTTGGCAACAGCTACGAAGATGCGATCAGCCAAATCAAACCGATTGAGCCTAGGATCGGCTGGAAATTCTTTGAAACCGCTTGTGCCCACAGTTAATGATACTTGCTCGCAGCGTGCGGCAACCGCTTGATTTTCCCAGACCCATTGCATAAATGCATCACCTACGCCCGGTTGGCCACTTGGGTTCAAATACCTTCGATATTCTTCAAGGATTTGCATCTGGTCATCCAGCACGAGTTTCCCAGCTTGCACAATGCCGAGCAGAGCATTAATCGAAGCGTCCTGGCAGTCTAGATCTGCGTGCGTTCCCCTGCCATTGGCTACAATCGGCACATTGACATCCACAACAAATGCACTCATGCCGGCTGCTCTTCTTTCTGACGTTGGATCGCAGCTTTGGTCGTCAGCGCCATTTCTTCAAATGGATTTCCAAAGAAATCTTTGGGCCAATTCTCGATCCTGCCGAAAAGGTCAAGATCGAGAGGCTTCAAAGTTGATGCCCCATTACTGGATTCACAGAAATAGAGAGCCGTCGTGTCTGGCGTGATTGCTTCTTCTGCAATCCGGCGTTGGAGGCGCTTTAGCAGATGTTCGCTGTGGCTTTCAAAAATAATCTGAATGCTGCGTGTCTTGACAGCATCAATAAAAACATCCGCCAATCCAGCCTGCACTGCCGGATGCAGGTGAATTTCGGGCTGTTCCAAGATGATGATGGAGCCTTTCGGCGCGTAGTAGCACAGGACGATTGCCGGAAGGATTTGTGAAACGCCAAAACCTACATCGGTAATCAGCACATCTGGAGAACCTGGATTTCGTCGAACCTTTACGCGATAAATGTTGCCTCCTTCTTTGGCGACCGGCTCAACGCTAAATCCGCTTATCAGACGAAGTTCCTTCAGCCATGTAGCCACGCGTTCTTCAAGCGTTTCTTTGTTACTGCCTCGTCCGCGGGAAAGGTATGTTCCCTTCTCTTTCGCCGCCAGCAAAGCCTCCACGACACGCTCACCGCGTTGTCCCATGTCTGCAGGTTCTGCTCCCGACCAAGGATATTGCCTTTTAGGATAATCACGCAGGGGACCAAGATACTTGATTCCTTCAAATAACCGCTCAAAGGCCAGTTGAAGATCCGAAAGAAAACCCGCATTTTGGAAACGCGCGTTCACTTCGTTGGGAAACCCGTAACATTTTACCGGAGCAGACAGTCCCCATTTCCGTCCCCGCGTCCGGACAAATCGGAAACCTTCGGAAGGGCTCACCGTGAGTTCATAACCCGCTGACTTTTGGCGCATCTCAAAGCCGCGCTTTGCGAACGAATAGACCAGATTGTTCACCAACAAACGCCGCTTTTCATTTTCGGTTATCTCAACCTGAAAGCCGATTTCATCGCCGGAGAACAATTCAGCTTTTTTGTCATCGGGATGTTTAACGACCAGCCGCTGATCCAATTTCCATCGAATGTTCCAATCCAGCTTCCCTGTCGTGTCATGTGAGAAGATCACGTCACGAAAACTGCCCAGATTGGCCGGACTCTTCTCATTCCCAAAATCCAAAACCTGCAAGCGATCCGTGGATTCTACAGTTTGCTTGATCATTAGAAGCAACTGAAGAATGCTTGTCTTGCCAGAGCTGTTTGTCCCGAAGAGCCCGGTAATGGGAGCGAAGCGCATCTTTTCGACACGCTTCCATGATTTGAAATTGCCAAAACTCAATTCAGTAATCATAGGCACAAGCTATTTTTTAATGCCGGTTGGATAATAACGATCTTTCCGATTTCCACAACCACCTTCGGCAAACGCCCGCCGGTTAAGACGCCGCAAAATCCACGTTCGGCACGTCGCGGACGGACGGCGGCACGCTGAAGAAATCACCTTCCGATTTGAAGCCGAACAGGTTTGCCACGAGGTTGCTCGGAAAGGTTTCGCATTTGTTCCGGTAGTCGCGGATGTTGCCGTTGTAAAACCGCCGCGCGGCCTGGATGCGGTCCTCGGTGTTCACCAGTTCCTTCTGCAACTGGAGAAAATTCTGGTCGGCCTTGAGTTGCGGATAATTTTCCACCACCACGAGCAGTTGCTTGAGCGCGTCCACGAGCTGGACTTCGTCGCGCGACTGGTCGGCGACGGGGCCGTTGTTGGCGGCGCAGCGGTTCCGCAATTCGGTCACGCGCTCCAGCACCTCGCGCTCGTGCGCGGCGTAGCCCTTGACCGTCGCGACGAGGTTCGGAATGAGGTCGTAGCGGCGTTTCAATTCCACGTCCACGTCGCTCCACGATTCACGGATGTAATTTTTCAGCGCGACGAGCGCGTTGTATTGCGCCAGCAGGTAAATCAGCGGCAGCCCGACGACGACGGCGATGGCAATGAGGACGGGAATCATGCGTTTTGGGTAAAAAGATATTCCGGCAACCGGGAACGGATTTCAACCAATCGTTGCAGGTTTGATTCGATTAGCCCGACCGGCAATTGCGGCTCGAATGCGAGCGAAATGACCGGGCCTTGGATTTCAATCTGCAGGCCGGGATTCGCCAGCAGGTAATCAATCATCTGTGGATTGCAAACGTCGTAGGCGAATTTCTTGTCCGCCGACCGCACGCAAAATTTCCGCGCGAACTCGGCGGACTCGAATTTGACCTCGTCGCCGAGGCCGAACGCCGCTTCGAGCTTGACCAGCAAATTCTCCGGCCCGATGGTCACTTTGGGAAACACCTCCTTGACCACGAGCATGAGCAGCGTGCCAAAATGGTCTGCGCGGCTTTTGCCGGAGCCGGTTTGATAATGGTAATCGAACACAAACAGCGACTGGTCGCGAAACATTCCGCGAAGGATGTTGAACGCATAACGGTCTTCGCCCTGGTTGAGCCGGCTCAAAAACCCCCAGCCCATCACAAAATCCCCGTCGCGGTTCGGATTGAAGTCGTCGAATTTCAGACGCCCGGCCAGCAATTGCAATTCGAGTGGCCGCGTCTCCCTGGTGCGCTTTTGCCTGATGGTTGCCACGATCGCGGCAACCACCATGACCCCAAACATCATCGTGAGAATGACGTTCCCTTCCGGGCTGGATCTGGAAACCCAGGACATCATGCGTTTTGGGTGAAAAGGTATTCCGGCAATCGCGAATGGATTTCAACCAATCGTTGCAGGTTTAATTCGATTTGCTCCACCGAGAGCCGGGCGTTGAACGCGAGCGCAATCACTTCATTCTCGATTTCGATGCTCAAGTCGCGGTTGGCGAGGAGATATTCAATCATCCTCGCGTTGCAGACGTCGTAGGCGAATTTCTTGTCCGGCGAGCGCACGTTGAACGCCTTGGAGAATTCGGCGGACTCGAAGTTGATGTCCTGGTAGCCGAACACCTCGGCGACGCGCGTGAAGAAATTTTCCCGCCGGATGGTCAGGTCGGGAAACACCGCCGGCAGGGTCAGAATGAAAAAGGAAAACCAGTGGTCGTCCTTGTGCGTTCCGTTTTTGTCGGTGTGATAGGTGGCGTAATGGTAGTCGAAGGCAAGGATTTCGTTCTGCCGGTAATTCCCCGAAAGCACATTGACGGCGTAACGGTCGTCGCCCTGGGCCAGTTGCTTGAGAAAACCGAAGCGACCGGGGATGCCGAAATCCTGCCCGCCACGGAAGTCCAGGCCGAGCCGCTGGGCCAGCATGAAAAGCCCCTCGCGCCGTTTGCGCTGGGCGATGGCGCCGTAAATGGCGGCGACGATGATGAGGACAAACACCGCCACAAAGAAGATGGGCATCAAGCTCTGCATGCCGCCGTTCTAAACCAAAATGTCCATTTCATCCATTACAATTTCAGGCGCGATTTGGAACACCCCAGTCGGCGCGCTTTTTCCTTTTCCCGTCTGCGTTTTGCCGTCAATTTGGCGGCGTGGAATTGTCCGCCGCAGAAATCCGCCAGGCCGTCCGCGCCGCGCTCGCCGAGGACATCGGCAGTGGCGACGCGACGACGCTGGCCACCGTGCCGTCCCATCTCACGGCCTGCGCCGTCATGCGGGCGCGCGAACCGCTGGTCGTTGCCGGACTGGATTTTGCCGAGGCTGCGTTTCGTGAACTTTCGCCAAGAATCAAAATTCAACGAAAGATCCGCGACGGCAGGCATGTCAAAGCCGGCGCGGTTTTGCTGGAAATCTCCGGCCCGGCCCGCGCCATTTTGAGCGCAGAACGCGTGGCGCTGAATTTTGTCCAGCGGCTTTCCGGCGTGGCGACCTTGACCGCGCAATTCGTCGAAGCCGTCCGCGGAACGCAGCGTCCAAATCCTCGACACGCGCAAGACCACGCCCGGCTGGCGGCGGTTTGAGAAATATGCCGTCGCTTGCGGCGGCGGGAAGAATCACCGCCTCGGGTTGTTTGACATGATTTTGATCAAGGACAATCACCTTGCCGCGCTGCGGAACGAAAAGCCGAACGCCATCGCCGCCGCCGTCGACCCGCGCGCGGCAAAAGTTCCCGAAGCTGAAAATTGAAGTCGAGGCGGACACGTTGAAGCAGGTCGAGCAGGCCGCCGAGGCTGGCGCGGACATCATTTTGCTCGACAACATGAATTTGAAGCAATTGCGGCACGGCGGTGAGAGCTGGTCGCGCGTCCGCGCCAAAACCGAGGCCAGCGGCGGCGTGAACCTGAAGACGGTCCGCGCCATTGCCAAAACCGGCGTGGATTTCATTTCCGTCGGCGCGCTCACGCACTCGGCGCGCGCGGTGGACATTGGATTGGATTTCGAAAACGATTGGACGAGGACGAAATGCAAATGACCACGGACGCAAAAATTACTTTCCGCGTTGCGCGCGAATCCCGACGGCGTGTCGGGCGCGGAACTCGCCGGAGCAGCTCGGCATCAGCCGCGCGGCAGTCTGGTCGCACATCGAGGAATTGCGCAAGGTCGGCTACGACATCGAGGCCGGCCCGCATTTCGGCTACCGGCTTGTGGACGAACCGGACGCGCTGCTACGCCGATGATCTGCTCGCGCGCCTCGGCAAAACCAAAGTCATCGGACGCGACATCCGCGTTTTCGAGCAAACGACTTCCACCAACGACGTGATCGAAAAACTCGCGCGCGACGGCGTGCGCGAAGGCGTCGTCGTTTTCGCCGAATCGCAGACGAAAGGCCGCGGCCGGCTCGGACGCAAATGGATTTCGCCGGAGCGCAAGGGACTTTGGTTTTCCGTCCTGCTGCGGCCGGATTTGCGTCCGCAGGAAGCCACGCAGTTGACCGTTGCTTCGGCCACGGCCCTGCGCCGCGCGATTCAATCGGAAACCGGCTTGAAGCCGGAAATCAAATGGCCGAACGACATGCTGGTCGGCGGCAAAAAGGTCGCCGGCATCCTGACCGAGTTGAGCGCGGAACTGGATCGCGTCAAGCACGTCATCCTCGGCATCGGCGTGGACGTGAACCTCGGCGCCGGCGAGTTTCCGCCGGAATTGCGCAAGCACGGCGACCTCGCTCAAAATCGAAGCGGGCCGGGTCATTTCGCGCGCCGGAACTGGCGGCGGCAATTTTGCGCGAATTGGATGCTGATTACGCGCGGATTTGCGCCGGGAAATTTCCGCGGAATCGCCGACGAATGGGAGAAACATTGCGCGACGATTGGAAGAGAGGTGACCGTGCAAATCGGCGACCGGAAAATCCGCGGCCAGGCCGAATCGCTCGACGACGCCGGCGCGCTGTTGTTGCGCACCGAACACGGCGCGGCTCGAAAACCATCACCGGCGGCGACGTGACATTGTCCGCCACGAAAAAATGATCCTGCTTTTCGACATCGGCAACACGCACACGCACGTCGGGCTGGCGGACGACCGGCGCGTGCGTGAAACAAATCAACGTTCCCACGCGCGAATGGTTTGGCGGAAAAGCCGGCGCCCGCGTGGAAAAATTTGTCGGCGCAAAAAAAATTTCAGGCGCGGCGCTGTGCAGCGTCGTGCCGCGCGCGACGCCGCTCGTCCGAAGATTTGTCAGCCAGCTTGGAGCGCCGAGCACCGGCTCGGCGCGTTTCAGACCGGTTTCGCAACGAGCCGGGCGGGTGCCCGGCGTTCCGTTGTTTGAACTTACGTCAAACACCGTGCGCGGCATGGGTATTGATTATCCGAAGCCGAAAACCATCGGGCCGGACCGGCTGGCCAACGCAGTCGCCGCGCGGAAACATTTCGGCGCGCCGGTGGTCGTCGTGGATTTTGGAACGGCCGTGACATTTGACGTCGTCAATCGCGCGGGCGATTACGCCGGGGGCATCATCGCGCCGGGATTGGCGGCCATGACGGATTATCTGCACGAGAAAACGGCGCTGCTGCCGAAAATCAGAATCCGCGAAGTCAAAACGACCATCGGCAAAAGCACCGGAGAGGCAATGCTCATCGGCGCGGTGCATGGCTATCGAGGACTGGTGCGGGAATTGGTCGCGGAATTGAAACGCGAGTTGCGCGCAAAAACATTGCCGGTGGTGGCGACGGGCGGCTACGCGAAATTGATGGCCGCCAAGCTGCCGGAAATTTCCGCCGTCGAACCGGAGTTGACGCTCGAAGGTTTGCGGCTCGCGTGGCTGGCGTTGGAGTCCAAGTTTTAGTTTGTCGCGGAGCACGCTAAAGCGTGAACTCCAACTCACGGCCATTTGTAGGCAACCGTCGCGAAGACGCCGTGAGCGGTGAAATTGTTCAGTTGCCGGCGCTGGGTTCGGAGTATTCGGAAAATTGGTAGCGCAATCCGCCAGTCAGGCGCTTGGTGATTTGCCGCGTCAGGCCGATGCGCAATTCGTGGCGGGTAAAATCCAGGCCCAGGGGAGTTCCCGCCGCCGCGTTATCCTCGCTGTAATTCGCACGGGAAAACCCATAGCTGGCCTGCAAACTGGTTTTCAGGTTCAAGGCATACGTCGCCGTGGTGGTGAGGGTGTAAATATCCCCCGTGTAGGGGACGATGGACGGATCTCCGTTGTTGGCGGTGTCAACATGCGAGTGGGTGTAGGTGAATGCGCCTGAAAAATAGAGTTTCTGGATTGGCGTGAGGGTGACGCCAAAACCGTAAGTCTGGTTGTGGTAATGCCCGTCCGTGATCGGGCCGCCGGGAGAAACCGTCTGCGACAGAAAAGAATCATACGCCGGGTCGGTGGTGGACGAATAATCCGTTTTGGCAATCTGGTAGGTCAGCGTTGTTTTCAACCAGCTTGCCGGTCGCAGATCGAGTTTGGTTTCAAATCTGTCGGTCTCGATCTTGCGGTTGAGAATGAATCCCGGATAGCCGTTGGTCGGGCCGGAAATGCCGTTGACCACGTCGGCGGGATTGCCGTAGTCCGTGTCGCTGGACTGTTTTTGAACTTGCGCGTTCAAATCGAACCAGCGCCAGGGCGACGTGTTGAACCCGGCCTCGACATCGTAGCGATGGTTCATGGCGTCGTTCTGGTTCACGAATTCATTGTTGTTTTGCTGTTCGAATTGGTTGGCGCTTTCCTCGTCCAGCCGCGCGTCGCCGAAAAGAACCGTGAACGGGATTTTTGTGAACCGCAGGTCCGCATTCTGGCTGGCCTTGAACAGGTTCAGGTTTGAATCAGCCGGCGTATTCATGCCCAAATCCAGGTCGGGGATGCTGTTGCCGAAGCCGTCTTCGGTCGTCCATTCGTTTTGGGAACCGAGCGAAAAGGTCAAATACGGCAGCGGGGTGAAGAGGCTGGCCACGCTGAAAATTTCCGACTCCCGGCGAAGCGTGATCTGCTGGCTGCCTATTTGGTTGTTGAAATTCAGCGCCGGGATGGCGGTGGTCTGGTTGAAAGTGTCATTGCCCTCCAGCTTCGAATAGTAAAAGCCGCCCGACACAAACCACCAGTCGCGCAACTGCTTCTCCAGCGACAGCGTGTTCATGCCCTGGGTGGAATGGTAGTCGTCCCGCGTGTTCACGAAAGTGTCCGGCGAAGTGCCGCCCAGGAAAATCTCCGATTCGGCGCTGGTGTTTTTTTCGCTGTAAAATTCGACCCGCGCATTGTCATCGAGATGCCAGTCGTTGAAATCATGCGTCACGTCGAGCTTGATGATGTGAGTTCCCTCGTCCACCGCCAGCGATGAGGGGTAAATGTTCTTCCCGTTCGCGTAACCCCAGTCGAGCATGGATTTGTTGCCGTTTTTGAATTGATATTCGTAGCCAAGAACAACCTGCGGCTGGCGCGGCAGCGTCAGGCCGAAATCAACCCAGACCCGGCCGTTGTCCACATAGAGATCGCGGTTCAGATTGAACTCCGGCGGGGTCACCGTCGGATTATAGTCCCCCGCGTCATTGTAATAAGTCCGCCATTCCTCGAAGCCGCCGCGCACGAAGCCGCCGCTGTTTTTTTCGAGCGCCAGCGCCAGCTTGAAATCGTTTTCCGGCATGAGCGCATGGCCTTCGATGGTCAACCTTTCGTCCGGCGCAAGCTGTTCGCTCATGGAAAATTGCTCCACGCCGCCGCCCAGGCCTTCGCGGGTGCCTTCCAGCTCGCGAAATTTCTGGTTGTGGCCCTGCACACCAATCCAGGACAGTTCCGGCGCGAGTGTGAAGACCAGCGCCGGTTCGCGGTTCGTGCCCCACGCTGCGCCCTCGTCTATCCAAGCCCGCAGAACGGCGACCTGCGCCGGCGTCAACTGCGGGGTGGTGTCCGGCGGCGGCATCTGGTTGTCCTTGTCCAGGCCGGCGATGTAGCGAATCAATTTGCTCCGGTCACTGAGGCCGGGAACGATGTCGTTGGCGTTGTCGTCGCCGCCTTTCAACGCCTCGGTGCGAAGGTCGAGGCGGAAGTCGCTCTTGGGTTTCTCCGGGCCGTGACAGCGAAAACAGCTTTGCGCAAAAATCGGCCGCACGTCGCGGTCGAATGAAACGTCGCTGACAATGAGTGAATTGGTTTCGGCAGCGGAAAGGGAGAGGGACAAAGTGAAAAGCCAGCGTGAGACGTGAGACGTGAGACGTGAAACTGGTTCAATGCGCGGTCGGTAATTCGATTGCGATTTCATTTCACGTTTCACGCACCACGTTTCACGCTCAATATCGCAACCGTGGATCCACGTTTGAGCCATGGATCGCCGTGTGGCAGCCCGCGCTCCAGCAGGTCCCGGCCTGCAACAGCATCGTGTGATCCGTATTGCCGATGTAGATGTGCCCGCTGGGAACATCCGCGCCCTGCACTTGAGCGTGGCATCGCAGGCAAAGATTCGGGTCGCTCTCGACAAGCATTTTCTGGTTGATCGAACCATGCGGCTTGTGGCAAACGATGCAGCCTTCCCGCATCGCCGGATGTTCAAAGACGAACGGCCGCGTCTGGTCGCGATGACATTGGGCGCAACTTTCATTCTCTCGGGCCATGGCCAGTCCGCCCGCCGGTTTGAAAATGTCTCCGCCGTGCGGGTCATGACATTGCACGCAGTTCATGTGGCCTTCGATGATGGGATGACGGACGGGCAGTTGGAATTCCGCCTGCGTCGCGAGATGACAGCGAAAGCAGGCGTCTGGCGCTTTGCCGGGATTGATGATGAACCTCGCGCCGCCGCCGGCCTCAACGTGTTTGCTGCCCGGCCCGTGGCAGGCTTCGCAACTGGTGCCGCCGGGGACGGCTGAATCTTCCGAAACCATCCGGGCGTGCCGACTGGCGGGAAATGCGCGGGTGATTTGCGTGTGGCACTGGGCGCAAACCTGATTGCCGACGAAATGCGCGCCGGGAATCTCCAGCGGCCTGACGACCGCGCCCGGCCCCAGGGCGGAACAGGAATTCAAAAACAGAGCCGCACCGCCGCCAATGCCAACCGCCATCAGCACCGCCAGTGTTCGCCGTAGGTTCATTTCGGGTCCGGCGGGGCGGTTGGATTCGTCACGGCGGCGGCGCGAAGCATCTCGTCCACGATGCTGTCGGAATAATTCCCGGTGAACGGAAAAACCATCTGCAAATGGCCGGCGGCGTTCACTATGAGTGTGCGGAAATTGTGGTTGATCGTGCCGGCGTCCGGCGTGTATGCCACCCCGCAGGCCTTGGCGAGTTCGGCGATTTTGTCCGGCGGCCCGGTTAGAAAGTTCCAGTGGTTCGGGTCGTAATGGTAACTCTCACCGTAGGCCCGCAACATCGCCGGTGTGTCAATCATCGGATCGAAGGTGATGGAGATGAAATGCCAGTTGGCCGGCGCATTGGTCATCGCCTCGAGTTTTTGCGATGCTTCCTCAAAATTTTTCGAGAGGCGCGGGCAGTAATCCGGCAGCGGACAGCGTGTGTAGAAAAACGTGACGCCCAGCGCCTGGCCGCGAAAATCGTTCAAGCTCACGGCCTGGCCCAGTTCGTTGGTGAACTTGTAAGACAACAGCGGATTGGCCGCCGCGGTGTTCACGGTGACCGCCGGCTCGTAATTGAGCCGGGGAGCGCCGGTTTCCGACCCGGCGCGTTGGAGTTCACGCTTTAGCGTGTTTGTCGGCCAAGCTGAGGCTTGAACTCCAACGGAACGCGCCGAGCCGCTGCCGGGCGCTCCGTTCCCGATCTTCACGATTTGATCCACCCAGCTTTCGGTATCCGTCACGTGCAGCCGGAATGAAACTTCGTCGCCGGTTTGCAGGCCCGTCAGGTCCCTTGGATCTTTGACATGGAACGGCATCGTCATGGCGGTCATGTAATTGGAAATCGCCCCGTGCCGGATGACAATTTGCCGCTCCTCGCGATTGATGGACAACACCACGCCTTGTGCCGGGAAGACCCGCGCGGCGGCGGTTCCGCTGGCGGCTGCCGGCGACGATCTGGCCGATGGGACAACAAACCAAAGCAGCATCCACAAACCGAACGGCAACACGCTGATGAATGATCGCCTTGTCTTCATATTCTTTGAACATAATTCCCGCCATCGAATGGCAATGGAGTTCGATGCCACAAATCATGGGTTCGGCATCCGCCCGACGCGATAGAAATTGGGGCTGTTCGTTGCGCGCGTGTCAACAAAGACGACCGGATTGCTGGCAGCGACGTTCGTGGCCAACGAAATCCAGTTCGGCGGGGACAAACTGGCCGAGCGCTGGACGACGTAACTCAAGCCGGTGTTCACCAGATAGCTGAATTGAAAATTAGTGCCGGCCATGGCCGCCCCGTTGGTCAGTGCGACCGTCAACGGCGTTACGACGCTGATGGGAACGGAGCTGGTGGCCGTGACGCCATTGCCGTCCGAAGTGATGGCGGACAACGTGTAGCCACCCGTGGATAGATTGTTTGCCGTCGCAAAAAATGGCGGGGTGGTCACGTTCGCCAGCACCGACGGGCCGACGAGAAATTGCACGTTGGTGATGGAACCGCCGCTTTCCGAGGCCGAGGCTTGCATGGTCACATTGGCCGGCGCCGCAAAGACCGCGCCGGAAACCGGATTGGTGATCGAGACGGTCGGCGGCAGACTGCTGGAGGCGACCAGAACGGCGCCGGTCATGAAGTTGGGGGCTGCGTAATGGATCGAGCAAAAAAAGGCGTAACTGCCGGGCGTGTTGAACGTGTTGGTAAAAGTGTGGGGTGGGGTCAAGGCACCGGTATAAACGCCCGAATTCCACAGACCGCTGGGCACGCCGTTGTCATCGCCCGCCACTCCGTTGGTGCCGCTGGTCGTGGAATGGAAAGTAGCCGCCCAAGTCCAGATGACTTGATCTCCGACGTTAATCGAGACGACCGCCGGCGAGAACTTGTCAGTCGGGTTTCCTATTGTGACGTTGGTGGTGGCGCCGAAACCGTTCAAGGCGGCGAGGCAAAACAAGCTGGCCGTCACGGCGGCAACCGGGATTTGTTTTACGGACAACATTATGTTTCTTCGATTGTTGGACTTTGATTCAATTGCTTGGTTCTGTTGAGAATG
This sequence comes from uncultured Verrucomicrobiae bacterium, assembly GCA_963764035.1. GTDB lineage: Bacteria > Verrucomicrobiota > Verrucomicrobiia > Limisphaerales > UBA11358 > UBA11358. The sequence goes on from CAVXQV010000001.1 coordinate 523,883, forward strand.
ATTGAACTTGCACCGCAGTGTGTTGCCTCCTGCGCGGCCGCCGCGAACGGGAACGCCAGACGCGGCACGCCGGCTGACGCGGGAAACTTCTTGTTCATAACTCTCCTTTGGTTTGAATTGTGTTTGATGTTTGCTCCGATTGCGGCGATTTGGAACAATGCCGCAACCTACAGTGAGAGGCGCACCGGCAAGAATTGTTCCCGCAAAGTTTCGCGGGAACAAACCGCGTGCTGGAGGCTCTTAAACTTGATGCCGCAATATGGCTGAAAGCGTGGATTTTGAAAATCTGGTGGCCTGTCATTACGGGCCGCTGTATCAATTCGCTTTCAGCCTCACGCACGATGAGTCGGATGCCTGCGATCTCACACAACAAACATTTTGCACCTGGGCCGCCAAGGGCCACCAATTGCGCGACACTTCCAAAGTGAAAACCTGGCTGTTCACCACCCTGCACCGCGAGTTCCTCGGCACGCGGCGACGGCAGAAGCGCTTTCCGCACGTGGAACTGGACCAGGCCGCGGCGGAACTCCCGGTCGTGTCCCCCGCTACCGTCAACCGCTTGGACGCCGCGCAGGTGCTCGAGGCGCTGGCGCGGCTGGATGAAATTTACCAGGCCCCCGTCGCGCTTTTTTATTTGCAGGATTATTCCTACAATGAGATTTCTGATGCCCTGGGCGTGCCGCTGGGCACCGTCAAATCGCGGCTGGCCCGCGGGCTGGAACGCCTCCACCAATTGCTGGCGGACAATCCCGCCGGCACGCAACCCCAACCCCCTGCACCGTGAACCGCGACGAAGCCAAATCCATTCTGCTGCTCTACCGGCCCGGCACCGCGGACGCGGGTGACCCGCAAATCGCCGAGGCGCTCGCACTGGCGGGCCGCGAGCCAGGACTCGCGCGCTGGCTGGAGGAGCATTGCGCGCGGCAGGATGCCTTGCGCGCGAAATTCCGGCAAATCGCCGTGCCCGCCGGGTTGAAGGAACAAATCATTTCCGAGCAGGTGGTGTTTGCCAGGCAAAAGGCCCGCCGCGAAAAAATCGTCGGCGTGGCGGCGGTGGCGGCCATCGCGTTGTCGCTGATATTTTTGGCGTCCTTCTGGCTGCCGCAGCGCATGGCGGCGGAAAACTCGCTCGCCAACTATGAGAACCACATGGTTCGCGTGGCCTTGTCCGGTTATGCCATGGATTTGGCGACCAATGATCCGGCGCAAATCCAGAATTACCTCGCCCAAAGACAGGCGCCGGCGGATTACGCATTGCCCGCCGGCCTGCAAAAGGCCGCCATCACCGGCTGCGCGATTGAAGGCTGGCAAGACACGAGGGCCGCGATGATTTGTTTCCGCACCGGCAAGCCGCTGCCGCCCGGCCAGCAGAGCGACCTGTGGCTGTTCGTGGTGGACCGCGCTTCCCTGAAGAACGCGCCGCCGCCCGGCCCGCCGCGGATTGCCGCCGTCAACCGGCTCATCACGGCCGTGTGGACGCGAGGCGACAAGGTATATCTCCTCGGCACCGAAGGGGACGCGCAGGCGATCCGGCAATATCTGTGATTATGAATTGCCGAAACCCATCACGGATGCTGTTTGGACTCGATGCTCATGTTGTCAGTCACCCACTCGAAATCCGCGCTCAAGCTGGCTGGGACCGGGATGGGAAGGTTGGCGGCGTTCGGCGCGGACGGAGTGACCGTGGTTGGCACCAGCCAGCGGTGCAGCGTGCTGTGTCCGCCCGCATACGAAAAGGCGGCGCTCCCGTTGTGATACGACGCGGGCAGGTCGTGCCACTCCAGATAGTAGTCGCGTTCGAGAAAATATCCGTCGTTGATGCTGTCGGGGTGCTCGTCCAGAAACACGAAAATGTCCGACGGCTGGCAGATATCCGTCAGCTTGAAGAATTGCGTGTAGTGGGGATTGTTGATGTTGAATCCGTTGGTTGAAAAAGCCCGGCGTTGCCGACCATGGCGTTCATCGAGTAGCTCCGGACGCGCGCATCCCAGCCGGCGGCCCGCTGCACCGCGCTCAACACGTCGTCCGACGGGCAGCGGAAAACCCGCGCGTTGCCGCTGACAAACGGGCCGAGGCCCGAGTCGGTCAGCGTGGCCGGATTGGTGTTGTCAGAACTCAAATCCCACATCATCACGTTGTTGGCCCAGTTCAACGGCGTGCGGAACGACGATCCTTCCATGCCGAGGTGAAAATCTGCGATTGCCCGGCGGCGCGCGATTCCGCAGAATCCCCCGCTCAATGTCGAGCAGTCGCAGACAATATCCGTTTCACCTGATTGAACCCAAATGGCAGGGCGTTTGGGACCGGCAGCAAACTTTTCGCGCCTGGAATCCCGGGGAAAAGATTCCGGCGGACCATCCCTTCGCGCAGCGCCATGGGATTTCCGGCAAGGTGGCCGCAACGCAGTTCCGCGGAAAATTTTACATCCTCGACATGTTCCCCTACCCGTCCGGCGCGGGCCTGCACGTAGGCCACCCGGAAGGCTACACCGCCACGGATATTCTGGCGCGATACAAACGCGCGCAGGGCTTCAACGTGCTGCATCCGATGGGCTGGGACGCGTTCGGCCTGCCCGCCGAGCAATACGCCATCAAGACCGGCCAGCATCCACGCAAGACCACGGAGGCGAACATTGCCAACTTCACGCGACAAATCAAATCGCTCGGCTTCAGCTACGACTGGTCGCGCGAAATCGCCACCACCGACCCGGATTATTTCAAATGGACGCAGTGGATTTTCCTGAAGCTCTACAATTCGTGGTTCAATCCCGAGACGAACAAGGCTGAATCAATTGAAGCAATTAAATTTCCTGGCGATTGCAAAACCGAAGAGCAAAAAAGAAGTTACCGCGATTCCAAACGTCTCGCCTACGTCTGCGAGGCACCGGTCAACTGGTGCCCTGAACTCGGCACGGTGCTGGCCAATGAGGAAGTTATTGACGGCAAGAGCGAAGTCGGCGGCTTTCCGGTCGTCCGCCGGCCAATGCGCCAATGGATGCTCCGTATCACCGCCTACGCCGAAAAATTGCTGGCCGACCTCGACACGATTGACTGGAGCGAGTCGCTCAAGGAAATGCAGCGGAACTGGATTGGCCGTAGCGAAGGCGCGGAAGTGGATTTTCAAATTGCGGAGCGCGAAGTGCGGAGTGCGGAGTCAAAAATCCGCGTGTTCACCACGCGCCCCGACACGCTGTTCGGCGCCACCTACATGGTGCTGGCTCCCGAACACAAGCTGGTGGATCAAATCATCCCGCCGGAATGGCCCGCTGGCACGCCGGACGGCTGGAAAGGCCGGCAGGAATGTCCCGGCACGCCAATGGAAGCCGGCGGAACGGCGCTGGAAGGTCGCGGGAAGATGCTGGACGAGGGCGGCGGAACGCCGGATGAACGCGGAAGCACGCCGGATAAAAATGGAACCAAGCTGGACGAACCCGAACGCAGTCTGGAAGGCGGCGAAGCCATGCTGGAAGGTCACGAAAGCAAGCTGGACGAACGCGGACGGGTGCTGGAAACCCCCGGTGGCAAGCTGGAAGAACACGGAGCTGCGCTGGAAGAACGCGGAAGGGGTCTGGAAATGCCCGGAACCAAGCTGGAAACCGCCGTTTCCCCCGAAAATGCTCAAAAATGCCGGTTTTCCACACCCAGATCCGTCGTGGAAGCCTATCGCGCCAATGCCGCCGGCAAAAGCGACCTCGAGCGCACGGAACTGGCCAAGGAAAAGACCGGCGTTTTCACCGGCGCTTACGCCATCAATCCGGTGAACGGCGAGAAGATCCCCATCTGGATTGCTGATTACGTTCTCGCCAACTACGGCACTGGGGCAATCATGGCTGTGCCGGCGCATGACGAACGCGATTTTGAATTTGCGAAAAATTTCAAATTACAAATCAAATCCGTGGTTGGCTCTCTCAAGCCGTTTCCTTCATTAGCCATCAATTCAACTTTTGGATACGACGATATTCCCAAATTGAAGCGCGATGAAAGAACAGTCGTCATAAATGGGGAAGACGTATTCGTGTTTACTTCGCAGACCGAACGTTTTGTCGGAGAAGGAGTCGCTTGGAACTCTGCAAACTCCGAAGTGTCACTGAATGATCTTCCAACTGCCGAAGCCAAAAAGAAAATCACGGCCTGGCTTGAAGAAAAAGGCCTAGGCAAGAAAACCATCAACTACAAATTGCGCGACTGGCTGTTCAGCCGTCAGCGTTATTGGGGTGAACCGTTTCCCATCGTTTGGAAAAAAGGACCTAGCGGTCAGCCACCATATCACGAAGCGTTGCCGGAAAGCGCGTTGCCCGTGCTGCCGCCGACATTGGAGGATTACAAGCCCACGCCCGACGGCCAGCCGCCACTCGCCCGCGCGAAGGATTGGCTGAATCTGCCGGACGGTTCCGTGCGCGAAACGAATACCATGCCGCAATGGGCCGGTTCGTGCTGGTATTACCTTCGTTATCTCGATGCGAAAAATGACGCCGCCTTTGTTGGCCGTGAACCCGAAAGCTACTGGATGGGCACCCCGACTCCCAACTCCCAACTCCCAACTTCTAAATCCACGCCCGGCGTTGATTTATACGTCGGCGGCACGGAACACGCCGTGTTGCACCTGCTTTACGCGCGGTTCTGGCACAAGGTTTTGTTTGACCTCGGTTTTGTTTCCACGCCGGAACCGTTCTTCAAGCTGGTCAATCAAGGTCTGATTCTCGGCGAGGACGGACAGAAAATGTCCAAAGCGCGCGGCAATGTGGTGAATCCAGACGACATGGTGAAAGAATTCGGCGCCGACTCGCTCCGACTTTACGAAATGTTCATGGGGCCGTTGCAGGACGTGAAACCGTGGAATACCAAAGGCGTCGAGGGCGTTTATCGTTTCCTCGGTCGCGTCTGGCGTTTGTTCGTGGACGAGAAATCGGAAACCGCTTTTGAACAGGCCGAAACTTTGACCGCAGAGAACACAAAGGAACGCAAAGAACTGCTGGACTTGATTTTGCTCGATGGCGCAATCACCGATGTCGCCGCCACGCCCGCACAGTTAAAGACGTTGCACGCCTGCATCAAGAAAGTCACCGAGGATTTGGACGGGATGCGATTCAACACAGCGATTTCCGCGATGATGGTTTTTGTGAACGAAGCGATGACATGGCAAAACAAGCCGTTCGCGGTGATGAAAACGTTTTTGCAACTGCTCGCTCCGTTCGCGCCGCATTTGTCGGAAGAACTTTGGCAAAGATTGCATTCCACGTTTGGTCAGGTGCCGCCGTCGCTGACTTACGCGCCGTGGCCGAAATTTGATCCCGCGCGGCTCGTCGAAAGTGAAATTGAAATTCCCGTTCAGGTCAACGGCAAGTTCCGCGACGTCATCAAAGTGGCCGTGGACGCCGACAACGCGACGATTGAAGCGGCGGCCAAAGCTTCGGAAAAAGTGCGGCAGTTCATTGCCGGCAAGACGATCAAGAAAGTCATCATCGTGCCGAAGAAGATGGTGAATTTAATTGCGAGTTGATTATTGCCGCCTTGCCCCGTTAGAAACGAAGCGGCAATTTGAAGCGGAATTTATTTTTTCAATTCAGACAGGCAACGACGCATGTGGTTGCAATCAACGCCATGCTTTTCAAGCTGGCTTATAAAATCCTGGCTGCAATCTTCGCCGATAACAGCTCTCATTGATCGGCTGCCTTTTGGCCCGGTCAACCCAGCGGAGAAGTGAATATGGGTTTCTGCCGCCGTCATTCCTTCTTTGGGAGCAGAAGGTTGGATGTGAATGAAGGCAATCTGTTCAAGAAAGATCACCATCCCGTTTTTGAGTGCAATTGTTTTCATGGTCTTTGGTCATTTGTCTTTGGTTTATGCCTGACAACTCGTGCCGGCCAATTTTTGTAGGCCGATTGTCAAACGGGATTAAAGAAGCAAACTTGCCGATTTTGCGCAAGCATTTTGCTGAGGATCATTTTTCCCCGCCAGCGAGTATCGTCTGGAAATGCGGCGGCTGTTCCTCGGCGGCGACGATGCTGATTTCGATTCTCTTGAAACCGGCGTTTTCGAGCCAGTGGTGCAAATCGCTTTCCGCAAAGCCGAGCCACCGGTCACCATAGAGTCTCCCGCGCCTTGTCGAAGTTGTGCCGGAGCAGATCGAGAATCAATATCTGGCCGCCGGCCTTGAGTAATTTCGCCGCGCTGGCCAGCGCCGTTGCCGGGTTTTCGGCATGATGCAGCGCCTGGCTTAAAATGACGAGGTCCACGTTGTTCGCCTCGATCGGCGGGTTCTGCAAATCGCCCTGGCGGAATTCCAGATTTTTCAGTCCGTTCTTCTTTGCCTTGGCCGCGCCAAAGGCGACGATTTTTTCCGAATTGTCCACCGCGATGACCTTTTTGCACCGGCGCGCCAGCAGTTCGCTCAACAAACCCTCGCCCGCGCCGAGGTCGGCCACGACCAGCGGCGGCAAAATCCGCAGCAGCAAATGCCCAAACGCCTGCCACGAACGGCCCGGTCCATAGACGCGATCGAAGCGGCCGGCGATTTGGTTGAAATAAACCTGCGCCTGCTCCTTCCGGCGGGCGAGGACGCGCTTGAGATTGATCTGGTCGCCGCTGTGTTCCGGCATTTCCTGCGCGCCGCGGATGGCGAGCCGAATGAATTCGTCGGTGTCGCCCGTGGCTTGCGGATTTAATTTGTAAAACGTCCGCTTGCCTTCACGGCGTGATTGCACCAGCGCGCAGTCCGCCAGCAGGCCGAGGTGCGTGGAAATGCGCGACTGGCCGAGCCGGGTGATTTCCTGAAGCTCGGCGACGGACAGCTCGTCCCGCTCCAGCAGCGCGACAATGCGCAGGCGGGTCGGGTCGGACAGCGCCCGTAATGATTTCAAGGTTGAGGGCATGGTTTTTGGTGCGCCAAAAGATTTTACCAAAAACCGGTTGACGCACTTCAAAAATCATATATCATCAAATCCTGATACGTCAATATGTCATTGTTAAACCAATAACGCCGTAAATCACATGAGCAAGAACTTCATCTTTTCGTCGGAGTCGGTTGGCGAAGGCCATCCGGACAAGGTGTGCGATACGATTTCGGATTACGTGCTGGACGCCTGCCTCGCGCAGGACAAATTCAGCCGCGTCGCCTGCGAAACCTACGCCAAGTCGAACCTCGTCGTCGTCGGCGGCGAAATCACGACCAAGGCCAAACTGGATTTCAACGCCATCGCGCGCGAGGCCATCCGTGAAATCGGCTACACGCACGACGACGACGTGTTTCATGCCGACAAGGTGCTCATCATGAACGCCATCACGTCGCAATCGCCGGACATCGCCCAAGGCGTGGACGCGCGCGCGGCGGAAGGCAAGGATACCGCCGAGCAGGGCGCCGGCGACCAGGGTTTGATGTTCGGTTATGCCTGCAACGAGACGCCGGAACTCATGCCGGCGCCCGATCATGTATGCGCACCAGCTTGGCGCGGAGCTCACACGCATCCGCAAGACCGGCAAGGTCGCCTGGCTGCGGCCCGACGCGAAGTCGCAGGTCTCGGTCAAATACGTCAACGACCAGCCGGTGGAAATTACCAACGTCGTCATCTCCACGCAGCACGCCGCCAGCGCGAAGCACAAGACGATCAAGGAATTTTGCATCGAGAACATCGTCAAAAAAGTTTTGCCCAAGCATCTGCTCACCAAGAAGACGCAGTTTCTCATCAACCCGACCGGCCGGTTCGTCGTCGGCGGACCGCAGGGCGACACTGGCTTGACCGGCCGCAAAATCATCGTGGACAGCTACGGCGGCATGGGCCGGCACGGCGGCGGCGCGTTCAGCGGCAAGGACCCGTCGAAGGTGGACCGCAGCGCGGCTTACATGGGCCGCTGGGTGGCGAAGAACATCGTCGCTGCGGGCATCGCGACCAGCGCGGAAATCCAGTTCGCCTACGCGATCGGTTATCCCGAACCGGTCAGCGTTTGCATCAACACGTTTGGCACGGCGGTTGACGGCATCACCGACGAGCAGATCGAAAAAGCCGTGCGCGAAGTGTTCAGCTTCAAGCCGGCGAACATCATCAAACAACTCAACCTGCTCCGCCCGATTTACCGCAAGACCACGAACTACGGCCATTTCGGCAAGACTGATCCGGACATCACCTGGGAAAAGGCCAACAAGGTCAAGGAATTGAAGCGCGCGCTGAAATTGAATTAGCTCTCAACACTCAACTTTCAACACTCAACAAATTTCTATGGCAGCCATCAAACTTTCTCCGTCCCGCCGCACGGTTGTGAAAACCAATGGCAACGGCGCGGCCAAACAGGACTTTTCTGTCCGCGACCTCTCGCTCGCCGAGTGGGGCCGCAAAACCATCCAGGTCTCCGAGCATGAAATGCCCGGCCTGATGTCCATCCGCAAAAAATACGGCGCGAGCAAGCCGCTCAAGGGCGTGCGCATCACCGGCTCGCTGCACATGACCATCGAGACGGCGATTCTCATCGAGACGCTCGTCGAACTCGGCGCGTCCGTGCGCTGGGCGAGTTGCAATATCTTTTCGACGCAAGACCACGCCGCCGCCGCCGATTGCGAAGGCCGGCATTCCGGTGTTCGCGCACAAAGGCGAATCGCTGGAAGAATATTGGGACTTCACGCTCCGCGCGCTCACGCATCCGGGCAACAAAGGCCCGCAACTCATCGTGGACGACGGCGGCGACGCGACGCTTTTGATTCACAAAGGCTACGAACTCGAAAACGGCAGCGATTGGGTCAACTCGCCCAGCGACAACCATGAAGTGGCGGTTATCAAGGCGCTGTTGAAGAAAGTGGCGAAGGAACGCTCCGGTTTCTGGCACCAAGTTGTTGCAGATTGGAAAGGCGTTTCCGAAGAAACGACCACCGGCGTGCATCGTTTGTATCAAATGTTAGAGCAGGGAAAACTTTTGGTTCCCGCCATCAACGTCAACGACTCCGTCACCAAGTCCAAGTTCGACAATCTTTACGGCTGCCGCGAATCGCTGGCCGACGGCATCAAGCGCGCGACCGACGTGATGGTCGCCGGCAAAGTCGCCTGCGTCTGCGGTTACGGCGACGTGGGCAAAGGCTGCGCGCACTCGCTGCGCGGATTCGGCGCGCGCGTCATCGTCACGGAAATTGATCCCATCAACGCCTTGCAGGCCGCGATGGAAGGCTTTGAAGTGACCACCGTGGAAGACACGCTCGGCACCGCCGACCTTTACGTCACCACCACTGGCAACTGCGACATCATCACCTTCGAACACATGGCTAAGATGAAAGACCAGGCCATCGTCTGCAACATCGGCCATTTCGATAATGAAATCCAAGTGGACCGGTTGAACAACGCGAAGGGCGTGACAAAGCTGAACATCAAGCCGCAGGTGGACAAATATACCTTTGCCGACAGGCAACAGCATTTACATGCTCGCCGAAGGCCGCCTGGTGAACCTCGGTTGCGCCACCGGCCATCCGAGCTTCGTGATGTCGCAACAGCTTTACCAACCAGTGCCTCGCGCAATTGGATTTGTGGAAGAACCGCGACACGAACCAAGTCGGCGTCTATCGCCTGCCCAAGAAGCTCGACGAGGAAGTCGCCCGGCTGCACTTGGAGAAGATCGGCGTGAAGCTGACCAAGCTTTCGAAGAAACAAGCCGATTATCTCGGCGTGCCGGTGGAAGGACCTTACAAGCCGGAGCACTACCGATACTGAAATCGTAGCGGCGCGTCGGCAGACCGCCGCACTCTAAGTTTGCTGCGCTCTTCCGAGTCGCAGTTGCAGAATGAATCACGGCGGACGGGAAACCGTCCGCCGTTTTGCTTCGAGTGGTGAAGGGTCTGCCGGCAGATCAGTCTGATTTCAACCCGCAAAACGCGTGGCCAATCAACGAGCGGGGGTGATGCCGGGGCGGCACGTTGGAAAGGGGTTTCTCTGCCGGGCAGGAAAAGCTTCAAAGAAGTGGGAACCTTTTTCCCGCTGGCGTCTCATACTGTTCGGAAAGGCAGTTTGATTACCCAAAATGAAAGGAAACCAAATGAAGAACAGACCGAAAATCAGTTGGATTAGATTCGTCCTCGTGGCCGCGGGGTTGTTGGCGTCCGCTGTGTCCAGCCAGGCGCAGGGCGCGATGGCGACCCTTTCCGGCACAGCCGTCTCCGGCGGGTTCGATTATACGATATTGATAGAGAATACCGGGGACACGGACCTGAACGGCTTTTGGTATGGCTGGACGTTCAGCGGAAACAATCTGCCGTCAAATCCCAGCGACGCGGGGAATTCACTCGGTTGGGACAATAATTTGTCCGGCAATTCCATCATCTGGCAGAATAACACCGGCACGGCGTTGGGACCGGGCCAGACGGGCAGTTTTACTTTCTTCAGCACGGACACGCCGACGGCGATCACCACGCCGCCATCCGGTGCATCGGTTGCGTATGTGGGCGCGGTGCTTGGCAGTGCCAACACCCCGGATTTCTCCCCCACGCTGGTGACGGCCCCCGAACCATCCACGGTCGCGTTGTTTGCGGCCGGGGCGGCAGGGATGCTTGCTTCCGTCCGGCGCAAAGTCCGCGCGAACTGACGCCGCGTTGCCCAGTCAATCCAACCGGATTGGAATGGGGCGGTTCAAATCTGAACACCAAAGGGCGGACGGAAAACCGTCCGCCAGTTTCATTGTGTCGTGGAGAATTTCGGCCATCAAGCTTAGACGCGCATCGGGGCCAAGAACCGGGCGATGGAAGCGCCGATCTCCGAATCGGCTCGACTCGGGAAGACCATCGCCACGAGCCGATTCAGAGATCGGCGCCCCGGCGCTCGAAAATTTGCAACCGCGAAGAACCGTGATAGGTTAATCCCAGAATGAAATGGAGTTTGCCTTGTGAGAAAGAAGGCGGGTCAGCCGAGCCATGAAAGCCCTGATGCCAGCGAATGAAGCCCGGCGGCTTGCGGCCTTGGAGGAATATCAAATTCTCGACACCGAAGTGGAGCAGTCCTACGACGATATCACCGCCCTGGCGGCGCATATCTGCAAGGTTCCCATCACCATGATTTCCCTGGTGGACAGCAAACGGCAGTGGTTCAAATCGAAAGTGGGAATGGCGCAGCAGGAAACGCCGCGTGATGTTGCGTTCTGTGCGCACGCGATTCTTGAACACGATCCCTTGATTGTCCGGGATACGGCAAAAGACCGGCGGTTTGCCCGCAATCCACTCGTCAAGGGCGAACCGCATATCCGGTTTTACGCCGGCTTTCCGCTGGTCAACCCGGAAGGATTGGCCTTGGGAACGCTCTGCGCCGTTGACCGAAAACCCCATCAGCTATCCGCCGAACAACAGGAGGCCATGCTCGTCCTGGCGCGGCAGGTCATGTTTTTGATGGAGTTCAGACGGGTTTCGAGGCTCCTGGCGGATTCGCTGGATCATGTCAAAATGCTGCAAGGGTTGCTGCCCATCTGCTCCTGGTGCAAACGCATCCGCAATGACGAAGGCTACTGGGCCAGGGTGGAAGCTTACTTGCACGAGAGCGCCGGCATAGATTTTAGCCACAGCATCTGCCCGGAGTGCCTGGAGAAGCTGCGTTCCGAAACGGTGCTTAAACAGTCGGCGGCGTGAGCGGCGCAGACGGGAACCAGGTCTGGACGGAAATCGCCGGGCGTCCCGGTTGCGGTGAGGTGAACATGCAATCTTGAGTTGCCGTCCTGGTTCTGCGATTCTGGCGCTTGAACACCCATGAAACGCCACCTCTTTTTCCTCAATACCACCGCCCTGACGGCAACACTGTTTGTTTCCAGCCTGACCGCCCAAGCCCAGGAAGCCGTTGGAAGCCCGGCCGCCGCGCTCCAGCATCGTTACAGCTTCACCAGCGACGCCAGCGATTCCGCCGGCCACGCGGACGGCACGTTGGAAGGCGCGGCGACCATCAGCGACGGACAGGTCCATCTCAACGGCACGCGCGGCACCTTTGTGAACCTGCCGGGCGGACTGATTGCCGGCGACCGTGCGGTCACGTTTGAATTCTGGGCGACGCTGAACACCAACCGGAATTGGGCGCGCGTTTTCGATCAAGGCTCCACCAACGGCAACCAGGGCGGGCACGACCTGTATTTCTGTCCGCACAGCGGCTCGCGGGATTTCCGCCTCACGATCATGGACCCGCACCCGACCGAGCGCGTCGTGACGGTGCCGGGCAATCTCGACAACCAGACCAACCTGCACGTCGCGTGCGTGCTGGATCCGGCGTCCGGGTTCATGGGGATTTACACCAACGGCGTGCTCGCCGCGTCGCGCAGCGGCCTGACCTCGCTCGCCAGCGTGGATACGAACGTCTTTTTCCTTGGCCGGTCACTCTTCGCGAGCGACGCGCCGTTGAACGGTTCCATTGACGAATTCCGCATCTACAACGCGGCCTTGAACGCGGCGGAGATTGCCGACAGCTATCGCAAAGGCCCGAACGCTGTGTTCCCGGCGCGTTGACGCCGGCAGGCGCGGATGCCATCCAATGAAACGGCTGACATCAAGCCCGCCGCGCCTTTGGTTTTGAAAATATTCGTGTTCCCTTCGACGCGGACTTTTCCTAAGGTGTCCGCATGGTTGGCACCTCAAGAGCTTTGCTCGGAACGGCGGCGTTGATTCTGTTCTTCGCCGGAAAAACCCTGGCCGACACCGTGCCGATCACGCTGATCGTGGACGCAACGGACGCGCCGCGCGGCATTTTGCACGCGCGGCTGCGCGTTCCGGCGTCGCCGGGCAAACTCACGCTGTTCTACCCGAAATGGATTCCCGGCGAACACATGCCGGACGGGCCGATCAACAATCTCACCGCCCTGAAGTTTTCGTCCAATGGCAGGCCGCTCGACTGGCGGCGCGACGACGACGACATGTTCACGTTTCATCTGGACGTGCCGGCCGGCGCGGACGCGGTGGACGTGTCGCTCGACTTCCTGTTGCCGGGCGGCGGCGGCTATTCGTCCGGCGTCTCCTCGACGGCCAAATTGCTCGACTTGAGCTGGAACCAGGTGCTGCTGTATCCGCAAACGGACGCGCCGCTCAAGCTGCAATTCCTTCCCACGTTGAAACTGCCGGATGGCTGGAAATTCGGCACGGCGCTGCCGGTGGGAATTTCCACGCGAAATCCGCCGGGCAAAATTGAATTCCTGCCCGCGCCGCTGGAGACGTTGATTGATTCGCCCGTCATCGCCGGAGAATTTTTCCGCGAGATTGACCTGGCGCCCGGCACGCAGCCGGCGCATTTCCTTGACCTCGTGGCCGACAGCGCCGCTGCGCTGGAAATAACGCCGGACCAGATCCGGCATTTCTCGCATCTGGTCGCGGAGGCGAACACGCTGTTCGGCGCGCATCACTACCGCGATTATCATTTCCTGCTCACCTTGAGCGACCGCGTGGCGCACTTCGGCCTCGAACATCACGAGTCCAGCGACGACCGCCAGGGCGAAAATTATCTGACCGACGCCAGCGTGCTGCCCGCGTTCCCCGATTTGCTGCCGCACGAGATGACGCATTCCTGGAACGGCAAATACCGCCGGCCCGCCGGGCTGGCCACGCCGGATTACCAGCAGCCGATGCGCGACGAGCTGCTCTGGGTTTATGAGGGCCTGACCGATTACCTCGGCAAGGTGCTCGCCGCGCGCAGCGGCCTCCAGACCAACAGCGATTTCCGCGAAACCTTCGCGCTCACGGCGGCGGCGCTGGATCATCGCACCGGACGCGACTGGCGCTCACTCGCCGACACGACTGTTGCCGCGCAATTGCTTTACGCGGCGCCCGGAACGGACGTGAGCCGCCGCCGCGGCACGGATTTTTATCCCGAAGGCGATTTGATCTGGCTGGACGCCGACGTGCGCATCCGGCAACAGACGCACGGGCAGAAATCCCTCGACGATTTCTGCAAGGCATTTCACGGCGCGCCCAGCGGCCCGCCGAAGGTCGTGCCCTATTCCTATGACGACGTGGTGAAGGCGCTGAACGAAGTCGCGCCCGGCGATTGGAACGCGTTCTTCCAGCAGCGCATTTACGACATCGCCCCGCGCGCGCCGCTCGGCGGCATCGAGAACGGCGGCTGGAGTCTGGTTTACACCAACGAAGTGCCGGCCCTGCTCAAGACTCGCGAGGGCCAGCGCAAGTTCACCGACATGAGCTATTCCATCGGCTTGAGCCTCGGCGCGGACGGCCAGATCAATGACGTGCTGTCCGGCACGCCGGCGGACGCCGCCGGCATCGGGAGCGGCATGAAGCTCGTGGCCGTGAACGGGCGTGCGTGGTCGGCGGACATCCTGCGCACCGCCGTGAAGACCGCCGCGACGAACAGCGCGCCCATCGAACTGCTCGTGGAGAACGGCGATTACTATCAAACCAGCCGGCTGGATTATCATGGCGGCGAGAAATATCCCGTGCTGGAGCGCGACGCCGCCAAGCCGGACTTGCTGGATGAAATCATCAAGCCGCTCACGCCGGAACCAGCGGCCGGTTCGTCTGCCGGGAAATGATTGCAACGGCGTTGATGGGTTGGAGGCGATTCCCGCAATCCCGCGCTCTGGCAAACCGGGACTGGCCGCGCCTTCCGGCAGTTGCCAGAAATCAATCCTTGCCGGAGAACGTGTCTGAAAATGTGGAGGCGGGCTTCCAGCCTGCCGGTGGAGGCGGCATCCGGCCGCCTTTTGCTTTGGCTGACCGCGTGTCGGCCAACGGCGATTGCGGCATGGAAATTCCCGTTTGCTGGCAGGAAATCACGGCTTGCGTATCGGCGAACGCCCGTCGCGTTACAGAAATCGGCGTTGGCCGATGGGAAATCGCCGCCCGCGTATCGGCAAACGCCGTCTGCCGTATGGAACTCGCCGCGAGCCGATATGAGATCGCCGTCTGCCGTATGGAGATCGCCGTTCGCCGTATGGAAATCAGCGTTCGCCGTATGGAATTCGGCGATTGCCGTATGGAAATCGTCGTTCGCCGTATGGAATGGGGTCTTTCCGAACCTCCTTTGAAGGGCGGAATCAATGAAAAACAGCTGATTTTCAACGACTTCCGCTAAAATGGTCAAAAAGAGCCAGTCCGGAGGCATTTTCCCGGCACCGCCGCCTTTGGATCCAATAAGGAAAGCATGAAGTCAGGAAAGATCAGTTCCTGCTTCCTTGCTTTCCTTATTTAATAAACCAGCACCAGCACCGCCGCACCCTGCGCCGACTTCACCACCTCCTCAAACTTCCGGTCAGCCGTCACCGGCGCTTTGAGCTTGGCCGAAACGTCCGGCACCGATTCCAGGAAGCTCAACAGCAGGCTGCTCTTGACCGCGTAATTCACATTCTCCGGCAACGCCCCGCTCGCCGCCAGCGCCGCCCCCGCATCCAGCTTGGCCGACATCTAAATTCCGTCCCCGTTTGCACGCTCTGCCGGCGCACTCCAAAATCGTCCCGCGAAAAATAATTTCACCGCCGGCGCGCTCGTGAAAAAATTCACATTCTTGTTGACGCCAGGCCTGCCAGGCATGAGTCTAATGGTGAACCAAAAATAAACCAAGGCACCGACCTATATGGGAAATTGGGATGGCCCGTCCGCAAGTTGGGATGACAGTTCAACATGGGACCAGCCTGATGCGCCCTTTCCGCCGACGCCAAGAAGGATAAAATGAAAAACATCATCAAGTTGGGTCTCTCACACCTCGGCGTTCTCGCACTCATCGCCTACCTGCAAAAGATCGTGAAGAAGATGACGGGGAACGCGAAGTTCATCACGCTGGCCGACCAGACGACGGCGCTGGACACGGCGGTGGCGGCCCTCGAAACGGCCAACACCAATTACGAAGCCGCCAAGTCCACCGCCGAACAGTTGCTGACGGTGCGCGACAACGCGGTGGTCGCGGCGGAAAACGCGGCGCAGGCCCTGGCCGGCGGCGCGGAAGGCGTGACCAAAGATCCCGCCGACCTGCAAAGCGGCGGCTGGGATCTGGCCTCCACTCACGGCTCCCCGGTGGGGCCGATGCTGGCTCCGGCCAACTTTAGCGCCACCAGCGGGGACGCCGATGGTTCGGTGGACATCGCCTGCGACACGCAGAAGGGAGTCCAGACGCATATCGGCGAACATGCGACGAGTTCGGACGGGCCGTTCACGCAGTTTTACTTGGGCAAGAAGTCCAGTTGCACCAAGACCGGGTTGGTCAGCGGTTCGGCGAACTGGTTCCGCATGGCCGCCGTTGGCGCGGCCGGGCAGGGCCCGTATGCCGGCCCGATCATGAAACGAGCGACGTAATCTTCAGGTCATTTGAAACAGCAAGAGCAGCGGACGGAGAAATTCGTCCGCCGTTTGTTTTTTAATTCAAGATCTTTGCCCTGTCACAATTCCCGCAACGCCGACGCGATGGGCAGGCGCGCGGCGCGGAGAGCTGGGAACAGGCCGCCGATCAACCCGATTAACGCCGCCCAACTGATGCCGCGCGCGAGCAGTTCCGGCGTGACTTGGAACGCGAAAGCAACCTGGCTGAAACTCTGGAAGTTCATCGTCGAGGTGTGAAAGTTGTTGAAGGCGAGATAGGCCAGGCCGCCGCCGAGCGCGCCGCCGGCCAGCGCCAGAAACAGCGATTCCAGCATCAACGACACCACCACCGCGCCGCCGCCGAAGCCGAGCGCCCGCAGCGTGGCGATTTCCCGCGTGCGCGCCGCCACGGCGCTATACATCGTGTTCAGCGCGCCGAACACCGCGCCGACGGCCATCAAAAAGGCGATCCAATAACCGAGCGTCGTGATCAGCCGCGTCATCGTTTCGGATTGCTGGGCGTAATAATCGGACAAACGCGAAACCTGCACGCTCAACTGCGGATTGGACGTGAGCGAATCCTTGAACTGCTGGAACGCGGCGGGCGAATTCAATTTCACGGAGACGGACTGGAACGAGTCGCCGCGGTTGTAGGCGTCTTGCAACACCTTGGCGTCGGTCCAGATTTCCGATTCCGCCACTGCGCCGTTCGCGGAAAAGACGCCGACGACCGGCCATTCGTAGCGGCCCACCTTGATTTTGGAGCCGATGTCCAGGCCGGCAAATTCTTGCACCGCGCCTTCGCCGACGATGACCTCGTCCTTGCCCCAGTCAAACATCCGGCCCCGGACGATTTTCAAATGGTCGCGCACGGCCAGAGCCGCCTGCTCGACACCGCGCAGCGGGACATTGGCGTCAGTGCCGGTCGCGCGTTTGGGCAGGTCAATGATGACGAACAATTCCGCCGAGGCGAGCGGGCCGTCCGCGCTGCGCGCCACGCCCGGGGCGTCGGCGATGAGGCGCGTCTCGTCGTGGCTCAAACCGCTGACCATTTCGCTGTCCGCGCCGCTGCGGAGGACGATCGCGCCGTCGGGCGAGCCGGAAACGATGAGCGCCTGCTGGAAGCCCGCCGCGATGGACAGCACGCCGACGAGCACGGCGACGACGCCGGCGATGCCGACGACGGTGGCCGCGACCGCGCCGCGCCGTTGCGGCAGGCTCAACAATCCGAACTTGGTGATCGAGCCGATTTGCGAAATCCAGTTAAGGGGGCCGGCCATTAGTTGGTTGAGAGTTGATGGTTGAGGGTGAAATCACATTCGGCGCAGGGCATCGGCGACGCGCAGGCGCATGGCTTGGAGCGCGGGAAAGATTCCGGTGACGAAACCCAGCGCCACGGCGAGGCCCAGTCCGATGACCACGTCGCCGGTGGGCAGGAAAAACAACGGCAACAGGCCGGCCAATGCCGCGGCCATGACGGGAATGGCCACCCACGCCAGCCCCAGTCCCGCCACGCCGCCGATGACGGCGAGGAGGCACGATTCGGCCAGCACCAGGACGACGATGCGGCCGTTGGTGAAGCCGATGGCCTTCAGCACGCCCAGTTCGCCCGTCCGCTCGCGCACGGCCTGCGCCATGGTGTTACCGGTCACGAGCAGGATGGTGAAAAATACCATTGCGAGAATTGACGAAACGATGAAGACGATGTTGCCGATTTGTTTAGCCATGCCTTGAAAAAACACCCCTTCCGGTTCGGTCTTGGTCTCGTGCGGCGAATTCTCGAATTCCGCGTCCACGCGCTTGGCCACTTCAGCCGCCTGCGACGGATCCTTGATGCGGATGGTGAACCAGCCGACCTGGCCTTTGGCATTTTGCCTGGCTTCGTCAAAATAATCGTAGTGGAAATACATCGGTGTTGTATCAGTGCCTTTCTTGTCGCCATCGAAGATGCCTACGATGTCAAATGTCCATGTATTATTTCCGTTCGCCTGCGCCCAGATGGGGGAGCGGATCGGAATCTTGTCGCCGATCTTCCAGCCGAATCGCTCTGCCGTCCGCCGTCCGACGATGGCACCGGTGCGCGTGGCCAGCCAAGCCTTCATTTCATCAGGTGGCAGAATGAATTCGGGATGGATTTTGAGAAACTTCTCCGGCTCGACGGGATTTTGCATGAAGAAATTCTTCGGGTCCTGATAAACGCCGCCGAACCAGGTCTGGTGCGTGGAGAAATCCACGCCCGGAATCCGGTCAATCCTTTCCTCGTAACTGATCGGCAGCGGGTTGATGAGGGAGACCTTCTCACGGACGACCAACCGGTCTGCGCCGGCCAGCGCGACGCCGCCGACCAGCGCCTGCTGGATGGCCCCGAGGAATCCAAACAGCACGAACGCCACAACGATGGAAAACAGCGTCAGCGACGTGCGGAGTTTTTTCCGCTTCAAGTTGCACCAGATCAGGTGGAAAAATTTCATTTCACTTCGCCGTTGATCAACTGTCCCTTGTCGAGATGCAGTGTCCGGGCCGCGCGCGCGGAGGCGTGCGGGTCGTGAGTGACCATGATGATGGTCTTGCCATGCTCGCGGTTCAGCGCCTGGAGCAAATCCAGAATTCCGTCACCGGCCTTGCGATCCAAGTCGCCCGTCGGCTCGTCGCAGAGCAGCAGCGTCGGGTCGGTGACAATGCCGCGCGCGATGCCGACGCGCTGCTGCTCGCCGCCGGAGAGCGTGCGCGGATAATGCTTCGCGCGATGCGACAGGCCAACGACCGCCAGCGCCGTGTCCACATGTTTCTTGCGCTCGGCCTTGGACAGATGCGTGAGCAGCAGCGGCAATTCGACGTTCCGTTCCGCGGTCAGCACCGGCATCAGGTTGTAGAGCTGGAAGACAAATCCGATGTGCCGCGCGCGCCACGCGGCGAGACCTCGGTCGGACAACTGGTCAATGCGCTCGCCGGCGACCGTGACAGTGCCGTTGGTCGGACGGTCCAGGCCGCCGATCAAGTTCAGCAGCGTGGTCTTGCCGGAACCCGACGGCCCCATCAGCGCGAGAAATTCGCCGGGCGGCACCTGCACGCTCAAGTTTGACAGCACATGAATGTCCTCCGAGCCGCGGTGAAAAATCTTTTCCACGCGCTCGACCCGCACGAGCGCGCCGTCGGTTGATTTGGTTTCGCTCATAACGATTTCACTTTCACGATCATGCCGTCCTGCAAAGTGGCCGGCGCGTTCACGACGACTTTTTCGCCGGCGGCCACGCCCGCGCTCAACACGGAGTCGTCGCCTTGCGTGTCGGTGACGGTGACCGCGCGGCGCTCGACCGTGCCGTTGTTGACCACGAACACCACGTCCCGCTGGTCGCGGTTCAGCACAGCAGCCTTGGGAACAATCACCGCGCGGCCCGCCGGCGTGGCGTTGTTGTCGCGAAAGGCCACTTTCACCGACATGTCCGGCAGAATGCGCGGGTCAAGCTGGTCGAACCCGACGCGCACCTTGACCGTGGATTTGTCGCGGTCGGCGGTCGGGATGATGGCGATGACCTTGCAGGGAATTCTCCAATTCGGATACGCATCCAGCGTGGCCGCGACTTCCTGGCCCGGCTTGACCCGCTCGATGTAGTTTTCATTCACGTCAATTTCGATTTCCAGCGACGACATGTCCACAATCGTCCCGATGCCGGTGCGCGTGAAGCCGCCGCCGGCGGAAATCGGCGAGATCATCTCGCCCGGCTGCGCGTCCTTGGTGGTGATGACGCCGTCGAACGGCGCGCGGATGATCATGTCGTCCATCTGCTGCTGCCACGACGCCACTTGGCGTTCCGCGGTGACGATGTCGAGTTTCTGCTGCGCCAGGTGCGCCTGCAACGCCCTCGCGTTCGATTCGGCGAGGTCAAGGTCGGATTGCGACGCGATGTGGCGCTTGGCCAACTCGGTGGTGCGCTGAAAGTCCAAATTCGCGTTCGTCAATTGCGCCTCGGTTTCCGCCAGCGCGGCTTTGGCCGACGCCAATTGCGCCACGGCCACGTCGAGGCTGGTCTTGACGTTGGAATCATCCAGCCGCGCCACGACTTGGTTATTTGTGACTTTCATGCCTTCCTCGATGAGCACCTCGACGACCTTGCCTGTGACTTTGGAAGAAACCGTCGCCTCGCGCCGCGCGGTGACGTAGCCGGAGGCATTCAACACCGTGTGGTCGCCACCGCCGCCGCCGGCCTCGCGCGCCAGTGCCGTCTGCACCTCGACGGCGCGGGAGCTGGAATGCCACCAGACCGCCGCGCCCGCCAATAGCAGCAGCACGCACGCGATCGCGGCCCACCACAACGTTCGCGGCCGATCCGGCGATTCCGGGCGGCGCTCGATGCGCAGGGCGTCCAGCGAAGGTTTGTCGGAGTTCATAAGAGTGTGCGCGTAGAGCAAACCGTTTTTTGCCGTCAGGGTCAAGTCGCGCCCGGCAGAATTCGCGGTTGCAATTTCATCCCGCTGTGATACATATTTTTATGCAAAAGAAAAGCGTCACTAAAAGTGGTCGCGGCGTCAACCGCCGCCAGTTCATCCAGACTTCCACCGCGCTGGCCGGCACGGCGTTGCTTGCGGCTTGGGCATTGAACAATGCGCGAGCGGCGGCGGGCGCGCCGGCGAGCGTCCGCACCGCCACGGACCAGGTGACGCTCGGCAACACCGGCATCAAATTGAGCCGGCTCGGCTTCGGCACCGGCAGCAACAACGGGCACGTCCAGACCGCGGACGGCAAGGCCGCGTTCGTGGACCTCATCCATTACGCCTACGATCAAGGCATCACCTATATTGACACCGCCCAGGCCTACGTGACCTTTAACCTGATCGGCGACGCTATCAAGGGGCTGCCGCGGGAGAAACTATTCATCCAGTCCAAGGTGGACGGACGGCCGGAGGACGTGCTGGCCGTGATTGACCACCATCGCAAGACGTTCGACACCGATTACGTTGACAGCCTGCTCGTCCATTGCATGACGCACGGCAACTGGACCGACGACTGGAAGCGCGTGACGGACGCGTTTGACCAGGCCAAGGAGAAGAAATGGATCCGGGCCAAGGGCGTTTCCTGCCACACGCTGCCCGCGTTGCGCGCGGGGGTGGCGTCCGACTGGACGGAGGTGCATCTGGTGCGGGTGAATCCGCAGGGCAGTTACACCGACGCCGACGCCGATCGGGACAACTGGCGTGCCCGCGGCGGAGACATCACTCCGGTGATGGAGCAAATCAAAGCCATGCACGCCAAAGGGCGCGGCGTCATCGGCATGAAGATCTGCGGCAACGGCACGTTCACCGATCCGGCCGACCGAGAGAAATCCATCCGCTTTGCCATGAGCCAGAAGGAAATTGACGCCGTGGTCATCGGGTTCAAAAACCAGAAGGAGATTGACGAGGCCATCGAACGCATCAACAGCGCCTTGAAGGAAGTCTGACGGTTGCCCGTGCAAAAATACGATCCGGCCGGCGATCCCAGCGCAATTCCGGTGCTCGCGGATCGCCGCCGTGAACAACCGCTTTTCAGTGTTCGCCCAAAAAAAATTCGATTCGTTTTTGCCGCCGGTTTTGTGATGATGGCGCCCCATGAGCGCGCCAACTGAACGACGCCCGCCGGTGGTCCTGTCCCGCCTGCTGCGCCTGCTGTTTTGGTCGCTGCTGCTGTTTTACCTGGTCGCCGGCGCAGTGGTCAGCCTGAACCAGCGCTGGTTCATTTATGTTCCGCCCACCTACAACACGCGACACATGGACCGTCTGGCGGTCGCGGCCAACCTGGAGCGCTGGAAGGATGCCATCGGCGAACCCATCGGGATGAAACGCTTCTCGCCCCGGCAACCGGCGGCGGGCAGTGTGCTGATCTTGTATGGCAATGGCAGTTGCACCGTCAATTGCGCGCATTACGCGGACGCGATTCAGCAGGCCGCCCCGCTCGACGTGTTCATTCTGGAATATCCCGGCTACGGCGACCGCAACGGCACGCCGAACCAGGACAGCCTGTCCCAGGCGGCGGAGAGCGGATTGGCGGTGCTCCCGGCCAACCGGCCGGTTTATCTGGTGGGCGAATCGCTCGGCTCCGGCGTGGCGGCGCATCTGGCCGGCAAATATCCCGGCCGCATCGCCGGTGTGCTTCTGCTGTCGCCGTTCAACCGGCTGGCCGATGTCGCGCAATATCACATGCCGGTCTTTCCCATTCACCTGATCCTCATGGACCGGTTTCCGGCGGAGGACGATTTGCGCCGCTACCACGGCCCGGTAGGGGTGCTGGTGGACGGACGGGACGCAGTGGTGCCGGAGAAATTCGGTCTGCGGCTTTACGAAAGCTACGCCGGCCCGAAGCGGCTTTGGGAATTCCCACAGGGCGGACACATTGAAATCCCGGCCCCGGCAACGAATTTCTGGAAGGAAGTCGTCGCGTTCTGGCAGACCAACCGTTCTCCAGCGAAGTAACACGGCGGCTGCGAAAGTTTTTTCAATGTTCGCAACATTTTTTTCAATTCGTGCCGCCAGCCCGATTCGGCAATGATGGAGGACGTGAACGAGTCGAACCAACACCGCCATCCTCCTGCCATGAGGCGCTTCGTCCGATTGCTGCTTTTGTGCGCAGGCATTTACCTGATGATCTGCGCCGGTTGCGCCACGTTCCAGCGTTCGATGATATATTTTCCGCAGAAGTTCACGCCGCAGCAGGTGGACCAAATGGCGCAGGCGGCAAGTCTTGAACGATGGACGAATTCAACCGGCGGTTGTGTCGGCTTGAAACGCCGATCACCGAAGCAACCTGCCGAAGGTCAGGTGTTGATTGCCTATGGCAACGCCAGCTATGCGGCTGGATGCGCCCATTACGCGGACGACATTCAATCCGTGGCCGACTTGGACGTGTTCATTCTTGAATATCCCGGCTATGCGGACCGGGCGGGCAATCCAAGCCAGCGAAGCCTGTTCCAAGCGGCGGACGAGGCGTTCCAACTTCTTCCCGCCAACAAGCCGGTTTATCTTCTGGGCGAATCGCTCGGCAGTGGTGTCGCCGCGCATTTGGCCGGGACACACCCCGATGCAGTCATCGGGTTGATTTTGCTTTCGCCTTATAACCGGCTGACTGACGTCGCCCAGTATCATATGCCAATTTTGCCGGTCCACTTGATGCTCGTTGACCGCTTCCCGTCGGTAAATTATCTGCGTAATTATCATGGACGGGTTGGAATCGTTGTCGATGGGAAAGACAAAGTGGTGCCGGAGAAATTCGGCCTGCGGCTTTACGATGATTACGCGGGACCGAAGAAGCTCTGGGAATTTCCACAGGGCGGACACATTGAAATCCCGGCCCCGGCAACGAATTTTTGGAAGGAAGTCGTCGCGTTCTGGCAGACTAATCGTTGACTCTCTCCGTAGCAGCCGGCGAGAGCCGGCTCTGACTTTTCCGATTGCACAAATGGAGCGGACTCACATGCGCTGCCACAAACGGGTTGGCAGCTCACGCCAGCTTCAGTCCCGATTCCATGCGAGTCATCTGATCGTGGAGCTTCAGGATGGGCTGGATGGCAGGATCCACAGCGTCGCTGCCGATGGCTTTGACGAATTCGCACGTGGCCCAGCCGGCGGAGAAGGATTGGTATTGCGCGTCCCATTTCTGGAAATGTTTCTCGGCACGGGCGTCGAGGAACGGCCAGCGTTCGGGCTTGGTGCGGACGCCGCAACGCCACGGTTTGGGCGTCAGCCGGGCGCGATAACACTTCTGCGTCCGGCAAAGCTGGCGGTAAAGCGGGTCGGCGCCGAGCGCGTCGAATACGCCGTCGCTCGCGGCGGCTTCGGGATCGAACAGCGCGTGCGTGGCCAGCAGCCGCAGGCCGGCGCGCGTCCGGTAAATGCGCCAGCCCCAATCGGGATGGCTGCGCGTCCAGTTCTCTACCTTCGCCAGCGCACTGCCTTCGGTCACGACCGGCGCGGTGGACGGCTTGCCGAAGAGCCGGCTGAACAATCCCGGCGCTTTCGGTTCCGGCAGGTCCACGTCCACGAACATCACGCGGGCGGTGTTGAGCACGAGGCAGCCATAGGCATTGCGCGTGATGACGGCGGCGCGCTCTCCGGCATCGTCCTTGATCTCCTGAATGACCGGCTCGCGGAACGGGCGGTTGGGATAATAGCCGCCGTGCTTGGGCGGGAAATCGCCGTGCGCAAACCGGTCGGCGAGCGCGCGCGCGGCCTCGACGGCGAGGGATTGCGCCTCGGCGAGGCTGTTGGCCGACCAGCGCCAGCAGGAAAAGTCCCCGCTGCCGCCCCTGGCCCAGAACGGCGGAAAGTTCATGCGCCGAAAATGAAAAGGAAATGGCGGCGCGGCAAGGAAAATTCCACCGGGCGGATTTGATGCCCGGCCGGTGGCGGCAAGGGTCGGACGCGGAACTTGAATGGGCGGAAGGTGAACCCGCTCATTCGCATCCGCCACTTCAAGATTTGCCCCGGCAGACTCAATCGGCGGTTCCGCCGACTCAACATTCGCATCCGCCGGTTCAATCTCCCGATTCGCCGGTTGAATCGGCGCGTCGGAATGTTGAATCGGCGGATGCGATCGTTCAATAGTTGCGTCCGACGATTGAATCGGCGGACGTGATTACTGAAGTGGCGGACGCGATTATTTAACATTCCGAACCGCCGATTCAATCGTCGGACGCGACTTTTGAGCCGCCAAACGCGAAAAACCGTCAGTTTAATGGGATTTATGCACTTGGCGGAAGTTTCCCTTCCCCCACCCAATTCCAGCGACTCATTTCACCGCCGTCAGCTTGTAAAGCACCACGCCGTGGACGGGGATGGTCTTTTTCAAATCGCCGGTGGCGGTGTCCACGTCCGGCAAATTCTGCTGCCGCCAGACGTCGCGGACGTGCTGTTTGCCGGCCAGACCGGTCTTGGCAAATTGGTTGAAATTCAAATCCAGCGGCGTGGCCCCGAGATTGAAAAAGCCGAGCGCGCGTCCGCCGTCCGCCAGTTCCTTTTCATAGACGCGCAGGTCGCCGTCGGTGATGACGGCCGTGGCTTCCTTGCCGAGCGAGTCCTGATCGAGCGCGAGCACCTCGTCGTTCTCCAGCAGGTTCAGCGTGAAGTCGTCGAACTTCGTCATGTCGCAGCCGATGAGCAGCGGCGCGGAGAGCAGGCACCAGAGGCTGATGTGCGTGTATTGCTCGTCCGGCGTCAGGCGCGTGGGATGTAGCCGTCCCCAGCCGACCTGCCCGACGATGAGCATGTCCGGGTCGTTCCAGTTCCCCGGCTTGGCGTAGGGCGCGGCCCGTTCCTGCCGGAAGCCGATGCCGCTCATGCTGCGCCAGGTGTCGGTGATGTCGCCGGTGGTGCGCCAGGAATTGCCGTCCACCGAGCCGCCCCATTTCCAAACCGCCGCGTCGCCGTATTGGCAGAGGCTGAAGACGATGTCGCGGTTCTGGTCGCGCAGGTATTTGCCCATGACTTTGTAGGGGTAAATCGCTCCGGCGGCGTTGGTCATCGCCCTGGTCCAGCGCGGAACATTGTTGGTGGCGTTCGCGCCCCGGCCGGAGGCGATGTCGCCGTAGCTGCACCAGTCGTATTTCAGATAATCAAAGCCCCACTTGGCGTAGGTCTCCGCGTCCTGCTGCTCGTGCTGCCAGCTTGCGGCGCAACCGCCGCACGTCCACGGGCCGGGTGAGGAATAAAGACCGGCCTTCAAGCCGAGACCGTGGATGTAATCGGCCATGCCTTTCATGTCGGGGAAGCGCGAGTTGGGGACGATGACTCCATTCGTGTCGCGAAACGGCCCGGTCAGGTCCGCCGACGTCGGCGGGCGATGATTCTGCCAGAAATCGTCCACATTGATATACGTCCAGCCGTGATTGATGAGGCCGCTCTTGACCATGGCGTCGGCGGCGCTCTTGACCCGGTCCTCGGAAACCGCGCCGGCGAAGCAATTCCAACTGTTCCAGCCCATCGGCGGCGTCAGCGCGATTTGGTCGCCCACCACGATGCGGAATTCCTTCTCCGCGGTGCCGAGCGAATTTTTCGCGCGCAGCGTCACTTCATAATTGTCCGAACCCTTCGACGAACCGAACAAGAAGAGCACTTTCTTTTTATGCAGGGTCCCGGTGATGCGACCAGTTTGAGGATCCAGTTTCAGGCCGCGCGGCAGCTTGTCGGCGGAAAAGGTCATCGGCCGGTCGCCCGTGGCCGGGATGGTGTAAAGGAGCGGCGAGCCGGGCCTCACGCCGAAGACGTCCGGGCCGTTGATGCGCGGCGAGGCCGGCGCGGGCGGCGTGAGGATGTAAGGCGCGTTGGTGTCGGCGGCGCGCAATTGGACGACGGCAAAGAGAGAAAGGGCGAGGAGCAGGCGTGATTTCATCCGGGAATTCTAAGGCGGCACCATTCATCGTCAAGCTCGCCTGACGGGAAATTTTCTGTCAACTTTGCGTCATGACGACGCTGCTCATCGCGACGCGCAACGCCCACAAGGTCGGCGAAATCCGCGCCATCCTTGGGGAAGGATTCCGTTGTCTGACGCTGAACGAATTCCCCAACGCGCCGAAAGCCGTCGAGGACGCGCCGACGTTTGCGGGGAATGCGGCAAAGAAAGCCGTCGAATTGGCGAAATGGCTGGCACAGGACGAAAGCAGAAAGCGGAAAGCAGAAAGCGGAAACATCTTCGTGCTGGCGGACGATTCCGGTCTGGAGGTGGACGCGCTGGACGGCGCGCCCGGCGTCCATTCGGCGCGGTTTGCGGCGCTGGACCGGAGCGCGGGCGGCCCGCCCGCGAGTTCCGGCAATTCGCCCGACGCGGACAACAACGCCACGCTGCTGCGCCTGCTCAAGGACGTGCCGGTGGAGAAACGCGCCGCGCGGTTCCATTGCGTCATCGCGCTGGTGGATGTGCCGGAGGGGAGAGTCGAGGTCGCGTCGCCGGTCTGTTACGCGGACGAATTCGAGCCGCGGACCTTCGACGGCGTGTGCGAAGGCCGGATTCTATTCGCGCCACGCGGGCAGAATGGCTTTGGCTACGACCCGTTGTTTGTGCCGGTGGGTTACGAGCAGACGTTCGCCGAACTCGGCGACGAGGTGAAAAATCAGTTGAGCCATCGCTCGAAGGCATTGGCGAAATTGAAGGGTTATTTCAGCAACCCGCCGATTTGAAGTTTCTTCCGCAGCTTGCCATTCGAGGCGCACATCCGCATTTTGCCGCCCGGCGCGGGCAGCGCGTAAAACTCGCCGCCGGCATTTTCCACGAGCAATTGGCCCGCGGCCACGTCCCAGAGATTGATGGTGTGCTCAATGTAGGCGTCGAGACGGCCGCTGGCGACGTAGGCCAGTTCCAGCGCGGCGGAACCCATGACGCGGATTTTTTTCACGCGCCGCGCCAGCCGGTTCAAGTGCGGCAGGCTCCGGTCCATGCTTTCCCGGTTTTTGGAAAAGCCCATGGCGATGACGGTGTCTTCCAACTGCGAACGGTCGCTGACACGGATAATTTTCCCGTTCAGCCGCGTGGGTTCGCCGCGAACCGTCGTCCAAAGCTCGTCCGTGAATGGGTCGTAAATCACGGCCGCCACCGATTCATGGATTTGGACTTTGGACTCTGGACTCTGGACTTGCAACGCAATCGAAACCGCGGCGTGCGGCATGCCGTAAAAGTAATTCACCGTGCCGTCAATCGGGTCCACCACCCAGCGATACTCGGCGGTCACGTCGCCGGAATCGCCCTCCTCACCGAGCAGCGGAATTTTTGGAAATCGCGCGCGCAGGATTTTTTCGATGAGCTTCTGGCAGCGCACGTCGAGCTCCAGCTTGACGTCGTGGGCGTCGTCCAGCTTGACGCGCTTGGGCTTGTGCCAGTTGTCGCGCATGACCCGGCCGGCGGCACGCGCGGCTTGGACGGCAGCGGCCAGGGCGGATTTGGTGGAAATAGATTTCATCAAGTTCAAGGACGCATGATGGTGGAATAAACGGAAGAGTTCAAATCAGGAAACGGGGTGCGGCGGTAATTTGGAGATGACATGAGTAGTTGGCGGGCGGGCGCAAAGGCGCTACACCCACCCACTGTATGAACCAACGAAAACTAAATACCTCCGAAGTTCGCGCGGATCAAGTCGCGAGCAACAAGCTGCAAACCCTCAAACTGGGACTGGACGTTCACGCCGACAGTATCGTGGTCGTGAGGATTCTCGACCACAGCGCGCCGCAACCGGCCCAGAAGTTCGCGCCGGCCAGGTTCCTGGCGTGGATCAAGACCCAGCTCCCGCTGGCCGGGCAGGTGCATAGTTGCTACGAAGCCGGGCCCTTCGGCTACGGATTGCACCGCGACCTTGTGGCGCTGGGCGTTCACAACCAAGTGGTGCAACCCGTCTGCCTGGATGAACAGCACAAGGGCGTCAACCACGACAAGAGCGACGCCAAACAACTGGCCCTGCGGTTGGACCGATACGTGGCCGGCAACTCGCACGCCCTGGCCACCGTCCGCGTGCCGACACCGGCGGAGGAACAAAAACGCATCGAAAGCCGGCAACGGGAACAACTCAAGCGCGAAGTCAAACGGGTGGCGGCACAAGGGCGCAGCCTGCTGCTCACCCAGGGCCAGCGCGAAAAGAAGGGATGGTGGGAGGAGCGACGCTGGGCGAAGTTAAAACGCAACCTTCCGGTCTGGCTGGTGGTGCGGCTGGAATGCTTCCGTCGTCTGCTGGCCACTCTGACCACCGAACTAGCCTGACTTTCGCAGATTTTGCGGGAGAAGATCATTTTTCTCAAGGAACACGAGCCCGGCACCCTTCAAGTCGGCCACACATCCGCAATCTGATCCTGGTAAATTCGTGGGGGCGGTTGTTCGGGCAATGACCAGTTCATCTGGTGCATTATCATTGCTTGGGCGGCTTCGGGCTGGGTAATTCGTGGCAGGCAAATCGCTCCGCCAGCCTTGAGCTTGAACCACACCTCCACTTGGATGATGCGCTTGAACTGGTCGAGCAACTGCCATGGACTCAACCCCGGAGCGCTCCCCTTGAGTTTCTGTTTCAAGCAAACCCACAGGCAGTAGCCCAGAAATGCCACCATCACGTGCGCTTCGACGCGCGGCCCCACCCAATGCCAGATCGGCCGAATGGCCAGCTCGCTCTTCAGTGCCCGAAACACGGCCTCGACCTCCGTCAGTTGCACATACATCCGCCACAAGGCTTCCGGGCGGTGATCGCTCAAATTGGTCCGCAGCAAATACGCTCCATCCCGGTGCTGCGCCATCCGTAAGGCCTGCCGATCCCACTGCCAGTTCAGTTTCCCATCCTCCCAATCCGTGGACACATGGTGCCAAGCCCGCGGCCAGCGTTCGGATAATCGTCCCAGGCGCAGCATGACCTTGTCCGAATCGGCCAGCGTGCCCTTGCGGATCGAGCGGCGCAGCCGCACCAGGTCCCGCATCAATCCCCGAATCTGACGCCAGCGCATCGCCTCTTCCTTCTTGGCCCGATCCACGCTGCGCGCCAGCACATACGTCTCCTGTTCCTGCGCGATCAATTGCACCTGCACCGATTCGTTGATCTGTTGCCAGGAGCCTGCCAGCAACTCTTTCTCGTAATCTTGCAGCCGGTGTCGGGGTGTGCCCACGACGTATTGTCCGTCCCGCGCTCGCAATCTCTGCAGGTTGGCTTCGCTGACAATGCCCCGGTCGAACACCCAGATTCGTCGCGCCCGACCATGTTTGGCTTCCACCTGATCAAGCATGGCTTCCAGTGTCGTGACGTCCGCACGGTTGCCTTCAAAGACTTCATAGCTCCGTGGAAAGCCTTCCGGTGTCACCACCATGGCAATGACCACTTGCGCGCAATCGGGCCGGTGATCCCGGGAATAGCCGCGCGTCGCTTTGTCAACGCCTTCGGCATCCCCTTCGAAATACGTGCTGGTCAGATCGTAGAGCAGCACATCGAAACTGGCACCAAAGAGATCGCGCCATTTGCCGGCCAGATGCCGTTCCAACGCGTCCTTGTGCGCCACCATCCGGTCCAGGGCCCGATACAGCCGATCCTTCTCCGCCACGGCCGCGCTGCAATCCAGCAATAGGTCCATCGCGGTTTGCGCAAACCATTTTTCGTGAATAAACAACTCACTGCGCGGATCACACAGCCGGTTGACGACCAATAGTTCCACCACTTTGGCCCAAGGCACCTCGCCGCGCTGCTCGCCCAAGACCTCATCCCAAAAGGCGCGCAGCCCCAGCTCTTCCCACAGCTTGCAGCCGATCCAGCAATCTCCGAAACGCCGCGGACGGCGCACCACCAGACTGGAAAGAATCACCTCGGCCACATCTTCAGCGACCACCGGCACTTGTCCCTCGCGATCGGTGAACAGGCGTAACTGCCGGCGTTGACCGTCCTCGTGGATGGCCTCGATGGTGCGTTGCCACCGTTCCACCTGCGTGGTGTTGAGTTCGCCCAGGTGCAACACCGTGCGTTGCACCACGCGCTTGCGGCTGACCCGCAGACTTTCCGTGAGGCTGTAGTAGACGTGGCGCTTGCCGTCTTTACATCGCTCGTGCGCCTTCAGAAACATGCCGGCATTCTGACACGGTCCAGCCTCGGCTGTCTACGGGCTGGGTCTTCCCACAGGCTTCCAACGCTCGGCTCATGCAAAATCCCCAGCAAATCGCCGCAGGCTTTCACGGAAAAAATCCAAATTGCTGCATATCTGCGAAACTCAG
>CAVXQV010000002.1:0-627061 GCA_963764035.1 uncultured Verrucomicrobiae bacterium
AGTTACCAGCCGCAATTCACCGTCACCCATCGCTGCTGGCGCGCGTGGAGAAGATCGCCGCGTTGCGCGAGCAGATTCTGGCCGCCACGGTGCAGGTGCGCTGGATTCCCGCCTTGCAGAAAGACACGCGCACGCGCAACACCCATTCCTCGACGGCCATTGAAGGCAATCCGCTGACGTTGGAGCAGGTCAAGGCGGTGGAGGAGGGCAGGGAAGTTCCCGCCGTCGCCGCCCGCGCCAAGCGCGAGGTGGTGAATTATTTCGCCGGTCTCCGTTTCGTGGAGAAGAACGCGCCAAGAAAATCATTTCGCACGAGGACATTTTCCGCCTGCATAAAATCATCGCCGGTGAGGTGATGGATCAGGGCACGGCGGGACGTTACCGCACGATCGCCGTGCGCGTTGGCCGTTATGTGCCGCCACCGCCGCAGGATGTTTCGGGGCTGATGTTTGAATTGCTGACGTGGTGGAACAAGGAGGCGGCGAATTGTCGCCGGTTTTGAGTTCGGCTATCGTGCATTATCGGTTCGAGGCCATTCATCCGTTCGCCGACGGCAACGGGCGCACGGGCCGCGCGCTGGCGTTGTGGGAGTTGTATCGGCGCGGATTTGACACGCATCACATTTTTTCCGTGGACGAATTTTATTGGGAGAACCGCCCGCGCTATTACGAGGCGCTGGACGCCGTGCGCCGCAAGGGCGAAGATTTGACGGGCTGGCTGGAATACCGCGCCGAAGGTTTGCTGCTGACACTGGAGCGGGTCTGGCAGCGCGTGCAGAAACTTTCCGCCCAGCCGGGACAGGAGAAACTGATTTTGCGTCCGAAGCAGGAGCAGCTTTTGCAGTTGCTCCGCGATCACAAGAGCATGACGCCGCGCGAGCTTTGGGATGCGATCGGCGTTTCCAAACAGGGCACGCTGGATTTGCTGCGGCCATTGATCAAAGCCGGTCTGGTGAAGCGTGTCGGCACGAAAAAGGCCGGCCAATATATTCTGGCCTGAACGGTGGTCAGCGCCGACGGCGTGGCAGAGCGTCAAATTCCGGTTCGTTCCAGAACCGATGCCGACCGAATTTAACCGCGATTTAGCTATTTAATCCGACGATACGTCCGCTGGATTTCTGTTTTGGTGGAAAAAGATCGCCCACCGGCACACCGAAAACTTCCGCGAAAACCACGATTTGTTTGTCGGTTGCAATTGAGCGTAAGGTTTCGATATTAGCCAGGATGTCGCGAGTGATATAAATCCCCAGGAGTTGCATTTTGGTGACAAGCAAATCCTGCGACCAGCCTTTTTGGTATCGAAATCGGGCCACGTTTCGTCCAATGACATTTGCGTTTTGAGTCATACCCGGCGAGGTTCGCAGAGACGAACGCATTTCCGCCCTCCGGCTTCGTGAATTGCGCCGCCGATGATACCGCTCCGTTCCGCTTGGCAAGGACACTACGAAATCGGCTCAAACAAATCTCGCCGTTTCGTTCCTCCTTGCCAATGCTCACGTCGCCAGTTGCGGCTGGTTAGGAATTCACGAAGCAGACCTGCAAGCCTTTGGCTTTGGGGTGGGTTCCAGGATTATTATACAGTAAGCCGACCGGCGGCGTGGAGTGGTCGGCAACGCAACTTTAGCCCTCAATCGATTTTGGGGATTGAGTCAGCGTTAGCAAAGGCAGCGGGTGTTTTTTTAACAGCGTGGCGTTGGGTTCAACGTCAAAGTTTTTTAAGTTTCAGCGTTCCGGCAGCAGGGCGAGCAGTTTGGCTTTCACATGTTCCCCAGCCTGCTGCGGGTCATAAATAATTCCTGCCCGAAGCAGTTGATTCATGTCCGAACAAAATCCACGGTCGGCCAGGTGCGCGTCCAGCAGCTCAACAAACTCGGATCGTCCGGCAACGCTGCCTTCCAATTTTAGATAATGCTGAAAAGATTCGATAATCCGGGCGGGAACCACCGCTGGTTTGGCCAGCGTCAGCGCCCAATACAGGTCAAATAAATCCCGGCCACGCCGACGCTGAAACAATGCCCGCATTTTTGTTCCCAGCATTTCATGGATGTCATAGCCGCTGACCTGGGTGCTGACCGCCGCATCCCGAAACGGAAATTCAAACGGGATTTTAATCACCGGGCGATGCGGCGTGCGCTCGGTGACATTGGCCTCCACCACAATTTCCATGTTCGTTCCCGGTTCCATGAGGGACGGAATGGCGTAAGTCATCCGCAGCACCCGCGACGGTTTAACGGTGTTGCGGATGGCCAGTTTGAGATCGCCCCACACTGACTGTTTCGGAGTTCCCAGCACACCCTTCAAAACGCGATTGAGCGCCCTGCGAATGTGACCCTCCGGGCGATCACCTACCACGACCAGATCAATGTCCTCGCTGTAACGTGATGGCGGCGCGAGATGAACCTTGTGCAGCAACGTGCCGCCGCGCATGGCAATCTGGCTCTGCAAAAAGGAATCCTCAAACAACGCAACCATCGTCTGGCACAACAATAAATCCTGCTCGACCTGACGTTGGCTCGGCCAAGGAACAGCCGTTTGATGAGCCAGAACATCCCGGCGGGTAAGTGAAGTCATAGTCCAAGTTCTCCTGAATTGTTAAGAACCCGCCAACGCTCGACCACCGGCGCAGTCGTCCGGTCAGCCTTCGCCGGGGCAAGCGGAACCAAAGCGAGTTGAGGCGGCAACCAGTCATGGATGGCCTCGGCCAATTTTTTATTGCCAGCAGTCTCGATGATATAACCCAGCCGTTGTGCGGTTGCCGGTTCGTTTTCAGCTTCCAGCATACGTTTGAGTTCGGGGACACCCATCAGCGGCAGCAGTGGAGTGAGGGTTTCAACCGCGCGCCCAATCCCGCCGATGCGCGACGCATACCGGACCAAATCAAACGCCGTTGCCTCGGGCGTGCTAACCCGCGTCGGGGCGAAAGCGTTCGCCAGTGGTTGCGTAGGCGTCTGTTCAATCCCGCGTTTGACGAAAAACCGAACCCGCAGGCGTCCGACTTCAATCTCGCGCCGGGAACCGTCAGTCATCACTTGAGTCACTTGCAGTGCTTGCGGATTGGAACCATAGGTGCCGGCCGCCGATTGAAGTGCCAGATAATATGGATGCCCCAGCCAGCTAAAATAGTCGTCGAGCCACCATGTAACCGGGGGTGCTCCCATCGAGCGATGCTCCGGGCTGACAATTAGAAAAAATTGCTGCAATCGCGAAACCCTGACAACCTGACTGCCCAGCCGACGCAACTGATTCTTTGCCGCCGTGACGGATAAGCCCGTTTCCTTGACCAGATCAGCCAGAGGGAAAGACACATGACCCGCAGCCAGCCGCGCGTCAATAAACGCAGCAGCAGCTCCATTTTGCCGATCTTTTTTAATGTTCTCTTCCATTATTTCGTATGCACATTGTAGCGTCATACGCTCCAATCTGCAAATGATTTATTGATTGGCCAAGATGCCGCTCAAATTATGGTTGACAATTGTATCTAGTAAGATACTATGTAAGAAATATGGGATTCATTGAGTTTCCATTCATCGAAGTGCCGAAAGATTTACGCAAGATTGTCGGCGAGCCAACGCCCGGCACGCGCGCCTATCGCCGGGAGGGGACGCACGCCGAATGCGGCCAGTGGATTGAAGACCTCGGCTTGCATTACAAAGGGGATGTCGGAATTTCACCCGCCGGCGTCACCATGTTCGTGCCCGTCCAGCGGGCAGCCGTCCACAAACGCATCAAGGAAGGCAAGCTGACCGCGTTCTTTTTTTACATCACCCGCATCGAAGACACCTTTTTTGGCAGCAAACGCAAAGTCAAAATGCGTCCCTACATTCTGTTGTCCATGAGCGAATGCAAGGCGTGGGTGGCGGAAATGAAACGCCGGATGGGTTATGTGGATGAGCCGGACGAAAGCCTGATGGAACAGCGAAAAAAGCTCAAGCCGGCGGCGGCGGCAGATGAACCAAAAACCGCGAAGGAAGCCGTGGAAGCCCTGGACTTTGCCGACACCGACCCGAAAGACAAGCGGGATCGGAAGGTGCGATATGAGGACGACGAGTTTGACCGCGAAAACCGGCAACAGGATATGTTCTTACTGCTGGCGGAAGCGATGGCGGCGATGGCGTCCGACAAAACGAAGGCTGAATTTTATCGGAAGCGACTGGAACGAGGAATGGAATGGGACAAAAATGAAAAGCGATGGAAATGGAAGGACGAAGATGAACCCGCAAAATGAATTTAATGACCGGCTGATCCGTCTGCCCGAACTGGAACGGATTTTTGGCGTGTGCAAGCGGACGGTAAGACGGAAGGCGGAGGCTGGTGAGTTGCCGCCGTTGGTTCGCAGCGGCGGCGTGGTGGGGATGCTGGAAAGCAAAGTTAAAGAATATTTTCGACGGTTGAGCGGGCAAGGTGCAAATTGAACGAAAGGAGAAATATGATTGCTTACATTTATCGGCCAAAACGTCAGCGCAACGGCAAACTGGTTTTCAACCGGATTTGGCGCGCGCGGCTGAAATTAGATGGTGACATCAAGGCGCGCGACATTTCACTTGAAGTGTTCGGACAAGCAAATCGCCGAACAAAAACTGCGAGACATCACCCGCGACCACGAGCGGGCAGCCGTGGGGTTAATTGTCACCAGCGGCGCAACGCGAGACGTTTGAAAATCCAATGGAACGGCTGGTGGACGGCTATGTGGCCGATTTGAAGGCGTTGGGACGTTCCGCCGATCACGTCCGTCATGTGGACAAGCGTTTGCGTCGGCTCATGCGGGAATGCAAATGGCAAAATCTTCGTGAAGCCACGGCGGATTCATTCCTGCGCTGGCGGGCTGGACAAAAGCAGACTCCCAAAACCATCAACGAATATCAGGCGGCTTTGTCGGCAATGTTTTCCTGGCTCCGCAAACAAAACCGTGTCGCGGCCAATCCGTTTGAACTCGTCACCAAAGTGGATGCGCGCGGCAAGGAAAGTTTCCACCGCCGGGCATTGAATGACGATGAAGCCCGGCAATTGCTGGCAGGACCGCGCCGACCGTTGTATCTGCTCGCGCTGCACACCGGTTTGCGTCGCGGTGAAATCAATGCGCTTGCGTTGGGGTGATTTGCATTTGGACGTGGCCAATCCGTTTTATGTCGTTCCAGTGGCAAAGAGCAAGAGCCGCAAGGAACAACCGCGCCCGCTGCATCCCGAATTGGTGACGGAATTGCAGGCGATGAAATCTGCCGGAAAATTGACGCCGGAAACTTTGGTGTTTCCCGAACGGGTTCCGGCGATGAAAGTAATCCGCGCGGATTTCAAGACCGCAGGCATTCCGCTGGTGGATGAGCGCGGGCATCGGGTGGACTTCCATGCATTGCGGATGACTTACATCACGCGCCTGCAACGAGCGGGTGTTTCGCCGCGTGAAGCGATGGAGCTGGCGCGTCACAGTGATATGCGGCTGACGATGAAAACCTACACGGACGCGGCGGCATTGCCTTTGGCGGCAACCGTCCGAGGATTACCCGCATTTGATGACTCACACATAGACTCACAAACTTTAGTCGCAGGCGGTCAATTCGTGTCACCGTCGGTCATCGGGTTGAAGTCCATCAAAGTAGGAAAAACCATTGAAAACATTGATGAAAATCACGAAGAGTCACTCACTGTCACTGCCGGTCACAAAAGTGGAAATGGCGGAGAGAGGGGGATTCGAACCCCACAGTTTTGCCCGTAAATAAAGGGGAATCTCACGGAGACTCCCGAATAGACTCCCGAAATTCAATCCCGTCCTGTCCTGACTTGGCCCAAGTAGTCACTGCTTGGGCAAAACTTTCCCCGCCAATCAAGGCCGCCATTCTCGCCCTTGTCAAGACGGCGAGCTGATTCTCCACCGAACCATCATGGCTTTGAACATAACATTCTCACTTGGGCGCGCCGCAATCGAATTTAACGCGCTTGCAGGCCGGGCATTTGGACTGGCGGCATTCGGAAGATCGCCGCTTTGGAAAAACGTGCTGGCAAGGCTGGCAACCGTCACGGCTGCGATTTGGGCGTGAGACTGACAAACTGAAAACGGAGAACCAACCATGAACTTGAATCCCGCTGAATTGCTCAAATTGTTCCCATTTTCAACACGCTGGACGGCCTGATTGAAAACAACGGCGTTTATCTCTACCTGGTGTTTGTCTGGCTGGCACTGCTGGCCATCGCTTGGATTTTCAGCGGCGGCTTGCGGAAACGGATGAAAGGAAACTCTGCCACGGTCATTCCCGCCATCATCTTCACGATGCAACCGCCGATGCAATCCCCGCCGCCAATCATCGGCATCGAGGTTGACCAGACGTGGAACGGTGACGACGAAACAATGGACGAACCATGACAACTTTTCATTCCCGGCAATCAGACTGTGCCCGGCACACTCGCAAAAATGAGAACACCGGCACGTTAAATTTCACGTCACAAATTGCACCATCAATTTGCACAGTCATGCACACGAAGCATGTCAAATCCAATGCAACAATTTTCAAGTCACGGTGCAGTCGCACGGTTGTTGTGCTACCGCTTTTATAGGGTGGAAGCCTTACCCCTTGTCAAAACAAGGATTTTGCGGCTCGCTCAAATCTCGCCGCTGGACACGCGGAGTCCCGCGAGACGGCCACGCGATGGCCGCGAAACATCCGGCAAGACATCCGGCGAAATTTCTCGCCACAAATCCGAATCATGTCCCGGCAATGGCCGGGCAGTGGCAACGGCAATGCCGCCGAACGTCTGGCAAGTCAACTCGCAAGGTAACTTGCGTTGCACCGGATATGGACGTGCGATGTCCGCGCCGGAAACTTGCGAGACAACTCGCAACACGGTCACGACAACACCCGGCAACAGCAGCAAACGCAAGACAACTTGCTCAAATCTCAACCATGACATTCAAAAATTATGAACACACCAGTTAAACCAACGCCCGATCTTGAAGGATTGCGGAAAGCGGTTCAGGAATTCCGGCCTAATCTGCATCGCGTGCCCTTCAATAATTTGAAACCCATCCATGATTCCATCGTGGAATTGCGCAGGCGAAAAATTTCTTATGCGTCCATTGCTGATTTGCTGATACAACACGGCGTCGGGACCAGTCGGGCGCGCGTGGCCGAATACGGCCGCATCGTCCTGGATGGCGGGAAATCCCGCAAACGGCGAAAACGCGCGAAACCCATGCCGGTTGTCAATGCCCCTACTGCGCCTCAAAGTGCGCCCGCCGCGGACGCAAAAACCGCGCCGACCCCAGCGCCGGCAGCAGTCACGAGCAATGTCCCAGCACCTGCGAAAGACAATTCGTCCTACACGTCACGCGGGCCGCATATCGCCAACGTGAAAATGATGAGTCCCGAAGAAAAGGCAGAACTCGATGCCTTCCTGAAATCAAAAAACGCTCTGAAATCGTGACCCCCACTCACGCGGCTCGCGGCGCATTTATCCAGCCCGGCGGATTGCCGGTTTGATTCACTGGTGTTTCGATCAATGACCGTGACACTTCCCGCGTGAAACCTTAATCGCCATCCGGTCTTTGGCGAAGCGAGCATCGTCAAGGTGGAAGTCGAAGGGCAACAGGGCGAAACTACCTTGACGACGCGCAGCGAGCCATACAATGGAAAGGCGATTCACGCGGAGTCGGAAATTGAAAGCGCGAACATTCGCAAGCTGGTTGGCAACACATGAGGCAACATCCGAAGCAACAAAGTTCGCAACGCGGTTAGCACCAACGAAGCATTTTGCAGGATGTCTTGTCAGACGTTGCACGTTCCATCTTGCGGGACTCCGCGCGGCCATCGGCGAGAAATTGGCGAGCCGCAAAATCTCCCTTAAAATAAGGGGTAACGCGTGCCCTGGCTAAAATGGCAAATTCCCCATCGAAAATTGAATGCGCGTCTAGCGATAAAAGACGGCAAAAAGCAACAAGTTGAAGCGACAAATTGCGGCAAATTCGTTGTCGCTTTTTGCTGCTCGGTTTCGAGCCTCACTTTTTCCTACTGAACCTGGTAGGGGATGGTGTCTTCGATTTTTGCCCGCGGATGCGGGCAAGACGAGTGCGAGAAATTCGTAGCAAACGGATGTTCGGGAATGTTCCCGGTCAAGACTTCTGAACGCAATGGAATGCAACGTGGAGCATCCATATTGTCCAACTTGTTGGTGAATCGGTCCCAAAGGCACGTTTCATATCACCGAACCGTCGCGCGGATTTGTCCACATTTCCGGTTTTTGTTCGCTCTCGGCGACGCGGGGTTCAGTCACCACGCAGCCCGTTCTGGAATTGTTCCAATTCATCAATTGCTTGTTTCAATTCAGGTGCTTTGGAGGCACTTTGCTTCAGTGTGTGTTCGAGCGCGGCCAATTCGTCCAGCGCCTGTTGCTCGGCTTGTCGGGTCAACTCGCCGATGCCTTTGGCCACTCGGTCGCGCCAGTTGGACGCCAAGCGCGAAAGGTTTTTCTCGGTTTCCCAACGCGATTTCCGCAGTAGTGAACGCTCAATCGCCGGACGGAACAAATTCATCGGGATGAGCGGACTGATGAGGCTGAACGCCGCGTCCACATAGCCGATGTCAATCGGTGGCGCGGACGGTTCGGGCACTTCAAGAACAATGTCGTGTGGGGCGAGCGTGACGCCGAGCGCGGCTTGGACGTGTCCGGCAAGCCGGTGTTGGAGGGCTTGGAGCGTTCGCATCAGGTGTTGCTCCACGCGCTTTAGTGGTTCAAGGAACATTGCCTTCTCCGCGCTCGAAATTTCGGTGAGTTCGCGCGTTCAGAAAATTTTGCAGCCATTCGCGCCAGGTTCGCAACAGCGGCGGCAGACGCGACGGCCATTGTGTGAACTGCGCCTGCAACCCCGTCGTGATTTGTTCCTGCAAGGCTTCCTGTCGCGGTTTCAATTTGAGCAGCGATTGATCCAACGCCTGCGCCGACCATTGGCGTGACAACACCTGAAGTTCTTCGCGGAACAAATCGAACTGGCGGCGCTCGTCCGCCAATTTTTCGCGCAACGCCTTGCGCGAGGATTCTGCCTGTGTCGCCGCAGCCAGCGCGACACGCAGATAATCCAGCGTCCGCCCCACGAGCGAGAGCAGCTTATGCCGTCCGATTTGGTCGGCGGCTTCGTCACGATTCCGTATGAGCGGGGACAAAAGATTTTGTTCGAGTTCCGTTTTCAGAGCCGGCGCATTCCGGCTTCACGGAATAGAAAAAAACCGGCAATTCCGTTTCCCATTTCTGGCGAATTTGCTGCTGGACAAACGCCAGCACTTCGGCGCGTTGCGGTTCGTTGAGCAAATCGGCTTTCGTCAGCAGCAAAACAATTTTCGGCGTGTGCCGGCGCAATTCGTCCAGCAGCGCGAGGTCGCGCTCCGACAATGGCGCATCGCAACTGACCGCGACGAGCGCCGCGCCGACGTAGGGCAGCCATTGGAAGGTGGTTTCGTTGTTGTGCGTGAAGGCGCTGCCGAGTCCGGGCGTGTCCACAAATTCCAGCGGTTCCAGCAGCTTGAGCGCGGGCAGTTCCACTTCAACCGAAGCGACTTGTTTTTGGTTGTTCGGATTTTCGTTCTCGCCGACATAAAGGCCGATTTCTTCGAGCGGAATCGTTTTTGCGCTGCCGTTCAGGAAACGCACCGTGACCTTCTCGGCAGGCCCGGAGCGCAGCCGCGTGATAACTGCCGTGAGCGGCACGACGCCGATGGGCAGCACGTCGCGCCCGGTGAGATGATTAAGGAATGAACTTTTGCCAGCCTTGAACCGGCCAAACACCGCCACGTCAATGCCGTGGCTGCTGCCATTGAACTGTTTCCGGCACGCGGCGATTTGCGGCTGGAGATTGGCCAGCTTCAATTCACCGGCCAGACCGGAGACGCGGTTTAGAATGCCATCCACCTGATTCATGTTTCAAATGTGCTTGTTGTCGCTTTCGTCTTTCACCGTATAGCCGGAATCCTGGCGATTGAGATTTGCGTCTGGCGGCGAACTAGCATCCGCGCCTTGGGCAAGGCAATTGTCCAAGCCGCCGAGTAATTCATTCAGTTCCGCCGTAATCCGGTTCAACATTTGTTTGTCCGCTTCCGAAAGTTCGCCGTATCCTTTCATATACTTGGGTTCAATTTCCACAATTGCGATACCGGCAAAGGCCAAGTGATTGCGCGCCGCCCAGAGCGCGCTGGAAATCAGCGGCTTCGGCGGAATTTTCAATTCGTCAAGGATGCGCCGCATGGAATCGCGCACGCGGAGGACGTAATCGTGCGTCACCTTGCGTTGAGCCGGCGTGGAATCCTGCGTGTATTCCTGAAACGGCGACGGCGAGTGAGTGGACGCCAGGATGCGCTCGGTTTCGGAAAGCAGATGATCAACGTGGTGAAACGTCATCAGCAAATGCCGTTGTTGACTTTCGTTCATTGCACCGGAAAAATTTCATGGATGCGCCGGTCCAGATCGAGCCGGCGCAGTGCGTGTGAGTTGCTCAAGTCATAATGGCCGTGCGCAATCTCGGTCAGCAATTCACATAAAATTTTCGGATTGCCCGCCGACCGCCGATGCAGCCAGTCAACAACGTCCAAAGTTTTCTCTGGAACCCGACTGCCCTGAATGGCCGCTTCGACCAGCGTCCGGCTTTCCACCGGATGAAACGGTTTTAACTCGACGTGCTCGAATCGCACCAGCAACGGCCAGATGCGGCCAACGTCCCAAGGATGCTCCGAGCGGACGCACAGCCATACCGGCACGCGCTCGCTGACATTTTCGATGAACGAGCCGAGCTTGGGCGTCGTCCAGCTTGCGCCGTCAAAGACCACGGCACGTTTTGTTCCCTTGAGCGACTTCAGCACGCGATTCTTACGTTGAATCAGGTGCAGTTCGCCGGCTTCAAGGCCAAGTTCGCGCTCCAGCGCTTCGTAAATTTCACTCAACCGCTCCGACGCCGGACAGATGCGCAAGTGGAGCGATTGACGTAAATGCGCGATGAGGGCGGATTTGCCCATTCCTTCCGCGCCGAGAATCAGCACATGCTTGCGTTGCGCGTGCAGCCGCCGCAGTTGCGCCGTTTCCTGTGTTCTGGCGACGAAAGGAAGCACGAGCTTGCGCCATTTCATTGAGGTTGTCGTTTGCATGACCCGCTACCGATTTTTCAGTTAAGTTTCGGTAGAAGTCATTAGCCGGAAGGCGGTTCGCCGCAAGGCGGGCAGGCAAACTTCATTGCCTGATAAAACTCTACCATTTTTTGACGATGGATGCAATCTCCGCCAGTATGCGCCGGAAGACTAAGAGGAGCGCACGCGGCCCGAACACGGTGACCGGATTTATCCCGGCCACACCCCGCTTCAATGGAGTTTGCAGTAGAAGAACGGTATCGTAGCCGCGGCGCTCCAAAATTAACTATCATTTCCAACGGGTATTAAACACCGCGCCGCCGTAGCGCGATTTTTTGCCCAACTCGCGTTCGATGGCGAGCAGGCGATTGTATTTCGCAATGCGCTCTGAACGGCAGAGCGAGCCGGTCTTAATTTGACCCGGCATCAGT
Organism: uncultured Verrucomicrobiae bacterium; assembly: GCA_963764035.1. Lineage (GTDB taxonomy): Bacteria > Verrucomicrobiota > Verrucomicrobiia > Limisphaerales > UBA11358 > UBA11358. The sequence continues at coordinate 11,524 of CAVXQV010000002.1, forward strand.
GCCGACGGCGAAATCCGCAATGAAAGCGTCTTCCGTTTCACCAGAACGATGCGAAATCACCGTGCCGTAACCGGCCTTCTGCGCCATCGCCACGGTTTCCAACGTCTCGCTGACCGTGCCGATTTGGTTCAGCTTGATGAGAATCGCGTTGGCGATGCCGTCGCGGATGCCTTCGGCAAAAATTTTCGGGTTGGTGACGAAATTGTCGTCGCCGACGAGTTGCCGCTTTTTGCCGAGCGCCTTGGTGATTGCCAGCCAACCTTCGCGGTCTTCCTCGCCCATGCCGTCTTCGAGCGAGAGAATGGGATATTTGTCCAGCCAGCCGCGATACAGTTCGACCATTTCGGATGGCGATTTGCGCGAGTTATCGGATTTTTTGAACACGTAAGCGCCGCTGTCGTAAAACTCGCTGGCGGCTGGGTCAAGGGCGATGGCGATGTCCTTCCCCGGCTTGTAACCGGCTGCGCTGATGGCTTCAAGAATCAATTCCACCGCCTCGTCGTTGGTTTTGAGGCTCGGCGCGAAACCGCCTTCGTCGCCGACTGCGGAAACCAGTCCGCGCTTTTGCAAAATCTTTTTGAGTGTGTGAAAGGTTTCCGCCCCGTAGCGCAGCGCCTCGGCAAAACTCGGCGCACCGATGGGGAACAGCATGAATTCCTGAAAATCCACATTGTTCGTCGCGTGCGCGCCGCCGTTGAGAACATTCATCTGCGGCGCGGGCAGAGTAGAACGACCCTTTGCCGCCATGCAACTTGCGAATATAAGCGTAAAGCGGCAGGCCTGAATCCAGCGCCGCCGCGCGGCAGACGGCCATTGAGACGCCGAGAATGGCGTTCGCGCCCAGCTTCGATTTGGTTTCCGTGCCATCGAGCTTGCACATCAGTTCGTCAATTTCCTTTTGCGCTTGGGGCGATTTACCTTTGAGTTTCGGCGCGATGATTTTGTTGACGTTCTCGACCGCCTTGAGCACGCCCTTGCCGCCGTAACGTTTGGCGTCGCCGTCGCGGAGTTCAACGGCTTCACGGATGCCGGTGGACGCGCCGGACGGCACGCAGGCCGAGGCGGTGATGTTGTTGTCGAGCGCAAGGTTGACCATGACGGTCGGGTTGCCGCGCGAGTCGAGAATTTCCTGTGCCGAGATGTTTTTAATTTTACTCATGTTTTTTATTTTTGATTGGTTAATGTTTGTTTCTAAATCTGGAAAGATCAGTTTTTCACAATCAGCACGCTGCAACGAGCGTGGTCGGCGATGCGGTCGGCGGTGTCGCCCAGCAACCGGCTCCATAACCAGGAGCGACTGCTGTGTCCGACGACGATTAAATCATAACCGCCCTCGTTTGCATGTCGCACAATGGTTCTGACTGGATGACCGGCACGGGCCACGCACCGGATGTCGAGGCAGTGCGTTTTGACGACGGTCTTGATTTCATCACAAATGTTCTTGAAGCCTTCGTCCACAGATTCTTTTCCAGCCACAACTTCGCTGGGCAAATCAGAGCAACGCGGCAACGGTTCACGCACCCAAAGCGCCGTCAGCTCCATATTAAAATCCATCGCCATTGCCGCCGCGCATCGCAAGGCAGCTTTGGCTCTCTTTGAACCATCATAGCCGATAAGCACTTTCTGAAACATAATTCATCGCCTTCCCGTTGAACGATCCAGCGGGATTTCTTTAATAAACACTTTCTTCGTCATCGTCACAAAAACAGGCTCAACAGCAACGCCACGAGCAATGCCAGCAGCACATAAGCGGCATAAGCGTTGATGCGTCCGTGGTGCATCGCCGCCAGAGCTGCCGGACTAGATCTCATGGTCGCGTTCTTTCGCAGGTTGCACACCAAAGCGATCCACCACATGCACCGCCACCCGCTCGCGGCGAATGGCCGTGCGGAAATGCTGCGCCACGGTTTCGCGCGTGTCTGAAACCGTCGTCGGGCGAAACACGGCATCGAAAATGACACGCACCGGATTGGAAAATCCCGTCGCCGTGTAAGTCATCTCCGGCAGCAACCGCCGCACGCCGCCGTCCCAGCGCGTTCGCCGCTCCAATTTCCGGCTGGCGCGTCAGCCACAAACGAACAACGACATAAGTGAGCAACCAACAGGACGACCAACGCCACAAGCATATAGGAAGTGGACATGGCGAAGACGACCGGATTTTCCGTGCCGCCGCGATGGAGCACGACCAAGCCGCGTCCGGGCAAAACATTTTGTCCGACTTGCGCGCCCAAGTTGTGAAAATCTTCCACGAACGCGGGCGGCAAAGTGTTGTGCGCCGGATTGGAGGCAAAGAACGGCGGCACAAGCGCGTCGGCGCTGGAATCCGTCCACGGTTGCAATTGGCGACTCAACGCGGGAATCATGTAAGTGGGCAGCACGCCGAGCAGCACACAGAGCGCGGCCAGAAAAACCATCGGCACAATCGACGTACCGCTTTCGCTTCAACCGCTTTCGCGGCTTCTTCCGAACGCGACATGCCGAGAAAGCCCATCGCAAACGCCTTGACGAAACACGTCACGGCCAGCGCCGCCGTCAGCGCCAGTCCCGCGCCGCACAGCGCGAAAACCAGTTTCACAAGCGTCGAAGGCAATTCCGCCGAGCGCAGCATCGTTTGCAGCGTGAGCCATTCGCTGACGAAGCCGTTGAACGGCGGCAACGCCGAAATCGCCAGCGTGCCGACCAGAAATGCGCCCGCCGTCCACGGCATCGCGCGAATCAATCCGCCGAGCTTGTTCAAATCGCGCGTGCCGGCGCGGTCGTCCACCGTCCCCGCGCCAAAAAACAGCAGCGATTTATACACCGAATGATTGATCATGTGATAAAACGCCGCGATGAACGCGATGCCCGCCAGCGCGGGTTTGCCGTAAGTGGTGAAAATCATTCCCGCGCCGAGGCCGGCGGTCACGATGCCGATGTTTTCAATCGAACTGTGCGCGAGCATGGCCTTCAAATCGTTCTCGGTGGTCGCATAAAGAATTCCGACCAGCGCGGAAATCGTGCCGACAATGAGCACGACCACACCCGCGCCGATCATCCCGTTTTGCGTGACGGGCACGAGGTCGAGATTCACGCGAACGATGCCGTAAAGTCCGAGATTCAAAATCGTGCCGGAGAGAATCGCCGAGACGTTGGCCGGTGCGGCCGGATGCGCGCGCGGCAGCCAGGTGTTGACCGGCACAAGCCCCGCCTTGACGCCGAAACCGAAAAACGTCAGCAGAAAAATTGTCCAGCGGGTGAAGCCGCCGAAATTTGCGCCCGCCGTTTTGAACGCGGAAAAGTCCAGCGAGCCGGTTTTCACCGCGAGAAACAGGAACACCAAGGCGACCGCCACAAATCCCGCCTCGCCCATCGCCAGCATGAGATAACCCGCGCGGCTGGTTTCGTCGCGCCGGTGCTCGAAGTTGACGAGCAAATAACTCAAAATGGACATCGCCTCCCACGCCAGCAGAAACAGCAGCACGTCGTTCGCAATCAGAATGAGCACGATGGAAGCGAACAGCAGCAGATACCAGGCATTGAGCGCCTTGAGATTGTAATGCCCGGCATACCGCTTCAAATAACCCGCCGAGAAAATGGAACTGGCCAGACACGACCACTGCCGCCACCGCCAGAAAAAGCGCCGACAAGCGGTCGAGCGAAATCGTCAGCGTTCCCCATCCGCGAATCGTCCAGAGGTCGGCTTGGAAAATTTGCCCCGACCACAGAACATTTCCGGCGACCCACAACGTCAGCAACGAAGCGAAGGAACCAACCCACGCCAGCAGCGCGGGATTGCGCCGGTCGGGAACAACAATTCCCGCCAGCGCGCCTGCGAAGCACAGCGCGAAAATCAATTCCAGCAACAAACCATCCGCGCCCATAAATCATTTTCGCTTCCGCGACAACTCCGGCGGAAACCGGAGTAGTTACGACGTTTGGAACAACAAAAATACAACCAGCACGACCAGCAACGTCACCAGCGCATAGGCGGCGTAGGCGTTGAATCGTCCGTGGTGCATCAACGCCAGACGACCGGCGAACCACATCACCGCCGTTCTGACCGGATGAAAAACCAGTTTGTCCACCAGATGGACGCGCTCTTTTTCGCGGATGATGGCCGTGCGGAAATGCTCGGCCACGGTTTCGCGCGTGTCTTCCACCGTCGTCGGACGGAACACCGCGTCGAAAATCACGCGCACCGGATTGGAAAAGCCCGTCGCCGTGTAAGTCATTTCCGGCAGCAAGCCGCCTCACGCCGCCGTCCCAGCGCATCCGCCGCGACAATTTCCGACTGCGCGTCAGCCACAAGCGGATGACAACGTAAGTCAGCAGCAGCAAAACAATCAGCGCGACGAACGTGTAGGAAGTGGACATGGCGAAGACGACCGGATTTTCCTTCGCCGCCGCGATGCAGCACGACCAAACCGCGTCCGGGCAAAACACTTTGTCCGACTTGCGCGCCGAGATTGTGAAAATCGTCCACAAACGCGGGCGGCAAAGTATCGTGCGCCGGATTGGAGGCGAAGAATGGCGGCACGAGCGCATCGCTGGCGCTCGCGCCGGCCAGTGGACTGGTTGCGGTGTCCAGTGCGGGAATCACATACGTCGGCAGCACGCCGAACGCGAGGCACAGCGCGGCAAGAATGGCCATTGGCGCGAGTGCGCCGGATTTGGCTTCGCTGACTTTTTGATTTTCATCCAGCCGCCGCATTCCCAAAAAGCTCATCGCAAAAACTTTCACGAAACACGTCACCGCCAGCGCCGCCGTGAGCGCCAGTCCCGCGCCGCACAGCGCGAAAACCATTTTTGCGCCGGTCGAGGACAATTCCGCCGAGCGCAGCATCGTTTGCAGCGTGAGCCATTCGCTGACGAAGCCGTTGAACGGCGGCAACGCGGCGATGGACAGCGTGCCGATGAGAAAGCCGAGCGCGGTCAGCGGCATCCATTTGTTCAGGCCGCCGAGCCGGTCCATGTCGCGCGTGCCGGTTTGCGCTTCCACCGTGCCCACGCCGAAGAACAGCAGCGTTTTGTAAAGCGAGTGATTGATCAAATGATACAGCGCCGCGACAAAGGCAATGGCCGCCAGCGCCGGATGATTCGTCGCGACAAAAACCATACCCGCGCCGAATCCGGCGACGATGATGCCGACGTTTTCAATCGAACTGTGCGCCAGCATGATTTTGAGGTCGTTGTCCGTCGTCGCGTAAAGAATTCCGAGCAAGCGCCGAAATCGTTCCGACAATCAGCGCGACCAAGCCCGGCCCGGCATGAGTCGCCGGCATGAGGTCGGCATTTACACGCAAAATTCCGTAAAGGCCGAGGTTCAACGTCGCGCCTGCCAGCACCGGCACGAATGCGCGCGGCGCGGCAACATAGGCGCGCGGCAGCCAGAAATTCACCGGCACCAGTCCGGCCTTCACGCCAAAACCGAAAAACGAAAGCAGGAAAACCGCCCATTGCACGCCCATGCCCAAACTTGGCCCGGCCGATTTGATTGCGCCGAAATCCAGCGAACCGGCACCAACCGCAAGCAGGAGAAAACCCAGCGCCGCCGCAAGCGTTCCCGCTTCGCCCATCGCCAGCAGAAGATAACCCGAACCGGCATGGCCATTTTCCTTTTCCCGCGCGCAAACGATGAGCAGCCAGCAAAGAATGGACATGACTTCCCACGCCAGCAGGAACAGCACGACATCGCCCGCAATGAAAATCAAGGCGATGGACTGCATAAAGCCCGAACATGAACACCGCAAACAGGCGGCTGCTGAATTCGTGAATTATTGAACCTTCGCGGTTCAATTCGCCGCCCGCAAAAATTGAAGCCGGAAAAAGCACCAAGCCGGTGATGAAAACAAATACCGCCGAAAGTGAATCAATTTTCAACGTGAGCGTTGCCGCCAGTCCCGGCAACGACCAGAGTGGCTCGCTGAACGTTTTCCCGGCGAGCAGCGCATTTGCGCCCGCCAAAACCAAGGCAAGTGACGCGAGGCAACCCAGCCAAGCCATCACATTTCCCTGCCTTGAAGGAGGCGCGGCGAGCGACAGCAAAACGCCCACGCCGCACAGCGCAAAAAAAATTGAAATGAGCGTTGGCGTATCCATTTATGCTTTCACCGGATTGGTTTGAATTGCCCACGACGCCGGCGCTTTGCGTCCGACCGCGACAAGCAGGCCATGCAAAATTGCCAGCGGCGGAGCAGGATTGCCGGGCACTTCCACGTCCACCGGCAACACATCCGCCACGCCTTTGGCGCAGACGAAACTTTCGGCGAACACACCGCCGGACAGCGCACACGCGCCGACGGCCACGACCCGCTTGGGCGTGGGCATGGCGTCATAAACTTTTTTCAACGCGAATTTCATGTGATCCGTCACCGGGCCGACGACCAGCAGCACATCGGCATGGCGCGGCGAAGGCGTGATGAAAAATCCCAGCCGGTGCATGTTGTAATACGGATTGTTGAGTTGCTTGACTTCGTTGAGGCACGCGCCGCAATCGCCCGCATCCACGACGCAGATGTGAATGGAACGCTCGAAGGGCTGGCCGAATTCGTGCTGGCCGTCACGAACAGTTCCCCATTCATAAGTTTGCTGCCAAGTCAACTGGATGCTCAATGCCGCGAACGCAGCGGTAGCAATGAATGCAACGGCGAACGTCCGCAATGATTTGCCGTCGCTGTCGCTGAACACTTTTGTGGGGCAGCGCGAAATCAGCGAATCAATCTCGTTTGCAGGATAATCACCGCCGACCGGCAGGCCCGGCGACACGCCTGCCGCAGTCTCCGGCTTTGCCGGATACGCGGTCGTTTTGATTCCCGTCGCGAATTCCGTTGATGACCCATTGGCTCATAAAATTTTCATTTGATTGTTTCTATCGGTCGTTTTCCGCCACGGACAAATCGAACGTGGAGAGCATGATGGGAAAATCCTGGAACGCGAATTTCTCCACGGACAGGTGGAAGCCGTGCCAGTTGGCAAACGACGGCGGAACAATCCGGTAGCGCGCGATTTTTCCATTTTCGTCCAGTCGCACCCAATGAAATGCGCCGCCGCGCGGGGCTTCGACCCAGCCCAACGCCGCGCCTGCGCGAAGTTGAAACGGTTCACGAACGCTGCCGCTTTGCAGCGCGGCAACGGCTTGTTCCATGATGCGAACCGATTGCCGCGCTTCGGCAAACAAAATTCGCAATCGCGCGTAGCCGTCGCCTTCCTGTTCACTTGGCACGTCGAACTGGAAATTTTCATAGCCCAAATACGGCTGCGCGCGGCGCAAATCGCGGACGATGCCCGATGCGCGGGCAATGGGTCCGAGCAGACCATAAACCATCGCCGTCCGTTCGCGCACGATGCCGACTTCTTCAAGACGATCCAGAAAACTGCTGGAAACACGCAGCCGCTTTTCAAGTTCGTTGAGTTGCGTCAGAACTTTTTGCGATTGTTTCGAGCGCCTTGCGGCAGGCGTCGTTCGACAAATCGCAAAGCAGCCCGCCCAACGCGAGCAGGCCAAACAAATAGCGATGGCCGGTGAGTTCGCCGGAAATCCGCAACAAATCCTCTTCCAGAATTCCGGCCTGACTGTTGGCGACGACGAGCGCGGTGGACTCGCAAATTTCCTGAATCGCTCCAGCGTGCTGGCGCAGGCGTTCAAGTTCCGCCAGAAACACACGGAGGATTCTTGCGCGCTCTGGAATTTTTCTGCGCAGATTTTTTCGACGGCCTGACAATAAGCGAGTCCGTGAGCAAAAGCGGTCGTTGCGGCAAATCGCTCGGCGAGCAGTAAAACTTCATCCGCCGTTTTGCCTTCGGCGAGTTTTTCAATCGCGCGCCATTTGTAAAACAGGCGCGGCGTCGAGCGGATGACATCTTCGCCGACCGTTTCGAGCAGAAAATGAACCGACTCGGTCACGCCGGAGTATTTCGGGCCGACGGGCATCACGAATGCACCCGGCTCCTGCACGACGCGATGCGGATGCCAGTCGGCGTCCGGCTTGCGATGAAGCATCGCCGCTTTGGGATCAAAGTGATGGCGCATCGGCTCGACGCCTTCCTGCCAGGCGTCGTCGTGCAAGATGAAATCGCCGAGGCGCGGATGGCCTTCAAAATTCAGGCCGAACAAATCCTCGGCTTCGCGCTCGTGCCAGTCCGCCGCGTGAACAAATTTGACGATGCTCGGAAAAGTTTTTTCGGCGAGCGGCGCAGTGACCAGCACATGAACCCAGCCGGCATCGCTCTCGCCGTAAAAGGTGTAACGCAACAGCCATCCGCTCGCGCCTCTCCTCGACAATCAGCCCGGCGAAACTGAAATTCCATTCGAGAAAAAGGCGTCCGCAAAATTCCGGCAGCACGGCACGGGCGCAGGTCACTTCACACGGTGAACCGGCATCGAACTGGCATTGCACCTGGCCGGGCCAGCGTTGGTCAATTTCTTGTTTTAGTTCGGTGCGGTTCATGGCAATTCGTTGTTCATTTAGTCAAAGCGGCTGCCGCTTGAGTCAGCAAGTCGTGCAACGGTTGGGGGATGTAAAAGCCAAGCACAAGCACTGGAATAGCTGCTAAAATCAGCGCCAATCGGCAACTGAACGGCAGATGAAACTTGTTTTCCGGTTCAGAATGATTGTTCGGTGATTCGGCGGCGGTTTCATTTTCCCGCGCACCAAAAACCATGCGGTTGATGTGCAGCATGATTCCGAAAAATGCGATGACGATGAAAATGGCGAGCAGACCGGTGGCCACATATTCCTTTTGCGTCAAACCGGCCTTGAGAATGGAAAATTCACTCAGGAATACCGCGAACGGCGGCGCGCCGGTGATGGCCAGTCCGCCAAAGACGAGCGCGGCGCCCACGATGGGAGATTTGCGAATGAGTCCGCGAACGGCGGCAATTTCGCGCGTTCCCACCGTCATCAACGCGGCTCCGGCGGCGAAGAAGCAAAATGATTTGGTCACGCAATGGCTGACGATTTGCATCATCGCGCCATAACCGGCGACTGACGCGCCGAGGCCGACCGCCGCCAAAATAATGCCCATGTGTTCGACGGTGGAAAAAGCGAACATACGTTTGTAATCGCGCACTTGCAGCAGCAAAAACGCGGCGGTGCCGACCGAGATGAGGCCGAGAACCAGCGCCCACGTTTCGGCATGGGAATTCGGCGAGGCGTGCATCACCGGGAACAGCCGCAGAATGACGTAGAGGATGGCCGACGTTTCGATGCCGGAAAGCAGCGCGCAAACGGGCGAGGGCGCTTGGCTGTGCGCGTCCGGCAGCCAGGTGTGCATCGGGACGAGGCCGACTTTGGTTCCAAGTCCAATCAAAATCAACAGGAACGCCGTTTGCAAAAGAACCGGCGGCATTGAAGGCGCGGCGGCAATCAAGTCCATTCCAGGTGTAAGCGCCATCGCTGCCCGACGCCTGCATCGCGGCGAATAAAACCAGAAATCCGAACAGCGCCATGCCCGCGCCCATGAGCGAAAGCACGACGTATTTCCAAGCGGCTTCCAGCGCCTCGCGCGTGTTTTCAAACGAGACAAGCAGTGCGGAGCAGAGCGTTGTCAATTCGACAACAATCCAGACCAGCGTCGGTTCGGCGAGAACCGGAATGGCCAGCATGGAAAAAACGAACAGATTGTAATTGGCATAATAGAGCCGCAGCTTCCACGGTCTCAGATTTTGATGCGCCATGTAGCCGACGGAGATAAATCGCCGCCGTCGTGGCGACGAACGCAATCAGCAGCAAAATCAGCGCGCTCAAGCCGTCCACTGAAATCCATTTCAACATGCCAACGTCGAGCGCGGCGGTGATGGAATTGCCGGCTGCGGCCTGCAACGCAATCCGCGCCGCCAAAATCAAGACCGCCACGCACGACACCACAGTCACGCCCGATGCCCAATACTTTTTGAACGGAATGCAAACCAACCCCGTGGCAATCAGCGGCAGCAGCAAAACGACGATGACGCTCATTTCGTTCTCCTCCTTTTCCACCGGTTCAACCGTGGCTTCCTTCAAGCTGGCCAGTTCGCCAACAGCGGTTGTGCCGACGTGTTTTTGAACGGCGCGAATCAGCACGCCGCTGATAAACACGATGATCAAACCGTCCGTGGCAATGGCCAGTTCAACCAGCAGCGGCAGGTTGCGCGAAATGGAAATGCCGGCCAGAAACGCGCCGTTTTCCATCACCAGCAAACCGATGAGCAGCGGCAACGCTTCGCGTCGCACGGTAAGCGTGAACGCGCCGATCAACAATCCCGCAATGCCAATCGGCACGTTGGGGCCGCGAAATTCCGGCGCAACGGCGTTCAGTAATGGCTGTCCCAAAAAGTAGGAGAGAATCGCCAGCCCCAGGGCGATGAGCAACGCGGTCGGAATGTTCAGCACCTGGTCAACTTCGCGGCGCGTGTAAATTTCCGCAGAGGCCGTCTTGCGCAGAAGCCACGGAACGATGATTGGCTTGCTGATTAAATTCACCAAGGCGACGCCGTAAAGATGTTCCGAGTGATGCCGAAACCCCAGCAACGCGGCGGAGGCGGCGAGCAGCAGCGATTGCAGGATGAACAAATTCAAGACGCCGCGCGCCTGCCGCATCGCCACGATGCCGAAAGCCGTCAGCAAAAATAATCCGGTGGCCAGCGCATTCAGATTGTCCAGCAGTTGATTGGTGGTGTCGCTCATTTGTTGTTAAGGCAAAAAAACCTGCGTGATCATCGCGGCCACGGAAGTGATGAAGGCCGCGCCCAAAAATTCAGAGATGCGAAAGAGCCGCAGTTTTGACAGCGACGATTCGATGACGACCAACACGAGCAAAAAGCAGAAGATTTTGAAGAGCACGAGCGGAATGGCCAGCAGCACGGCGCTCAAAGTCTGGTCGCCCGCCAGACCCCACGGTGTCACCAGCACATTAAGAAAAATGCACATGAGCACGAAAAATTTCATCTGGCCGCCCCATTTCATCAGCGCGAAGCCGCGCCCGGAGTATTCCAGCGACTTGGATTCGTCAATCATCGCCAGTTCAAAATGGCCGGTCGGATTGTCCACCGGAATGCGCCCGCCTTCGGCCAGAATCAACATGAGAAACGCCAGCATCAACAGCACATGCGACGGCATGAAAAAATTTGCCATCGGCGTCACCCATTTTTCCTGGACGATGTAAGGAATCGTCGAACCGGCGACAAACGAAACGGTGAAAAAGACAATCATGAACACCGGCTCGGCAAGAAATCCCACCATGCGCGTGCGGCTCGCGCCGATGGGGCCGTAGGGGTTGGCCGTGTCCACCGCCGCGAGCGTGGCGAAGAAACCACCGAGCGCCAGAATGAATCCGCCGCCAATCATGTCGCCCATGAAGGCGAAAAAGAGCGGATAATTCGTCAGCACCGGGATCAGCAGCGCGACAAAAATCGGCGTGACGAAAACAATGTAAGGCGTGAACCGGAAAATCCACGAACTGTCTTCCGATACGATTTCGTCCTTGTGAAATAATTTCCACAAATCACGATACGGCTGGAAAATGCTCGGCCCGCGTTTGGACTGAATCATTTCCTTGAGCCGCGAAGTCACGCCGGAGGCCAGCGGCGCGAAAACCATGACCACCAGCACTTGAATCAGGTTGTAAAGAATGTGATTGAACATGGTCAAATTTTTGGATGCTCCGCGCCAATGGCGTTTTCTTCATCAGCGCGATAGTCAATGACCCGCGCTTTTTCCAGTGTGACCAAACCGCCTTTCATCATTTCATCGAGCACGGGCAGGAAGGTGTTGATTTTTTCCTCGGCATCCACGATTTCGATGACGAGCGGCAAATCAAATGAAAGCCGGAGAATTTTCGTCGTGTGCAAGCGGCTTGATTTGCCAAACCCCATCGGCCCGCGCAGCACTGTCGCGCCGGCCAAGTGCATTTCGCGCGCCTTGAGCACGATGGCCTCGTAGAGCGGTTTGTGCCCGCAGCGGTCGCTTTCACCGATGAAAATTCGCAACAAAACGGCTTCGTGTGGCAGGTGCATAATTTATCCTTTCATGGGGTTGATGATTTCGGCGAGAACGTGTCCCGCCCAGACGGCAATCAAACACAGAACCAGATTGAACGTCGCATTGCCGCCAGCATAGAGCCATTCATTGTCTTGCGCGAGATTCAAGGTTTGCAGGCTGAATGAGGAAAATGTGGTGTAACCGCCGCAGAAGCCGGTCATGAAAAAATTGCGGCCACGCGGCCCCACCAGCCAGCGCCCTTCCGGCGCTGTCACCGTCGCAAAAAAACCGATGATAAAAGAGCCTGTGACATTGACGAAAAGCGTGCCCCACGGAAAAGTCTGGCCGAAGCGGTTGGCAACCAAGCCGGAAGCCCAATAGCGTGCAATTCCACCGCCTGCGCTGCCCACTCCGACAATGATATAGTTGAGCATAAAAAAATCCTACCGACGCTTCTCGTTTCGGTAGGAGTTATTAGCCCCGAAATTGTCGGGCGGTTTTCCCATTTCGGGAGGGCAAACACCATTGCCAAAACGCATTCTACCTATCGCACCAGTCCTCGCAAGTTTTTTTTGCAATACTGCCGGTTAAAGGGCGAACAGAAATTGGCGCATACAAAAAGCGAGAAAACAGCGGCGAAAGGATTTTGCATCGCACCCGGCAAACACTTCGGCGAAATCCGACCAAATGAATGTTCACACAATTGCTATCCGCCAAGAAATGCCTCCCTGCCGTGACCAACGCTTTGCGCATCCGCGCCTGCGCGTTCGTCACGGCGGCCCTTTGGCTTCCGTCTGGCCGTCTGCCGCGTGAAAGCTCGCAGCAGGACGGCCAGACCGAAGCGTGTTCGCTACATCATTGTTCGGCATCAAGAAGTTTCCTGATTTGCATCCGCAATCTGATAGACTGGTCGCGAAGTCCATTGCCGCTTGCCGAAGCAGAATAACTGCGTAAGAAATCCTCATCCCCTGACTTTAACTTGCATTCGCAAGGACCGACTCCGGCGCGCCTCGTTTCGTCCATTGTATGGCTCGACTGCGCCTGTCAAGGTTGTCCAAATAAAACGATGCGCTTCGCGCCGGGTTTTCTGTTTGTGGCTCCACCTTGACAGTGCTCGTCGAGCCGGGGACGTGGCTGGTTAGGAAGGCGCGTCGGGATTTCCAGCCGGAGATTTCTGCAAGCACATTCAACCGCAAGCCATGCGCAAGACGGCATCCAAGCCGATGGCGGGAAATTCAGAAATACAATTTCAAGATTTATGGTTGACAACTGTATCTATCATGCTACGATAGGGAATATGCCGTTTATTCAGTTTCCATTCATCGAAGTGCCGAAAGAATTGCACACGCTGGTTGGCGAGCCGACGCCCGGCACCCGCGCCTATCGGCGGGAAGGAACCTTCAAGGAATGCGGCGAGTGGCTGGAAAAACTCGGTGAGTATTACAAGGGGGACGTGGGGCTTTCAACCAGCAGCGTCGTTCTATTCGTTCCCGTCTCCCGCGCCAGCGTCTATAAACGCATCAAGGAAGGCAAATTGACGGCCTTTTTCTTTTACGTCACCCACGAGGAAACCAGATTGTTCGGCGCAAAGCGCAGAGCCAAGGAACGCCCTTTCATTGTCGTGTCGGTCAGTGAGTGCAAGGCCTGGGCGGAGGAAATCAAGCGCCGAGTCGGTTTTGTGGACGACCCGGATGAAAGTCTGTTTAAGGAAAGTGAACGTCTGTTGCAGGCGGGCGGCGGGGATGAGCCGACGGAGCAAGAAGCCAAAGAAGCAGTGGAATTCACCGAACGTGACCCGAAGGACAAGGGCAATCGGAAGGTGAAGTATCAAAAGGAACGAAGCACCATTTACGAGGACTACAAGCAGCAGGATATGCTTTATCTGCTGACAGAATTGAAGGCGGCAATGGCTTCCCCTGAAAAAGCCGCTGCCTTGCGGAGACGACTGCGAAAGGGCGTGGAATGGGACAAGCAAAACAAGACTTGGAAATTGAAGGAGGAGAAATGATGTTGTATGCCAGTCGAGCATTCATTTAATGACCGTCTGATCCGGTTCCCGGAATTGGAGAAGATTTTCGGCGTCTGCAAGCGGACGGTGAGACGAAGGGCGGAGAGCGGCGAGTTGCCCCCGTTGCGGCGGATTGGCCGTGCGGTGGGGATGCTCGAAAGCCAGGTCAAAGCGTATTTTCAAAAGTTGAGTCAACCGAGTAATTGAAAGGAGCATGAAATATGGAAGCCAGAATCTACAAACCAAAACGATTGCAAAACGGCAAACGGATAACAGGCCGGTTATACCGTGCGCGCGTCAAACTTGCCGGTGACAGCAAGGTGCGGGACATCGCCTTGCAGGTATCCGACAAGCAGGTTGCCCAACAAAAATTAAACAAACTGGTTCAGGAATTGGAGCACGAATCGGCGGGCTTGATTCCGGCCAAAGCGGAACGGGAGGCGGCGCAAAGTCCGTTGCTCGATCTGGTGTCGGAATATGTCAACGAATTGACCGTCCTGGGGCGGTCGGGAGACCACCTGCGCCATGTGGACAAGCGGCTGCGGCGGCTGGTGCGGGAATGCGGCTGGACGAGATTGGCCGACGTGACGCCCGCCTCGTTTCAAATGTGGCGCAAGGAGCAAGCCCACAAAGCCCCCAAGACCCTGAATGAATATCTGGCCACGCTCTCGGCCTTTTGGACGTGGCTCCGCAAGCAAAGCCGCGTCAGCGTGAACCCCTTTGAACTGGTGGAACGGACGGACACGCGCGGCAAGGAACGGATTCAACGGCGGGCATTGTCGGATGCGCAAGTCGTCCAGTTGTTGCAAGCGGCCGGAAAGAATCAACTGGCCTATATGCTGCCCCTGTATGCGGGATTGCGGCGCAATGAAGTGAAAACGCTGCGCTGGTCGAATCTGGTGCTTGGCGAATCCGGCGGATTGCTGCGCATTCATGCCGCCGTGAACAAGAACCGGAAGGAACAGGCATTGCCGTTGCATCGTGAGCTGGCCGAAGTATTGCAGCAGCAGAAACCGGCAGACAGCAAAACGGACGATCTGGTGGTGGTCAACGGCGTTCCGAAGATGAAAGAGTTTCGGCAGGACTTGGCAAAAGCGGGCATCCCGTTTCTGGACGAGCGCGGACACCGCATGGATTATCATGCGTTGCGGACGACGTTTATCACCCGGCTTTCGACCATGAAAGTGCATCCGCGGCTTGGCGATGGAACTGGCGCGGCACAGCGATATGCGTCTGACGATGAAAACCTACACGGACGCCGGGCAACTGCCGTTGCGCGAAGTCATGGACACGTTGCCGGGTTTTGGCGGGCGGTCTGACTCCCGAATAGACTCCCGAACTTTAGGCGCGACGGGTCAAACGGTGTCACCGGCTGTCACGAAAATCAGGGAGACACAAACTGAAAATCAGCCTTGAAAACACTGGCGAAAGTCATCGTGACTCACAGCTTGTCACCACGAGTCACGAAAAGTCAGAATGGCGGAGAGAGGGGGATTCGAACCCCCGATACGGCTTTTGACCGTATAACGGTTTAGCAAACCGCCGCCTTCAGCCACTCGGCCATCTCTCCCCGCAGAAACCAAGTTTTCCGACTTGGCGGCCTGGCATCTCTGCCCTTCCACCCCAGCGGTCAACCCGTTTGCTGAAATTTAGAGAAAATCCTCCATGAGGCAATTGAAATCGTTTCCACCGGAACTTTCCGGCTTTCAGCCCGGTCGTCGCATCTTTCCGTTGGCCCGAACCTATTCGCGAGCATGAGTGCGACCTCAATTTGCGTCAAACGCCGCCACGATGGGCCGGTGATCGGAACCCATGCCCCAATTCGGCACCGTGGGAATATAAGTCTCCCCTTTCAACCAGACCCGCGCCATGGCCGGGCTGACGAAAATATAATCCATCCGCGTGTAAACGTCCTCCTTGCCGTAATATTCCGTCCACGCGACATTGCGCGCATCGAAATTGGAATTTTCCGCGGGCGCGTGGTCACCGTTCCGCTCGGCCGGCCGGGTGTCGGTGAGCTTGAACCGACCGCGTCCGATGATTTCCTTGACGGCATCGGAATCTTTCACGTCGTTGAAATCGCCGAGCACAATCAACCGGGCTTGGGGAACGGCCTTGAAGTGTTCGTCAATGATGACCCGCAAAGCTTTTGCTTCGCCGAGGCGTTCTTCGGCCTCGTCGGCCTGCGGCACGGGCCGGCGTGATTTCAAATGCACGACCATCAGCGTGAAATCAAAATTCGTGGCGGCCTGAATTTCCACCTCGGCAAAACCGCGCTCGACACGAAACTGCCGTCCGTCGAGCAGGAACAAATCGTTCGTGTGCGGCCGGCGCGCGAGGATGGGAAACCGGCTCAACACGGCAAGGTGGATGTTCGTGTCCGCGCCTTGGACGAATTCCCAAAACGGAAAATCCAGCCCCTCGGCCTTGAGCGAGGCGCGCAATTCCAGCAGCGCATTGGTCGTGCCCATTTCCTGGAGCGCGAGCACGTCAGGATTCGCCGCGCGGATGCTTTCGCGGATTTTCGCCCTGGCCTCCGCGGATTTGGCGTGCGGACGCGATTCGGTCGGTTGGTCCAGATAATTCTCAACGTTGTAGGTGGCGACGCGAAATGTCCCGGCGGCAAACGAAGCAGAACAAGACGCAACAAACAAACTAAACAGAAATCCGATAGCGAACTTCGTGTAATTCATAATTTATCAATCCCCGGTCAACCTTGGTTGTCCCATCCAGAATGAATCCCATTGATTCGTAAAACTTTCGCGCTGCCACGTTGGAGGTTAGAGTCCAAAGCGTGACTGAATTGTATCTTTGAAGACGGGCCGCCTGTAATGAAAATCGGCAAAGCGCGGCACCCGCCCCTTTGCGCCAGAATTCCGGATGAACATAAATGGCCGCAATTTCGCCGATTTCTTTGGGATTGGAATCCTTGTCACGCGACGGAATCAAATCGCAGAATCCGATGATTTCCTGATTAAATTCCGCTACAAAAGTTCCGAGCGGCTGGCTGGCCCAATGTGTCTGCCAAAATGTGGCACGTTTCTCCACGTCCAGGTTGTCCAAAACGGCGTCCGGCATTTGCCCGCGATAGGCGGCACGCCACGTTTCGACATGGATTTGCGCAATCCGTCTGGCATCCGCAATGGTGGCTTGGCGGACTTGCATTGATTATGAAACCCTTTCAACACTTGAATCCTGAAACGCCCAATGCCACGGCTCATAAATCACTCCGAATGGATTGTCATGCGGATACGTCATCGCAAAGCCAAAATCTCTCGCGTGGCGGACGAACCAGGCGAATTCGGCGGTTCGCTCAAATTCCTCCGTCAGCGGTTTGCAATTAGGCGAGGTCACATCAATCGCCCGCCCAGTGTGGTGCTCGCTGAAACCGGGCGCGGCGCTGACACGAAGTATCTGTTCCATCGCTAGTCCCGCCGCGAGTTTGCGCTCGATGATTTGCCGCTGATACGCCACACTCCGAAACGCGGAAACCAGCAGCAGAACAACTCCGCCAAGTCCGGCCGCCGCTCTCATTTTCTGCCACGCGGCGGCGGCAATGGGAGCGAGTTTCTGTTCACGCCCGTAAATGTCGGCTCCGACCGGAACCAAATCCGTGGCTTCAGGAACCGGCTGCCGGTCGCGGTATTTCTCCGGGATCCCCAGTGCGCGCAGGATTTCCGCGATTTGTTTTTCGTATGTGCCGGTCGGATTCAAGTGAGGGCCGATTTGTGCGTTTGAGACTAAACTTTCACTTTCGCTTTTCAAGAGAACATTTTTGCCAAATCCGCCAAAGCTGCTACTTTTGTTCCATGTCTCGAAATGGAAGTCACACCGTCAAATTGCGCGCGCCCGGGAAAACTCCCGCCGCCCAATTGCACGACATGCAGAGCCGGCCCGACCACCGCGAGCTGCGCATTGACAAGGTCGGCGTGCGCGGACTGCGCTTTCCCATCCAGGTGCGCGACAAGGCCCACAGCACCCAGAACACCGTGGCGACCATCGGCATGTTTGTGGATTTGCCCAAGGAATTCAAAGGCACCCACATGAGCCGGTTCGTCGAGGTGCTCAACGCCCACGGCTCCGTCATCCACGTCGAGAACATCCGGGAAATTCTCCTGTCGCTGCAAAAGAAACTGAACTCCGCCACTTCGCACCTCGAAATCGAGTTCCCCTATTTCATGACCAAGCGCTCGCCGGTGTCGCGCGGCGAAAGCCTGATGGATTACGTCGCGCGCTTCGACGCGTCGGCGTGCGGCAGCGACATTGACTTTGTCCTGACGGTGAAGGCGAACGTGACGACGCTGTGCCCCTGCTCCAAGGCGATTGCCAAATACGGCGCGCACAACCAGCGCGGGCTGGTGACGCTGGCCATTCGGATGAAGAAATCGGTCTGGATTGAAGATCTGGTGACGATGATTGAAAGCTCGGCCAGTTCGGAGCTTTACGCGCTGCTCAAGCGGCAGGACGAGAAGTTCGTGACCGAGCGCGCCTACGAAAACCCGGTGTTCGTGGAGGACCTGGTCCGCAACGTGGCCTTGAAGCTGAACGCCCATCCGGAAGTCCGCTGGTATAAAGTCGAGGCGGAGAACTTCGAGAGCATCCACAATCACAACGCCTACGCGTGCATTGAGAAGGGGTGAACCGCTGCTCCGGTTCGGCCACCCAGCCATAAATGGCTGGGCTTTTGTCATCTCGTCGTTCCGCGACGGCAACAAACGCCAATTCCCACCGGAATACTGAACGGCCGGTGGTCCGCTGCTACCCGTCAGATTGGCCAATTTAGCAGAAGATCGCCCGTTTCCGGCCTAAAGCCCTGATTTTAGATATGTTCCAGCGATTTTTTGGCGTTTTGGCCTTCCCAATTGGCTATTTTTATACAGGCAACCAAGTGGTTGCGTGACGCAGACGGGTGGTTGCGTTACGCAACCGGGTGGTTGCGCGACGCAACCGGGTGGTTGGTGACGCAACCGGGTGGTTGTGCGACGCAACCGGGTGGTTGCGCGACGCAACCGGGTGGTTGCGTGACGCAACCGGGTGGTTGTGCGACGCAACCGGGTGGTTGCGCGACGCAGACGGGTGGTTGTGCGACGCAGACGGGTGGTTGCCTGACCGAAACGGGTGGTTGCGCGCGGCAACCACGTCACTGGGCGAGGCAGGCACGTCGTTTCCGATGTCAAGCGTGCGGTTGCCCGCCGCCGGCGAGTGCTCCCGACTGCCAGGCACCAGACTTTTTTGCCATGCCATCGGCGGCAGCTCCCGCAGGTCGGACTGGAGCGATTCCGTCAGCCACACGTGGACGTAAACGATTGAGATTGGTTGACCAAGCCGGAATGAGCAATCGTTCCGGCTGTCTTTGCTGGAGCGCCAAATTTTTTTCAATTGAGGCTTGTTCCGTCCGCTCCGCTTCTGGCATTCTGGCTGGAACCATCTGGAGTGTTTTACACAAGAGACGACAAGCAACATGGACAAACCAAACACAAGCAATCAGAAACTCATTTCCTGGGTCAACGAAATGGCGGCGCTCTGCCAGCCGGAAAAAATCTTCTGGTGCGACGGCTCGGAGGCCGAGAACCAGGCGCTGTGCGATCTGATGGTCAAGGGCGGCACGTTCACCAAGCTGGATGAGAAGAAGCGCCCCGGCTCGTATCTGGCGCGGTCGCATCCCAGCGACGTGGCGCGCGTGGAGGACCGGACGTTCATCTGCGCCAAGACCAAGGACGAAGTCGGGCCGACGAATCACTGGGCCGACCCCGCCGAGATGAAGCAGAAACTGCTCGGCCTGTTCAAGGGCAGCATGAAGGGCCGCACGATGTATGTGATTCCCTTCGCGATGGGCCCGCTGGATTCGCCCATTTGCAAGATTGGCATCGAGCTTTCGGATTCGGCTTACGTCGTCGTCAACATGCGCATCATGACGCGCATGGGCCAGGCGGTGATGGACAAACTCGGCGCGAACGGGAATTTCATTCCGTGCCTGCACTCGGTGGGCGCGCCATTGCAGCCCGGACAAAAGGATGTTTCCTGGCCGTGCGAGGGCGACCCGAAGAACAAATACATCGTCCATTTCCCTGACGAACCTTCGATTTGGTCCTACGGTTCCGGTTATGGCGGCAACGCGTTGCTCGGGAAGAAATGTCTCGCGCTGCGCATCGCCTCGACGGTGGCCAAGAAGGAAGGCTGGCTGGCGGAGCACATGCTCATCCTGTGCCTCACGTCGCCGGCGGGGAAAAAATATTACATCGCCGCCGCGTTCCCCAGCGCCTGCGGCAAGACCAACCTGGCGATGATGCAACCCACCCTGCCCGGCTGGAAGGTGACGACGCTCGGCGACGACATCGCGTGGATCCGCATCGGCAAGGACGGACGGCTTTACGCGATGAACCCGGAGACGGGCTTCTTCGGCGTCGCGCCCGGCACGTCGGCGCGGAGCAATCCGCACGCGCTGACGGCCTGCGCGAAGAACACGATTTTCACCAACGTGGTGCTGACGCCGGACAACGATGTCTGGTGGGAGGACATGGGCGTGCCCGCGCCGGCCAGGGGCATTGACTGGGAAGGCAACGAATGGACGCCGACCAGCGGCAAGAAGGGCGCGCATCCGAATTCGCGCTTCACCGCGCCCGCGGCGCAATGCCCGGTGATTGATCCCGACTGGGAAAATCCCGAAGGCGTGCCGCTCTCGGCGATTTTGTTCGGCGGCCGGCGGCCGCACACGATTCCGCTCGTGAACGAGGCGTTCGACTGGGAGCACGGCGTGTTCATGGGTTCGGCCTGCGGCTCGGAGACGACCGCCGCCGCGCTGGGCACCGCCGGCGTGATGCGGCGCGACCCGTTCGCGATGCTGCCCTTCTGCGGCTATCACATGGGCGATTATTTCGCGCACTGGCTGTCGTTCACGCGACGCACCGACCGCGCCAAGCTGCCGAAGATTTATTTCGTGAACTGGTTCCGCAAGGACAGCGGCAACAAGTTTCTCTGGCCCGGTTACGGCGACAATTCGCGCGTGCTGAAATGGATTTGCGAGCGCGTCGAGGGCACCGGCAAGGCGCAGAAGACGGCCATCGGCAACGTGCCGACGCCCGACGCGCTGGACTTGAGCGGCCTGAACCTGCCGGCGGACGACGTGAAAACGCTGCTGGCGGTGGACGTGCCCGGCTGGCAAGCCGAGGTCGCGGACGTGGCGGCGAATTACGCCAAGTTCGGCAACCATTTGCCCAAGGCGCTGACCGAACAATTGGAAGGATTGAAGCAGCGGTTGAGCTGATCGGCCCGCCATTTCTAAAAGACAAACCCCCGCGCCGAGACGACGCGGGGGGTTTTGCTGGGTGGGGGCGGACTACTTGTGTTTGAGATTCCTGCGGGCATGTTTGCCGTGGTGCTTTTTGCCGTGATGTTTGCCCGCCTTGCCGGCGTGCGCCACGGTTCTGTGAGCCTGCTTGCCGTGACCCTGGCCCGCAAGGGCACTCCCGCCAAAGGGCAGCGAAGCCAGGCCAAATGCAACGATAACTGTCCAAATCAATTTTTTCATAAAGAGATATTCGCGTCTGCCACATTGGAAGACGCGCCAAATGGGAACAGGTTACGGCTTTTCGCCTGGTGCTGGAAACGGCGCGACGCAGCCTGCCTGCTCGCGCTCCATTTCATCGGTGGTCACGTTTGCGCAGTTCGTCACGGCGCGTTCACTTTGTCCCACTCCGGCTCCAAATGGCGGAGGCGAATCAAATCGGCCAGTTCCTTCCGGTTGATTTGGTCCCCGGAAATGGCGAGCATGGCGCGGATGTCGCGCAGGTGTTTGTCTGAACCGCCCTCGCGGAAAAATTCCAGCTTGCGGACGATGACGTATTCCGGCGGCGCGAGACGGATGACGGTTTCATCAATCGTGTATTCGCGGGCGTTGCGAAATGCCCAAGCGTCCAGGTGGTCGCGCTTCGCCAGATAAAAGTCGGCTTTTAATCCCGAATCAGGGTGAATGACAT
Organism: uncultured Verrucomicrobiae bacterium; assembly: GCA_963764035.1. Lineage (GTDB taxonomy): Bacteria > Verrucomicrobiota > Verrucomicrobiia > Limisphaerales > UBA11358 > UBA11358. Next base: position 33,444 of record CAVXQV010000002.1, read on the forward strand.
TGAATTGCCCTTTTTCTTCGCGCGCACTTTCAGCAGCAATCACATCTCGCGGCGGCAGATAAAATTCAGGAGCAGGATAAGCTTCCGGCAACCGGGCAATATCTCCCCCTCGAAGAAAAATCAGGAAGTCAATGTCATGCGTCACACGAGGCTCACCGTAAAGCATGGCTGCCACACTGCCGCTGATCAAATACCGGATTTGAAAACGGTCGAGCGGGTGGACGAACAACTCAATCAGGTCACGTTCGTGCATTGAGGAAAATGCGCCGCACTTCGTTTTCAACCTGCTGCTCCGGCCAATCAGGATGCTGGCTGCGAAGAAACGCCGCTTTGTGCCGCCGGCAAGTCCAGTAGAGTCCGCGCGCCGAGCGCCATCGCTGTTCCGGCGTCATGCGCCGAAAAAACGCAAACTGTTCGGGACTGGTCTGCTCGTCTGCAAGCATGAAGGCAATGTGCGCCGAAAACCCTACCCGAGCAAGCTCTTTGCCTTCGCCAGCGCCTCGTCCAGTTTCGTCGCGTCCTTGCCGCCGCCACGGGCGTTGTCCGGCTTGCCGCCGCCTTTGCCGCCAACAATCGGCGCAATTTGCTGGATGATTTTGCCGGCCTGAAAGTCATGCTGGAAATCGGGCGAAACTGCCGCCAACAACGATACCGCGCCGTCCGCCGCGCCGCCGAGAACCATCACACCCTTGAACCGGCCTTTCAATGAATCGGCAATCGCCTGCAGAAAATCACCGGCGGCGGAGCCAAGATTATGGATGATGACCGGCACGCCGTTGATGACCTTGACCTCTTCCAGTAACAGACTGGCGGCGTTGGATGCCTCCCGCTGTTGCGCCGCCTTGACCAGCTTCTCCAGCTCCTTTTGATGCGCGAGCATGGCTTCAATCTTCTTGTCCAGCTCGTGGACCGGCGAATTCACCTTGCCGGCCAGCGTCTTGATCAAATGCAATTCGTCGTTTGCCTTGCGATAAGCCTCCAACCCCGCCACGGCCTCGATGCGCCGGACGCCGGCGGCAATCGCGCTCTCGCCGACGATGCGGAACAATCCAATCTCGCCCGTCGCCCGCGTGTGCGTGCCGCCGCAAAGCTCCATCGAATAGCCATCCAACTTCGCGGCGTGGCCACCGATTTGGACGACGCGGACGGTGTCGCCGTATTTGTCGCCGAAGAATTGCATCACGTCCTTCCGCGACTTCACGTCGGCATACGGCACTTCCGTCCATGAGACGCCGGTGTTTTCGAGGATGCGTTCGTTGACGAGCTTCTCGATGTCGGCAAATTGCTGCGGCGTGAGCGGCGCGCTGTTGAAATCGAACGTCAATTTGTCCGGGCCGACGAACGAGCCTTTCTGCGACGCTTCCTTGCTGACGACTTCGTGCAACGCCCAGTGCAGCAAATGCGTGACGGTGTGGTGGCGTTGGATCGCATCGCGCCGCGCCTTCTCGACGGTAAGCGTGACGGTTGAGCCGATGACGGGAATGTCCAACTCGCGGAGCAATGCTCCGCGCTCCGGCACGCTCTCGGAGCGCGGAGCATCGCTCCGCGAATCCGCGAGAAAGTGCAGGAAGGTATTGCCGGACTTCTGGGTGTTTGTAACCCGCCAGAGATTTCCATCGCAGTTCAACTCGCCGGCGTCGCCGACCTGGCCGCCCATCTCGGCGTAGCAGGCGCTCGTGTTGAGGATGACGGCGGTCTTGTTCTTGAGCGAGACGACTTCGAGGACTTTGGCCTGAACGGCGAGTTCCTCGTAGCCGACGAATTGCGTGGGCGTGGTGGTTTCGATCTGCGAGAGCGAAACGACTTCCTTCTTCTGCGCGGCGCGGGCGCGGGCGCGCTGGGCTTCCATCAATTTCTCAAAACCTTCCTTGTCCACGGTCAAACCGCGTTCGCGCGCCATCAATTCGGTGAGGTCGAGTGGGAAGCCGTAGGTGTCGTAAAGAAGAAACGCGAGTTCGCCAGAAATTCCGGTGACAGTTTCACCCATTGCAGTTTTGATTTTTTTTAAGACAACCATTCCACCTTGAACACCTTGATCTCTGGTTTCAGCCGTTGACAAAATGCTTTTATCAGGCCGCGCTGAATCAAATTTTTCGCCAAATTCGACAGCTTTAACGAACAGTGAAATTCCCGTGTCGAGCGTCTTATTAAACGCCTCCTCCTCGCGCTGGATGGTTTCCTGCACCTGCTGCTTCCGGGCGCGGATTTCGGGGAAGACGTCGCCCATCGTGTCGGCCAGCACGTCCACGAGTTTGTAGAAGAACGGTTCCTTGAAACCGAGCGTGCGCCCGTAACGCACCGCCCGGCGCAAAATGCGGCGCAAAACGTAGTTACGGTCGTTGTTGCCGGGCTGGATGCCGTCGGCAATCGCAAAACTCAATGTGCGGATGTGGTCGGCTATCACGCGGAAGGCGATGTCCAGCGCAATTTGCTGGTTTCCAGCGGGTTCGACCGGTTTCCCCGCCCCGCCGACGGGTTGGCCAGCGTCACCGACAGGCTGGAACGCCCCACCGACGGGTTCGCTACCTTCACCGACGGGTCGGCTACCTCCGCCGACGGCTTCGCGACTCTCGCCGACGGTCTGGCGGGCTGCACCGACGGCGTCGGCGGGCCTTTCCAACCCGTCGGCGGGCTTTGACGACCCGTCGGCGGCCCCCGGCAACGTGCTGGCGTAGCGTTTCCCGCTCAATTGCTCCAATTTGTCGAAAATGGGGCGGAAAATGTCGGTCTCGTAATTGGAAATCCGGGCATTGGCGAAGTCGGTGAAGCGTTGGGTGCCCTGGATGATGCTGGCGACGCGCTCGAACCCCATGCCGGTGTCCACGTGCCGGGCCGGCAGTGGGCTGAAGGTGCCGTCGGGGTTCGCGTTGAACTGGATGAAGACGAGGTTCCAGATTTCAATGCACCGGGCGTCGCCCTTGTTCACGAGCGAACCTTTGGTGTCGCCGTTGGGGGTCAAGTCAACGTGCAATTCGGAACAAGGCCCGCACGGGCCGGTTTCGCCCATCATCCAGAAATTGTCCTTTTTGCCGCCGGGGACGATGTGAACGCGCGCATCGAGCCGCGCGTGCTGAAATTGTTGCATCCAGAATCGGATCGCGTCAATGTCCGCGGCGGATTCGTCGAACGTGGCGGCCTCCCCGGCCGCTTCCGCCTGTTTTTGCGAGAGCCGGCTCTGGGCGAGATCGAAATCAGCTTTCCACTTCTCTTCCCAGCCGGGCTGGCCGAGGTAAGGGCAGAAGACCGTGGCGTAAATGCGGGCGGGAGGAAATTTCCAGGCGACCACCACCAGTTCCCACGCCCACGCGATGGCTTCCTTCTTGAAATAATCGCCGAAGGACCAGTTGCCGAGCATCTCGAAAAACGTGTGGTGATAGGTGTCGAGGCCGACGTCTTCGAGGTCGTTGTGCTTGCCGCCGGCGCGGATGCACTTCTGGGTGTCGGCGGCGCGGCCCGGCGTGTAGGGGCACTTGGTCTGCCCCAGAAAATATCGGGACGAACTGGTTCATGCCGGCGTTGGTGAACAGCAAATTCGGGCTGTCCGGCATCAGCGAGGACGACGGGACAATGGTGTGGCGCTTCGATTTGAAGAAATCGAGGAACGACTGGCGGATTTGCGCGGACTTCATCATTTGAAACCGGGGAAAAGCATAATAAAAATGTTTTGCGCGGGCGAGCGCAAGTTTTTGCCGCGCCAGACTGAAAAATATTTTCCAAAATTTATCTTGTGCAACGCGGCGCGCGGGGCGATTAGTAAGGCGTCAACCGTGAGTGCTGATCTTTGGAAAGCAAAACAGATTTACCCTGCCCTGTTCGTGATTGGCTACCAATCCTTGAACCGTAGTTAAACGATCCAGGAACGGAGTTGCGGTTGTGGCCGACATGCCTTCGCTGGAAGTCGAAAGCAATCGGGCGAGTTCCACATGTTGTAAAACATGTTCAAAGGATAAGCGGTGCACACGGCAAGGGCGGGGTTTTTTCATTTATGATTTGTTTTTGACGACTCACGGTTTGAATTCGTCCCCGTCCTCCTCCTCGTCCTCGTCCTCGAATTGCGGTCGCCGGGCTAACCGCCTATGCTTGCCTCATGGCGCGCGACGATTTGTTTGAAAAGCCGGCGGAACCCAAACCGGAGGCCGCGTCCGCTCCCGCTCCCGACGTTTCCCGCAACCGGCCGCTCGCCGCGCGGATGCGCCCGCGCATCGCTCGATGAATTTGCCGGCCAGACCCACATCCTGGCGCCGGGACAATTGCTCCGCCGCGCCATCGAGGCCGACCGCATCCAGTCGCTGATTTTCTTCGGGCCGCCCGGCACCGGCAAAACGTCGCTCGCCCAAATCATCGCGCGCCAGACCAAAAGCAAATTCGAGCGGTTGAGCGGCGTGGAATCCAACGTCGCCGACATGCGCCGCGTGCTCGCCTCCGCCGCGAACCGCCTCGAAAACACCGGCCAGCCGACGATTCTGTTCATTGACGAAATCCACCGGTTCAACAAGGCGCAACAGGATGTGCTGCTGCCGGATGTCGAAAGCGGCGTCGTGAAACTGATTGGCGCGACCACGCACAACCCGTTCTTCTTCGTCAACTCGCCGCTGGTCTCGCGCTCGCAGATTTTCGAACTGCGGCCGTTGACCGAGGAGGAATTGTTCACCCTGCTGCAACGGGCGTTGAAGGACGAGGAACGCGGCCTCGGCTACCTGAAGATTCAAGCGGAAGAAAATGCGCTGCGCCATCTCGCCAAAATTTCCGATGGCGACGCGCGCAAGGCGCTGAACGCGCTGGAAATCGCCGCGCTCACGACCGCGCCGGACAAAACGGGCGTCGTCCACATTGACCTCGCCGCCGCGGAGCAGAGCATCCAGAAAAAGGCCGTCGTGTATGACGACGAGGACGCGCATTACGACACGATTTCCGCGTTCATCAAGTCCATGCGCGGCAGCGACCCGGACGCGGCGCTTTACTGGCTGGCGAAGATGATTCACGCCGGCGAAGACCCGCGGTTCATCGCGCGGCGGATTGTGATTTGCGCGGCGGAAGACGTGGGGCTGGCCGACCCGATGGCGCTGGTGCTGGCGAATGCGGCGTTGTCGGCGTCGGAATTCGTCGGCTGGCCGGAGGCGCGGATTCCGCTGGCCGAGGCGACGATTTACATCGCCACCGCGAACAAGAGCAACAGCGCGTATCTCGCGATTGACGCCGCGCTGGAGGACGTGAAGTCCGGCCGGACAATTCCGGTGCCGGAGCATTTGCGCGACGCGCATTACAAGGGCGCCGAGCGGCTCGGCCACGGCAAGGGTTACGAATACGCCCACGACCATCCCGGCCATTTCGTGGCGCAGGATTATCTGGGCGCGGACAAAGTTTATTACGAGCCGACCGACCAGGGCGTGGAAAAGAAAATCAAGGAACGGCTCGATAGCTGGCGGAAACAATTCGCGGAAAAACGAAAAGCCACGGATGGACACTGATCAACAAGATTTGAAATCTCACCTGCGCCAGCAAATCCGCGCGGCGCTGGACAGGATTTCCCTCGCGGTGCGGCTGGCGGAGTCGCTGGATTTATGCCGGCGGCTGGAGCCGCAGTTGCAAAGCGCGCACACCATCCTGTTTTACGCGCCGCTGCAGGACGAACTGGATGTCTGGCCGCTGCTGGAGAAGCTGTTGCCTTCAAAAATCTGCGGCCTGCCCGCGTTCGACGCCCGGACCCAAACCTACTCCGCCCGGCGCGTGAGAAATCTGGAGACGGACATCGCCGCCGGAAAATTCGGCGTGTCCGAGCCGCTGGCAAGCTGCGAGGAAATCCCGTGGACGCGATTTGATCTGGCGCTCGTTCCCGGCATGGCGTTCGACCTGCGCGGCAACCGGCTGGGACGCGGCCGGGGATTTTATGACCGGATCCTGGAAGAGATCCGAGGCGTGAAATGCGGCGTCGGTTACGACTTCCAACTGCGGGAAACCGTCCCGACGGAACCGCATGACGAGCGGGTGAATTTTATCGCCACACCGGCGCGCTGCGTGAAGATTACGGGATAAATCCGCGAGAGAACCGCTTAACGCTGCTGCTGCTGATTCATCATGGGCATGCCGGATTCCCAGCCCTGCGGGGTGTTCCAAGGACGGACAGAGGCATTTTCCGGTTCATTGGTGGTGCAGCCGCTGATGCCGCACAGCATCGCGCCCAAAACGAGCAGCCAGAACCAGTGAACCGAACAGTTTTTCATTTCAGGTGGCCGGATGCGCCGGCGTGACCTGGTCGCCCTCAAACACATCGCCCAGTCTCCAGCCGGGCAGGATGTTCGCGATACAACGGTCTTTGTCCACGGTGCGAACGATGATCTTGGCCACCAGCTTGCCGTTGCGGCTGACCAGCATTTCACCGTCTTCAAGAACATTCTGTTCCGCGCCGATGTTCAACACGACAAAATCCCATTTCGGATCCACCACGACGACCGTGCCCTTGAGGTCGGCGGGGAGCTTGACGACGTAATTGGTTCCAATCAACTCGTTCAACTGGTTTTGCACACGGTTCAGATTCCGCGTGAGGAGCTTTTTTTCCTCGTTGATGGCGGCGATGGTGTCCTGGTCCTGCTTGATCAAACTGATGAGCTGGAGAATTTCCTGGGGCGTCTTGCCGGTGCCCTTGTAAGCGGCGAGATCAGCTTGCGCGGCGTCGCGGTCGGCGGTCACCTTGGCCAGTTGGGCGGACAAATCATCGGCACGCTTCTGCTGCGCGGCGGCGAGGTCCTCGGCCTTCTTCTGCGCGGCTTTCGAGTCGGCCAACTGCTGCTTTGTGTCCGACAGATTTTTTTGGGTCGTGGCCAGTTCGGTTTGCGTCTTGGCCAGTTTGCCCTGGGTGTCGGTCAACTGGGTGTGGTATTCATCGCGCTGGGAAATCAGCGTGGTGATATGGTCGTGAACCTGAAGGACATTCAGCGTGCCGGCCGCCAAGGCCGCGATGATGGCCAAGACCAAGAAAATGCGCGTCAACATGGTTTGGGGAAAATAAACCGTCAGCCCGCGTGTGTCAACGCCCTATTGCATAATGCCGGCGGCGATTTGGCAGGGCCTCGCCCCCGCCCGTCGGGCCAAGGTTTGGGGCCAAATCCGGCTGGAGCATCCAATTCAAACTTCCTTTCCACACGCGGCCGTTTTTGGTTTCCTCCGCGCGGATGGTTCGGAAATTCATTTGCGACATTTGTGATTTACGATTTGCCGCCCGCTTCCAGATTGTGGAACAATCAGCAATCATAAATCGTAAATCATAAATTTGCTGATGTCTCCGCGCCTGCGCACATTGTTGATCCTGGGACGGGTGTCCAACCTGCCGACAATCTGGTCCAATTGTCTGGCCGGCTGGTGGCTGGGCGGCGGCGGGAATTTCTGGAAATTGCCGGTGCTCCTGCTCGGCGCCAGCGCGCTTTACACCGGTGGCATGTTCCTGAACGACGCGTTCGACGCGGACTTTGACCGGCAGCACCGCCCGACGCGGCCCGTTCCCACCGGCGCCATTACCCGCGAATCAGCCTGGGTCTGGAGCTTCGCTCTGCTCGCGACCGGCGCGCTGGCGCTGGCCATCCCAGGCAAGACCGCGGCCGTGCTGACGATGGCCCTGGTGGCATGCCTCCTGATTTATGGCGCCGTGCACAAGGTCTTGATAGTTTCGCCGTGGCTGATGGGCTTGTGCCGGTTTTGGATTTATGTCATCGCCGGTTCGACGGGCGTTTGGGGTGTCAACGGCAGACCGCTTTGGTGCGGGGTGGCGCTGGCGCTCTACGTCGCCGGCGTGAGCTCGGTGGCGTGGCGCGGGCGCTTCCGCAGTCCGGTTCCGTATTGGCCCCTGCTGATGCTGGCCGTGCCCATCCTTCTGGCCATGCTGATGAACACGGGCGACGCGCGAAAGGCGGCCATGCTCCTGGCGTTCGTGCTGGTTCTGTGGATCGCCCGTTCCGTGCGGACCATTTTCCAAGGAGGCGAAATCAACGTCGGACGCATCGCAGGCGGCTTGCTGGCCGGAATCGTGCTGGTGGACTGGCTGGCTGTGGCCCCGCAGCTCCCGCACTGGTTGAGCGCCGTGGTGTTCCTCCCGCTGTTCGGCGCGACCCTCCTGCTCCAGCGTTTCGCGCCCGAGTCGTGATTTTGCCCTCGTCCCCGGTATTCGACAAGCTGCGCTTGAACAGCAATCCAGATTACGTTATGCTGGCGTTTCGTTTATGAACATTGAAGCGCCAGTAAAGTTGACGCACAACGAGGACATCAAGGCCGCCATCCCCACGCTGGCCGGCGGCATCGCCGCGGCCATCGCCGACGCGGGCACGGACCATTTCTCGCAGGATGATTACGAATTCCTGAAATTCCACGGCTGTTACCAGCAGGACAACCGCGACCTGCGCAAGACCGAGAAGAAATTCATCATGATGATCCGCAGCCGCGTCCCCGGCGGCGTGATGACGGCGAACCAGTGGAAGACATTTGACGAATTGTCGGCCCGATACGGCTACAACACGCTGCGCATCACCACGCGGCAGACCATCCAGTTTCACGGCGTGCTGAAATCCAATCTGCGCGCGGTCGTCAAGGGCATCAACGAATCACTGCTCTCGACGCTCGCGGCGTGCGGCGACGTGAGCCGCAACGTCCTAGCGCCGCCCACGCCCGCCCACAGCCGGGCGCGTGAACTGGTTTTTGCTGATTGCCGTAAAATCGCACTGGCAATCGCGCCCAGGACGCCGGCGTATCACGCCATCTGGATTGACGGCGTGCAGCTCAATCTCGACGACGAGAAGAACAAGAATTTCGTGGACCCGCTTTACGGCAAGAGTTATCTGCCGCGCAAATTCAAGGTCGCGTTCGCCATCCCGCCGTCGAATGACGTGGACGTTTTTGCCAATGACGTCGGCTTCATCGCCATCGTCGAAAACGACAGGCTCATCGGCTACAACATTGCGGTCGGCGGCGGCATGGGCCGGACCCACGGCAACGAGGAGACTTATCCACGGCTCGCCAGCATTCTCGGATTTTTAACGCCGGAAAAAGTCGTGGCCGCCGCCAAGGCGGTGCTGACGATTCATCGCGACTTTGGTGACCGCACCAACCGCAAGCATGCGCGCTTGAAATACGTCGTCGAGGAACGCGGCGTGGATTGGACGCGCGCCGAATTGGAACAGCGCGCCGGATTCACGCTCGAACCGGCCCGGCCATACAAATTCACCGGCACCGGCGACCTTTACGGCTGGAACAAGGCCGTGGAGGGAAAATGGTTTCTGACGATCTACGTCGAGACCGGCCGCGTCAAGGATGTCGAAGGCCGACAATTGAAAACCGCGTTGCGACAGATCGCGGAAAAGTTTCCAGATCTCGAATTCCGGCTGACCACCAATCAAAATGTCATCCTCGCCAATGTCGCGGAGTCCGACAAGACCGCCATCAACTCCTTGCTCACACAGCACGGCGTGAAAACGGAGAACCAGGCCAGCGTGCTGCACGCCGCGGCGATGGCCTGCCCTGCCCTGCCTACTTGCGGCCTGGCGTTGGCGGAGTCCGAGCGCATGTTGCCCGGACTCATTGACCGAATCGAAAACCTTTGCGCCGAAGTCGGCCTTGCCGGACAGGAAATCATCATCCGCTCGACCGGCTGCCCGAACGGCTGCGCGCGGCCTTATCTCGCGGAGATTGCATTTGTCGGCAAGGCCCCGGGCCGCTATCAAATCTGGCTCGGCAGCGATGTCGCCGGCACCCGCCTCAACCGCGTCTGGAAGGACATGGTCAAGGACCCGGACATCGAAAACGAGCTGCGGCCCGTTTTGGCGCGTTACGCGAAGGAACGCAACGACGGCGAGCGCTTCGGCGATTTCTGCGACCGCGTGATCTTGCAGGACCAACCGGCGGCGGCCAATTGAGCCGTCAATCCAAGCCCAATTCCATGACTGCCAACCAAATCTCCAAAACCAACGCCGAGTTACGAAACCAATCGCCGCTCGAAATTGTGAAATGGGCCATCGCCCAGGCGAACGGGCGGGCAGTGGTTTCCACGAATTTCCGGCCTTACGAAGCGGTTGTCCTTCATCTTTGCGTTCAGGCGCAGCCGGACATCCCGGTGCTGTGGGTGGACCACGGCTACAACCGCCCGGCGACTTACCAGCACGCCGAAGCGTTGAAGAAATTGCTCAAGCTGAACCTAAAGCCGTTCCTGCCGAAGATCACTGCGGCCCACCGCGACGCGATTTACGGCGAGATTCCGTCCACCGACGACGAAGCTGGTTTGAAGCAATTCAGCGCGCTGATGAAACTGGAACCGTTCCAACGCGGCATGAAGAAACTCGCGCCGGCGGTCTGGATCACCGCCCTGCGCAAGGTTCAAAATCCGAATCGCGCGGAACTTGACATTGTGAGCGAGGACAAAAATTTCGGCGCGCTGAAAGTCAGCCCGGTTTTTTACTGGAGCGACGCGGACATGGAAAGTTATTTGCAGCAGCATCGTCTCCCGAACGAGTGGGATTATTTCGACCCGGCGAAGGCCGACGACAAACGCGAATGCGGCCTGCACGCGAATTGGGGTGGCAAAGCCATCGCTAACTCGTAAAATCCTCCCGATGTCTTCGTATCATTTTGACCATTTGCAATACCTCGAAACCGAGGCGATTCACGTCATGCGCGAAGTCGCGGGCGAATTCGAGCGACCGGCGATCTTATTTTCCGGCGGCAAGGATTCTATCTGCCTGCTGCGCCTCGCGGAGAAGGCGTTCCGTCCCTCGGACATCCCAATGCCGTTTCTCAACGTCGAAACCGGCCACGAATTTCCCGAACTCATCCAATTTCGCGACCGCCGTGCGCAGGAGCTCGGCGCCAAACTCATCGTCCGCACCGTCGAAGATGTCATCGCCGCCGGCACCGTGATCCTGACCAAGAATGAAATCAGCCGCAACCGCCTGCAAATCCCCGCGCTGCTCGGGGCCATCGAGGAATACCGCTTCGATTGCTGCATCGGCGGGGCGCGGCGGGACGAGGAAAAGGCGCGGGCGAAGGAAAGATTTTTTAGTTTCCGCGACAATTTCGGCCAGTGGGACCCGAAAAACCAGCGGCCGGAAATCTGGAACATTTACAATGCGCGGCTGAATTCCGGCGAAAACATGCGCGTTTTCCCGCTGTCCAACTGGACCGAGCTGGACGTGTGGGAATACATCAAAAAGGAAAAGCTCGAAGTGCCGGGCATTTATTTCAGCCACGAACGTGAATGTTTCCGGCGGGGCGGCCAATGGCTGCCCGTGCCGCCGCCGCACACGAATGACGGCAAACCCGATCCATTTGCCGGCGGACGGCCCAAGCCGAACGAGGTAATCAAGAAACTCGTCGTCCGCGTCCGCACCATCGCCGACATGATCAGCACTGGGATGATTGAATCCCGCGCCGACAGCGTGGACGACATCATCGCCGAAATCGCCGCCGCGCGCGTGACCGAGCGCGGCTCCCGCGCCGACGACAAGGCCAGCGAAGCGGCGATGGAAGACCGGAAGAAAGCAGGATACTTTTAGCAGATAGGAGATGGAAGATGGCAGATCGGATCAATTCATTTGAAGGACTGGAAGCGTGGAAAACTGCGAGGGAGTTGGTTCGCTTTGTATATTCTGTATTCAAACAGAGCCCGGCAAGCCATGATTTTGGTTTAAGAGATCAGGTTCAACGAGCTGCCGTCTCGGCCATGACAAATATCGCCGAAGGATTTGAGCGGGTTCATTCCGCCGAGAAACTGCAATTTTACAATGTTTCTCGCGCTTCCTGCGGTGAAGTGCGTTCGTTATCCTACGTCATGCTTGATACCGGATACATTTCAGACACCGAACACGAGAAAGTTCTCGAACTGGTCGCCCAATCCGGACGGCTCGTTTCCGGTTTAATCCGCTCAACCCGCGCCCGAACCGAGAATCCCTAACTCCCATCTGCCATCTCCTATCTGCTTTTTCATGCCCCACTCCCAACATTTCGTCGAAATCCTGCGCTGCAACACCTGCGGGTCCGTGGACGACGGCAAGTCCACGCTCATCGGCCGGCTCCTCTACGATTCTAAGTCGCTGATGGAGGACCAGCTCGAGGCGCTTGAGCGTAGCGCCGACATCACCGGCGGTGGCCAGATCAATCTTGCCAACCTCACCGACGGCTTGCGCGCCGAACGCGAGCAAGGCATCACAATTGACGTCGCCTACCGCTATTTCGCAACGCCGAAGCGGAAGTTCATCGTCGCCGACACGCCCGGCCATATCCAATACACCCGGAACATGGTCACCGGCGCTTCCACCGCCAACCTGTCCATCGTGCTGGTGGACGCGCGCCAGGGCGTCATCGAGCAGACGCGCCGGCACACCTATCTCGCCGCGCTGCTCGGCATCCCGCACATCATCATCGCCATCAACAAAATGGATTTGGTGGACTGGAGCGAGGAGCGGTTCACCGAAATCCGGGATGAAATCGAGGATTTCCTGCCGCGGCTGGACGTTTTGCGCGATGTGAAATTCATCCCCATCAGCGCGCTGGAGGGCGATAACGTCGTTGACCGTTCCAAAAAGACGCCGTGGTTTGAAGGGCCAACGCTGCTGGCGCACCTCGAAACCGTCCACATCGCCAGCGATTGGAACATGAGCGCGTTCCGGTTCCCGGTGCAGTGGGTCAACCGCCCGAACAACCCGCGCGACACGAAGCTGCACGATTTCCGCGGCTTGAGCGGCCAGATCGCCGGCGGCATCATCCGGCGCGGCCAGGAAGTCGTCGTGCTGCCCGCCGGCGTCAAGACGACCGTGAAGGACATCTGGACCTACGACGGCGAACTGGCCGAGGCGTTCTGCCCGCAATCGGTCACGCTCTGCCTCGAACACGACATTGACGTGAGCCGCGGCGACATGATTGTCGGCCTGGAAAATCTTCCAGGCCGCAGTTCGGATTTGCACGCGCGCGCCTGCTGGATGAACCCGCGTCCGCTACAGGCCGGCAAGAAGTATTTCCTCAAGCACTCCACGCAAACCGTCCAGGCCATTGTGACCGGACTGGAAAGCCGGATTGACATGGCCGAGTTCGAGCCCCAGCCGCTCCCGGGCGAATTGAACATGAACGACATCGGCGTCATCCGGTTGAAAACGGCCAAGCCCCTGGTCTTTGACGGCTACAACACAAACCGGCTGACCGGCTCGTTCATTTTGATTGAGCAAGGCACCAACGCCACCGTCGCCGCCGGCATGCTGACCACGCCCACCGAGGCCGTGAAGCCGGAATACACCGACTTCGCGATTTGAGTTCCATTCAGCGGATCAATGGAATTGGCCGGAAGCCGGCGGCTGATTTCCGCGGTTTTTGAGTGCCAATCTGCCTTGCCCACCCGCCTGTCATGCGCTAGGTTTGGCGCGCTATGGATACAACGCCCTTTTCGCAGGAGGCCGTGCCGCCGTCACCACCGCTGCCACCACCTGTTTCTCCGCCGCCACCGGTCATCACCCCGCCGCCGCCGCCCAAGCCGCGCAAGAGCCGGGGCTGGATGATTTTTGCCATCATCCTGCTGGTGCTGTTGTTGATCAGCGTATTCGGCAACCTGACACAATTTGTCTCGCGGATGCTGACGTTCAACAATGCGTTCACCCCGGGCATGTCGCGCGACGTCGGCCCGAAACTTGAGGAAGTCCTGTTGAAGGACAACGATGCGCGCAACAAGATTGCGGTCGTTCCGGTGGAAGGCGTCATCACCAGCCAGGACGCCGACCCGGCGGGCAACAACATGGTGGATGTGATCAAGGCCCAGCTCAAACGCGCGAAGGAGGACAAATATGTCAAAGCTGTCATTTTGAAGGTGAATTCGCCCGGCGGCGAGGTGATGGCTTCGGATGAAATCAACCACGCCATTGCCGATTTTCAGGAAAAATCGAAAAAACCGGTGATTTGCTCGATGGGCAGCCTTGCCGCGTCCGGCGGTTATTACATCTCCGTGCCGTGCCGCTGGATCGAGGCAAACCAGCTCACCCTCACCGGCAGCATCGGCGTCATCATGGAAGGCCTGAACTACCGCGGACTGATGGACAAGGTCGGCGTGGCGCCGATGGTTTACAAAAGCGGGCTTTACAAGGACATGTTGAGCGGCATGCGGGAGACGAATGAAGTCCCCGCCGGCGAGCATGCCATGGTGCAGGCGTTGATTGACGAAACCTACGGCACCTTCACCAACATCGTCAATCAGGGCCGCTCCCAAGCCCACTCGAAGAACGGCGCCGAAGGCCGCGCCCTCGCCGACAATTGGCAGAAATTCGCGGACGGCCGCGTGCTCTCGGGATCGCAGGCGCTCCAGCTCGGTTTTGTGGACCAGCTCGGCGATTTCGACGACGCGGTGACGGCCGCGAAGAAAATCGCCAATGTCAGCGACGCCAATCTGGTTGAATACCGCGAACGTTACGACATTTCCAATTTCCTGTCCCTGCTCGGCCAAAGCAGCAAGGCGCACGACCTCAAGCTCGACCTCGGGATCGAAGCGCCAAAATTGCAGGCCGGCGAGCGTTATTTCCTCTGGCTGCCGTCGGGTGACTAGATGAAAGGCGTCACGGTTATCGCGCATCCGCTGGTGCAGCACAACCTCACCCGGTTGCGCGACCGGCGGACGCAGCCGCAGGAATTCCGCCGGCTGCTCGGCGAGATCGCGGCGCTGATGATTTACGAGGCGACGCGCCCGTTTGGCGTCAAATCGGTGAAGGTCCGGACCCCGCTCGAACCCGCCGGCGGCTTTCAACTGGAACGCGAAATCGTCCTCGTGCCCGTCCTGCGCGCCGGCCTGGGGATGCTGGATTCGATTCTGCAGCTTATCCCGCACGCGCTCGTCGGCTTCATAGGACTCAAACGCGAGGAAACCACGTTGCGCGCGACATTCTATCACAAAAGCTTCCCGAAAAATTTGAGCCGGTTTGAGGTCATTTTGATTGACCCGATGCTGGCGACCGGCGGCAGCGCCGTGGCGGCGCTGGATTTGCTGGTCGAACAAGGCGCAAAGCACATCCGCCTGGTGAATCTGGTGGCCGCCCCGGAAGGCATCCGCCGCGTGCGCAAAAGTTACCCGGCCATCCCGATCTTCACCGCCGCAGTGGACCGGCAGTTGAATGAACGCGGTTACATTCTGCCCGGCCTGGGCGATGCGGGTGATCGTTTGTTTGGAACTTGAAGCTTGAAACGTGGAACGTGAATCGCGAATCTTCCCCCACGCATCACGTCTCACGTTTCACGAATTAGATGAGCCGTCCTGAAAATTTATTGATGGTCGCCGACAGCGAGCGGGACGCGAACATGCTTTACGCGACCGGCCTGTTCGTGCCCGACCCGTTCATCTACCTCAACTTCGGCCGCCGCCCGCTGCTGGTGATGAGCGATCTGGAAATTGACCGGGCGCGCGAACAGGCGCCGCACTGCCGCGTCGTCTCGTTCAGCGCCTGCCAGCAGAAACTCCGCCGCGACGGCGTAAAGTCGCCGGGATTCGCCCGCGTCATCCGGGAGCTGTTGCGCGGGAAAAAATTCCGGCGCGCCATCGTGCCGGACAATTTCCCGCTGGGCCTGGCCCGGGAGCTGAAAAAACTCGGCGTCAAACTCAAGCCGCGGGCCGGCTTTTTTCCGCGGCGCGAAATCAAGTCCGCCGACGAAGTCCGGAAGATTTCCGCCGCGCTGACGATGGCCGAGGTCGGCATGGCGGAGGGCATGGAAGTCCTGCGCCGGTCCAAAATCGCCCGCGACCGCAAGCTCATTTACCACGGCCTCCCGCTCACGTCGGAGAAATTGCGCGCGGTGATTGACTGCGCGATCTTGCAAGCCTGCGGCCTTGCGGCCAACACCATCGTCGCCGGCGGCCGGCAGGCGTGCGACCCGCACGAGCGCGGCCACGGCCCGTTGCGCGCCCATGAGCCGGTCATCATTGACATCTTTCCGCGTTCGCAATGCACCGGCTATTTCGGCGACATCACCCGCACCGTCGTCCGCGGGCGCGCCAGCGAAGCCGTCAGAAAACTCTACGACACCGTCTGGCGCGGGCAAAAAATCGGCTTTGAAAAAATCCGGGCCAAGGCAAAAACGGCGGACGTTCACAAGGCCGTGCAGGGTTTCTTCGTCCAACAAGGTTTCAAGACCGGACGGCGCAACGGGCGGATGGAGGGATTTTTTCACGGCACCGGCCACGGGCTCGGCCTGGAAATCCATGAAGCGCCGCGCATTGGCGCGACCTCGACGGACAAGCTGCGGCCCGGCCACGTCGTGACCGTCGAGCCGGGGCTTTATTATCCGGAAATCGGCGGCGTGCGGCTGGAGGACGTCGCGCTGGTGACCGGCAACGGCGCGAAAAACCTGACGCGGTTCGAGAAAGTGCTGGAGATTTAATGCAGGAGTCGAGGTAACGAGACTCAAATCAAAGTCAGAGACTCCTCACGTCGTCCCCTGCTCAATAAACCAAAACCAGCACTGCCGCATCCTGCGCCGGCAGATTCAGCCGCAAAAGAACACAAAGATCGCAAAGAAAATTCCTTCTCCCATCGGATGGGAGAAGGTGGCCGAGGGCCGGATGAGGGAAATCCTTTGTGTTCTTTGTGTTCTCTCGCGGCAATAAAATCAGTAAACCAAAACCAGCACTGCCGCATCCTGCGCCGGCCGATTCAGCCGCAAAAGAACGCAAAGATCGCAAAGAAAATTCCTTCTCCCATCGGATGGGAGAAGGTGGCCGAGGGCCGGA
Organism: uncultured Verrucomicrobiae bacterium; assembly: GCA_963764035.1. Taxonomy (GTDB): domain Bacteria; phylum Verrucomicrobiota; class Verrucomicrobiia; order Limisphaerales; family UBA11358; genus UBA11358. The sequence goes on from CAVXQV010000002.1 coordinate 50,170, forward strand.
TGAGGGAAATCCTTTGTGTTCCTTGTGTTCTTTCGCGGCAAAAAAATCAGTAAACGAGAACGAGGACGGCCGCATCCTGCGCGGATTTGACCACCTCCTCAAACTTCCGGTCAGCCGTCACCGGCGTTTTGAGCTTGGCCGAAACAGCCGGCACCGATTCCAGGAAGCTCAACAGCAGACTGCTCTTGACCGCGTAATTCACATTCTCCGGCAACGCCCCGCTCGCCGCCAGCGCCGCCCCCGCATCCAGCTTGGCCGACACGATGCCGATCACGTTGCCCCGCTCATCCACCAGCGCCCCGCCCGAATTGCCCGGCTGCACCGGCGCGCTGATTTGAAAATACCGCGGGTCATCCCCCGCGCCGGACAGCGACGCGATTTCCCCCTTGGCCAGCTTGGGCGCGAACCCCTGCAAACCGATGTCGGGAAAACCGACCGTCGCCACCGTGCCGCCCAATTGCGCCGACCGGCTGGATGAAATGGGCAATGGAGAAAGGAAGAAAAATTTTATTTCCCGTCCGCTTTGAGCAAGGCCAGATCATTCGCCGCATCCACCTGCACCACCTTGGCGTCAATCAAACCCGCGCCCGTGAGCAAACGAACCTTCCTCGCATCCTTGACGACATGATAATTGGAAATCAAATAGCCATCGTCCGTGATGAAAAACACCTTGCCGTGTTGCTGTCGCTTAAATAAGTTTTTGCGTCATTCAGAATTAAGGCGACCGCAGGCGATAGAAACGGCCAAGATAATTTGTCCACCGGGAATCGCTGAAATAGGACGAGCCATTGACAAGGGTATTGGTTGCGACCGGAAACCAGACAGGACTGGCTAAATTTGTGCTGGCTAGAACTAAAACAACCAAGTTGCTGTTACCGGTGATGTTGAATCCAAACCGATTTGTTTGCACACCGAAGCTGGGGCCGTTGCTCTGCACCTGCGGGTTCCACGTCGGGACACCACCTAATTTTGCTACCCATCCTGTGGTCCCAGGCGAGTAATAGATGGTCGCATGGTTGTCACCGGAGAACGCAGTCGAATTTACGCCGGGAGCGTTGCCTTGGAGGTAGATGCTGGTTAAGTTGGTGCAGCCAGCGAACGCAAGCGCTGCGATATAGCTAACGCTGGCGGGGATCGTGATGCTGGTCAGACTAATGCAGCTTTGAAACGCGCCAATCCCGTTCACACCGCTTCCGATGCTGGTGACGTGGGTGCCAATCGTAACGCTGGTCAGGCTGGTGCAGTCATAGAACGCACCGTCGCCGATGGTGGTAACGTTAGTGCCAATCGTTACGTCAGCCAGGCTGGTGCATTGAGCGAATGCCGCATACCCGATGTCGATGACCCGATTGGGGATCGTTACGGTGGTCAAGCTGGTGCAGCTAATGAACGCTTGCCAGCCGATGGCAGTGACACTGCTGGGAATGGTGACGCTGGACAAGCTAATGCATTCACCGAACACCGCATTCCCGATGTTTATGACGCCATTGGGAATCGTTACACTCGTCAGACTACTGCAATACCGGAACGTCTCGATTCCGATGTTGGTAACACCGTCGGGGATAATCACACTGCTCAGGGTGGTGCAGTTGTAGAACGCATCGTTTCCGATAATAGTGACTGGGTAGCCATTGATCGAGCTGGGGATGGTCACTGCGGCGGCGTTACCGGTGTATTTAGTGATGGTGATCACACCGTTATTGGTAGTAAAAGTGAACTGGCCTTGCACCACAGAGGGCAGCGTCAAAAGAATCACCAGCACCAAGAACCTCGCGGTTCTGGAAGCCATCAAACGCGGCGCCTTGTTTTTCATTTTAGTGGTTGAGTCTAGTTCAATTCTCTCATATCTCAAGGACACGCGGTGTAGTTGCGCGAATGCACTTGAAAAAGTAATTGAGCGAGTCTGGCCAAAGAAGGGCTGCATTCGTTGAGCTTAACGGTGGCGTAACCCACCGTCCGCTGATTTTTCCATCGGTGACTGAACCACGAAGATACATGAACTCGTAGATGGGGCCATCGATTTCGTCGTCTTTGCGAAGAAAGCTATTACGGTCGAAGATCGACGGGTCATCTTCAATGAAAAGCGCGTTGAGGCGGAGCAGGATTGGTGACCAACCATGTTCAGAATAGCCCCAAACATCCATGACCTCATAAAGGGAGAGTTCCGTCTTGTTCAGTTTCGGCTTAAGATCGATTAGCAACGTGTTATTCGAATAATCCGCACATGCCCCCAACTCGGAGACGACGTCAACGTGCCATTTGCATGGCTCTCCCTGGCCGGGTTGCAACTTGAGGTTGAGTAACCAAGGAATGAAACCGTTGTCGCAGCCGAAAAGTGAAACCTGCTCTTTGAATTCATAGCGGGTCGCGTTTGTGCCAACACGCGATCTCAGGTAGCGGTAAAACATAATTTAATGGAAGCAGATTGCGTATTTCTTTCAAGAATAATCGCTGTCCCAAACTGAATACCGGAAAAGAAGCCCTGACCATTGCGAATTGCGAATTGCGGAGAGCGCGACCAGTCCGCAATGGGGAGCGCGACCGTCCCGGTTGCCGTTTTCGACGTCCCGTTGCGAACACGTCACCAAACTATTGCCACAAGTTCGGCGAGGACGCCCGAACCTGCACGCGAGACGCGCGCGCTCCCCCCAATCGTCCATCCCAAAATGAAAACCGGAAAAGAAGCCCTGACCATTTCGAATTGCGAATTGCGAATTGCGGAGAGCGCGGCCAGTCCGTTTCGGCGTAGCGGCATTCGGGAGCAAGCCGCCCTCTAAAATTCCGTCCCGGTTGCCGTTTTCGGCGTCGCGCCGCTTCCCCTGAAAATAGCCCAGCCATTTATGGCTGGGACTCGTCATCCGCAATTTTCCAAAGTCCCGCCAGGGACGAAAGGTGCTTGCGCACGGCCACCATAATTTTCTGCCGTCCCTCGCGGGACTTTTATATTTGATGAACGCATGACCCAGCCATAAATGGCTGGGCTATTCTCATCGCTCCGCGACGGCAACCGCCAAATGCCCCAATCGTCCAGCCCAAAATGAAAACCGGAAAAGAAGCCCTGACCATTTCGAATTGCGAATTGCGAATTGCGGAGAGCGCGACCAGTCCGCCCGCGTTCGTCCCAACGGGACAACCCGACAATAGCCCGGCGTTTCAACGCCGGGTGCTTGCGCACGGCCACCAGTCCCACCGGGACGGCTGAACAAACGACAAATCGTCTCCGCATTTGGCGCATGATTTCATTTTGAAAAATCCGGTCGTCCCTCCGGGACTTGGGATGCTTTGCGGATTCAACCCGGCATTGAAATGCCGGGCTATTGTCATCGCGTCGCTCCGCGACGGCCAAACGTCAAATGCCCCAACCGTCCATCCCAAAATGAAAACCGGAAAAGAAGCCCTGACCATTTCGCATTGCGAATTGCGAATTGCGGAGAGCGCGACCAGTCCGCCTGCGCTCGTCCCGGCAGGGACAACCCGACAATAGCCCGGCGTTTCAACGCCGGGTATTCGTCGGCACCGGCATGAGTCCCGCAGGGACGGTTGAACGAACGGCACATCGTTTCCGCATTGGCCATGATTTCATTTCGAATAATGTCGGTCGTCCCTCCGGGACTTATTTTGGCTTCGCAACCAACCCGGCATTGAAATGCCGGGCTATTATCATTGCGTCGCTCTGCGACGGCTAACCGCCAAATGCCCCAATCGTCCATCCCAAAATGAATCCCGGAAAAGAAGCCCTGCCAATTTCGAATTGCGAATTGCGAATTGCGGAGAGCGCGACCAGTCCGCCTGCGCTCGTCCCGGCAGGGACAACCCGACAATAGCCCGGCGTTTCAACGCCGGGTATTCGTCGGCACCGGCATGAGTCCCGCAGGGACGGTTGAACGAACGGCACATCGTTTCCGCATTGGCCATGATTTCATTTCGAATAATGTCGGTCGTCCCTCCGGGACTTATTTTGGCTTCGCAACCAACCCGGCATTGAAATGCCGGGCTATTATCATTGCGTCGCTCTGCGACGGCTAACCGCCAAATGCCCCAATCGTCCATCCCAAAATGAATCCCGGAAAAGAAGCCCTGACCATTTTGAATTGCGAATTGCGAATTGCGGAGAGCGCGACCAGACCGTTTCGGCGCAGCGGCATTCGGGAGCAAGCCGCCCTCCAAATTCCGTCCCCGTTTGCACGCCCTGCCGGGCCGTGCCACGCCAGGATGGTAGGGACGCGCTGCCGCGCGTCCGGCGGCGCGGCAGCGCCGCCCTACCGGAGCGCCGTCGGCGCGGCATCTTTGCAGAACCATAACCCAAACATAATTTCAGCCCCGTCGGGGCGGCATATTCCGGTCCTTGCGGACGGCCATCCCTTGCGGGCAGCCACCATGATGTCGCTCCTGACGGAGCTTGATGCATTTTGTAACCTCAATCTACAAAGATGCCAGCCCTACGGGCTTGAAAAATCCGTGTCCATCGGTGTTCATCCGTGGTTGAAAATTCAAATGCCAGTTGCCCCCATCGTCCATCGCCGGCGTGGTTTTTCAGGCCAGTCCATCGGGTTCACAGGACACATCCCCGGCTGCTTTGGATGCTACCGGGCGTGCAAACCCCTGCCGTCGTCCAAAAAACCTCAAATCCCCCGCAAAACAGCCAGGAGCCTCCATTTCCCAATGCTGCGGAGTCAGGTCGCAACCCTGCCAAACCGTTTCGCAATACTGCAAGGTCATTCCGCAATACTGCAAAACCATTTTGCCATACTGAAAAGCCGTCCGGCAATGCTGCGGTCCCATTTTGCAGGGTTGCGGAGCCGTCTCCCAGCCTTTCTGACCATCCGGCAGTATTGCGGAGTCATTTGGCAATACTGCAAAACCGTCCGGCAATGCTGCGAAGTCACTTTGCAATACTGCAAAACCATTCCGCAATACTGCGAAATCACCGCCCAATGCTGCAAAACCATTTGGCAATACTGCGGAATGATACGTTGGGTTTGGAAAACGGGCCGAAAAGGATGAAAGGTCACCTCCGAGGATGGCGATTGCCCCGGTATAGGACACGGACATGGCCGGAAACAAGACAGATTGAGCCGGCAAGGTTGTGGAGCGACCCCGGAAACCATCGTGCTGCATTTTTTTATTTGGGGTAAAACCGGCCCGCCCGGCTCTCAAAACCGGCACTTTACGGGTTCCGGCCGGGACGGCGGATGATGCGGTTTGACCCATTGAATACAGGGCCGGACGGCGTTTGCGCCCGGTGGCATTGCTTCAAGATGAACGCAGCTTACTTGATTAGTTATATTATATTATAATAAACTATTTTCATTATTGGCTTATTGTGGACATGGAATTGCTTTGCATGGAACCATCTGGTCCGGGGTGCAAACAAACAAACCCCGGCCGGTGAAAGTGAAGAAAAACTATGATCGTTAAACCTTGTATAGCGTGGATCACCAAGGACAGTGTTCCACTTTTTATCAACAACACGGCCGTCGTCCTGCTGGCCTTAACCAACAACGCGGACGTCTATGAGACACCCGTGCCGGGCATTCCGCTGGTTCAGGCGGCGCTGGACACGTTGACCGCCGACGAGGCGGCGACGGCTGATGGCGGCCCCTCTGCCACGGTGAAACGGAACAACTCGCGGCTGTTGCTGGCCAACCTGGTGCGCCAGCTTGCCGCTTATGTCACGGTGGCCTGCAAGGGCGACCTGCACAACCTCATCTTGAGCGGTTTTCCGCCGCAAAAGACAACGCGCACACCCATCGGGCCGCTGCCCGCGCCGCAAAAACTCGTGGTCAAACACGGCGTGGTGAGCGGCGTGCTCAATGCCAGTGCGAATCCGGTCTTTGGCGCCTCCACCTACAACTGGACCTGCACGGCCAACACGCCGGGCGCGGCGCCCATCACGGCCCAAAGCACGGCGGCCAACTATTCGTTCGCCGACCTGACGCCGGCCGTGACCTATACCATCGCGGTGAATGCCTTCGGCACCGCGGGCTTGAGCAACTGGAGCAGCCCGGTGAGCCAGATTGCCGTTTAGACTGGCATCCCGAATCTTTCACCATCAAGGCGCGCCGGACTCAATCCGGCGCGCTCTTTTTTGTGGTTTTGGCAAACCTTGCACATCCGCTCAATTTATGTTTTATTCCAGCAAGGACGGCGTGTTCCGTTGAATGAAAACAGCGGATGCGGTGTCAATGATTTGAACTATGATTATCAATTCGTTTCAATCAATAGGTCTGTATTTTTTGTTTTTGATTCCGGGTTTGCTGCTCGGCATCTGGGCGCAAATCAAACTCCACCACGCCTACGGCAAATACAGCCGGGTGCCGGTGGATTCAGGCATGACCGGCGCACAGGCGGCGCGCGAAATTCTTGACCAAGCCGGTCTTCGCGACATGCCGGTGGAGGAAGTTCCCGGCCGTTTGAGCGACCATTACGACCCGACGAAGCGCGCCCTGTTTCTGTCGTCGGACAATTTTCACGGCCAATCAGTCGCCGCCGTGGGCGTGGCGGCGCACGAAGCCGGTCACGCGCTCCAGCATCAGGCGGCTTACGGCCTGTTCAACGTGCGCATGGCGCTGGTGCCGGTGACGCAGTTTGCCAGCACGGCCTACATGGGAATTCTGCTGCTGGGCATGTTCATGCATTTTCTTCCAATTGCGTTGTGGATCATCATCGGAACATTTTCCGTCATCACCCTTTTCCAGTTGGTGACGCTGCCGGTGGAATTCGACGCCAGCCGCCGCGCGAAGGAGCAGTTGTTCCGGCTCGGCCTCGTGCATGAACACGAACGCGCCGGTGTGGCAAAGGTGCTGGATGCCGCGGCGCTGACCTATGTCGCCGCGCTGGTGTCATCCATCCTGACTTTGCTCTATTACCTCACGCTGGCGCGCAACAGCCGGAATTAAATCCTTGCGGGCAAATTTTTTTCGCGTTTAACTTCCGCCGGTTATGGCGGTGAAGGAACACAAATCCAAAAAGGCCGGAAGTGCCCGGCGCGGCAATCCCATCCGCGCCAGCGCCGGTTGAGCCTCCGGCCGCGCCGGCCAAGCCCGCCGCCGAGGGCGACACCACCACGTTCGTCCGGCGGGAATCCGAGCGTTACGACGGCGACACCGCCATCAAGCTTTACCTGCGCGAAATCGGCCAGGTGAAACTGCTCACGCCGCAGGAGGAAATCGAACTGGCCGCGCGCATCAAGAAGGGCGACAAAAAGGCGCGCGAACAGATGATCAAGGCCAATCTGCGCCTCGTCGTGAAAATCGCCCGCGACTACGAAGGCATCGGCCTGCCGCTGCTGGATTTGATCAGCGAGGGCAACATCGGCTTGATGAAGGCCGTCGAGCGGTTCGACCCGAAAAAGGGCGGCAAGCTTTCCACCTACGGTTCCTGGTGGATCAAGCAATCCATCAAACGCGCGCTGGCCAACCAGTCCAAGACCATCCGCCTGCCGGTGCATCTGGTGGACAAGATTTCCAAGATGCGCCGCACGGCATGAAATTGCAGGAGGAACTGGGCCGCGAACCGACCGACGAGGAACTGGCCGACGAACTGGGCATGACCGCCGCCCGCGTGCGCGCAGATGCGCATGGCCGCCATCCGCCCCGCGTCGCTCGACGCGCCCATCGGCGATGACGATTCCAACAATTTCTCCGAAGTCGTCGAGGACGAAAACGCCACCTCGCCCTACGACAACCTCGAAGACAAGACCGTCACCGGCATGTTGCAGGACATGGTCAAGCACCTCGACAACCGCGAGGCGACGATTCTGCGCTCCCGCTTCGGCCTCGACGGCGGCCCGGAAAAGACCCTGGAGGAAGTCGGCGAGAAATTCGGCGTCACCCGCGAGCGCGTCCGGCAGATCCAGAACCTCGCCCTGCGGAAGCTGCGCAAGATGATCGAAAAACTCGAAAGCACCAAGAAAGAGGAAAACTGACACCATGCCCAACCCCGCCGCCGTGACCGCATGAAATCGAACAGCGCCATCCGCAACGTCCCGGATTTTCCCAAGCCCGGCATCCAGTTCAAGGACATCACGCCCGTGCTGGCCGACGCGCGGCTGTTCGCCGGCTCGATTGATCTGCTCACGGAGAGATTCCAGCCCGGTTCGGTGGATGCCGTCGTGGGCATTGACGCGCGCGGATTCATCTTCGCCGCCGCCGCCGCCATCAAACTGCACGCCGGCTTCGTGCCCGTCCGCAAGAAGGGCAAGCTGCCGCTACCAGACCATCGAACAGGATTACGCGCTCGAATACGGCCACGCCACCGTCGCCATGCACGTGGACGCGCTCAAGCCCGGCGCGCGCGTGCTGCTGATTGACGATTTGCTGGCCACCGGCGGCACCGCCGCCGCCGCCGTCGCGCTGGTGAAAAAACTCGGCGCGACAAATTCTGGAGGTCGAGCTTCCTCATCGAATTGAAATTTCTGAACGGCCGCGGAAAATTGCAGGGCCTGCCGGTGCGCTCCATCGTGGTTTATTGACCGGCTGCGCAATTGAGTTTTCAACCCCGCGTTTCCCGCTACACTGCCGGCGATGCACTGGCTGCAAACACTCGACACCGGCCTGTTTCATTTCATCAACCGGTCGTTGGTCAATCCGTTCTTCGACTGGCTCATGCCCATCTTGAGCGGCGACGGCGCTGTGATGCGTTGGTTCCTGCTCGCGGTCGTCATCGCCTTTGTAACCGCCCTCTTCTGCGGCCCGCGCGCCCGGCTGTGCGCCTTGATGCTCGCGCTCGTCCTGCTGCTCGGCGATTCGCTCGTCGTCAACACCGTCAAACACGCCGTCGCGCGCCCGCGCCCGTTCGTCACCCTGCCGGATGCGCGCGTGTTCGGCGTCGTCGGCAAGGGCTACGTCCCGCCGGAGGCAATGGCTGCGAACACCAACGGCCTGCAACAGCATGCCGTCCGCGCACGCGGCCAACTGGTTCGCCGCCACGATGGTCCTGTTTCTGTTTTACCGGAAAAGCTGGCGGTTCATGCTGCCGATGGCGCTGGCGGTTTCTTTTTCGCGCGTTTACAACGGCGTGCATTATCCCAGCGACGTCCTGGCCGGCGCAATTCTGGGCGCGGGTTACGCCGCCGCCGGTGTCGTCGCGTTGCAGGCCGCGTGGAATTGGATGGGGCGAAAATGGTTCCCGCTTTGGCACGCAAGAATGCCGTCGCTGCTGAATCCAGTCCACAGTCCAAAGCCCGAAGTCCTAAGTCCGGATTCGGCGGATGGAATTGAATCGTCAATCGTCAATCGTCAATCGTCAATCGAATGGCTTCGCCTCGGCTATATTCTGATTGTCCTGATGCTAGTCGGCCGCTGGCTTTACATCGCCAGCGGCACGATTGAGTTGAGCCAGGACGAGGCGTATCAATGGGTCTGGTCCAAGCACCCTGCCCTTTCCTATTACAGCAAACCGCCGGCCATCGCGTTCATCCAGCTCGGCGGCACCTCGCTCTTTGGTGACACGCAATTCGGCGTCCGGTTTTTCTCGCCGCTCTTCGCCGCAATCACGAGCCTGATGCTGCTGCGCTTTCTGGCCTGCGAAGCCGGCGCACGTCCGTCATTATGGTTGCTGCTCGTCGCCACCGCCACCCCGCTGCTTGGCATCGGCACGATTCTGATGACGATTGATCCGCCGCTGGTCCTGTGCTGGACGTGGGCGATGATCGCCGGCTGGCGCGCAATGCAACCGGACGGAAAGACCCGCGACTGGCTCATCGCCGGCCTCGCGATGGGGCTTGGTTTCCTTTGCAAATACAACGCACTCTACGAAATTCTTTGTCTCGCGATTTACTTCGCGCTCTGGCCGCCGGCCCGGATTCATTTGCGGAAACCCGGTCCCTGGCTGGCGTTGCTGGTTGTTCGTGATCTGCACGCTGCCCGTGGTCATCTGGAACTCGCGGCACGGCTGGATCACCATCCATCACGTCGGGGGCAACGCCGGCTTGAACGGCCAATGGCATCCGACCCTGCGTTATTTCACGGATTTCATCCTTCAGGAATTCGCCCTGCTCAACCCGGTGTTTTTCATCGGCGCGATCTGGGCCATGACCGCCTTTTGGAAATTCCGCCGCGAACGTCCGCTCTGGCTTTATTTCTTTTGCCTGGGCGCGCCGGTCTTTCTCGGCCATCTGCTGTATTCGTTCCACTCGCGCATCCTGCCGAACTGGATTGCCCCGGCCATTCTGCCCATGTTCTGCCTGATGATTGTGTATTGGGACGAACAAATCCGGAACGGTGCGCGCTGGGTGAAACCCGCTTTTGCCGCCGGCCTGACGCTGGGCACTTTCGTCATTGCCATCATGCATCAAAGCAACCTCATCGGCCGGCTGGCCGGCGCGCCGTTGCCGGGCGAGAAAGACCCGCAGCGCCGCGTGCGCGCCTGGTCCGAAGAAGCCCGGCTCGTCGAAGCCGAACGCGAGACGCTCCAAACCGCGGACCGGCCCGCGTTCATCATTTGCGACCATTACGGCATTACCGGCCTGTATTCGTTTTACCTCCCGCAGGCACGCGCCGCGATGAAATCCACACCGCTCGTTTATTACGAGTCTTCGGCGACACCGGAGAATCAGTTCTTTTTCTGGCCGGAATACAATTATCTCAACCAGCGCAAGGGCCAGAACGCCGTTTTTGTGTCCGGGACCGATCTTTACGTTTTGGAGAAAGGCTGGCTCTGGAAATGGCTGGCACACGAGCCGATCTCCCACACCACGCCGCCGCCCCAATCCCTGCCTGCGCGCATCGCCGGTGAATTTGAGTCCGTCACCGATCTCGGCGAACAGGATGTGAAGCTCGGCGACCGCGTGTTCGACCGCATCCATCTTTGGGCGTGCTACAATTTGAAATGAGTGTTCAACCGCGAAACACACGCATCAAACACAAGCAAGAGCCTGGACGACGATTCTCCCTCTCCGCCGACGGAGTTGGGGGAGAGGGCCAGGGTGAGAATTCTCCGAACCCCATTTCGCGCTTTGAACCCCTGCAACCTCAAGATGCGCAAGTCGCTGATAATCAAGTTGGCGATCTTGAGGTTCATGGGGAGGTGGCTCGTCAAAAATGTTTTCAGCCATAAATTCTGCAATGGAGATTTTCCTGCCCGTCCGCGACTACGACCTCGCCGCGACGCTCGATTCCGGCCAGGTTTTCCGCTGGCATCGGAACAATGATTCCTGGACCGGCGTCGTCGGCAACCATTTCGTCCGCCTCACGCAAACGCCCGACGGCATCCTCGCCGAAGCCACCGCGCCGCAAAACAACTGGGACTGGCTTCGGGAATTTCTTCAGGCCGACACCGACCTGGAAAAGATTCTCAAAAGCTTTCCCGACGACGAGCCGATGCGCCGGGCCGTCGCCGCCTGCCGCGGTTTGCGCCTGCTGCGGCAGGAACCGTGGGAATGCCTCGCGTCGTTCATTTTGTCCTCGACCAAGCAAATCGTCCAAATCCGGCAAATCATCGCCCTGCTCTGCGAGCGGTTTGGTGAACCGCTCGCTCCTGTGGCCCGGAGCGCCGGTCTCCGACCCGGCGAGTTGGCGAATGAAACGATCGTGCCGGGTCGGAGACCGGCGCTCCAATCCTGCTCTTTTCCAACGCCGCAACGCCTCGCCGGCCTGACCGAAGCCGAATTGCGCGCCTGCAAAATGGGCTTTCGCGCGCCGCACCTGCTCGCTGCCGCGCGGCAAATTGCCGACGGCAGCTTCGATTTGAACCGCGTCCGGCAACTTCCCCATCCCGAGGCGCGGGCGGAATTGATGATGCTCCGCGGCGTCGGCGGGAAGATTGCCGATTGCGTGCTGCTGTTTGCTTACGGCTTCGATTCCGCGTTCCCGGTGGACGTGTGGGTGGAACGCGCCTTGCGGCAACTCTATTTTCCGCGCCGCCGCCCGACGGAAAAACGTCTGCGTCATTTCGCCGCCACGCATTTCGGTCCTCACGCCGGCTACGCACAGCAATATCTTTTCCACTTCATGCGGATGAAATGGAAATAGCTTTTCCTTGATGGCCGGCCCCAGACCGGCTTTAATAAACTTGCGGCAAATACCGAACTATAATTGCAGTGATGCAGCATTCGTGCATTCATGGCGTCCAAAGCAAACAAACCTGAACTAACAAACCCCGGGGCGCGACCCTCGCAAACAAAGTCGTCAAGCCACGGCGACCACAGCCGGAACTGGTTGTTGTGGGGCTATCTCCTGCTCGCCGCGCTGCTGCTTTTCCGGTTGGGCTACCTCGTCAGCGGCCTCGTTGAACTTAGCCCGGACGAGCCCCTGTTTTGGATTCAATCCAAGCATCTCGCGTTGTCCTACTACAGCAAGCCGCCCATGCTCGCCTACACGCAATTTCTGGGCACCGCCATTTGGGGCGACAACGATCTGGGTGTGCGCTTTTTCTCCCCCGTCATTTCGGCCATCATCGGATTTTTCTGCCTCCGGTTCTGCGCCCGCGAACTCAACGCGCGTCTCGGCTTCCTGTTGGTGCTCATTGTCAACGCCACGCCGCTGATGATGGTCGGTTCGACGCTGATGACCATTGATCCGTTGAGCGTGATGTTCTGGACGGCGGCGATGCTGGCCGGCTGGCGCGCGATTCAACCCGACGGCGCCACCCGCCACTGGCTCTGGGTCGGGCTTTGGATGGGCCTGGGCTTTTTGAGCAAATACACCGGGTTGTTCCAGTTGCTTTGTTGGGCCGTGTTCTTCGCCTTGTGGCGGCCCGCGCGAATACACCTGCGCCGGCCCGGCCCGTATCTGGCCTTGCTGATCAACATCATTCTGTCCCTGCCGGTCCTGATCTGGAACTCGCAGCACAACTGGGTGACCATAACCCACGTCGGCGGACGCGCGGACTTCGGCCACACATTCAATTTCACCACGCGCTATCTCTTCGACTTCCTGGGTTCCGAAGCCGCCCTGCTTAACCCGGTATTCTTTCTGGGCATGGTCTGGGCGGCCGTTGCCTTTTGGCGCGCCCGGCCCCGCGACCCGCGGCTGGTTTACTTCTTCAGCATGGGCGCGCCGGAGGTTTTTGCCTATTTCCTGCAATCCTTCCACGCCCGCGTCCTGCCGAACTGGATCGCCCCGGCCATCGTGCCGCTGTTCTTCGTGATGGTGCTTTATTGGGACCAACATCGCCGGCGGCCCTGGGTCCGGCGCGCCTTTTACACCGGGCTGGCGGTGGGCTTGGGCGCAATGATCTTCCTCACCGACACCGACGTTGCCAAAATCGTCACCGGCCGTTACCTGCCCATGGCCATTGACCCGCTGCGACGGCTGCGCGGCTGGCGGTCTTCGGCCACGGTCATCGGCGAAGCGCGGCAGAACCTGCTCAAGGAAGGCAGGCCCGTGTTCATTCTTTGCCCGGATTACACCACCACCGGCGAAATCACCTTTTACCTGCCGGAAGCCAAAGCCGCCGTGCCCGGCCAGCCGATTGTTTATTGCTGGGGCGCCGACCAGCCGGACACCGAGTTTTATTACTGGCCGGAATACCACTACTGGCTCCGCGCCGGCGACAACGCGATTTACGTCAAATTCATCCAACTGGTTTCCGACCAGAGTTACCCCGAGCCGACCTCGAAATCGCCGCCCGAGGATTTGGCGCGTCAGTTCCGCAGCGTGCAGAGCCTGGGCATCTTTCACGGCGACTACCGCGGCCGGCCCGTCCGCTGGTTCGAATTATTCGCCTGCCGCGACCAGCGGCCGGCCCAATGACAGCCTCAATCGCGCGCAACTGCGACGCCCCGTCGCAGAAGGCGGGCGCGGCGCCCCCGCCGCGTGTGGCGGACCGGATGGCCGTGCGCGTGCGCAGCCTGATACTTCCCCCGGAGCGCCGGTCTCTGACCCGGCGGGTTTTGAAATTCGCCCGGAAACGCGCCGGGTCGGAGACCGGCGCTCCGCAATGCCGCTCAAATCGGGGGACGGTCAAAAGGCACACGCCGTCTGCAAACGCCGGGAATAATCTTTGACAGAAATCCGCCCGTCCGCTTTCATAACCGCATGTTGGCAAAGACGGTGACAAATCCAAAGATACGCAGACTGCGGCTACCAACTGTTACGCAGCTTGCGCGCGTCAATTTATGAGCGAAGACATAAATGCGGAGATATTGGCCGAGCTTCGGAAGCTGAAGCGCGTGTTTTACATTCTTCTGATCTTGATCTTCGCGGCTGCCTTGCCCGCTTTTTATGCAGGAATTACACGGCCATCCACGTCGGAAGATTCTTGGGCGCGAGTCAGGACAGCGATGGATCATCAGGATTTTCCGGCGGCTCTTTCGATGGCGCAGGCTTTGACCGCTCGCCAGCCTGACTATTATTATGGGCACGCTTTTCTTGGATCTATTTATTTGGCAATGGGGGACGTTACAAATTCAGAGGCACAGTATTCGCGGGCATATCAGTTGTTTCCCGACGAGGATGGCGCGAAGGATTTGGCGGCGGTTCGGAAGCGATTGGCGGCAGGAGCAGACCTCAAACCTTTGTCCAAGTGAGCTTGACGCTAGGCCACTTATGAAAAGATGCCCATACTGTGGTAAGGAGTATTCGGATGAGTATTCCGTATGTGCGCTTGACGAGAATCCATTGGAGTCCAGTGCTGTCAAGCCGCGCAAATCACAGAGGGGTGTTCTTGCATACATTTTGATTCCAGTGTTGCTTGTGGGTTTCGATTTCCTGATAGATCCACATTTTTTCTCACTTAAAAACATAAGAGTGCTATTTGCTGTTGGCCTGATGGTTTTGGTTTTGTTGGTATGGGGCGTGTTTTGGTTGCAAACCAAATGGCTGAAGCGTAGGTTGGCTAAAGCCATGAAGGAAGCTCTCGAAAGAGAAGCACGCGAGGGTAAAACGAGGGACGATAAATATGATACCACAGTGGCCTAATATGAGCATAGACTGAACGTCCCTTCGCCGACCCACATTTGGCCGGCGGCATCTTCGAGCGCGGATTTTGCCCACAGCAGAAAACGAAGCAAACGGAGTTCTTTGTTGCCCTCGTTTTCTTCTGTGCCGGCAGCGGGAACCAGGAATCTCGCCGGACTTTTCGCCGCGCACGACCCAAAACGACCCGCCGCGCGGCGCAAAAAATGTGCAGTGGTTGCCAAGAACGGGAGAGCGGTCCCACCCCCGTTCAAATTTTAATAGACGCATGGCTTGCAATTCCAGTTGCGCGGCAAATCCAGTCGCGAACGGAACGGATGCTCTCCCGGGATCGGGAGCACCCGCAACGGCCGGACTGTTGTCTCAACCCGCCGCTTTAAGCCGCGCGATTCGTTCCTGGGGTTCGCATGGGGTTTTTCCTTGCCATGCGGTGGAACGGCTTCATCGCGCGGCTTTTCTTTCGACCGCGCAGTCTGCCGAAAGGCATCCGCACGGGCTGTGCTTGCCCCATGCGTGGGAGGCTGTGGCTGCGCGGTCGTTTCCCTGGCCAAATCGCCGCCGCGCCGTCCCGCGCGCTTCCGCCGGCCTCCAAACGCCCCGCCGGCGGTCGCGCCCGGCTTTTGCGGCCCGCAATTCGTCGCGTTGCGCTCTTCCGCGAGTTTTTCTTCCCTCAATTCCATGCGTTGGCGACTTTCCGAGCCTCCGCGGGCTTCAATTCCATGCGTTGGCGACTTTCCAAGCCTCCGCGGGCTTCAATTCCATGCGTTGGCAACTTTCCAAGCCTCCGGGGGCTTCAATTCCATGCGTTGGCAACTTTCCAAGCCTCCGGGGGCTTCAATTCCATGCGTTGGACGAAGAAAAAATCAATTCGGGGTCTCCAATTCCATGCGTTGGACGAAGAAAAAATCAAGTCGGTCTCCAATTCCATGCGTTGGACGCAGGTTTTCCCGGTTTTTACCCAAAATCCACGATTGCTGGCCGTTTTCGCCCATTTCAGTCCAATTTGACTCCCAAACCAACAAACCCATGAAAGGAACATAGTAATATGGCAGGAAATCCCCTCCCCGACCCCGTGCCCCAACTTTTGGCATTGGGCGACGACATGGCCGACGGCTTGAAAGCCCACGGCGACGACATCGGAGTCAAACAAAACACCGAGGCGGCCTTTCGCGGCGATCTGGACCCCGCCCGCGCCGCCTTCAACGCCTGGAACACGGCCAAAGGCACCCTGGCGAAACTCAATCTCAATTTGCGGACGGCGGATTCCGCCGCGCGCCTCTTCATCAAAGCCGCCAGCGCCGTGCTGTCCCAAAACCTCGGCGAGACCTGGAATGCCGCCTGGGCGCCCACCGGTTTTCCCAATCAGTCCACCGCCATCCCCGATGGGCAGGACGACCGTTTCAGCCTTTGCAAATCGCTGGAGGGATTTTTCACCGACAATACCGAATACGAGGTGACCTCGCCCAAAGTCGTGGTGACCGCCGCGCGCGCCACGGCGGTTTATGCCGCGCTCAAAGCCGCCCGCGACGCCGTGAACGAGGGCAACAAGGATGCCGGCGTGAAGAAACGGGATTGCGACGCCGCCGAATCGGTCCTGCGCACGCGCATGAGGGGGTTGATCACGGAATTGACGCAGTTGCTGGCCGACGACGATCCGCTCTGGGAAAGTTTCGGCCTCACCCGCCCCGCGTCCGACCACACGCCCGAATCGCCCGCCCTGCTCACGCTCACCGCGGGCGCGCCCGGCTGCGTCCATGCCAACTGGCCGTCCTCCGCGCGCGCCGACCATTACCGCGCCTATCAACAAATTATGGGTGTGGATCCCGATCCTGTGGAGGTGGCCGGGCCGGTGGATCCGGAATATACCTATGCCGGCCTGCCCACCGGCAAGACGGGCAGCTTCCAAATCACCGCCGTGAACACCGCCGGCGAAAGCGCCCCCTGCCCGCCGGTGAGCATCGTCGTGCCGTGACGAATTGTCTTCTCCCTCTCCTCCATCGGATGGAAGGGAGGGAGAAACTTCCGCTGTCTCCCTGTAAGTTCATGCGCTGGATTGACCGGACAGTCATTGGTAAATCCAAACCATCCGCCAACGGTTCCTTCTCCCCGGGGGAGAAGGTCAGGATGAGGGCGGACGTAAAAACCATCATCGAAATTGGTTCAACGACCGGCCTCTCCCCGGACCTCGGAACCGGAGACGGCCCCCTCACCCGAGCCCTCTCCCCGCTTGGGCGGGAAGAGGGAGTTAAGAACAATGCGCTGGTTCGCGCGGCGTCTCGTGCGCGAATTCAACGGACGGCCGGACCTGGCGGCGGGACGCCGCCGGAACCCGCAGCCGGGGACGGCTGCGCTACAAGAACAATGCGTGGGTGCGCCCCGCGCGCTGAACGGACGCAGATTTGTGTTGGACAACCCGTTCCGCCGGATTACGTTTCCCTGCGTGAAACAGGACAGGCTGAACCCGGCAACGGACACGTTGAATAGCCGGCCGCGGATTATCTAGTTAGACCACTATGGACTATCGAAGCAAAAGCAACGGTTTGCAGACCTTCCTTGAGCATTGGTGGTTTTTGTCTATCGCCATCATTGGCATTCTCACGTCAGTGGTTCTCAGCTTTATCGCGAGACTGAGCGGCACGCCTTGGATTTGGTGTTGCGGCATCGGTTTGGTTGTCGCCGCCGTTGGCATTTCTCTGATATTTTACGCCAAGCTCCCACTGTATCAACAGCGGCGATTCTTGACGTTTGGGAGCCGAGCAGTTCCAGAGAGCAGACGAGCATTTTATCGCTGGGGCTATCGCTGCGTTTTATTTGCAGCCGTTCTCCTTTTATGTTTGTTTCTGTCGAGACCATGAGATCGTGGCCTAACATGAGGACAGGCTGAACGTTCCTTCGCCAACTTCACTTCCTTCGCGAGACCCAAAATGAAAATTGAAGTCATCCTGACGCCGGCGGAATTGCCCGCGCTCGCCCAACGCGATTTGCGCGAGACCGTGTGCGTCGTGTTCGACGTGCTGCGCGCCACCAGCACGTTCGTCACCGCGCTGCACCACGGCGCGAAAGGCCATCATCCCCGTCGGCGAAATTTCCGAGGCGCTGGACATTCAAAAAGCGGAAAGCAAAAAGCAGAAAGCGGAAACCATTTTGCTCGGCGGCGAGCGCGACGGCGTGAGAATCCGCGCCGCCCAGACCGGCGGCATTGATTTCGATTTCGGCAATTCACCGCGCGAATACACGCCGGAAAAGGTGCGCGGCAAAACGATGGTCTCCACGACCACCAACGGCACGCGCGCCTTGCGCGCCTGCGCGGGCGCGAAGACGGTTCTGGCCGCCTCCTTTTTGAATCTCGGCGCGACGGCGGAATTCATCCGCAAGCTGCAGCCCGCGGAAGTGCTGCTGGTCTGCGCCGGCACGCGCGAACGAACGGCGGATGGAAGACGTGCTGGCGGCGGGCGCGCTGTGTGAATTGCTGGACGGGACGGATCTGGAGCGCGGTGACATGTCACCGCTTTCCAAAGCGCCGACATGTCGGCGCACTCCACAGCTTTCTGATTCGGCGCAAATCGCCCGGCGCGCCTGGGCGCAGGCGAAGGACGATCTGGCGGCGGCGATCAGCAATTCGGAAAACGCGCGGCGGTTGCTGGCGATTCCCGAATTGCGCGACGACGTGGCGTTCTGCCTGCAACGCGACATTTTCCCGCTCGTCGCCAAAATGGAGGCCGATGGCGCAATCCGCCGTCAACAGGATGTTTCCTGACTGACGGGAGTTCGCGCATCGTTGACGAAATGTTTGGACTGCGGCGGGAAGCGAAGCGCCACGCCGCTTTTGCACGACGCGCGAACAAACCGTAATCTTCCGGCACTCGAAAGCGGCGTCGCCGCTGCGCTCTGCCGCCGCAGTCCAAATGACTTGGTTGCGGCCGCAGCCGGCTGGGTTTATCCGCGTGCCTCCGTGGTTTCTATTCTTCCGCGCCTTTTCCAACCGCGGAATTTTGCTTCAAGGCGTTCGTTTCCTTGGCCGCCCAGTCCAGCCATTCGCTCAACACAATCAGCGTCCACAGCGTCCGGGCGTGATCGGCCTGGCGGCGGCAATGTTCGTCCAACAATTCCAACGCGGCCGGGTTGCGGATGCCGAGCCTGATTCAAAGCGCCGGTTGCCCAGCGCGGCCGCCGCCCAGTCCCGCAGCGGGCCGCGCAGCCAGCGGCCGACGGGCACGGACAGACCGCGTTTGCGGCGATACACGATGGATTTGGGCAGGTAACGCAAGGCGTAGCGTTTCAAGAAAACCTTGGTGGCAAAACCGCGCACACGTTCCGTCAGCCGGCAGCGTCGCGGCAAAGGCCATGACCGCTTCGTCCAAAAACGGCGCGCGCAGTTCCAGCGCGGAACTCATGCTGGCGCGGTCGGCCTTGGTCAGCAGTCCCTCGGCAAGCGAACCTTCCAGATCCCAGCGTTGCACGCGGTCGAGCAGCGCGCCGCTGATGGAATCGTCGCCGCGCGCGGACGGCGGCGGCACGCCCAGCCGCGCCAGAATTTCCGGCGGTGATGTTGGAGGTCCAAAGCTGGTGGCGGGCCATGCCGTCCAGTTCCGCGCCCTGCACAAACCGCTTGAGCAGATAGGAGACGCGTGACTTTTTTGTCGTCGGGCGGACGCGATTCGATGAAGCGGCGGAAGGCCGACCGCAGCCACGCGGCAGCCGGCCGTATCGCTCGGCGATGCCCGCGCCGAGATAAGTCGGATAACCGCCGAACAGTTCATCCGCGCCCTCGCCCACCAGCGCCATCCGCACATCCTGCGCCGCCCGTTGCGCCAGCAACGCCGTGGGCAGCCACGCCGGATCCGCCAGCGGTTCGCCGACCATCTGGATGAGCGACGACAATCCGCCGCGAAAATCCTCCGGGCGAACCCAGACGGTCACCGGTTCCATTTTCAACATCGCGGGCGACGTCCGCGGCAAAGTCGCCTTCGTCGAACGATTCCTCCTCGAAGCGCAACGTGTAGGCCTTCAACGGACGTTCGGGATGCAACGACCGCGTGACCGCCGAAACGAGCGACGAATCAACGCCGCCGCTCAAGAAAACCGCGAAGTCCACGTCCACGTCGCTTTGCCGCCGGACGGCTTCCCGGAACACGCGGTCAAATGAATCGAGCGACGGACGTTGCTTCGCGGCCTCGACGTTGTTCCAGCGCCAATATCGCGAATGGCGGACGCCTTGCGGGTCAATCTGGACGATGCCGCCGGGCGGAACTTTCTGGATGTTGGCGAACGGCGTGTCGGGCGAGGCAAAATAGCCGAATCGCAAATAACGCCGCAAGGCGTCTTCGATTCAAGCGGCGCGGGCAATTTGCCGCCGGAGACGATGCCGGCGATCTCGGTGGCGAAGATGGTTTCCCCGCCGGTCTGCGTGAAGAACAGCGGCCGTTCGCCCGCCCGGTCGCGCACCAGCAGTCAGGCAGTTGATGGCGCGGATCCCAGACGGCGATGGCAAAAGCGCCGGTCAGCCGGCTGGCAAACGCTTCGCCGAGTTCCAGATACAAACCGGGAATGACGGCCACGTCGGTGGCCTGCTGCACCGGGCGTCCGCGTTCTTCCAGCCAGCGGCGCAATTCCCGATGGTTGTCTATTTCGCCGTTGCAGACCGCCACCACGCCGCTGGCCGCGTCCACCATCGGTTGGTGGCCGTCGGTGCACGCCGCGGATGGCCAGGCGGGTCGCGCCCAGCACGGCGGATTCCGAAGTGGCGATGCCGGTGTCGTCCGGGCCGCGATGCGAGAGCGCCTGCAGCATCGCGTTCGTCCAGAGCCGGACGGATTCCGGCTGGCGCAATCCGAAACGCTGACGATGCCGCAAATGCCACACATTGCGAAAAATTTAGGACGACGGCAAAAGAACGCCAATATAAACCGGCGTCAATTGCTGGATGATCGCTCCGCGTGCCGGCGGCGATCGCCTCAAGCCGGCCCCGGTCCTGCTGCCGGGCCAGCAGAAACACCGGATGCTTCCGCGCGGCCAGCCAATGGTCGAATTCGGACACCGCGAACCAGGTTGGTCGGCCACGGATTTTCGGATCTTCAAGCGGAAGAGGATGTAATTGCTCGTCAACTCGCCGCCGTCCTTCGTGATCAAGGTGGCCGTGCGACCCAGATAAAATGTCAGCCCGCTCGGAAAACATTCCAGACAGGCCAGCTCCGTTTGCGGCGGCAGCGCGGGCAATCTCGCTGCGCCAGTGTGCTGCGCCGACTTGGCGTTGAAAACCACGTTCGAGCATCGGGTAATTCACGTTCACCAACAGCAACGGAAAAAGGGCGAAACCAGGCGAGGCAAAGTTTCACGCTGCGTCCTGAAGCCTGCCAGCAACGCAAATAACGGCAAACAGCAGCAGCATGATCTCGGCGGCGATGATGTGCGGCTGAAACTGGGCGGCCTCGGCCACGGAAATTCCCAGCGGCCGCGCCAGCAGTTGTGTGTGCGGGACGAAGAAAATCACCGCCGCCATCGCCGCCAGACACACCAGCAGCGAATGCCGACCGCCGCGCGTCGCGTGATCCGCGCGGCTTTTCCATCAGGATCCGCCAGCGCCTTGTCAAACAACCGCGCCACCAGAATCGCGCAGGCGACCGTCGCGCTCAAGATGTAGCCCGGCATTTTTGATTTGGAGCAGGAGAAGAAAAGCACCACCACCACCGCCCAGACGAGGCAGAGGACATCGGCGCGTGACAGAGTTCCGCCGGGATTTCCACGCCGCGACTGCGGCCTTCCGGCAGCAGCAGGCTCCACGGCAGAAACATGCCCATCACAATGATGCGCGTAAAAATAAAACGGGCTTCGAACGGTGAAATTCCGTCGTCGTGAAGCGGTGAAACGATTCCTCGACCAGCCCGTAATGCGGAAAATCCGGGTGCTCCAGCGAAAGCCCGATGAACCACGGCAGCACCACGCCGAAGAAAACCAGCAGGTTGAGCGGCGCAAAAAGGCGTTTCCAAACTCCGCGCCGCGCCACGCACGCGGTTGAATACCAGCAACACCAAAATGGGGATCAGGAAACCAACCGGCCCTTTCACCAACGTGGCAAAACCGGCGGCCGCCGCGCCGAGGAGATACCAGTTGCGTCGCGCGCTTCCTTCCGATTCCTCCGCCCGGTAGCCGGCGAAAATGGCCGACACCACGAAAAAACAAAGTGCGATGTCGAAAATCACGGTCCGGGCATTCACCAGAAACAGCGGCGTGGTGGCCAGCACGATGGCGGCGAGGGCGGCGCAGCGGACGCCGTATTCGCGCCGGCAGAAAAAGTAAACCAGCGCCAGCAGCCCGATGCCAAAGACGGCGGAAGGAATGCGCGCGGCGGTTTCAGAATCACCGAACATCGCCAGCGAGAGGGCGACGGCCTTGAAGTAAAAGGCCGGTTTGTCGAGATAAGCGATGCCGTTGTAGGTGGGCGCCAGCCACGCGCCCGACTCTTTCATTTCGCGCGCCACTTCGGCATTTCGGCCCTCGTCCGGCTGCTCCAGCGGCAGGGCTCCCAATCGAAAACAGACGGCGACCCACGCCACAGCCAGAACGAGCAAAACCCATGTGACTTCGGATTGAAAACCTGGAATTGTGCGACGCGGTTCGATGCGCAAATTTTAACAACCCGAACCTCCGAAACAAGGCGGAAGAAACTGGTTCAAAACAGCGCTGGACGGCAACTGAAATGCGAAATACGTTTGTGCCGTGAAACAGGTCAAACGGATTACTAAATATGCGCTATTCTGGGAACGTAAAGATCTATTTGACGTCACCAAAAATGGACGCATCAAGCTCAACGAAAGGGGCTGGTATGATAAGAATGGAAAGATTCCACCCCTCAAGGGTGCTCGCGGAATTTACATTCTCTATCGCGGCACGACTCCGGTATATGTCGGCAAGGCCACAGAAGGTGCGGATCCTATTGTAATTCGTCTTCGTTCCCATGCGCGCGGTTGGTATTCGCATGCTTGGGATAACGTGGAGCTGGTTCCATTTTGAGGGCACTACGAAGGAAATTGAGGCAGTTGAGGCTTTGCTTATTGCGTGCCTTCACACCACTCTCAACGGTGTGTTACCCGCTAGCCACCTCGGAGAACCTTGTTATCCCGGCAATGACAAAGATTACGCAAAAAACGAATTGTGGAAGAAATTTACAGCCTAATACGTGGACAGATTGTAAATCAACCCGCAAACATTTCCTTGTCCATCACGCCTTCTGCGACTTTCGTCACCGGGCCGGTCATGCGGATGGAAAATCCGTCGCCGATTTCAATTTGGATGACCCCGCCGGGCATGTGGACGGAAATGTTCACGGTCCACCAATCCAAGTTTGTGCGCCACGGCCGCCGCCGCGCTGCTGCTGCTGCCGCTCGCCAGCGTGTAGCCCGCGCCGCGCTCCCAAATCTCGATGCGGATGTTCGCGCGGTCGAGGACCTTCAGGAACTGGACGTTGGTGCGGTTCGGAAAATTCGTGTGCGTCTCCAGCAGCGGGCCAAATTCCTTTGCCAGCTCCGCGCCGATTTCCATGTGGCTGCGGCGCCCCGCCGCATCGGGCGACGAGGACGTCGCCGCCACGACGACGCAGTGCGGATTGCCAATGGTCGCGGCGCAATACGTGAACTCGCGTCCGCCGACGGAAATTCTTTCATTCAGCACTTCGCGTTGCGGTCCAGCGACTGGAATTTTGTCGCTCCAAAAGCTGACGCTGCCCATCTCGACGCGGACGGATTTGCCGCCGTCAAAAACGGTCGAGCGCACGATGCCGCCCGCCGTCTGAATGGCGAATTCCTCGCCGCCGACCATTTTCCGGTCCCATAAATGGCGCGAGAAGATGCGCAGGCCGTTGCCGCTTTTCTCGGCCTCGCTGCCGTCGGGATTGTAAATCTTGAGCGCGCATTTCGCGTCCTTGGCCGGCAGCGGTCCGAGCAGGATGCCGTCCGAGCCGACGCCGAAATTGCGGTGGCAGATGGTCCTCACCTGCTCCACCGTGAGCGGCGACGGCAAGTCCTCCGGGTCAAGGACGATGTAGTCGTTGCCCAGCGCGTGGTATTTCCAGAACTTCAAAGCCATTTATGATTTATAAGTCACGATTTATGATTGAACGGGCGCAACACGGAACGCCGAACTCCGATTCGGCGCGAAGCCGCTGTTACATTTTCCAACGCGCCGATTCGGAGATCGGCGCATCCGGCGACGCGGCCAAATCATAAATCATCAATCATCAATCGTAAATTGATTAAACGCTTTTCAAACCGGCCGGAAATTTTGCATCGTATGCGCGTGTTGACTGGAAGTGCATCGAGGGTTCAGTCCGCGCCCGCTTTGGTGGAGGCCCCTTCCGAAAAGCAGTTTGCCGGAGATTTGGAGGCCGCCATCCTGCGGGCGCAGGAAAACCTTTTGGCCCTGCAAAAGCCCGAAGGCTATTGGAACGGCGAGTTGATGGTGGATTCCACGCTCGTCTCCGACACGTTGATTTATCATCACTGGAACGGCAAGGTGGACCGGGAATGGCAGCGCAAGGCCGTCAATCACCTCTTCTCCATGCAATTGCCGGACGGCGGCTGGAACATTTACTACGGCGGCCCCTCGGAGGTGAACGCCACCATCAAGGCGTATCTCGCACTCAAGCTGGCCGGCGTGCCGGTGACCGACCCACGGATGCTCAAGGCGCGCGAAGTGGCGCTGCATTTCGGCGGCGTGCCGCGCATGAACACCTTTTCCAAACTTTACCTCGCGCTCATCGGCCTGTTCCCGTGGGAATACGTGCCGACCATCCCGTGCGAGGTGCTGTTCATCGGCAAATGGTTCCACGTCAATTTCTGGGACATGAGCAACTGGTCGCGCGGCATGCTCGTGCCGCTGGCCATCATCAACCATTTCAAACCCACCCGCCCGGTGGATGTGGATCTGGACGAGTTGTTTCCCGAAGGCATCCACGAGCGCGACCTTGCGCAGGCGCCGGACCCGGAAAAGATTTCCTGGCGCAACTTCTTCCTGTGGCTGGATCGGCTGCACAAGCTGGCGGAGTGGTTTGCCGAGCATAAAATCCATCCGTTCCGCCGCGCCGCGCTGAAAAAATGCGAGCATTGGATGCTGGAACGGTTTGAAGGCAGCGACGGCTTGGCGGCCATCTTTCCGGCGATGCTGAACTCGCTCATCGCCTTGAAGGCGCTGGGTTACCCGGATGACCATCCGGAAGTCGTCCGGGCCGCCCACGAGTTGAAAAAGCTCGAGCACGAGACCGAGCACGACGTGCGTATCGAGCCGTGTTTCTCGCCGGTCTGGGACACGGCCATCGTCGCCATTTGCCTGCACGAATCCGGCATCCCGGAGAGCCACCCGGCGCTCAAACGCGGCGTCGAATGGATGATGGACCGCGAAATCCGTTTTGCCGGCGATTGGATCCACAAGAACCCCGCAAAGGTCGAACCGAGCGGCTGGGTGTTTGAGTTCAACAACAAATGGAACCCGGACGTGGACGACACGGCCATGGTGCTGCTGGCGTTGCGCAGGATTCCGACGGACGACCCCAAACGGCGCGACGAATGTTTCCAGCGCGGCCTAAAATGGATGATGACCTTCCAGTGCAAGGACGGTGGCTGGGCGGCGTTTGACAAGGATTGCACCAAGAACATTTTGGAGAAAGTCCCCTTCGCCGACCACAACGCCATGCTCGACCCGGAATGCGCCGACATCACCGCGCGCATCCTGGAATTGCTCGGCTACGAAAATTGGGACCGAAACCATCGCCAGATCCGCGAGGCGCTCGATTTTGTCAAATCGCATCAGGAACCCGACGGCTCGTGGTATGGCCGCTGGGGGGTCAATTACATCTACGGCACCTGGCAGGTCTTGCGCGGAATGCGCGCCTTGAAGCTGAACATGAACGAAGACTGGCTCCAACGCGGCCGCGCCTGGCTCGAAAGCGTCCAGCGCCCCGACGGCGGCTGGGGCGAGCGCTGCAACACCTACGACGATCCGGTTTTCAAGGGCCAGGGACCAAGCACCGCTTCGCAAACCGCGTGGGCCGTCATGGGCCTGTGCGCCTTCGACGACCCGGACAATCCCGCATTGAAGCGCGGCATCGAATATCTCATCCGCACGCAAAATCCCGACGGCTCGTGGACGCGAGGACGAGACGACCGGCACGGGTTTCCCGAAGGTGTTTTACTTGAAATACGACATCTAT
Source organism: uncultured Verrucomicrobiae bacterium (assembly GCA_963764035.1). GTDB lineage: Bacteria > Verrucomicrobiota > Verrucomicrobiia > Limisphaerales > UBA11358 > UBA11358. The sequence goes on from CAVXQV010000002.1 coordinate 76,228, forward strand.
CGCAACGCCTGGCCGTTGCTGGCCCTGGCGACATACAAAAAGATCTGTCGAGGTGCCGGGCGAACCGCTGCTCCTATTGATGGCAAGGAAGTGAACTTTGGGAAATGACCAATTCCTAATTCCGAATGACTCAAGAACCACCAATTCCCAAACTCTAATCTCGCCTTTTATCATTCGTCATTTGAAAGTTCTTTCGTCATTCGGGTTTAGTCATTAGGTTTTCCAGCCAATGCTTGAGCAAATCGTCCAGATCGTTTCCAACGAGCACGACACCGAATCCTATTTCCGGCTCGTCCTGTCCGCGCCGCAAATCGCGCCGCTCATCCAGCCTGGACAGTTCGCCCATGTGCGCGTGACACCGCTCAAGGACGCATTGCTCCGCCGGCCGTTCAGCATTTTCCAGGTGGCGGGCGACACGGTTTCCATTCTCTACAAAACCGTCGGCAAAGGCACCGACGCGCTGGCTCGGATGCGGGCCGGCGAGGAAATCAGCGTCATCGCGCCGCTCGGCCACGGCTTCACCGTGCCGAAACCCGGCGGCGAAACGCCGCTGCTCGTCGCCGGCGGCTACGGCATGGCGGCGATGTATTTGCTGGCGCAACGCTCGCCGCAGAAAGGAATCGTCTTTGTCGGCGGACGGAAGCGCGTGGACATTTTGTGTGAAAAGGAATTTGCCGCGCTCGGCTGGGATGTGCGCGTGACGACCGAGGACGGCAGCCACGGCGAAAAAGGAGTTGGTCACAGAATTGTTGCTGAAAGAACTCGGAACTGAAAAGTGCCCCACCGGAAGATGTTTGCCTGCGGCCCGACGGGGATGTTGAAAGCCGTCGGCAAGATCGCGGAGGATTTCAACGTGCCCGCGGAGCTTTCGATGGATGAGCACATGTGCTGCGGCGTCGGCGTCTGCCTGACCTGCGTGATTCCGGTCAAGACCAGCGACGGCTGGGAATACCAGCGCACCTGCACGGAAGGGCCGGTGTTTGATTCGCGGCAGGTGATTTGGGGAAGCCCCCATCTAAATTCCGTCCCGGTTTGCACGCCCTGCCGGGCCGCCGCTACGTCTGGAATGCCGCTCATTCGCCCGGCGTAACCGGAGCCGGCTTCCTGGCTTTGGGGGCCGGCGTTTTGGACTGGGCAAGCCTAACGCGGCGATACTCGGAACTCTTGGGGCCAAAATAGCCCCGCATCCCGCTGCGGGCGCGGCTGCTCCATTTCTCCACTTTTGGCTCCAGTTTGTTGCGGGTCACCCGCAACTCATGCATTGCGCGGGCGCCGGTCTCGATCTTTTCCAGCAGCGCGCCGTATTCGGACGCCAGTTTCTCGAAGTCCTCGAACTGGATGTCCTGCATTCGGAACTCGCGGTTGGCCTTCCATATAGCCAGGATGCCGCGCGCCTGCGCGTTGATCCCGTTCGAGGTGTGGTCCGCGGGGTGTTCCAATGTGTTCTTCGTGGTTGTTTTCATGGTGTTGTTTTTTTCAGTTTCTCGTTTCTATTTGCATTTGGTTTTGCTCCGGTTCAAGGCTTTGTTGGTGCGGGCGGCGCGGGCGTCGGCGCATGGTTCCCGCCGTGGTCGGGCGGGAAGACGCCGAGCAGAAATTCGCCGCGCACGCCGGCGTTGGCCGGGTCGCTCGCCGGCCATTGCAAATCGGCGGCGTTTTGAATGGTCAAAATGTTTTCGTAAAGCGTGGCGGCGTCGGCGTTCTTTTGCGTGGTGGTGTCCTTCGCGCCGCTGATGGAATGGACCCGGTATTGTTCGGCCGGCCCAAAGGCGTCGCGGGCGGTTTGAAAGGTGGTGGTCTCGGCATCCGTCCAGCCCTTGAGTTTGAGCGCGGCCAGGTTCGCGGCATCGTTCACCGAGCCGAGCACGATGTCCACGCGGCCCAGATAGGAGCCGAGATCGTTGTGCTCATGCGCGCCGGTTTGAAATCGGCATGGAGCTTAACGGTCTGGCCGGGAAAGGCCAGTTTCCCGGTCTTGGCCGCCTGCGCCATGCACTGGTGGAGGATGTTCAAATTCTTGATTTGCGCAACGGTCAGGTTGCCGAGTTCGCCTTTGGCGGTTTTCTGGCCGGTGACGTCGCCGGTGACTTTCTGGCAGAGCGTGTCGGCGGCGACAAGGTAGGGGTCACCCAGCCGCAGGGCGATTTCAGGATGCGCCTTGCCGGCGGCGATGATGAGTCCGCCGTTGTGGGTGATGATGGGAACGGGAATGTGCGGGCGTTTGGTGTTCATGTTAGTTCAAGGTTGATGATTGAAGGTTGAAAATTTGGCTTTGGAGTGCGCGGACGTGTCCGCGCTTTGAAAGCGGCGACATGTCGCCGCAGTCCATATCTAACTTGCTTTGCGGCAGCAGATTACGAAACGGGCGCGGCGCTCCAGAAATCGGGGCAACGGCTTTCAAAACCGGGGCAAGGGTTTGAAATTCGGGGCAAAACCGGAAATGGCCGGGGCAACGGCTCGCGAATTCGGGGCAGGCGCATTGAAAATCGGCGCAGTGACTGTCGAATCCGGCGCAAATATCCACGAAATCGGCGCAGGTGGTTTTAGATTCAGGGCAAAGGCTTTTGAAAACGGGGCAGCGGATTTCGGAGCCGGCGCAGCCGTTGTCAAAACCGGGGCAACGGCGGCCAGGAAGGCGGTTTTTGATAAAAAGGTCCCCCGCGCTGCGATGCAAAGGCGCAGTTGTGAAATTTCTGTCTGACGATTTCATGCCAACTCCGGTGAGAGTCTCCTCGAAGTGGCGATAGAACGGCAACCCGCCGCTTGCTTTTCTCTCACCATTTTTTGCGGAGGATTTCCGGGCCTTTTCAGGGGACGGGCGCAAATTTCATTTCACTTTTTTGCGAATTGAGTCGCGATTGATAAATGGCTAGGTTTTGGCCAAGTGAAGTCCAAAGTCCAAAATCCAAAGTCCAGGGTCCCGAAGCCGGGCGCGGAAATCAACCCGACCGTCCAAATCGGCAAGATGCGGATGCAAAATCCGGTGACGGTGGCGTCCGGCACGTTCGGTTACGGCGCGGAATACGCGCGGTTGATTGACCTGAACCAGCTCGGCGCGGTCACGGTCAAGGGCATCCGGCTGAATCCCGTCCGCGGCAATCCCACGCCGCGCACCGCCGAGGTCGCCAGCGGAATGCTCAATGCCATCGGCCTGCAAGGGCCGGGCGTGGACGGCTTCATCAAGAAATACTGGCCGTTTCTGCGGGAACTGAAAGTGCCGACGATCATCAACATCTGGGGCACAACCGTCGAGGAATACGCCGAGGTCGCGCGGCGGTTCGACGCGCTCGGCGGCGTTGGCGCGCTGGAGTTGAACGTCTCCTGCCCGAACATCAAGGAAGGCGGCGCGCAATTCGGGACGGATTTGAAATTGCTCGCGCAGGTCGTGGCCGCGTGCCGCAAGGCAACCAAGCTGCCGCTCATCACCAAAATGAGTCCGAACGTCGTGAGCATCGCGCCGTTCGCCAAAGCGGCGGAGGATGCCGGCAGCGACGCGCTGGCGGTCACGAACAGCTATCCGGCGATGGCGATTGACATCGAGACGCGCAAGCCGAAGCTGGCAAACGTCACCGGCGGCCTCACCGGCCCGGCCATCAAGCCGATTGCCGTCAAATTGGTCTGGGACGCGGCACAGGCGGTGAAGATTCCCATCATCGGCATGGGCGGCATCCAGAACGCGGATGACGCGATTGAATTTCTCATGGCCGGCGCGACGGCGGTGGCGGTGGGCACGGCGAATTTTTACGAACCGCAGACGGCATTGCAGGTCATCGCCGGCATCCGTGAATTCATGGACCGGAAGAAAATCCAAAATGTGCGCGAGATTACGGGCAGTCTCATCCGCGCAGGAACAGCGCAATGCTAAACCCATGCCGGCATACCGGTTAGAATAGCTGATTTTCGTGTTGGGGCGGGAACAAAAGGATAGCTGATTTTCATGGACAATTCCTTTTGGATTTGATAACAGGGAGCCATGGTCTTTCGTGTGTCTCGCTTTGGTTGGCTGCCGGATTTGCCGGATCACCGCGACCAGCTCTACGCCGCGCCGGTGGAAGTGGCGCGGCGTGCTGCCTGCCAAGACTGACCTGCGCCCGCAATGTCCGCCGGTTTATGATCAGGGCCAGCTCGGCAGTTGCACCGCCAACGCCATCGCCGGCGCGATTGAATTTGACCGGCTGAAACAAAAACTGCGCCGATTTCACGCCGTCGCGTTTGTTCATTTATTACAACGAACGCGTCATGGAGCACTCGGTGGATTCGGACAGCGGCGCGCAAATCCGCGACGGCATCAAAAGCGTCGCCAAGCAGGGCGACTGCCCGGAGGCGGAATGGCCGTATGTCATCGCCAAATTCAAAACCAAGCCGCCGAAGGCATGCTACGCGGACGCGCTCAAATACAAGGTGGTGTCGTATCAGCGCGTGGCGCAGACGTTGAGCCAATTGAAGGGTTGCCTTGCGTCGGGTTATCCGTTTGTATTTGGGTTCACGCGTTTATGAAAGCTTTGAAAGCGCGCAGGTGGCGAAGACCGGCCACGCCCGTCTGCCCGGAGCCGGCGAGGCCGTCATCGGCGGCCACGCGGTGGCCGGCGTCGGCTATGATGACGCGAAGCAGTGGTTCATCGTCCGCAATTCATGGGGCGACCCGCTGGGGCATGAAGGGTTATTTCACATTGCCTTACGCCTACGTGACCGACGCCAGCCTGGCCAGTGATTTTTGGACAGTCCGCATTGTTCAGTAAATTAACATCAAAACCCAAACATAAACAACCATGACCCTGACCAAACGCGACCTCGTCATCCGCATCAGCGCGGAAAACGGCCTCACCCAGCAGCAGGTTTTTGACGTGGTGCAAAAAACGCTGGATTACATCGCCGAGTCGCTCGCCAAGGGCGACAAGGTGGAGTTGCGCAACTTCGGCGTCTTCGAGATCAAAGTCCGCAAGGCGCGCGTCGGCCGCAATCCCAACAAGCCGGAGACCGACGTGCCCATTCCCGCCCGCGCCACCGTGAAATTCAAGGCCGGCAAGGAAATGCGCATTGAGGTCCTCAAGCTCACGCCCAAGGCGTAAGCACCCTTGAGGCGGGGAGCAAAGCCGGGGAAGCGGCGGGTCGCCGCTTCCGGGCCGGAGGTCATGCTGTAGCCCGGCAGCCCGGCCAGATTCCCGATTCGTCTTCTCTTTTCGCGGCGCGTGCCTTAATTTCGAGGCCATGGAACGATTGCCCGGATTCCGCGATTTCTATCCCGAACCCATTCCGCACACCGACGTGTGGAGCGCCGACGCGCGCCAGTTCATTTTCGACAAATGGCGCGAAACCGCCCGGCGCTACGGTTTCCGCGAATACGACGGCCCGCCGCTCGAATCGCTCGAACTGTTCACCACCAAAAGCGGCGAGGAAATCGTCAAGCAACTTTTCAATTTCAAGGACAAGGGTGACCGGCACGTCGCGCTGCGGCCGGAAATGACGCCGACGCTCGCCCGCATGGTCGCCGCGCACGAGCGCAATTACAAAAAGCCCGTCAAGTGGTTCGCCATCCCGCAGCTCTTCCGCTACGAACGCCAGCAGAAAGGCCGGCTGCGCGAACATTTCCAGTTCAACGCCGACTTGATCGGCGAGAACGACCCGGCGGCGGACGCGGAATTGATCGCGCTGCTGATTGACACGCTGCGCGTCGTTCGGCCTGACCGAAAAGGATTTCGTCATCCGCTTGAGCAGCCGCAACGCGTGGCAGGAATTTTACCAAAACGGGAAACCGAAGAACGAAAGCGGGACCGCCGAATACGAATTTTTCCAGACGATTGACAAGCTGGAGCGCACACCGCCGGAGGAATCGGACAAGAAACTGGCCGCGCTCGGATTTTCCCTGGCCGACGTGAAGCAATTCATCGAATCCGGCAAGCCGACGGCGGAACTGGAAAACATCTTGCAAAATCTCGCCGCGCGCGGGCTGAAGAATTTCGTGAAGGTGGATTATCACGTCATCCGCGGGCTGGCGTATTACACCGGCGTCGTGTTCGAGGCGTTTGACGCCAAGGGCGAGTTCCGCGCCATCGCCGGCGGCGGGCGCTACGACAATCTCGTCAAGCTCATCAGCGGCGGCAAGGTGGATTTGCCCGCGCTCGGCTTCGGCATGGGCGACGTGGTGCTGCTGGAACTGCTCAAGGCGCGCGGCCTGCTGCCGAAATTCGATTCCAGCACGGACGTTTTCGTCCTGATCGAGGATGAAGCGCTGCGCCCGCAATCGCTCAAGCTGGTCCAGGATTTGCGCGCCGCCGGTTACGCCGTGGAATATCCGCTCACGGCGGTGAAGCCGGACAAGCAATTCAAACGCGCGCAGGAATTGAAGGCGGCGAACGTCGTGCAACTTGAAAACAGCGATTACGTCCGCATCCGCGATTTGAAGGTGCGCAAGGAAATCGTCGTCGGCGTGGCCGACACGGCGAATCATCTCTGAAATGTATGGCCGGTGAATCTGTCACCAGTCGCATCGCTGTCGTTGCCGGTGACATCACGCAACAACGCGTGGAGGCGATCGTGAACGCCGCCAACACGACGCTGCTCGGCGGCGGCGGCGTGGACGGCGCGATTCACCGCGCCGCCGGGCCGGAATTGCTGGCGGAATGCCGGACGCTTGGCGGCTGCGCCACCGGCCAGGCCAAAATCACGCGCGGCTACAAACTGCCCGCCAAATGGGTCATTCACACCGTCGGCCCGGTCTGGCACGGACGGCAATCAGCGGCGAGGATGAATTGCTGGCAAGCTGCTATCGCAGTTGCTTCGCGCTGGTGGAGCAGCACGGCATCAAGACCGTCGCCTTCCCGGCCATCAGCACCGGCGTTTATGGCTTTCCCGTGGACCGCGCGGCGCGGATTGCCGTGCGCGAGACGAAAACGTTTCTGGAACGGAACCAGTCGGTGGAAAAGGTGATGCTTGTTTGCTTCGGCGCAAATGCCCTGGAAATTTATCGAAACTGCCCTGCGGAAAATTCTTGAATAAAAATGGCGGAGCATTCGCCCCGCCTTCATGAAATGGATCGCGGAATTACTTTGCCGGCGCGGGCGCGGTCACGGGCACGGCTTTTTCCTGCTTTTCATTCACCAGCGTCGCGCCCTTGCCGAGGCGTTTGCGCAGGTAGGTGAGCTTGGCGCGGCGCACCGCGCCCTGGCGCTCGACTTCAATCTTGTCCACGCGCGGCGAGTGCAGCGGGAAAATGCGCTCCACGCCTTCGCCGTAGCTGATGCGGCGGACGGTGAACGTTTCGTTCAGGCCGCGGCCGCGTTTGCCGATGACCACGCCCGCGAAAATCTGGATGCGCTCCTTGTCGCCTTCCACGACCTTGGTATGCACCTTCACCGAATCGCCCACGCCAAACTTGGCGTCGTCTTTGCGATATTGTTCCGATTCAATTTTGTCTTGTAATGCCTGGTTCATAAATGTCATTTCTGACTGGTGATAAGTGATGCGTTGATCTCGCTGTATTTCATCACCCAACATCCATTACCATCAATTCATTTCATCAAATCCGGTCGCTGTTCTTTCGTCCGCAACTTCGCCTGTTCGCGCCGCCATTTCTCAATCTCGGCGTGGTTGCCGGACACCAAAACGTCCGGCACCTTCATCCCGCGAAATTCCGCCGGCCGCGTGTATTGCGGATATTCCAGCAGCCCGTGGCTGAACGACTCGTCGCTGCGAACTTTCGTCGTCGCCCAGCACTCCGGGCAGCAGCCGCGTCACCGCGTCAATCACCACCATCGCGGGCAGCGCGCCGTTCGTCAGCACATAATCGCCGATGGACAACTCGTCGTCCGCCAGCGCTTCCCGCACCCGCTCGTCAAAGCCCTCGTAATGGCCGGTGACGAGCAGCAAATCTTTCTCCTCCGCCAGTTCCCGCGCGATGGCCTGGTCGAACTTCCGCCCCGACGGCGAAAGCAAAATCACCTTCGTCTCTTCGCGCCTCAAACTTTCCACCGCTTCAAAGAGCGGTTCCGGCTTCATCAGCATCCCCGGCCCGCCGCCGAACGGCTTGTCGTCCACCGTCCGGTGCCGGTCGTGCGTCCAGTCGCGCAGGTCGTGGATTTTCAAATCCAGCAACCCCTTTTTGCGCGCCCGCATGATGATGCTTTCATCAAGCGGCCCGGCGAACATCGCCGGGAACAAGGTCAGCACGTCAATTTTCACTTTTGCACGTTCTCGTCCTCGTCCTCCCGATTCGATGCACGCACGGGAACGAGGACGACGACGAGGTACAACTTATTTCTTGTCCTCGACAATTTCCACCGAGCAGCGCAGCCCCTTCTTCGCGCTGCCGGCGAGCAGGAGCGATCGGATGGCGTTGATCGTCATGCCCTGCCGGCCGATGATTTTGCCCACGTCCGACGGATCCAGGCGCAGTTCATAAACCGTCATGCCCGCGCGTTCCACCGGCGTGACGCTCACGGCGTCCGGGTGCTGCACGAGTCCTTTGACGACATATTCCAGAAACTCCTGCATCGCGAAAAATCAAATCAAGCCGCCGCCGGCGCCGCCTTGCCCGCCTTCTTGATGAAGCTGGCCACGGTGTCGCTCGGCTGCGCGCCCTTGCTGACCCAGTATTTGGCGCGGTCGAGGTTCAGGGTGAAATTGTCGCCCTTCTTCATCGGCTGATACGAGCCGATTTCCTCGATGAACTTGCCATCGCGCGGACTGCGGCTGTCGGCCACCACAATGCGAAAATACGGGGAATTCTTGGCCCCGACACGCTTCATGCGAATTTTTACTGACATAAATGTTTCAAAAGAACGTGGAGATTAGCCATCCGCGCGCCGCTTGGCAAGCTTGTTTTGAAGGAAAAACACGGCTTGCCGCCGGCGCCAATCGGTGCTTTGCTTAAGCCCATGAGCCGGCCCTATGAGGAGATTCTTGACGGCGCGTCGTTCCCGCGTTCCGCGCCGGGCGGGCGGCATGAAATCATTTGCGACCGCCTGCACGCGGCGATGACCGCCAGCGTGGCAAATCTGGCCGGCACCCAATTGCTCGCGCCGCGCACCCGCATCCAGGTTTCCCGTTCCACGGCCATCTGCCCCGACCTCGCGCTCGTGACCGTGGCCACCGGCAAACTCTGGCTGGCGGTGGAAATCATCAGCCGCGAAGATCACCGCGCCGACACCGTCGTCAAAAAGGAGCTTTACGAAAACATCCGCGTGCCGCGGCTGTGGATGGTGGATCCGCGCTACGACAACGTGGAAATTTACCACAGCACGGAATGGGGGCTGAAGCTCAAGGGCATCCTGGCCGGCAGCGAAGTGCTGACGGAAAACCTGATTCCCGAATTCCAATTCGTCATCGCCACGTTGTTTGCCTCTGACTGACGATAATTCATCCGGCCAGTTGAATTTGCGCGACCGAGACATTATGGTTCACCGCATGAAGCGAATCCGATTCCTGCTTTCATTGGCTGGTTTCTTCGCGGCCATCGTGTTTGCTGACGCGTCACAGGTCGTGCCCATGACGCTGGAACAACATCTTCAGTCGGCGGGCGCGGTTTTCCGGGGAACCGTCCTCGAAATCCGGTCGTTCAAGAATTCCGCGGACGGCATGATTTACACCCGCACCCTTCTGCGCGTGGACGAGACGTTCAAGGGCAGACTGCCGCCGGTGATTCAGTTGGTGCATCGCGGCGGTGAAGTGGACGGCGTTGGAAATTTTGACGATCTCTCGCCGCGGTTCAAGGTGGGCGAGGAATGCGTGCTGTTCGCCGCGCGCCGGAATGACGACACCTTGTTTGCCGACCAAGCGGATGCAGGTGTCGTTCCGTTGCACCGTTCCGCCGGCGGCGCTTGGATCCCGCAAAACGAGAATTTTCTCAACACACTCCGCGGTAAAAGCAATTTGGGAAAGCTGCCCGGTTTGGATGTCACCGACCAGACGGCCGGCGTTTTTCCAGCCGGTTCCACGATTGCGCCAAGCGGCGACAACAACGGCGTCGGCAGCACAAATGGATTGCTGGCGGACGGTTCCGGCGTGCCGTCGCGATTTTCCACGCCGGATCGTGGCGAACCCATTCCTTACCTCGTGGACGCCACTTATCTGCCCGCCGGCATCACGACGGCACAGGCATTGACCGCCGTGAGCAATGCCTTTGCCGCTTGGGCTTCGGCCAGCAGTTTTAAGTTCATTTTCGCGGGGACAAACAATTTCGGCCAGGCCTCGCCGACCATCACCAACTTTGACGGCGTGTTCCGCATCCAGCTTCATGACTTCTACAATTTCATTCCGGCAGGCAACATTTTGGGTGAGGGCGGCAGTTATTTCAGTGTCGGCCTGCTGGCCAATGCGAACTGGGGACCGGGCGGAAACGTCGCCGGCATGGAATTCAACAAGGGCTTTTGCGGTTACGTGGTGCTCAAGCACACCAACACCGTCATGCAGACGCTGTCCACGTTCACCGAGGTGCTCACGCACGAAATCGGCCACGTCATCGGCCTGGCACATTCCAGCAACATCGTCACCAACGACCCGGTGCTGGCCAATTCCATCATGTATTTTCAGGCGCATGAGGACGGCCGCGGCGCCACCTTGAACAACTACGACACCAATGTCGTCCGCCGGGTGCATCCGTTGAACACGCCGCCTTATACTTATCCGCGCGTCATGGATATCACCACGGCGGGGATCCAGACGAATTTTCCCGGCGTCAATCAAATTGAACTGCGCGGTTATTCCCTTCAAGCAACCAATCTCGCTTTGAGTCTCACGAACCGGTCCACCATTAACGGGACTTTCACCAATTCTTCCGGTTTTATCATCAAATACAATTGCCCCAATTTTTCCGACTCCTCGCGAATTGATCCGGCCACGTTATCCTATTACGACATTATTTATGCGCGCTTTTCCGATGGGACGAATGCTTCGCCCTATGTGAATGTGAGGGTGGTTTCTTTCAATCACGATTCCGACTCACCGTCCGACGGCATTCCAGACGCTTGGATGACAACTTCTTTTGGCCACTCCGACCCGCGCGCCACCGACAAATCCCGCGCTGGCGACGACGCCGACGGCGACGGACTGAACAATCTTCAGGAATACATCGCCGGCATGAACCCCAAGGATGCCAGCTCCGCCCAGCGCATTGCGCAATTCAAAACCAATCTGCTGCAATGGCAGGCCAAGGCCTACGAAGTATATGAAATTCAAAGCGTGACCAATCTCGCCTCCACCAACTGGACGCGGTTTGGTAATCCAGTCATTCCCGCCACGTCAACCGGCGTCGTGACAACGGCTTACAGCCCGGGCCAGCCGCGGCAGTTCTTCAGGATCCAGAAGGTTCCTTGAAGGCACAGCTTCCCGCCTGCGACAGCTTTCCAGTTGAAATCGCCGACTCGGTGCATTAATTTCCTTGAACAAAGCCATTAACCATGCTGTCATATACCCGCAAGGTGGAACAACGCAAAATACCAACAAGAAACCTATGAAAAGCATCATTAAAACCCTGGTCGCCGCCCTCGCGCTGGTGGCGATGACCGCCTCGGTCGCGCTGGCGGCCGACAAGAGCGAAGTCACCCTCACCGGCATGATGGTGTGCGGCAAATGCAAGCTCCATGAAACCAAAGAGTGCCAAAACGTCCTGCAGGTCCAAAAGGACGGCAAGACGGTGAACTATTATCTGGACGAAAACAAAGTCAGCAAGGACTTCCATGATAACATCTGCCAGAACGACGGCGAAAAAGCCACGGTGACCGGCACGGTTTCCGAAAAAGACGGCAAGGAAATGATGGTCGCCTCGAAAATTGAAGCGGCCAAATAGCCAAGCGACAAGTGAAGCGCAGGCTGGAGGATGGCGTTTTTCCATCCTCCATTTTATTTTCCTCCGGAACGCTTGGACGAAAGCCGGCGGTTGAATTTTACACAGTCCTCGTATTTCAAACCGCTTCCGCCGAAGATGTCCAGAGCGGAGCCGATGGTCAGGTCAACCTTCCCCTGCCCTAATTTCGTGACCTCCTCCAAATCCGCCAGCGAATTCGCGCCGCCCGCGTAGGTTGTCGGAATCGATGCCCACTGGCCGAGCATTTTCACCAGCTCGCGGTCAATGCCGCGGCTCAAGCCTTCCACGTCCACCGCGTGGATTAAAAACTCGGCGCAATATCCGGCCAACTTCTGCAAATTTGCTTCGTTGATGACAAGTTCCGTGAATTTCTGCCAACGGTCGGTGACGACGAAATAATCGAGTCCCGAGTCCGCGGCCTCCAGTCCACCGTCATTCCCCGCTGACTGCGGACTGTGGACCGTGGACTTTTGACTGTGGACTTTCTTCCGGCAGCTCAAATCCAAAACCAATTTGTCTTTGCCAATCTGTTTAACGAGTTCCTCCAGACGCGTCCAGTCCGCCCGGCCTTCACGGAAAACCCAGCTCGTGACGATGACATGCGACGCGCCGGCAGCCAGCCAGCCGCGCGCGTTCTGCGCGTTCACGCCGCCGCCGATATGCAACCCGCCCGGAAACGCCGCGAGCGCCGAACACGCTTCCGTTTCATTTCCCGGGCCGAGCATGATGACGTGGCCACCGGCCAGCTCGTCGCGCCGGTAAAGTTCCGCGAACCATGCCGCCGGTTTCTCCGAGATAAAATTGGTGCGCGGGCCGGCCTCGCCAAGCGTGCCGCCGACGATTTGCTTTACTTTGCCTTCGTGCAGGTCAATGCAGGGACGAAACATTCCCTAAATGTATCGGCGCCGGCAAGCCGCCGCATCACTAAAATCTGCCAGGAACACGGATTGACGCCGGCAAATGACGGGCGCAGACTCATCGCGACGCCCATCAGAACCGGCGCAACCTGAAACCTCTCAAATTTATGGCCTGGACCAAAACTACAAAGACAATCGTGCTGGGAACCGTGGTATTGGCGCTGTTGGCCGCGGCAACCGTGGCGATTGTTTTCCGGCACAATATCGGGGAACAAATCACGCTGGCAGAAGGAAGGCACGCCATCGCCAGCCATAAAGCCATGCCGGTTGACATGACCTCCAGTTACACCACGCCGGCCTCCTATTTTGGCAGGATCACCAGCTTTCCCGCGTGGAGCACCGTGCCCACCGGATTTCATGTCTTCGACAACGTGCCGCTCCAGATAGACGGAATGCTTTGCCTTTGGGGAGCAGACAACGCGAACAAATTGAAGCTCGTTTTTCCGGAACAGATTCTCGGCATTGCCGTGAACCAGACATTTGAAACGCTTTATGTTTATCACGGGGCGTTTTTTTCGGCGCCGGACAACACCCCAGTTTACGAGGTGGTTTTTCGTTACACCGACGGCTCGTCGGCGACCAACCAACTGCTCTACCGCTCCGACATTCTCGATTGGGGTGCGAACAGTGGCAGGGGGCTGGTTCGTCCCACCGGCCCGAACACCAAACTGGCCTGGGTGGGCGGAACGTTCGCACCCGGCAAAAAACAGCCGGTGTGCTTCTGCCTGACCGCGATTATGAATCCCCAACCGTCCCTCGAAGTCGCGTCCATTGACTTGTTTTCCTGCAAAAGCCAGTGTGCGCCATGTATCCTGGCCATGACGGCCGGAAAGTCCGGACTGATGAAATGAAGCTGGCTGCACTGCACCGAACCGTGTCCCGCAAAATACTTTTCCCTCTCCTCAAGTGTAAAGCGGGCCGAAGTTGGCGCAGGCGCGGTAGTCGGCGCTTTCCATGCATTGCGTGCCAAAGGCGGCCCAGGCGCCCGGACGGAAAATCCGTTCGTTCGGGACGTTGTGCATATAAACCGGAATCCGCAGCATCGCCGCGAGCGAAATCAAATCCGCGCCGATGTGGCCGTAGCTGATGGCGCCGTGATTCGCGCCCCAGTTGTTCATCACGGAATAAACGTCGCGGAAAGCTCCGTGGCCGGTGATGGTCGGCGCGAACCAAGTGGTCGGCCAGGTCGGGTTTGTGCGTTGATCCAGCGCGTCGTGGACATTTGCCGGCAGGTCAACAGTCGAGCCTTCGGCAATTTGCAGTGCAGGCCCAAGTCCCTTGATCAGATTCAACCGGCACATGGTCACAGGCATGCCGCCCCTGGTAAGGAAGCGCGTGCTCCAGCCGCCGCCGGGGAAATATTCCGTGATGGACGGATGCCACGTCACGGCGTTGAGACATTTCTGCGCCTCGTCCTTCGTGATTTCCCAGAACGGTTTCATTGCCGGCTGGCCGTCACAGGATTGCTGGCCGGTGCCGTCAATCGTGGCCGGCCCGGAATTGATGAGATGCAATATGCCGCCCGCCGCCGCGCCGGAAAGCTCGTCGCCGGCGACGCGTTTCACGGCGTCGGGACTCCAGTAGGTGCGCACGTCGGCGAAGATCTGCGCGGTGTTGGTGAGCAGGTAGCCGAGCAACATGGAAGCGCCGTTGAGCGAATCGTTCTCGGTGGCGACAATGTAGGGTGCGCGAATGCCGTTCCAGTCAAAGGACGTGTTCAGGATCGCCTCCATGAAATCACCATTAGGCTGGCCGTCGGTCCACTGGCGCTGGCCTTGGAAGCCGGACGCGAGGGCATTATGTCCATGCGCTTCCTCGCCGAAACCCAGCTCGGCGAGCCTGGGATTGCCCACCATCAGGTCGCGCGCGATGAGCGCCATCTTCACGGACTTTTCCCATTCACTGTCGAGCAGGGCGCGGGAGCGGGTCGTCTTGGGCGAATTGTAATCCTTGCCTTCCCTGCAATTCTCCTTCGTCCACTTGAGCGCCTTCTTGTATTCGGCCGGGTCGAAAATGCCCTTGTCCATGCGGCGGATGAATTCCGACATGTCAATCGTCTCGACCCGCATCCCGAGATAACTCTCGAAGAACGGCTGGTCCACGATGGAGCCGGCGATGCCCATCGAGACGCCGCCCATGCCGAGATAAGATTTGCCGCGCATGATGGCCACGGCCAGACCGGCGCGGGCGAAGCGGAGAATCTTTTCCTGCACGTCAGCGAGGAATGGTCTTATCCGAGCCGTCCTGGACATCGCGACCGTAAATGCTGAACGCGGGCAGGCCCTTTTGCGAATGACCGGCCAGCACCGCCGCCAGATAGACCGCGCCGGGACGTTCCGTGCCGTTGAAACCCCACACCGCCTTTGGAATAAGCGGGTTCATGTCCATCGTCTCGCTGCCGTAGCACCAGCAGGGCGTGACCGTGAGCGAAAGCCCGACGCCTTCGCGCGCGAATTTATCCGCACAAGCCGCCGCCTCGGCCACGCCACCAATGCAGGTGTCGGCGATGACACATTCCACACGCTTGCCATTGGGATAGCGCAAGCCGGAGGAAATCGTCCTGGCGGCGGCCTTGGCCATGTCCATGGTCTGTTTTTCAAGCGATTCGCGGACGCCGCCGAGGCGGCCGTCAATCGTGGGCCGGATGCCGATTTTGGGAAGAGTGCCGTTGAAGAGAGAGTTTTTCATGTTCGTATTCGTTCAGTTTCCGCCGCCGACAGGAATCAAGTCACAGCGTATGCTCATGTTTGAAGCGATGATCCCGGCTGCGAAAAATGGTTTACCACGGCGGCGTCCGGCTGTCACTGAAGATTTGGGCAAAAAACTGACGATTGCGCGACAACCAGGTTGCGGGCATTTGCGGCATCTTGAGGCCGGATGCACCGGGAACGGCGAAAATACCCGTCAGGAACCCGTTAGATACCGAGCAGATACCGAGCAGATACCGAGGATATGTCGAACACGAACGGACTACGGAAGCACTACGCAGGCACTTTTTTGCCGGGAACTGACTTTCCTTGGGCGCCGGCGCACGGGCGCACGACATTTCAGACCCGCGCCCGTTTGTGGTGGCGGGCGCGCATGGCCACGCCGAACACAGTATTCCCGTCAACGGCCTGCCGCCGGCAGGCCGCCTTGTGGCGCGGGTCTGTGTATCGCTATTTATGTTATTAACCGCCGGAAGCGAGACCAAAATGCCAAGCACAAACACCATTCGGAATCAAAATCTGACACCGTGGCCTAACCAGTCGCGAGGCCGTGTGAAAACGTTTTGACGGGGTGGTATAGAAAGCCTGGAAGAGGGAAGTTAATTTTAGTTTTCAGGTTTTTCCAGGGAATGGTTCGGGGGAAGCTGCCCGGTGATGAGGTGAGCTACCCCGGTTTTAGGTTGGAACCAACCGCTTTTTTCGCGGGCAGGCGTTGTGCCGGACTTTCAACCCACCGCCGCCATCAATTTCTCGAAGCTCACCAGGTTCAGCACCCGTTTGAGGTTGTAGGCCAGGGTCGTCAGGCTCCATTCGCACCGCACCTTCACCAGTCCCTTGAGCAGAAAGTGCGTGTAGCCAAACCACCGTTTGATCGTCCCGAACGGATGTTCCGCCAGCGTCTTGCGCAACTTGAACTTCTCCGGCTGCGCTTTCATCCGTTCGGCCATCGCCTCCATCAAGTGTTCATTCTCCTCCCGCGTGATCGTCCGGTTGGCCTTGTTCCGCGTGCAACGGTTCTTCAACGCGCACGTCTGGCACCCGCTGGCCCGGTAGTAGCGCAACTCGCGGCCCAATTCATACGTCGCGAAGCGATAGGTCAACGGGCTTCCCGCCGGACATACATACACATCCTGTGTGGCATCATACTGGAACTGGCTCTTGCCGTAGAGTCCCCGCGCCGTGTTGGCGCTCGTGTCGGCCTTGGGAATGTAGGGTGTGATGCCCCGCTCGACGCACCGGCTCACTTCCGCCGCGTTGTAGTAACCCGCGTCGGCCACCACCTCGGCCTGTTTCAATTCCAGATTTGCTTTTGCCTCCAGCGCCACCTCGGCCAGTTGATGCAGGTCGGTCACCTCGTTGGTCACGTCGTCGGCCGCGATCAGCTTGTGTTTGGCGTCCACCGCCATCTGCGCGTTGTAACCCACGATGGTCCCGTGCGCCGTGGGCATCTTGCGCGTGTCCGGGTCGGTCACGCTGATTTGTTTCTGGTCGGCGTCCAGTTGCCCCAGCAGTTCCTTGTGCCAGTCCTGCCGCTCCTGCACGAGGGCAATCTTCTGCTCCAGTTCCTTGCGGCTCATGGCTGCCTCCACCGGTTCGGCGGCATCGGCGGTGTCCAGTTGCGCCAGATATTCCGCCAGCCGCGCATCGGCCCGGTCAATGAGTTCCTGCAACTTGGCCGCGTTGAAGTTCTGGTCCCGCGCGTTGACCGCCGCGAACTTGCTGCCGTCGATGGCCAGCAACTCCCCGCCGAACAGTTCCAGCTTCCGGCACAGCAGCGTGAACTGCCGCGCCACGGCCTGGAGCGGCTTGAGGTTGTCCTTGCGGAAGTCGGCGATGGTCTTGAAGTCGGGCGTCTGTTTGCCCGTCAGCCAGATCACCTCCACATTGCGGTGGCATTCCGCTTCCAGCGACCGCGAGGACCGCGTCCGATGCAAATAGCCATAGAGATAGAGCTTGAGCAACACCGCCGGGTCGTAAGGCGGACGCCCGGTGTCGGCGCAACGGGCCTTGGCAAAACCCAGCGTGTGCAGGTCGAGGAAGCCCACGAAGGCGTCGAGGAAGCGGACGGGGTTTTCGGCGGCGATGTAATCCTCCAGCCGTTCGGGGAAGAGCAGCGTTTGGGAGCGGTCCAGGCCGGCGCGATGTTTCATGCTTGTCAAAGACGAGCCGCAGGCGTAAAGGTTTCAACCAATGAATGAGTTTTCACACAGGCTCTCGCCGGAGCCAACCGCCGTTGGCGCTGTCAGTTCCGCTATCGCGGTTCACGCCGCGAGTCGGCGGTGGCTCAGCTTTTTTCGTTAGGCCACTTCGCGCTATGCTAAACTGGACAGACTTGTGTGGGTTGTCGATGCTGCTCGCCGGACCGATGAGTGGTTTTGGTGCGGCACATCAGCATAAGGCTGGGATTGCATCGCTGGTTTTGTTCACGATTTTTGGCCTGATTGTTGGCGTCGGTTTGGGTCAGGTTTCCAGCAAGCTTGCATATTCAGTTTTGAAGTCGAAGACTGGGCCGGACGCTTTGCGGCATTATGTTTATATGTTCGTTCCGATGGCCTTTCTTTTTGCCGTGCTTTTGGTGCCAGCTTTGTTAGTGATGATGATTTATGGATAGACACCAGTGGCCTAACACCTATTAAGCCCGGACTGTCAACAGGGAAAAAGCATGCCGAACGGAAATGATTTCTTTTCCGTTTAACGTCCAGCGAACGAAGCCCTCCGGCTTGATTTCAATTGGCAGCCCGGACGCTGGGCGTCCGGCTAAACACCTATACGGACTCCGTCGAGCAAGCCGAAGTCCGGTCGCAAGACCAAACCTCAACTTGCTTTCCAGGGACGCAATCAAACGCTGCGTCCCGGTCCAGAAACTCTGTGCAGTGCACCCACCCGCCATCCATTCAAGAGGAAGACGGCTGCCGGCTCGTTCCTTGCGGAACGGCCGGCTCCAGTTTATTGCGGAAAGGGATTGAGACATACCTGACCGGCCAAGGTTGTAATCGTATTACCAATTGATACATCTGTCCGGCTGGTGACAACCATACCGCCAAGCCAACGATTCAGTTGATCAAGGGAGCGCAGGTCGCTGGCCGGCAGTATTTGGCGGCCCGCCAAGCGCCTCGTTTGACTCCTATTCATCACCAAATGGTGCGCGGAAGATGGCCGAACGGAGTTTTCGGCCGGCCGCCGAAAACGGCACGCGGGCCGCGTGCGCTCCCCGTTCAATTGAATCGTTGGCTAAGGCATGGGGGTTTGCCGGAGAATTTCTGCTATCACCTCTTCAACATTTGTGTCCCGCCATTTGTCGTCCTTCCGAACGGTCAGGCGATGGGCCAGACACTATTCCGGCAAGGGCTTTCACCTGGGCGGCGGAGACAACTTCGGTGCCTTCAATGGCCGCCATGGCCTGCGCGACGCGGAACAGTCCCAGCGACCCGCGCGGGCTGGAGCCGAGACGCAGCGCCGGATGTTCGCGCGTGGCCCGGACGATTTGCAGGATGTAATCGCAGACCGCCGGCGGGACGGTCACGTTGCGCACGGCTTCCTGGCATTTCAGAATGCGGTCGGGCGTCGTCACCGGCTGGAGGGTGTCAATGGGATGGCGCAGTTGAAAGCGTTCGACCATCTGCCGCTCGTCGGCCAGCGACGGGTAACCGAGGTGCAGTCGCATCAGGAAGCGGTCCTTTTGCGCTTCGGGCAGCAGAAACGTGCCCTCCTGTTCGATCGGATTCTGCGTGGCGACGACCATGAACGGCTTCTGGAGGCGATACGAGACATTGCCCTCGGTGACCATGGCCTCGCCCATTGCTTCCAGGAGCGCGGCCTGCGTGCGAGGGCTGGCGCGGTTGATTTCGTCCACGAGCACAAACTGCGAGAAGAGCGGGCCGAAGCGAAACTCCGTGCGCCCGGAATGCGAATCCAGATAGGGTTCGCCCAGCACGTCCGACGGCTGGAGGTCGGGGGTGCATTGAATCCGCTTGAAGGTGCAGCCGGCGCTTTGGGCCATGGCGCGGGCGAGCATGGTCTTGGCGACGCCCGGAACGTCTTCGATCAAGAAGTGTCCTTCCGCCAGCCAGACCGCGATCGCGTGCGTCACGGCTTCGTGTTTTCCGACAACCACTTTTTCGACATTGGCGATGAGCTGGCCGGCGAGGGACGTAATTTCGGCCACGGACAAGGGCTGCGGCGCGGCGACCGGCGGCAGGATGGTCATCTTCTTTTTCTCGACGGGTGACGGGAACGGTGTCATACGCGCTTCTATCACTGTTCAATGAGCCGGTAATATCTTTGTGCGACACCGGGCGCGTTATTCGTGACCGACTCCACCGCGCCATTGCCGGCAACACTGGGCAGACCCTGCCAATTCTCCGGGGTCAGCGTGTCGGTGTATTGCACGGTGTAGGTGTTGCCCGGAGTGGTCTGGAACGAGACGATGAAATTGTCCCCGGTCTTGACCGGCGCGAAGAACGTCGGCGACGGCCAGATCCAAAAGCCGCCTTGAATGGAGAATTGCCCGCTGCTCGGCACGGCGGCGAGCGGCTGGGCCACGGTGCTGGCCAACTGAAAACGGTCGCTGCTGCTGGGGGTCGTGCCGCCGCCGGCGATGACGCCGCGAGTAATGGTGAACCGTGCGCTGCTTTGGGCGAAAGCCGTCCCGGAAGCACAAATCAACAGGAGCAAAACGAATGTTTTCATGGTGGACAGGGAATTTACGGCATTGTCCTTGTCAGTAGTAAACGACCACCAACCCGGGGCCTCCGGTTCCACCGGGATTATATGCACCGCCGGGACCACCGCCACCACCCGCACCGGGACCATTCCCGTTGGCCCCCGCTCCGGATGGCGCACTCCCACCTCCAATGCCTCCGATATCCCCGAAAGCCGAACCCCCGTTGCCGCTGCCGTATGCGCCTCCGGCGTTTCCCGCGTTGCTGACAAGCGGAACAATCGAATTGGTGGTGGTTCCTCCGATTCCTCCGCCTCCGTTCACGGTGGACATCGCGTTCGTCCCGGCACCCCCTCCGTTCGCGCTCACCAAACCGCCGAAGCTGCTAAACGTGCCGGGAACCCCATTGGTGCCGCCAGTTCCGACTGTGACCGAATAACTCGCGCCGTTGGTCACGCCAAGAACGTTGAACGCAAATCCACCCGCTCCGCCGCCGCCAGCGTTGAATGAAAGGGAGCCTTTGCCACCGCCACCGCCACCGCCCCACACCTCAACCTTTATTCTCGTGACATTCGTCGGAACGATGAATGTCCCGTTGGTGGTGAACACCGCGATATTGGGCACCAGCGCGGAGACTTGCAGGGCATAGCCGTTCGTAAACAAAACTGCATTCGCGCCGGAAGTCAGAACGCCGATCAACGAAAGCGATACGCTATCAAACAAGCCGTTGATGCTCTTGACGACCTGGCCGCCGGCGATGTTGTTCGAGTTGATGGAATTGTTTGCCAGATTGCTGTTCACGATCGCGCCGTCCGCAATTTGCGTCGGGCCGACTGCTCCGTTCTGTATGTTGGCGGTCGCCACGGCATTGGGTGCGAGCAAGGCGGCGGTGATCGCGCCGCTCTGAATGTTGGTGGTCGCCACCGCATTCGCCGTGAGATTCGCGTTGGTGACGGCGCCGGCGGCAATTTTCGCCAACGTCACTGCACCGTTTTGAATGTTGGTGGTCGCGACGGCATTGGTTGCAAGCAAGGCAGTCGTAATCGCGCCGATTTGGATGTTGGTTGTCGCCACCGCGTTGACGGCGAGATCGCTGTTGGTGACGGCGCCGGAGGCGATTTTTGCCGTGGTGATCGCGCCGTCGAGGACATTGGTGGTTTGCACCGCATTGACGCCAAGTTGGGCATTCATAATCGCCCCGTTCGTCACGGTGGCCGCGACCGCCGCGTAGAGGGCATAGGGCGACGGCAACACCTGCACCCGCGGCCACAGCGTCTGGGTCGTCGGGCCGTTGGTAACGGTGATGCCAAGCCAGCGGGCATTGCCGTTGAACGCGCCGACGCCGAAATCGAGATTCACGGAGAACAATCCGTTGAAAAGACCCGGATTGTTCGTAATGGCCGGGCCGATTTGGTTCCCGTTGGTGGAGGCGTCGTAGAGCCTGAAAATCATCGTGTAAACGCCGTTGGCGTTCGTGCCGCCGTCGCGAAGCTGGCCTTGGTAGGTAAATGCGGTCGTGCCTTGGGCGGCGGCGTGATGAACGCCGGCAAACAGTGCCAGCCCAACCAACAGGGAAAAAAATCTAGCTCTCATAAAAACCCGACATTCAATTTCATCCATTTTGCCGCCGCTTCCGCAGTCCGGCCAGCTTAATTTCAATTCGGAGATCGCCTTGGAACAGATTTGATTTGTCCCGCGGCGCGGCTGTCCTTGGCTTCAAATCCCGCGCTGGCCAAACCACCCGCGGATTGCTAAGTTTTCAGCCGGCGATGAATCCTTTGGCGAACAGGCGCGTGCAAGACATGCTCGCCGGGCTGGGGCAAATCACCCTGCTCGCGCGGGACGCCTTCGCCTCGCTGCTCCGGCTTCGCGTGGCGTGGCGCGACTTGCTCTACCAGATTTATTTCATCGGCGTGAAATCGCAGTCGGTGGTGCTCATCACCGGCGCGTTCACCGGCATGGTGCTCGGCGCGCAGACTTATTTCCAGTTTCACAAGGTCAAGATGGACACCGCCACGCTCGCGGTGGTGGGCGTCTCGATGTGCAGCGAACTGGGCCCGGTGCTGACGGCGCTGATGGTGGCCGGGCGCGTCGGCGCGGCCATCGCCGCGGAGATCGGCACGATGCGCGTGACGGAGCAGATTGACGCGCTGCGCACGCTGGCGACGCATCCGGTGGATTACCTGGTCGTGCCGCGGCTGCTGGCGGCGCACATCGCGCTGCCGCTGCTGACGATCGAAGTCCATCGTGCATCGGCATCGGCGCGGGCTATGTCGTGGGCGTGTATCTGCTGGGCATTGACCCGACTTATTTGTGGTATAACATGCTGCAATACACGCACGACGTGGACGTGGTGATCGGCCTGGTCAAGGCGTTCATCTTCGGCGGCATCATCGCGCTGATCGGCTGTTACAAGGGCCTGACTTGCGGGCTGGGCGCGGAAGGCGTGGGCCGCGCGACGACCGAGGCGGTGGTGTATTCCTCCATCACCATCCTGATCACCAACTTTTTCCTGACGCTGGTGCTGGGCAAACTGCTGGGACAGTTATGATCGAAGTCCGCGATTTGCAAAAAGAGTTTCGGCGCGCAGCCGGTCCTGGACGGCGTCAGCTTTCGGATTGAAAACGGCGAATCGGTCGCCATCATCGGGCGCAGCGGCGGCGGCAAGAGCGTTCTGCTCAAGCACCTCATCGGCCTGCTGCAGCCGGACGCGGGCGAGGTGCTGATTGACGGCGAAAACATCGTGCCGATGAACGAACGGCAGTTGCTGCGCGTGCGCCGGAAATTCGGCATGGTGTTCCAGGGCGCGGCGCTGTTCGATTCGATGACGGTGGCGGAAAACGTGGCGTTCGGCCTGCGCCGGCACGAGCATTTGACCGAGGCGGAAATCGCCCGGCGCGTGGCCGAGGCGCTGGAAATGGTGGATTTGCCCGGCACGGAAAACAAGAAGCCCGCCGAGCTGTCCGGCGGCATGAGCAAGCGCGTGGGCCTGGCGCGCGCCATCATTTACGAGCCGCAGATCGTGCTTTATGATGAGCCGACGACCGGGCTGGACCCGATTGTGTCCGACAGCATTGACCAGTTGATCATGCGCGTGCGCGACCGGTTGAAGGTGACGACGGTGGTGGTGACGCACGACATGCGCACGCGCGCGGCGCGTGGGCCAGCGGATGCTGATGCTGCACGAGCGGAAAGATTTACGCGACCGGCACGCCGGAGGAATTTTTCGCGTCGCGGGACCCGGTGGTGCGGCAGTTCATTGACGGCGTGGCGGACGCGAAAGAGAATTGAGTCATGGAACAAATCACGATTGGAAACCAAAGTCGGCCTGTTTGTGTTCATCGGGCTGGTGCTGCTGGCGGTGCTGCTGATCCAGTTCAGCAAGGGCACCAGCCTGTTCCGCGGCACCTACGACCTGCGCCTGCACGCGCGCAACGTCGGCGGCCTGAAGCCGCGCGCGCAGCGTGCTGCTGGCCGGCGTGCAGGTCGGCAGCGTCTCGGACATCCAGCTCGCCGCCGGACGGCAAGAGCGTGACCATCCTCCTGAAAATTTACAAGGAATACCAAAATCTACCACGACGCGCGGTTTGTCATCGAGCAGTCCGGCTTTCTCGGCGACCAATATGTCTCGGTCATTCCGACGAGCAACGCGCCGCCGGTGCTGACCAACAACGCGGACGTGGCATGCCAGGCGCCGTTCAACCTGCAGGAAGTCGCGCGCTCCGCGGCCGGCTTCGTCAAGCGCATTGACGCGACGGCGCAAAAACTCGACGCCTCGGTCACGGACTTGCGGCGCGTGGTGCTGAACGCGCAACACGCTCACCAATTTCTCCGTCACCATCGACAACATGCGCGACGTTTCCGAGCAGGCGCTGGGCACGGTCGACGACATCAACGGCATCATCGCCACCAACGGCGCGCAGGTCGGTCTCGCCGTCAGCAACGTCGCTGTTCTTCTCGCAGCAACTCACGCGCCTGGCCGATTCCGCCGACGCGCTGCTGGCCACCAACGGCGCCGGAAATCAACGCCGCGGTGAACAACATCAAATCCTCCACCGACAACCTCAAAAAAATACTGGACTGATTTGCAGTCCGGCCAGGGTCTGGCCGGAACCCTGCTGCAAAACCAGCAACTGGCCACCAACGTGCAAGCCATCGCCAACAACCTGTCCGTCGCCACCAGCAACCTGAACCGGCTCGGCCTGTGGGGCATTCTCTGGCACAAGGAGCCGGGATCGCCAACGACCAACGCGACGACGCAACCGCTGCTGCCGCCCCGACAGGCACAACAAGAACCATGAAACCGCTTTGGGCCATCCGCCTCCTGTTTCTGGGCCTGTGCATGCTCGCCGGCTACGCCATCAGCCAGGTGCAGCCGGATTGGATCACCCACGCGATATCTCGGCATGGTCATCGGCTTCGGCTTCGGCGGCCTGTTGATTGCCGTGGACGAAATGCTCAAGGGCTTTTCGCTCCGCGCCTTTTCCGCCACCACCTTCGGCCTGCTGCTGGGCACGGTGGTGGCGCTGCTCATTGACCGCTCCGGCCTGTTCGAGAACGCCGACGATCACGTCGCGCTGGCTCATCCGCCTCGGATTGTTTCTCGGCTTCGGCTACATCGGCATGATCCTGGCCATGCGCAGCAACAAGGAGGATTTCTCGCTCATCATCCCCTACGTCCGCTTCTCGCCGCAGAACAAGCCGGACAACCTGCTGCTGCTCGACACCAGCGTCATCATTGACGGCCGCATCGCCGACCTGATCGAGACGCAGCTTGCTCGAGGGACTCATCGTCGTGCCGCGCTTCGTGCTGCGGGAACTCCAGCAGATCGCCGACTCCAGCGACGCCATCAAGCGCGCCCGCGGCCGGCGCGGCCTCGAAATGCTCAACCGCATCCAGCGCAACACCAGCATCGAAGTCCGCATCCACGACGGCGATTTTCCCGAGGAGAAGGACGTGGATTCCAAGCTCGTCCGCCTGGCGCGCAACCTCAACGCCAAGCTGTTCACCAACGATTACAACCTGGCCAAGGTCGCCGCGCTGCAAAAGGTCAATTGCGTCAACCTCCACGAAGTCGCCAAATGCCTCAAGGTCATCCTGCTGCCCGGCGAAATGCTCCAGTTGAAGATCGTCCGCGAAGGCAAGGACAAGGGCCAGGGCGTCGGCTATCTGCCCGACGGCACGATGGTCGTCGTCAACAACGGCCACCCGCACATCGGCCAGCAGGTCGAGGTCGAAGTCCAGACCCTGCTCCAGACCGGCGCGGGCATCATTGTCTTTGCGGACGTGCGGGGCATTTCCGCCAAAAGCGAAACCGCCTTCATCACCCGGTAAACCGATTCCCAGACAACCGACACCATGGACTTCGTCACCGTCATGACCGCCTTCAATCCCGCCGACGCGCAACTCACGCGCTCCCGGCTGGAAGCGGCGGGATTTCACCCTTTCGTCGCCAACGAAGATGCCGCCTTGAGCATGGACGGCTACGGCTCACCGTCGGCGGCATCCTCGTCAAAGTGCCCGAAGCCGAGGCCGCCGACGCCAGGGAATTTCTCGACGCGCCCTGACCGCTCCCCGCCGCCGCGCCTCGGCGGAAACGGCCATTGTTGCCAGGAAACGGATCCACCCGTCCACCGCTTTTGGCCGCGCGGCCAATCCCCCGGCGGGAATGGCCTCGCCTTTCGAGCTTGTGGGAAGTTCACCCGACCGATCCGTCTGCTCTTTCCGGCACACCTTCGAAGCCAACGTCCGCTTGCCCGGAGCATTTTCCCATACCTACGGAGCATCCGTAGGTCTCCCCGGAGCCGCCGTGCTCACCTACGGACCGTCCGGGCTTATGCCCGGCGCATCTTCCCATACCTACGGAGCATCCGTAGGTCTCCCCGAAGCCGCTGTGCTCACCTACGGATCGTCCGGGCTTATGCCCGGAGCATTTTCCCATACCTACGGAGCATCCGGGCACACCTGCGGAAGATCCGGGCTTATGGCCGGAGCGCCCGACCATACCAACGGAACCTCCGTAGGTGCCCCCGGAGCGTCCGGATGTGCCCATTTTTGGCAAAAGCAGGCCGAAATACGCATAAACCTCAAAATCAACGGCGGTGTCATAACGATGGGTGGCAATGTCACCGCTTTCGCCGGTGATACAGTCACCCTCGCTTTTGTAAGCAAAGCCGCCACAGGAGGCACCTTCCGGGCAATGGAGAACTATTTTAACCTGGACAACATCCAATTTTCCTCGATTCCCACACCCGAACCCGGCGCGATTGCCCTGGCCGCGCCCGGCGCATTAACTCTCGGCTTCTTTTACCGAAGGCGGTAACATTCGGACTGAATGGTTTCCGCGAAAATCAAATTGCTTCGCCGGCTCAAAAAAATGCTGCCCGGCGAAATCCTTCTTGAACCCGCCACGCTCGCAAAATACGCCGGCGACAAATGGTTCGCCGCGCACCAGCCCGACGCCGTCGCCCTGCCCCGCTCCGCCAAATCCGTTTCCACGATCCTGCGCTTTGCCAACCGGCACAAAATCCCCGTCACGCCGCGCGGCGCGGGCCACGGCTACGTCGGCGGCTGCGTGCCCGTGCGCGGCGGCATCGTCGCTTTCGCTGGAGCGCATGAACAAGATTCTCGGAAATCAACGCGCAGGATTTCGTCGCCGTCGTCCAGCCGGGCGTGAACACGAAGAACATTGCAGGAGGCGGTCGAGCAGCGCGGCTTGTTTTATCCGCCCGATCCCGCCAGCCGCGCGGACAATTTCATCGGCGGCAACATCGCCACCAACGCCGGCGGCCCGCGCTGCCTCAAATACGGCGTCACCCGCGATTACGTCCTCGGCCTCGAAGTCGTTCTGGCCGACGGCACGATTGTCCGGCTCGGCGGGCGCACGCACAAGAACAAGACCGGCTTCGATTTGCACCGGCTGTTCGTCGGCTCGGAAGGGCTGCTCGGCGTCATCACCGAGGCGACGCTGAAACTGATTCCGCTCCCGCCGTTCCGCGCGAACCTCGCCGTCGGCTTCAATTCGATGAATGCCGCCGTCCGCGCGTTGCAGGCGATTTTCGCCGCCGGCTTTCTGCCCTGCGCCGCCGAACTGGCGGATGAATTCACGCTTGCCGCCGCCGCCAAACGCACCGAGCAGCAAGCGGCTGCTCGGCTGCAAGGCGCATTTGATCGTGGAACTGGACGGGCAGGAAAATTCCGTGCGCCAGGAAATCGCCGCCGTGGAGAAAATCGTCCGCCGGCAAAAGCCGCTGTTCGTCGAGCGCGGTTTTGGCAGCGAAGGAATGCGAAGCCGTCTGGCAAATCCGCCGCGAATTTTCCTACGCGCTCCGCGACACCGGCCTGACGAAATTGAACGAGGACATCGTCGTGCCGCGCGGGCAAGCTGGAGGATTTGTTCAAATTCGCCGCGAAGCTCCGGCAGAAAGCACGGCTTGCCCGTCGCCTGTTTCGGCCACGCCGGCGACGGCAACATCCACACGAACGTGATGGTGGATTACAACCAGCCCGGCGCGAAACGCCGCGCCGAAAAATGCCTCGACGAACTTTTCGGCTGGGTGATTGCGTCCGGCGGCGCCATCAGCGGCGAACACGGCATCGGCCTGGCCAAGAAACGCTGGTGGCCGCTGGCGGTTTCCAAAGAAGCGCGCGAACTGCATCGCGTCGTGAAACGCGCGCTCGACCCGAACGGCATTTTGAATCCCGGCAAATTTGTGTGAAGGCAGGGACGCTGCGCTGCGGCGTCCGGTAGGCGCAGCGCGCCAACCCCACCTATTTCACCAGTTCAAACTCCACCGGCTCGCCGGACGCGGAATCCTTGGCAAATCCAGAGCTGAAATTTGCCCGGCTCGACCAGCCAGTTGCCTTTCGTGTCGTAATAACCGAGGTCGTGCGCGGAAAGGTTGAATTCCACGTCGCGCGATTCGCCCGGCTGCAGCAGGATTTTCTGAAACCCTTTCAACTCGCGCACCGGCCGCGGCCCGGCGGAGCACGCAAGGTCGCGGATGTAAAGTTCCGCCACTTCCGTGCCCGGCGCGCGCGCCGGTGTTTTTGATTTGCACCCGCGCGGTGATGGTTCCGCCCATTTTCACTTCGAGCGCGTCCAATTGCACTTTGCCGAATTCAAACGTCGTGTAAGCCAGCCCGAAGCCGAACGGATAACAGCGGCGTGGTCGGGCCGTCCACATAATTGCCCTTGTATTCGCCGAAGCCGGGCCGGCCGGTGTTGAAGTGGTTGTAATAAATCGGCACCTGCCCGACGTTGTAGGGAAACGTCGTGGTCAAGCCGGCCGGCCGGGTCAACGTCGCCGAACAAGCACGTCCGCCACGCCGTTGCCGCCCTGCACGCCGGGAAACCACGCCTCCAAAATCGCCGCGGCCTTTTTCTGGATTTCGCGGAATCGCCAGCGGACGGCCATTGAACAAAACGACAATCACCGGCTTGCCCGTCGCGGCGACCGCGTCGAACAATTCCTGTTGCCGCCCGGGCAAACCGAGGTCGCTGCGGCTGCCGTCTTCGCCGCTCCAATCGCGCGGTTCGCCCAGCGCCAGAATCACCGCGTCGGCATCTTTCGCCAGCGCCGCGGCCTCGGCGATTTCATTTGTGCCCGGTCGGATGGCCGGTGATTTTTGCCGGGTCGTCGGAATGGCGCAGCAGATATTCAGCGCCGGGTTCGATGATGGAACAGCCGCGCGCGACGGTCAGTTCGACGCCGGTGGGCAGCTTGGCGCGGATGCCGTCGGCCAGCGAGACGACATCGCTCGCGTGGGCGCGCGAAGCCCACGGACCGACCAGTTCTTCGCGCGTCCTGCCGCCAGCGGCCCGATGAGCGCGAGTTTCCTGACCTGTTTCGACAAGCGGCAGCGCGCCGTTTTCATTTTTCAACAGCACGCAGGATTTCGCCGCCGCTTCGCGCGCCAGGGCGATGGCGTCCGGCCGGAGAAACGCCGTCTTGCAGCGCGCTTCGTCCGTGAACGGATGGTCGAACAAGCCCTTTCTCAAATTTCACCGTCAGCACGCGGCGCACGGCCTCGTCCACGACGGATTCCGGAATCTTCCCGGCTTTCACCTGTTGCGCCAACGTGTCGGGATAAGTCGTCGAAACCATTTCCATGTCCACGCCCGCCGTGAGCGCCAGCCGCGCGGCCTGCGGCTTCATCCGCCGCGACGCCGTGGTCAATCAATTCGCTGACCGCGTCCCAATCGCTGACGACGAAGCCGGGAAATTTCCATTCGCCGCGCAGAATTTCCGTGAGCGTGTGGCGGTTGGCGCTCGCGGGCATACCGGACAAACAGTTGAACGCGCTCATCACCGTCAACGCGCCCGCGTCCACGCCGGCCTTGAACTGCGGCAGATAAAAATTGCGCAGCGTGAATTCGGAAATTTCCGTCGTGTTGTAATCGCGCCCGCCCTCCGCCGCGCCGTAACCGACGTAATGTTTCAGGCAGGCGACGACGCGATTCGGTGTCGGCAACGTTCGTTCCCTGAAAACCGCGCACGCTGGCCGCCGCGTCGAGCGCGCCGAGCCACGGGTCTTCGCCAAAACCTTCGGCGATGCGGCCCCAGCGCGGGTCGCGCGCCAGGTCCACCATCGGCGCGAACGTCCAGTCAATGCCCGCCGCCGCCGCCTCGCGCGCGGCAATCGTCTGCGTCCGCTCAAACAATTCCGGCTCCCACGCGCACGCCTGCGCCAGCGGAATCGGGAAAACCGTGCGGAAACCGTGGATGACGTCGTGCCCGAAAATCAGCGGAATGCCGAGCCGGCTTTGCTCGACGGCGATGTGCTGCAGTTTGTTCCGCATCACCGGCGTTTCGATCGAGCGCCGAACCGTCGAGAAACGAACCGATTTCGCCGCGCTTCAATTTGTCGGCAAACGTCTTGTCCGGAGTTGTCGTCATAATTCACCTGCCAGAGCTGGCCGATCTTTTCGTCCAGCGTCATCCGCTTGAGCAAATCGTTCACGCGCTTGGCGACCGGCTGCGACGGGTCTTCGTAAATATCCTTCCGGCCGTTCTTGTCGAGGTCAATCCAGCCGGCGTGATAAATCGAATTGCGTGTCCGCGGCCGGCGCAATGAGCGCAGAAACCAAAAACAACTCCGAGGACGATCAAAATAACATTTCATACGAGTAAAACTTTGGCGGGAAAGCAAATTGAATTCAAAATTATTTTCACAGCGAGGACAGGCGTCGCGCCTGTCTCCATTTTCAAGATTTTGGAATAGTTCGAGACGGGCGCGACGCCTGTCCTACGCTGCCGCGCCCACCATCACCACGAACTCGCCTTTCAAGCTCGCGTTTCTGCGCGATGGCCAGCAGCGCCGCCGGTTTGCCGCGCAGAAATTCCTCAAACTTCTTCGTCAGCTCGCGCGCCAGCACCACGTCGCGTTCGGGAAAAACTTCGTTCAGTTCGCCCAGCAGTTTTTCGATGCGATACGGCGATTCGTAAAAAACCAGCGTGCCGGGAACGGCTTTCAGCGATTCCAGATTGATTCCGCCGCTGGCCGGATTTGTGCGGCAGGAAACCGATGAAATGAAATTCATCCGTCGGCAAGCCGCTCGCCGTGAGCGCGGCCACCAGCGCGCACGCGCCGGGCACGGCTTCGACGCGAAAGCCGGCGGCGATGGCCGCCTTCACCACGCGTTCGCCCGGATCGCTGATGCCGGGACTGCCGGCGTCCGTGACCAGCGCGACTTTCTCGCCGCGCCGGAGCCGTTCGATGATTTCCTCGCTGCGCTTGGCCTCGTTGAACTGGAAATAGCTCAAGAGCGGCTTGGCAGATTCCGAAATGCTTGAGCAACTGCCCGGAACGCCGCGTGTCCTCGGCGGCGACCACGTCGCACTCGCGCAGGACGCGCAGCGCGCGGAGCGTGATGTCCTCCAGGTTGCCAATCGGCGTGGCGACGAGGTAAAGCGTGCTGGCGGTGAGCGGCGGCAATGCGGCGTCCATGCGATGAATTAAACAGAATCTCTCTGTGAAGGAAAATGGATTCGTCTTGAATATCTGCAAAAAATCGCCGATTGTCACTCCAGTATGAGCGCAATGGAAGCAACCGCGGAAGTTTTTGTGACGGCCTTCAAATCGTTGAAGCGGCCACAACGCGAAGCCGTGCTGGAACGGATGCTGGCCGACGAAGATCTTTCCGAAGACCTCGCCGACACGCTGGCGTTGGAGGCGCGGCGGCATCAGCCCCGGCAATCTTTTCGTCAGGCTCTCAAGGAACTCAAAATCGGCGTGTGAACTGGCGGATCGAAATTGCGCGCGACGCCCGGAAGCAACTCTCCCGTTTGCCGGCCCAAATGCAGACGCGCATTGCGAACGCGATTCTTGCCCTTGAAAACAATCCCTTCCCACACGGCTGCAAGAAACTCAAGAATCGCGACGGCTGGCGCATCCGCGTCGGTGATTATCGCGTTCTGTATTTTGCCGACACCAAGACCAGACAAATTGCAGTCGGTGTCATCGGCCATCGGCGAGAGGTTTATCGGAACTGAAGATTGGCAGCAGCCTTAAACAGCGAGGCACAATTGGATGGCTTCACGAACGCGCTCCATGAGTTTGTCCAGCGACCGCGCCTGCGTGTGGCAGCCGGGCAAAACCGGAACGCTGGCGACGTAATAGCCTTCCTCGTCGCACTCGACGACCACGCTGAACGCATTTCCCAGCCATGAATGGCCGGGCTGTTGTCACCACGCCGCTCCGCGACCGGCAAAATATGCAAAGACTTTCACAAGAACCGTGTTGCGGCTTTTTGGCGGCTGAACGTAAATGGAGCAAGTTTGATACAACAATCAAACCTGCCAAATAATTATGAGCTACATTGATCCCGATGCACTTCACGGCGCGATGAACGATTTGGACACCGCGATAGACGACAACTCCGCCACCCTCACCGCCAACGGCACGGTCCCGGCAACCTTGCAGACCAGGTTGACCACCATTTCGGACGACCTCGGCGGCAAGAAAGGCACCCGCGACAAGGCGAAATCGGACTTGGCGGTCGCCCAGCAGAATTTCGTGAAATCGGGGGCGGACAATTACGACGCCTTCAGCAACTTGATTGACGCGGCGGCGGGCGGGGTGGGCAAGAAAACCCCGGCGGGCAAACGCATTCTGGCCATCCGCGCCCACCTGAATGCCGAGCACACCCATCACTCCGCACCGGCCCCAGACCCGGCTGCGGCACAAAAGACGCCCTAAATGCCTCTTTTTGCATAAGTCCTTCATCCTTAGCCAACAGCCGACCCGCTTTTTCAAAAAGCGGGTCCGCTTTTTGTAAAAGCGGACCCGGAGTTTGAAAAAGATGTAATGCTTCTTCCATTTATAGGAACGTTTTTTCCAACTATGGGAATGCTTTTTACAACTACGGGAACGCTTTTTCCGCCGGCGGGTCCGCCTTCGGCTACGGCGGCGGCGCCTTTCCCAAAGGCGTGGCCAGAGTTGGCGTCGGAGGGTCCGCCTTTCCCGACGGCGGGCCTGCTTTTCCAAAAGGCGGGGTCGCCGACGGCGAAGGCGGGGTCGCCTTACCCAAAGGCGGACCCGGAGTTGGCCACGGCGAAGCCGCCTTTGCCAAAGGCGGGTCGGGAGTTGACGGGAGCGGGCGCCGCGCGCCAACGCAACAACAGCCGATTTATGAAAACCGGCTCAACTGTCGCCGTTTTCCCCGTCACCGCGCCGGATTTGAAACCGACATGCGCGACAACACTTCACGGCAGACAGATTGCGCCGCAGCGCGGCCGGCCCAGGGATTTAGCCGCCTTGCCCATCCCGCCCAATTTCTTCGAGCCGAGCAGTTGTCCGATGCGGTAGGGCAAATCCTCCACGCGATTGGCCTTGGCCGCCGCGCCGCGTTCGAGCAGAAAATCGCTGTTGGCCGCCTCCTGCCCGGGTATCGGATTCAAAATGAACAGCGGCTTGCCCATCGCCAGCGCCTCGGCTCGTCGTGAGGCCGCCGGGCTTGGTGATGATGAGGTCGGCCACGGCCATCAACTCGTGCATGTTGGTCGAGAAACCGAGCACGTGCGTCGGGTGCCTGCGGTCGCGCCCGGCCAGTTCGCGGCGCAATTCCTCGTTGCGCCCGGTCACGACGAGCGTTTGAAATTGTCCCTGCGCCTTGTCGAGTTCAGTCGAGAATTTCCGCGACTGGTCCCATGCCGAAGCCGCCGCTCAACACCAGCAGCACCGGCAAATCATCGCGCAGGCCGTAATGCTTGCGCACGGCCTTCGCGTCCGGCTTGGAGAAGAATTTCGCCGCGATGGGAATGCCCGTCGCAATCACATTTTTTGCTTCCGCGCCGCGCGCGACCAGCCGGGCCTTGGTTTCCTCGGCGGCGACGCAATACAAATCCACGCACGATTCCATCCAGAGCGCGTGCGCCTCAAAATCCGTGACGATGCTGACGACAAATGGCCGGAGGCCGTTCTGTTTTTCGCGCAACGGCGTGAGCGTTTCGAGCGGCAGGTAGTGCGTGCAGAGCACCACGTCCGGATTGAATCTTTTCACGTGCCGGGCGAAACGCTGCCTGGAGCCGCCGGGAAATTTGCGCTGGATGCGCTTCAACCTCCGCAGCAGCTTCGGATTGTCCGTCTTGGCGAAAACCATGCCCCAAAGTTCCGGCGCGCGCTCGACGAGCTGGACGTAGCCGTCGGAATAAATCTTCCGGTGCAGCGGCGAAAACAATTTCAGCAGGTCAATCTTCTCCACCACATCATCCGGGCGCGCCGCGCGCCAGGCCTCCTCCAAGGCCGCCGCCGCCGCGAGATGACCGCCGCCCGCCGTCACAGTCGCAATCAGGGTTCGCATTTGAGCAACGCTAACAAAACCACGTTTTGGACGCACTGAATTGTTTTGGCATGAATTGTTTTGCATCGCCACTGCCGGCGATTTGGCGTATCCCTGCCGCATGAAATCCGCGACTTCATTCGCCCTCGCGCTGGTGACGGCGCCCGATTTGAAAACTGCGCGCGTGCTGGCCGGAGCGGCATTGGAGGCGAGGCTCATCGCCTGCGCCAACCTCGTTCCAAGAATTGAATCGCACCACCGGTGGCGGGGCAAAATCGAATCCAGCAGGGAAGTCCTGCTGATTTTGAAGACGCGAAAATCCAAACTGCCGGCGCTGGAGAAGCTGGTGCTCGCGAAGCATCCCTACGACACGCCGGAGTTTCTGGTGTTGCCGCTGCAGGCCGGCAGCGAGAAATACCTCAAATGGCTGGCGGACTCCGGCGTTTAACCATTTCTTAATTTTTTGTTTGAACCGGCGCGGGGCGGGCGTAAATTTGCGCTGTGAGTCCGACCAACGCGGAAATCATGATGCTGCTCGCGGTGCATTTGCTGGCACTGGGCGTCGCCGTCATGGTGTTTCTGTGGATGATTTTCCTGCATCATCGCGCGCGCGCGGCGGAAGCAATGCCCCGGCACAAGGCCATCTCCCCCGTGTTTGAATTTTCCTTCACTTCGCGCCCGCCGCTCTGGATGGCGGTGCGCGCGGCCGATCCCAGGACGGTTCAAGCAGCACTGGGACTCCATCAGCCAACCCCGTGTTCCTGGACGGAAGGCATGACCGGCGAACGGGAGTTCTTCATCGGCCCGCCCGTGAACAACTGGATCATTGTCACCGGCTCCGGGCTGCCAAACCCGAGCTGCAACGTGGACGAATGTTTCCGTTTCCTCGCCAGAATCAGCGGACAGCTCGGCGAGGTGCAACTGTTCCATGCCGACCGGATTTTGCATCATCACGCTTGGGCGCGCGCGGAAAACGGCGCCGTCACCCGCGCCTACGCGTGGGCGGGCGAGACGATCTGGAACCAGGGCGCGAAAACGCCGGCGGAAATTGAATTGAGCATGAAATGTTTCGGCTACGGCGAGGAGCCGAACGCCAATTCCTGGGCGGCGGTGGAATGGACCGCCGCCAACGTCGGCAAGGTGGCGCTGCTGGCGACCCGCTGGAGCCTCGACCCGGCCCGCGTCAATGAACGCGCCCGAAAGCACGCCGATGGCATCGCGGGGGAATCTTCGCGGGTTTATTGACACAGCAACAGGGGTTGATTCCAAGACCGGGTTTCGTTAAGATTGGCGAACGGTTGTTATTTGGTTTCACGCAACCACACACTCAAAACATCATGTCAAAACTTTTCCTCGGACTCGATTCCAGCACCCAAAGCTTGAGCGCCGTCGTCATTGACCTCGACGCGCGCAAGGTCGTTCACGAACAATCCCTGAACTTCGACCGCGCCCTGCCCCATTACGGCACGCTCAACGGCGTCCTGCCCAACCGCAACCCCCTCGTCAAACACAGCCCGCCCTTGATGTGGGCCGAGGCGCTGGACCTGATTTTCGCGCAAATGAAAAAGGACGGCGTGCCGCTCGGCGACATCCTCGCCGTCAGCGGCAGCGGCCAGCAGCACGGCTCGGTTTATCTGAATGATCGCGCCGCCGATGCGCTGGCGAATCTGGACCCAAAGAAATCGCTGGGGGACAATCTCACCGGCGTTTTTGCGCGCAAGACCTCGCCCATCTGGATGGATTCCTCGACCGCCGCCGAATGCGCCGAAATCCGCAAGAAACTCGGCGGCATCAAGTTCACCGCCTCGCGCACCGGCTCGGACACCTTCGAGCGGTTCACCGGCCCGCAAATCCGCAAGTTTTCCAAGACGGAGCCGAAGGCTTATGCCAAAACTTCCGACATCGCGCTGGTCAGTTCGTTCATGGCCTCACTGCTCGCCGGGAAAATTGCGCCGATTGATTTCGGCGACGGCGCGGGCATGAACCTGATGGACCTCCGGCGGAAGAACTGGAACCACGACGCGCTCAAGGCCACCGCGCCCGGCCTCATCGGCAAGCTGCCGCCGCTCGCTGCGTCCGGCCAGGCCATCGGCCCGGTCAGCGCCTATTTCGTCCACAAATTCGGGCTGAATCCCGCCGCGCTCGCCACCGTCTGGACCGGCGACAATCCGGCGAGCGCCGTCGGCCTCGGCCTGGTCAAGCCCGGCCAGGTCGCCATCAGCCTCGGCACCAGCGACACGTTCTTCGGGACCATGGAAAAATGCCAGACCGACGAGAACGGCGAAGGCCACGTCTTCGGCTCGCCCACCGGCGGCTACCTGACGCTGATTTGTTTCAAGAACGGCTCGCTCGCCCGAGAGAAGATCCGCGAACAATACGGCATCAAAGACTGGAAGGCGTTCGGAAAGCTGGTCGAGGCGACCAGGCCGGACAACAACGGCGGCCTTTTGCTGCCGTGGTTCGAGGCGGAAATCGTCCCGCGCGCAAACAGGCCGGGCATTCACCGCTTTGACCTCGACGCGAACGATGCCGCCGCCAATTGCCGCGCCATTTTTGAGTCGCAAATGCTGTCCATGCGCTTGCATTCCCAATGGATGCAGGTTTCGCCAAAGAACATCCTCGCCACGGGCGGCGCCTCAAACGATGCCGCGCTCCTGCGGGTCATGGCTGACGTCATGAACTGTCCCGTGCTGCGCATCGAGATTTCCAAGAGCGCGGCGCTCGGCGCGGCATTGATGGCCGCGCACGGCTGGCTGGTGGCGGCAGGGCAAAATGCCGACTGGAAAAAGCTGGTCGCCGGCTTCAGCCGTCCCGTCCCCGGCTCCGAAATCCGCCCGGACAAAAAGGCCGCCCGGATTTACAACAAGCTGGTGGAGAAATACGCCGCGTGCGAGCGCGACGCGCTGGATAGCATCGCCGGTTAAAACCCGCGCAAATCCGTGCTGCTGCGGCGCGGCAGGCCCGGCGCCGGCGTGCGCTTGAGCACGAGATATTCGATGCCGAGTTTCCGGCAGTATTCGCGCTTGCCGCCCTTGTCGCCGTCTTCGTTCACCGCGTAAATGTCCGGCTTCAATCGCTTGATTTCCGGGTCGGCGTCCAGCCAGCCCTCGCCGGTGGAAACCAGCGCCTGCTTCACGAACTTGATGGAGCCGACGATATAGCGCCGCTCGTCCTGCGGGATCAGCGGATGCCCGTCGCCCTTGAGCAGCCGGATGTTCGCGTCGTGGCCGACGACGACGTAAAGATCCCCGTAAGCGCTGACCTCCTCCAGAAACCGGACGTGGCCGGAGTGAAACCAGTCGTAGCTCCCGGTGACGATCACTTTCTTACGGCCCGGCGTAGCGCGGGCGTCTCCGCCCGCGGGTTGAGCCGGCGTCCCGCCGGGTGTTTCCGCTGGCGGCGGGACGACTGCGCTGCATGACGCTGGCTCGGGAAAACCATTCAACTCGTCCGGTTCGAAAACGCGCCGGGCGATTCTATTTTCGCGGGCAAAGGCCTCGCGCGCGGGGCTGGCCGTGTTGGCAACGTCCGCCCAGATGTCCGCGTTCAGATTTTTCGGCAGGGTATTAATGCCGGCCGAAACATCAGCCTCAATCACGCGGCTGACATAACGGACGGCGTTTAGAAAATACCGCCGTTCCGCCAGCGGAAATTTCGGCGGCTTGCCGGCCAGTTTTTGCAGCGTGGCATCCGGCCAGAGGAGCACGGAAAGTTCGCCGAGTTTCGCCGCCTCTTCGAGAAAGCGCAGATCGCGCGATTTGATGTCGTCAAAGCCGCCGGAGACGATGACTTGCTTTGGAGAAATCATTTCGATGCGACACGGACGTTCACTTTGAACGCGCCCGGAACCGGCGCTTCGGACACGACGATCAAGTATCCCCCGCCGCAGCCGGAATACATCGCACCGAGATATTGCCGCTGATACGCCTTGAGCAGCGGCATCAAATCCACGCGCAGCAAAGGATGCCGGACGACGTGCGGCAACAGTGTTTCCCAGCATTTCATGTTCATGTTCAGCGCCGCGCCGAGCGCCTTTGCGTCCCGGTTTACAATCGCGCCGTAGCAGTCCTGGCCGGATTGGCCGAGCCGGGCAACCCACTTCGAGTCGAGGTTCTTGACGCCCAGCGGACTGTAACCGTCCGGTCGCGGCTCCACGGGGATCAGGTGCAACACATTGCTCAACCAGCGCGAGACCTTCGCGCTGTTGCACGATTCGACGTGCGACGGAAAAACGCCGCCGTGAATCCGGAAATCATAGTCCAGCCGGTTCACGCCGGGGTAAATCAGGCCGATCATGTCCTGTGACCCGCTCAGCTCGGCCTTTCCTTTATTTTCCGCCTCGTAAAGCTCGCGCGCCAAATCATCGAGGGGGCGGTCGGGCAACTTGCCCTTCCACAATTTCATCGCGATGGTCCGCGTGCCGCTGGCGATGCCGCTGCGGTCCATCGGGCGGAAATCCGGCTCAATTTGCGCGACGACCATCGAGCCGGGCGGCCGGGGGTTGTGTTTCGACAAGAACGGCTGGTCAATCCAGCCGCCGGCAAGTTGCAGGCGGTTGGGAATGGCGCCCAGGAGTTTGGAAACCGGGGATGATTTTTGCATTGCTTTGGCGTAAAATTATCGCGCGGCTGGCGCCGCCGGTTTGAGATTGTTGCCGGTGATGCGCAGCGAGCAAGTGAGGTCGCTCAATTTCCCGGCGGGCAATTCCACGACCAGCCCGTCCACCGTCTGGTCGAAGCTCAATTTGCCCTTGAAGCCGAGCAGTTCGACTTTCTTGATTTGATTCTGCTCCGGGTCCGAAGTTTTCGCGAGCGATTTGACGACCATTTTTCCATCGTCCGGCCAGCCCATCGCAATCGCATAAAGTGTTTTGCCCTTGGTGGTGAACCGGATGTCATTCGCGCTGTAAGTCATGTTTTCCCGGAACGCGCCGCCACGGGCCTGCACCGCGCCTTCGCCATAAACCAGCCACGGGCGTGTGCCGTAAATCGCCTCGCCGTTCACCGCCGTCCAGTCGGCAAGTTGATGCAGCATCGTTTCCACTTCGGGATCAAGCGTGCCGTCGGGTTTCAACACGACGTTGAGCAGGAGGTTTCCATTCTTGCTGACGATGTCCACGAGCATGTGGACGGTCCAGCTCAACGGCTGGTATTTCCAATGTTTGTTGTAAAACCAGTCGCCAATCGAAGTGTCGGTCTGCCACGGATACGGGCTGATGCCGCCGCCGACGCCGCGTTCGTAGTCCTGCACCCAGCGGCCGTTGGAAGGTTGTTTGCAGGTGTAAACGGCTTCGGTCAGGCCGTGGCCGGGTCGCGCGCCGGCGTGGTAAAAACCGGCAAGCCGCGGAGTGAGCAGGGCCGAAACGCCGGGCTGCTTGACGTTGTATAAATTCGCGATCTGGCTCAAGCCGACTTCGTTGCCGAAAGGCACGCCACCGTCGGTGTAAAGCAAGTCGGGCTTGTAGTTGTCCACGAGTTCTTCGATCTCATTGAACCATTCCTGCTGCCAACGCGGATCTTTGGAATACCAGCCGGTGTCGCCGGGCTGGGCAGGCCAGTGATACAGATCCCAGTAATTGGAATTGGCGCCGTCGTAGGGCACGCCGGCCAGCGGGCCGGTCCGATCCGATTTGTGCGCGTCCTGGAACCAGGTGAAGCTGGCGCCGAGATGCTCGGAGACGCCGAAGGGCAGGCCGTTTTTCTTCGCGGCCTTTTGCCATTCGCCCACCACGTCACGGTGCGGTCCCATTTGCACGGCGTTCCAGCGGTGCAGCTTTGAGTTCCACAAAAAGAAATCGTCGTGGTGCGAGCCCATGCTGACGAAATACTTCGCGCCGGCCTTTTTGTAGAGTTCAATCAGTTTCTCCGGGTCCCAATTCTCGGCTTTCCAGAGCGGGATGACGTCCTTCCAGCCGTTGGTGGACGGATGGCCCCAGCGTTCGA
Organism: uncultured Verrucomicrobiae bacterium; assembly: GCA_963764035.1. Lineage (GTDB taxonomy): Bacteria > Verrucomicrobiota > Verrucomicrobiia > Limisphaerales > UBA11358 > UBA11358. The sequence goes on from CAVXQV010000002.1 coordinate 116,039, forward strand.
GATGATTCGTGTAGTCGGGCTGGTTCTGCTGATACATCTTGCGGGCATACCAGTCGCCCTCCATGGGCACCGACTGCGGCCCCCAATGCGCCCAGATGCCAAACTTCGCGTCGCGGAACCATTCCGGGTAGGAATAATTTGCCAGTGAGTTTGTCGTGCCGACAAACGGGCCTTTGGCCACCGGCAGATTGAATTGGAACGAGGCGGCCTGACCTGTCGCCGCAACGAGCGGCCAGGCCAGCGCGCATAGCGCCAATTTGATCGTTGTCTTATTCATAGATTTTCAAATTCAGGCCGGCCACGAATCCGTTGGCGGGCGCATCCTGGCGTTCGGAATTCCGCGCTCGCGCGGCACGGGCGTCAGCCTTCGTCTGACCCCGCCAAGGCGGGACTTCGAACGAATCCACCGTTGCAGAATTTATTCAATTGCGTTGATGCCCGGCGTTCACTTCCTGGCCGTGAACCCAGGCCGGTCACGCTGCACACATGACCAGTTCAACGAACCATGTTCCGCCTGTGCGAGTTCCCAACTGGCTGTTGGTTGTTGAATTGTCACCGGGCGGCGATGGCCAGCGGCAGCTTCAATCGGATGTCGTCCGATGCCGCGCCGACGAGGAATTCGTATTGTCCCGGTTCCACCACGTATTGCTTCTTTTCCGTGTCCCAGTAGCGCAGGCGTTCGGCGGGAACTTCCACCGTGACTTGCTTGGACTCGCCAGGCTTCAAGGTCACACGGGTGAAGCCGCACAATGCCAGCTTCGGCTGCGGCACCGCCGAGTTGACGTGGCGAAAATAAACCTGCGCCACTTCGTCACCGTCCACGTTGCCGGAGTTTTTCAAGGTGAACGTCACTTTCGCCGTGCCGTCGGCGGCCATTTTCTCCGATCCCAGATTTCCGCTTTCGAAATCAAATTTGGTGTAACTCAAACCGTGGCCGAACGCGTAGAGCGGCTTGTCGTTGTAATAACGATAAGTGCGGTCGGCCATGGCGTAATTGGTGAAGGCGGGCAAATCCGTCGTGGCCCGGTAGAATGTCACCGTCAGATGGCCGGAGGGGTTCACGTCGCCAAAGAGGATCTCGCCCACGGCCTGCCCGCCGGATTCGCCCGGATACCAGGCCTGTAGAATCGCGGGCAGATGTTCGGCCCCCCATGGAAACGCGACATCGGAACCACTGCAATTCACCATGATGACCGGCTTGCCGGTCGCGGCCAACTCCTGCACGAGGCCTTCCTGCACCTGCGGCAGCTCAATGCTGTCGCGGTCATGCTGCTCGCCCTCCTGCGAGGGATTGATGCCGCCGACGTAAATGACGAGGTCGGCATTCACTGCGTTGCTGATGGCTTCAGCGCGCAATTCCTCGGGCGGGCGCTGGGGAGCAGCAGCCCCCCTGCCGCCAAAACCGCCGCGACCGCCGCCCCTGGGGGCAGCAGGAGCAGCAGTAGCGGTAAAGAACGTGTCGTAAGTTGGGACAGGCGTTGCATTGATCGCGGTCTTTTGATCGGCGGTAACCGAGGCGACGATTGGATGGACGCCTTTGGTGTAACGGAGCACGGCAATATCCGTCTGGATCTTCGCCACTGCCTCCAACTTGGCGCGAACGGTATTATCGTCACTCTTTGCCAGCGCCGCGGTTATCACATCCTTCTGGGCCGCGGTCAATTGATCCTGCAAGGTCGTGAAATCAGTCCGGGCAGACGTGATGCCATTTTCAAGCTGCGCGGTCTGATCCGCCGTCAATGGGCCGCCAAAGCCGCCGCCGCCACGGCCGCCAAAGCCAAAGCCGCGACCGGTGTTGGTGGTAATCACACAGCCTTGGGCGTAGGTCACTTCAATGTTCGTCCCGGCCAACTGGCGGATGCCGCTCAAAACTGTGATCGGGTGCGACGCCGTGCCATTGTAGTTGCCGTGCAGCACGTCGGTCGCGTTGGCGTTAGGGCCGATGACGGCGATACGCTTGATCTTCGACCGGTCGAGCGGAAGGATGCCGTCATTCTTCAGCAGCACAATGGATTCCTCGGCGAGCTTGAGTGCCAGCGCGCGGTGTTCCGGCGTGTCGTTCTGGTCCAAGCCGATTTTGGAATAAGGGTTCTTGTCCGGCGGATCGAACATGCCGAGTTTGAAACGCGTCCACAACGTGTAATACAAGGCCTGGTCAACATCCTTTTCGGTCAGCAACTTGTCCTGAACCGCACGCACCAGGGCGTTGTATTCGCCGCCGCAAGTCAGATTGCAGCCGGCTTTGACCGCGTCGGCTGCCAGCCTCGACGGGAGAGTTCACATAATGATGCGACCTCGAAATGTCGCCAATCGCCCCGCAATCCGAAACCACGTAACCCTCAAATCCCCATTGCTTGCGCAACAGGTCGGTGAGCAGAAATGAACTCGCGCAGTCCGGAATGCCGTAAAGCGCGCTGTATGCGCCCATGACGCCGCCGACGTGGCCCTGCTCCACCGCCGCCTGGAACTGCGGCAGATACGTTTCATATAAATCGCGCGCAGAGGGTTCTGCGTCAAAAACGTGGCGGAGCGATTCCGGGCCGTCGTGAACGGCGTAATGTTTGGCGCACGCCATCGCCAGCATGATGTTGGGGTCGTCCCCTTGGATTCCTTTGATGAAGTCCACAGCGATGGTCCCCGTGAGAAACGGATCTTCTCCGTAGCATTCCTGGCCGCGGCCCCAACGAGGATCGCGGAAAATGTTGATGTTCGGCGTCCAGAACGTGAGGCCTTTCCACCAGGCGGAGTTGCCATCATTTTTGGAGGCGTAATCATTGTATTTCGCGCGGCCTTCGATGCCAATAACGTGTCCTTCCTGGTGAAACAGATCCGGATCCCACGAGCAGGAGCCGCCGACCGGTTCCGGGAAAACCGTGGCGATGCCGTCGTTGGCGACGCCGTGCAGCGCTTCGTTCCAATAAGCATACGAAGGCAGGCCAAGCCGCGCGATGGCGGGCGCGGGGGTCTGTCCACCCTGTAACTGCCCCACTTTTTCAGCCAGCGACATCCGGCGGATCAAGTCATTGATCCGATCCTTCAACGGATGCGACGGATCACGCCAGATCGCCGGCTCGGTGACATCCGGAACGCGCTTGGCATCGGCGGAAAAATTGTCCGCCAATTCCGATGCGTTGAAAGCGATGACGGAAGCGCCCGTCGCGTCTTTGATCTCGACCGTGTTGAATTTCGCGGCGCCCTTGCTGGATGAAAAAACCAGGTTGATCGGCCCCCGGATTTCGTCGTCTTGATGCTGGACAGTGCCGGTGATGGTGGTCACTTTGCGCGCGCCGCCGGCGGTGGCAAAGATGTCGAAATTCTTTGCCAGCGGAACATCACCGGCGGTCACGTCGAACACCCGTTCACCCGCCGCGCCCGCCAGGGTTTCCACCTCGCCGATGGAGATGGTGTATCTGCCCGCCGGCAAATGCGAGATGGTGACGGTGAAGTTGGTCCCGTTGATTTCCTCATGGAAAGCCGCCGCGTTGTCGGCGGAGGCGCCTTCGATGGTGACGGACGCGTTGTCCTTGCGGTGCGCGAATTCGCCGTTGACGCGCACGTCCTGGCCGCAGGCGGAACAAATTTCGTCAGCCGCAAAGGCGGCGGGGGCGGACATGAGCAACCCCACCAGCAGCGGGACGGCGAAGGTGGTCAGTTTTGAATGGATGCGTGATGTTTTCATGGTTTTATCAGCAGTTACGAATGTTTGTTTCGATTCAATAAAAGTATCGGGCTGGGCGGTATCCTGGCATTATTCCTTCGCTTTGACCACAACTGTTTTGCCAGTGTAGCGAACCACGGCGTCAGCCTTCTCCTCCGCTGCCATGCCCACGCCGTGGCCGGGCGAAACGAAGACCACCCGGAACGCGCGCTCCTTCAACATGCCGGGAAAATTGCCGGTGCGCCTGCCGATGGTCAGCGTTTGTTTGGCCTCGTTCCAGGAAATCGGCATCGTCGCGTATTTTCCCTTTTCGTAATCATAGCTGTCGTCTTCGTCCTCGTAGAGCGTGAACTTGCCGTCCGCCCCGCGATAAACGCGCAGTTCCGTCGGATCTTCCGGTTTCTCGGTCGCGTATTGCAGCACCGGGCCCAGCGGCACAATCGAACCGGCGCGGACATACAGCGGCAGGATGCCGACGGGCGCGTTGGCGATCACGGTCTTGCCGCCCGCGAGCGATTCGCCGGTCCAGAAATCCAGCCAACCGGCGCCGGACGGAAGATACACCGGGCGGCTCGTGGCCTGCGCCGTGGTCACCGGACTGACCAGAAACGCGGGGCCGAACATGTATTCGTCGGAAATTGCGAGGGCGTTGGCATCTTTCGGAAAATCCATCACCAGCGCGCGCATCGGCGTGTAATGGTCGTGCGTAATTTCCCAGGCGACGGAATAATTGTAAGGCAGCATCCGGTAGCGCAATTGGTCGTAGGCAATCAAATTGGTCTGCGTCGCGGGCAGCCAGTTCCAGATTTCGGTCGCGGTCCCGGACCCGTGAATGCGCAGGATCGGGCAGAATGTGCTCCACTCAAACCAGCGGGTCAGCAATTCGTTGTAATCGGGCGAGGTGTATTGGTTGCGCGGATGGAAGAAGCCGCCGGTGTCGGTCGTCCAATACGGCAGGCCGGTGATGGAAAAGTTCAAGCCGGCGGGTATCTGCCGGGCGAAGGTCAGCCAGTCGCCGTGGATGTCGCCCGACCAGGCCGCCGTGCCGTAGCGCTGTTCGCCAAGATAGGCGCTGCGCGAGAGAATCACCACCCGCTTGCTCGAATCCGCGCCCCGCTGGCCTTCGTAAGTGGCCTCGCTGGCAAAAAGGGGATAGCTGTTGCGCACGCGATTGGCCGAGCCAAGAAAAGTTTTCACGCCGCTGACGGAATTCCCGTCATCGCCCGGCTCGGTGGCATCCTGCCACCAGGCGTCCGCGCCGATGCTGAAGAACGCCGCGTCCATATATTTCCAACGCAGGCTGCGGACCGCCGGATTAAAGACATCCATCCATTGCGATCCCGGAATCAAACCGTCCGGCATGGCCGCCAGCGCCTTGCCGACGATGCCGCTGGGATTGGACCACACCGAAATCATGTATTTGAAATGCTCGGCGTGCAGTTGGCCGATCATGTTCGTTGGATTGGGATAATTCCTCAAATCCCACTCGTAAGCGCCCCAGCCGTGGTTGCCCCAGTATTGCCAGTCTTGCACGATGAAATCCACGGGGATTTGGTTGGAGCGAAATTCAGCGGCCGCCGACAGCATTTGCGCCTGGCTGGAATAACGCTCGCGGCATTGCCAGAAGCCATACGCCGCCTTCGGAAATAACGGCGCGTCACCGGTCGCCTGGCGATACCCGGCGATGATTTCGTCGGCGGTCGGGCCGTAAAAAAAGTAGTAATCAATCGCATCGCCGACTTCCGAGCGGAACGTCGTCGTGTCGCCCAGCGGGCGCGCAAAAACTTTCGCATTTCTCCCGCCGCCCAGGAGAGTCACGGAACAGGTGGTGTGGGCCGGCAAGGTCGTCTTCGCGCTCAAGTTGTAAGTCACCCACATGTTCGTGAGGGCCGCGATGGTCTGGCCGTTGACCTGCACGCCGATGAGATTACGGCGGTCGCCGTCTTTGACGAAAAAGACGTAGTCGCCGGCGTCGGTGGTGGTGAACGTGCCCGATTTGTTGGTCAGGGTCACCTCGGTGTCGGCCGGATTGAAATCCGTGAGCGAAGCATTGTTCCAGAGCAGGCCATAGCCGTAGCTGGACACAATCATGGGCAGCGAGATTTCGGTGTTCAACTGCCGAAGCTGCTGCGGCATGCCGCGCCAGTTCCAGACGCCTTCCTGAAACTGGCCGAGGCCGTAGATAAATTCATCCGCCGGACTGGTGAACGTTTGCTCCGGCTGAAAGGACGCCTCCCCGTTCACCGTCGCCGGAGTCATCGTCTTGCCGCCGGCCGCCGGTTCGCCGAGCAGCAGTTTGCCCGCCGCATCGTAAAACGCCACCGCGCCGCTCGCCTTGTCAACGGCCACCTTCACCTTGCGCGTGGTGACCACCACCCGGCCGTCCGCATCGGCGACCTTGAACGAAACGGAGCGCCAGGCATGGTTCGTCACCACGAAATCCTGCCCCGCCGGCAGGGTCGTGGTCGGGCGAATACATCACCCGCACGATGCCGTCGGCACAGACCGTCAGCCGCATTGTCCCCGGCGACATCGTGAGCGTCACGCCGTCCGCGTTTTTGTGAAAAGACTGGACGGGAATCGAAGCGGCGGACAATGCCGTCACGCTGGCGGCAATCAAAACAACCGCAGCACACCACGTCCCTGTGACTGGGAACCATTTTGTCATTTTCATATTCGCATAAGTTCAGCCCGGCAACCCTTCAGGTTTGCGCGCCTTAAAACCACTTCGACCGGAAATCCCCCCGGCGTTCGTCGTGGTTGCTTTCGTTTGACGCCGGTCCTGCCAATCGAAAACAAAGCCTTGGCGGCCACCAGTCTCCCTCCGGCCAATCAGCCGACGCCCACGCGCTTGCCGGCCTTGCGCGCGTGATACTGTTCCTTGATCCACTTGTAAGTGACCGCGAGACCCTTGTCGAGCGGCGTGGAGGGTTCCCATTTGAGAACCTTTTTGATGAACGTGTTGTCGGAGTTGCGGCCCGCGACCCCCTTCGGCGCGTCGAGGTCGTATTGGCGTTTCAACTTCACGCCGGCGATTTTTTCGATCTTCGAGAGCAGCTCGTTGATGGAAACCAGTTCGCTGGAGCCGAGGTTGATCGGCGTTGCGATCAGATCATCGCAGTGCATGATCTTGTCAATGCCCACCACGCAGTCGTCAATATACATGAAACTGCGCGTCTGGTGGCCGTTGCCCCAGATGGTGATTTCCTTGTGGCCGGTGTCCAGCGCCTCGATGACCTTGCGGCTCAACGCGGCGGGCGCCTTTTCCCGGCCGCCATCCCAGGTGCCGTGCGGTCCATAGACGTTGTGGAAGCGCGCCATCGCCGTCTTCATCCCGCGCTCGGCCCAGTATTCCTGGCAGAACATTTCGCTCATCAGCTTCTCCCAGCCGTAGCCGCGCTCGGCCATCGCCGGGTAGGCGTCGGATTCCTTCAACGCGCGGACATTCGGGTCCTGCTGGAGCAGCACGTTGTAAGCGCAGGCCGACGAGGAGAAGAAATAGCGCCGCGCGCCGGCCCGGTAGGCCGCCTCCACCATGTGGGTGTTGATGAGAATGGAGCGCAGGCATTCCACGCGGAACCGCTCGATGAACCCCATGCCGCCCATGTCGGCGGCCAGATTATAGACCTCCACCGCCCCCTCGCAGACGCGCTGGCAATTGTCCTCATTGCTCACGTCGAGGCAAAGATTCTGGACGCCGGGGACGTGCAGATACCATTCGTAGAGCGGTTTCTTGTCCACCGCGCGGATGTTGGTGAAGCCCTTCTTCCGGAAATGCAGCGCCAGGTTGCCCGCGATGAATCCGCCCGCGCCGGTGATGACGATCAAATCATCCTTCTTCAGCAGCGGATCCTTCTCAACGACTCGTGTCTTGTTTTCCATGATATGTATTGGTTGGTGTCAAAATGATGCCGCAAGAATACACTGGACAAGCCGCCGGGGGAATGACGATAGTTGGCCAGAGCATGACGATTATTGACTTTTCATGACCCCCCCGCAGCCAGTCAAACCGGCTGCGGCGGGGCCGGCCTTTTTCTCGCCGCAGGTTTCCGCGGCGCGGCGGTTTTATCTGAACCTGAACCCGCCGCGGCGCGGCGCGCTGACCGTTGTCTGCGGCGGCTGCGAACATTGCACGCCTGACTACGAAATCCACCGCCGGACGTTTCCGTTTTACTCCATTGAATACGTCGAACGCGGCGGCGGCGGCGTCAAGCTGAAAAACCACCGGCATGAACTGCAGCCCGGCGCCGTCTTCTCCTACGGACCCGGCGTGCGGCATCACATCACCGCCGATCCCGCCGATCCGCCGGTCAAATACTTCGTCAACTTCGCCGGCGACAAGGCCGGGGAGTTTTTGCGCCGCTGCGGCCTGCCGCCCGGGACGGTTTCGCAGGTCTTTCCGCCCAATGAAATCCAGACCCTCTTTGACGAATTGATCCGGTGCGGGCAGCGCAATTCGCCGCACCGCGCGGAGCTTTGCGGAAAGTTGCTCGAATGCCTGGCGCTGAAGATTTCCGAATCTCACGCGCCGCGCGGCGGGATCGAGAGCCATTCGTTCACCACTTACCAGGAATGCCGCCGGCACATCGAAAACAATTTTGCGCGGCTCAAAACGCTCCGGCAGATCGCCCAGGAATGCCACGTGGACGGCGCGTATCTCTGCCGGCTGTTTCAAAAATTTGACCACGAGACGCCCTACCAGTTTTTAATGCGCCTGAAGATGAACCTCGCCGCCGAGTGGCTCCAGCAGCCCGGCATAATGGTCAAGCAAGTCGCCGAGCGCGCCGGATTTGCCGACCAGTTTCATTTCTCCCGCGCGTTCAAGAGCGTGTTCGGCCTGTCGCCGGACGCGTTCCGGCGGATGCGCTGAAGTCCAGCCGTGGTCAGTTTATTCCCGGCTTCAATCCGAGCTGACGACCTTTAGCGGCACGCGCAGGCGGATGTCGTCCGACGCCGCGCCCACCAGCAGTTCATAATCGCCCGGTTCCACCGCGTATTGCTGTTTGGAGACGTCCCAGTATCGGAACCGTTCCACGGGGACATCCACCGTGACTTGCGCGCCCTGCCCTCGCGCCAGGTGAACCCTTGCGAAACCGCACAGCGCCAGCTTCGGCTGCGGCAGCGCGGAATGGACGTGCCGGAAATAAACCTGCGCCACCTCGTCGCCGTCGCGCGCGCCGGCATTCTTGAGCTGAAGGAAATTTTCACCGTGTCGGGCGCGGCAAATTTGGATTGATCCAGGGAGGCGGAGGCGTAATCGAATTTCGTGTAGCTCAAGCCGTGGCCGAAGGCGAATACCGGCCGGCCGCTGAAATAGCGGTAGGTGCGGTTGCTCATGGAGTAATCTTCAAACGCCGGCAAGTCCGCCGTGGAGCGGTAAAACGTGACCGGCAGCCGCCCGGCGGGATTCACGTCGCCGAACAAAACCTCGGCCACCGCCCGTGCCGCCCTGTTCGCCGGGATACCACGCCTGCACGATCGCCGGCAGATGTTTCGCCGCCCACGGCATCGCCATGGCGCTGCCGCTGCAATTGACGAACACGACCGGTTTGCCGGTGGCGGCCAGCGCCTTGAGCAATTCCGACTGTTGCGACGGCAGTTCGATGCGCGTGCGGTCGCCGCCGTTGAAGCCGTCGTAAGTCATCAGCCGCATCTCCTCGCCTTCAAGCTGGGAGCTGATGCCGCCGACATAAATCACCGCGTCCGCCGATTTCGCGGCGGCGATGGCATCGGCCAGTTTCCGTCAATGGCTTCGCCGGCGGTGTTTGTCTGCAGCGCCAGCGGGCAGCCGGGTTCGTAGAGCACTTCGCATGTCCGGCCCGGCCGCGGCCTTGATGCCGTCCAGAATCGTCACCGGATTGCGACGGCGTGCCGTTGTAATTGCCGAGCAGCATCGGAACCGAATTGGCGTTGGTGCCGATGACGGCGATGCGTTTGATTTTGGCGCGGTCGAGCGGCAGCACGCCGTTGTTTTTCAGCAGCACGATGGATTCCTGCGCGACCTTCAGCGCCAGCGCCTCGTGCTCCGGCGTGTCGTTTTCCGAAAGCGGAATTTGCGCGAAGGGCACTTTGTCCGGCGGATCAAACAGGCCGAGCCGGAACCGCGCCGTCAGCACGCGGCCGACAGCGCGGTGTCAATTTCCTGTTCTGGAGATCAACCCGCGTTTGACCGCGTGCACCAGCGTGTTGTAATCCGTGCCGCAGCAAAGATCGTCGCCGGCCTTCACCGCGTCGCGCGGCGGCTTCCTCCGGCGTGGCGGCGAATTTGTGATTGCGCGAAAATGTCATAAATCGCGCCGCAATCGGAAACGACGTGGCCGTCGAAACCCCATTGCTGGCGCAGCAGATCCGTGAGCAGCAGCGGATTGGCGCAGGCCGGCTTGCCATAAACCGAATTGTAGGCGCCCATGACCGCGCCGACATGGCCTTCGCGCACGGCGGCCTCGAATTGCGGCAGATAGGTTTCGTAAAAATCGCGCTCCGGCGGCTCGGCGTCGAAGCGGTGCCGTTCCGGTTCCGGGCCGCTGTGGACGGCGAAATGTTTCGCGCAGGCCATCGCCTTGATGTAATTCGGATCGTCGCCCTGCAAGCCGCGGATGAACGCCACGCCGAGGCGCGCCGTGAGGAACGGGTCTTCGCCGTAGGTTTCCTGGCCGCGGCCCCAGCGCGGGTCGCGGAAGATGTTGATGTTCGGCGTCCAGAACGTCAGGCCGTAATACTGCGCGCTGTCGCCGTCGTGTGTGGCGGACGTAATCGTTGTGCTTGGCGCGCGCCTCGGTGGCGATGACGTCCGCCTCCTGCGTGAATCAACGGCGTGTCCCACGTCGCCGCCATGCCGATGGCCTGCGGGAAAACCGTGGCCATGCCGGCGCGCGCGACGCCGTGCAGACATTCGTTCCAATAATTGTAAGCCGGAATGCCCAGCCGCGGAATCGCCGGCGCCGCGTTGCGCATCTGCTTGAATTTTTTCGGCGAGCGACATCCGGCGCACCAGGTCGTGAACCCGCGCCGCCACCGGCTGGGCGGCATCCTTCCAGATTTCCGGGCCGGCGACGACCGGCAGTTCCAAGAGCGCGGTGTCCTCGGCGCTGATCAAGTCCGCCGCGCGGACAAAAATCAGGGACAGGCCGGAGGCGTCCTCGAGTTCGAACGAATTGAATTTGGCGGCATCGGTTTTGCCGGTGAACGTTAACGACAATTGTCCGCCAATCGAATCGCCGGCTTGGTCAACCGTATTGGTAAGGTAATGAACAATGCCGGCGCCGCCGGCGGCGGCATAGATGTCCAGGTTGTTCGCCAGAACTTGTTTTCCGCAGGTGATGTCGAATACGCGCTGGCCGGCGTTGGTAAAATCCACCTCAACGAAGCCGATGACCGACACATATTTTCCCGCCGGGAGGCCCGACACGGAAAGGGTGAAATTCGTTCCGTAAATTTCTTCGCGAAACGCCTCCTCGCCGCGCCAGCCCGCGCCGACAATCGTGGTCACGCCCCAGGCCCGCCGATGGTTGACATCGCCGCTGATGAGAACCTTTTGGTCGCAGGCGACGCAGATTTCCTCATTGCTGCGCGCGACCGAAGCGGAAAGCCAGACGAGAGAGGCTACCATCGCGGAAAGCAAAGCACGGTTCATGACGTGAATCTACCAAATGCCGTCCGCTCCGCCAAAACATTCTTGGTCGCACAGTGGTAAAAGCCACGGAATTTGCGCCTGTCTAATGCGGCTGACCGTGCCGGAGCCGGAGCCTGCAGGCATTTCAATCCCGTGTCAAAACCCGCCGCCACAGAGATTTGAGCCGGTTTCACCGGTGCAATCCCGTATTCTTAAGAAATCAAATCGTTTCCAGTTCGGCCCCGGCAATTTCCCTCGGTCGGGGTTCTGAAACCGGCGTCTCCTGCCCGTCAAAACGCGGTGGCAATTGATTTTGATTTTGCCAGGCTGCCATCGCCTTGGCCCAGGCTTCGGCCAGAAGTTCGCTCAAGATCGAACACTCCCTCCCCACGTTTAAGCCGTCGGGCGTGGCTCCATTTCCGTTTGTCTGGCGGGATGCGACCAGGCTCGTCCGGGTAATTGACGACCGGCTTCCCGCCGCGCCCCCGTTGGCCGCCTCCCCGCCGGCCTCGGGGTGGACCACTCCAAGCTCGATGAAGCAGAAGCGGTGGGACGGCAGGGGATGCAGAAAACGGCGTTGAGGGTTTCCGTTGTCAGGCGTGATCCGCCACGTCCGCTCCTCGTCTTCGAGTTGGATGCGGACGCTGTCAAAACCGAGCTTGCGGGCGATGAACACCGTGTCCTCGCAAAGGGCGGGAATGCTTTCGCTCCGGGTGCCTTCCATCACGAGCCAGCGGGTTTGGGCCAGCGCATATTGAATTTTGGAGCGCATGTTCAGGGAATTGCCGAGCACGCGCCCGACGGCAAACCATTCACGGCTGAAATTCATCTGGCCCGCCGCCAGCAGGGTGATCAGGACCGCCAAGCCCGAGAAGGATGGCCAAATGCTGGCCATGCCACCAGAAGGCGACAAACCCCAATCCGAGAAAAATGGCGGTGAACGCATAAGCCGCCAGAACGACCCGGCGGCGGGACAAACCGGAATCCAACAGATGATGATGAATGTGGCTGCGGTCGGCGCGAAACAATGGCAGCCCGCGCAACCCCCGCCGCAAAATGGCCAGTGCGGTGTCCAAAATCGGCAGTGCCAATACAAACAAGGGAGCGGTCAGCGCGGCGAAAACGGTGCCTTTCTGCGACCCGGCAATCGTCTTGCAGGCGATCAGAAAGCCCAGGAAATACGCGCCGCCGTCGCCCATGTAAATGCGGGCGGGGGGAAAGTTGAACCACAAAAAGCCCAGCAGTGCGCCCGCCATCCCCGCGGCGATGAAAGACAGGTCGCCGGCGCCGCCGCCGACAAAAACCAGAAGCAGCATCAACATCAGACAGATGCCGCCCGCCAAGCCATCCACGCCATCAATCAGGTTGATCAGATTGGTCAGCGCCACGAGCCAGAACACCGTGACCGGCCAGGACCAGTATCCCAGTGCAATGATATGGCCGGTAAAAGGGATTTGAAATTTGTTAATCTCGATCCCCGCCCAATATGCGGCGGTGGCGATGACCAATTGACCGATGAGCTTGCGCCTGGCCCCCAAGCACGAACAGGTCGTCCCACAATCCCAGTCCGAACATGGCCAGTGAAGCGGCCACAATGGTCCATTGTTGAGAGGCTCCCTGGCGAGCTCCACCACCTAGCATGTTGAAAAGCAAAACGACCGATACAAAGGCTGCGGCCAGCGCCACGCCGCCCAGACGCGATTTTTGTCCCGCCCCGGTGTGATGCATCTCCCGACCGCGCCGGGGCAAATTCAGGCGCTTTTCGACCCTCAGAATCAGCGCAATTACAGTCAGCGCTGACCCCGGCCCCGGTTAAACAACTCAATATGAGCCGCTGATAATCCATGCCATTTTACCTTCCAAATGGGAGGTTATGCTAGCAGCGATGCCTCGTGGAAGCAATCAAATTTTTAATGCAAAAGATGTTGACATGCGGAGGACTTTCAGCAACAGTCTTCAGCGTTGGTGCATCAGGTTGCTCAAGCTTGGCAACGTGCTAGGCTCGAATCAGTTCAGATAACAATGGAACATCGAATATGAAAATATCCTTCTTGAAGGCAATAACTGCGGTTACGGGAATTGTGCTGGCGGGTAATGTGGGAGTTCGCGGGGACACGCTTTACCAAAACACGGCCAACCCCTCCGGTCAGGTCATGAATCTCGGCAACAACCAGCAAATCGGCGAACAGGTCTGGCTCGGCCCCACTGTGCCCGAGTATCTCACCAGCTTTTCGTTCGAATACTACAGCCCTGGCCCTGCCCTCACTTATTCCGGAAGCGTTCAAATGGATGTCCGCCTCTATGCCAATGACGGCACGCCCTTCAACGGGTATGCCACGCCGGGCACGATCCTGTTCGACAGCGGAAATTTTGCCCTCGCCAACCCTTGGTCGGTGAATGGAACTAACTCCGGGACGGTGGTTTTTCAATTATCGGACTTGTTATCTGGCACCACTCCATTGAATCAAAATCTTAGTATGCCCACGAATTTCACGTTTAGCGTGACAGTTTCAGGCATGTCTGGTGGAGACGCAGTGGGCCTTCCCATATTCGGCGAGCCACCGCAGGTGGGATGGAATGCGGGCGATTATTGGTATGACGTTTCCGGCAACTGGCAATTGTTGACGAATCGGACCCATTGCCTTTGGCGCGCAATTTTTGGGCCAAACCACCCCCACTCCGGAGCCAACGGTTCTTTGCTTGGGAGCGCTGGGAGCGGCAGCCCTCATGGTCATCGGAAGACGTCGGCAGCGGCGCGGATAGACTGGAGTTCTTCAATCTCACAAAGAGCCGGCGCAAGCCGGCTCTTTTTTGTGGCAAAGAAACCGTCCGTCATGAACCCGAACGGATATCGCCGTGGATCACTTTTTGGCAGTCGAAATCAGAATTGACACGAACTTGAAGCGCGGTTGACGCCGCAGACGATCCGCTGCCCGCCGCGGACACGGAAATCGTCCACGGCAGCGACAGCATCCATGGAATGACGCGCCCTGCTCGCCTGTCATTGCGATTGGATATAATCATCCCGACCCGCGGAAAGCTCACTGCGCCAGCAGCCGGTAAAACGCGGTGCCATTGGTGGCGGGCAAGCTCACCACATTGAAGCCATTAGAGAGCATGGGCAGGTTGGTGGCTCCAAACCACTGCTGTGGAGGGGCAAGACTGAACGTTTGCTGCAAAGCGTAACTCCCGCCATTATTAGTCCATGACAACGAAAATTGGCGGCTGACCGGATGTGACTGCGCTCGGTATCAATTTGGGGACAATCAACGCCGGAATCCATGCTGAAAATTCGGAGGTGTTGTTGGCCGGATCCGTCGCAGTCGCGGTCACCACCCATCCCGCGGGAACGGATACTGGCAGCAACACCGTGAAGTTCGACGAGCACGCCGCCCCCAAGGTCAGGTTTGTCTGACCCAGGAAAACCTGCCCCTCGCCATAACCGAGCACATTTCCGGAAGGATTGGAGAAGAACTGGAGCAGATATGTTTTACTTTTGCCGCTGTCCAGCATGCCGCGGATTTCCGTCGCGGTGCCGCTGTAAACATTCGTCAACACGGGATAGTTCTGCCCTGCGTTCGCCGCCGTCCCCTGCCCGGTTTCACAATCCACGTTGGCCGTTACCCCATAAGCGCCCAGATCAATGCCCAACCCGGCATTGCTGAAAATGGAATTCCCGCTGATCAAATTGTTCAGGCTTCCGGTCCGCACGCGCAAGCCGGAATACAGGGCGGTCTGGGTGAAGGCGATGTGGTTGCCCGCTTCCACCGCCGGGCCGCCAATCGTGTTGTTGGTCGAACCCGTGTCCAGATCAATCCCGTGCAACGTATTGCCCAAGGGACTGACGCCATCCGCCTGCGTGCCGATGAAATTACCCTGGATGGTGTTCCACGAAGACTTGACCAGATCAATACCCTCCCGGCCGTTGCCGGAAAGCTGGTTCCCGGCGCCGGCAACGACGCCGCCAATCAGATTGCTGTTGGCGTTTTGCAGGTAAAGCGCATTCCAGGAATTGCCAAGATTCGCAGCGCCGCTCGCATCCGTCCCGATGCGATTGCCTTGAATGAGGTTCCAAGAGGCGTTGGTGAAATAGATGCCGTTGTTGCCGCTGCCGCCGGCATTGCCGTTGTTGCCGGAAATCAGGTTTCCCGCGCCGGATGCCGAACCGCCAATCTGATTGCTGCTCACATTTTGGAGAACAATGCCGTCCTGGACATTGCCGCGGGCGAGGCTGCCGGTTTTGTCGGTGCCAATGTAATTGCCCTGGATGACATTGCCGGCCGCGCCGGCGCCGATCAGAAACAGCCCGTTGTTGCCATTGCCCGAAATCATATTGCGCGCGCCTAGAATCGCTCCGCCAATCTGGTTGTTTGCTGCGCTGGAAATCCCAATGCCCGCATTGCCGTTGCCCAGACCACTCGTTCCGGTCACGTCCAAGCCGATTAAATTGCCTTGGACAAGGTTGCCCGCCACTTCGCCGTTGGTTCCTACCAGCCAAATCCCCTCCTGCCCATTCCCGGAAATGAGATTGCCGCTTCCGGCCGTCGCACCACCGATCAAATTGGAACAAGCTTGAGTCCGGATACCAGCCAAATCATTGGAAATAGCCCTTGTCCCTGTTCCATCGGTGCCGATGTAATTCCCGACGACTGAATTCAGGATGTCCGTGACCATCAAAATTCCGATGCCATTGCCGGCGTTGCCGGAAATCACGTTTCGGGCGGCGGAAACGGTTCCGCCGATGATGTTTGATGAAGCGCCGCTGATGGATATGCCATTGAAGCCGTTGGGCAGCGCGTTGGTGCCGGCGGCGGAAAGTCCGATGAGGTTGCCCTGAACAAGGTTTCCGTTGGCGCCGCCGGACAGTAAAATTCCGTCGCGCAAATTGCCGGAAATCACGTTGCTGGCTCCGATAACATTTCCAGCAGCGGTAATGGCCACGCCGACGTTGTGATTGCCCAGAGCCAGTTTCCCACCGGCATCGGTGCCGATGAAATTTCCCGCGACCGTGTTGCCGTCCGCATCCGGGCCGGCCAAAAAAACACCATTGGTCCCGTTGCCGGAAATGACGTTCCCGCTGATGGTGTTCGACGGCGCGCCGCTCACCGTGATCCCATCGTTCGCGTTGCGAAGGGCAAGCGCACCAGACTTGTCGGTGCCGATCTGATTGCCTTGGATTACATTCTGAACGGCAGCCGCGCCATTCAGGAAAACACCGCTCATTCCATTGCCGGAGATGAGGTTGATGGTCCCGGGCGTGCTGCCGCCAATCAGGTTTCGGCTGCTCCCGTTGATCATGATTCCGTTGTTGTTGTTGCCCAGCGCATTGGTGCCGGTCGTGCTGACGCCGATGTAATTGCCCTGCACCACATTGCTGCTCGTGTTGTAAATGTAAATGCCGGTGTCGTTGCCGCCGGAAATCACGTTGCCGTTGAACAGTTTGCCGCCGCCGATCTGGTTGCCCGGACTTATGACCCAGATACCGAAGCTGCCGTTGCCCCGGGCAACTATGCCGGTCGTGTCCGTCCCGATGAAGTTGCCTTGGATGACATTCGCCCCGCCACCCAAAACGAAGCCCTGCGCGGAAAAACGGTTGATGGCCAGGCCCAGCACGCGGTTGGACGGGGAGTTCAACTGCAAACCGACACTGCCTGCCCCAGCGGCAGCCCCGTTCAACTCCACCACGGGTGTCCCCGCACCCGCCCATTCCGGTTGCGTCGTGGCGTTTATCGTCACCGGATCGGTCACGGCCGGCAACGCGCTCAACAGGTTGATGGTGAAAGGAGCTGCGCCGCTGATTTGAAAATTGATGGCGTCGGGGCCGGGATTGGCGTTCGCGTTGGTAATCGCCCAGCGCAATGAACCCGGCCCGTTATCGGCCGTGTTGGTCACCACGAATGTGTCCCCACATACCGTGCCAGCGCGGAACAGAATGGCAAGCGCCATCAGTGCCGCTGGCCGCCAGCCTCGACATATCGAGCAAAACAGGAGTGTTACAAATACCCGCATTCTAAATGGTAAATCTGGAAGCATAGTTTGCCGTGGACATTTGGACAAGTTCTTGTGTCCCGATTGTTTCCCCAATGGAAGTTTGCCGGTTACCAAACGAAAAGCCCGTCTTCGGTTGAAGACGGGCGTAAAATCAATCTGACCGGATATCAAGGCGGTGGCGGTGTGGCATAATTGCGTCCGCCGGAGGGAACCTGACCACCATTGCCCGGATCCAAATTCACGGGAGACGGCGGAATCCCAACATAAGGCGGTCCGAATTGCGGAGCGGGAACCGGAAGATTCGCCGCAACCGTATCCAACACGTCGCTGACAGAAGCATTATTGCCGCTGGAGCCAGACAGGACCTTGTTGATGGGATCCTGAAGCGCAGGAATGGCAGTGGCGACACCGGCAAGGATTGCCTTGCCTTGACCCGGTGCAACGCCTGCCACAGCAGAGGCCACCGTCTTATACGAGTTGGGAACGACACGGCACACAGCCTCCACAATCTTGCCAGCTTGTGCTGGAGCAGCCGCTGCGGCAGCGTGAACGATGGCAATGGCTTGGTCGGGAACCAGCGCCACGGCCGTGGCAGCAGCCACCGGGGCCATCTCTGGCACTGACTGGGCAATGGTCCCGACAATTGCCGGCGCCGCTGCTGGATTCAATCCCACCGCCGCCTTCACCACATTGATGGTCGTCTCGGCGCGGTTTTTTGCATCGGCCTGCGTCACGATGGCAGCCGACTTGGCAGGCAGTTCAGCCGGATTGACAACGCTTAAGGTGCCAAAAAAAGGATTGGCAGTGGAGGAGTCACCGGCATAGAGATTGGCTGCCGCAATCACTGCGACAGACATTACCAAACCCAACGTTTTTAGAGTTTTCATAATTCGCAGAATCTCACAAACCTAACACGCCGTTTAATCTATAATTTTTAATCCGTCCAGTCAACCAAAAAATGTAGGCAAATCATGTAGCAAATATTACACCGGCAGTTTCATTTTAGCGCTTTAATCCCGGCCCGCAACCCGGGCAATGCGCCGTTCTACAGCCGGGCGGCGGGGCGACAGCGGAACCGCCACCCGGCTCTGAAGCCGCAGCCGACCTCGGTTGACAATGCACCAATTGGCATATTCCGTTTTCGCTTCGTCAAACCACCGTCACCAGGTTCCGCAGCTGACCGATTCCGGTGATTTCAATCCCGATTTCATCCCTTTCCTGTAGTGTGAACGTATCGGGCGGCACGATGCCCGTTCCGGTCAACAACACTGTGCCATGCGGAAAAGATTGACTCCGGAATAGAAAACCGGCCAGCTCATCAAAACGCCGCTTGATCTGCCCGACCGAGGTTTCGCCGGCAAAAACGTTCTGGCCCGCGCGGCGGATTTCAATGCTGATCCGCCATTCGCGCGCCGCCGCTTCGGGCGTCCCCAAAACAATCCAGGGGCCGAGCGCGCAGGAGCGGTCATAGACTTTTGCCTGCGGCAGATACAGCAGGTTCTCGCCTTCGATGTCGCGCGAACTCATGTCGTTGCCGACGGTGTGGCCGACAATCTTGCCTTTGGAATTTAGCACGAGCGCCAGCTCCGGCTCCGGCACATTCCACTTTGCGTCGCGCCGGATGCCGACCGGCTCGCCGGTGCCCACGACTTTTTCGGCAAGCGATTTGAAAAATATTTCCGGGCGGTCCGCGGCATAGACCTTGTCGTAGGCGGTGGCGCTGAAATCGGATTCCTCCATGCGCGCCGTCTTGCTGCGGAGATACGTCACGCCCGCCGCCCAGACTTCCTGACGTTCCACCGGCGGGAGCAATTGAATTTCCGACAACGCAACGCGCGGCAGGTTTTGTTTGGCGGGCTGGTTGAGTTGCGCGACCGCGTCGTCGTTTTCCAGCAGCGGAAACATTTGCGTTATGCCGGCGGGCGTCAAATCCAACAGCGTGGAATGGTCCGCCACGAGACCGATGCGGGCCTCGTCGGCCTTGTTTTTGAACCGGCAGAGTTTCATCGCTTTATTCTGCCACAGACACTGGGATTTGTCGCGCGGCTTTCGGCAGCAAAAACGCGAGCACGACGCAGACAAGCATTCCTGTCCCGAGAACATTAAATGGCAATGCGGTGCTGTGGTATTCCTTTTTCAGCCAGCCGACGATGAATGGCCCGACAAAGCCGCCAAGGTTGCCGAACGCGTTGACCAGCCCCATCACGACCCCCATCACGCTGCGCGACAGGGTTTCGCCCGGAATCGCCCAGAACGGCGCCATCGCCGCGAACGGGCCGGGAATGGCCAGGCACAGGAACGCATAGGAAATCCAAAAGTGTCCGCTCAACACCACGCTCAAAATCAGGCTCGTCCCGCTCATCAAATACATGGCCGCGACGTGTCCGCGGCGTTCGCGGGTTTTGTCCGAATGCCACGAGTTGAGCACCATCACGGCGGCGGTCACGGCGTAAGGCACGGCGAACAAAATGCCGTATTCCAGCGGGGTAAAGCCACGATCCTTGAGGGTGGTGGTAAAAAACGTCATGCAGCCGTAAACCGCGCAGTTGTGCAGAAAATACAGCGCGACCATCACGGCCAGCGACGGTTGCGCCAGGCGCGCGAGCCAGGATGTATCCTGTTGCGGTGATTCCCGTTCGTCGGCTTCCTTCGCCAATGTGGTTTCGAGAAATTCCTTTTCGCCGGGGGAAATCCATTTCGCCTCACGCGGATGGTCACGGATGCAGAACCACCAGAGCGGCAGGAAGAGGAACGGCAGCAGACCCTCAAAAACCAGCATTGGCCGCCAGCCATAGGCGCCGAGCAGCCAGCCGGTCAGCGGCGCGGAGCCGGCCACGGCCAGCGGCTGGCACAGGAGCCAGCCATTGTTGGCGCGGGCGCGTTCGGCGCGGGGAAACCAGTTCGCCAGCAGCACCAGCGTCGCCGGGAACACCGCGCTCTCCGCCGCACCGAGGAAAAATCGCATGACCTCAAACTGCCGGAAGCCCTTCGACAAGCCGCAGGCGACGGCGCACAGTCCCCACGCGACGAGGCACAGGCTGATGAGTTTGCGCGCGCTCCAGCGCGACGCCCAATGGCCGCCGGGCATTTGCAGCAGGAGGTAGCCGAAAAAGAAGATGCCCGCCGCCTCGCCCTTCATTTTATCATCCATCAGCAGGTCGCGCATCATTGACGAGATGCTTGGATCAAGCGCGAGCGAGACGTTGGTGCGGTCAATATACGAAATCGTATACATGATCAGCGCAACGGGAATGATCCGCAGCCAACGTCGTTGTTCCATAAAATGGGCGGTGCGGGATTTTAAACATGGCCGCTACAGCGCGTCGAATTTTAATTTTCATTTTCCCAAGAAATGATTTAATCACACCCATGAGTTCCTGCAATGAGGTGTCCGCGGCTTCTCCGGACATTTACCAGATTCAAACCAAGGCCTCCGGTCCTGGCGGACAATTGCCGCTCACCGAGGAGATGCTCCGGCAGCAGCCCAGCGGCAACCTGTTCGGGCTGTCGCAGAACGCCGGCATGGGCTGGAATCCCGCCGAGACGGGGCGAAAGCAGTTCCTGATTTTGAGCACGCAGGGCGGAGTGCGCGCGCCCGATGGCAAACCCGTCGCCCTCGGCTATCATACCGGACATTGGGAAATCAGTCTGCTGGTGCAGGCCGCCGCGGAAGAATTCCGGAAACTGGAAACGATTCCGTTCGCCGGCTTCTGCTCCGATCCGTGTGACGGACGGACGCAGGGCACAACCGGCATGTTTGACAGCCTCCCGTATCGCAACGACGCGGCGACCCTGTTCCGTCGGCTGGCACGCTCGCTGCCGCAGCGGCGCGGCGTGCTCGGCGTCGCCACGTGCGACAAGGGTCTGCCGGCCATGATGATGGCGGTGGCCGGTTTGCCGGAACTGCCGGGGGTCATTGTTCCCGGCGGGGTCACGTTGCCGCCGGCGACCGGCGAGGACGCCGGCAGCGTGCAAACCCTGGGAACGCGCTTTGCGCACGGGCTGGTCACCCTGTCTGAAGCCGCTGAATTGGGCTGCCGCGCCTGCGCATCGCCTGGGGGCGGCTGCCAGTTCCTCGGCACGGCGGCCACAGCACAGGTGGTGAGCGAGGCGCTCGGCCTGGCGTTGCCGCACTCGGCGCTCGCCCCGTCCGGCCAGCCGGTGTGGCTGGACCTCGCCCGCCGTTCCGCCCGCGCGCTGCATCACTTGGACGAACGCGGAATTTGCACGCGGGAAATCCTGACCGACGCGAGCATTGAAAATGCGATGATTGTTCACGCGGCGTTCGGCGGCTCAACGAACCTGCTGCTGCACATTCCCGCCATCGCCCACGCCTCCGGGTTGAAACGTCCGGCGGTCGAGGAGTGGATTTCCGTGAACCGCCGCGTCCCGCGCCTCGTCAGCGTGCTGCCGAACGGTCCCATCCAGCATCCGACCGTGCGCGTCTTCCTTGCGGGCGGCGTGCCGGAGGTAATGTTGCAGCTTCGGAAATTGAACCTGCTGCACACGGACGTTCTGACGGTGACCGGAAAATCGCTGGGGGAAAATCTGGACGCCTGGGAGAATTCCGAACGCCGCGCGCGGTTCCGGGAGATTTTGCGGGAACAGGATGGCATGGACGCGGACGAGGTGATTTTCTCCGAGAAAAGGGCGAAGGCGCACGGGATGCGCGGCACGATGGTGTTTCTGCGCGGCAATCTCGCGCCGAACGGTTCGGTCGTGAAGGCGTCAGCAATTGACCCGACGATGTTCGACACGGACGGCGTTTACCGGCTGGTGGGACCGGCGCGGGTTTTTGCGAGTGAGAAGGCCGCGATGGCTGCCATCAAGGAAGACCGTATCAAAGCCGGGGACGTGCTGGTGCTCGCGGGCGTCGGGCCGATGGGCACCGGTATGGAGGAAACGTATCAAGTGACCGGCGCGCTGAAACACGTGTCGCACGGCAAACGGGTGGCGCTGCTTGACCGACGCGCGTTTTTCCGGCGCTTCGACCGGCGCGTGCATCGGGCACATTTGTCCCGAGGGTCTGGCGGGCGGACCGATTGGCAAAGTCCTGGACGGCGACATGGTGCGCATCGTCATTGACCGGAATCACGTTCAGGGAAGCATTGATCTGGTGAGCGATGGCACGCGGTTGTGCAGTTCCGAGGAAGGGGCGGCCGTTCTGGCGCGGCGTCCGACGCGGTCAGACCTCGCGCCCGATCCGGCGCTGCCGGCGGACACCCGGCTTTGGGCCGCTATGCAATTCGCCAGCGGTGGAGTGTGGGCCGGTTGCGTCTATGACGCCGAGCGGATTGTGGATTTGTTGTCGAATCAAAAATCGAGCGGACATTGAAAGATCCAATTGCGCCTGAGCTCCGAAGACAGATTATGCCGTGTGCCGCAAGAGCGATCCGGAAAAGGTAAAGATAGCGTTGCTGTTGAGCCAGGAAAGCATTATGACGTTGAAATGGATAGCGCAACGGTTGCAGACGGGAAGCCGGACGAATGGATCGAACTGCCTGGCAAACAAATCGAAATGAACGGAAAACTGTCAATAGTAAGGACTGCCCGTTTACGGTGCTGGAATCCTCACCCTCTCCCGCCGTTTGGCACTCCGCCAACATGGGCTCCTGGTGGCAGCTTCACATGGGTCATTCCGGTAAAGTGGAGAATGAAACAAAGCGGGGTGAATGGAGCTAACATGACGGGGTGGAATCAAGTCTTCACGATAGATTCAAGTGGAACACTGAAGATCACCAAGTTTCCCGACAACAAGTGGGTCGAGAGGACAATCGGTAATGTCATCCATAATAATTGAAACCATTGTATGAAAACACTATGCACAACCGTATCGGCAACAGTGCTATTCATGGCGCCTTTAATGTTTGCGACAGATTTACCGCAAGGGTATGTGGTTGGTTGGGGGTTGCATGCGCTCGATGGATGCGACGGCGTTCCGTCTCCACAGTATTCCGCCGATGTTGTTACCATGGCAGGCCACGTTTTGAGCAACGCTGTAGCAATTTCAGGAGGATCCAGAGCCAGTTGGGCTCTTTTAAGCGATGGCACTGTGTTTGGCTGGGGAAACGATGGCGCTGGAAGGGCCACGGGTGTTTTATCAGACACAGAGGCCACGAATGGATTGGTAAAGATAAATGGGGTTGTTTTGAGCAACGTCGTCGCAATCTCATCAAGCTGTCTGGCGCTTAAAAGCGACGGCACGGTCGCCGGATGGGGTTTGCAAGGCAATGCTACGAATATTCTTCCCGGTTTAAGCAACATCGTGGCGATAGACTACTGCCTCGCGCTAAAGAGTAACGGCACCATGGTCTATTGGGGTATGAGCAGAGACGGATCACCCGCCGTGTCCGAGGCAATAAGCAACGTGGTGGCAATTACTACACCCGGTATGGGGTCACCCGGTATTGCCATCAAAAAGGATGGCACAGTGGTCGAATGGCATAAAAATGGCCGTGAGGACCCGCCGCCAGTTGGTTTAAGCAATGTTGTCGCCGTCGCCCACGCAGGAGATTTAAGTGGAGGCCATAGTCTAGCCCTGAAAAGCGACGGCACTGTCTTTGGTTGGGGGATTAACGGCAAACAGGGGATAGCAACTGGTTCTCCAACCACAAATTATCCATACACATCAAGCGGAATCGTCACAATTGGCGGAAAGGAGCTGACAAACGTGAGAGCCATTGCGGTTGGCCCTTTGTTTAATATGGCTCTGAAAAACGACGGGACGGTCATTGCATGGGGAGACAATGGAGCTCACCAAACGGACGTCCCCGCCGGATTGAGCAACGTGGTAGCGATTGCGGCTGGAGATGTTTATTGCCTCGCCATCACCACCAACCGCGCCGTCGCCGAAAAGTTCCGCGTTGGGTCAAAAAAATCATCCGAGCCGAAAAGCAGGAATGACAATGGCTTGAATGGGGAAGGCTATGGTATAAATCGTCCGTAAAAATAAATGGAAATGGTCTCTTCAAATGCGTGGGAGGCAAATTTACCAATTCAGGCAAACGCATTCCCTTCACTTGAATCTGACGAATCAAGCGGCCAAAACGGAATGGTGGGGGAATCTACGCCGCCAGGCGGTAATAGAAATTGAGCATACCGCCCAAGCGTTCGGACTTGGCAATTTTTCCAATCGTCGGTCCGGCTCGTGAATCCGGGCGCGGGATTACATTTGCCAAACCTTGATTATTTCGTTCGTGGTGATAATGGGCGATGTATTCGGTCAACGTGTGTCGCAACGAGCGTTCACCAAACAAAATCAACAGGTCGAGACATTCTGATTTCACGGAATGAATCCATCGCTCCGCATAGGTATTCAGGTTGGGTGATCGCGGAGACAACTTGAGCGATTCAATGCCGACGCTTTTGAACAGAACAGGGTATCAAACGAAGCCGGATATTTGGTGTCACGGTCATGTATCAAAAATCGGGTGTTGAGGAAATGATACCATTTTTAGTTTGAGATTGCACTATTCTGGGAATGCGTGCAAAGAACGACATGCCGAAGCGATACCACTTGAACCGGCCTGATTTAGCGCAGGCTGTGGCGGTTGAGTTGCGAACTTGTCGGGACGTCAAAAGCCAGCAGCGGCTGCTGGCGGCGCGACTGGCCGCCAGTGGACAGATGACCGCCGCCCAGATCGCCGAGCAGTTGGGCATCAGCCGCCGCCGGTTTTTCGACTGGATGAACGCGCTCAAGGCCGGTGGGTTGGCTGGCTTGCTGGAACGCCAGCACGGCGGCGGGGCCGTGCCCCAGGTGCAGGGCGCCGCCCTCCAAGAACTACAGGCGGGACTGCGTGCGGGCCGTTGGAAGCGGGCCAAGGAGATTCAGCACTGGCTGCGGGAACGGCACGCGGTGGGTCTGAAACTGCCCGGCGTGTATTACTGGCTGGGAAAATTGGGCGGGGTCTTGAAAGTGCCGCGCAAGACCCACGCGCAAAAAGACGCGGCCGCCGCCGCCGCGTTCCAACAAACGCTTGGCGAACAGTTGGCGAGCTTGAACGTGGCTGGTGGAAGGCCGGTGCGCCTGTGGGTGGCCGATGAACACCGTTACGGTTTGATTCCGGTGGTGCGCAAGTGCTGGACGCTGCGCGGCGTGCGTCCGACCGTGCCGTATCGGACCAAATACGAATGGGGCTATCTCTACTCGGCGCTGGAAGTGGACGGCCAAAATACGGCGGAATTTTTGTGCCTGCCGGCAGTTAGCCTGGAGATGAGCGGCTTGTTTCTGAACCATCTGGCCGCGAGCGACCCGGCGGCGGAGCACATCGTCATCTGGGATCAGGCTGGGTTTCACCCCAAACCAGACCTGCACGCGGTGCCGGAGCGGGTGCATCTGGTGTCCTTACCACCCTATAGCCCGGAACTCAATCCGACGGAAGCCATCGGCGACGTGGTGAAGGATCGGATTGGCAATGTGCTGTGGGATACGATGGCCGACCTGGAGCAATCCATCGGAGAGGAACTCCGTCCGTTGTGTGAAAACCCAGAATGCGTGCGGAGATTGGTTTCCCACCCTTGGCTCGTCGAACAAGTAAACGCTACCGTAACGGAGAATAGTGCAATCACATGCTCAACGAGGTATGATTGGGCGTGTCGGTGACATTGCGCGTCACTTGTGTGACCCACGCCTCGTTCGGAAAGTGGGTGACGCCGCCCAGAACAATTTTGCGCGTCTGGACGTGAATGAAAAACAAAACGTAAAAAGTTGTCATACCGGTGCGAGACCAGATTTCAGTCGTGAAAAAATCCGTTGCCCAGATGTAACGCCGTGTTTGAGCAGGACCCTGACGGTGGCCAGCTCATTCTCGCGGAACTTGTCGGCCAGAATGTTCAAGCCGTCCGCCAGCGCGAAGGATTGGCGGAAAGGGGTCAGGAAAGGGGTCAGTGAATAGTAATGTAGTATTTACACCATTCCTCTGATTTGGCAGGAGGACCTCAAATGTGGCGCGGAATTTGAAACAGGATGGGTCTGGCAAACACGCGGGCGAGCCGCCCGCGCTCCGGTGAGAGCGCTATGAATCCTTCCACTGGCTTGCCGCGTGTGTCGCCAGGCGCGCGAGCCATTCCGCGTTGTTGGCCATGGCAGTTGCTCGCTCCGTCAAATCGGGCGACATCGCATAGGTTCGGGTGAAGACCTGCGCCGCAGCCGCGCGGTCGTTCACCGCGCCGGCCAGGCCCAGGCACGGTTTCTTGGCCCCGCGGCATAAGGCCGCCAATTCACCCACGCCTTTGCCCATCAATGTGGATTTATCAATCGAGCCTTCGCCGGTGAGGACCAGGTTTGCCTCCGCCAGACGCGCTTTCAAGCCGGTGTGTTCGGCGAACAAGCCAAACCCCGGCACCAGGCGCGCCCCGAGAAAACTGCGCAGCCCGAATCCCAGCCCGCCCGCCGCGCCGGCCCCCGGCTCGTTTGCGACGTGACCGCCAGACTGCGATTGCATCACCTCCGCCAAGCGTGCAAGGCAGCGCTCCGCCAAATCGAAATCCTCTGTTCGCAGCCCTTTTTGCGGCCCGTAAATACGAGTGCTGCCACTCGGGCCCAAAAGCGGATTCTGCACGTCCACCGCTACCAAAATTTCATCCGGCCACCCTGCGGTCTGCGGCGGCTGGCAGCGGGACAACGAATTCAATTCGGTCCAACGCTCAATTGTTGCCCCACGCTCATCGAAGAAAGTCCAACCCAGGGAGCGCGCCAGACCGAACCCGCCGTCATTCGTCGCGCTGCCGCCAATGCCGACGAGGCATCGTTGGGCTCCCTTCGCATGTGCCGCCGCAATCACGGCCCCCAAACCAAACGTGTCCAAATCGAACGGATGATATTTGCCCGCCGACAGCCGCGCCAGGCCGTTCACTCGGGCGGCTTCAATGATTGCGGTCCGCGATTTTGGTTCCCACCACCACTCGGCCAAACAGGGTTGATGAGCCGCGTCCATCGTGGCCACCGATTCAGTCCCCGCGCCGAGGCTCGCTCCCACCAATTCGCCAAAACCGTCTCCGCCGTCGCTGATGGGAAAAAGCGTCACGCGGTCCGCCGGGCGCGCTTGTCGCCAGCCGCGCGCCATGGCTTCGGCGGCGGCGCGGGCGGTGAGCGTGCTTTTGTATTTATCGGGAGCGATCAGAACGTTCATGCTCGTCGCGGATTATGCCCGCTAGAAACGCCGCCGTGCAATCAGCTTTTGAGAACGTGGCGGCAGAATCAGCGCGCCGAATCCGGTATGGGCCGGTGGACGGAACGCGACTTCTCTTCCATCGGCAATAAAGAGTCAAGAATTGCCAAGAATTGCAAAGAGTCGGCAATTTGGTTGGATAATACTCAATTGATGCCCGATCAAACCGAAAAGCAAAGCGGCGCAGGCGAATATCTCATGACGCAGTTTTCGCTGGAAGGCAAAGCAGCGCTGTTGACCGGCGGGGCGGGCGGGATCGGAGAGGCATTGGCTCTTGCGCTGTGCTCGGCAG
This sequence comes from uncultured Verrucomicrobiae bacterium, assembly GCA_963764035.1. GTDB lineage: Bacteria > Verrucomicrobiota > Verrucomicrobiia > Limisphaerales > UBA11358 > UBA11358. The sequence continues at coordinate 143,761 of CAVXQV010000002.1, forward strand.
GGGCGACGACGGCAGTTTGCGATTTGAATCTCGCACAGGCGGAAAAGGTGGCGGCGGGATTGATGGCCAAGAAGCTCAAGGCCAAAGCGTTTGCGCTGGACCTCACGAAGGTCAACTCCATCCGGCAATGTGCCGGTGCCGTGGCCGCAGCCTTCGGGAAAATTGACATCCTGGTGAACTGCGGCGGCATCAACAAACGCGAAGGATTCCTGGACGTGCAGGAAAAGACCTACGATCTGATCATGAACGTGAACCTGAAGGGGACGTTTTTCATGTCGCAGGCGGTGGTGCTCCACATGATCAAGGCCGGCGGCGGGAAGATCGTCAATTTGAGTTCACACAACGCCCAAGGAATGTTGGGCGGGGTGTCGGTCTATGGCGCGAGCAAGAGCGGCGTATCGGCGTTGACGCGTTCGATGGCGATCGAGTGGGCGCGGTTCAACATCCAGGCCAACGCGGTGGCGCCGGGACACATCCTGACGCCGCTGACGCAGGTGACATGGGATCACCCGACGCGATCGGTTTATTTGCGGGACCGGATTGCGATGCGGAGGCCGGGCACGCCGGAGGAAGTGGCGGGCATGGTGCTCATGCTCTGTTCGCCGGCGTCCAGTTACATGACGGGACAAACATATCATTTGGATGGCGGCTGTCTGGCGGGCGGCACGCCGTGGGATTTCGACACGAAATACGGCGCAGCGGTCGCGCCCAGCGTTGCCCCTGCCCCTGCCCCGGCGAAGAAGCCTTTGCGAAAAATGGAGTCAAGACATGATTGATGAAAATAAACTGCGGGAAATCCGCCACCTCGCGGCCCGGATGCGGCGGGACATCATCCTGATGGTGGGCGTGGGCCAGCCGGGTCATATTGGCGGCTCCTGCTCTTCGGCGGACATCGTCGCCGTGCTTTACGGCTGGAAGATGAAGCACGACCCGAAGCATCCAAAATGGGACGGGCGCGACCGGTTTCTGATGAGCAAAGGGCACGCCGCCATCATTCAATATGCCGCGATGGCGGAGTTGGATTACTTCCCGACAGCTCAATTGCCGACGCTCAAGAAGCTCGGTTCCATGCTTCAGGGACATCCGGATATCCACAAGACACCGGGCATCGAGGCCAACACCGGCTCGCTGGGCCAAGGCTTGTCCATTTCGTGCGGCATGGCCTTGGCGCAGCGATTGGACAAGAAGCCCAACCGCGTCTTCTGCGTCCTCGGAGACGGCGAACTGGCCGAGGGACAGGTGTGGGAGGCGGCGATGTTTGCCGCGTCCAAGAAAATTGACAACTTGGTGGGCATCGTGGATCAGAACGGCCTGCAGGCGATGGGCGCGGTGGTGGACCGCATGAACAGCAATCCGCTGCCGGACAAATGGCGGGCGTTTGGCTGGCATGTCATCGAGATTGATGGACACAACGTCGAGGCAATCGTCGCGGCGCTGGACGAGGCGGAAACCATCAAGGGCCGGCCAACCGCGATCATTGCCCACACCGTCAAGGGCAAGGGGTTTTCCTTCTCACATAACAACGTTGCTTTCCACAACGGGGCGATGACTCAGGCGCAATATGATCTGGGCTTGAAAGAGGCGGACGCGGCGCTGGCGGAATTCCAGGCCGTCCAAGGAACGGAGGCACGTTGATTATGGCTACCTACACAAACCCGCGCACCGCTTATGGCGAAACTTTGGTGGAACTGGGCAAGGCGGACGAACGGGTCGTCGTTCTGGACGCCGACCTGTGCAAATCCACCATGTCCGTCCTGTTTCAGGATGCGTTTCCGGAGCGCTATTTCGAGATGGGCATCGCCGAGGCCAACATGATGTCCACGGCGGCTGGATTGGCAGTCAGCGGCAAGATCGCTTTCGCCAGCACGTTCGCGGTGTTCGCCACCGGCCGCGCCTATGACCAGATTCGCCAGACGATTTCCATCGGCAAGTTGAACGTGAAGATTTGCGGCTCGTCGTGCGGGCTGTCGGATTACGGCGACGGCTCGACGCATCAAGCCATCGAAGACGTGGCCATCATGTCCGCCATTCCGAACCTGACGGTGCTGACGCCGTTGGACGCCACGGAAGTGCGCCTGGCCGTGCGCGCGGCGGCGGCGATTCAGGGCCCGGTTTATATGCGCGTCAACCGCAATCCCGTCCTGGACTTGTTGGACAAGGACGCGACCTTTGAACTGGGAAAATTCCGCATTCTCCGGCAGGGCGAGGATGTTCTGCTTCTGGCCCACGGAGTAATGGTCGAGAAAGCCCTGGCCGCCGCGACGCTGCTCGAGAAAGTTGGCATCAGCGCCAAAGTCGCAAGCGTCGCGACCATGAAGCCATTCAATTACCAAGGCGCCGCCGAGCTGGCCCAAGGCATGAAAGGCGTTGTCACCGCCGAAGAACACAGCTACATCGGCGGGCTGGCCGCGGCCACGGCATTCGCTTTGCGCACCAGTTCCGTTCCGATGGATTTTGTCGCCGTAAACGACTCGTTCGGTGAGTCGGCGCACAAGCCCGAGGATCTGCAAATAACTTACGGCCTGACGGCGGAAAACATCGCCGCGAAAGCCAGGAACTTGATGAAATAAACGCCCGAAAAGAAAGAAATTATTGATATGAAACTCGGATTCATCGGTCTCGGCATCATGGGCAAGCCCATGGCCAAAAACTTGCTCAAGGCCGGCCACGAGATGGTCTGTTTCGACATCGTGGCCCAGAACGTGGCCGACGTGGTTGCCGCCGGAGGCAAATCTGCGGCATCGTCGAAGGCCGTGGCCGAACAGTGTTCCATCGTCATCACCATGCTGCCCAATTCGCCGCACGTGAAGGAAGCAGTCATGGGGCCGGGCGGCGTGCTGGAAGGCGCCAGGACCGGAACCATCCTCATTGACATGAGCTCCATCGCGCCGCTGGCTTCGCAGGAGATTGCGAATGCTTGCAGCGCCAAAGGCGTGAAGATGATTGACGCGCCCGTCAGCGGCGGCGAACCCAAGGCCATTGACGGCACGCTGTCCATCATGGTTGGCGGCGACGAGCAGGTGTTCAATTCCGTGAAGGAAATTTTGTTGAAGATGGGCGCAAGTGCCGTCCATTGCGGTTCGATCGGCGCCGGCAACACCACCAAGCTGGCCAACCAGGTGGTCGTCGCGTGCAACATCGCCGCCTGTGCGGAAGCTTTCACGCTGGCCAAGAAAGCCGGCGTGGACCCCGCGCGTGTCATGGATGCCATCAAGGGCGGCCTCGCCGGCTCCACCGTCATGAACGCCAAGGTCCCCATGATGCTCCAGGGCAACTTCAAGCCCGGGTTCAAGATTGACCTGCACATCAAGGATCTGGCCAACGCCTTGGACACGGGCCACGGCGTCGGCGCTCCCCTGCCCCTCACCGCCATGCTCATGGAAATGATGCAGACGCTCAAGGCCGACGGCTGCGGCCAGAACGACCACAGCGCCCTGGCCCGGTATTACGCAAAGGTATCCGGAACGAAAATCGGACTGTAGCGAGTTCGGGCGCTCTCGCGGTTGGCCGCGGTATTCGACCGGCCGCATTTGTTGAATGTGTTTTGAAATGAAGCGGCGGGCAGCGGACTGCCCGCCCCGCCTCAAACCGCGCTTGCCAATCGCCCGCAAAGGGTCTATCCCCCAATACATGAAGCGGAAGTTCGCCAACACGTTTTCTTCGCGCCCAATATACAAAAGCAGACGGGGCCGGTGTCTATACGGTGAAACATAACCCATGAACCGGATTCGCCATCTTGCCGCTGTCCTGCTGGCCGCGCTCTTGTTGTCTGGGCTCGTTTCCTGCAGCAAGAATGAAAATCGCGCGATTCATGACGCGGCCAAGGCTGGCGACCTGGCAACAGTCAAGGCGCTGCTCGCAGCCCATCCTGATTTGCTTAACAGCAAAGACACCAACGGTATTACGCCTTTGCATTACGCGGCGGATAACGGCAACAAAGACATGGTGGCATTTTTGCTGGCCAACAAGGCCGACATCCATGCCACGGACAAATATGGCCAGGCGCCTCTGCACTCCGCGTCACGTCTGGGTCACACGGACGTGGCGGAATTGCTGCTGGCGAACAGAGCCGGGGTCAACGCCACAAACAACTTCGGCTGGACGCCTTTGGACGAAGCAGCGATTGGAGGTCACACGGCGGTTGCAGAATTGCTGCTGGCCCACGGAGCCGATGTCCATGCTAAGGATAATCAGGGCCAGACGGCTTTGCACCTTGCGGCGCTGACTGACCCCAAACTCATGGCGCAAGTGCGAGGAGCCAATAAAGCCGGCGCCAACTCAAAGACCAACCACGTTCCAACGCCTTCGGATTTCGGGGCGGAGGACGGCTATAAGGACATCGTGGAATTACTGCTGGCCCACGGAGCCGATGTCAACGCCAGGGACAATAACGGGGCGACGCCTTTGCATGCGGCGGCGACAATGGGCCGCAAGGAAATCGCGGAATTGCTGCTGGCCAACAAGGCGGATGTCAACGCCAAGAACAATCAGGGCATGACGCCGTTGCACGCAGCAGCGATGAGCGGTCACCAGGACGTCGCGGAACTGCTCCTGGCCAGCGGCGCGGATATCAACGCCAAGAACAATCAGGGCCAGACGCCGTTGCACATGGTATTGGACCGAGCAACGGATAGCCGCTACACGCCGGAGACGGAGTTGGGGAAGCGCAACGTGGACATGGCAGCAATGCTGGTGGCCAGCAACGCGGACGTCCACGCCAGGGACAACAAAGGCCTGACGCCAATGAATTATCCGGCCAGCAACTTTAAGGATTTCCGGAACTTGCTGCGCCAGCCCGCGGCGACGAACAATCTTCGCTGACCCAAACCGCGCTTGCCAATTGCCATGACAGTCGGATTTCAATTTTGTGAGTTCGGGAGAGAAAGTATGTGGCTCTATTTAGTAAATAGAACCGTATGCCGCCAGTCCAGAACACCTGCTCCTGTCCTTATGTGGTTCTAATTATAAAATAGAGCTACATTTAACTTGTCCAGCAAACACATTCGCTAAGTCATGTGGTTCTATTTCTGAAATAGTGCCACAATTAATCATTCAGTTGCATTGGTCTTGACATATAGTTAGTTCTATTTCATAATTAGAGCCATAATAATCAGCCATTCCAACTCGTTTTCCTCCTGTATTGCAAGGAAAACCCCTTGTTCTGGCTCGGAACTCAATCCGCGCAGACAATTATACTCTGCGCGATAACTGGAAAAACGCCGTGCAACATCACAAACTCGATTTCCGAAACAAGAAACATCCGGAACAACTCGCCATGTTCGACCGCGTGCTCGCCGGATGCGATGCCTTGCCGGCGGATAAGCGGTGGGAAATCCCGACGGTGGAGCCACTTCACAGTCAAACCGCCACCGCCCGCGCCAGCCATGAACGCATCACCGCCCTGCGCACCGAGCTGAAAGCTGAATTGACCAACCGCAAGGCGCTGTTCCTCGCCGCTCGCCGGAGCGCCACGAATGCGGCCCTGGGACTGGCGCTGAACGCGCATTTTCAGCCCGCCGAAATGCTGGCTGCCGGTTTGGATTTGGCGCAGCCCACGGCCACGCGCGTCGGCACGCCCGCCACGCCGACGAATTTTCGCGGCGGGCCGACCGATAAAGTGGGTGAGGCCCGGCTGCGCTGGAAGCGGACGGTGCGCCGGTGTGTGTTCGAGATTGAGAGCTGCATGGACCTCGAAGCGGGCAATTGGGAGTTTTTCGCCACCGCCTCGCGTCAAACCTGCCTGGTGCAGGAATTGCCGTCCAGCGTGAATGGCTGGTTCCGGATTCGCGCCAAAAATGCGCAGGGCGAAAGCGCGTGGAGCCAGCCGGTGTGCGTGCGGGTGAAATAAACGCATTGCCAATTTCCCGCAAGGGGGTTATCCCCAAGACATGAACCCGAAGTTTCTTGCAGTAATTCTTGTTGCGTTGGTTTGGAGCAGTCTCGCCTTTTGCGGCGAGATTCATGAAGCGGCAGCCGGCGGCGATTTGGAAAAAATCAAGACGCTGCTCAAAGCCCATCCTGATCTGGTGAACAGTCGGGACACAAATCCCAGACCGGATTTATTCAGCAATACCCCTTTGCATCTGGCGGCGTTCTATGACCGCAAAGAGGTCGTGGAATTTCTGCTGGCAAATAATGCCGATGTCAGCGCCACGAACACCAGTGGCCAAACACCTTTGCTTGGCGCGGCGCTATGGGGACACCAAGAGATTGTGGAACTGCTTTATGCCAAAGGTGCGGATGTCAACGTCAAGAACGCGAACGGAGAAACGCCTTTGTTGGTGGCAATCAGAGGCGGCCGAACGGACACGGTAAAATGGTTGCTCGCACATCGAGCCGATTTAAATGTGCGGGACAAGGAAGGCAATACGCCGTTACATGATGCGGCGTGGTTCTTCCATCCGGATGTGGCCGAATTGCTGCTGGCGAAAGGAGTGAATGTCAATGCCCGGAACAACAAGAGCGAGACGCCATTGTATTTGACGGCATTTTCTCGCGGCCACACGGACATCATCAAATTGCTGCTGGCGCACGACGCAGACGTAAATGCGCGTGAAAACAATGGTGAGACGCCTTTACATTCTGCGGCGGCGAATGGTTCGGTAGACTCGACGGAATTGTTGTTGGCCAATGGTGCGGATGTGAATGCCAAGGACAGCGCCGGCAGGACGCCTCTGCAAATGACCGTGGGCAAAAGTCACAGCGCTCTGTCGGATAAATGGTATAAGGAGGTCGCCGACATGCTCCGCCAACACGGCGGCCACGAGTAATTAAATTTTCACCAGACGTTCTCCTCTTCCCGCCTCGACAATGGCGGATTTTTTCCTAAATTGTCAGGAATGTCGTTTGACAACCAACCATTGATCATCGCGGGCAGAACCTTCCATCGCGCCTGACAAAAGAAAAGTTGGATTGGCGCGGCAGCGCGGTTAAATTAAGGCCATGAAGACGCTGGATCGAATCACGTTTGACCCGCAAGTCATGGGCGGACGGCCCTGTCTGCGCGGCTTGCGCGTCACGGCGGGAACCATCGCCGGCTTGGTCGCCACCGGCCACACGCGCGCGGACATCCTGAAGTTGTATCCATATCTCGAAGAGGAGGACATCGCACAGGCGCTCAAATACGCCGCGTGGCGCGCGGAAGAAGTTGAACTGCCGCTGCAACCGGCATGAAACTGCTGGTGGATATGAACCTGTCGCCCGACTGGGTGGCGGTTCTCACACAAGCGGGCTGGGAAACCGCTCATTGGTCGGGCATCGGTAATCTTCGCGCCGCTGATTCTGAAATCATGGCTTGGGCAAGGCAACATGGCCATGTCGTTTTCACGCACGATTTGGATTTCGGGACGTTGCTGGCGCTGACGCAGGCTGAAGGGCCGAGCGTGATTCAAGTCCGCACGCAAGACGTGACGCCTGCCGCAATTGGAAAGCTCGTGATCAACGCGCTGCGCCGGTTTCAAACGGAGTTGGAGAAAGGCGCGTTGATTGTTCTCGATGAGGCAACGGTTCGGGCGCGAATCTTGCCGCTGAAGATTTGACGGCCGCTTCCCGGAAGCATTCCCCCTTCCCGCCTCGACAATGGCGGATTTTTTCCTAAATTGTCTGGAATGTCGTTTGACAACAAACCTTTGGTCATCGCGGGCAGAAGCTTCCGGTCGCGCCTGATTCTGGGCACGGGCAAGTTCTCGGCGCCGGAAGCCATGCGCGACGCGCTCGCCGCCAGCGGCGCGGAATTGGTTACCGTCGCCCTCCGCCGCGCCGATTTGTCCGGCCAGCGCGACCCGTTCGCGAACATTTTGGAGTTCATTGACCCGAAGAAATATCTGCTGCTGCCCAACACCAGCGGCGCGATGAATGCCGGGGAAGCCGTCCGCCTCGCGCGCCTCGCCGCCGCCGCCGGCCTGCCCAAATGGGTGAAACTCGAAATCCATCCCGACCCGCGCTTCCTGCTGCCCGACCCGATTGAGACGTTCAAGGCCGCCGAGCTGCTGGTGATGGACGGCTTCACGGTGCTGCCCTACATCAACGCCGACCCGGTGCTGGCCAAGCGGTTGCAGGACGCGGGCTGCGCCACGGTGATGCCGCTCGGCTCGCCCATCGGTTCGAACCGCGGCATCCAGACGCGCGACCAAATCCGCATCATCATCGAGCAGGCCACGGTGCCGGTGGTCGTGGACGCCGGTCTCGGCGCGCCGAGCCACGCCGCCGAGGCGATGGAAATGGGCGCGGACGCCGTGCTGGTGAACACGGCCATCGCGGTGGCAAGTGACCCCAATAAAATGGCCAACGCATTCAAGATGGCTGTCGAGGCCGGACGCGCGGCGTTTGAGTCCGGTCTCGGCGCGCAAAGCGAGACCGCCAGCGCGACGAGTCCGTTGACGGCATTTTTGGATTGATTGACTTTGCAGGGTATTGCTGCCAATTTTCAGTTATGACTGCGACAATGATTTTGAAAGAAATCCAGGCGCTGCCGGCACGGGAGAAGGCCAAGCTGTTGAAACGGCTTGACCGCGAGTGCGAGCAGGCCGAGGCGCTGGACGATGTCCGTTTGTTTGATGAAGCGAAGCGCGAAGTCGCAGGCGAAAAACCGACCGAGCTGCGGCAATTTTTGAGACAGGCAAAAATCAAGGCGTGAACTACGCGGTTGCCATCCACGCACCGGCGAAAAAGAGCCTTTGCCGGTTGCCTGAAAGTGTGCAAACCCGCATCGCCCGTTCCATGCTTGCGCTCGCTGACAATCCGCGGCCGCATGGCGTCGTGAAACTTTCCGGGCGCGAGGCGTGGCGCATCCGCGTCGGCGATTACCGGGTGATTTACACGATTGACGACACCCGCAAAGAAGTGGTCATTTACGCCGTCGGCCATCGCCGGGAAATTTATCGCTAAACCATGAATTCCTTGAAACTTCAACTGTCGCGCGCGCGGCAGATTCTGGATGCCGCCGCGAAAACCCGCGTGCTCGTCCTCGGCGACGTGATGCTCGACCAGTTCATCTGGGGCAGCGTCGCGCGCATCTCGCCGGAGGCGCCGGTGCCGGTGGTGGATTTCGAGCGCGAAAGCTTCATGCCCGGCGGCGCGGCGAACGTCGCCCGCAATCTCACCGCGCTCAATGTGCCGACGGAACTGTTTGGCGCGATTGGTCTCGACGACGCAGCAGCGCGATTGAAGATGCTTCTGGGGGAGCAAAAAATCGGCTGCTCCGGTCTGGTAGGCAATACTGCGCGGCACACGAGCGTGAAGACGCGCATTGTGGCGCACAAACAGCAGGTCGTGCGCATTGACCGCGAAACGCGCGACGGCTTGGATGCAAAGCTGACCGCCGAACTGATCGCAGCGGTGAAGGCAAGATTGCCCAAGACTGACGCCGTCATCGTCGGCGATTACGGGAAGGGCGTGGTGACGCAGCCGTTGCTGAACGAAATCAAATCGCTCTGTCGAGCGCGCGGCGTCTGGTTGAGTTTGGACCCGAAACCAGTTCACCAGTTGAATCTGGCCGGCCTGTCGCTCGTCACGCCAAACCGCAAGGAGACATTTGAACTAGCAAACCTGCCGGATGAAACGCGCAACGCCAATCCGTTCGCCGACAAGAATCTCATGCTCGGCGCCGACCGGCTGCTGAATGAATTGCGCCCGGCAGTGCTGCTCATCACGCTCGGCGAACTCGGGATGTTGCTCTGCCAGCGCGGGCAGAAGGCGTTTCACATCCCGACGGTGGCTCAAGAGGTGTTCGACGTTTCCGGCGCGGGCGACACGGTGATTGCGACGTTCACGCTGGCGATTGCCGCGGGCGCGTCGCCGTTGGAGGCGGCGATTTCTGTCGAACCACGCCGCCGGCATCGTCGTCGGCAAGATCGGCACGGCAATCACGACGCCGGAGGAATTGCTGGCGAGTTTTGCATCGTAGCGGCATCTCGGCAGAGTGCCGCTGACTCCTGAAAAACATTTGCGGCGCTCTGCCGAGGCGCCGCTACGGATAATGAAAATCACTGTCGAAACCATTCGGGCAATGAAAGGTCGCGGCGAGAAAATCGCCTCGCTCACGGCGTATGACTATCCGATGACGAGGCTGCTCGACGAGGCGGGCATTCCCGTCATTTTCGTCGGCGATTCGCTCGGGATGGTCGTGCTCGGTTATCCGGACACGACGCACGTAACGATAGCGGAAATGGAGCATCACACCCGCGCCGCTGCCCGCGCGAAGCCGAACGCGCTGCTCGGCGCCGATCTGCCTTTCAAAAGCTACGAAACTCCAAAGCAGGCGGTGGAGAATTCGAAACGGCTCGTCGCCGGAGGCGCGGAATTTGTGAAGGCGGAAGGTGGCGCGGAAATTATCCCACAAGTCAAAGCGATCGTCGCGGCGGGAATTCCGTTCATGGGACATCTCGGCATGTTGCCGCAGCACGTCTTGGAAGAAGGCGGCTACCACGTCAAAGGCAAGCGCGACGAGGAGCATCAACGGCTGCTCAACGACGCGAAGGCGCTGGCCGAGGCGGGCGCATTTGCCATTGTGCTGGAACTCGTCACGCCGCCGGTCGCCGGAGAGATTTCCAGGGCCATTGCCATTCCCACCATCGGCATCGCCAGCGGGCCGGATAGCGACGGGCAGATTCTGGTGATTCACGATTTGGTCGGCCTGTTCCCGTGGTTCACGCCGCGCTTCGTCAAGCCGCGGGCCAATTGCGCGGCGGAAATCAAAACGGCGGTGGCGGCGTGGAAGAATTCTTTCGCCAAATCTTGAAAAGACTTTTCAGCGGCGCCGGTGTTGGATAAAGAAAACAGATGGAACTGGACACAATGATCGAATCGGCGGCGGCCAACGGCGCCAGCGACCTGCATTTGGAATCCGGCATGCCGGCCGCCGTGCGGGTCCGCGGCACGTTGCGGACCGCCGGCGAAGCTCTGCCCCCACGTTCGCTCGCGGACATCGCGCGTGCGCTCATCGGCGAGGAGCAATGGCCGGCATTCCTGGAGCGGCGCTCTTTCGACCTGTCGCGGACCATCCGCGGCGTGCGCTGCCGCATCAACATTTTCCAGACCGCGCGCGGCGTGGGGCTGGCCATCCGGCTGTTGAGCGCGTTTCAGGCGACGGTCGAGAAACTCAATTTGCATCCCGACCTCAAGAAACTGGTCAAACACCAGCACGGCCTGATCCTGGTCAGCGGCCCGACCGGTTGCGGCAAATCCTCGACGATGGCGGCGTTGATCCAGGAAATCAATTTGACCGAGACGCAGCACATCATCACGGTGGAAAGCCCGATTGAATATTCGTTCCGCCCACGGCGCGCGTTCATCCGGCAGCGCGAAGTCGGGCGCGACACGCCGAGTTTCGAGCAGGCGCTGCTCGACGCCCTGCGCGAAGACCCGGACGTGCTGATGGTCGGCGAAATGCGCGACCCGGAGACGATGCGGCTGACGTTGAGCGCGGCGGAGACCGGGCATCTCGTCCTGGCCACGGTGCATTCCTCGACCTGCGCCGAGGCGATTCAGCGCGTGGCGTCGGCGTTTCCGGCGGAAATCCAGAGCGCCGTCTGCGCGCAACTGGCCGATTGCCTGGTGGCGGTCATTTCGCAGCGGCTCCGGTTTCGCGAGGATTTGAACATCCGCGTGCCCGAATGCGAAATCCTCATGGCGACGCACGCGGTGAAGAACTTCATCCGCAGCCGCGAATTTTTCAAAATCGTCACCGCCATCGAGACCGGCGCCGACCACGGCATGTGGACGTTTCAGCGCTACAACAAATGGCTGGAAGGACGAAAGAATTTCTTCATCCCGGACTTGAACGCCGAACCGCCGGACGGCGAGCCGGCGGATGACCCTGCCGCGGGCGCCGCACTGCCGCCATTGTTGGCCACGTCAAAATCGGAACCGGGACCCGTCCCGCCCACCCCGGATGAAGTTCACCGGATTGACATTGATCCGGACGAAGGCAACTTCGGTAAGATACTCAAAGCCCCGAAATGAACCGGTGCGGCACAATTCTTTGCGCGCTGGCGCTCTTGGTTTCAGTGACGGCGCTCGTCGGCTGCACGACCAGATCGAAAGCTAAAGCCAATGCACAGGATGCCTTTCTCGCGGGGCAAAACGCGGCGTTGCAGCAGGCGCAGCAATTTCCCACGGTCACGGTCCTCGGTCCGGTGCAAAACCATTCCGTCCCGTGGGTCGTGGGCTTGACGCTGGTGCAGGCCGTCGCCACCGCCAATTATCTGGACTCGCACGCGCCCAAGACCATCGTCATCACACGCCAGGGGGAGAGCGCGACGCTCAACGCAGATGTTTTAGTGAACGGCGCGGTTGTGCCGCTCGAGGCGGGAGACATGGTGGAACTGCGCTGATGCAGCAGGCAACATTCAACATTCAACGTCGAACGCTCTATGAATTGATGGTTGGGCGTTGAATCCTGAATGTTTTTTCCTCCAAAGTTTGTTATTTATTTTCGGGAGTATGTAGATAACGCAAATGTTGGCTTTTGTGCGGTGGTTACCCAGCCAATGTCCAACCTTGTCATGGAAGATAGTTCCATGAATGACAAGAAGCATCCTGAACTTGCGAAATCGGACGTGATCAAGCACCTGCCCAAAGCCTGTGGCGATGAAACGGCGGCGGTTGAGTTTCTTGAACGGCAACGCTGGGGGAATTCGCCCGTGTGCCCACATTGCCAGAGCGCCAACATTTACAAGATGGCAGGCCGCACTGGCGCGCGAAATAAACGCCATCTCTGGCGCTGCCGTGCTTGCGGTGAACAATACACGGTTCGCACGGGCGCGATTTACGAAGATTCAAAATTGCCGTTGAGACATTGGGCATATGGGTTCTGGCGCGTTTGCGCCAGCAAGAAGGGCGTGAGCGCGCGGGAGATTGAGCGCAACTGTCAAATCACCTACAAGTCGGCTTTGTTCCTCATGCACCGCATTCGCTTCGCGCTGACTGAAGACCAGGCGAACCGGCAGAAACCCGGCAACACTGCGGGTATCTGCGAAGTGGATGAGACGTTTGTGGGCGGAAAACCACGTCCAGGTGATCCGCGAACCGTGTTGCCCGGCTATCGAAAGAACTCCCATAAAGTTCCAGTCGTCGCGGTGGTGGAGCGCGGAGGCCATGTCCGCACTAAAGTCGTGCCGAATGTGACGCAGAGCAATGCGGGCCATTTTCTTTTTGAAAACATTGAAAATGGCACCATCGTCAATACCGATCAAAGCCCGGTTTATCACACCATCCTTTATCCGATTACCAAGCATCTCGGGGGACGGCATGATATTGTGAACCATTCAAAGCAGCAATACACCGAGCGCAATGAGGATGGCACCACCTCCGGGGTGAACTGTGCCGAATCCTTTTTCTCTTTGATAAAACGCGGGCTGCTCGGAACGTTTCATGCCGTGAGCAAGGAACATCTTCACCGTTATTGCGACGAATTCGCTTTTCGCTGGGATACACGCAAACTCAATGATGGCGAGCGCGTTGTCGCAGCGGTCAAGCGCACCGAAGGCAAACGGCTGACTTACGATCAATGTGTATGCCGGCGGTGAAATCCCACTCAATTTGCGTTATCTACATACTCCCGGAACATTTTATCGGGACTTGAACGCTGCCGGGATCAACTATGCAGATCACGGAGAAGGCCAATTGAGCTTTCACAGTTTCCGGCATACGTATTGCACGCAATTGGCAATGATTGGCGGCATGTCAGAACGTATGCGACGGGAACTGTTGCGGCACCGGAGGGTTGAAATGACATCGGAGAAATACACGGAAGCCAAAACTTTGCGTTTGGGAAATTCGGTGAATCAATTAAATTTTCATCGTGCGGACAATGACACAGCAATAGACACACAAGATAGCGCACAAATGGGGGTCTTGACCGGTCCAAGCGTGTCGCCTGGTGTCAAGCCAATGGTCAAAAGCAAAAGTGAGATTCGGCCAGTGGATATTGGGTTAAAGTCACTTTCTGTCACTGAAAGTCAAGCGCAGTCGCAAGGGGGAAATGGTCGGAGCGACAGGATTCGAACCTGCGACGTCTTGCTCCCAAAGCAAGTGCTCTACCAGGCTGAGCTACGCTCCGACGCGGGCCCATGATTGCATGAATTCGCCGGGTCGCAATGCTTTTCCATCGGCTTTCCCGCTGGACGGGGCCGCAAACCGTGTTAGATTTTTCCCGACATGACAACAGGAGCAACCGCAGCGCAGAAAAAAATCAACCTCCGCCGGCCCGACATCATGGAGACGGTGCAGGCCCAGGTGCTTTCGCACTACCGCAGCGAAATCGTCGAGCGCATCCGCGCCGGCGGCGGCGTGCTTTCCGCCGGCGACCTCACCGTGAAGCTGGCGAAGGAATTCGGCTTCTGCTACGGCGTCGAGCGCGCGATTGACCTCGCTTACGCCGCGCGGAAGTATTTTTCGGAAGTCGCGCCGCACACGCCGATTTATCTGCTCGGCGAAATCATCCACAACCCGGAGGTGAACGACCAGATCCGCAACATGGGCATCAAAATCATTTCGCCCAAGCCGACGGACGAGGAAATGTCCCAGTTGCAATCCGGCGACGCGGTCATCATTCCCGCCTTCGGCACGGAGGTCGGCACGCGCAAGAAACTGGAGGCCACGGGCTGCGTGCTCATTGACACGACCTGCGGCGACGTGATGAGCGTCTGGAAACGCGTCCGCCAATACTCGAAGGAAAATGTCACCAGCATCATCCACGGCAAATCGTGGCACGAGGAGACCAAGGCCACCAGCTCCCAGGCGCGCGCCTACGGCAACGGCCATTATCTCGTCGTGTTCAACCTCGCGGAGACGGATTACGTCTGCCATTACATCCTGAACGGCGGAACAAAAATTGAATTTCTGGAAAAATTCAAAGGCGCCTATTCCGCCGGTTTCGATCCCGACATCCATTTGCAGGCCGTTGGCGTGGCGAATCAGACCACGATGCTCCGCGGCGAGACCGAGGAGGTGCAAAACCGCTTTAAGGCCGCGATGGAGAAGAAATACGGCGCGGAGAACATCGGCGGCCACTTCCGCTTTTTCGACACGATCTGTGGCGCGACGCAGGATCGGCAGGACGCCTTGGAAAAATTGCTGCGCGAGCCGATGAACCTGCTCATCGTCGTCGGCGGCTACAATTCATCGAACACCTCGCACTTGGCCGAGATGGGCGAAGCCAAGCTCCCGACCTATTTCATCAAGAACGCGGCCAAAATGGGATCGGACAAGCTCATCCATCACTACGACCAGCACAAAAAGCAGGAGGTCGAGACGCCGGACTGGCTGCCCGCCGGCACGATCACCGTCGGCGTCACCGCCGGCGCGAGCTGCCCGAACAATCTCATCGAAGACACCATTCGCCGGTTGTTTGAGTTGCGCGGCATCTCCGTCCAAGAACTGCTCCAGAATTAGGCCATGCCGCGCGCGCGCCAGGAACTGGAGCAAATCGAGCGGCAAATCCTGGCGCCCTTCGCGCAGTTCAGCGGTGACACCCGCGGCCGCAAACATCCCGAACCGCCGCCAGAATGGCGCACTCAATACCAGCGGGACCGGGACCGGGTCATCCACTCGCGCGCCTTCCGCCGGCTGGAATACAAAACGCAGGTCTTTCTCAACGGCACCGGCGACCACCTCCGCACGCGCCTTACACACACGATGGAAGTCGCCGCCATTTCGCGCAATCTCGCCAGCGCGCTCCGGCTGAATACCGACCTTGCCGAAACCATCGCGCTCGCGCACGACCTTGGGCATTCGCCGTTCGGTCACAAGGGTGAAACCGTCCTGAACGAATTGATGAAACGCCACGGCGGATTCGAGCACAACCGCCACAGCCTTCGCGTCGTCGAGGAGTTGGAACAGAAATATCCCGATTTCCCCGGCCTGAATCTTTCCTGGGAAGTGCTCGAGGGCTTGGCCAAGCATGAAACTGCCTTTGACCAGCCTGGCGACAAGGCCGGATTCATCGGAAAGCAACCCTCGCTCGAAGCGCAAATCGCCAATCTCGCGGACGAAATTACTTATTACAGCCACGACCTCGACGACGGTCTGGATTCGGGCTTGCTGTCGGAGAAAAACCTTTGCCGGCACGTCCGCCTCTGGGCGCATGCCGCGCGGCTGGTAAAAAAGGAGCACGGCGATCTGCCCGATGAGTGCCGCCGTTATTTCATCATCCGCACAATCATTGACATGCAAATCAAGGACGTGGTTGAAACCAGCGAACAGCTAATCAAAACTGCGGGCGTTCAATCCGACGACGACGTGCGCCGTTGCGCGAAGCCGCTCATCCGCTACAGCGTGGCGCGGCGCAAACTGAACATCGAACTCCGGCGTTACCTTTACAAAAACCTTTACTTCAATCGCGTGGTGAACGAGCCGCACGTCCGGGCGAAACAACTCTTGCGGGACTTGTTCCAATTTTACTTGAAGCATCCGAAGGAAATCGGCGAGCAGACCCGCCGCCGGACGCGCCAGGCGGGATTGCACCGCGTCGTGTGCGATTACATCGCCGGCATGACCGACCGCTATGCCATCGCCGAGCATCAAAAACATTTCGGCGATAAACTCAAATTCGCGTAACCGTCTCGCCGGGCGGCAGGGCCGCCAGCAATTCCGCGACAGTTTTCCCCTGCCCCGGCAGAATTAAATCCGGCGCGATTTCGCTCAACGGCTGGAGCACGAACCGCCGCAAATGCGCGCGCGGATGCGGCAGCATCAGTTCCGGGGAATTGCGGATTTCATTGCCGAACACGATCAAATCCAAGTCCAGCGGGCGTGGCTCGTTGGGGATTTTTTTTGGCGCCCGGCCGAAATCAATTTCCAGTTCGCGCAAATTCTTCAGCAACGATTCGGGCGTCTCCCCCGCCCTGGTCGTCAAACCAACCATTGCGTTCACGAACTTGGGAGAATTCGGCGGACAATCCACCGGCGAGGATTGCCAGAGAGAGGATGTGAGGATGGGTTCGTCGGAAAAAGTTTGCAGCCGCGCCATCGCATCCAAAATCATCGTCCGTGAATCGCCGAGATTGGAACCCAAAGCAACGTAGGACAGGCGTCGCGCCTGTCTCTGACTTTCCGCTTTCATTTTTTGCAATTGGAGACAGGCGTGACGCCTGTCCTACTTCAGCCCCAGCACGTCCTGCATGTCGTAGAGGCCGGGCTTCTGTTTCACGACCCAGAGCGCCGCGCGCAACGCGCCGTTGGCGAACGTTTCGCGGCTCGACGCCTTGTGCGTCAGCTCCAGCCGCTCGCCGGTGTTCGCAAAAATGACCGTGTGGTCGCCGACCACGTCGCCGCCGCGGATGGAATGGATGCCGATTTCACTGGGCTTGCGCTCGCCGACGATGCCGGCGCGCCCGTGCCGGGCCGCCTCGTCCAGATGCAGCTGCGCACCTTCGCCAGAATTTCCGCGAGGGTTTTGGCCGTGCCGCTGGGCGCGTCGCGTTTGAGGCGGTGGTGCATCTCGACCACTTCCAGATCGAAGTTCGGGCCGAGGATTTCCGCCGCCTTGCGCGTGAGCCAGAACAGCGTATTGACGCCGGTGGAAAAATTCGACGCCCATACGACGGGAATCCCCGCGATGGCCTTCGTGATCTCGAACTTGTCGGTGTCCGTGTGGCCGGTGGTGCCGATGACGAGCGCCTTGTTGTGCCCGGCGCAAAGCGCGGCCACCGCCGGTGTGGCGGAATGCGCGCTGAAATCCACGACCACATCGGCTTTGTCAATGACGCCTGCGAGGTCGTCGCCCTGGTCAATCTGCCCGACGATTTCCAGCTCGTGAAAATTTTTCGCGCACGAAGCCGAGCATCTGGCCCATGCGGCCCTTCGCACCGGTGATGATGATTTTGGTCATAGGTCGTGAAACGTGATGCGTGAAACGTGACGGGCATTTCACGCCTCACGTTTCACGTTTCATTGGTTATTTCAAAACGCCGACAGCTTTCAACGTCGCTTTCAGTTTCGCCCGGTTCGCGTCGCTCATTTTCACGAGCGGCAAGCCGGTATTCCTCGGCGATGAGTCCCATCATCGCCAGCGCGGCCTTGACGGGAACCGGGTTCGTCTCGAGGAACAAATCCTTGAACACCGGATAAAATTTTGCGTGCAATTGCAGCGCTTTCCGCGCGTCGCCGCGCGCGAACGCGCTCACCATCTGCGACACTTCGCGCGGGATGACGTTGGACGCCACGCTGATGACGCCTTGCGCGCCGACGGCCATGAACGGCAGCGTCAGCGAATCGTCGCCGGACAAAATCGTGAATTTCGGCCCCAGCGCCGCGCGCAATTGCGACACGCGGTCGCAGCTTCCGCCCGCCTCCTTGATGCCGATGATGTTTTTGCATTCCGCCGCGAGCCGCCGGACGGTTTCGACGCCGATTTCGACACCGCAACGGCCCGGAATGCTGTAAAGCACGATGGGCAGTTTCGTCGCGCGCGCAATGGCGCGGAAATGCTGGAACAAACCCTCCTGCGTCGGCTTGTTGTAATACGGCGCGACCTGCAACGAGCCGTCCGCGCCGATTTTCTCGGCCTCGCGCGTCAGATAAACCGCCTCGCTGGTGGAATTGGCGCCAGTGCCGGCGAGCACTTTGACTTTGCCGGCGGCGGCACTTCACCGTCAGCGCGATGATTTCAAGGTGCTCCTCGTAATCCACCGTCGGCGATTCGCCGGTGGTGCCGACCGGCACAATGCCGTCCACGCCGCCCTTGATCTGCCGTTTGATCAGGCGGCTCGAGCGCGGTTTCATCCACCTCGCCGTTTTTGAACGGGGTGACAATGGCGGTATAGGTTCCGGTGAACATGGCAGACTACTTTCGGGCAAAACCGGCTTGCTTGACGAGCAGGAAATTGGGCCGTTACGATTCAGCGGCACTTGCTTTTTAGCATTCGATATTTTAATTTCCACCCGCTTTGAAGAACGGAAGGCCGGCCATCCCGCGCAAGACGATTTATCGTCTCTCCATCTATTTGCGCTGCCTCGCGCGGCTGCGCGACAACGGCATCGGCACGGTCTCCAGCGAGGCGCTGGCCAAGGTCGCCGGTGTCAAATCCACGCAACTCCGCAAGGACCTCGCCTGTTTCGGCACCTTCGGCACGCGCGGCCTGGGTTACGACGTGATGGAATTGTCCGGAAAGATTGCCGAGGAACTCGGTCACGTCGCAGCTGCAACCCGTCATCCTCGTCGGCGTTGGCAATCTCGGCCTGGCGCTGCTGTCGTATCGCGGCTTTGAACAGGAAGGCTTTGAAATCGTCGCCGCGTTCGACGCCGACCCGCAGCGGCAACGCGGCAAACAAATCAAGCAGCCGATTTACGGGAATGGAGGCGCTGGCGCCGTTCGTATCCGAGCAGAGCGTCAAAGATGGCCATCCTGACCGTGCCCGCCGCCGTGGCGCAGGAAGTGGCCAACTCGCTGGTGCGGGCCGGCATCACGGGCATTTTGAATTTCGCGCCGATCGTCTTCCGTGCCCGAAGAGGTCATGGTCAACAACGTCAACCTCGCCATCGAACTGGAAAATTTGAGCTATTTCACGCAGGAATAGAAACCGGGAACCGAGGAGCGCGGGCGGCTCACCTGTAGCCAGACGGACCGGTATTTCGCAGGCGAGCCGCCCGCGCTCCGATGAAGGTGCGGAGGTCAGTTCAAACGGGATGCAATGCGCGCTTGGCCGCGCGGGGTTTGCGCCCGCGCTTCGGAGCGGCGGCGGGAGGAGGCGTTTCCGCTGGCGGCTCCTCCTGCAGATAAAGATAGCGCCCGCAATTTTCGCAAAGCTGGATGTCTTCGCCGCGCTTCAGCGTCATGATGGCCCCCAGCGGCACGCGGATGTGGCAACTGGAGCAGATCTGGCCGCGAATGGCGGTCACGCCCTTCTTGCCCTGGGCGACCAGGCGGTCGTAATGGCCGAGGATTTGCGGGGGGATTTTGCCGCGCAACTCCGCGCTGGTGGCTCCGGCGATTTTTTCGGTGGTTTCTTCAAATTCGATGCGATTGAAGCTTGATCAGGTTCTGGAGTAGTTCATTCATAACCGTGCGTCACGTTTATCGCATAATCGGCAAATTTCGGCAAGACCAATTCGCAACCGAAAATTGTCATCCGCCCACTCTTTTCTGTGCGGTGGGAAACGTTCTTGCCGCGAGACGTCATTCCTTTTTCGCCGCCTTCACTTCCAGATGCAGCTCGCGCAATTGCTTCGCCGTCACCGGCGCGGGCGAATCGGTCATCAAGTCCGTGCCCTTCGCGGTTTTCGGGAACGCAATCACGTCGCGGATGCTCGGCGTGCCGCAGAGAATCGCGCATCAGCCGGTCGAAGCCGAGCGCGATGCCGCCGTGCGGCGGCGCGCCGTAGCGGAACGCTTCGAGCATGTAACCGAAACGCAGCTTCGTCTCGTCCGGCGGAATTTGCAGCACTTCCTCGAACACCGTTTTCTGCACGTCCGGCTGGTGGATACGAATCGAGCCGCCGCCGAGTTCCACGCCGTTCACCACCACGTCGTAATGCTGGCCGCGCACTTTCTTCGGGTCGGTCTTCAGCAACGGGATGTCCTCCGCCACCGGCGCGGTGAACGGATGATGGCTGGAATACCAGCGGTTCTGTTCCTTGTCGAAGCTGAGCAGCGGAAAATCCACGACCCACAGGAAATCAAACCGGTCGCCGGATCAATCGTCAGCTTCCCCTGCTCTTTCAGAACGTTCGGCGCAATACAGCCGGATTTCGCCGAGGATTTCGCAGGCGTTCAGCCATTGGTCGGCGGCGAACAAGATCAAATCGCCCTCCTCGATTTTCAGTTTCGTCGTCAGCGCGGCCTTTTCGGCTTCGCTGAAGAATTTCACGATGGGCGATTTCCATTCGACGGTAGCACCGTCTGCCCCTTTTTCGACCTTGATGTAAGCCAGTCCCTTCGCGCCGAAGCTCTTGGCGTATTCGGTCATCGTCTCGATCTGGCCCTGCGTCGCGCCGGCCATGCCCTTGGCGTTGAGCGCCTTCACCACGCCGCCGTTGGCTACCGCGCCGCTGAAAACCTTGAACTTGCTGGCGCGGAATTCCTCCGTGAAATCCACCAGCTCCATGCCGAAGCGCGTGTCCGGCTTGTCAATGCCGTAGCGGTTCAGCGCCTCCTCGAATCGCAGCCGCTTGAACGGCGTCGGCACGTCCACGTTCAGCGCCGTTTTCCAGATGCGCTTCAGCAAGCCCTCGATCAGCGCGTAAATGTCCTCGCGCTCGATGAAGCTCATCTCGATGTCAATCTGCGTGAACTCGAGCTGGCGGTCGGCGCGCTGGTCCTCGTCGCGGAAACAGCGCGCGATCTGGAAATAACGTTCGATGCCGCCGACCATGAGGATCTGCTTGAACTGCTGCGGCGATTGCGGCAGCGCGTAAAACGTCCCCGGCTCGCGCCGGTTCGGCACCAGAAATTCCCGCGCGCCTTCGGGCGTGGACTTGAACAGCATGCGGCGTCTCGACTTCGAGGAAGCCCTGCTCGTCCATGAACTGCCGCGTGGCGATGGCCACCTTGCTGCGCAGTCGGAGGTTGCGCGCCATCTCCGGCCGGCGCAAATCGAGGTAGCGGTATTTCAGGCGCAACTCCTCGTTCACCTTGCTGGCGACCTCCGGGTCGTCCACCGGGAACGGCAGCACGTCGGCGATGTTGAGCACTTCCAGTTCCTTCACCATCACCTCGATTTCGCCGGTGGGAATTTTCGGATTGTTCGTGCCTTCGGGCCGCTGGCGGACTTTGCCAGTGACGCGGACGACGCACTCGCTGCGCAACGCCGCCGCGCGCTCGAACAAGCTCCTTCGGCAAATCCGACGGGTCGAAGACCGTCTGCGTGCGGCCTTCGCGGTCGCGGACGTCAATGAAGATGAGGCCGCCGAGGTCGCGGCGGGAATGGACCCAGCCGGTCAAAGTGACCATCTGCCCGATGTGCGCCGGGCGCAGTTCGTTGCAATGATGCGTGCGTTTCATGTAAATGCGGATTGCGGAATTCGGATTTCGGAATTCAGCCGTCTTCGCTGCGTTACGCCGCGCCGGCGGATTTCGGAATTCAGAATCCAAAGCGAACGCGGATTCTGGCGGAGAAAGCGCCCGATTTCAAAGGAATTATTCAACCATTCCAACGCAAAGACGCGGAGGCGCGAGGGGTTTTAACCACGGATAAACATGGACACGGATTTTGGGTTGGGACGCCGTGCTGCGGCCATCCTTGCGAATGGCCACCAAGGTCGGCGCAGCGCGCCGACCCTGCCAATCTCAATAAACCAGCACCAGCACCGCCGCATCCTGATTAGCCGCAAAAGAACGCAGAGATCGCAAAGAAAATTCCTTCTCCCATCCGATGGGAGAAGGTGGCCGAAGGCCGGATGAGGGAAATCCTATGTGTTCTTTGTGTTCTCTTGCGGCAATAAAGTCAGTAAACCAATACAAGGACGGCGGCTTGTTGTGCCGACTTCACCACATCCTCAAACTTCTCATCCGCCGCGTTGGGCGCTTTAAGCCTGGCCGAAACCGCCGGCACGGATTCAAGGAAGCTCAACAGCAGGCTGCTCTTGATGCGTAATCCAATTGGTGGCCGTCCGCTAGGACCTCCGGCAACGCCCCGCTCGCGGCGCCCGCATTGGTGGCCGTGCGCAAGCACCTTGCCCCAAGACACCCGCGCGACCGAACGGCACACCGCTTCACTGCGCCCGGCTTGCCGCTAATTCATTCCGGCAGCCAGGTTTCGCCGCTCCGCCGAATTGATTGGTGCCACCAAAGCGCCGTTGGATGCTTCGCCAAACGAGCTCGGAACCAAATGATGGGACCGCTGGTGCCTCTTTACAATTTTCGCTCCCAGTTGCCAATGTCATCGTCCGTTCCTTCCTTGCCATCGGGGCCAATCGAAAGCAGGTCGAAAGAATCCGCGTTGTGTTTGCCGGGATAATAATAAATGTAAAGGTTGAGCCACGGATCAACCGGTAGTTTCTCCAGATACGGCCCGTGCCAGTTCCGGGCGTTGCTTGGTGCCTGAATCAGGTCCTGTAGACTCTTGGGATAATAACCATTGTCCACGTCAAAGGTGCCGATGGCCGTTTTTATCCCGGCAATGTCCGCCGTCACCCTGGTTTTGCGGGCGTCTTCGCTGCGGTGAACCAGCTTGGGAATGACCAGACCGGCAAGAATGCCGATAATGGTGACAACCAGCAGCATTTCAACGAGCGTGAACGCGCGGTTTGGGTTTTCTTTTTGGGTTTTGAACTGATGGATTGGTATTTTCATAATCTGCCTTTGATTTGTCGTGTTCGCCCGTAGAGAGCGCCGGCACTGAATGCAGCATCAGTAGCGCCGGTGACGCCACGGCGGTCCTTTGATCGCGATTCCAATCGCGTTCTTTCAGACCCAGAAACCGCACGCATGGAATGTGCCATCGGGCAAAACGCCGTTTTCAACGCGAACTGGAACGACGACCGCGAAAATACTGCACGGTCATCCGCCATTGACGCGCAGGCTTTGCGCGGCAGTGCGTCGGGAGCCGGGAAAGCAGTTTCTTTAAGCGCTGCAATGCTGCCTGCACGGACCGTTTCTCACGCAGGCTTATTGAGCCCGCCACGGTCCCGGCCTGGCTTGTGGCAACCAGACGCGGCGGGCGGCAGGTTCACCATGTTGACCACCACGCCCAACGCCAGCGTTTCGCCGTATCACCACCGGATGCCGTTCATCCTGCGGGCGGAACAACTTGATGCGTGGCTCGGCGATGACTGGCTTCAGGTTCTGGAAAATCCCGACCGGACACCGCTGGAAAAAATCCAGAAACCGCCGGACCTGTTTTAACCCGGATTTCCGATATTCTGACAGGCACAAACTTTTCCAAAGCCATCGCTTATGTTTCGAGACTGAATGGGGTATATCAATTTGAAGTTGTGCGGAGCAGGGCGTTGGAAGAAACTCGCGGAACTTTATGAAAGCAAATCTCTGTTTCGTTTTGTCTTCACTGCTCATTTGCCCTGGCACAACTCTCATCCACGCCCAGACCGGCGCGGACGCCGGCGCGCAAGTGGTCAAGGCGCAGGACACCAAAGGAACACCGGACGGGCGGGCGGATCAACTCGCCGCTGAAATGACCTTTTCCGAGAAGGTCTCCCTGCTCTCGGGGGGCCAGGGCGGTTACAGCACCCGCGCGATTCCACGGCTGGGCATCCCGGGATTCTTTATGTCCGATGGCCCCAACGGCGTGCGCAACGTGCCGCCGGGCGTGACTCCGCAAGCGTGCGCGTTCCCCGTCGGCGCAGCGCTGGCGGCGACCTGGAATCCCGACATGGCCACAGCCTATGGCACGGCCATGGGCCTGGAAGACCGCGCGCGCGGAACTTGTTTCCAACTCGGACCGGGCGTCAACATTTGCCGGGTGCCGGTCAACGGCCGGAATTTCGAGTATTTTGGCGAGGACCCCTATCTGGCTTCGATCATGGCGGCCAACTGGGTGAAGGCATGCAGCGCCCAGGGGTCCATTCCGACCATCAAGCATTTTGCGGCCAACAACCAGGAGATGAACCGCAACACCGTGGACGCCCAGGTGGATGAACGGACCCTGCACGAAATCTATCTGCCTGCATTTAGAAGGGCCGTGACGGAGGACGGCGTGGTGGCGGTGATGTGCTCCTATAACCGCCTGAACGACGTCTATGCCAGCGCCAACGATTGGCTTCTCAACCAGGTGCTGAAAAAGGAATGGGGATTCAAGGGCCTGGTGATGTCCGATTGGGGCGCCTCGCACGCCACCACCGACGTGGCAAACGGCCTGGACCTGGAGATGCCCAGCGGCGCCAACCTCAATCTGGCAAGAATCCAGACAGCCATCACCAACGGCACGGTTTCAGTAACGAACGTGGACAACGCGGTGCATCGCATCCTTCGCACCTTTTTTGCGCAAGGCTGGCTGGACACAGACTGGAAGCCCGTGAATCCCGGTCTGCCCATGGATTCGCCGGCATCGGCCAGGACCGCGCTGGCCATCGCGGAGGAGGCAATTGTGCTTTTGAAAAACGACCACGCCGTCCTCCCGCTTGACCGCGCGAAGGTGAAGACGATTGTCGTGGTCGGCCCGAACGCTTCGTCGCCGGACGGAGTCGTGCCGGCCAACATCGGTGGCGGCGGGAGCGGCGAGGTCAACCCGTCCCCCGACCGGATTCCTGAAGCGAGGTATCTCGACGGCATCACGAAAGCGGCCGGAGGCAACGTCAAAGTCCTGCACATCTCCACGCCGGAACCTTCCGGGGAAGAGGCGCTGACCCCGCTGGCTTTCGCGCGCACTTCACCCGCCGGAGAGCCGGGCTTGACACTCGCCGTCGAGGTCGCGGGCGGGAACACGCCGGTTCAAATCCCCGCCTCCGTCCAAAAAAACATCAATGTCACCTGGCAGCCGGGACAGTTGCCCTTTGGCGTGCCAACCAACCAGAACGCCACTTTCACCTGGAGCGGAATTCTGACAACGCCGCAGGATGCGGACTTTCAAATCGCGGCCACCCCCAACGCCGTTGTCACCATTGCCGACCAGACCGTCGCCCCCGGCACGATCCTCCACCTCGCGGCGACCAACCCCGTGCCCGTCGTCATCAAGGCGAGTTTGCAGTCCAATTCATTCGGTGGACGCGGACGCCGCGGCGGTGGTTTCGGCGGCGGGTTTGGCCGCCGCGGAGGTGGCGGCGGCGAACGCGTCCTCCGCGTGGCGCTGACCGATCTCGCCCCCATCAAAAGCGCCGACGCCGTCATCGCGTGCGTCGGGCTGAACCGCAACGTGGAAAGCGAAGGCCGGGACCGTCCGTTTGAACTTCCTGAAATTCAGCAAAACCTGATCAAGTCGGTGACGGCGCTCAATCCGCGGGCCATCGTCATCAACAACAGCGGTGCCGGCGTGGGCATGAGCGCCTGGGCACAGGGCGCGGCGGCCATCCTGCAGGCATGGTATCTCGGGCAGGAAGGCGGCATCGCCATCGGCAAAGTGCTCTTCGGCGATGTCAACCCCAGCGGCCATCTTGTCTCCACGTTCGACAAACACTTCGAGGACAACCCGGCCTGCCCGTATTACCCGGGGAAACAAGTCAGCGGCGTGAATTATCCCGTGGAACCTTACACCGAGGGCCTCTTTTACGGTTACCGCGGCTATGACAAGGCGGGCAGGGATCCGATGTTCCCGTTTGGTTTTGGACTGACTTACACCACCTTCCAGGTGGACAACATGAAAGTCGAAAAGGCGGGAACAAACGTAACGGTTTCCGTGGACGTGAAGAACACCGGGAGTCGCGCCGGAGCTGAAGTGGTTCAAATTTATGTGGGAGAACAGAATTGTCCGGAGCCGAGGCCCTTGCGCGAGCTGAAAGGATTCAGCCGCGTGATGCTGAACCCCGGGGAGACAAAGCGCGTCGAGATCACACTGCCGCGCGACGCGTTCGCCTACTGGAGTTCGACGGCAAAGAATTGGACGGTGGACGCGGGGAACCAATTCACCATCGAGGCCGGCGTTTCCGAGCGCGACATCCGCGCCAAGGAGACACTGGAAGTCTTCTAGCGTCCCTTGGAACAAAACGCGGCGCATGGCCGGGCGATGACTGGCACCAGATCCTGGAAAATCCCGACCGGGCACCGCTCGACAAAATCCAGAAACAGGCTGAATTGTTTTGAAGGGGACAGCCACAAAGCTCAAAAAGCAGGCAGTGGTAGTTTTAGCCGGAAATCTTCGTGCCCCCGTTTCATTCTGACAAAATAAAGAGCAACATGGCTGGAATGGTCGCCACCATCACCGAAAGCGGACCGGACAGGCAGAGTGAAAAACTCCATCCCTGTCCTTGGTTGACCGGGACAGCGCCACGAGGCGGGCAAGGCGTTTGGCGGTTCAGCCTGGCGCAGGCAAACTTTGATTTTCTCCGGAAAATGTTCGTAGCCGGGAAGCCATTCCAACGTTCAAACTCTTTGGCATCACGCGTGCTATGTGCGTGTCAAGTCCAGCTCTCCGGCTTGCTCGACGGAGTCCGTATAGGTGTTTAGCCGGACGCCCAGCGTCCGGGCTGCCAATTGAAATTAAGCCGGAGAGCTTCGTTCGCTGGACGTTAAACGGAAGGGGTTCCTTTTCCGTCAGACATTCTTTTTGCCGGTTGACAGTCCGGGCTTAATAGGGGTTAGGCGGCATGGTCATACTCTCACTTCCGGCTTTCTGCCATCCGGCGTAATACTCCGTCAACGCTGACAAAATACCAAATGACCGGACCAATTCCAGCCGTAACGCCGGTGAAAATGAAATAGCCAACCTTCCGCGCAACGCTCTGCGTAGTGCCTCCAAATATAAATACCGGCAACACGAAATAAACCAGCGGCAAGTAAATAACCAGCGATGCAAAGAAAAGCCCGTCAATAATGGTCAAACCATCGTGTGAGCGGTCATAAGACAAAAGCGCAACCAACCACAAAATCCAAGTGATTGCCGGAACAATCCTGCACAGCCACATGCTGCTCTTTGGATTGGTCAGAACTTTCATGGCGTGTGTTTGCCGCCTAACGAAAAAAGCTGAGCCACCGCCGACTCGCGACGTGAACCGCGACAGCGGAACTGACAGCGCCAACGGCGGTTGGCTCCGGCGAGAGGCTGTGTGAAAACTCATTCATTGATTTGAAACCTTTACGCCGGCGGCTGGTCTTTGATCAAGCATGAAACATCGCGCCGGCCTGGACCGCTCCCAAACGCTGCTCTTCCCCGAACGGCTGGAGGATTACATCGCCGCCGAAAACCCCGTCCGCTTCCTCGACGCCTTCGTGGGCTTCCTCGACCTGCACACGCTGGGTTTTGCCAAGGCCCGTTGCGCCGACACCGGGCGTCCGCCTTACGACCCGGCGGTGTTGCTCAAGCTCTATCTCTATGGCTATTTGCATCGGACGCGGTCCTCGCGGTCGCTGGAAGCGGAATGCCACCGCAATGTGGAGGTGATCTGGCTGACGGGCAAACAGACGCCCGACTTCAAGACCATCGCCGACTTCCGCAAGGACAACCTCAAGCCGCTCCAGGCCGTGGCGCGGCAGTTCACGCTGCTGTGCCGGAAGCTGGAACTGTTCGGCGGGGAGTTGCTGGCCATCGACGGCAGCAAGTTCGCGGCGGTCAACGCGCGGGACCAGAACTTCAACGCGGCCAAGTTGCAGGAACTCATTGACCGGGCCGATGCGCGGCTGGCGGAATATCTGGCGCAACTGGACACCGCCGATGCCGCCGAACCGGTGGAGGCAGCCATGAGCCGCAAGGAACTGGAGCAGAAGATTGCCGTCGTGCAGGAGCGGCAGGACTGGCACAAGGAACTGCTGGGGCAACTGGACGCCGACCAGAAACAAATCAGCGTGACCGACCCGGACACGCGCAAGATGCCCACGGCGCACGGGACCATCGTGGGTTACAACGCGCAGATGGCGGTGGACGCCAAACACAAGCTGATCGCGGCCGACGACGTGACCAACGAGGTGACCGACCTGCATCAACTGGCCGAGGTGGCGCTGGAGGCAAAAGCAAATCTGGAATTGAAACAGGCCGAGGTGGTGGCCGACGCGGGTTACTACAACGCGGCGGAAGTGAGCCGGTGCGTCGAGCGGGGCATCACACCCTACATTCCCAAGGCCGACACGAGCGCCAACACGGCGCGGGGACTCTACGGCAAGAGCCAGTTCCAGTATGATGCCACACAGGATGTGTATGTATGTCCGGCGGGAAGCCCGTTGACCTATCGCTTCGCGACGTATGAATTGGGCCGCGAGTTGCGATACTACCGGGCCAGCGGGTGCCAGACGTGCGCGTTGAAGAACCGTTGCACGCGGAACAAGGCCAACCGGACGATCACGCGGGAGGAGAACGAACACTTGATGGAGGCGATGGCCGAACGGATGAAAGCGCAGCCGGAGAAGTTCAAGTTGCGCAAGACGCTGGCGGAACATCCGTTCGGGACGATCAAACGGTGGTTTGGCTACACGCACTTTCTGCTCAAGGGACTGGTGAAGGTGCGGTGCGAATGGAGCCTGACGACCCTGGCCTACAACCTCAAACGGGTGCTGAACCTGGTGAGCTTCGAGAAATTGATGGCGGCGGTGGGTTGAAAGCCCGGCACAACGCCTGCCCGCGAAAAAAGCGGTTGGTTCCAACCTAAAACCGGGGTAGCTCACCTCATCACCGGGCAGCTTCCCCCGAACCATTCCCTGGAAAAACCTGAAAACTAAAATTAACTTCCCTCTTCCAGGCTTTCTATACCACCCCGTCAAAACGTTTTCACACGGCCTCGCGACTGTGTTAGGCGCACATCGTCTATCACAATGTCTGGCTATCTGTCAATGGCTGGTCAAATCATCAATGCGCCTCAATGCATCGATCGCGAATAAACCTGCCACTGCGGCAATCGCTACCATAGCTCATGCGAAACCTGGACAATGAACATAAAACCACTATGCATCGGCAAATCCAGGCTGACGCAGTGACAGATGCCAACGCCGCAGTAACAACGCTGATACGATCTGCAAAGAACGGACGCTGTCGAAGCTCGCTCGACAACTAGCTCGTCATCGTGCCGAACTGTGCTCAAAGAGCAGCCTCGTGCAATCGTGCCAGATAATGCAGCTGCGACAGCCGAGCGCATCAGCAATGCGCGACTAATCTCCAGTGAGATCAATTTGATGCGTTCGTCACATACGCAAATGTCGCCTAACGAAAAAAGCTGAGCCACCGCCGACTCGCGGCGTGAACCGCGATAGCGGAACTGACAAGCGCCAACGGCGGTTGGCTCCGGCGAGAGCCTGTGTGAAAACTCATTCATTGGTTGAAACCTTTACGCCTGCGGCTCGTCTTTGACAAGCATGAAACATCGCGCCGGCCTGGACCGCTCCCAAACGCTGCTCTTCCCCGAACGGCTGGAGGATTACATCGCCGCCGAAAACCCCGTCCGCTTCCTCGACGCCTTCGTGGGCTTCCTCGACCTGCACACGCTGGGTTTTGCCAAGGCCCGTTGCGCCGACACCGGGCGTCCGCCTTACGACCCGGCGGTGTTGCTCAAGCTCTATCTCTATGGCTATTTGCATCGGACGCGGTCCTCGCGGTCGCTGGAAGCGGAATGCCACCGCAATGTGGAGGTGATCTGGCTGACGGGCAAACAGACGCCCGACTTCAAGACCATCGCCGACTTCCGCAAGGACAACCTCAAGCCGCTCCAGGCCGTGGCGCGGCAGTTCACGCTGCTGTGCCGGAAGCTGGAACTGTTCGGCGGGGAGTTGCTGGCCATCGACGGCAGCAAGTTCGCGGCGGTCAACGCGCGGGACCAGAACTTCAACGCGGCCAAGTTGCAGGAACTCATTGACCGGGCCGATGCGCGGCTGGCGGAATATCTGGCGCAACTGGACACCGCCGATGCCGCCGAACCGGTGGAGGCAGCCATGAGCCGCAAGGAACTGGAGCAGAAGATTGCCCTCGTGCAGGAGCGGCAGGACTGGCACAAGGAACTGCTGGGGCAACTGGACGCCGACCAGAAACAAATCAGCGTGACCGACCCGGACACGCGCAAGATGCCCACGGCGCACGGGACCATCGTGGGTTACAACGCGCAGATGGCGGTGGACGCCAAACACAAGCTGATCGCGGCCGACGACGTGACCAACGAGGTGACCGACCTGCATCAACTGGCCGAGGTGGCGCTGGAGGCAAAAGCAAATCTGGAATTGAAACAGGCCGAGGTGGTGGCCGACGCGGGTTACTACAACGCGGCGGAAGTGAGCCGGTGCGTCGAGCGGGGCATCACACCCTACATTCCCAAGGCCGACACGAGCGCCAACACGGCGCGGGGACTCTACGGCAAGAGCCAGTTCCAGTATGATGCCACACAGGATGTGTATGTATGTCCGGCGGGAAGCCCGTTGACCTATCGCTTCGCGACGTATGAATTGGGCCGCGAGTTGCGCTACTACCGGGCCAGCGGGTGCCAGACGTGCGCGTTGAAGAACCGTTGCACGCGGAACAAGGCCAACCGGACGATCACGCGGGAGGAGAATGAACACTTGATGGAGGCGATGGCCGAACGGATGAAAGCGCAGCCGGAGAAGTTCAAGTTGCGCAAGACGCTGGCGGAACATCCGTTCGGGACGATCAAACGGTGGTTTGGCTACACGCACTTTCTGCTCAAGGGACTGGTGAAGGTGCGGTGCGAATGGAGCCTGACGACCCTGGCCTACAACCTCAAACGGGTGCTGAACCTGGTGAGCTTCGAGAAATTGATGGCGGCGGTGGGTTGAAAGCCCGGCACAACGCCTGCCCGCGAAAAAAGCGGTTGGTTCCAACCTAAAACCGGGGTAGCTCACCTCATCACCGGGCAGCTTCCCCCGAACCATTCCCTGGAAAAACCTGAAAACTAAAATTAACTTCCCTCTTCCAGGCTTTCTATACCACCCCGTCAAAACGTTTTCACACGGCCTCGCGACTTGTTAGGCAGCATCATCGTGGAAAACTCCATAAAACTCTGCGTCCAGACAATAACTGATATAACCATACAAAAACCAAATAGTGCAAAAGGTCGACGAACGCGAATGATACCAATGTCACAGCCTTAACGAACCAGTGCCGATGCGGCAACGCAAAAATCCAGATAGAAACCAAAGTGGCAATAACTCCATATACAATGGCAACCTGACTCTGACTCCATCCTGAAGATGATTGTGCAGCGCATACACGATGGAAGCGTCAGCAAGTGAAACACGGCGACCATCATCGTCCAAAAGGCATAAAGCCACACTGCCTGCTTTTTGGCTCCGATGCTTCGAGATGTGGAATCACTCATAATGCTCATGTTGCCTAACAGATCTTCGGCCAAAGCTGGGTTTGGCCTAAGACGGCAAGGCCGTTTTGCCGGTTTTGGCCGATGTGTTTGCAGTCAAGGATGTTGCCAAAAAAAGTCCGGGGAGCGGTTTGGCCTAATTCGGGCATGGATATTTGGCTTTTGACCTGGGGCATTTTTGAATGCTCCGCACATGGAGCGGAGAGGCATGCTCCGCTGAAATTGAGCCGCCATTTTTTCACTTGCTGCAATCTTAGCCGCGTGTTAAGCCGGGGTCAAGCAAAATCAGTGTGATTTATGGGCAACCCGATATTCATGGCTGACCGTCCCCTGGGGCGGTTTTTACCCAATCCCAAGTTGCGGCTGAAAGGGCAGTTTCACGAGGTATGCCGGTTCCGGCACGTGGCGGGGTGGTCGAAGGAGGCGTATTTGCAATGGAGCAAGCGATTTCTGCTGTATTGCCGCGATCACCCATGCCTGCCCATGAACCGGAGCGCCGGTCTCCGACCCGGCGCGTTTCAGCCCGCTGGATATTTAGGACATCGTGAGGGGCCCAAGACTCGTTACCTCGTCTCCTACGGACGGGGATTGGAGTGTGCGGAGACAACTCGATGGGTGAAGAACCCTACCTCACCCTGACCCTCTCCCTCCCGCTTTGCGGGCCGGAGAGGGAATG
Source organism: uncultured Verrucomicrobiae bacterium (assembly GCA_963764035.1). Taxonomy (GTDB): domain Bacteria; phylum Verrucomicrobiota; class Verrucomicrobiia; order Limisphaerales; family UBA11358; genus UBA11358. Next base: position 176,226 of record CAVXQV010000002.1, read on the forward strand.
TCCCCAGCAGAAGCCGGGGATCGGCGTTCGCAGCCCGCTGGATATTTAGGACGTCGCGAGTAGCCCAAGACTCGTTACCTCGTCTCCTACGGCCGGGGATTGGAGTGTGCGGAGTCCACTCGATGGGTGAAGAACCCTACCTCACCCTGACCCTCTCCCTCCCGCTTTGCGGGCCGGAGAGGGAATGTCCCCAGCAGAAGCCGGGGATCGGCGTTCGCAGCCCGCTGGATGGATGAAGAATCCTGCCTTTCCATGAACCGGAGCGCCGGTCTCCGACCCGGCGCGTTTCAGAACGCTGGATATTTAGGACGTCGCGAGTAGCCCAAGACTCGTTACCTCGTTTCCTACGGACGGGGATTGGAGTGTGCGGCCCGCTGGATGGATGAGGCTGGACCAGAGTCCACAGTTCATAGTCCAGGGTCCAGAGTCGAGGCAGGGGTCTGGGTGTCCCATTTCGTGGCAAGGGGCTGTCTTAAATCAAGACACGCCAGAATGAACAAAGCCGTTTCCAGACAGCTTGGAGGGTTTGCGTGACATTACATGGAGGTTTCGTGGTGTTACATGGAGGCTTCGTGATGTCGCGAAAGGTCTTCCCCGCCTAAAGAGGCGCCTTCGTTGCTTAAAGCAGCGGCTTCGTCAAGTCACGGAAGAGTTTCGTTATGTAATGGAGGCCCGGCACGGCTGCTGCCGGCTCCGGGTTACCTGACGGAATGGTTTCGTCAGGTAACAGGACGGTTGCTTCAGGCGGGGAACCCGCTGCGTAAGGTAACGAAGCCTCCCGTTTACCTGTAGCAACGCCGTTTTACTTGTGGAAATGTCTTTGTTACCTGACGCAAAGGTTTTGTTACTTGAAGAAATGCCTCCAAAACCGCTTTTACCGGGCCATTCAGGCGGCGGGAAGGTCAAAAGAGGCCGGGCAGAGGCCATTTGACCCGTGGCAGACCTTTCGTTACTTAAGGAAGCGGCTCCCTGACTTAACCCGGAGGCTCCGGCAGGTGTGGAGACGGTTAAAAGATGCTGGCACGGATTAAGCTTAACTAAACTCCGACGGTCAACATCTAAGAACATTGAAACTTCATATCACGAAAGAAAAAACACCATGATTGCAAAACCATCCATCAACTTCCTCACGCGGAACGGCGACCCGGAATTGGTCGTGGACATCCAGAAGATCATCACCAACCTGACGGGCAACGCGGCTTATCCCAAGGCGGTGGCCCTGCTGCTGCTCATCCAGGCGGCGCTGGCGGACTTCATCACGGCGCTGGCCAACGCCGGCAACGGCGGGACCACGCTCACCGCGATCAAGAAGGCCAAACGGAAGGCGCTCTGCGCGCTGGTCCGTTCCCTGGCACTCGATGTCACGGACGAATGCCAGGGCGACCTGACGATCCTCCTGTCCAGCGGTTTTCCCATCCAGAAACCGGAGCATTACCCCATCGGCGACCTGCCGGCGCCGGGCGCGCCCGTGCTCGCGCTGGGCCTCCACAGCGGCAGCCTCAACGCCAGCGTGCCGCCGGTGTATGGCGCGGCCACCTACAACTGGCAGGTGGCGGCGGCCGATGCCCCCGCGGTGCTCCTGCAAACGAATGAAACGACGGCGGCGGACACGAGTTTCGATGATCTGATGCCCGGAAAGCTTCATATTGTCCGGGCCAATGCGGTGGGCTGCGCCGGCACGAGCGACTGGAGCCAGTCCGCCACCCTGATGGTGGTGTGACCGGGCGGAGGGCCGCCAGGGCAAAAGCTGAAACGCTGAAACGCTGAAATGCTGAAATTCAGCGGGCTGACGAATCAAGGCCGGGACGGGAAGCCGTTCCGGCCTTTTGGTATTGGTTGGAATCCACCAAAAAAATGCGGTTCAACTTGAAAAATGCAGTTCAGCCACGGATAAACTTGGCGCGGTCTCCGGCCACAACCAAAAATTAAAACAGCCACAAAAGAACGCAGGGAACGCAGAGATATAAATTTCTGTCTTTGTGTTCTTTGCGCTCTTTCGCGGCAATATTTTTTGCAGGAAAACAAAACTTTCACAGATAGCAAGACGGATGGACACGGACAAAAAACGCGGCCAACAGCGGAGCGCCAGTCTCCGACCCGGCGGTTGTTATAATTCGCCCGGAACCGCGCCGGATCGGAGATCGGCGCTCCGCCGTGTCTTTCGAGACAGGGCAGTGTCAAGATGCGCCCGGGAATCAAACTAATGATTGACCCATTTGCCGGGGCGTCGCTACCATCGCGCCCATGAACAATTCCAAGTTTCTGGCCGCCAGTTTGATGGGCCTGGCCGTGGCTACAGCTGCTCCCCTTTTCGCGCAAGACGCGGCGGCTCCGGCTGCCGCTTCCGCCAATGCGCAAGTCGCAGCTCCCGCGGCAGCGGGCGCCACGTCGAACGCGGCTCCGGCGGGAGCGCGCCGGGGAGGACGGCGCGGCGCGCCGGACCTCGGACCGGTTCCCGAAATCCACGATCCCGTCCCGAACACATTGCCCGGCCTGCTCGGCAAGCCGATCAAGTGGGTGTCCACCGGCATCCTCGTGGCTCCGCAAAACGATGCCACGCATTTCCTTTACTCGGTCAAGGATCCGACCATCTTCCGGTATCACGACAAGTGGGAAATTTACGCCACGGCTTACATGGTCAGCGGCCCGGCCGCGGCGGCCTTGTTGAATCCGGGCACCAACCAGCCGGCGCAAGGCCAGCGGCGCGGCGGCGGCGGGGGGTGGAGCATGATTCACACGAGCTTCGCGGACTGGAAGGACGCCCCCGGCGCAAAACTTTTTTACATGGACACCCAGCCGGGCTTTGGCGGTTACAAATGCGCGCCGGAAGTCTTCTATTTTACGCCGCAGAAGAAATGGTATTACACCTTCCAGACCCAGCCCCCGGCCTACGCGACCAGCGATACGCCGGATGACCCGACGTCCTGGAGCGCGCCGCAGCAGTTCTTTGAGCGGGGCACTCCGCTGCCCGGCCTGCCGATAGACTTTCATTTCATCGGCGACGGCCAATACATGTATATGTTCTTCACGGGCGATGATGGGAACTTTTATCGCAGCCGGACCGCCTACGAGGATTTCCCCAAGGGCTTCAGCAACCCGGTGATCGCCATGCATGGGACGCGCCAGACGGTGTTCGAGGCCGGCTTCACTTACAAAATCAAGGGCGTGGACAAATATCTGACCTGCGTGGAAGCCCTGGGGGCCGGCCGCTATTACCGCGCCTACGTGGCCGACAAACTGGACGGCGAGTGGTATCCGCTGGAAGGGTTCGACACGGCGGACCATCCGTTTGCCGGCAAGGCCAACGTGACCTTCGAAAATGGCGTCACCCCCTGGTCGGGCCAGGTCAGCCACGGCGAGATGGTCCGCGAGGTGAATGATGAACGCCAGGTTCTGGATCCCGACAACCTGATGTTCCTCTACCAGGGGATTTCCGACGCGGACAACCGCGGCGACTACGGCCGGCTGGCTTACAAGCTCGGCCTGCTCCGGGCGGCCAAGGGCGACTGATCTGACCGCCGCAACACCTGCTTCGGTGGCTGCCGATGGGAATTTTGGCCGGCAGCGGCGCGTCAGAAGGTAAAGCCCACGCCGATGCTGGCCTGGCCCTGCCAGAAAGCGGTGCCCTGAAAGCACGCGACGGTGGTGCCGTTGTAATAGATGAAGCTGCCCTGGGCCTCCGTCACCGTGCAGAAGCCGCGCAAGTCGGCGCGCAAATAGATGTTCTTCGTGAGAAACGCCTTCACGCCTCCCCCGATGCCAAAGCTGAACCGGGTGTCATCGCCGTAACCGTCCGAGGAAAAATGCGTGGCGCCGGCGTGCGCGGAGACGTATTCGCGCAACCGCTGCGAGCCGAATTCCAACTCCCCGCCCAGTTGCATGACATCAATCGCGACATCCACCTTGCCGAGGCCGTAATCGCCGTGGAAATTCAGGCTGCTGTCCTGGTGGCTCCAGAGCAGTTCATACCGCCCGTAATAATCCGGCGGGGCATAATCAAGGAAGAGGCCATACGCGGGGGCATCCTCGAAATTGTAGGTGGCGCCCGTGGTTTTGTTTTCAATGCCGCCGCCAAAACGGTAGCCGTAGAACGGCGAGATCCCAAACCGCTGCGTCTGGGTGATCGGCTTGTAGAACGGCCAGTCGGTGTCGAAATCCTCCGCCCGGGCCGCCAGCGCCAGACTCAAACCCACCGCTGCGAGGATGAGGCATTTTTGGTTGAAGGCAGGCATTTTGATTTTAGCTGGTATTCATGGCGGCTCTCAACCGTTCGAGGTTTGGAACCGGCCGTCGTCCTGCTGATGAAACCTTTTCTGGAGGTTGCTGCCAAGGATGAATTGGGAATATCCATTGCTCCACCTCTCCTCCTTTCAGGGCTTGGGCAAGCCCAGACGGTCGTGCAGAATCAAAATCAAGTCGTCGGCGTCATCCGGTTCGGGGATGACCCAACGCGAGCCGAAAACCAGTTTGGGAACGGCGGTGCCGCCGATCTCGCCGTAAATCCGAATGGAGGTTTGCAGATACTGGGCGATCCAAGGGTCGGTCAGGGCGGCATCGAACTTCGCCTGGCCGACCAATTCGACGGCTTTGGCCTTGGCGGCGTCGAGGCTTCGCGGGTGCCAGAGGTCGCCGGACTCAAACGAGAACATCCAGCGATCGAAGGCGGGAAACGCCTCGCGCTTGGCCACCCAAACCGCCAGGCCAATTTTGGCCAGTTCGCAGGAGTCTTTGAATTCATCCACGTCGCGGGGAATGTAAGGATTGCATCCGGGGTTCAACGGCGCCGGACACAGGACAAAGGCCAGCTTGCCGCCGTAGCGGCGAACCGCCTCATCGAGCATCAAATGCAATTGCTGGCAATGGGGGCAATTATAATCAAAGAGCAGGGTGACGACGTAGGGGGCGTCCGGCGAACCGACCAGCGGCGCGGCGTGGGGATCGATCGCGGGCAGGTTATTCTGCGACTCGCCGCCGCGATAGACGGCCGGAGGCTAAAGTGAACCTGGCAGGCCGCCAGGATGCCGGCCAGGGCCAGACCGACCGAGGCCAGCGCCGATCGCGGGCAAAGGGCCAATCACACGCCGCGGGAGCGGTTGGGGAAACTTGTGCATGGATGCGGCTGCTGTTGAATCGTCGTCGAATTGCCTGGGTGCCTGCCAGATGACCAAAGCCGCCAGCAGCAGGCCGGTGATGTGCGTGGCCATGCAATAGGGGCAAAAAGACCCGATGACCCATTTCTGCACGATGATGAACCACACGGCGCTTCCGGCGGCCGCCCCGACCAGAACCAGCATCGCGCGCCAGGCCAGCCGCCGGACCGGTGCCTCCGTGGCCGGACCAATGAAAAGACTGGCCACCAGCATCGCCAGATATGCCCCCGCCGCCAGACCGCTGACGGGCAACACGCCCGCCACCGACGACCACCGGCTGTTGAGCACCTGGTCGCACGGGCTCCCGCCGCCGCAGCCGATCACCGACCCGCCCATCCAGATAATGCCAGCTCAGATAAGCGCTCAACGCCAGACCCAGCGCGCTCAAACCCGTCAAGACCCGGCGCCACCAGGGCCAGGACCGGCGAGAACGAGTCATTTCTTTGTTGGAAACCAAGTTTCGATCCTTTCGACCGTTATCTTCGCGGCTGAAACGGAAAGCTCCGCGACCCGCCATCGAGCCGCGGAGCTTTGATCTGTGTTGTCCGGGACGGTTCGAACTGCTGCCGTCTAATTCAGTTCCACCGGCGTTCTCACTGGGCTCTCCTGGCATACTGGTTGGGCGCACCGGGCGTGGGAACGCTGCCGCCGACCGGCGCCCCGCTTTCATGCGCCTTGGTCAACGCACTGGTGAGGGTGATGCCGGAGCCGGAGACCTGCGCCTCCTCCGCGTGCGCCATCTTGAGCGGCGCGGCGACGGTGATTGAGGCGCCGCCAAAGCCGCCTCTGCCGCCGCCAAAGCCGCCAAAACCGCCGCGGCCACCGGCCGCCGCCGGCGACGGAGGCGACCACCGCCGTCTCCAGGTTCGTGCCACTGTCAATGGTGATGGTCTGGCCGGCGCTAAAGCCAAACGCGCCGGCGACAGGGATAACGGTCGCGCCCGCCTCGGTGGCAGTGCCACCGTGGTGCCGCCCGCCGTGCCAACCGTCGCGATGACGGCGGTCTCGCGGTTCGCGCCCGTATCAATAATAATCGTCTGGCCGGCGGCAAAATCTGCCACGCTGGCGACTTTGATATTGTTCGCGCCGCTTGCCGAATCGGCCGCCAGGATCGTGTCGGTCTGCACATGGAAATCGTTGCGGTTGTTGTCGGTGTCGGCGCCGTCCGGGATAGCGGCCCGCGCTCCGGATCGGCTCGCTGCCGGCCGGGCCGCCCCGCGCCGCCGAAGCCGCCGCGGCCCGCGCTGGGCGCAGACACGAAATTGCCGTCACCCGGGGACGCGCCTTGGTAACCTTCGGCGGCCCACGGGTCAACGACGCCGCCGTAGTTGAGGCTGTCAACGACCAGGCCGGCGGCGTCCCGCAGCACCATGTTGCCGGCGTTGGCGAGGGCGGGACCGCCGAACCACTGGTTGGGTGCCGGAGGCCCTGATAGCCGGCGGTCGTGACTGCGGCGTCACGCACAACCGCGTTGATCTCGTGGTCGTTGGCCAGGGGGCTGTCGAGCGTGATGCCGGTGCCGAGCGGCTGGAGAGGCTCGTTGCTCGAGTGGGCGAAAGGCCGTTGCCGGCTGGAAGCTGATGCCCGTTCCCCGGACGCTGAAGGGCAGGTTGGTCGCATGGTTGAACTTCAGCGGGGCCTCCAGTTCGAGGCTCGCGCCGCCGCCGCGGCCAAAGCCGCGACCGCCGCCACCAGTCGTCGTCGCCGACGCTCTTGACCGTGACGGTCTCGGTCCCATGGCCGACGCTGTCAATGTCCAGATTGATCTTGTCGCCAACCGAGATGTTGCCGGCGTTCCTCACCCGGATGCTGGTGTCGCCGGCTTTCGCGTCCGCCGCCAGAGTAGGTTTGCGTGCCCGGCTTGCCGACCTCGGTGACCGTGACCACCTCATATTTTTCCACGGTATTCGCGACGGCGGGATAGGTGGCGCCGTAGCCGAGGCCGAGCTTCTGGCCGACCTCGACCGCGAAGCCGCCGCCGCCGCGACCGCCAAAACCGCCGCCCCCGCCGCCGGTGAAAGGCACGCTGGTCGAGCCGGCGGGAATCGTGATCACCGGACCGTCGGGAAGGGGTTGCCACAGCGTCGTGCTGCTGCCGGCCGCCGTCCCGAGGCTGGCGATCTTGCGGGTTTCCACGGCGGAGCCGGTGTCAATTTCAATCGTGTCGCCGACGTTCATGCCGGTCGTGCTCCGGACGTAAATGGTGGTATCGCCCTTTTGCGCGGGAACCGCCAGCCCGGAGTTGGCGAGTCCGAGCAGGTAGAAGCCTTTGGCCGCGAGTTTCGTCCCGGCCGGAATCTTCACTGCGGAGAAGATGGGCTGCCCGATCGGGTGCTCGGTCAGGGTCCAGCCGGAGAGGTCCACGTCGCTGTCGCCGGCGTTGTAAAGCTCGATGAACGAGTCCGTCGAGTTGACTGCGAATTCGTTGATCTTGACCGGGCTGACGTTCCGCACCTTTTCGATCGCGGTCTCGGATTGCGTCTGGCCGTTCGCCGTCCAGGAGGCATTGGCGACCAGGTCGCCATTGAAGGCCGCCGGCCCGGAGGTGACCTTGAAGGTCGCGCTCACGGTCGCGCCCGGCGCGACGCGGATCGGCGAACGTCTTTGACGTTCCGCTGCCGTCGGAAACCGCGGAGGTCCAGCCCGCGGGCACGGAAATGCTCAACTTGACGCCCGTCGCAGGCTGCGCCGTGATAATTCTTGAACGTCACGGTGGTGTCCTGCGACGAACCCGGCGAGAACGTCTGGAGTCCGGGCGGCGTGGCAACGGCCGACGCCGGCGCCAGGCTCAACCGCGGCACGTCGTATTTGGCAGCCACGACGTTGGCCTGCACTTTCTGCTCGGTCTCCTGCGTCGGGAAGGTGCCGGCGGCCGTCATCGCGGCTTCATAGACGGTGCCGTCGCGAGCCGTTGCTGTTGTCGCCGCCGTTGCCCATGTCAATGGCTCCCTGCTTGCGCATCGGGTCATAGCCGCGGTCAACGCGCGGTCCGTCGAACATGACCTTCAGTTCGCCGCTTCTGCGCGTCGCCGCCCATGGTTCTCCAGTGGTGCGGTTCGCCGTCGGCCGTGGCGGTCACGAAACGCCAGGTGATGATCGGCAGGTCGCAGTTCTTGGTTCCATTGGTGGTGACGCAACCCACCAGATTGTTCTCCTGGTCGGTCATGATCCACGGGCCGGGCGGCGGGCCGTGATACCACGGAGTGGCGTTGCCGAAGTAGGCGGTTTCCATGGTGCCGGCGCCGTCGTCGCGGCTGTCAATCTCGGCGTTGCCGTAGTCGAAGCAGCAGCCGCCGTTGTAATGATGGCCGTTCACGACCCAATACTGTCCCTCCGCCTGGTCGTCCACCGCGGTGCCGTGCGGGTTGTCGTTGCGGAGGCCCATGCCCGGCGCGATGAAGATGCCGTAGACCTTGTGGCCCATGATCGTCACCGGCGCCCAGTCGGCGACCGGGACGTTGTTGAACCCGCCCATGACCATGACGGTGCCCGCGGGGCCGCGGGGCGCCTGGGTGAGGTCGTTCTTATGGCCGGACTGGTCGTAAACCGTGGTGATCCAGCAATAAGTGTTGGCGCAGAAGGCGTCCTGCGCGGCCGCGTCGGCATATCCGCCCGCATCCGTCGCGGAGGGCTGGACGACGCCGATGTCCAGGGTCTTGCCGTCCGACTGGCGCATGACCTGGTAGAGCGGGCCGTTGTAGGAGGCGTACAGCGCGCGCGTGGAACTGTGCGCGGCCACGCAGGGTGTGCCGCCGGCGGCGTAGATGTCGCATGGACCTTCCGGCCTGGGCGCGCATCCCGCTCCGGCCTGTTGGGCCATCATCAACATGGCGACAGGCAGCGTGAACACCAGTGCGAGCAACAGTCACAAGACTGATTTTCGTTTTCATATTTATCATCGAATCTCTAAACCGAGATTTTCAAGTTGGCTCTCTGCCCGTGACCGCCACGGACAACCAGGGGATGCAGGAATATAGCCAGCCATCCCGGCGGAGGGAAGCACAATGTTGATGGCGCCGGCAGCATTGAGGCTGCCGGTGCAGGCGGCATCCTGCCGCCGGTTCCCGGCCGGACGCGCGGCTGGAAGCCGCGTCACTGGCGGCCAATAGAATATCACCCTCTCTCCCTTCCGACTACCCCGCTCACCCAATGGCAAGGTCCTGATTTGGCAGCAGGGCACGACGTAAGGAGCGCTGCCCCATGCGACTCGCCCCGTGAAATACCTCCCGCCGGGTCGCCCAAGCCCGGGAGGATGGGTATTTCACGGGGCGAGTTACCTCGTCGCCGCGGGGTGGCTGCGACGCCCCCGTCGCATTTTTTCCCGTAGCGGCATATTCGCCGCCACAATTGGCGACGCGGGCGTCGCCTGCACCTTTCTGCGACGAGGCGTCGCAGCCACCCGATGGCTTCGGAGTTCCAGTTGAAATCGCCGCCCAATGGCAATTGGCAATAATTAGGTCTTGACATGAAGCTGCTTTTCCCGTTTAGTAGTCGCAACTTCATGAGTGGAACCGTGGCATGTGGTGATGTCCGACGCAGCGCAACCGCGCAACCGCCAAAAACGGCCACCCTCCCCGGTTCTTCCCGCCCCGGCCCGGTCGCCGGCGCAGACAGTCACCGTGGCGACCCTGAAAAAGATCTTTTTTTGCCCGTCCGAGCCTCCGCCGGCCGGCAAAAGGTCTTTTATCGCCTGTCCGGGCCGCCGCCAGCCGATGCAATTGCTTTTGTCACCCGGACGAGGCTCCGGTCAACCGGCAAAAGATCTTTTTTTGCCTGTCCGAGGCTCCGCCGGCCGGCAAAAGATCTTTTATCGCCCGGCGGAGGCTTCCGTCCCCCCAAAAAAGCAGTCGCTCTGCCAGAAATTTCATCTGAACCGGTTAAATTACAGCCAGTTGCAGCATTTTCGCCCATTTCCCACCGCCGCGGCCTGTGGACCGCGGCAACACGTTGCCGCCTTGGGACGAGGCGACATGTCGCCTCGCGGGAAAGCGCGGACTTGTCCGCGCACTCCGGCCCGCAACCCCATTTTCCCGCCCGGCTCCTCAGCTTTTTCCGTTAGGCGCACTACGATTTTGCAAATTCAACCGTTAATCAAACATATGAAAAACACACTGATGATAGTATTATGCAGCATCGGCATTCTTGCCTCTGGATGCTCGCAATCACACACACCGGACTCGGTCGCCTTACAAGGGACATGGAGTGGGCACCAAATTGGAGATAAAACTCCGGGAGACGCCATTCTTATCATTGGAGAAGGAAAGATTGAGTTTCATGACGCGAACACCAACTTTTGGTATAAAGGCACACTTTCGCTTCGCGAAAATACCGTTCCGAAGCAGTCGGACATCCTGGTCAGCGATTGCTTTGACCGCGTTTATATCGGTAAGCCAGTTTATGGGATTTATGAAGTCAAAGACGACAATCTCATGATTACGATCAACAGTCCGGGTGATTCAGCAAGGCCAGCGAGTATCGATGACCAGCGGGCCAATCAATATGTATTCACGCGTAAGCAATAAGTCGTGCGCCTAACACCGCGCGAGGCCGTGTGAAAACGTTTTGACGGGGTGGTATAGAAAGCCTGGAAGAGGGAAGTTAATTTTAGTTTTCAGGTTTTTCCAGGGAATGGTTCGGGGGAAGCTGCCCGGTGATGAGGTGAGCTACCCCGGTTTTAGGTTGGAACCAACCGCTTTTTTCGCGGGCAGGCGTTGTGCCGGGCTTTCAACCCACCGCCGCCATCAATTTCTCGAAGCTCACCAGGTTCAGCACCCGTTTGAGGTTGTAGGCCAGGGTCGTCAGGCTCCATTCGCACCGCACCTTCACCAGTCCCTTGAGCAGAAAGTGCGTGTAGCCAAACCACCGTTTGATCGTCCCGAACGGATGTTCCGCCAGCGTCTTGCGCAACTTGAACTTCTCCGGCTGCGCTTTCATCCGTTCGGCCATCGCCTCCATCAAGTGTTCATTCTCCTCCCGCGTGATCGTCCGGTTGGCCTTGTTCCGCGTGCAACGGTTCTTCAACGCGCACGTCTGGCACCCGCTGGCCCGGTAGTAGCGCAACTCGCGGCCCAATTCATACGTCGCGAAGCGATAGGTCAACGGGCTTCCCGCCGGACATACATACACATCCTGTGTGGCATCATACTGGAACTGGCTCTTGCCGTAGAGTCCCCGCGCCGTGTTGGCGCTCGTGTCGGCCTTGGGAATGTAGGGTGTGATGCCCCGCTCGACGCACCGGCTCACTTCCGCCGCGTTGTAGTAACCCGCGTCGGCCACCACCTCGGCCTGTTTCAATTCCAGATTTGCTTTTGCCTCCAGCGCCACCTCGGCCAGTTGATGCAGGTCGGTCACCTCGTTGGTCACGTCGTCGGCCGCGATCAGCTTGTGTTTGGCGTCCACCGCCATCTGCGCGTTGTAACCCACGATGGTCCCGTGCGCCGTGGGCATCTTGCGCGTGTCCGGGTCGGTCACGCTGATTTGTTTCTGGTCGGCGTCCAGTTGCCCCAGCAGTTCCTTGTGCCAGTCCTGCCGCTCCTGCACGAGGGCAATCTTCTGCTCCAGTTCCTTGCGGCTCATGGCTGCCTCCACCGGTTCGGCGGCATCGGCGGTGTCCAGTTGCGCCAGATATTCCGCCAGCCGCGCATCGGCCCGGTCAATGAGTTCCTGCAACTTGGCCGCGTTGAAGTTCTGGTCCCGCGCGTTGACCGCCGCGAACTTGCTGCCGTCGATGGCCAGCAACTCCCCGCCGAACAGTTCCAGCTTCCGGCACAGCAGCGTGAACTGCCGCGCCACGGCCTGGAGCGGCTTGAGGTTGTCCTTGCGGAAGTCGGCGATGGTCTTGAAGTCGGGCGTCTGTTTGCCCGTCAGCCAGATCACCTCCACATTGCGGTGGCATTCCGCTTCCAGCGACCGCGAGGACCGCGTCCGATGCAAATAGCCATAGAGATAGAGCTTGAGCAACACCGCCGGGTCGTAAGGCGGACGCCCGGTGTCGGCGCAACGGGCCTTGGCAAAACCCAGCGTGTGCAGGTCGAGGAAGCCCACGAAGGCGTCGAGGAAGCGGACGGGGTTTTCGGCGGCGATGTAATCCTCCAGCCGTTCGGGGAAGAGCAGCGTTTGGGAGCGGTCCAGGCCGGCGCGATGTTTCATGCTTGTCAAAGACGAGCCGCAGGCGTAAAGGTTTCAACCAATGAATGAGTTTTCACACAGGCTCTCGCCGGAGCCAACGCCGACTGCCCCTTGAGTTTATGGATGGTTTGAGTTATACAACGGTTATCGAGCTTGCGGAGCCACCCGCCGGTCGGCGTGGCTGGATCGTTAGGCCACATGAGCGCCATGCCCGACACAACCATTTGCTATAATTGGCGGCGGCTTCCCCGTGTTTATGTGTATCTTATAGGTGCATTCTTCGTTGTTTTTGGCAGTTTTGTGCTTTGGGTGCCTGGCACGAGCGCATCCAGTTATTGGCCTACAATAATCGGATACGCGTTTCTGATTTGTGGATTATTTACTTTTGTTGACCAGCAGACGCGCATTGATACTCAATCGCATCTTGTATTTCGAGAGGGGCGTCTATTTGGCCACCTACGTCTTTGGTTCACTCGGCGTTCACTCGGCGATTTTACCGCCGTCACTTGCCATCGGTTTGAGCATATTCGTAGCAACGACTCGATTTACATTGGTTTGAGGCGTCAGACTGGACGAGTGATGGAGCTATGCTATTTCACTGTTGCCAGTGGCTATCCGGGCGAGCAAGCGCGCAGAGAGGCGCAGCTTTTAGCCCAGAGACTTGGATTGCCATTGGACGAGCGTGTTTTCTAACACCGCGCTGGAGCCAACGCCGACTGCGCCTTGAGTTTATGGATGGTTTGAGTTATACAACGATTATCGAGATTGCGGAGCCACCCGCCCGTCGGCGTGGTTCAGATCGTTAGGCCATGCAACAGACCATCATCATTTTAGCGTGTTTGGCATTTGTAGCTTATGCCATCACTCATCGCTCCAGCCAGAGGTTCGCGCACCTCAATGGCTGGCAGAAGATATTTGGCCTGATTGCTGTTTGTCTGGTGGTGTTGATTCTCATCAACCCCGATTTTCTTGCTCTCGGCCTGCTCGGAGACACAACCTTTTTCGACGTTTTGGTTATGGCCTTGAGTCTCCAGATGCTTATTATTGTTCAGTGGGCATGGCGATATATTGTTTTGGGATTCAGCCCGATTTGGCGATTTATAAGTTTTCGGACATATGCGACCAGCGCGGTGGTGCTCTTTATTTTTGCTGACGTAGTTTCGACAGTTCAGAAGGTTGTGCATCGCATTTGTTCCTGATTTGACATGAGCACATGGCCTCCCATGAGGGTTCATGAGTCAAGCGTGGAGCAGAGATTATTTGCCGGGGTTGGTGGCGCGAGGCGCAGCGGAGCGGAGGGACCGCCTGCCGTCCGGCCCGCCAAACTCGAATAGTCTTTGATTTTACCAGCGATTTGCTAGTTTTCCGCCGCCTGAATCAACGCAGCCGGCCGGGTTCATCCGTGATTTAAACCTCAACGATCAGCCCGGTTATCCATCGCCATGACCAAAAAATATGACATCACGTTCGTCGGGCACATGTGCCACGACGAAATCATTCCCTTTGGCGGCAAGCCGCACATTGCTCCCGGCAGCGCGGTGCTTTGCGGCGCGATGGTCGCGGGCCGCATCGGGAAAAAGGTCGCCGCCGTCGTGAAGCTGGCCCAAACGGACGAACACATTCTGCAACCGATGCGCGATGTGGGCGTGGAGACTTATCTGATTCCCAGCGCCGAGACGACTTATTCCCGCGTCCTGCACGAATCCGCAAATGTGGATGAGCGCAAGCTGACGCTCGTCAAATCCGCCGGGCTGATTGCCATCAATGACGTGCCGAAGCTGGACTCAACGTGCGTCCATCTGGCCGGGATTTCGGACACCGAATTCGACATGCCGCTGATGAAGGGTCTGAAGGCTCGCGGATACAGCCTGTCAACGGACATGCAGAGTTTTGTCCGCCACGTCACGCCGGTGACGCATGACATCGAGTTCAGCGACGTGGCCGATAAAAGAGAAATCGCGGCCATGATGGACAAGCTCAAGCTGGACATCGTCGAAGCCAAAATTCTGACGGGCACCGATGACCTGGAAAAGGCGGCGGCGATCGTTGAATCGTGGGGCTGCCCCGAAATTCTCATCACCCATTCCCAAGGCGTGCTGGCCCGGGTGAAAGGCGCGACTTATTACGAGAAGTTTTCCAACCGCAACGTCTCCGGCCGGACGGGCCGGGGCGACACGACCTTCGCCGCGTATCTGTCCTGGCGCTTGAATCACGGCGTGGCGGAATCCCTCAAATTCGCCGCCGCGCTGGTCTCCATCAAAATGGAAACTCCCGGGCCGTTCAAGGGGACGCTGGAAGATGTTGCGATTCGATTGAAGGAGAAACATTCTCCATAGGCCAACACGGCAGCCTGCCGTTTCAGCCAGTTCACCGAACGGCGAACCAGCCGGCGCATGAACCCACGCCGGGGCTTCAAGCATTTTGACCTTGTTCTTGCTCCTCGTTTTCCCTAGAAAGGGCGGCCGTAAAACGCGGATAAGATTTACAATTTGATTTATCGAGGAACTCAAATGACAACCGGCCCAAAACTCCAGCCCTTTGCGGGGAACGTCAGCTTCAACGCCCAGCATTCACCGATAGGCGCGTTCATGAGCTTTACCTGCGGCAATTTTGGCACGCGCGGCGGCGTGGGGCTGCAAATCGGCCAGCCGGGTAACCAGGACATTTACATCGGTGTCAAGGATGGCGATCGCAAGAGCGATTCGGCACCGCGGTGCCTGCCGTTCTTCCAGGGCACTGCGCGGGACGCCACGGCAGCATTCCTGGTGGAGGCCGGTCCCGAGCAGCAAACCGCCGCGGAAAAGGTTCAGGCATTTCGGGCGGATCAAATCAAGCGTTTCTACGGCTGGAGCACGGACCGGTGGCAGGCGGACGAATTGGATTTTTCCATCCACACGCCGTTCGGCGGCATTCCGGAACCCAAAACCGCCACGCCGCATCAAATGCGGGACGCGCTGCTGCCGGCGATCACGGCGCGGCTGGCCTTGGACAATCGCACTGGCAAGAACACCAGGACCGGTTTCTTTGCGCTGCACTTTCACGAACCCGGCGTGCGCCCGCTCGACCTCGGGTCGAACCCGCGAATGCGGCCCGCTTTCGCGTTCCGGCGGGACTTCGGCGTTGCGGCGGAATTGCGCGAGTGCGGCGCGGCCACCGTTCCCCCGGAGCAACCGTTTCTGTTCCAGCGCTGGACGGTGGACGGCGGTCTGCGTGACGTGAATCCGGTCCACATGCTGGGAGGCGCCGCCGGCATCGGATTTGAAGTCCCGGCGGGAAAATCCTATGAACTGGTCATCGCCATCGGTTCTTATCTGGACCATGTCGTCACCACGGGGCTGGAGGGCAAATATCTTTACACGCATTATTTTGGCAGTCTGGGCGAGGTGTTGTCGAAGGCGCTGGAGCGCGCGGACGAACTGCGGTCGGCCGCCGAGGCGCGCGACGCGGAGCTGCTGGCTTCGGGCCTCTGGGCCGATCAGCAGTTCATGATTGCCCATTCCACCCGCAGCTATTACGGCAGCACGCAATTGCTCGACGTCGGCGGCGAACCGTTCTTCATCGTGAACGAGGGCGAATATTGCATGATGAACACGCTGGATTTGAGCATTGACCATGTGTTCTGGGAGCTGAAGCAGAACCCGTGGGTGGTCAAAAACCTGCTGGATAATTTCGTCCGCCACTACAGCTACATTGACGAAGTGAAACGCGGCCGCGGCGCTGCCTCAAGTCTTGCGCCCGGAGGAATCAGTTTCGCGCACGACATGGGCGTTCATAACAATTTCTCGCCGCCGGGAACGAGCAGCTACGAGTTGAAGAATTTGACCGGCTGTTTCAGCTACATGACCGCCGAACAACTGTGCAACTGGAGCCTGCTCGCGGCGAGTTACACTTTGAAAACCGGCGATTTGCACTGGGCGCGGTTGAACCAGCACGTGCTGGCGGCGTGCGTGAACAGCCTGGTGAACCGCGGCGGCGAAACCGGCTACGTCCACTGCGACTCGTCCTACTGCGACAAGGGCGCCGAAATCACCACCTACGATTCGCTGGACAATTCCCTGGCCCAGACGCGCAACAACGTTTACATGGCCGTCAAGTGCTGGGCCAGCTATCTGGGCCTCGCGCTGGTGCTGGAAAAACTGAACGTGCCGGGCGCGCGGACGGCGCGCGAGGAGATGGAGCGGATCGAGCGCGATTTGCAGCAGCGTCCGGACGGCGAGGGAGTTTTTCCCGCCGTCTTTGAAGCGGACAATCCCGGCTTCCATTCACGGATTCTGCCGGCGTGCGAAGGGCTGCTTTATCCGCTGACGTGGGGCGTGCGCGTGCCGGCGAATCTTCAGGACGTGCTTAAGAAACACACGCTGGCCCTGCTGCTGGATCCACAACGGCGGAACCTCTTCGCCGATGGCGGCATCAAGCTCTCGTCCACCTCGAACAATTCCTGGATGAGCAAAATCAGCATCGTCCTGCACGTCGCGCGCCGAGTGTTCGGGCTGGACCAGGATGACAAGCTGAAAAGCATCTTTGCCGCCGCCGACGCGGCCCACGTCAAATGGCAGACCGACGGCAGCAGCTATTGGGCGTGCTGCGACCAGATTGTCAGCGGCAAGGCGCATGGCAGCCGGTATTATCCGAGGATCATCACCTCGGCGCTGTGGCTGGAGAAGTAAATTTGGCTTCGGACCACCGCTTCAATTTTTTCGCAAGCCCGTTTTAATCACGGCCTCCAGCGCCGGCTTGGGCTGGCAGCGACGATCAAACAGCAGGGGATGCTCGGTCCGGCCGGTGATGGGCCAGTAGTTGCGCCAAGATTGGCCGTCATGCACCCCCCAAAAGGTGATCCGGCGAAACTTGTCGCGATGCTTCAGGAAAAGTGCAAACAAATCGGCGTAGCGTTTGGCCAATTCTTGTTGCGCAGCGTCCGACAAATCGTTGGGATACGGATTCAATTTCTTCTGCGTTTCGGCATCGAAGGATGACAGCGGCACGATTTTGGATTCGAGCGGATAATACGGCAGCACGCCGACGTCCAGCTCGGTGATCATCAGTTTCGGCCCCAACTGGCCGAGTGCGACGAAGTGGTCTTCAATTTCATTCATGGACGGATGCCCGGTAAACCAGTGGCCCTGGATGCCGATGCCGTCAACACGCACGCCTTTAGCTTGCAGATCCTTGATCAACCGAATGACGCCTTCGCATTTGGGGCGGTTTTCCAAATCAAAATCGTTGTAATAAAGCTCGGCATCGGGATCTGCCTGGCGGGCAAATTCAAAGGCCTTGGCGGCGAAGTCTTCGCCGAGGATGTCATACCACCGCGACTTCCGCCAGAAGCCATCCGCATTGATGGCTTCGTTGACCACATCCCAGCCGTGGATGCGCCCGCGGTATCGGCCCATCACGGTGAAAATGTGCTCCTTCATCCGCTCCAGCAACGCCTCGAGTCCGATGGGTTTGCCGGCAGCGTCCTGAAAGACCCAGTCCGGGGTTTGATGCCACCAGACCAGCGTGTGGCCGATGATGTGCATTTTGTGCGTTTCGCCAAAGGCCACATAACGACCCGCCGCTTCAAAATTATATTGGCCGGGTTTGGGATGAACCTCCTCCCATTTCAGGATGTTTTCGGGCGTGATGCTGTTGAAATGTTTGGCCACCAGCGTCATGGCGTCCGGCTCCCTGCCGGAAATCTGGTCCAGGCTCAACGCGGCGCCGATGAAAAAATCGCCCTGAAAGGCGTCTTTCAAGGCTGTCTGCACCGTGTTTTCCATATTGTTTTCCAGCATGGACCGTTCGAGTGTGTCTGTTCAGCACGGATCGCGCAAGCCTCGGGCGGAACCTGGATGGAACCTGTCAAAACCAAGAGAATGGATGCACTTGACACTGCGCCGGAATCTCCCGCATTCTATCACACCCAGATGAAACACATCGTCGAATCCGGCATTCCGCAATCGCGGACGGGGGTGTTTCGCCAAGCTCGCATTTGCACTAATTGGCTCTGACGGTAACAACAGTTCAACCTAAAAACGTATGGCCGAACAACATTTTCAACAAAAGCTGTCGTTCTTCGAAAAAGCCGGTTACAGCTGCGCCGACTCCGCCGCGAACTTCGTCTTCATGACGATGGTGCTGTTCCAGTTGAATTTTTACACGGATGTGTTCGGACTCACGGGGTTTGCGGCGTCCATGATTCTGTTGTGGCCGCGCTTGTGGGACGCCGTGGCCGATCCCATCGTCGGCATCCTCGCCGACCGCACGGACACGCGCTGGGGTAAATTCCGCCCGTGGATTTTGTTCACCGCCGTGCCGTGGTTCATCGTGATGATCCTGGCCTACACCACGCCCAACGGCTGGAGCATGGCCGCGCTCATCGCCTACGCCGCCATTACCAACCTGATGCTGATGTCCATCTACTCGATGAACAACATGCCTTACGCCGCACTCGGCGGCGTGATGACCGGCGACATCAATGAACGCGCGAGCTTGAACTCATTCCGTTTCGTGGCGGTGAACGCCGCGCAATTCATCGTCGGCGGTTTCACGCTGCCGCTGGTGGCGAAATTTGCCGCGAGCCACGCCCCCCGCGGTTCCGATGGCCTTCCTCATGTTGGCATTGTGGACAAACAATACGGCTGGCAAATGACCATGGTCATTTGGGCGGTGTTGTGCCTGGTGCTGTTCTTCATCACGTTCGCCTCCACGAAGGAGCGCGTTAAACCGATGACGACGGAAAAATCCTCGCCCAAGCAGGATTTTCTCGACTTGTGGAAAAATAGTCCGTGGAAAGTGATGTGGTGCTGGACGATGGTGCATTTCGCCATTTTGACGTTCCGCGGCGGCGCGCTTTACAATTATTACCATCACTACGCGGACAAGGGGGCGATGTTCGACGCGGTGAAGAAATTCGGCCTGGTGGTGCCGGCCGGGGCAACTGGAAATGGCCTCCTGGAGTGGCTCGGCTACATCGTCCACGGTGATGCCAGCGCAACGAATGTCGCGGATGTTTTCAACAGCATTGTCAACATGCTCGGCACCGCCCTGATCATGATCGTGATCATGCTTTCCCCCTCGCTGGCCAGAAATTTCGGCAAGAAAGCCGTCGCCACGGCCGGCTTTGCGCTGGCCACGATTGGCACGCTGGCCTTTTACCTGTTAAGTCCAACCAACGTTTTCGGAATGCTCGGCATCACGGCGTTTATTTCGATTGTCTATGCGCCGACGATTCCGCTGACGTGGGCGATTTTCGCGGACGTGGCGGATTATTCCGAATGGAAGGTCGGCCGCCGGTTCACCGGGATGGTATTCGCGACCATCGGCTTCGCGCTCAAATCCGGTTTGGCGCTTGGCTCGGCCGTATTTCTCTGGATCATGGCCGGATTTTTCAACTACAACACCAAGCTGCCCGACGAGCCGCAGGCCATCGCCGGCTACCGCGTCTGCAGCGGGATCCTGACGGGGATTTTGTTCGCGGTCTGCACCGTGCTGCTGGCGTGCTACCAACTCAACAAACGCACGACGATCCAAATGGCGGACGAACTGGCTGACCGCCGGAAGAAGTTCGCGGCACAGGCCGGTTGAATCGGGTGGCGAAGTGAGGCTCACATCTCGCCGCGCGAGACGACATGGTTGGCACGCTGGAAAACGCGAACGCCTACGGCAACGACACGCGGTCAATCACCGCACCCGGATCCACCGCGCGGATTTTCAACGTATGCCCGCCGGCGGCGAGGCCCGGCAGCGGAACCCGCGCGCGGACGTAATTGTTCTGGACGGCGGAACCGCGGACGGCGCCATTTTCGTTTTCCGCGCCGCTGGAGCCGGGCACTTCGACCAGCGCTGCCGGTTGACCATCCACGCTCACCGCCACGCGCAATTTCATCCCCGGATAAATTCGGAACGCCGGCAGAAAATCCACGAACGCCTCGGCGTCGCCGCCTTTGCATTTGAAATAAAATTCCAGCGCCGGCGCCTTGGTGTCGTTCTCGTTCCAAGCCGAGTCAAGGCCGGCCGGTTCGAGCGCCATCGCCCGGCCTGATGTTCCGAGTCCTTCGATTATGCGCCAGCGGGCTGCGCCCGACGACAATTGACGGTCAGCCGTGGCGGCGTCACGCCAAATTGCTTCCACCGGCACGTGGTTCGAATTGGAACCGGATCTCACCGGCGATCGTTCGCCCCACGGCCAGCGCACCTGGCTATTCCAAGCCGTCAGATTGCTTCCGGTGACGAGGCCGGGCATGACACGATTCCATTTTCCGCCGGCAATCTGCGTGTTAAAGAATTCCACCTGCTTTTCCAGATTGGTGCGCAGGGAAGCGATGGTGTTTTCGTTAGCCGCCGGGTTGATCCCCTGCTGCGCTTTCCGGTCGGCCATGAAAATCAAGCCTGCCGTCGCCGACGACGCGGGCGGGGAAGCCGATCAACTCGGTGTAAGCGTCGCGGTCTGCTGCGGAAATTTTGCGCGCAATCGCCTCATCCTGCTTGAGCAAAGCGTGGTAGTCGTTTTCGAGTTGGGCGGCGCGGTCGGGTGGCAGGGCCAGCGCCCATTCGCGATTCATCAACTCCGGCTTGCGCACGGTTCCCAGCCGGTAAAATTCCATGAGCAGGTCCGTGATCCGTCGCGCAAATGTTTCGCCGAAGTTGCGCGCGGCGAAGTCGTGGAGAAAGGCCCGTTGCGCGCCGAGGCTGAAGCCGTCGGGGTTCCACGCGAGCCGCGAGAAGTAATCAATGCCGATTTCCGCCGGCTTGAGGTCGCCGACGTTGATGACCCACAAGTTGCGCGCATCGTTTTCCCACGCCTTGTGCAATTCCTCCCACATCAGCGCGGGCGCGGTGGTGTTGATCCAGGTGTAGGAATGCGGCCCGCCGTAGTAGGAAAGGTGCCAGTAAACGCCCGCGCCTCCGGAGCGCTGGCGTTCCGCCGGCGCGCTCAAACGACGAATGTAACCGAAATTGTCGTCCACCCAGACCAGCGTCACGTCGTCCGGCACTTTCAGCCCGGCATCATAAATCGGCAGCACTTCCTTGTAGGGCACGAAGCATTGCATGACCGGCCCCCATTGCTTGGTGGCGCATTGATCAAGCAAGTCGCGCTGATCGCGAAAAATCTCGCTCATGAGGTTGATTTTGTCCGGCAGCGCCGTCGGCGGTGTTTCCATGGCCTGGTCGTGAATGCCGCGGATGCCGAGCGTCCAGACGGCTTCATACTGGCCGCGCGCCTTGGCCGTGTCTTCCCAGGTGCCGTGGATGGCGTCTCGGTTGAGGCTGTAGTTCCAACGGCCCTTGATGCTTTCATTCCAATGCACATTGTTGAAGAGCATCGGCTCGCAATGGGACGAGCCGGCGACGATGCCAAACTTGTCGGCCAGCGCGGCGTTCTCGGGCACGGAGCCGAACTCGGTGCTGCAGGCGTGCATGGCGGGCCAGAGATAATTCAGCCGCAGCCGCAGCATCAACTCGAACACTTTTTCGTAGGTCTTCGGGCCGATGTTGCCAAATTGCGGGTCAAACGTTTTTGAGGCCCACGGATTCAATCCCCAATCCTCGTCGTTGATGAAAATGCCGCGATATTTCACCGCCGGGGCGTCCGCTTGCGGCATGGGGATTCTTATCGCAATCGCGTCGTGATGTTGCGCCGGGACATCCGCCCACCAATGCCACGGCGAGACGCCGATGGCTTCCGAAAGTCGCGTGAATCCGTAAGCCGCGCCGCGCCGGTCGCTGCCAACGATGACCAGCGCGCGGCCAACGCCGGGAAACGGATTTTCCACGATTTGCAACAGCGTCGCTTCCCAGCGGCCTTGGATTTGATCCAGGTCCTTTAGCTTCCGGCCGGCGGCCAGTGCGTCAATGACGGCGCTGTGGCCCAATGTTCCGGCGACGATGATTTGCGACGCGCCGGCCGGCGTGTTCGTCACAACCAGATGATGGCCGGTCACGCGCTGGACGTCGTCCGAGAAGCAATTGGCCGCGAGTTGGACGACGGAAAAGTCGTTCGTGTCCACGACAATGGCCGCGCTGCTTTTCCCGCCGGCAATGGTGACACAGCCCGCACTTGTTGACGGCGCGTCCAGGATTTCAAAACTGGGATTTGCCGTGGCAAGGCGCGGCACGAGCAGGGCGATTCCAAGAATCAATCTTCGGACGTATTGCATACGCGGATAAAACGGCTACTCCGCCTCACCGTTGGCGCTGGCTTATGGTGAAAACAGTTTCAGATCAATGGCGTCCGCCATGGCGTGATAGCCGGCGGGATTCAAGTGCAACCAGTCATTGGCGTAGAGGCCGGGGTGAAATTCCGCCTTGAATTGGATCGGGTTGTCCGGGTTGCGCACGGCGGCGTCGAAGTCAATCACCCCATCGAAAATTGAATTCGTCCGGATCCACGCATTGACTTCCTCGCGGATCGTTTCGTGTTGAGGCGTGTAATAGCCGTTGCCGCCGAACGGTGTGATGGTCGCGCCGTAAACATGGATGTTTTTCGCGTGTGCCTTTTCGGCAAACACCTTGTAGGCGGCAATGATATTCGTCGCCAGTGTGGAAGCGCGCGGTCCGCGCGCGCCGCCGATGTCATTGACCCCTTCGAAAATGATCAACCAGCGCACACCGCTTCGATCAATCACGTCGCGATCGAACCGCCGCTCCGCCGTCGGGCCCAATCCGCCGAAGAGGATGGTGTTGCCGCCGATGCCCACGTTCAGGACGCTCACCCAGGCGGTGGGCGCATTGGTGTGGAGACGGGCTGCCAGATCATCCGGCCAGCGGTTATTGCCTTCCGATGTGGAACCTCTGCCGTCGGTGATCGAATCACCCAGGGTCACGACCGCAGCCGCGCGATCATCAGCCAGCACGTCAACCGCTTCGATGTTATACCAATGTTCCGCATGTTTTGCGCCCGCCATGTCTGTGGACGTGACGGCATTGCCGGGCAGGAGGTAAAACGAGGTCCGCGAACCCGGATGGCCTGTCACGTCCCTGGAGGTTTCGCCAAAGTAAATGGTGATGGCCAGATTCGTCATGGGCGGCAGCTCATACGCAATGGGATCGGACCAAACATCCTTGCCGGCGGGAATGGTGACGAATTCCGCGCCGCCGAACTTCAGCGTCTTGTCTGTGGCGGGATCAATGGTGTCGGAGGTCATGACACTTGGATTCAACGCGATGTGAGCCGATTTCATTTCCACGTCACTGGTTCCGAAGATGTTTGAAAACTTCACGCGCAATTGCTTTCCGCCGATGGTGACATGAACCACCTGGCGGAGTGTGTTGCTCGCCAGTCCGGGCGCTGGCGGAAGATTCTGCCGCTCGGTCAATTGCACGCCACAACTCCAGGTGCCGACCCAATGGCCGTCTTGCGCAAATGTTTTGGTTTCGCCAAGAAAGGCGGCGGCCGTGAAGAGAATTGCCGCGCTGACAGAGTTGAAGATATTTTTCATGTGTTTGATACTTACAGGGTGTTGTTGTGGTGATAACTTTCCGGCGGACCGAGGTAGCTGGGCTTTACGCCGCCGGTGTTGACGACGATTTTTTCCACGACGACGGCCGGGTCCACCATCCAGATTTTCAGCGTGTGGTAGCCCGGCGCGGAAATCGTGTGCTCGGATTTGACCTGACGGCCATTGTCTCTCACCGATTCTTCCCAATTGCGGTTGCCATTTTGCGCGTTGAAATTGGCGGGAACATTGGTCACCACTTGCGGCGGCTCGTCATCGAAGGAAACGGCATAGCGCAACGGCCGTCCGGGAAGATAATTCAAAGTCGGGCCGACGGTGGAGGCGACTTCAACTTTGCCCGTGCTGAACAGATACATTCTATATTCGAGGCACGGCGAGTCCTTCCCCGGCGTCGCCTGCACGTCCACCGGGCCGTCCGCGCGCATGGCGGAAAGCGTGTGGCCATAATCCGGAATCTTGAGCCAGCGATTCGCGCCCGCGTCCACGTTTTTTGTGAAATGTTCGGCTTCGATGGAAACGCAGCCGTCGCCCTCGACAAACCCTTGCAACGAATCGCCCGTGGGTTCGGCCGGATTGAACGCGTTCACCGCCACCGTGACGTCGCTGCCCGCGCCGGAGAACTTGATGACGCCAAAGTTCGTGCCGCTCGGCACTTTGCTCCAATCCACGCTGACCCAAACCCGTTGATCCTTTTCGACTTTGATATGGGAAAAGCTCTTATCAAATCGCATTTCCGGCAAATCCGGTGCATCAAGATGGATCCAAGGCGTGCTAGCCGTTGCAGTAAAATCAAAAGGCGTTTTGCCTCGGCTAAAAACATCAATATAGAATTTTTGCCGGTTGAATGAATCAAATTGCGGCAGCGAAATTTCGCCGTTGGTCACCGCCGTTTCCGAGCCTTCCACCGCCACGCCCATCGCCGCCGCGTCCGGCACCGTGATTTCCCGCAGGCGCACCGCATTCAGGTTGTTTTGCCGCGGCTCGTTCCAACTGACGTAGCCAATATACGGCTGGTCCATGAAATGGTCCCATTTGCCGCCGGCAAAAGTGCGATTGAAATAGGCCATCAAGTTGGTTTGCGCGGTGAACAGTTCGCGGGTCTGCGCGGCGAAGTCGTTGGCGCTGGCGCGGCCTTGTTTCGCGTAAAGCGCGTTCTTGGCGGCGGCGAGATACATCGCGTTCAAACCCGCGCAGGCCTTGACCGGGAACAGGACCAGTTCGTAAAAGGCATCGCGGCTTTCCGGCGGCAATTCACTGGAAATTTTTTCCGCGCGCGCGGCAAGAGCTTCGTAATCGGCGGCGACCCTTTCGAACTCGTCGTAGTTCACGAGGCTGTAAGTGTTCGCATCGAGCAACTCCGGCTTGCGACGGCCGTTGAATTGGGTGTAGGCCGACACGATCCCGGCGATTTCGCCGGCGTGTTCCGGGCCAAATTCGCGTTCGGCCCAGAGCCGCGTGTATTCATCAAGATTCGTGTTGGACCAGCGCGACGTGTCCCATCCGAGGCTCATGAAAAATTCTGTCGGCAATTCGTAGCCCTTGAAATGGCCGACGTTGACGATCCAGACCCGGTCCGCGCCGTATTGTTTGGCCAGCGACATCTGGTCCCAGATTTTCGGAATCGGGTCGGTGTTGATCCACTGGTAGCTGCGCGGCCCGCCGTGGTAATCGAAGTGATAATAAATCCCCGCGCCGCCGCTGCGTTTGCGTTCCTCGGCGGTGGGGAGGCGGCGGACGTTGCCCCAATTATCCTCCGCCCAAAGCAGCGTCACATCGTCGGGCACGCGCATTCCGGCGGCGTAATAATCCATGACTTCCTTGTAGAGGCACCAGACCTGCGGGACCTTGGTGACGTCGGGATTGACGACATCGGCGAGGATCGTCCGTTGGTCGGCCACGATTTTTTCGAGCAGGGTCTTGTTGGCTTCGGGACCGCCCGGCGCCATCGGGGTGTCATTGGCGCCGCGCAGGCCGATCGTGACCAGATTTTCGTAATTTTTATTGCGCTCGACGCCTTCGCGCCAAAAATTTGAAACCACATTGGGAATGCGCGCGTAGTTCCAACTGCCGTATTGTCTGCCGGGACCGCGGTCCCATTCCTTTTGCGCGCGCATCATCGGCTCCTGGTGCGAGGTGCCCATGACGATGCCATATTCGTCGGCGAGCACGGGATTGTTGGTGTCGTCCTCATTGAACGCGTTGTTCCACATCGCCGGCCACAGGTAATTGGCGCGGACGCGCAGCATCAGTTCAAACAGGTTGGTGTAAAAACCGCGGCCATAATTCGCCGCGCCGGCGTAACCGGGGGCGTTGCCGTATTTTTCATGGATCCAGTTCGACAAATCCGGCGCTTCGTCGTTGAGAAAGATGCCGCGATACTTCACCGATGGCGGCCCCTGGACAAATTTCCCCGCCTTCACGAAAAGCTGGTCATGGTGCTTCGCCGGCACGTCCGCCCAATAATACCAAGGGGAAACGCCGATTTGTTCCGACAAATCGTAAATGCCGTAAATCGTCCCGCGCTTGTCGCTGCCGCAAATCACCAGCGCGCTCTCTACGCCGGGCAACGGGTTGGGCACGACCTGCACGAAAAACGATTCCCATTTACCGGCGATTTGCGAAGTGTCAATTTTCTTTTCGCGCACCAACTGGTCAATGATTTCACTCTTGCCGACGGTGCCGATGAGAATGACGTTCGCGCCGGATTTCTGTTCGCTGAAAAGGACCGGCGGTTTTTTCCCGGAAACGCGGGTGATGTCCGCCTGCAAGTCGTCCGCGGCGCGGACAACGCCCGCCCAATCATTGGTGCCCACACAAATCGCGGCGGTGGAATCGGCCGTGCAAATGGGGAAACCGCCGGGACTGGCCGCGGTTTCGACATAGCTAATCTGGCCAAGCGCAAGGCAGTCGCGCGCCGCCATCAGGCACAGCAACAGCGGCATGGTTTTCGTCAACACGACAACGGTCTTGTTCATAAATTCGAGTTCGTTTCAATGAGGGGCCCAGATCCGGAATTCTCCACTGCAATGCAGCAGCGCCATCATGTAAAGCAACCCTTCGTAGTAGCGTTCCAGCCCGTCCGGCGTGGGCGTGTCCCACAGCGCCTCGACGAATTTTTTGGCGCGCACGGAATCGGTCGCCGCGAGGCTGGCCACAGCATTGACCGCCACGAGGCCCTGGGCGTGGCGGGCGTCGAGCGTCTGACTCCCGTCCAGGGTGAATTGGCAACCGTAATTCGTCATGCCTTTGGATTCAAAGAAGGCCTGTAGCTTGTCGCTCAATTCCCGTTCGTGCGGATCTTTTGCCCACCACGACCAGTCTACCGACCAGTTGCCGGCGGTGCGGAAGGCGTCGTAATCGAAACGCGGACCGCCGCCGAACCCGCCAAAGCCACCGCCGCCACGCCCGCCGCCGCGCTGCGAACCGTCAAAACTCGAATCGTGCGGTGTCAGGCCGGTTACAGGATGGGCCACCTTCGCAAAGTAATCACGGCTGTTCTGTGCGGCACCGAGCCAGAAATCGCGGTCCCCGGCTGGTCCCCAACGCGCCCAAAGTTCGTAAAAGGCCGGCAGATGATAGGACGGATCGGTGAAAAACGGCCCGCGACCATATTCCGGGACAAACCGCACCATCTTGTTGGTCTCGTCAAACAGCGGGCCGGCCGTGACCTGGCCGCCGCCGCGCCCGTTGGGCAGGCGCGGGCTGGCCCCGGTGATGACGGCGCGGTGGCGCAACCGTGAGAGCAGCTTGTCCGCTTCGGCCTTGTAATTGTAAATCCCCTGGCCGCTGCCCCACCGGCCGGCGGCGAAGTAGAGGGCCATCGTGTAATACTCCTCGCCATCGGGCGCGACGCCCTGGCTCATGCGGTCGCCGTTGGTGCGGGCCTGCCAGGCGAAGAAGCCGTAGCCCGGGTCGGCGGGATCGGAGTGGTAGAGGTATTGGAGAGACCAGTTCCAGAGCGCATTGAATTCGGCCTGCTTGCCGAGTTCGGCACAGATAATCATGCCGTAGGACAAACCTTCCGTGCGCACGTCGTGGTGCTTGATGTCGGTGATGTAGGCCAGCGGGCCGTTGGAATTTGAGCCGGCGGAATAATAAATCGCCTGCGAATCCGGATCGCCGTGGAACAACTGCGCGAAGGCGGAATCAACCTTGATCCTGATTTCCTGCTTCGAATGGCCGTTCTCGGCAAACAGGTTCCGGTAATGTCCGGTGGCGAAAGCGCCCGACCCGGCGGCGGATTTCGGTGTGCCGGACGTTCGGCAACCGTTCAACAATATCATCAGTGACGCCGCTGCGGCGACGAGAACGCATCCCAATAAATATTTCATTCGTTCTTGAGTTGACGTTTTCAACAGCGTATTCACCTAGGCGCACTGGCGGCAAGCGGGGAATGGAAAATGTTGCGGATGGCAGGGAGAGCCCCTTGAAATCTTTCTCCGGTTTTTTCGAGCTTGCAGCCGCGGCGGGTTAACCGAAAGAATACGGCACATCACATGAGACCTGAACAATGGGACATTTTCAAGAAGGCCGCGCGGATGGAGAAACTGGACAAGATCCCCCTGGCGCTGATCATTGACAGCCCGTGGATCCCCGGTTACCTCGGCGTGAAACACATGGATTTCTACCTCGACTCGGAATTGTGGTTCCAGTCGCACCTGAAAATCCACCGCGAATTTCCCGACATCATCTTTATCCCGGGCTGGTGGATGGAATACGGCATGGCGGCGGAACCGTCGGCGCTCGGCGCAAAAATCAAATTCTGGGAGGACAATACGCCGAGCGAATACCACACGCTCTTCCACATCGAGGACATCGAAAATTTCCCGCCCTACGAAGTCGAGAACGACGCGTTCATGGCGATGACGCTACACCGCATCCGGATGCACCGGCAGCGGATTCTGGACACCGGCGAAATCCTGCCGTTCGTCACCTCGCGCGGGCCGATGTGCACGGCGGGCTTTGTCCGCAGCACGACGGATTTGATGATTGACCTGGTGGAAAAACCGGAGTGGACGCACAAGCTGCTCGACCTTTGCACGCGGCTGATCATTGACTGGCTCAAGGCGCAGCACAAGGCAATGGGCGACACGGTCGAGGGCATTTTCATTCTGGACGACATCGTCGGTTTCGTGAACGAGGAACATTACATGGAATTCTGCCATCCCTATCTCAAGCGCATTTGCGACGCGTTCCCGAAAGACTGGGTGAAAATGTATCACAATGACGCGGACATCAACGCCTGCCTTGAACACCTGCCGGATTGCGGTTTTCAGGTGCTAAACTGGGGCAAGCAGACGGACATCGGCGAAGTCCGGTCGCGCATCGGCAACCGGATGTGCCTGATGGGAAATGTGAATCCGCTCGAAGTGGGCGTCCGCGGGACGCCGGAGGAAGTGCGCGCGGCGACGCTGAACGTTTTGGAAAAAGGCGGCGACCGTGGGATGATTTTGTCGGTTGGCGGCGGCACCAGTCCAGGAATGCCGAGACAAAACATCGTCGCGATGTTGAAGGCGTTGGAGGAGTTTAATAGCTCAAAGTGAACAAAATCCCAACAGCGATTAACGCGACCTGCGCCTTTTGCCGCCTTACAACATTGCTTCCAATACTTTGTTTGGTTGGTTGTGTTGCTCACACCGAATCAGCACATAGTGTTGAGAGCACTCAACGAATTGAACACCAGCTTCTATTGCTTGGGATGGCGCGAGCTGAAGTGCTACAACTATTGCATGAAGCTAAAGCAGTCGAAGTTCCGAAGGATGTTCTGCCTACTGCCACAGGTTGGTTAGGCGCAAACAGGAACGAATGCTTGTTCTTGAGTTTCTCCGACAACGTTTTGTCTGGCATTTTAGTTGAAACAAACAGCGACAAACCGAAAATGTATCGGGAATTTTACAAGACAAATAGTTACAGCTTACGTTGAACGTTCGGCCATTTGACCTAACAGGCTGTTGAACAAAAGACCAATTTAGCGAACATCGGTTATTCATGACTCGTTCGGGACATTTTCAGAGTAAGTTGCACCGGATTTCTTCCGGTGGGTGCCCCTCGTGCCGGTGTTTTTTATCTGCCCAGCATTATTTTGCTGCTTTTAGGCCGGCGGTTTCACCGAAAACCCGCCGATCAGTTCGCACCCGCCAATTCCAAGCGTGCCATTCGCAGCAGGTTGTAAGTCCCCGCCACGAAGTAGCCCCAGGCTTGCGTCCGTTCTCGTCCCCGATACCGGCTCCGTCTGAATCCCCCCACCGTCTTGATCCAGCCAAATATCTCTTCTACTCGTTTTCGGATTTTCAAACTGACTTGGTAACTCCGCTGCGTCGTGGTGCGTCCGTCCAACCCGGCCACGTTCACTTTGTCCTTGCACGCCACATGCGGCGCGATCTCCCGTTCCCGGCAGCCTTGCACAAAGCCTTTCTGGTGATAGCCCTTGTCCGCCCCGAGCGTCTTGATATTCACACCTTCATGCAGCTGCTGATGGGCATCGGCCTGTTGCAAGGCCACCACCGCTTCGCTTTGGGTAATGGGGT
Organism: uncultured Verrucomicrobiae bacterium; assembly: GCA_963764035.1. Classification (GTDB taxonomy): domain Bacteria; phylum Verrucomicrobiota; class Verrucomicrobiia; order Limisphaerales; family UBA11358; genus UBA11358. The sequence goes on from CAVXQV010000002.1 coordinate 206,472, forward strand.
TGTGCAGGGTGAAGTCGGCACACAAGCCGTTCCGGTTTTCCATCAGGGCGTGCGCCCCGAAACACAGCCGGGCTTCCTTCCCGCTGGCTTTCCGATACAACACACTGTCAGGATCGGTCGTGCTCTGATGCGTGTCATTGCGCCGTTTCTCCCCGCGAAAGTTGATCGTGGGATTGCCGGGGTCTTCGTCCTTGGCCGCGGCCACCTTGGCCTGATCCGCCCCGTCCTTGCGGACGAAGCTTTTCAGGCTCGCCCAGGCTTCAATGAGCGTGCCGTCGGCGGTGAAGTGGTCGTCACTGGTCCAGCCGTCCTGACGGCCCAAGTCATAGACTTCGAGGAAGAAGAGTTTGGCCACGTCGGCGGAGAGCACGCGCTCGTAGTTCTTGGCAAAGATGCTGTGGTCGAAACTGCCTTCGTGGAACTCCCGGTCCAGGAACCAGAGCCAGAGCAGATTGTAGCCGAGTTGCTCGCAAAAGAGCCGTTCACTGCGGACGCTGTAAAGGGCGGTGAGCACACGGGCTTTGAGCAATTGCTCCGGCGGGATGCTGGCGCGGCCATCGTCGGCATAGAGTTCGTCAAACAGCGGGGAGAGTTTTTTCAGGACGGCATCCACCTGGCTTTTGATGGCGCGCAGCGGATGGTCTGCGGGCACGCATTGGTTGAGGTTGATGACCGTCAAAAAGTCCGGCTGGGCTTGAGGTTTTCCGCGCATGCTCTTTCAGACGTTACTCCCACTGAAACGTTTCAAAGAAAAATCGTTTTTCAACAAATTGCTAATCGTTACGCTTTCCAAATGAAAAACATTCAAAATCCACTGGTTGTCCGTCGTGCATCGCGCACTGAATGTTCGATGTTGAATGTTGGTTGTTGGATGTTTCCCGTTCCAACAATCCCAACGGGATTGCGTCCTTCAGCCCAGGGTTGGCCGCGCCAGCGGACTACCCTGGGTCAACCGTCCGAAACATTTTTCAACCCCAACGGGGTTGAATCATTGCGCCGCCGTTTGCTGCAACCCTTTCAGGGTTGTTCTCGTTTATCGCCACAACCCAGGGTAGCTCGTGCCTCGCAACCCTGGGCTGAATTATTTGAATCCCTTCAGGATTCACCGCGCCAGGTATTGAGAAACGCAAAGACAAGCAACCAAGACGCAAAGAATTTTGTTTCAATACTTCTTTCCTTGCGTCTTCGCGCCTTTGCGCCTTTACGTCAAACATTTTTATGCCTGACTACGCTCTGATGAACCAGTGCCTTTACGAAGGCAAAGCCAAGGAGGTCGAGCAAATGACCAAGGACGCGCTGGCCGAGGGCCGGCCCGTGCAGGAAATTCTGTCCGAGGGCCTCATCGCGGGCATGAGCGTCGTGGGCGAGGATTTCAAATATAACATCCTCTACGTGCCCGAAGTGCTCATCGCCGCCCGCGCGATGAAGGCCGCCATGACGGTGTTGAAACCGCTGCTCTCGGCGAAAGATTCCGTTGTGCAACCGGCCGGCACGTTGCTCATGGGCACCGTGCGCGGCGATTTGCATGACATCGGCAAAAACCTCGTGTGCATGATGGCCGAGGGCGCGGGGTTCCAGGTCATTGACATCGGCGTGGACCAGAGCATTGATAAATTTCTTGCCGCCACCGAGCAGCACAAGCCGGACATCATCGGCATGAGCGCGCTGCTGACCACGACGATGACCTACATGAAAACCGTCGTGGACGGCTACAAGGAACGCGGCCTGCCGCAAAAATTCGCCGTCGGCGGCGCGCCCATCAGCCAGGAGTATGCCGACGAAATCGGCGCGAATGGCTACGGCGCGGACGCATCGAGCGCGGTGGATTTGTTTCTGTATTTCATGGGCAAAGGCCCGCCGCCGAAGGCCAAGACGAAATTGGACACCATCGAGGAAGCTAGGGCCGAGCGCGCGCAATCGCGGGCGCATGACCCGAATGCAAAGTCAAAATTTCAAATCCTCTACTGGCAGGACATTCCATCCGAGATCAAGGCCTGGGACGATTTTGACGAGGTGAAAATCAGTTTGCCGGAGAAATTCGTCGTGCGCATTGACGCCGCGGCGCAAAAGCAGGGATTGATTTCACAGGACTCCTATTCCGCGCATTTCCGCTGGAGCGACGAGGCGGAGCGCGCCGGCTCGCCGCAAGAAGTCGCGCAGGCGGTAAAGAGTGAGTTGGAGGCGAAATTTGCCTGACGAGGCGGACATGTTTGAATTTAACGAGACAATTTCATGACCAAACTTTGCAATCTCAACGCCGCCGCCGTGGAAAAACTTCCCCCGAAATTCGCGGAAAAGTCCGGCATCGGCTCGCACTACGTGGACGCGTTTCTCAAGCCGATGAACGTCACACTGCCCGACGGCACGCGCGTCGCCTGCAAACGCAAGGGTCTGAAAATCACGCTTACCGTCGGCGCAAAAAAAGGCGAGGGCCTGATGCGGCGGCTCGCGGTGAGCCGGGATCCGGCGGTGATGTTGCCGGCGGCGTTGCAGGAGGCGGCGAAGGCGGCGGGCGTGGAATTGAGGATCACCGACACAGAAATTCTTCTCGCGGTTTGACGGCGACGATTACGGTTCGGCGGCCGCAGGCTGTTCGCGGCGGACGGTTTCGAAATGGCTCACCCAGTTTTTTGGGGGCGCGCGGCGGAACCGACACCCGGCCAGCGAACACGTTTCGCAAGGAACCAGTCGGGCGAACCGGCGGGCTTTCTCCAAATCGCGCGTCACGCCGATCACAGCCAGCAACGATTTCTTCGGCTGCAACATGCCGCTTTCGAGCACTTCAAGCCGGTGGTCCATCTGGCTTGTCCGATCTTGGCGGATCAAATTCCACAATTTGATTTGATCCAGGATGTGCCAGCCGGAATAACCCGGTCCGTGATGCGGCAATGCCGCCGCGCCCTGGCCCTCCGCCCAGCCGCAAATGTTGCCACTGGCCAGCGCGATCAAATGTTCGGCGACCGCCGAACCGAATGTCTCCAGGAAATAATACTCGTCCGGTTTGCCCTCCCGCCAGAGTTCGCGCGCTTTTTCCTCGCATTCCCTTCCCGCGCTCACGGCGACGAGCACGGCGCTTTCCGCCCCGGCCCCGGCAAATAAATCATGCAGCCGCTTTGAGGAAAACCCGGTCCCGCCGACGTGCAATTTGCCATCCGCCAATTTCACGCCGTCCGCCTGCCGCGCGTAAAACCACGGGCGGCCATTTTCGGCAAACCATTTCCGCGCCGCATCCGCCAGTTCGCACGCCCGACCCGTCATCACAAAATTCTTCGGATAGCCCAGCAGTCGCTGAAACTCGGATTCCTCAACATTGACGTTCGGATGGGTTTCAAACAATTCGAGCATGTCGGGAAACGGGTTGCGGCGCGCGCGGGGATTCGACGGGTTGGAACTGGCAGCCTTCGACGAAGAAATCGAAGAAGTTCGGATGCGCTTCCAGCCGGCAATGCGTCACTTTTCTGACCAGTTGCTCCAATTCAGTCCGCTTCGCGCAGGAGAGCAACGCGATGCACGCGCCCTCAATCGCCGCGTTGCCGACCTGTAGAATTCTTGAATCGGCGATGTTTGGAATCAAACCGATGCGCTTCGACGACTCGACGTCCAGGTGCCGGCCAAAACCACCCGCGAGATAAAAAACGTCGGCGTCATCGAATGAAATTCCGTAGTCATGAAAAATGACGCGCAGCCCGGCGACGTTCGCTCCCTTGGCCTGCGCGAGTTCGTTGATGTCGCTCTCGGTGAAATATATCGGCGAATCGCCCGCCACAGCCAAATCAAACCGGTGGTCGCCGTTCTCGAAACGGCCGAGCTGATTGATGCGATTTGTCCGCAGCAGTTCGCTCAACAAATCCACCAGGCCGGAACCGCAAATGCCTTCCGGCGGAACGTTGCCGATGACGCCGACGCCAACCAGGCCGTCGGCGTTGATTTTAATTCTTTCAATCGCCCCGGGCAGGCCGGGCATCCCGCAGGAAATGGTTCCGCCTTCAAACGCCGGCCCCGCCGGACACGACGCCGCGAGGATTTTATTTTTGTTGCCGAGGATCAGCTCCGTGTTCGTGCCAATGTCCATGATGGCGACGAGGCGCTCCTCATTCGCCAGATCAATTGCCAGCATGCACGCCGCCGCGTCCGCGCCGACGTGGCCGCTGATGACGGGCAGGCCATAAGCGCGCGCCTGTGGATGAATCGGCAGCCCGAGTTTTTTTGCGGACTCGCTCACGCTCGTCGTCGCCCGCCGGCCTTCGTCCATTTCGAGTTCGGTGATGGAGCGATACGGGCTTTGGCCGATGGAATGGACATTCAGCCGGAAAAAGAGGTCGCGCATCGTCGAGTTCCCGGCGACGACCAGTTTGTAAATCGTCTGCGGATCCACGGGAAATTCCTCGATGACGTGTGTCAAATATCCCACCAGCGTGCGCTGAAGCAGTTTGCTTTTGTCGTGCGTGTCGAAATGAATCCGCGACATCACGTCCGAGCCGCCGAAGCGCTGCGGATTTTCGAACGAGGCGTCGGCGACGATCTCGCCCGTCTCCAAATTCAACAGCCGCACCACCACGGTCGTGGTGCCCAAATCCATCGCCAGCCCGAGGATCGGCGTGGTCGAACGGGCGATTTCCTGGCCATCTAGCAAAATCCGGTCGCCGTCGCGCGTCACCGCCGGGTCGAGTTGCCATTTCCTGTTTCCCGTCGACAGTTCGAACGCGTGCCGTTCAATCCGCATTTCGCCGCGCCGCAGCGTGTGGCAACGGACGATGCCGGAGCCGGAAGTGACCTTGCAGCGGCACGAGAGCCGGAAATTTTCCTTGAGATATTTTTCCTCCGGCGTCTTCGAAGAAAGCAATTCCATGCCCCCGGCGATTTCGACCAGGCACTCGCGGCACTTACCGTTTTTGTTGCAGGAGGTCGGGATTTTGATGCCGAGCATGTCCGCGCAATCGAACAATGACAAGCCGGTCGCGGCGTCGGTGCGCTGTCCGTTGAAATGCAGCTCGATGCTCATGCGTTCGATTACGATTGGCATTTTACAGCAAGCTCCGGTTGAAATCGAAATTTAATTCGAGGCTTGAACTAAATATTTGAATTGCAATAATCGCGCCCGTCAACCACCGCCGAACCATGAGCCAACAACTTCTGCACGGAACCGCCCGCCAACGCCGCCTCGTCTGCGACGGCGCGATGGGCACGCAACTCATGCTCGCTGGCCTCGAACAGGGCGGTTGCGGCGAAATGTGGAATCTGACTCACGCCGACCGCGTGCTGGAAATTCAGCGGCGCTATGTCGGGGCTGGAACGGATTGCCTCATCACGAACACGTTCGGCGGCAGCCGAATCATGTTGAGGCGCCATGGCAACGCGGACGATTTGCGCGCCCTCAATCAGGCGGGAGTCCGCATCGCGCGCGAGGCGTTCGGCGGGCGGGAAGGTTTTGTGCTCGGCGACCTCGGTCCGCTCGGCGCGATTCTGGAACCTTACGGCGACCTGTCGCTGGACGAGGCGCGGGCCGCCTACGAGGAGCAGGCACGGGCGCTGGTGGAGGCCGGCGCGGACGCGATTATCGTTGAAACCCAGACATCGCTCGACGAAATCGGCGTTGCGATTGACGCCGCCAAGGCTGCGGGCGCGCCGTGCGTGATCGCGTCCCTCGCGTATGATTTGTCGGCGGACAAAAGTTTTTACGTCACGATGATGGGCGTGTTGCCGGAGGCGGCAGCGGCATATGCCCAGGAGCGCGGCGCGGACATCATCGCGTTGAATTGCGGCACGGGCATGGACATGCCGGGCGCAGCAAAAGTGGCCGCGATTTACCGTCAGCATTGCACATTGCCGATCATGGTCCAGCCGAACGCCGGTCTGCCCGTGCTGGAAAAAGGCAAGGCCGTCTATAAACAGCCCCCGGCCGAGATGGCCGGCGGCGTGCCGGCGGCTTTGGCGGCGGGCGCGAACATCATTGGTTCCTGTTGCGGCAGCACGCCGGAGCACACGCGCGCCATCAGCCGGATGGTTTGGCAGTTAAATCAGGGTGGTTCCGGCCAGGTTTAGGGATATCAACGTTTGGATGCACGACGCATGGCGTCGTGTATTGCTTGTTTTCAGCCGATTCCGGCAATTTGACGTCGAGGGGTGCGACGAAATCACACTGATGCCACACAACGTATTTTCGCATTGAGCACGCATTGGATGTAATCAGTCGTCACCTACGCGGCATTGGCGGCCTTCGAAGCCGAACCCCGGCACCCGCCACAATAGTAGCCACGGACAATGGCGATTCCAACAGCATGGTTTCCTTCGCTTCAACTATTCGCGCGGCGTTCACCGCATTTTGCCTCGTGATTATTCACGGCATCGCTGAAAAGCCGGGGACGATTCGGCTGACGGCGCAATCCGCGTTGCTCACCGGCATATCGGACACCTTGCAGGCCACGACCGGAACGCCGTGAGAATTTTGCCGGAGACGCCCGGCGGATTTTATCGGCTGGCAGCCGGGCCACTGTTGCCGTAGGATCGGCGTATCCCAAAATATGAAGCGCGATTTATTTTTTTCCAATTCGCCGCGAACCGGCAATGCCAGATTGAAAGTCATTTTGAGCCTGGGCATGGTTGTCTTCGTTCTGGCCGGAACTTCATTGCCGGGCGCCGGTGTGCCGGCACAAATGTCGCCGCGGGAAAGAATTTCGATTGATGATGATTGGCGATTCATCAAAGGCGACCCGGCCAACTGCGTCGTGAGTTTGCTTTACGACGTGAAGCAAACCCAGACGCTGCGCCGTTTTGCCGCGGAAGCGGACGGCAACTCCACAATCAATCAAACGAATCAGACGATGGCTTCAACCGAATCGACCAATCCCATCGCGGTGATCAAGCAATGGATTTTGCCCACGGGCAATGATTTCATCAAAGACCCGGCGCGGCGATTTGTCCGGCCGGAAGGAAATCTCGGCGACGGCGTCGCCTATGTGCAGCCGGATTTCGATGACAGTTCGTGGCAGCAAATCAATTTGCCGCACGATTGGGCCATCGCAGGCCCGTTCACTCGGTCCGGCGGCGGCGGCATGGGCCGGCTGCCAACGGCCGGCGTCGGCTGGTATCGGAAGAAGCTGGACATTCCGGCAGACGACGCCGGCAAATCCATTTTTCTCGATGTGGATGGCGCGATGTCTTACGCGACGGTTTGGTTGAACGGCCAATTGGTCGGCGGCTGGCCTTATGGTTACGCGTCGTGGCGCGTGGACTTGACGCCTTACGTGAAGCCCGGCGGCGAAAACGAACTGGCCATCCGGCTGGACAATCCGCCGAATTCCTCGCGCTGGTATCCCGGCGCGGGAATTTATCGCAACGTCTGGCTGGTCAAAACCGCGCCGGTGCACGTCGGCCATTGGGGAACTTACCTCACGACGCCGGCAGTTTCTTCGTCGTCGGCCACGGTCAATTTGAAAGTGACGGTGGACAACGATTCCAAGCAGAGCGCGAACGTCAACGTGGCGACGGAAATTTTTGCGCTGGATGCGGAACGGCAAGAAATCCGGCACGGCCGTGGCCGAGCATGGCGCCGGTGAGCTTGCAGATTCCTCCGGGTTCCAACGCCGTCGCGGAAGGCACGCGCCGCCATCGCCAATCCAAAACTCTGGGGGCCGCCGCCGCACGCAGAAACCCAATCGCTACGTCGCGGTCACAACGGTTTCGCAGGACGGGAATGATGGTGGACGATTACGAAACGCCGTTCGGCATCCGCACGCTGAAGTTCGATCCGAATGCACGGCGTGTTTGTCAACGGCGAGCACATTCGACTTGAAAGGCGTTTGCGACCATCACGATCTGGGCGCGCTCGGCGCGGCGTTGAATTATCGCGCGTTGCAGCGGCAGTTGGAGATGTTGCAGGAGATGGGCTGCAACGCCATCCGCACCAGCCACAATCCGCCCGCGCCGGAATTGCTGGAACTGGCGGACAAAATGGGTTTTCTCGTGATGGACGAAATCGTTCGACTGCTGGCGTGCGCAGAAAACGCCGCATGGATTTTCACCTGATTTTCCCCGACTGGCACGAACAGGATTTGCGCGCGCAAATCCGCCGCGACCGGAATCATCCGTCGGTCATTATGTGGAGCATCGGCAACGAGGTCGGCGAGCAATTCACCGGCGCCAACGGCGCTGCACTGGCCAAGGAACTTGTGCGACATCTGTCCATGAGGAAGATCCGACGCGGCCCACGACGACGCGCGATGAATTGGCGCGCAGCCCCGGCAGACCCGTTTGCCGGCGGCGGTGGATGTCATCGGCCTGAATTATCAGGGCGCGGGCATCCGCGGCGCGCCGGGCAAATATCCGGCCTTCCACGAAAAGTTTCCCGGACAAAATGATTTTCGGCAGCGAAACCGCGGCCGCCTTGAGCAGCCGCGGCGAATATATTTTCCCGGTCACGACCAACGAACAGCGCGGCGGTCGGCCCGAATTCCGGCGAGGACCGGGCGCGGCATCAGGTGAGCGCGTATGAACTGTATTCCGCCGCGTTCGGCTCGTCGGCGGACAAGGTATTTGCCTCGCAGGAAAAGAATCCCTTATGTCGGCGGGGAATTTGTCTGGACGGGCTGGGATTATCTCGGCGAACCGACGCCGTTCGACTCGTCGCGCAGTTCGTATTCCGGCATCATTGACTTGGCCGGCTTCAAGAAGGACCGGTTCTATCTGTATCAGGCGCATTGGCGGCCGGATTTTCCGATGGCGCACATTCGTGCCGCAATTGGACCTGGCCGGAACGCGTCGGACAAGTCACGCCGGTTCATGTTTTCACTTCCGGCGACGAAGCGGAATTGTTTCTCAACGGCAAATCGCTGGGCCGAAAAAAGAAAGGGCCATTATGAATATCGCCTGCGCTGGGACGACGTGGTGTATCAGCCCGGCACGCTCAAAGTGGTCGCTTACAAAAATGGGAAAAAGTGGGCGACGGACGAAGTGAAGACCGCCGGCGAACCCGCCAAACTCAAATTGAAGCCGGACCGCAACCGAATCAGCGCCGACGGAAGGGATTTGTCTTTCGTCACCGTGACCGTGACGGACAAGCATGGCTTGATGGCGCCGCGCGCGGACAATCGAATCCATTTTGACATCGACGGTCCGGGCGAAATCGTCGCCACGGACAACGGCGACCCGACGAGCTTTGAGCCATTTCCATCGCATGACCGGAAAGCGTTCAACGGACTTTGCCTGGTGATTGTCCGCGGAAAAACCGGACAGCCGGGGACAATCCGGCTCACGGCAACCGCTGAAGGTTTGGAAACCGGAGCCGCAGCCATCAAGGCGGCGCTGGAGAAGAACTAAATCACCGGCGGAATCCTGGAGGATTTCTTAATCTTGTCTTAATAATTCCAGCTTCTCCATCTCATGAAGTTTTTGACAAGTCTGCGAATGATGTGATAGTCTTTACAGACTCATGTTGAATGCCGTGCCTTCGGTTCTTGGATTCGTTGTTCCAGTTCACACCAATGGATTTGGGACAAAACCTCCGGCGAAAGGCGGGAATTGGGCAACCGTAACTGACCGCGTGAATCCCTTCCCGCCAGCCGGACCTATGGGAACGACCGGACAAAATCACGCCTTTCGCATGGTAACAATGGATATGAACTTTGTTAAGAAATGGCTGATGTCAAACTTGGTTTCAATCGTTTGCGTGTTCACGGTTTTGGCCGTCATGCCGGTCCGGGCGGCCACCACCACGATTAACACCGCCGCGACCTATCAGACGATTGAAGGATTTGGCGGGGCGACGTGTTTTTGGGTGGGGAATCTCACCGGCCATCCTTACAAGATGGAGATTTACACAAACATCTTTGCCGGATTGAATCTCTCCATGCTGCGGCTGGGAGACTGGTATCGTTACCAGTCCTCGATCAGCTCGTTTGATTCCGCCGCGTTCGATGTGGTCGCCAGCGCCAATCGCGTCCTGGGGCATCCGGTCCAGGTCTATATGAGTTCCTGGGCGCCACCGGCGTTCTTGAAAAGCAACGGCCAGGTTGCCAACGGCGGGACGCTGATCACCACCAACGGTGGGTTCGCCTACGCCGGTTTTGCCCAATATTGGTATGACTCGATTCAGGCCTACCGGTCCAACGGTGTGTCGCCGCAGTGGATCAGCATCCAGAATGAGCCGGACTGGGTGGCCGGTTATGATTCCTGCATTTTTCATCCGACCGAGGATACGGTGAACGGGACCAATTACGCGAGCTACTCCAGGGCGCTGGACGCAGTCTACGCCAAGCTGACGAATATGCCGTCCCCGCCGAAGATTCTCGCACCCGAAGTCGTCCACATTGCCTACAACGACCTGGCGAACTACGCGGCGACGTTGCACTCGGCCAGTTTCTACGGAATCAATTATCATTTATACGGCGGGAACAACAGCGATTTGAGTTCGTCCACCAACATTTTTCCCGACCAAGCCGCATTTCATGACGGAATTTGGAGTGGACGACCTGATTGGCGCCGCCACGTTGATTCAGAACTGCCTCACGCTCGCAAGAACATCGGGCTTTAATTTCTGGAGCCTGGCTTGGCCGGTCACGTGGCGGCGGCTTGGTGGAAATCGAAAATGGAGGAAATACGAGCAGTTGGACCAATGCGCCGGCCGCGCCCACCGAATCGCACGGCTGGTATCGGATGCCCAGCTATTGGGCGATGAAACACTTCTCCTATTTCATCAACCCCGGCTTCAAGCGCGTGGGCGCCACGGGCAACGACAGCAATGTTTCAAGCTCGGCCTATTTGTCGCCGGACGGATTGCGGCTGGTGGTGGTTTTGATCAATACCAGCGCCACGACGTCGTCTTCGATGTCTTTCAACTTCGGCGGTTTTATCGCCGGCAGATCGAGCGTGTATCAGACGGCGGGGACCAACACCGTCGCCTGCACGAACACATTTCTGCCCCTCGGTTCTTTGGCCAGCCCGCAAACGCTGCCGCCACTGTCAATTACGACCGTGGTGCTGGACAAATCCGTCATCGTCGGCGCGGCGAGCAATCCGTCGCCGGTCAGCGGTTCAGCGGGTGTTTCGTTGAATTCCGTGTTGAGCTGGGCGCCCGGCAGCAACGCGGTGACGCACGCGGTCTATTTGGGAACCAGTTCCAACGCGGTCGCCAATGCCACGCCGGCGTCGCCGGAATTTCAGGGCGTCGTTTCAACCAACAATTTCTCCCTGTCGTCGGCGTCCTGGGGAACGACCTATTACTGGCGCGTGGATGAAATCGCCTACTCGACCACCAACCAGGGGTCGGCCGTCTGGTCGTTCGGCACAGCGCCGGCGGTTCAGTTGCCTTCACCCTGGCAGTCGCAAGACATCGGCCAGACGTCGAGCCAGACCAGCGCGATTTACACCAACGGCAATTTTCAGTGTGACGGGAACCGGGGTGGACATCTGGGGCGCCTCCGACGCCTTCCGTTATGTTTTTCTACCCGTGACCGGAAATTGCACCGTGATCGCCCGCGTTACCGGCGTGCAAAATGCCGACGTCTGGTCGAAGGCCGGAATCATGATTCGCGAAAGCCTGAACGCCAATGCGGTCAACGCCTATATCGCCGTGACGCCGGGCAACGGTGTGACTTGGCAATACCGGACGAGCACCGCCGGGACCACGGCCAACAATAACATGACAGGCTTGAGCGCGCCTTACTGGGTCAAGCTCGTGCGGAGCGGAAATACATTCACCGGATACCGTTCCCCGGATGGCGTGACCTGGACGCAGCAAGGAACCTCCCAGACATTCACCATGGCGACCACCGCCTACATTGGCCTGGCCGTGACCAGCCACAACAGTTCGAGTGTTTGCGCGGCCGCAATGGACAATGTAACGGCGCCCGGCTGGCCGCTGTTGCCGGGCGCGCCCGGCAGCCTGACCGCCGCCGCCGGCGATGCGCGGGTAGTTTTGAGATGGACGCCTGTGGCCGGCGTCAGCAGTTACAACGTGAAATCCGCCACCAGCAGCGGCGGGCCCTACGCGGTGATCACGAACCTGGCCGCAATCGTTTACACCAACACCAGCTTGGCCAATGGCAATCCCTATTTTTACGTGGTTTCGGCATTGAACCTTGCGGGTGAAAGCACCAACAGCGTTGAAGTGGTCGCCACGCCCCAGGCGCCTCCGCCTAACCTGCTCATTTCCGTGACCGGCACGAATCTCATGTTCTCCTGGCCGCTTGTGTCCGGCTTTTCGTTGCAGTCAAGTGCCAATCTCGGGTCAGGGGATTGGACGCCCGTCACTTCGGTGGTCCCGGAGGTCGTTAACGGCCAATGGTCGGTTACACTTCCTTTCCCAACCGGCACCGACGCGATTTACTACCGCTTGGCCCAGTAATTTTGCCGCGAAGCGAGGCACTCGCGGCATCGAGCTTTTAAATGCGGCGGTTGGAGCGGGTGGTTTGTTTGTCCTGGCCGCCTGCGCTGGCAATCGGATAACGCCGCCGGCACGTTCAAGAATCCGGTCCTTTACGCTGATTATTCGCGTGAATTCGTGGTGAATGAATTCTTCACCTGATTTCAACTGCGGAACTTAGGTCAACAGTTCCCGGAAGAAAGGAATCAGGTCTTTCGATTCAACGGTCTTGGATTTGGTTTTGGCCTGAAGGCCCTTGACGTGGTTCATGACGAGGTGCGTCCAGACCGCGCCGGGCCGGGGATAGGCAGCGACGATATAATGCGGGCCGAGTTTGGATTCGCCCATTTCCTTCTCCAACTCCGCCCGGAGATTGTCGGCGGTGATCATGGAATTGCCATAATCGAAAACCACCCGATCCATGTGCTTATAGACCTCTTTGCTTTCCCTGGCCATGCCGTAGTAATGCAGCAACTGGGCGAAGACGTAATTGGAAGTCGTGTAAACATCTTTCCCCTGGTCGGATTCCACCGGCTTGCCGTTCTCGGTCTTGCACATGGCCCAGCCCATGAACGAACGGTTGTTCCGGTAAATCGTCTTGAGAATCTTTCGGGCGCGGTCTGCGGGGATAAACGGCTCTTCGCCGATAGAAATCAGATACCACAACGCATCGAGCTGGTTCGTCCAGACGTCGGTGTTCTTGTTTCCGGTCTTGGGATCGAGACACGTGATGTAGTATTCGAGCTTTTCGCCCTTCTTGTTTTTCCCTTCACGCCACAATTGTTCGAGGCTGTTCCAGCCCTTGTCGAACATTTGCTTGATACGCGCCTCGCCTTCCGCGTCGCCGAGCATCTGCGCCATTTTGATCATGGCCTGGCAGCCGCCGAGGAATTGCGTGGCGTCGTAGGCGTCGGCGCCAAAGAGCACCAGGTTGTCAAAGGTGTTTTTCACTTCGTCGGGATAACCTTCCGGGATGCCGTCGTCGTCAAAATCCAGTTGGAGCAGCGCGTCCAAACCGAACTTGAGCGTCTCCCAGTTCTGCTTCAGGAATTCGATGTCGCCGGTAAACTTCACGTTGCGCAACACGCGCATCATCAGCTTCGGGAAGAGGTCCACCCAGTAATTGTTGTTATACCACGCGTAATCGCTGACGTTGCGGAGCGGATGGCCTTTGGGCATCGCGCCGAGATCGTGCGCGACGCTGCCTTTGGTCTTGAACGCGTCGCGGATTTGCGTCATCGAAACGCCTTCGTATTCCTCGGGATGCTCCTCGTAGTGCTTCCGCGCGTCAACGAAGGAGGCGTGCAGGTGGTAAAACCGCGGCGTCGAATCCTCGGCCAGAATCGAATCAATGAAGCCCTGGCACAAATCCTTTTCCACGCGCGGGAACAGCATCAGCAGCACCATCGAATACCAGTCCACGTCCGACGGATCAATGTAGGCATAGTCAAAACATTCGAGGAACCGGGCGCGCTCGCCGTTCTTCTCGTCCTCGACCCAGACAATCGCGTTCGACAACGGGAAATGAAGCTCGTTCAGAATCAGCCGTGTCAGCCGCAACGCGCCGGCGCGGTCACCCTTGTAGGAAGGAGTGGACTGAATCGAGTCGAAAATGCGCTTTTGAATCGTCACCGTCTTGTCCCACCACTGCGGATAATTCGCCAGGGCGAGCTTGGCCAGATCCGCTGCCCGTGATTCCGCGTTCGGAAAATTCCTGACGTATTTGCGCCCGAACGTCGTGCCGTCAATATAGACTTGTTCGGGGAAATCCAACGCCACGGACACCGCGACCTTCTGCGTCGCCTTCGGCTCGATCGTGAACGTGAGGCTGATGGCCGAACCATAATCGCTGCGCAACGCCGGCTGGCGTTTCTCATAGAAACTACCGTCGTCATTAAGAAGCAAATCCTGCTTCAGCCGGTTCAGACAGAAGTAAGGTTGCAGGTCAATGGCAACTCCGTCCGTTTCGGCAACCGCCAGCACCATGCGATTGGCGCTCTCCGCGCTGCCCATCACGATGCCGCGAACGCCGTCGGTTTCGAAGGTTTCATGCTTTTGGCCATGAACCGGCACGGAAGCAATATAAACACTGTCCTGATCCGTCGGCTTGAGTTCCTTTTCCTGAAGATTCACCAGCGACGGGCGCGGAACGACGAAGGTCACCGTCTGCGCCGCCTTGGAATTATTCTGCACCTCGTATTCTTCCACGCCGATCGGCATCAGCGTCTCTTCGTTGCCCGCGAGCAGTGGTGAGATCAGCCGGCGAACGATTTTGACTTTGCCGACCATGTAGGCGAACTCCGCCGTCGGCGTGGCAATGGTGAGCGAAACATTTTTCTCCGGAACCGGCGGATGGTAGTAGTTCTTGATGGCCGGAACGTCATCGCCTGAATCGGATTCCGCCAGCGTTTTCTGCGTCAGCATCGCGCATTGGTCGCCGACGCGGATGAACGGCGCGGAACCGAACTGAACGGCTTTCTGGTTCAGCAAGATGAGCCGGCCGGCGTCGTTCAGGCGGTTGTAAAGTCCGTAAGGCGAAATGCCGATGGAACAGGTCGGCGCGCACTGCAGCGCCACGGTCTGGGGAAATTGCAGGGTCTTGGACATTCCCTGGAAATGCACCGCCATCTTGTTCTTCTCGTAGATGGAGGTGACTTCTGGTCCCGCGATCGTGTAAATATCGCGCACGTCAAATGTGGTTGGCTTCGGCATATTGCTTTGTCTGGTTGATTATTTTTTCGTCGCAATTCAGCGGAACTTAATTGCTATTTGAGGCGTCAACAACGCTTTTCAAATTCGTCCCTGGTGGTGGTTGTAGCGCAGCCGTCCCGGCTGCGGGTTTGAGCGGCGTCTCGCCGCGAAATGCGCCGCCAGTTTCACGCGGCGGGACGCCTGTGCCATGATTCATTCAGCATTTTCCGCCGTAGGCGAAGGGCTTCTTCTTGCCAACCGGTTTGGCGGGCGCCTTCAGAACCGGCGCCGGTGCCTGGGGCAGGTTCTTTTCCGCGCTCAAGTCAATCGGCATTTTCGTGGTCGGGCACGCCTTGATGGCGCCAAACAAAAGATCCGCCGCGGCCCGGATGGAATCCGGCGAACCGGAGAAGTTGCAGATCACCGCATCAGCCTCCGTGGTGGTGCCCCGGCGATACGGGAAGTTGGTCACGACGACCACGGTCTTGCCGGCCTTCTTCAATGCCTTCACCAGATGCTCGTTGTTGCCCCGCTTTTCAATGCGGGCGTAATAGTTCGTCATCACGACCACGTCCGCCCCTTTGGCCAGCTCCAGCGCTTCGGCCACGTCCTCATCGCTGGCGTGGAAACCCGTGTCGTCGAGAATCAGATTGAGCGAGTGCTTGCACATCTGCTCGCAGAACATGTGCGGATGACTGTAAAGATCCTTGCCGAGGAACGGATACGGGATGAGCTGTTCGATCACCAAGGCCTTCTTGTCCTTCTTGAGCGGCAGTAATTTCTTATCGTCGCGCACGACGAGCAACGCCTTCTGCGCCACCTCCACCGAGAAATCTATGTTCTTCTGGTCGCGGACAACCGCCGCGGTCTTCTTTGGATCCATTTTGCCGGCCTTCTCGAACAGGCCCTGGTCGTATTTCATGCACAACAGCCGCCGGACCGCGTCGTTCACGCGTTCTTCGGAAAGGTCGCCGCGCTCGACGGCGCTCTTGATGCCGAACAGGCATTGCGCGCGGGACTCGTCGTCCGCCTTGAGCAGAATCGTATCCACGCCGGCCTTGATTGCCATCGCGCACGCCAGCGGCAGCGGCCATTTCTTCAGAATGGCGGCCATGCCGATGGCGTCCGAAACAACCACGCCTTTGAATCCCATTTCGCCGCGCAACAGGTCGGTCAAAATTTTCTTGGACAACGTCGCCGGATATTCCTTGTCGAATGCCGGGAAAATCGTGTGCGCCGTCATCAGCGCCTTCGCGCCAATGTTGACGCCGGCCTGGAAGGTGAACAGTTCGACCTCCTTCATCCGCTTCAGGTCGCCCCGGCACACGTCCAGCGTGTCGTGCGCGTCCGTCGCCGAATCGCCGCGGCCGGCGAAGTGTTTGATCGTGGCGACAACGCCCGCATCCTGATAACCGCGCACTGTGGCTTCCACAAATTTCGCGCAAATCTTCGGGTCATCGCCGAACGAACGCACGCCGATTTCGGGGTTCAGCGGGTTGATGTTGACGTCGCAAACCGGGTGGTAGAACTGCGTGATCCCCATGGCGGCGCACTGTTTCGCGCAGAGGTTCGCGACCTTGTAGGCGATGTCGAGATCGCCGATCGCGGTCATGCCCATCGGCGGCGGGAATTGCAAAACGTGGCCGGCCGAGTAGTCGTTCTTGAAGTCGCCTTCCATGTCAATCGTGACGTGCAGCGGAATGCCGGACGGCCGGTTCATGGCGATTTCCTGCATTTTGTTCAGCGCGACCGTCAGCTCCTCCGGCGTCACGCTGACGCCGTAGTTGTGGTCGTCGAAGAAAGTGTGCGCGATGTCGAAATAGTCCTTGGGCTTTTTGAAATTCGGGTCCACCTGCGAGCGTCCCCAGTAAAGATTTTTGCAGGTCTCCAGCGCATACGGCTCCAGGCAAAGACCACCGGCGTGCAGCTTGGTGATTTGCTCAACACCGGAAGGTGTGGGAATGGCCCCGCGCCAGGTGAAGGTCAGCAACTGGCCGCACTTTTCAAGCAGGCTCATCTTCGAGAGCTTTGCCTCTATAAAATTATCTCTTTGGTTGGACATGGTATGTTTCTCTGGATTGATGATTGATGGTTTTTGAATGGTGTTACGGGCTGTTTCCGCTGATTACCGGTGTTGAGTCCGACCCCGAAATCCACGCGCCGGCCGGAGTTGTAAGAAGGCCTGCGCCGCGAATTTTTTTGGGCGGATTTTCATCCGCTGACTCTAGGTTTGGAAATTTGGAGCGTCAAGCCATTTATTAAGTCAGCCCATAAACCGTCCTCACAAAATGAACTATTTGAACTAATGCGCATGGCCCGCCGGCTTTCCACGCCGCGCCGGGAACCCGCCGGGCGCTAGGTTTTCTGGAGAGTCGCGCACGCGGATTTGCACAGGCCGACAAACGTTTCCTCGGCCAGGCTCAACCGTTTGCCGCGCCAGTGCAGGATGCCCCAGCGGCGGTTCAGCTTCTTCCGGCCCAGCGGCAGGGCGGCCAGCGAGCCGGCCTCGATTTCCTTTTGCGCGATCCAGGGCGCGAGGATGCTGATGCCCAGGCCGAGTTTCACGAGTTCCTTCGTCGCCTCCATGCTGCCGACCTCCAGCACGGTGTTCAAAACCATCTCTTCGCTGCGGAAATAACTTTCGATTAGGCGGAAGGTGATGCTGCGTTTGCTGTAGAGAATGTAGTTCTGGCGCGGAATTTCGTTTCGTTCGACGCGCCGCGCCTGTGCCCACGGATGCAGCGGGGCGGTGATGAAGTGCAGTTCATCGGTGAACAGCGGATGGAATTCAAGCTGCGGCTCGTTTTCCACCTCGAGCGAGAGCGCCAGGTCAATCCGATGGCGCATCAGCGACGTGACCAGGTCGAGTGTGTCGCTGGGTTCGATGGAAATGAGGTAGTCCGGAAAACTTTCCTTGAACTCGCGCAGGACCGGCGGGATCAGGTGCTGGCAGGCCGTCGTGCTGGCGCCGAGCCGCAACCGGCCGTGGCCCCATTTGCCGAGCGCGCCGAGCGCCGTGCGCGCGGCGTTCATCTCCGTGAGAATTTTTTCCACGTGCTGCAAAAGCTGTTCACCGGCCTGGGTCAGCGCCGCTTTTTTGCCCAGCCTGTCCAAAAGGCGACAGCCGATTTCCGTTTCCAAGGCTTTCATCGAGTGGCTGATGCCCGATTGGGTGAGGTGCAGCTCCCGCGCGGTCTGCGTAAAGCTGCCCGTGCGCGCCAGCACGCTGAACGCGCGCAACTGCCTGCTGTCAAGCGGCGCGGTCATCTATGAATCCCTTTCATCATTTCCATTTGAATTTAGCGAAGCAGTCATCGCGCCAAAATCGGCTTGTGGCACGAACGCCGCTAAATAACCGCGTGGTGAAACAAACAGACACAACTCATGCAACGGACGCCAAGGCCGCAAAGAGATTCTTTTCCGAAAATCCTTTGCGTCCGTCGCGCCCTTTGCGTGAGATTAAATCCGCCTTGCGCGTGGGTTTCGTGCCGCTGACCGATTGTGCGCCGCTGGTCATGGCGCGGGAGCTCGGCTTGTTCCAGAAATACGGGCTGCGCGTCGCTTTGAGCCGCGAGCTGGGCTGGGCGACAGTGCGGGACAAAATCATCCACGGCGAACTCGCCGCCGCGCACGCGCTCGCCGCGATGCCCCTGGCCGCCACGCTCGGCCTCGGCTCGATTCCGTGCGATTGCCTCACAGCACTGGTGCTGAACCTGAACGGCAATGCCATCACGCTCTCGAACGACTTGTGGAAGCGCGGCGTCCGCGACGGCAAAACCTTGCGCGAGGAGATTGTCCGCTCACGCCGCGAAAAGATTTACACGTTTGGCGCGGTGTTCCCATTTTCGTCGCACCGGCATCTGCTCCGCCAGTGGTTCTCGGCGCACGGAGTTGATTCGGAGCGCGACTTGCGCATCGTCATCGTGCCGCCGCCGCAAATGGCGCTGAATTTGAAGGCGGGTAACCTCGACGGCTTTTGCGTCGGCGAACCGTGGAATTCGGTCGCCGTCCAGTCGGGCGCTGGATGGATTGCGGCAACGAGCGCCGAGCTGGATGCCGGTCATCCGGAAAAAGTCTTGATGGTGCGGCACGATTTCGCCGAGAAACGCGGCGAGGAACACGTTGCGCTCATCGCCGCGCTGCTGGAGGCGTGTGAATTTTGCGACGCGCCGGAAAATCACGACGAGGTCATCGCCACGCTGGCGCGGCCTGAATACATCGGCGCATCCGAGGCGGCGCTGCGGCACGGCATCGAGGGCGCGCTCAATTTCGGACACGGTATTTCGCGGAATGTGGAGGATTTCTGCCTGTTCCACCGCCACGACGCCAACGAGCCGTCCGCTGACAAGGCGGCGTGGGTGTTTGAACTCGTGCATTCCAGCGGGCTGTGCCGGGAGCTGTCCACGCTTAATTTCGCCATGGGCCGCAAATGTTTCCGACCCAACATTTTTACGCAGGCGGTGCGCCTGCGCGGCGGCGAAACAAAAAGCAAACCGGCCGGCAAAAGGGTTCCCGGCTTCCCACATCGCGCGGTAAAATTGTCCGCCTTTCTGCCGGCGCCCGTTCCCAGTTGAATTTTCTTCCAAACCAAAAACCACCAAAAAATTATGGACTACGTCAAACCCACCGAAGTTGTGAAAATCATGCTAGCCTCCGGCGAAAGCAAATCCGCGTTGCCGGTGAAGGATCTGTTGCTGCGCGGGATTCTGTCCGGCGCGCTGCTGGGGTTTGCCACGAGCCTCGCCATCACCGCCGCCACGCAGACCGGCGTGCCGCTGGTTGGTGCGCTCATTTTCCCCGTCGGTTTAGTGATGATTGTGTTGCTGGGGTTGGAACTCGTCACCGGCAGTTTCGCCGTGGTGGTGCTCGCGGGCGTGAACGGCCGCCAGCAGTGGCCAACCGTGCTGTCCAACCTGTTCTGGGTCTATGCCGGCAACCTGATCGGCAGCGTGCTGTATGGCGTGCTGCTCTACGCGGCGCTGACCAGTTGCGGCACCGACGAGCCTTCGGGCATCGCGCTCAAAATCGCCGCCGCTGCCGAGGCCAAGACGCACGCCTACGCCGCGCACGGCTTCGCTGGGATGATGACTGCCGTGGCCAAGGGCATCCTCTGCAATTGGATGGTCTGCCTCGGCGTGGTCATGGCCATGACTTCGCAATCCACCGTAGGCAAAATCATCGCCATGTGGCTGCCGATCCTCACGTTCTTCGCGCAGGGTTTTGAGCACGCGGTGGTCAACATGTTCGTCATCCCCACCGGCATGATGTTCGGCGCGAAAGTCTCGCTGGCCGATTGGTGGATTTGGAACCAGATTCCCGTCACCGTCGGCAATCTCATTGGCGGATTGCTCTTTGTCGGATTGTTCCTTTACTGGACCTACAAACCGGTGGAGAAAAAATCGGAGGTTGAAGCCGCCGCGCCCGCCGCCGTGGCGGAAGGTTTGGCCCAGGCATGAATATTTTCCAATGCGCAGAAATCACAACCGGCCATCAACAAATCACCAGATGAATTTCCGCCCTTGCCATAATTCAAATTCGCGCCGCGCCGCGCGCCGTCAATTCTTGAAACGCGTTGCGACGCTTGCCCTGCCGGCGGCGCTCGCGCTGTGGCAGCCCGTTGCCGCCCGCGCGGCGGATTTGGAAAAGACCGACCTCAAGTTCGGTTTCATCAAGCTGACGGATTGCGCGCCGCTGGTCATCGCCAAGGAAAAGGGATTTTTCGATGAAGAAGGCCTCAACGTCACGCTGGAGGCGCAGGCGAACTGGAAGATTCTGCTCGACCGCGTGATTTCCGGCGAACTGGACGGTGCGCACATGCTGGCGGGCCAGCCGATTGCCGCGACGATCGGTTTCGGCACCAAGGCCGACATCATCACGGCGTTCAGCATGGACCTCAATGGCAACGGCATAACAGTTTCCAAGGACATCTGGAGCCAGATGGTAGGCGGCGAACCCGGCGTTGACGGGCGACAAAATCGCGCGCCCGGTCAAGGCCGATGCCCTGAAACCGATCGTGCAAAAATACAAGTCGGACGGCACGCCGCTGAAGCTCGGCATGGTGTTTCCGGTTTCGACGCACAATTACTATTTGCGTTACTGGCTGGCTGCCGGCGGCATCAATCCCGGCTACTACACCGCGGCGAACATCAACGGCACCAGCGACGGCGACGTGCTGATTTCGGTGACGCCGCCGCCGCAAATGCCGGCGACGATGGCGCAGGGGACGATTCAAGGCTATTGCGTCGGCGAGCCGTGGAACCAGAAGGCCGTGTTGAGCGGCATCGGCGTTTCCGTGGTGACCGACTACGAAGTTTGGAAGAACAATCCGGAAAAGGTTTTCGGCGTCACCGCCGCGTGGGCCGCGAAAAATCCCAAGACGCACCTCGCCGTGATCAAGGCGCTCATCCGCGCCGGCCAGTGGCTGGACGCCCGCCCGGAGAACCGCAAGGAGGCGTGCAAAATTCTCTCCGAGCCGCAATACGTCGGCGCGGATTACAAGGTCATCGCCAATTCCATGACCGGCACATGGGAATATTTCCCCGGCGACACCCGCGCGGTGCCGGACTTCAACGTCTTCTTCCGTTACAACGCGACGTATCCGTATTACAGCGACTGCATCTGGTTCCTGACACAGATGCGCCGCTGGGGGCAGATTTCCGAGGCCAAGCCGGACGCGTGGTATGCGGAAACGGCGAAAAAAGTTTATCGGCCGGACATTTATCTGGCGGCCGCCGCTGAATTGGTCAAGGAAGGCAAACTCAAGGCGGACGACGTGCCAAAGACCGACGGTTTCAAGCCGGCGACGGCCGATTTCATTGACGGCATCGAATTCGACGCCCACCAGCCGAACGCCTATCTCCAGAAATTTGCGATTGGCTTGAAAAACTGAAACCAAATGGCGCCTCACGCAAAGGACGCGGAGGACGCAAAGAAAAATGAAACCAATGCCCCTAAAAAGGAACAAAGTCGCAGGTTGCCAGCGAAACTATTTTTCTCAATTTCCCTTTGCGTCCTTTGCGTGAGGCCCTGATCCAATATGAGTGCTCTAATTCAAACCTGTGAAAATTCCGGACTGAACTGGCTGGTGCCGTTCCTGCGGCTGGCGCGAACGCGAGAACCCGAACGAGCAGTTCCGCCAAATCCTGCTGGACATCGGCGTGCCGATCCTGGCACATGCTGATTTTTCTCGGCGCGTGGAGCTGGGTGGCGGGCCATGTGAAAGTAAGCTTTCGGTTCCGTGCCGGGCCCCGTGGCAGTTTGGAAGCAAGCTGGAGTGTTGTGGGACGCCTATCGCGCCGACCGCGTGGCGCGAGGTGGCTTTTTATCAAAAGCAGGCCGGGTTGAAGAAAGAGTTTCTCGCCAAAAACCCCGGCGGCGAGTGGCACGAGCACAAATACTCCGGCGCGCCAACTTATATTGACCAGATTTGCACCAGCCTGGAGACGGTCTTTGCCGGGTTCCTCATCGCCTCGCTCATCGCCGTGCCGCTGGGGATTCTGTGCGGCTTGAGCAAGGTGTTCAACAACGCGATGAACCCGTTCATCCAGTTGTTCAAACCCGTGTCGCCGCTGGCCTGGCTGCCCATCGTGATGATCATGGTCAGCGCGCTTTACAATCCGCCGGACCCGATGTTCGAGAAATCGTTCATCAGCTCGGCGTTCACCGTGGCGCTCTGCTCGCTCTGGCCGGCGCTCATCAACACCTCGCTCGGCGTGGCGCAGATTGACAACGATTACCTCAATGTCGCGCGCGTGCTGAAGCTCGGTTGGTGGAAGAAAGTCACCAAAATCGTCATCCCGTCCGCACTGCCGCTCATCTTCACCGGCCTGCGCCTGTCGCTCGGCGTCGGCTGGATGGTGCTGATCGCCGCCGAAATGCTCGCGCAAAATCCCGGCCTCGGAAAATTCGTCTGGGACATGTTCCAGAACGGCAGCAGCGACACGCTCGCGCAAATCATGGTGGCCGTGTTCACCATCGGCATCATCGGTTTCATGCTGGATCGCGTGATGATGATCCTGCAACGCGCCGTGAGCTTTGATGCAACCGCAATTCGTTGACGCATGGCATTTCTCGAACTCCAGAATGTCAGCAAAGGCTACGGCTTCGGCGGTAACCGCGTCGAGGTGCTGCGCGATATCAATTTGAGCATCGCCGAGGGCGAATTTGTGGCCATCGTCGGCTATTCCGGCGCGGGCAAAACCACGCTGATGTCGCTCATCGCCGGGCTGCAACGACCGGACGCGGGCACAGTGACTTTGCGCGGCGAGGAAGTCAAGGAACCGTCGCCGGACCGCGCCATTGTTTTCCAGAATTATTCGCTGCTGCCGTGGTTGAGCGTTTTTGAAAACATCGCGCTGGCCGTGGATGAAGTTTTCCCCGACTGGCCGAAGGAAAAACGCCGCGCGCACATCGAGAAATACATCGCCATGGTGAATCTCGCTCCGGCCCGCGACAAAAAGCCGCGCGAACTTTCCGGCGGCATGAGACAGCGCGTGAGCGTGGCCCGCGCGCTGGCGATGAACCCGCGAATTCTCCTGCTCGACGAGCCGCTTGTCCGCGCTCGACGCGCTGACCCGCGCGACGTTGCAGGACGAAATCGAGCGCATCTGGGAATCCGACCGCAAGACCGTCGTGCTCATCACCAACGACGTGGACGAGGGCATTTTGTTGGCCGACCGCATCATTCCCTTGAGCGCCGGCCCGCGCGCCACGCTCGGCCCGGCGGTGGTGGTGGACATCGAGCGCCCGCGCGACCGCAAGGCGCTGAATCACGACCCGCGCTTCAAGGAAATTCGCAAGCAGGTCATCAGTTATCTGCTCGGCGCCGGCGGCAAGCCGAAAACTTCGCTCACGCGCAAACTCGTCCTGCCGGACATCGAACCGGAGGATTTGAGCCTGACCGCAACTGCCGTTCGGCAGACGCGCCCGGCGGAAGGACGAGGAAAAAACCGAAACCGTGGAGGTCGCATGAGCGATTACTTGCGAGCTTTCCAACCTGACGAAGATTTATCCGACGCCCAAAGGCTCGGCGGTCATCGTCAAGGATTTCAATTTGCGCATCAAGAAGGGCGAGTTCGTCACGCTCATCGGACATTCCGGCTGCGGCAAATCCACCGTGCTTTCGATGCTGGCCGGCCTGAATGACATCAGCGGCGGCGGCATCATCCTCGCCGGACAAGGAATTGAACGGGCCGGGGCCGGATCGCGGCATCGTTTTCCAGTCGCCGTGCCTGTTGCCGTGGATGACGGCGTTTCAAAACGTCATGCTCGGCGTGGACCAGGTTTTTTTCACTGCCAGCAAAGCAGAACGCCGCGAAATCGCGGAGTATTATCTCACTGTCGTCGGCCTCGGCGATTCGATGCACAAACGGCGAAGCGAATTGAGCCAGGGCATGAGGCAGCGCGTCGGCATCGCCCGCGCCTTTGCGCTCAAGCCAAAAATGCTGCTGCTCGACGAGCCGTTCGGAATGCTGGACGCACTCACCCGCATCGAACTGCAACAGGTGCTGCTCGAAGTCTGGGGCCGCACGCAGCTTACCGCCCTGATGGTCACGCACGACGTGGACGAGGCGATTTTCCTCTCCGACCGCGTGGTGATGATGACCAACGGCCCCGCCGCCGAGGTGGGCGATATTTTGGAAATCACATTTCCCCGCCCGCGCAACCGCGCCGCGCTGCTCGAAGATTCGGAGTATTACCGCTGCCGCGAGCACCTTATCACGTTCCTCGAAGAGCGCGCGCACAAAAAATCTGGTTTCGCCCGACAATCCGCCGTCCATCGCGAACTTTCGCCGGCGATCGTTTGACCAAAGTTTGACCTGAATCAATCGCAACCCAACCAAAACACCCTGAAAAGAAAGAGTTCACCGAACCTCAACATGAAAAAATCGCAAAATCACTCCAAAAAAATCCTCACTGGCGGCGCGCTGGTCATGGCCGCGACCGCTTCGATCCAAGCGCAACCGTTCATGCAGGCGGGCACGGCCCAGCCGCCGATGCCCAAGCCCTTCGCCGCCAAGCCGGCGCCCGTTGCTTCCACCAACGCGGTGGAAGATTTCTTCAACGGCAAGATTCCCGACGCGCATGGCCAAGGGCAAATTCAACATCAATGTCCGTTTGCGCTACGAGCAGGTGGATGAGGAAGGCGCGGCCGCCATCGCCAAAAATTCCTACGCGCCGACCATCCGCACGCGCTTCGGCTACACCACCGCGCCGCTTTACGGGTTTCAAGGCATGTTGGAAGCCGTCAACGTGAGTGCGCTGGGGCCGGAACATAATTACAACGCCGCCGGTTCCAACGGCCAGGGCGCGCGGCCGGTCGTGGCGGATCCGCCGCTGACCCGCCTCGACCAGGCATGGCTGGGTTACAACTACGAGAACTATTTCAAGGCGAAGGTCGGTCAGCAGCAAATCAATCTCGATAACCAGCGTTTCATCGGCGACGTCGGCTGGCGGCAGAACATGCAGACCTTCGATGCCGCCACCGTGGGCAGCGAACCGGTCAAGGACCTCAATTTGTATTACGGTTACGTCTGGGACGTGCATCGCGTGTTCGGCGACGTGAACGGCCTGCCCGCCGCCAATACGGATTTCGATTCGCGGTCGCACCTGATCAATGTTTCCTATTCCGGCTGGAAATACGGCCGGTTCGTTGGCTACACCTATCTGCTGGACCTGCACAACGCCGCCGGCGACGCAAATTCCTCGGCGACCTACGGCGGTTACTTCGCCGGGCAGGCGCCCGTCACCGACAAGGTCCTGCTCGACTATCGCGCGGAGTTCGCCTGGCAGACTGATTACGCGGACAGCCCGTTGCGCTATGGACCGGAATATTACAACCTCGAAGCCGGCGCGAACATCAAGCCGTTCGCGTTCGGCGCGGGCTACGAAGACCTCGGCAGCAGTGAGAACGCCGCCGCGCCCGTCGGCCCCCGCGCCTCGTTCCGCACGCCGCTGGCGACGCTCCACGCCTTCAACGGCTGGGACGACGTGTTCCTCACCACGCCGGCCAACGGCTTGCGCGATTTGTATGGCTACGCGCAGGTGACGTTGCCGGCCAGCATCCCGCTGCGCTTTGTGTTTCATAAATACGACGCGGACTACGGCAACGCGGGTTACGGCCAGGAGTTCGACGTGGTCGTCTCCAAAAAGTTCGGCAAGTATTGGACGGCGCTCGTCAAATACGCCTATTACCAGGGCCAGGACACACCGGCCCCGTCCTTGCCCGCGTCCGCTTCCGGCGTGGACATCCAAAAATTCTGGGCGCAGGTGGAATTTAATTTCTGATTATGCGCGCCGTCGCCGTCCTCGATTTTTTGCGCGACGCCGTTCCTCCCGTCGCGGCGCTCCACCTTCAGGCGGGGCGCATTTTGCCTGGGTCATGTGGCTGAAAAAAACCAGTTTGGAAAAATCGGGGCACCGGCGGGCGACGCCTTTGACCCGTCGCCGGCCCGCCGGGCCTTCCGTTTCGCCGGGGACGCGCCGGAATGC
Source organism: uncultured Verrucomicrobiae bacterium (assembly GCA_963764035.1). Classification (GTDB taxonomy): domain Bacteria; phylum Verrucomicrobiota; class Verrucomicrobiia; order Limisphaerales; family UBA11358; genus UBA11358. The sequence continues at coordinate 233,011 of CAVXQV010000002.1, forward strand.
CTCCGCCCGCCGTCAAATAGCCGCCGGAGAAATTTCCTGCGATGAACCAGATTCATCGAATCCATGAAAACGATGAACGGAATTTTTGCCCCGCCGGGCCATTGATGGCACGAAGCCAGCGTTCAGGAACGCCGCAGATGACATGATTGTGAAATGACACCGCCGAGACAGTCCTATATTCCGGAAACCGCGCCGTTCACGCTCGAACAGCGTGCGTGGCTCAACGGTTTTCTCGCCGGGCTTTTTGCGCAAGCGCCGGCCGGCCAGACGCCGTTGCCGCAACTCAACGGCGCCGCGCAAAAAAACGGCGAGCCGTTGCTGGTGCTGTTCGGCTCGCAAACCGGCACGGCGGAGGGACTGGCGAAAAAATTCGCGAAGGAATCCGAGGCGCGCGGTTTCGCGCCGTCCGTGCTGCCGCTCAACGATTACGAGAAGGCCAATCTCGCCGCCGCGGGCAAGGCCGTCATCATTTCAAGCACGTGGGGCGATGGCGATCCGCCGGACAACGCGGTGAATTTTTGGACTTGGCTCAATTCCGCCTCCGCGCCGCGTCTGGAGAATTTGAACTTTGCCGTGCTCGGCCTCGGCGACAGGAATTATTCCGATTTTTGCGGCGCGTCGGAAAAAATGGACGCCCGCCTTGAATCGCTCGGCGCGAAGCGTCTCGCCCCGCGCGGCGAGTGCGACGTGGATTATGAAACAGCGGCGAAACACTGGATTGACGGCTTGTGGGAGAAACTCGTAGGACAGGCGTCGCGCCTGTCTCTAACTTCAGATTCAAATGCTGCTGTGAATGGCGGCGCGCAGACAAACGGAACTGGTCATAAATTATTGGAGACAGGCGCGACGCCTGTCCTACAATTCACCAAATCCAATCCCTTCCCGGCCAAATTGCTGAAAAATATCCTGTTGAACAAACCCGGCTCGGCCAAGGAAGTCCGCCATTACGAAATTTCGCTCGACGGCGGCGGATTGGCCTACGAGGCCGGCGACGCACTCGGCGTCGCGCCGGTGAATTGCCCCGATCTTGTTGATGAAATCATCGCCGCGTTGAAATGCGGTCCGGACGCAAACGTGGCGGTCGGCGATGCGGCCCTGCCGCTCCGCGAAGCGCTCCTGCGCCACCTGGACATCACGAAACCGTCGCAGGAATTCTTCGCCACCGTCGCCAACGCCGCGCCGTCCACCGGACTTGCCAAATTGCTTGCTCTTGAAAAACGCGACGAGTTGAAACAGTGGCTTCACGGACGCGGTGTGATTGATTTGCTGCAACTCCTCGACGAGCCGCCGTCGGCCGTGGATTTTGTCAAGCTGATGAAACGACTGACGCCGCGGCTTTACAGCATTTCCTCCTCGCCCAAGGCGCATCCGGGCGAGGTGCATTTGACCGTCAGCGCCGTGCGCTACGAAAGCCACGGCCGCGGACGGAAAGGTGTGGCTTCGACGTTTCTTGCCGACCGCACGGGCGATGCGGAATTTGTGAAGGCGTTTGTCCTGCCGTCGCATGGCTTCAAACTTCCGCCGGCTGGCGGCACGCCGATCATCATGGTCGGCCCCGGCACGGGCATCGCGCCGTTCCGCGCGTTTCTCGAAGAGCGCGAAGCGGTCGGCGCGAAGGGGAAGAACTGGCTGTTCTTCGGCGACCAGAAGCGCGCGGCGGATTTTCTTTACGAAGAACAATTCACCGGATGGCAGAAATCCGGCTTGCTTGCGCGACTGGACCTCGCGTTCTCGCGCGACCAGGCGGAAAAATTATACGTCCAGCATCGGATGCTGGAAAACGCCGACGAGCTGTGGTCGTGGCTCGAAGCCGGCGCGCATTTCTACGTCTGCGGCGATGCCAGCCGCATGGCGAAGGACGTGGACGCCGCGCTGCACAAAATCATCGAGACCGCCGGCGGCAAAAGCGCGGACGACGCCAAGGCTTATGTCGCCAAACTGAAATCGGACAAACGCTATCAACGCGATGTGTATTGAATGAACGCCACCTTGCCCGAACCGCCTGCCGCCGCCGCGTTCACGCCGGAGCAAAAGGAGTATTTGACCGGCCTGTTTGCCGGCGCCGCCGCGCGCGGAAAAACTTTTGCCGACGTCGAGCCGCCACCCGCGCCGAAAGAAGATTTGATTGCCGAGGAACGCATCAAGCGCGAATTGCATCCGCTCGACGCTTACGGACAAATTGTCGAAAATGCGATCAACAACAAGGCGCCGGACAAGGAGGACATTTTCCGGTTCAAATGGAACGGCCTGTTTTTCCTCACGCCCGTCAAGGACGCCTTCATGGCGCGGCTGCGGATTCCCGGCGGCGTGGTCACGACGCACCAGCTCCGCGAACTGGCCAAGATTGCGCAGGAACTCACCAGCGGCTACGTGCAAATCACCACGCGCGCCAATTTTCAGATGCGGCTCGTCCAGCCGAAGGATTGCCCGGAATTTCTGCGCCGCGTCCAGAGCGTCGGCCTGCACACGCGCGGCGCGGGCGCGGACAACATCCGCAATCTCACGATGAACCCCACGGCGGGCGTTGACCCCGTCGAGTTGATTGACGTGCAGCCGTTCGTGCAGTCGCTCGCGCAAATCATCATCAACGACCGCTCGTTTTACGATTTGCCGCGCAAATTCAACATCGCCTACGACGGCGGCGGACTCATCGGCCCGGTTGAGGACACCAACGACATCGGCGTGAGAGCAGTGCGCGTAGGACAGGCGTCGCGCCTGTTTCAAACTGAATCTTCCGCTCAAGCGAAACCAAATAATGGAGACAGGCGCGACGCCTGTCCTACGGACGTGCATTTCCGCATCGCGCTCGGTGGCGCGACCGGGCACAAGGCGTTTGCCAATGACCTCGGCGTTGTGGTGCCGCCGGCGGAAATCAACAAGGTCGTCGTCGCCGTCGTGCGCGTGTTCATTGAAAAGGGCTGTCGCACGAACCGCAAAAAGGCGCGGCTCAAACACCTGCTCGAAACGATGTCGCTCGACGAATTCCGCGCGCTCGTCGAGAAAAAACTCGGCAAGCCGCTGCGCCGCGCGCCTTTCGAGGCAACGCAAATGCGCTGGGCGTCGCAGGAATTGCCGCATTCGCACGTTGGAGATTTTCCGCAGAAACAGCGCGGATTCAATTACGTCGGCGCGATTTGTCCCGCCGGCCAAATCACGCCGAAGCAAATGACGCGCCTCGCGGAACTTGCCGACCTTTACGGCAGTGGCGAAGTCCGCCTGACCGTCTGGCAGAGTTTCATCATTCCGAACGTGCCGGACGCCTTCGTGCCGGTCTTGAAGCAAGCGTTGCACAAGGCCGGATTCGCCACGAAGCAATCGAACGCGGCCAGCGGCGTCGTCGCATGCACGGGCAATTCATACTGCAAATACGCGCAGTCGAATACCAAGGGTCACGCGCTCGAGATCGTCAGGCATCTTGAAAAGAAACTCGAATTGGACCAGCCGGTGAACATTCACATCACCGGCTGCCCGAATTCCTGCGCGCAGCATTACATCGGCGACATCGGCTGCCTCGGCGTGAAGGTGCAAGGAGAGGACGGCTATCATGTCTTCGTCGGCGGCGGTTTTGGCAGGAACCAGGCCGTCGGGCGGCAGTTGCTTGCCGGCGTGAGCGCGAAGGAACTGGCGGCGACGCTGGAAAAAATCCTGCGCGTGTATCTCAAGCACCGCGTCGGGCGCGAATCGTTCCTGCAATTTTCCACGCGCCACGATTTGAACACGCTGCAAACCCTGTTTTCCAACGAAAGCTGATGCCGGAAGCCGGCAAACAAAACGTCCGCTCCGTCTGCCCTTACTGCGGTGTCGGTTGCGGCATCGTCATGCAGGTGGAGAATGGCCGCGTCACTAAAGTCACCGGCGACAAAAATCACCCCGCGAATTTTGGCCGGCTGTGCAGCAAGGGCTTCACCTGCGCCGAACCTTTGAACGCACCGGACCGTTTGTCTTCCGCGTTTGTCCGGCAGAATCGAGCCAAAAAACTCCAGCCGCTGCCGCTTGACGCCGCGCTGGCGCAAACCGCCGCGCGGCTCCAGCAAATCATCGCGCAACACGGCCCGGATTCCGTGGCGCTTTATGTTTCCGGCCAGTTGTCCACGGAAACGCAGTATCTCGCGAACAAATTGTGCAAGGGCTTTCTGCGCACGAACAACATTGATTCCAACTCGCGGCTCTGCATGGCGAGCGCGGCCAGCGGCTACAAATTGTCGCTCGGCGCGGACGGCCCGCCGGGGTCGTATCAGGACATTGACCGGCTGGACTGCGCACTGGTCATTGGCGCCAACATGGCCGAGTGTCACCCGATTTTGTTCCTGCGCCTGCTGGACCGCCAAAAGCAGGGCGCAAAAATCATCGCCGCAGATCCGCGCCGCACTCCGACGGCGGACAAGGCGGATTTGTTCCTGCAAATCAAGCCGGGAACGGATCTGGCTTTCTTGAATTGCATTTTGCACCTGCTCGAAGCGGTGGGGCGCATTGACGAAAAGTTTATCTCCCAACACACCGAGGGCTGGCCGGAACTGCGCGCGTTGTTGAAAGATTATCCGCCCGAACGCGTCGCGCACCTGACGGGATTGCGCGAGGAAGACATTCGCCGCGCGGCCAAGTGGATTGGCGAAGCGGCGGAATTCACGACGTTCTGGACGATGGGATTGAACCAGAGCACGCACGGCACCTGGCACACAAACGCGATTTGCAACCTGCATCTGGCCACGGGGAAGATCTGCCGGCCCGGCAGCGGGCCGTTCTCACTCACCGGCCAGCCGAACGCGATGGGCGGACGCGAGGTTGGCTACTTGAGCCACGCCTTGCCCGGCCAGCGCGCGGTGACCAGCGCCGAAGACCGCGCGGCCATCGAAAAAATGTGGGGCGTGCCCGCCGGAACGATTTCGCCCAAGCCGGGCCTTGATGCCGTGGCGTTGTTCAAAAAAATGGAGGCGGGCGAGGTGAAGGCCGTGTGGATCATCGGCACCAATCCGGTTGCTTCGATGCCAAACCGGGGCCGCGTCATCGCGGCGTTGCAGCGCGCGGATCTGGTTATCGTCCAAGATGCGTTTCATCCGACGGAAACTTCGCGCTACGCCGACATTTTACTGCCGGGCGCACTCTGGGCCGAGGCCGAAGGGACGATGGTGAATTCCGAGCGCCGCGTCACACTCATGCCGTGCGCCGTCGCGCCGCCCGGCGAGGGGCGGGCCGATTGGGAAATCATCGGGCAAGTCGCGCGGCACATGGGTTTCGGGGCGAATTTCAATTACCGGAACGCCGGCGACGTGTTCGACGAAATCCGCCGGACGTGGAATCCCCAAACCGGTTACGATCTGCGCGGCATGGACTACGCGAAATTACGTGAACAACCGTGTCAATGGCCCTGCGCGCCGGACGAAAAAAAAGGAAAACCGATTCGGTATCTGGCGTCTGGTAGGGCGGGCAGTCCTCTGCCCGCCGCGAACACGGAAAACGGCGCGCACGGAGTGACGCGTCCCACCACCGTGAAAATTGAATTTCCAACGGTTACGGGCCGTGCGAACTTCTTTGCGCGGCCTTATTTGCCGCCGGCGGAGTGGCCGGACGCGGATTTTCCGTTTGTTCTCACCAACGGCCGTGTGGAACACCAGTGGCACACGCTCACGAAGACCGGAAAGGTCGCTCCACTTAACCGGCTCAACCCCGGTCCGTTCCTCGAAATCCATCCTGCCGACGCGGAACGGCTTGGCGTGCATCAGGGCGCGCTGGTGAGGGTCGGTTCGCGGCGCGGCTTCGCGGTCTATCCGGCGGCGGTGACGCCGCGCGTCCGGCCCGGCGAATGTTTTGCGCCGATCCACTGGAACGATTTGTTCGGCGAAAATCTGTCTGTGAACGCCGCGACGTCCGAGGCCGTGGACGAAATCTCGTTGCAGCCGGAATTCAAGTTCGCCGCCGTCACGTTGAGCAAAGTCGCGGCGGGCCTGCCGGAGCATTTTTCTGCCGAGCAGAAGAACTATCTGCTGCGCTATCTCGGCCGGGTCCGCCCGCGCCGGGCGGCGATTCCGGCCACCGCGCCTTTCACGCCGGCGCAGCGCGAGTTCATCGGCCGGCTGCTGGCGGCGGCGGAGGCGCCGAATTGAAATTGTCACGGCGCTGTGCCACTGTCTTTGCGCGCATGAAAATCCGCCACCTGTTCATCTCGCCCGGCCACAATTTCGTCGGGCACCACGACGAGCTGCCGGGCGATCATCCCGTGGTCGAGGTGCCGGAGATCGAATGCGTCGCCGGGCGCGGCATCCGCGGTGACCGGTTCTTTGATTTCAAGGCGGATTACAAAGGCCAGGCGACGTTCTTTTCGTGGGAAATCTTTTCGGCGCTGTGCGCGGAGTTGAAATTGTCCGGCAAGTCGCCCGGGGAATCGCGCCGGAACATCGTGGTGGAAGGCGCGGATTTGAACGCGCTCATCGGCCGGGAATTCGAGGTGCAGTGTGTGAGATTCCGGGGCATGGCGCATTGCGCGCCGTGCCACTGGATGGACCACGCGTTCGCGCCCGGCGCGGAATATTTCCTGCAAAACCGCGGCGGCCTGCGCGCACAAATCCTGACCGACGGAAAAGTGCACGTGGACACGGTGGAAGTTTGCGCTTCAGCGTGTCTGCTTGATAAACAGGCCGAAGCTTGAACTCCAACCTGACTTTGACAGCCGTATTGTTTGCCGGCGGTGAATCGCGCCGGATAGGAGTGGACAAGGCGGCTTTGATTTTTGACGGTGAGCCATTCTGGTCACGGCAACTGCGGACGCTACGCGAGTTGCAACCGGAGAAGCTCCTGATTTCTGCGCGCGCGAGGCCGTCGTGGTGTCCATCGGAAATTGAAACAGTGTTGGACGCGTCACCGGCGCGCGGGCCCTTGAGCGGGTTGGCGGCGGCTCTGACATCAATCCAAACGACGCACCTGCTGGCACTGGCGGTGGACATGCCGCTGATGAGCGCGGCGTATCTGGACAAATTATCCGGCCGTGCGCGGAAAGGATGCGGCGTGGTGGTGGACGCGGGCGATTACCACGAGCCGATGGCCGCCATTTATCCGCGAGAGGCGCTTGCGGCGGTCCGCCGATTTGCGGACAACGGCGGCACGGCCTTTCAGCCGTTGCTGGCCATCCTGGTCGCGGAGCAGTTGATGACGGCGGTTCGCATTTCGAGCAACGAAAAGAAATTCTTTCAAAATATCAACACCCGTCGAGATCTGGAGGCTCGAATCTGATTTTTCGGCGACGGCGCGTTTATTTTTTTTGGCGTGAATTATTTCGGCCACGAACGTGGCAGTTTGCCGGTGAATTTATAATCGCCAAACAGCACATCCGTCAGGCCCAGCCCTTCCGTACCGGGCAACCACGCGGCGACAAACGCATCGCTGTCCGCCAGCGCCGCGCCCAATATCCAGCGGGCGGCCGGAATATACAACGGTGATCACCGGCACGCCCGCCGCCTTCGCCTTGGCCATCAAAGCCGTGTCGGCTGCCGACAATTTCAGCGTTTGCCGGTCGCCATTGCATTTCCGCGTAAGGCGATTCGCCAACCACGGCGATGATGGCATCCGCGCCTTCCAGGTTGTTCGCATCCGGCGAAAAGGTGACTTGCGTCGCGGCTGAAACCGTCTGGCGGATGGCCGCGAGCAAGGTCGTGCCGCCGCGCGTCACGTTGCCGTGGCCGCCCTGCCAGTCCACCGTCCAGCCGCCGCATTGCATCCCCAGATCGTCCGCGCCCGCGCCGACGACGACGAGATGCTTGATGTCTTTGGACAAGCGGCAGGGCATGTTTTTCGTTTTTCAGCAGCACGAGCGATTCGCGGACGCACTCGCGCGCGACGGCCCGGTGTTCCGGCGAGCCAATGGCGGCGGTGAGCGCAGGATCGGTGGCGGTGTTTTCAAAAAGCCCCATCTGGAATTTGATCCGCAAAATCCGGCGCACGGCGTCGTCAATGCGCGACTGCGGCACCTTGCCCTCGGCGACCAGTTCCTTCAGATCGTTGATGAATTCGACGTAATTGTTCGGTTTGCCCGGGCCGTTCGGAATCATGATCATGTCCAGTCCGGCGTTGATGGACTGTTCGATGTCATGCTTGTAATCGGGCGAGAGCTGGTCAATGGCCGCCCAGTCGGAAACCAGAAATCCCCGGAAGCCGAGTTCGCCTTTCAGCACGTCGGTGAGCAGATATTTGTTGGCGTGCATTTTCGCGCCGTTCCAACTGCTGTAGGAAACCATGATGGAACCGACGCCGGCCTTGATCGCCGCCCGATAGGGCGGCAGATACAATTTCCGCAGCGTCGCCTCGTCGCAAATGGTGTTGCCCTGGTCAATGCCGTTGGTGGTGCCGCCGTCGCCGATAAAATGTTTCGCGCAGGCGAGCACGGAAGTTGGCGCGGACGAAAGTGTTTTGCCTTGAAAACCGCGCACGGCGGCCGCGCCCAGTTCGGAAACCAGCGCGGGATCATCGCTGTAACCTTCGTAAGTGCGGCCCCAGCGGGCGTTCTGCGGCACGGTGACACACGGCGCAAACGTCCAGCGGATGCCGGTGCCGGCGACTTCCTCGGCGGTGACGTGCCCGGCGCGTTCGACGAGCTTGGGATCATGCGTCGCGCCCAGGCCGATGTTGTGCGGAAAGATCGTCGCGCCGTCCACGTTGTTGTGGCCGTGAACGGCGTCAATGCCGTAAATCAGCGGAATTTTCAGCCGCGTTTGCAGCGCCTGGTCTTCTGAAAGCTTTCCACGAACTTCAGCCAGTCCTGCGCGGTGTTGCCGGCGGCGGGGATCGGAAGTGCCGCCGCTCAAGACGGAGCCGAGAAAATATTTCTGCACGTCGGCCTTGTCCTTGAGCGCCGGAGGAATCCACCTGCACCATCTGGCCGATTTTTTCGTCGAGCGTCATCTGCGCGAGCAGGGCATCCACTTTCTTGTCCTGTTCGGAAAACAGCGGCGCGCCGTGGCCCATGTGGCGGTGAGGGAGATGGCAATTCCGGCGGAAATCAGTTTCAGTTTTTTCATTTTCAGTTTTCTGGTTTCAAACAAAGTTCAGCACATGGTCGAAATGACCGGATGGGCGCATCAAGCCGGGCTGTCCGGATGTGGTCGCCAGTGCTGTTGCGTCATCATGCCCGAATAATTCCCCGGCGGAAACCAAAAATGTTCTGAACCGCGCGATGTCGTGTCCGCACCCCGGTGGGCGCATTCGCGCACTGTTCCTGTCCCCACGCGGCGAGGGTGTAGCGCGGGCGTCCGCGCCTGCGAGTTCGAGCGGCGTCTCGCCGCCTGAATCAGGAGGAAGGCCGGTCCTGGCAGCGGGACGCTGCCCCAACCCGCAGCCGTGACGGCTGCGCCACAAGAACGATGCGTGAATTTGTCCACATCTTGGTTGCGCCAATTACATTCGATTGCAGATTCCCTTCTCCTGCGGCATTTTGGGAGTTCTGAAAACGTCCGGGACAGCCAGCAGTGACGTCCGCCGACGAACGGTATCCCACCGCGGAACTCGTTCGCCGGCTGCTGGCGTTGGCGTGGCGGTTTCGCGCGGATTGCCTGTGGTCGCTGGTGTTGAGCGTGGTGCTGCTGCTGCTCGGCATCGTGGGCCTCAAGTTGCTGGGCGTGGTGATTGACGTCATCCGCCACGCGCTCGACCCGTCGCTGCCGCCGCCGGTGTATCCGTTCGGCTGGAAGCCGCCGGCGGGCTGGTCGCCGCTGCAAATTGTCACGGCGCTGGCGCTGGCGATTGTGGCGCAGGCGGTGTTGCGCGCGGCGCTCACCTACGCCTACAACATGGTCACGGCGCGGCTGACGCAGGGGGAAATCGTGCCGGAACTGCGCGCGCAGCTTTACGCCAAACTGCAGCGGTTGAGCTTCAGCTTCTTCGACGTGCACGGCTCCAATTCGATTTTCAACCGGGTGACCGGCGACGTGCAGAACACGCGGCTGTTCGTGGACGGCGTGTTGTTGCAGGGCGTGACCATGATTCTGACGCTGGCGGCCTACGCGGTTTTCATGTGGCGGATCCAGCCGTCGCTGACGCTGGCGTGCCTGTCGCGTGTCGCTGCCGTTGTGGTGGCTGGCGCATTTTTATTCGGCGCGGCTGCGGCCGGGCTATCTGCGCAACCGCGAGCTGACGGACAACATGATTTTGCTGTTCAGCGAAAGCGTGCGCGGGATGCAGACGGTGAAGGGCTTTGCCGCCGAACCGCACCAGGTCCGGCGGTTCGAGGAGGCGAACGACCAGGTGTCGTCGCAGCAGCGGAAAATTTTCTGGGATCTGTCCATGTTCACGCCGGGCACGCAGATGCTGTCGCAGTTGAGCCTGGTGATTTTGTTCGCCTACGGCGGCTGGCTGTATCGTGCAGGGAAAAATTCCGCTGGGCAGCGGGCTGGTGGTGTTCGCCGGATTGCTCCAGCAATTCACCGGGCAGGTGGCGACCATCTCGACCATCGCCAACTCGGTGCAGCAAAGCCTGGCGGCGGCGCGGCGCGTGTTCGAGGTGATGGACACGCCGGTGGAAGTGCAGAGCCGGCCCGGACGCCATCAAGCCGGCGCGGCTCACGGGCCGGATGGTGTTTGAAAACGTGACGTTCGGTTATCACGCCGGACAAACCGGTGCTGACGGACGTGTCGTTCGAGGCGAAGCCGGGGCAGGTCATCGGCATTTTCGGCATGACCGGCGCGGGCAAAAGCACGCTTGCTGGGTTTGATTCCGCGGTTTTACGATCCGACAGCCGGCCGGATTCTGGCGGACGGAAAGGATTTGCGGGACCTGGACCTGGACGCGTTCCGGCGGCAGATCGGCATTGTCTATCAGGAAAGCTTTTTGTTCTCGAACACGGTGTCGGCGAACATCGCGTTCGGCCATCCGCACGCGACGCATGGAACAGATCGAGCGCGCGGCGCGGATTGCGTCGGCGCACGAATTCATCACGGCGCTGCCGCACGGCTACGAAACGGTGCTGGGCGAATCGGGCGTGGATTTGTCCGGCGGCCAGCGGCAGCGGCTGGCGCTGGCGCGGGCGTTGTTGCTGCAGCCGCCGATTCTGATTCTGGACGACCCGACGGCGTCGGTGGACGCGCGAGACGGAAAATGAAATCGTCTCCGCCTTGCGCGAGGCGATGGCGGGGCGGACGACGTTTGTGGTGTCGAGCCGGTTGAGTTTGTTGCGCCGGGCGGATTTGATTCTGGTGTTGGAGGACGGGCGGCTGACGCAGATCGGGCACGCACGAGGAACTGGTGCACCGGCCGGGGCCGTATCACGAAACGGCGCTGTTGCAGATCATGGATTTGGATGAAGCGAGGAAGTCGCGGAACATGATCGAACGCGAATGCCATGAACACGCCGTCAAATCAAATCGCGGCGGCAAAATCGCGAAGGGCGACCTTTCGGCGCGGGAGGCGATCACCTATTACAATCCGATGGAGGAGCGCGAGGCGGACAAGGCGCCGCTGCAGTTGGCGCTCATCCGCCGGATTTTCCGTTACACCAAGCCTTACGCGGCCAAGCGCAACTGGCTGTTCGTTTTGACGTTCACGCGCGGCTTGCAATTGCCGGCGCTGGCGTGGCTGATTGGCCGCACCATCAACGGGCCGATTGCGCACCGGGATCTGCCGGAGATTTATCTAGTATGCGGCGGGCTATTTCGCCTTGGCGCTGTTCACGGTGGTGAATTTTCATTTCCGCCAGCGGTTCGCGCTCGAACTGGGCGAGGCCGTGGTGCACGACATGCGGTCGGATTTGTTCCGCAAGCTGATGACGATGCCGATGTCGTTTTTCAACCAGACCAAATTCGGCCGCATCATCAGCCGGATGACCTCGGACATTGACAGCGTGCGCGCCGGGGTGCAGGACGTGGCGTTCGTGCTGGTGGTGCAGGGATTGCAAATGACGACCTCGGCGGCGCTGATGGCGTGGTACGACTGGAAACTGTTTTCGCTGATGGTCGTTCATGGCGCCGGTCATCTGGTATCGTGAACCAGAATTACCGGCGCGAAATGAGCCGGCGGCTGCGCAAGGTGCAGGAATCCTGGAGCCGCGTCGCCTCCACGCTCGCCGAATCGGTGAGCGGCATCCGCGTGACGCAGGCGTTTGTGCGGCATGAAATCAACGCGGCTTCTTCCGCAAATTGATTGATGTCCACGGCGAAAACAACGTCGGCGTGGCGCAGGCCTCGGCGGTGTTCGTGCCGCTGCTGCAATTGAAGAGCCAGCTCTTCCTCGGCGCGATGGCGCTGCTGGGCGCGTTTCGGCGCGCTGCGCTGGCACGGCTGGCTGCACATGGAGGTGGGCGACCTGGTGATGTTCTTTTTCCTGGCCAACTTGTTCTTCGACCCGGTGCAGGCCATCGGCAATCAATTGAACCAGGCGTTCATGGCGATGGCCGGCGCGGAACGGTTGTTCCGGATGCTGGATCAGAAACCGGAATGGCAGGACGCGCCCGACGGCCAAACCGCTGCCGGCCATCCAGGGCCGCGTGGAATTCCAGGCGGTGCATTTTGAGTACCAACCGGGCCGGCCGGTGCTCACGGACATTTCGTTCGTGGCCGAGCCGGGACAAACCGTCGCGCTGGTGGGCCACACCGGCAGCGGCAAGACGACGCTCGTGGGCTTGCTGCAAAAATTTTATCTGCCCGACCGGCGGCCGCGTGCTGGTGGACGGCGTGGATTTGAACACGGTCACGAGCGATTCGCTGCGGTCGCAAATGGGCAGCGTGCAGCAGAATAATTTCCTGTTCTCCGGCACGGTGCTGGACAACATCCGGTTCGCCCGGCCGGAGGCGACGGAAGCCGACGTGCGCGCGACGTTGGAGGCGCTGGACTGCCTCGATCTGCTGGACGCGCTGCCGCAGGGATTGCAAACGCAGGTGGCCGAACGCGGCGCGGCGCTGTCGTTTGGCCAGCGGCAACTGGTCTGTTTCGCGCGCGCGATGCTGGCCAATCCGCGCATCGTGGTGCTGGACGAGGCGACCAGCGCGATTGACACGGTCACCGAAGCGCGCCTGCAACGGGCGCTGGAAATTCTGCTGCGCGGGCGGACGGCGTTCATCGTGGCGCACCGGTTGAGCACCATCCGCAAGGCCGATCTGGTGCTGGTGCTGGATCAGGGCCGGATCGTCGAGCGCGGCACGCACGAAAGCTTGTTGCGGCAGGGCGGCGTTTACGCCCGGCTGCATCGGGAATTTGTCAGCGCCCAGCCGCGATGATCAGCTGGTCAGATTGAACCACGGTTAAGACGCCTCCAAACTTCCAAAAGATGTTACAATCTTGATTGACAGGTGGCAATTTTCCCCGTATTAACTGGCTCCGCCATGACCGCATCTGTTTACAGGGTGGCAAAGGGTCGTGTTGAGAGGTTGCGTTCCGATTCATATCGCTCCTCGCTGGTTTCCCGCACAGTCACGTCTTCCCCCCATCGTCTCCGATTTTGCCGTGCCGGATCCTCGTGAATGCATCAACCAACCACAACAAGGAGTCAGCCATATGCGATACAAAGTGACAGCACTCAAGCCCGTTGAGATTCTGGTGAAAACGCACCGGGCGGAACCCCGTCCACATCCCGGCGCGCAGCCTACGCGCGCTGCCGGGAGCTTCGAGTGGATCTTTCTGAACGCAGGACAGGAGCGGGACGACCTTGACCTGGTGCTCGGGGTTTTGGGGAGTTATGTGCCCAACGAGCCGGCGCAATTGAGACTGGACAAACAAACATTTTTGTTGCCGTTGAAGGATCAATTGCCAAAAATTTACCACGGACTTTTTGAATTGAGCAGTTCCGCGATTCCGGACTAGCCTGCCGTCCGCCCGGCAGGGTGCGGGGAAACTCATTTCAGCCGAATCGCTTTGGTTGCCGGCCAGCGCCAGATGCGGAAACTTCGAACTGTTTCGCCGCTCGGCGTGCCGGGTTGGAATTAACGCGAGCGATTTAACCTTTCCCTCGCTTGGCAGCCTTTCTTTTTGCGAAACGTTTGGTCGATCAATTATATCAAGAATCAAATCTGACAGGCAGGACAGGGGAGTGCTTAAAAGTTTCCCAGCTTAATTTTGACTTAATTGAGCATTGCGTATTCTTTGGCCAATGGCACAAAGAAAAGCGATACCAATTCCCGTTTATTTCTTTTGTCCTGAGCCGGTATCAATACCAGTCCAGATGCAATCACCCCGGCCAGAACGGTCTTTGTTGCGGGCAAAACCTTGTTTCCAGCCACAGGCTGGGGGAGCCAAACATCAGGGCCGCGTGCTACCGGACGGTCAAACTGGCCGTTGTGTCGCGGGATCGCAGATTAATTTCACATTGATTCTCTGTAACCATTTGGTTACTCGACCGTCTATGTTGCTTGAATTTTTGACGGTTGCAGTTAGACAAAGGAGGGGGAAATGAACACCAGCTTTTTTGGGTTTCCAGCCCACGCCGAAGGGCCTGACGGGAATGTGTGCGGGCCGGGAAACTCGATTGAAACCGGATTGTGCGTCGCCGAACTTATGAAAAATCGAGCATCCCGATGCCTTGCGATATTGTCCATGCTGGCCGCCATTTTCGGTTCAACGGCAAGTTCTCACGCGGTGACCGTTTTGTCAGATCCCGCGTTTACGCCTTCAACTACCGCCCCGCTGGCAGGGGTGCTACGGGTGAATACCGACGTGGATACAAGGGTCAGCGTCCTCGTCAGTGACGGGACCGGCATTTGGGAGAAGGATTTTTACGATTTTGGCACGTCGCATTCGGAAACACTGCTCGGGTTCAGGCCCGGGGAAACCAACCTGATTTTGGTGACGGTATTCGACAAGGATCGAAATGCCGCCGCTGCCTCGCAATTGTTGACCTTTGTTGCTCCGCCCTTGCCGTCCGATTTTCCCACAAGTGTGGTGTTGACCGATGAGCCGGATCTGATGGAACCCGGATACACCCTCTTCCTCGTTAAGAAATAACACCGACAACCACCCTTATGTCGCAATCATGGATAATTACGGCGAGGTGGTGTGGTGGTGCGCCGCCCCGCAATCCAATGATATTGACGTCAAACAGTTGGCCAACGGCGATTTGTTTTTTCCGCAGGGCACGCCCGGGAACTCGTTCGTTGAACTCAACGTGCTCGGCAAACGGTCAGAACCTGGCACCCGCCGACCGGTTATGTGGTTGATTTCCACGACGGCATCCCAACTGCCCATGGGACCATACTATTTTTGAGTGATTTCGGCTACAGTGTGACCAACTTCCCGACCAGCGCCATCGTTTCAAATGCTCCGAAAGCGACAAAAATGGTCAGTGACGACCCCATTGTGGAGATTTCAGCCACCAACTCCGCGCTGCTCCATGTCTGGTCGCCGTTGACAAACGGCTTCATTGACCCAACCCGTGTCACCTATCTGACCTACGTGTCGCCGGGCGCGGATGGCGTTGACACCGAGCACGCCAACGCGCTCATTGAGGATACCAATGATGATTCAATTATTGTTTCATTGCGCAACGAGAATGCCATCATCAAATTTTCCCGCGCGGGCCGGTTGAAATGGATTCTCGGTCCGCCGGAAAACTGGAAAACCAATCTTCAGGGCGCCAACTTCCGACCATACTTGCTTGCTCCCGTGGGGACGCCGTTCGAGTGGAACTACGCGGAACATTCGCTGATGCTCACGCCGCAAGGCACGCTTCTCACTTTTGACAACGGCAATTTCCGGGCCGATCCATTCGATCCTCCCGTTCTTGACCAGAGCAATTACAGCCGGGGTGTGGAATACAGCATCAATGAGACAAACATGGAAGTGTCCCAAGTGTGGGATTCGATGGCTGCCGGCGGTGACCAGCTATATAGTCCGATCTTCGGGAAAACGCAGTGGCTTCCCCCGACCCGGGACGTGCTGGTCACTTATGGTTCCGTCAGTTATATCAACGGCAGCCCCCCAAGTCCCTACTCGTCGGGTGCGAGCATGGCTCGGGTCATAGAATATACCCATGACCCGGTGCCGCAGGTGGTGTTTGATCTGTCGTTTTTTGATTACGCCAACACCAATACCAGCTACCACGGATATCGGCTTTATCGAGCCTTGAGGATTCCCGACCTTTACGCCCATTCTCCCGATCCAGTTACGGATCTCTCCATCAATCCTCCCGACTCCGTCAACAGCCTCGCCGTGGGCGGTCAGTTTGCGGCGATGCATTTGGAATTCTCCGCCGACCCGGCCTTCACTTACGCGGTTCAGGCTTCCACCGACCTGACGAACTGGACCACCATTGGCACTGCGGTGCAGGATGGTGAACCCGGAGACTTCGGATTTGCCGATTTGACCGCCAGCCGGTTCACAACGCGGTTCTATCGCGTGGTTACGCAGTAGGCACGAACAGATGCCGGGATGGCCATCAACCTGGCACATCCGATTAGAATCCAATTTTGCAACCCGCCCCGAAACGCCAAGGCGCATCGGTTCGCGCCGCTCTGGTCGCGCGGATCAAGTCAGTGGGAAAATAACTTCGCTGTCGAATGGAGAGGGCAACCAAGGAGGAATGCGACAATAACCCAATTCAGCCGGTCAGTTTTCCGGCGTCAGACATGTCCAAACCGCAAGATTCGCGGTCAGTGTTTATTGATGCCGTAATGGAATCCGGACCCGTCTTGATAACCCACTGGAGCTCGCTTGTTGAAACTCTCCCACAGCTTGGCCATCAGGCCGGCGAGGAACAGATTCAGCACCGCAGTTATTAACAAACTGGTTTTGTTGACCATAGCAAATCAAGTAAAGCACTTGTAATGCCACGTAGATACACCGTTTTTGACCACGAGTTGGCTTGTCTTTTCAGCCGTATGTCTGAATTTGAGACACCACGGGTCTGAATTTGAGACACCACTATCGTCACGGTTGACAGTCGTATTTCCACCCCAACCTCTCGTATTCTGGACGCTCGATTTCTTATTCGGTCGGCTGCCGTTCGTGTTCCCGCGCCGGCATTTCGTATTGCGGAGCCGCCGTTTGTATTGTGGCTTCACGCTTTCGTGTTCCCGGCACGCTCATTTGTATCGGACGCCCTCCCGTTTGTATTGGGCGAGTCGCCATTTGTATTCCGGCTCTGGCGGTTCGTATTTTATGTGCCTCTACGCGACCTCAATTGCTATCCGTTCGTGATGTATCCGCCTTTATGCGACCCTATTTGCTATTTGCTTGGCGATTTTGTAGGATTCCGGTATGAATGGCCAACCTCCCGACACCAATTCCAATCCGTCAAGTGCGCCAGCTTGCTTGCCGCAGGCGTTTTTTGACAACCCCAGCAAGTTGCTCTCGGTGCTGGCTGACCCGGCGCGGTGGGTGGTGCTGCGCGAATTGGCCGGCGGGCAGTCGCTCACGGTGAGGGATCTGGCGACCAAGGCGGGTCGCACACCCAATCAGATGGGCAAGCACCTCACGGTTTTGCGCAAGGCGGGTGTGGTGGAGTTGATGGCGTCGCCGGACGGTGACGGGCGCAAACAAGTGCATCGGGTGCCGGAAATCTTCCGGCGCGTGGACGAAGCGGGCAGGGTGACGCTGGATTTTGGCGTGTGCGTGCTGCGGTTTGACGCGGGCGTGGTGATTGCGCTTGGCGGGAAGGATTGAGTGGGAAACGTCATGGAGGGCGCATTTCGGCGCTGCCCCGGAATTGACCGCAGGATGCCGCCCGCACTGGCACGCTGGAAGCGCGCCTCCACACCGAGGCAGCCATCCTGGCTGCTGGTGACGGCGGCTTCCAGCCGCGGCTTCCGGCCTTCGAAGACGGTGCCAAGGAATCAAATCGCGAAGTTTTTTTCTGGCTTCAAAATGCCGCGCTGCTACTCTGGAGCACCATCAACCCAGATCCCGCTTATGGAAATTATCTTTAACTGCCCCAATTGCGGTCAGGAACTGGCCGTGGACAGCGCCGGCGCCGGTTCGGAACTCCCGTGTCCGACGTGTGGCGAGACCCTCACCATCCCTGAAAAATCGGCCAAGGACGTTCCGGCGCCCGCCGAGGAGCCCCATGCGCCGAGTCTCGCGCCCAGCGCCATGGCGTCGTCCGCCGCCGCCAAGGTGGAGTTCCATCTCAAGGTGCCGGTGCGGACCACGCCCGGCGAAAGCCTCATCAAGAAGGCGGCCGTGCCGCTCGAGGCCGTGGCCCGGGGCGCGGACCGACAAATGCGCGTGCGGACCATGCGCCACGACAAATGCATTGACGCCGGCCACGACAAGTTTGACGAGATGGTCACGAAGGTGCTGGCGGACATCGGCGAGCACAACATCATCAGCCTCCACACCATCAATTACGAGCACTTCGACGTGCAGACGCAGAAGGTGATGACGGATTACGGGCTGGTGATTGTTTATCGCGGCTGAAACAATCCACAGTTTTGAGTCCACAGTTGCGGGCGGACTGGTTTGACTGTGGACAGTGGACTGGGGGGCCGGAAATTTTTTGGTAACTTTCAACTTGCAACCCATGTCCACACCGCTACCGTTTCCCCGATGAATCGCCGGTTCTGGATGCTGTCCTTGTTGTTTGCGCTGGTGGCGTTGCTGCCGTTCCGCGCGCCCGCGCCGTTCTATTATACGCCGGGCGAGGGCTGGTATTATGAGCCGTATGGCACGAAGGCCGACTGGCAGCGCCCGAACGCCAAGCTGCAACAGGAGGTGGCGGAGCAGTCGTTCACCAACCAGAACTACGACGTGACGCTCCATGCGGCGCACCGCGTCCTGCGCGTGTGGCCGTTGTCCGATTACGCGCCGGCCGCCGAATATCTCATCGGCCGCTGCCTCGAGGTCAAAGGCAAGGATGAGGCCGCGTTCAACGCCTATCAGGCCATCATCCAAAAATATCCGCGCAGCGATTATTTTGAGGAAGTGTCCTGGCGCCAATACGAGATCGCCAACCGCTTTCTCGGCGGCGAGTGGTTCCGGGTGTTCTGGGGCACTGTCCCGCTCTACCCTTCGATGGATGAAACGGCCAAGCTGTTCAGCACCATCGTCACCAACGGGCCGTTCAGCGATGTCGCGCCGCACGCCCAGATGCGCATCGGCGCGGCGCGGGAGAAGCAGAAGAATTACCCCGACGCGGTGCAGGCCTACGCCGCCGCCGCCGACCGGTATTACAGCCAGCCCACCATTGCGTCGGACGCGCTTTACCGCGAAGGCGTCGCGTATCAAAAACAGGCGGCCACCGCCGAGTATGACCAGGGCACCGCCGGCCAGGCCATCGCGGCTTACACGGATTTCATCACGCTTTACCCCTCCGACAAACGGGTGCCGGATGCGCAAAAGGCCATCGCCTCCCTGAAGACGCAGCAAGTGGAGGGAAATTTCAGGATCGCGCTGTTTTATGAGCACAACAAGATGTTGAACGCGCGGCAGAAGCGGGATGGCGCGCTGGTTTATTACAGCCAGGTGGTGCAGTTGGATCCCAATTCGCCGCTCGCCGCGCAGGCGCGCCAGCGCATCGAACAGCTCAAATCGGCAGTGCCGGCCGCCCCGGCTCCGCCGGCCAGTTGAAATGCGTTCGCTGACATTTTTCACGATTTGCCTGGCGGCGCTTCTGTCCGCCGGTTGCGCGGGATACCACCTGGGGCCGGTCAACAACGTGGTCGCCGGCGCAAAATCCATCCAGGTCGTTCCCTTCAACAACCAGACGCTGCAGCCGCGGCTGGGCGACGCGGTGACCCAGGCATTGCGCGAGCAACTGCAAACGGACGGCACTTATCGCCTTGTGACGCGCGATGCCGGTGACGTGGTGGTCACCGGTGTCATCACCGATTATCACCGCGAGGGTGTGAGCTATTTGCGGTCGGATGTGACGACGACCGAAAGTTTCCGCGTGGACGTCACCGCGCATGTCATGGTGCGCGACCGCGCCACGGGGAAGGTTTTGCTCGAAAAGAACGATGTGAAAGGCTACACGCTCGTCCAGGTGGGGACGGACTTGGCGGATTCCGAACGCCAGTCAACGCCGCTGCTGGCGGAGGATCTCGCGCGCAACATCACGGCCCTGCTGACGGAAGGCCCGTGGTAAAATTCATGTGAATCACCTGCGATTTCATTGGACGTTCCGAAACCAAACCTCAACCCTCAAGCGAAATGAAAAAGCAACTTGCTAAACTCCCGGTCCTCGCCCTGTGCGCCGCGGCCATCCTCGTGGTGCCCGCGTTGGCTCTCGCGCAAAACAACCCCAATCCGGCGGCGACTCCGCCACCGCCGGTCGCGCCGGTGCCTGCACCGGTCGTAGCTCCGCCGCCGGCGACCACGCCTCCGGCTCCGGCCCCGAAACCGGCGGCCAAGAAACGTGCGACGCCCTCCACGACGTCGTTCCGCGGCACGGTGACCGCGTTGGACACGAATGCGATGACGTTGACGGTCGGCCAGCGCACGTTTGAAATCACGTCCGAAACGATGATCACCAAGGATGACAAGCCGGCGATTTTGTCCGATGGCGTGGTCGGCGATCCGGTGCGCGGCGCTTACAAGAAGAACGCTGAAGGCAAACTGGATGCGACCACAATTCGCTACGGCGGCGCCGCCCAACCTGCAAAAAAGAAATCAACCAGCAATTGATTGGAGGCGGAATTGTTTGGCACCCACGGCCGGCCCTGCGCCGGCCGTTTTTATTGCCGTTTCCACCAGCTCGTCAGCCCCTTTGATTTCGCCTGGGTCTGCGGTGCCAGGGATTGCTGCCGCAGCAGCAGGCTGCGCGCCGCCTCGAGGGTCATGATGAATTCGTCGTAGCTTAAGTAACGGTCGCCCGGGTTTTTGGCCAGCACCTTCACCATCGCGTCACTCGTCGGCTGGGTGATTTCGGGCACGACCAGGTTCGGCGGCGTCAATGGCGTGTTGACCTGGGCCACGATGACTTCCTCGATGGTGGGCGCGTCGAACGGCACGTGGCCGGTCATCGCGTGATACATCGTCGCGCCGAGGCTATACATGTCGGACAGGAAAGTTTCCGGCTCGCGTTTGATTTTTTCCGGCGCGACATAATACGGCGTGCCCCAGGTCACGTCCTCGACTTCGTGCTCGATGTCAGCCTTGCGCGCGAGGCCGAAGTCCACCAGCTTCGGTTCGTGGTCGGCGTTGAACAGGATGTTGCCCGGCTTGATGTCGCGGTGGAGCAGGTCGTATTTGAGCGCCATGTCGAGGGCGGAGGCGATTTTGATGCCGATGTCGAGCACGTCGAGTTCGGGCAGGAGGCGCAGTTTTTCAATGCGCGCGTCGAGGCTGCCGCGGTCGGCCAGTTCCATGACGAGATACTGCTGGCCCTCCCATTCATCGAAGGTGTAAAGGTGGATGATGTTCGTGTGGTTCAGCCGGGCGCAGGCGCGGGCCTCGCGATAAAACGCCTCCAGCGCCTTGGTGTCCTGGAGCAATTCCTTCTTCATCAACTTCACCGCCACCATGCGTTCCAGCGTCGTGTCCCAGGCGCGATACACCGTGCCCATGCCGCCGGCCCCGACGATGCTCCGCAGTTCGAATTGCCGCAGCATCATCGGCATCATGATGGGATGGCCGCATTTGGTGCAGGGGACTGCGGCCAGGGGCGCGAGATCGCCGGGGATGAAGACCTTGGTCTCGCACCAGCCGCAGGTGACCATTCGTAATTGCTCGCTCATGACTGAAATCAATCTAGCACCAAGCCGCCGTCCGACAACGCATTTTTAGCGCAAAAAAACGGCCGGCAGAAAGCATTTGACATCCGGGCGGGAATGGTGTTTCTTACCGCCGGTTGAAGATGAAAATCAGGTTCGCAATCATGACGTTGAAGCACCTGCCGGTGGATGGCTGCATGGCCGTCTGGCAGCGCGGCTCGCGTCATTGGGGCGTCGGGGGTTTGAAATTCTGAACCAACAGGAGATTTTTGAAAAACCCGCGATTGCCAGTCAATCGCGGGTTTTTCGCTTTTGAACCAAACCATGAACGAAAGGAATGACATGAACACAATGAAAACCAGGGTGCCGACGGAATTCGGCCCCGAAACGCGCTTCGAGCTGCGGCCCGCGCCGCCGGCTCCGTTCCGCGCCACGCGGGAGACCGAGTTCGAGCGGCTCAAGACCCGGCTCCTCGCGGAGCAACTGGACGGGGCGCTGCCGGAATTCAACGCCCCGCTGCGGCGCGCGGCCAACGAGGCGGCGGCGCTGGCCTGGGTGACGTTTTATCCCCTGCTGGTGTTCCCGGTGTTGTTCGAGGAAAAAACCGCCGCCGCGCTGCGCCAGGCCCAACGGCAGGCGCGCATTTACGCGGGCCGCCGCGAACTGCTCGCCGTATGAACTCGTCGCGCCATGGCGCAGCGGCGGCGGAAACGCGCCATCAAATGACGTGACGGGTGACAAGTGGCAAGTGATGCCGCTCGCGTCACCCGTCACCTGTCACCCGCCACAAATTCTGTTTCCGGGAAATAATCTCCGGAGCGCGGGCAGTTCTTCGCCGTGGAGTTTCAAGCGTCTGCTTGATGCGACACTGTCCGCGCCCCTGCGCCGTTGAAATTAAAAGGGTCGTTCCTGCAAATACCCGGGACGGACCCATTATTTTATGTTTGCTCAAGCCTTGGAGACGGCCTCTTAAACTCCTTTCGCGCGTTCCACGGCGTCTGCCGGGTGTTCCCGGATGGATTTTACGCGCTCGCGGAGAGAATTTTTGGGTTCCCTGAACCATTCCGCGGGTTCTAAAAATGATTCCACGGGTTCGCGGAACCGTTCCGGGAGTTCGCGGAATGATCTGGAGGGTTCGCGGAATCGTCTGGAGAGTCCTCCGAATGAATCCGGCGAGTTCGCGGAATCATTCCGGGAAACCGCGGAATCGTCTGGAATACCCCATTTTTCATCAAAATGGCCCTAAAATGGGGATTATGCACTTGACGGAAGTTTCCCTCGCCCCGCCCAAGCGGGGAGAGGGTCAGGGTGAGGGGATTTCATTTTTCAATTGAAATCAGTGCCACCTCACCCCAGCCCTCTCCCCCGCTTCGCGGCGGAGAGGGAGGATTTCCGCGTATCATCTGAATTTTACGTCAACAACACAATCCCACCTAAAATGGCAAAAACGAACGTTTTTGACGTTCCGGTGGCCCGGCTGTTCAAAAAGAGCCACCTCGCGGAGTGTGCGGACGGTTCTTCGCAGTGGAGGTTCAAGCACGGCCTGATGCGACACTGTCCGCGTTCCTAACCTCATCAACAGTCCACCTGTCAAGGAAGTGATGGAGGATTTCTCTGCAAATATCGGTTTGGGTTTCCATAAAGAGCAGTCCCGATTGTTTCGGACTTTACAAAATTCACTTTTCCTCGACGCGCTGGATCCGCGCGCCGAGTTTCCGCAGCTTCGCGTCCATCTGCTCGTAGCCGCGGTCCAGATGGTAAATGCGGTTCACCTGCGTCGTGCCTTTCGCCGCCAGCCCGGCGATCACCAGCGCCGCCGACGCGCGCAAATCGCTCGCCATCACCGGCGCGCCGCTCAACGGCCGGCCGCCCTTCACAATCGCGCTCGGCCCTTCGATTTCAATGTCCGCGCCCAGCCGCGCCAGCTCGCTCACGTGCATGAAGCGCGACTCAAAAATCCGCTCGGTGATGATGCTGATGCCCGGCGCCAGCGTGATCAGCGCCATCATCTGCGCCTGCACGTCCGTCGGGAAACCGGAATACGGCAGCGTCGTGACGTCCACCGGCTTCAATTTTCCCTTCCGCCGGACGATCAGATTTGCGCCGCGCTTTTCGACGCCCACGCCCGCCTCGTTCAGTTTGTCAATCACCGCGCGCAAATGATCCGCCCGCGCGCCGCGCATGGTGACTTCGCCGTTCGTCGCGGCGGCGGCGATGGCAAACGTCGCCGCTTCGATGCGGTCGGGAATGACCTCGTGCTCCGCGCCGTGCAATTTTTCGACGCCGGTGATGGTGATGGTCGGGCTGCCCGCGCCGGAAATCTTCGCGCCCATCGCGTTCAGGAAATTCGCCAGGTCCACCACTTCCGGCTCGCACGCCGCGCTTTCGATGACCGTCACGCCTTCGGCCAGCGTCGCCGCCATCATCACGTTCGCCGTGCCGAGCACCGTCGAGCCGGCGCGTCCGCCGAGAAACATCGCCGCGCCGGCCAGTTTTTTCGCCGTCGCGTCCACGTAGCCGCCTTCGATTTTGATTTTCGCGCCGAGCGCCTCGAAGCCTTTCAAATGCAGATTGATCGGCCGCGCGCCGATGATGCAGCCGCCCGGCAGCGACACCCGCGCCTTGTTCAACCGCCCCAGCAGCGGCCCGGCGATGCAGATCGAGCCGCGCATCTTGCGGACGAGATCGTAATCCGCATAGCCGCGGATTTTTTGCGCGTGGACGGTGAGCGTGCCGCCGGCAAATTTCACCTGCGCGCCGAGCGATTCGAGGATTTGCGCCATGAACCGCGTGTCGCTCAAGTTCGGCACGCGGCGGATGACGCACGGCTCGTCGGTGAGCAGCGCCGCCGCCATGATGGGCAGCGCGGCATTCTTGCTGCCGCTGATGGCCACTTCGCCGTGCAACGGCACGCCGCCTTTGATCAAAAAACTTTCCATGTGAAATTCAATTTAACCACGGATGGACACGGATAAACACGGATGTTCTACTTCGACATTCGCGACTGTGTTTTTTTATCTGTGTCCATCCGTGTTAATCCGTGGTTATAAAATCCGTTCAAGTCGCGCAATCAAAATTCTGGCGCGCTGACTGTAATCCTCCTTCACCGCTTCGACAATCCACTTTTCGTCTTCAAAAATGTTCCGGATTGCCTCGGCCTGGCCGTCGCCGAATTCCAGCATGATTTTCCCGTCCGGTTTGAGGAACGGTTTCGCTTCCGCCGCGAGCTTGCGATAAAAATCCAGCCCGTCCGCGCCGCCGTCGAGCGCGGCGCGCGGATCGAAATCGCGCACTTCCGGCTCCAGCGTCGCGATTTCGGCGGACGGAATGTAAGGCGGATTGCTGATGACGAGGTCAAAGGAGCGCGGGCGGCTCGCCCGCGCGTTCACGTCCAACTCGCGGGCGGGCCGCCCGCGCTCCGTTCCGCCAGACAGCGCCGCAAACCCGTCGCCTTGCAGAAATTCAATCCGTTCGGCGACTTTGTTCGCCGCCGCATTTTGTTTGGCCAGCGCCAGCGCTTCCGGCGAAATGTCCATCGCGGTGATTTTTGCGTTCGGACATTTTGCCGCCAGCGCGATGGCGATGCAGCCGGTGCCGGTGCCGAAATCCAAGGCCGATGGAGCGCCGAGCACCGGCTCGGCTTGTTGAAGACCGATCGGATCAAGCCGGGCTGGTGCTCGGCGCTCCGCCAAAAAATTCCAGCCGAGTTCCGCGAGCAGTTCCGTTTCCGGCCGCGGCACGAGCGCATGGCGGTTCACGGCAATTTCAAATCCGCAAAACGAAGTCGAGCCGGTGATGTGCTGGAGCGGTTCGCGCTGGCCGCGGCGTTTGACGAATTCGCGCAGCGCATCCGTTTCCGCCGGCGTCAGCGCGCGCTCGAAGTTCAGATACAACTTCATGCGCGGCATTTTGAGCAGATGCGCGAGGAGCAATTCGGTTTGCAGGCGCGGCGACTCGACGCCTTTTTTGCCCAGGAAATCCGCGCTTTTCTGAATCGCTTCGAGGACGGTCATTGGGAAGATTATCGCAGCCATTTCGGTCCCCGCCCAGTAAATGAAACAAACAGGAAAATTACCGCACAGATAATTCCCGAAATTTGAAATTTGTAGTCGGCGGATCCCAATGAAGCAAAATCGAAAGCTATGGTTGTCAAAAATATGAGAGCAAGCACCGCAGCCAAAACTCTGAATGCTGGCCGAACGCGATTCGATTTGAATTCATCATGTGCCATGAGCTCGGACTTTGTTGATTGGACGTTAAACTTTCATCTTCGATAGTCCAGACGAAATGCTTTTCGACAGTTCGCCAGGATTATTTCCCTTCCACGCCTTTGAGATAGGCAAGAATCAATTCCGGCAAATCGCTGCTGTAACCGCCTTCGAGCAGGCTGAAGAATGGGATATTCAACGCGCGCAATTCCCGGCCGAGCCAGTGGAAATCCTCCGCCTCCAGCGCGCCGTCCGCCAGCGGGTCGCGCACGTAGGCGTCGAACCCGGCGGACACGGCGATGAGGTCGGGCTGGAAAGCGTTCAAATCGCCAAGGGCGCGGGCGAGCGTGGCGCGCCAAACTTCCCGCGACTCGCCCGGCGCGACGGGATAATTGAAGCAGTTTTCGCCGGCGTTTGCGGCGCCGGTGCCGGGATAACACGGAAATTGGTGGATGGAAAGAAACGCGCAGCCGGGCCGGTCCAGCAAAATGGCTTCCGTGCCGTTGCCATGATGGACGTCGAAATCAAAAATGGCGACGCGCTCCGTGCTGGTTGCGCGGGCTTCCAGCACGGCAATGGCGATGTTGTTCAAATAGCAAAAACCCATCGCGTGGCTGGGCGTGGCGTGATGGCCGGGCGGGCGCATGAGGCTGAAAACATTTTCACCGCCGCGGGCGACTTTCGAGGCCTCCAGTGCCGCGCCCACCGACGCGCGCGCTAGGCTGGCGATATTGTCGTGATAAGGCGTGTCGCCGTCGAAATCGCGCGGGATTTGCAGCCGCGCCAGATGTTCCGGCGAATGGGCGCGGAGGATTTGACCGTCCGCCACATTCCCCGGCGCGGCCCAGACGAGCGGCAGTTCCGTCTGGCGCTTCAACCGTTCGACGCTGGCGGAGATGCGCTCCGGCCGTTCGGGGTGGCCTTCGCTCGCGTAGCTCGTGCAGCGTTCGTCGGTGATGATTTTCACGGACCCAATTTAACCATGATAAACGCGGATGAACACGGATTTTCAACCTGCAGCGGATTCTCTTTGGCAACGGCGGGGTCTTTGCTAGAGTTCGTGCATATTTGAAAAGCATGAAAACAAACTGGTTCGCAGTCGCGGTTGTCTCCGGCGCATTTGCCTTCAATGCCGGTGCATGGGATTACGAAGGCCATCACGCCATCAACGAACTGGCGCTGGCGTCGTTGCCGGCGGATTTTGGCGGGTTTCAACTGACGCCCGTG
This sequence comes from uncultured Verrucomicrobiae bacterium, assembly GCA_963764035.1. GTDB lineage: Bacteria > Verrucomicrobiota > Verrucomicrobiia > Limisphaerales > UBA11358 > UBA11358. Next base: position 259,998 of record CAVXQV010000002.1, read on the forward strand.
CTGAAGGGGCGCATCGAATATCTGGCGGGCGAGCCGGACCGCTGGCGGAACGTGACGGACACCCGGACGGGAACAGATTTGCCCCTGGCGCATGTCAACGGCCCGGACCATTACCTGGATTTGGAGGATTTGAAACTTTACGACCTGACGCCGGAGACGCTGCCGCCGTTGCGCTACGATTTCGTCGCCGACATCGCCCGGGCGCGCGCTGCGCATCCCGACCGGTTTCCGCCGATTGACCCGGCGCGGGACGCCGACCACACGCGGGAATTGAGCGGGTTTCTGCCGTGGGCGATCACCGAAAATTACGAGAAGCTGAAATCGGATTTCAGCGTGCTCAAGACATTCCGCCAGTTCGGCGGCACGCCGGAGGAAATCGCCAACGCCCAGGCCGACTGCATTTACGTGATGGGCGTGATGGGGCATTTTGTCGGCGACGGCTCACAGCCGCTGCACACCACGATGTATCACCATGGCTGGCTCGGCGACAATCCGCATGGTTACACAACCGACTCTGCCTTCCACGCCTGGATTGACGGCGGCTATTTCAAAATTACCGGCGGCATCAACGTGAGCAATCTCACCGGCAAAATCCATCCCGCCGAACGCATCGCCGCCGCGCAACAGCCGGATGGGATGTTTCGGGCGGCGGTGAATTATGTTGTCGCGCAGAACAAACTGGTTGAGCCGCTTTACCAGTTGGAAAAGGACGGCCAGCTCACTGGCGAAGCCGGCAAAGGCATGGAAGGCTTGCCATTTCTCGACGGGCAACTGGTCAAGGCCGGGCAGATGCTCGGCAATATCTGGCTGACCGCCTGGCTGGACGCGCCGGAGGATGGCTATTTGGAAAAACAACTCCAATCACGCAGCGAAACCAGTGCAAATAAGGCTCCGGCGAAATAGCTCTTCGCAAATCCGCCTCAAATTCACCGGGCCGACACGCGACCGTCACACGCAATTGGCAAGTTGGCGGCGTGCCGTCAGTCAGCCAGCCAATCCGTTTGATTGTCAGCGCGCCGGAGCATTACGCCGTCCGGCTGACGCGGGATGCCGGCGACATCCGCGCGGCGCAGCGGCTGCGATTTGAGGTGTTCAACGTCGAACTCAACGAAGGCTTCGCGGAATCCTGCATCAGCGGCCGCGACGAAGACCCGCTCGACGCCGTCTGCGACCATCTTGTCGTCGAGCATCTGCCGTCGCAAACCATCGCCGGCACCTACCGCCTGCAGACCGGATTGAATGCCGCGGAAAACCTCGGTTATTACTCCGCGCAGGAATTTGAGTTTGCAATGTTCGAGCCTTTTCGCCGGGAAATTGTCGAGTTGGGCCGCGCGTGCGTCCACCGCGGACACCGCAACCTCATCGTGCTGGGGCTGCTCTGGAAGGGGATCGCGGACTACTCTCAACAGCGCGGGGCGCGTTATCTCCTGGGATGCAGTTCGCTCACGTCGCAGGACGCGGCGGCCGGGGCATCGGCTTACGCGGATCTTTGCCGCAGACACCTCGCGCCGGTTAAATTCCGGACCCGGCCGCGACCGGAATACGATTGTTCGTTGAGCCACCTTGCCGCCGAGCCGGTGGCAATTCCCAAACTGCTCCGCGCCTACCTGTCGCTCGGCGCGAAAATCTGCGGACCGCCGGCGCTGGACCGGCGGTTCAAGACCATTGATTTCCTCACCCTGATGGATTTGGAAACGCTGTCCCCTGCCGCCCGGCAGCGATTTCTGGATTGACCCGCGCCGCCATCGCGTTTGAAATTCGCGGATGAATGGGCTGTGCCGGCATCCGCTCCGCGGCAGCGGGAGACTTCTCTGGCTTGCCGGCGCCCTGCTCGCGGCAGGTTTGAATTTTCTGCTGCACAACGCCTTCCGCCCTGAACAGACAACGTCAGCCGCCCGCGCGCTCTGGGTGCAACGCCATGCCCGGCGCATATTGAAGATTTTCAATCTGAAACCGCGGGTCTCCGGGCCGGTTCCAACCCGCGGCCTGCTGATCTCCAATCATTTGAGTTATCTGGATGTTCTCGTGATTTCGTCCTTCACCCCGGCGGTGTTCGTTTCCAAGGCCGAAGTGAAATCCTGGCCGGTCTTGGGCTGGCTCGTGCAATTGGGCGGAACGGTGTTCGTCAACCGCGAACGCCGCACGCACGTCGGCCGGGTGAACGATGAGATCGAAGCCGCGCTGAACCAGGGCGCGCTCGTGGTGTTGTTTCCCGAAGGGACCAGCAGCGACGGCTCGACGGTCCTGCCGTTCAAATCGTCGCTGCTGGAGCCGGCGGCGCAATCCAGCCATCCCCTCGCCATCGGCTGCATTCGCTACGCGCTCGACGACGGCGACGCGGGCGCGGAGATTTGTTACTGGGGCGACCATGCCATCATTCCCCACCTGCTGAACCTGCTGGGCAAACGCACCGTCCGCGCCGCAGTCCGCTTTGCGACCGTTCAACGAACCGGTGCGAACCGCAAGCAACTGGCGCTGCAATTGCGCGAGGAGATTTTGAAATTGAAGAACGCCTGAAATCATTACTGGCCTGCCGAGCCGCAGCTCGGAGCGCAGCGGAGAGCGAAGGCTGGTGGGCCCGCTCGGACTTGAACCGAGAACCAAAGCATTATGAGTGCTCTGCTCTAACCAATTGAGCTACGGGCCCATCACATTGAAACCAGTGATGTCGCTGGTTGCCAGCGATGGAGTGTTGCCAATCTGAAACGGATAGCCAAGACAGAAAAACCGTTCCGCCTCGCCGCGTGGATGCTCCCGTGCGCCGCTGATTCCAGAGGAAGTTCACCCGACGTTGGATTCTGTGCCGGTAATTCCAGACGGCGTTTCTCTGATGTTAGACAAAGCGCCGATGATGGCAGACGGTGTTTCGATCATGCCAGAGCCTGATCCGACGATGTTAGACGGTGTTTCCCTCATGTTAGCCGGTGCTCCGCGAGGGTTAGACGATGTTTCGGTGATGTTAGACGCAAGAAACATGGCAACTACCTGAATTTCAAGCACCTAAAGGACAATCGTCGGGGTAAACGTGGCCGAGACCGTGAGCAAAAGGTCGTGTAGCGACGCTCTGTGAGCGCCGACGGAGGCTGACCGACTGCCATTCCTCAACACAGTGAACGGCTTCAATTTGGAACTTTTTGAGAATGTCCCACGAATGGTTTATTTGAGGAATGGCGGTTGCCTTTGGATTATTTCTCCCGCTTCAAGAGAAATTCCGCCAGCGCTTCGAGGGCGACGCCGTTGCCTTTGAAAATTTCCAGTGCGGCGAACGCCTTGTCCGTCAGTTGCGCCGCAATCTTTCGCGATTTCTCCAAGCCCACGATGGCCGGGTAGGTCGCCTTTTGCACGGCCGCGTCCTTGCCAGCCGTCTTGCCGAGTTGCTCGCTGGTCTGGGTCACGTCCAGGATGTCGTCAATCACCTGGAACGCCAGGCCGACGTGGTAGCCGAAGTCGGTGAGGGCCGCGAGTTGCGCGGGCGGGCAGTTGGCGCTCATGCCGCCGAGCCGGACGGAGCAGCAGAGCAGGGCGGAGGTCTTCCGCTCGTGGATGAATTTCAGCTCGGCCACCGAAAGTTTTTTGCCTTCGCCTTCCAGATCGGCGACCTGCCCGGCAATCAGTTGCAAGCGAGCCGGACGCCCTGGCGATTTCCAGAATGATTTGCGCGTGCGGGTAGCGCGGGAATTTCTTGCATTGCGCGGCGATTTCAAACGCCTGCGTCAGCAGCGCGTCGCCCGCCAGCACGGCGATGCCTTCGCCGAAGACCTTGTGGTTGGTCGGCTTGCCGCGGCGGAAATCGTCGTTGTCCATCGCCGGCAGATCGTCGTGGATGAGCGAGTAGGTGTGGATGCACTCGACGGCGCAGGCCAGCGGCAGGCGTCGGCTTCGTCACTGCCGCCACAGGCCTCGGCTGCGGCCAGGCACAAGGCGGGCCGCATCCGTTTGCCGCCGGCAAAGAGCGAGTAGCGCATGGCCTTGTGGATGGTGGCGGGCTTGGTCTTTTCCGGCGGCAGGAACTTGTCGAGCGCGCGGTTGACGGCTTCGGTGCGGGTGGCGAGAAACTGGTTCAGGTCGAATGATTTTGAGGCGGCCATAAAATTCCGTGGCAAAATGCCTGAAACGGGCGCAAATTTGAAGGAATTTTTGTTATTGCATTACAACAGGCAGCAGGTAATCTTTGCGGCTCTTTAATAAACGTAATGAACGCTGAACTTTGCAGAAAAGCCGCCGAGAAGGTTGGCAACCCCAACGTGCTGGTGAACCTGATTTCGCGCCGGGTGCGCCAGTTGAATGCCGGCGGCGGCGGCGTGAGCCGCCCGCTGGTGGACGTGCCCGCCGGGATGGGCATGGCGGACATCGCGTTGCGCGAAATCCTGGAGGACAAAATCGGCTGGGAAATGCCGGAATTGACCGAACTGGTCCGCCCACAGCCCAAGAAGCGCCGGAAGAAGTAGGCCATTTACGATTGGCGATTTACGATTTACGAATCGCCTCTCGTCTTCAAATTCACTCGTAAATCGTCAATCCCAAGTCTAAAATTGGTCATGGCCGACATCGTGACCAACCACAAGGCCCGGCGCGATTATCACATCCTCGAAACGTTCGAGGCGGGCATCGTGCTGCACGGCACGGAGGTCAAGTCGCTGCGCGCGGGCAAGGGGCAGATCGCCGACGCCTTCGCGCGCGTGGAGAAGGACGAGGTCTGGCTTTACAACGCGCACATTGACGAATACTCGCACGGCAACCTCCAGAACCACGAGCCGAAGGCGCCGCGCAAACTGCTCCTGCACAAATCGGAAATCCGGAAACTGTTCGGCCTGGCGGCGGTGAAGGGCAACGCGCTGTTGCCGCTGGCGTTTTACTGGAAGAACGGCAAGGTGAAAGTGGCGCTGGGCGTCGGCAAGGGCAAGCAGACGTTCGACAAGCGCGAGGATTTGAAAAAGCGCGAGTCGGACCGGGAACTCAAGCGCGCGACGATGCACCGGTTCAAGGACAAGTGAAATGAACTGGCGGCGGGAAAATCTTCTGGCGGCCGCGGCTCTTCTGTTTTTCGCGGCAACCGCCGCCCCGGCGCAGCCTTCAACCAATCGCCCGGCGAATTGGGCGCAGCCCATCCAGGTCGCCGGCGTCAAAAATTGTTTTCAAGTCACGGCCAGTCTTTATCGCGGCGCGCAGCCGACGGCGGCGGGCATGAGGCAATTGAAGGCGATGGGCGTCAAGACGGTCGTCAACCTGCGCGCGTGGCATTCGGACAAGGACAAGGTGGCCGGCACCGGCTTGAAAAGCGTGCGGTTTGAAATGGAACCGTGGCGCGGTGACACGGAAGAGGTGGTTCAATTTCTGAAAGTTGTCACTGACACAAATAATTTGCCGGCCTTCGTCCACTGTGAGCGCGGCGCCGACCGCACCGGCATGATGTGCGCGATGTATCGCATCACCGTCTGCGGCTGGGCCAAGGAACAGGCGATTGATGAAATGCAGAACGGCGGATTCAATTTCAGCCCCGCCTGGCACGAACTCATCACGTTCATTGAAAAGGCCGACATTGCGGACATCAAACGCCGCGCCGGACTGGCGGGGAATTGAAGCGAAGATGGAGGATTGAGGATTGAGGATGGAAAACAAAACGGAGGATGACTCGCGCCATCCTCCATCTTCAATTCTCCGCCCTCGTTTCGATCAGGCCTTCACAGCTTCTGCTTCCGGCTTCTTCCACGTGCGCTTGGGCGCCTTCGTGACGAGGCCTTTCTTGATGGCGCTGGCGGCCACGCGGATGTAGCGGATTTCGCCGTTGGGCATTTGCGCCTTCACGCGCTGCAAGTTCACCTGGAACTTGCGCTTGGTGATCGCGGTGATGTGCGTGCCGATGCCGCCCTGCTTCTTCGGTTTACCCGAGCGCCAGATGATGCTGCCCTTCATCGGGCGTTTGCCGGTTAATTCACAAATGCGTGCCATAAATTCTTTCGTTAAAGAGCCGCAAATAATAGCCGCCGAAATTCCGGTTGCAAGCTCTATTTCGGCGAATTCTTGCGTGCCACGGGCCGGAATCATCCTTATCTTCACGCCAATTCTATGGCGGCGAACGCAAATTTCCGGGGGCTGGCAAAAACGATTTCACGCCGGCCGGAATGGATTTTGGCACTTGCCGTCACCCTGGCTGCCATATGCCTGAATTTTTACTTTCTGTGGCGCGTCGGCGGCTTCTGGCGGGACGAAGTCAATCTCATCAACTTGTCCGGCCGTCATTCCTTGTCCGAGATGTCGAAGGACTCGTTCCCCGTGCTGATGCCGCTGCTGGTGGCGGGATGGCAGGGGCTCGGGCTGGGACAAACCGATTTGAGCCTGCGGCTGCTGGGCATTTTAATCGGGTTGGCGCTGTCCGCCGCGTTGTGGCTCGCCGTCTGGAAAATCCGGCGCGCACCGCCTCTGCTTGGATTGGTGCTGCTCACGCTCAACAGCACCGTCATCATGTTTGGCGATTCATTGCGGGCGTTCGGTTTGGGCAGCCTGACCATCCTGCTTGCCACGGCGGCGGCGGGCTGGTTTCTGCAAAATCCGACCTGGCGGCGCACGGGAGTTCTGACGACGCTGGCGATTTTGAGCGTGCAGGCGCTTTTCCAAAACGCGGTTTTCATCGCGGCGATTTGTTTCGGCGCCTGGGCGGTCTGCGCGCGGCAGAAAAACTGGCGCGATGGCGGTGAAAATCTTCGTCGGTGGCAACCGTCTCGGCGGCATCGCTGCTGCCCTATTGGCCGCGTCATCGTTTCGCTGCCATCATCGGCGGCGGCACTGCGGGTTGGATTTCATCCGGGCTATGTCTTCACCAATTTCGACAATGCCGCCGGTTTCCCGATGCTGCAATACACCTGGGTCTGGGGAGTTTTCGCGCTGGCGGTCGTGGTCTGCGGTTTTGTGTCGCTCATCGCCCGGTCGAAAACAAATTCGCCGGACGAACCAGCCCTGTTCGGCAAGATGACGACCCTGCTCCTGGCGGCGACTGCCGTCGCGGGATATTTTTGGTTCGCCGCCTCGCCGCCAACGCACTGGTGGTTTTTCTCGCTGATGGCGGTGGCGATTGCCTGGTGCGACCGGCGGTTTAGCGATTTACGATTCACGCTTTACGAATGACCTGTCGAATGGCAATCAGTTCGCAAATCGCAGGTCGCAAATCGCAGATGATCTGCCGTTATTTGCCGGCGTGACGTTGCTGGCGGCCTGCGTGGGTTTTGCCGGATTTCTCTGGTTTGCCGCGCTCATTTCGGAGCCGTGGTATTTTCTGCCGCTGCTGGCTTTGGCCGCGGTTATTTTTGAATTGGGGCTGCGCTGCCTGCCGGTCATTTGCGCGCGGCGATTTTTGGTTTTGCCGCCATGACCATCGTGCTTGCCATTCCCGCTGCGCAGGGCGACTTGAACTGGCGTTTTACGAATGTTGATCTGATTGCGCAACGACTGTCAGCCGAAGCCAGACCGGGCGATTTCATCGTCGTCAGTCCTTGGTATTCCGGCATCACGTTCGACCGGTATTACAAAGGGCCGGCCTCGTGGAACACGCTGCCGCCGCTGACGGACCATTCCACTCACCGTTACGATTTGGTCCGGGAAGAAATGGAAAAACGCGATGCCATCCAGCCCGTGCTGAAGCAAATCGCCGCAGCGCTGAAATCCGGTCATCAGGTTTGGCTCCTCGGCACGATGACCATTCCCCCAGCCGGTGCGCCGGTGCCCGCCGATCTGCCGCCGGCACTGGCAGATTTTTCGGGGTCGGAATTGCGCTACACGGGGAACTGGACAGCGCAGGTCGTCCAGTTTTTGAGCAACCACAGTGGCCGGTTCGGGCCGGTTGATTTCACGACCAGCCGATACGTCGCGCCGGAAAATTTGAAATTGTTCGTCGCCGAAGGCTGGCAAGACACCTCCAGCTTTGCGGCTCCGCCAAGCGTAGGGACAAATTCGCCGTGATGCGCGGCGTATTCGCTTGCCCGCGGGAAATTGATTTGCACAATGGCCGCGCATGACGACGGAATTGTCCACTCCCGCAACGCCCGGTGGAACCCGCCATTTCAGCCCGCAATGGACATGGTGGTTCACGGTTGTCGTGCTGGTTGCGGTTGCCGCCGTTCGTTTGCGGCTCGCGGATATTCCGCTGGAACGGGATGAAGGCGAATACGCCTACACCGGGCAGTTGATGTTGCAGGGCATTCCGCCTTACGAACTGGCCTACAGCATGAAATTTCCCGGCACCGCCGCGATGTATGCGCTGATGATGGCGGTTTTCGGACAGACGCCGGCGGGAATTCATCTCGGCCTGATGTGCCTGACGACACTGACGGCGTTGATGCTTTACTGGCTGGGGAAAAAAATCCTCGACCCGACGACGGGCATGGTGGCCGCCTCCACCTACGCCGTCATGGCCGCGACGCCCGACATGATGGGACTGGAGGGACACGCCACCCATTTCGCCGCGTTCTTCACAACAGGCGGTTTGTGCCTGATGTGGAAAGCGCGGCGGGAGTTTCAATGGTGGCAAATCGCCGGCTCCGGGTTCGCTTTCGGGCTGGCGATTTTGATGAAGCAGCACGCGGTATTGATTGCCGCATGGGCCATGGCTGCCTTTGCCGTCACCGGTTTTCGCCGGGCCGGATTTTCCGCCGGTCGCCGGCTCGCGGGGATTGCCACATTTGGCGCCGCAATCGTCCTGCCGTTCGCGCTTTGCTGTTTGCTGTTGTGGATGGCCGGGGTCTTCCCGAAATTCTGGCTCTGGACGGTCGAATACGCGCGGCAGTATGAAACGATCCAGTCCCCTTCGCAGGCGTTCGCGGCATTTTACATACATTTTTCGCTGGCCGTTTCATCAATATTTTTCCTCTGGCTGCTGGCCATCCTGGGACTGGCGTTGATTTGGTCTAAAGGAAGATTTCAGGGGCAACGGCTTTGGCTCGCGGGTTTCGCGGTGGCTTCGGCGTTGACGGTGGTCCCCGGTTTTTATTTTCGCCAGCATTATTTTCTACTGATGCTGCCCGCGGTGGCGCTTCTGGCTGCGTGCGCGGTGGCGGTGGCGAATCTGCGTTGGCGTGAAAAAACCCGCGACCCGCGCCTGGCTCACTGGCCAGTCACCATCTATGTCTTGCTGCTCGCGGCAGTTTTTTTCAACAACCGTGACATCTGGCTGGTCCGGTCGCCGGTGTCGGCCTCGCGCGCGATTTACCGGGGAGAATCGTTTCCCGAGGCGCAAACCGTCGCGGCCTTTATTCGCACCAATTCCGCGCCGGACGCGCGATTGGCCGTGCTCGGCTCGGAGCCGGAAATTTATTTTCTCGCCCGGCGCCATTCCGCCACCGGCTATATTTACACCTACGAATTGACGGAGGCGCAGCCGTTCGCGCGGCAAATGACGCAGGAGATGATTCGGGAAGTGGAAACCAGCGCGCCGGAGTTCGTCGTCTTCGTGGAAAATCCGATGTCTTGGAACGGCCCGCCCGGCGGCTCGGCAGGCGATTTCAATTCATGGTGGGCCGCGTTCCGGGGCCAATACGAATTGATTGGCCTGTCCCAAATGGTTTCACCGACGGAAGTCCGCTGGTTTTGGGGGACGGCCGCCGCGGGACAGGAACACGATGACAACACTGCGCTGGAAATCTATCGGCGCAGAAACTCGGAAGACAGGGGGACGACCCGATTCAAATGAAACACGCCGCGCGATCTGATTCGATATTACGACAGCCGGAATGGTTGGCGGCCTTGATTGCCAGCGTTTTCATCCTCTGGCTGCATTTTTTCTTTCTGCGGCACGCCGGCGGACTCTGGCGCGATGAAGTCAACCTCATCAACCTGTCCGGGCGCCATTCCGTGGCCGACATGCTCAAAGACTCGTTTCCGATTCTGATGCCCCTGCTGGTCAGTGGCTGGACGGCCGTTGGGCTGGGACAAAACGATTTTAACCTGCGGCTCCTGGGCACCTTGATTGGGCTTGGAATCCCCGCCGCTTTTTGGGTCGCGGCCTGGTCATCACGGCGGGCGCCGCTGTTCGGCCTGGCGCTTTTCGGGTTGAATCTTCTGGCGATCAGCTATGGCGATTCCCTGCGCGCCTTTGGTCTGGGCAGTTTGCTCATCGTGTTGACGGCGGCGGCCGCGTGGCATTTTTTGCGGAAACCTTCCTGGCTGCGCGCCGGCCTTCTGGCGCTGACGGCGATTTTGAGCGTTCAAGCGCTTTACCAGAATGCCGTGCTTTTTGCCGCCATCGGCTGCGGCGCGTGGGCGGTCTGTGGCCGGCGCAGGGATTTTCACGCGGCCGGAAAAATTCTGCTCGCCGCCGTGCTCGCCGCGGTATCGTTGCTGCCCTATTGGAAAATCTTTTCCGGATTGCCCGCCGCCGCAGTTTCGGAACGGACGGGATTTGAACCGGGCAGGGTGTTCGGCAATATTTTCGCCGTCATCGGGTTTCCGAAACCGGCCTGCGCCTGGGTCTGGATATTTCTGGCGCTCGTCACATTGGGTTTTGGCGGCGCGGCGCTGTTAGCCCGCGGCAAAAAAACCGCCGCCGCCGCGGGCGAAACTTTGCCGGACGATCTGCCGGTCTTTGCGGGCGCCACCCTGCTGGCGGCGTTGGTTGGATTCACCGGTTTTCTCTGGATCGCCGCGCTGCCGACCCAGCCGTGGTATTTTCTTCCGCTCGCCGCGCTGGTGGCGGTGTGCCTCGACTTTGGCCTGCCGCTGCCGGCGCTGAACCGGCTTTCCCGATCGGCATTTTTCACCCTGGCCGCGGCCATCGCCATTTTGGCCGCCTCGTTCGCGCAACTGGGTTTGAACCTGCGCTTCACCAACGTGGACATTTTGGCGCAACGCCTGTCGGCGGAAGCGTCACCGCAGGATTATATCATCGTCACGCCCTGGCACTGCGGCATCAGCTTCGCGCGCTATTTCAAATCCGCGACGCCGTGGCAGACACTGCCGCCGCTGGCGGACCATTCCACGCACCGCTACGATTTGTTACGCGAACAAATGCAGACACCGGGCGCGCTGCAACCTGAATGGGACCGCATCGCCGCGACTTTGCAAAGTGGCCACTGCGTGTGGGTCGTCGGCAACCTGGACATCCCGCGGCCCGGCGCGCGGCGCCCGCCGGAATTGCCGCCGCCGCCGTTGAAAGGGTTCGGCTGGTCCGACTTTCCCTACACCTCGAACTGGGCGGACCAGGCCGCCTGGTATTTGAAAAATCACAGCCGCCAATTTGAGTTCGTGGACACCGGCGCGGGCGGCAGCGTAAATCCCAACGAAGACCTCCAATTGTTCCAGGTCAAGGGCTGGAAAACTTCAGCCGTTGAAACCAACCGGCCTTGAGACCAGCCGAGCGGGTAGTGTCTCAACCTGTAGGCGACGAGGTAACGAGTCATATGGGGCAGCGCTCCTCACGTTGTGCCCTGCTGCCAGTTTAGGACGTTGCGGCCGAGCGGCCTTGCTTGACGAAACTCCTTTCCGCTGCGAACTTTTCCCGGCTTGCCGCAAAACGCACAGGCGTCGGCGACGGGCAGTCTGTTCGCTGACATCGCGCAATCTCCCGCCGCGCAGTCCCTCGCCCGGCGCGTGGAGAATGGCGGAGCGCTGGCTTGCGCCGGCGTCGCCCCGGCCGCCCAGCCCTTTTTCGCCGCGTTGCTGCGAAAGTTGTTTCCGCAGCGCCCCATTGTCGTCGTCGCGGAAAACCTGAAAACGCAGGAAAGTTTTCAGCAGGATTTGGAAACCTGGCTGCACTTCACCGCCCGCCCTCCATCCTCAACCGCTGTTTTATCCGCCGTGGGAAATCCTGCCGCATGAAGGCAAGCTGCCGCATGCCGATGTCATCAGCGAGCGCCTGCAAACGCTCGTTTGCGCTCTCAGACCCCCAACCCTCAAGCCTCGACTCTTGTCGTCACCTCCGTCACCGCCCTGCTGCAAAAAACCTTTGCGCCGGATGATTTGAAGAACCGGACGCGGCGTTTGCAGCGCGGCGACAAAATCGCGCCGCTGGATTTGATTGAATGGCTGGAGGAACAGGGCTACGAACCGGAGGCGCAGGTCTCGCAGAAAGGCGAAATCGCCCTGCGCGGCGGCATCGTGGATTTGTTCCCGCCGACCAGCCCGTGGCCCGTGCGGCTGGAATTTTTCGGCGACGAACTGGAATCGCTCCGCCACTTCGACCCGCTCACGCAGATTTCCCGCGACGAGATTTCCGAAATCACCATTCCGCCCGCCGGCGAACTGGGCATCTTGAAGCGGAACGCGGACGGCTCGTCCGCGAGTTTCCGGCTTTCGACGCTGCTGGATTATTTGCCGCGCGAAACCATTTTCCTGTTTTGCGAGCCGGAACAGCTCGCCTTGCGCGCCGAGGAATACGCCGCGCAAATTCCCGCCGGCGATCCGTTTTTCATTTCGTGGCCGGACTTTCTGAAGGAAGCGAATCAGCGCGGTTTAACGTTCATTGAGTTGAGCGATGTTGAAACGATTGGAGCGCCGGTCTCCGAACCGGCGCGTTTCGACGCAGAACTCGAGCAACGCGCCGAATCGGAGTTCGGCGCTCCGCTCTTCGCCTCGCTCGACGCCTTCCGTCCGCTGGCCGAACGCGCGCCGGAACCGCAAATTGCCGAGGCGCAGCGCCGCGAATTCTTCCAGCAACTCCACCGCTGGCTGCGGCAGGATTATGCCGTCCACGTTTTCTGCAACAACGACGGCGAGCGGCAGCGGTTTGAGGAAATCTGGAAGGAAATAGGTCCACAGTCCACAGTCCACAGTCCGCGGTCGGATGATCGCGACAGTCCCAAGACTGTGGACTCGGGACTGTGGACTCACCTCGGCATCGCTCGTCGCGCGGCTTCATTTGCGACGAGGCGAAACTGGTCGTCGTCACCGACGCGGAGATTTTCGGCCGCTACAAAATCCAGCGGCCGCGCCGGCTCAAATCGCCGCACGCGCTCGCCGCCCGTTCCGCGCTCGACATTGATTTCACGGATTTGGAGGAAGGCGACCTCGTCGTCCATCTGCAATACGGCATCGGCAAATTTCTCGGCCTGAAAAATCTGCCGATGTCTTCGCGAGCAATCCGGTAGGGCCGACCTGCCGGTCGGCCCGGACGCGCGGCAACGCGTCCCACCGAGAATCCGGGACCGAATGCCTCGTCATCGAATACGCGCCCGCCGGCGCCGGCGATCGAGCCGCCGAAACTTTACGTGCCCGTCACCGAAGCGCATCTCGTCAGCAAATACGTCGGCGCGGGCAAGGCGCATCCGCCGCTCAACACGCTCGGCGGCACGCGCTGGCACAAGGCGAAGGAACAGGCCGAACGCGCCGTGCGCGATGTCGCCGCCGAATTGCTTGCGCATCCAGGCCGCGCGCGAAACGCAGCCCGGCCACGCCTTCAAGCCGGATGCGCCGTGGCAGCGCGAATTTGAAAGCGCGTTCATTTACGAGGAAACGCCGGATCAAATCACCGCCATTGCCGAAACCAAAGCCGACATGGAACGCCCCAAGCCGATGGACCGCCTGATTTGCGGCGACGTCGGCTTCGGCAAAACCGAAGTCGCCATCCGCGCCGCGTTCAAGGCCGTGATGGACGGCAAACAGGTCGCCGTGCTCGTGCCGACGACCGTGCTCGCGCAGCAACATTTCAACGTTTTCCGCGAGCGCATGGCGGATTATCCCGTCCGCATCGAATTGCTTTCGCGCTTTCGCACCCGCCGCGAGCAGCAGCGCGTCGTGAAGGATCTGGCGAACGGCTCGGTGGACATCGTCATCGGCACGCACCGGCTGATTCAAAGCGACATCGCGTTCAAGGAACTCGGCCTGGTGGTGATTGACGAGGAGCAGCGGTTCGGCGTGTTGCACAAGGAAAAATTCAAGCGCCTGCGCACGCTGGTGGACGTGCTGACGTTGAGCGCCACGCCGATTCCGCGCACGCTTTACCTCGCGCTCACCGGCGCGCGCGACATGAGCACCATCCAGACGCCGCCGCACGACCGCCTGCCCGTCGAGACCATCGCCACGCAATACGACGAGCGCATCATCCGCGACGCCATCCAGCGCGAACTGAATCGCGGCGGACAGGTTTTCTTCCTGCACAACCGCGTGATGACGATTGAAACGATGCGCGCGAAATTGCAAACGCTCGTGCCGCAGGCGCGCATCGTCGTCGGCCACGGCCAGATGGACGCGGACGAACTGGAAGAGGTGATGACGAAATTCGTCAACGGCGAGGCGGACGTGTTGCTTTCCACGACCATCATCGAGAGCGGCCTCGATATTCCGAACGCGAACACCATCATCATTGACCGCGCCGACCGGTTCGGCTTGAGCGATCTCTACCAACTTGCGCGGGCGCGTCGGGCGTTACAAGCATCAGGCCTACGCGTATCTGCTGCTGCCGCGCCACGCGAGCCTGCTCAACGACGTGCGCAAACGCATCAGCGCCATCCGCCAATACTCCACGCTCGGCAGCGGATTCAAGATTGCCATGCGCGACCTGGAAATCCGCGGCGCGGGCAACCTGCTCGGCGCGGAGCAGAGCGGCCACATCACCGCCGTCGGCTTCGAGCTTTACTGCCAGTTGCTCAAGCAAAGCGTCTCGTCGCTGAAAGGCGAGAAAGTGAAGCCGCGCGTGGAAGTGGAAGTGAAATTGGATTTCTTGGAGACTGAAAACGTGAAACGTGAAGACGTGAAACGTGAATCTGCTGGCGGCGATCACGTTTCACGTTTCACGTTTCACGCTTCGCTGCCTCACAATTACATTACCGAAGCCGCAGCATCGCATCGAGATTTACCGCAAGCTTGCGCAGGCCACGGACAAAGCCGCGCTGGAAAATCTGCAAAAGGAATTGCGCGACCGGTTCGGCCCGTTGCCGCCGCCGGTGGAATTGCTGCTGCAAATTGCGCGAACTGAAAATTCTCGCCAGCGACAAGGCCGTGACCGTCATCGAGGTGAAGGACGACAAATTGATGCTCACGCGCCACGGCGATTTCATCCAGCTCGGCGGCAAATTCCCGCGCCTGACGAAAAAGGAAGCCGAAGGCGCGGCTGAAGGAAATCAAGCGGCTCTTGCTCGCGCTCTAGCGCCGGTTCCGCCACGCCACGACCTCCCCGCGCCAGCTTCCCAGGCCACATTTAGCCGTTCCCCGAAGTTCCAAGCCGGATCCAGACTGGCACCCAAGCGCATGGCTGCGCCGCCGCGTCGCAAAATGTGGGTGCGAGGACTTCGTGGCGCGAAGCCCCCGGCGCAATGGTTGGCTGGCCCGTCAGACCGGGCGACGAGGCGTCGCCGGCGCCTTCTGCGACGGGGGCGTCGCAGCTACGATGGCTGCCGCCGCGTCCATTTACCTCTGCATCGTTCGGGCCACAGGCGTTCCGTAGGCTCTTCGGCATGTTCCTGAGACTTTGTCGGAACGTTCGCCAATTATCAAGGGATGTTCCTGAATAACTACGGAACATTAGCAAATTATTAGCGGTTATTCCTACTTAACTAAGGGATATGCCTAGAAAAATACAGGGCGTTCCCTAATTGTGCCGGAATGTTCCGTTATGATATGCTGATGTGCCGTGAATGTTGCGGGATATGCCGCAAATATCACGGGATGAGGTTTGTTCCTGTAAACAGGCCGAAAATGCGCCGGAATATGCGGCATTAACTCATAAACAAAACAAATTAACCTTCAACCGACTCCCAAATCCCATGGCCAAAGGCGATTTAATCCTCAAGGGCGACCTCGCGTTCGGGGCGCAGATGAGAACATTCAAGAACAACGTCGGCCCGGTGGCCGCGAGCCTCGGGCTGGCGCCGGCGCAAGTGGCGCAGCAGGCGGCGGACGCGGATTATTTTAATTATGTGCTCGCCTGCCAGAACCTGGTGCTGAATCACTCCAAGGGATGGACGGCGCTGAAGCGCAACACCCGCGTGGGCAGCGGGGCGGGCGGGTTCAATGTTCTGGGAGCCCTCGCGCTGCCCGATCCGGTGCCGCCGGTGGCGGCGGGGGTGGAGCGGCGGTTTCGCGCGCTGTTGCGGCAGGCCAAGGCCAGCACCAATTACAGTCCGGCCACGGGCGAGGGACTGGGCATCGAGGCCGCGCACCATACCCCGCCGGATTGGGTGGCGCTCCAGCCGCGGATTAGAGTAAAAATCACCGGCGGCCGGGTGCTGGTGGGGTGGGGCTGGCAGGGCCACCGGGTGTTTCTGGACCAGTGCGAGATCCAGGTGGACCGCGGCGACGGCAAGGGTTTTGTGCTGCTGACCTACACCACGGTGCCCGGTTACACGGACCAGACGCCGTTTCCCGAGCAGCCGGTGAAATGGTTTTACCGGGCCATTTACCGCGTGGCCGACGCGCAGGTGGGCAAATGGAGCAACGTCACCGGCGTGACCGTGCCGCCGTGACCGGCTTGCGCCGGGGCCACCGAAGAGACACACTGGACTGGAATAATCTTTGACAGAAATTTGCAAGTCCGCTTTGATAAACCCATGTTAAGAATGTCCGTGGCAGAAACAACTGTGCATGCCGTTGTGCATGCCCTGCAGCCTAGTCGCTTTTAGGCATCTTTCACGCGTATGTGGTTAAGTTATTTATATGGGATGCACTGGAAGCATGATGGCAAGATGTATTACGATGAGCTGCCAGCCGAATCGAAAGAAGAGGCAGCGGAGTATTTTATTGACCACAAACGGGACGACGTTTCATTGGTTCGTGTGGAGTATGTTGGTCCCAATGAGGGTGGCGTTCGAGAATATGCACACACACCTGATTCGCCTTCGCCGTATCCTCCATTGGTAGCGCGTCGCCGATTGGACAAGGATGAGGATGTTTGAATGACCACGATTTTTAGTTTCACATTTGAAGTGCGACAAAAGGGTTAGCCGAAAAAACTCGCGACGGTTTCCTTTCCAATTCATTTTAACAGCGTGCATTTGTCCCATTTGCGGCTGCGGGATTTCCGCAATTACGCGCGGCTGGACGCGGATTTCGCGCCCGGCTTCCATTTGCTTTTGGGCGATAACGCGCAAGGCAAGACGAACGTCCTCGAAGCGGTTTATCTCATGGCCACGCTGCGGTCGTTCCGCGGCGTCGGCGGCGCGCAGATGATCCGGCACGGTCAGAAGGGCTATTTCGTCGGCGGCACGGTGGTGGGAGGAACGATTCCGAGTTCCTCCTTCTCCTCCCAAAAAGGAGGAGAGGGGCGGGGTGAGGAGGCCGATATTTCTCACACCCAGAACCCCTCACCCCGGCCCTCTCCCCGCTTGGGCGGGGAGAGGGGGAGCATTCTCGCGAGCCACCTTCAGCGTGAAATCAAGATCTACTGGTCGGCGCGCGAGCGCAAACTGGCGCTGGACGGCCAGCCGGTGAAAAAGCTGTCCGATTATCTCGGCGTGCTGCGCGCGGTGGTGTTTTGCACGGAGGATTTGCAACTGGTCAAGGGCGCGGCCCGCGCGCGGCGGCGGTTTCTGGATTTATTGCTGGCGCAGACGCGGCCCGATTATCTGCCGCTGCTCCAGCGTTACATGCACACAGTCCGCGCCCGGAACGCGCTGCTCAAGCAACGCGCGGTGGACGAGGCGGCGCTGGACAGTTTTTCCGCCGAGCTGGTGAAGCTCGGCAACGAAATCATCCGCGCCCGGCGCGAGCTGGCACCGAAATTCTCCCCGCTGGCGCGGCTGGCGTATCGGCGCATTTCCAATGACGCGGAGGAATTGCGCATTGAATATCTGCCGAGCGTGAAGAAGGATTTCGCCGTGGAACTGGCGCAGTCGCGGGCGCGCGAACGCAGCTACCGCTCCACGCTGGTCGGGCCGCACCGCGACGATTTGCAATTGCTGCTCCATGAGAAATCCGCCGCGCAGTTTGGCAGCGAGGGACAGAAGCGGACGCTGGCCATTGCATTGAAGATGGCGCAGGCGGAATTTCTGGCGGGCATCCACGGTTCGCCGCCGATTCTGCTGATTGACGACGTGATGGGCGAACTGGACGTGAAACGGCGCAGCGGTTTCCTGCCGTTGCTGGAGCAGGCGCGCAAGAGCAGCGGCCAGGTGTTCATGACCGCGACCGAGGAAAACTGGCCGAGCGAGTTGGGCCGGGATTTGCAGCGGTGGGAGGTGGTGGGCGGGACGTTGAAGCGAGGGTAGGGGAAAGACCGGCAGGCAATGTCCCAATTTGGCAGTAGGGCACGACGTAAGGAGTGCTGCCCCATACGACTCGTTACCTCGTCGCCTACAAATTAGGACACTACCGACCGGCATTGCGAGTTGACCGGCGCGGTTTAACTTTCGTTGCATTCCATCAAACAAATTGCGCCGGGTCGTTCGTCTTACGGAAGAGTGAACATCCACGCAGTCCGTGTCGGGGCTTTCCCGATCGGCTGCCAATGGTGTGGCGTGGCTCGCGGAATTATCTTGAAACAAAACGTCAACGGCGGTGTCCTATCAAGTATGAATCAGCGGAGGGCGTTTACCTTGATCGAATTGCTGGTCGTCATTGCCATCATCGCGATTCTGGCGGCGCTGCTGCTGCCGGTGTTGTCGCAGGTGAAGGACAAAGCCAAGCGGACCGAATGCCTGAACAACGTGCGCCAGTTGGTCATTGGCCTCAACGTCTATGCCAGCACGGGAAGCAGATTGCCGGTGATCGAAGACGGGCCGGCGTGGGCATGGGATTTGCCGGATTCCGCGTCGCAGGTCATGTTGGGCAGCGGGGCGCCCAAGAAATCGTTCTATTGCCCGGGAACGGCCTGGAAAGGGTTTGACGACAACAAGAATTTCCTGGCTCCGGGCAACGCCGACAACGGCGCGCCGGCCTGCCTGTGGAATTATGGCTTTCTCAATCCGCCGGCTCCACCCGGGAAGCCGTTCCACGTCGTCGGGTATGTGTTTGCGTTTTCCGGGAGCGGCTCGGTTTTGGCCAAGGCAAACCAGAACACCCGGATGGAGAATGAAACCGTTTCAGGCACAAACACACCGGTGGCGGACCGGGTTTTGATGGCGGATGCGACGCTGGATGATTCGGGTGAACATGACAGCGAAAACCAATTTGACACGGACGTGCGTTGTTACACCGATGTGGTTGGCGGCTTTTACATGAACCACACCAGCGCGCATCTGAAAGGGGCGCTTCCCCGCGGAGGCAATGAGGGATTCAAGGACGGCCACATGGAGTGGCGCGACTTCGCCGACATGCGCGAAGTGACGGTCGCCGGCCCGGCGTTCTGGTGGTGATCTGGTTTCTGGGGCAACCAGCGGCAGCCCGGTTTGAATTCATTCTTTCCAGCTTCCCACGTTCGCTGGTAATTTCCGTCCATGCGAATTTTGTCAGGCATCCAGCCCAGCGGCGCGCTGCATCTGGGAAATTACTTTGGGATGATGAGGCCAGCCATCGAGCTTCAGGAAAAGGGCGAGGCGTTTTATTTCATCGCGGATTATCATTCGATGACGTCGCTGTTCGACGCTGCTGAAAGGCGCAAAAACACTTTGGACGTGGCGCTGGATTTTCTCGCGTGCGGCCTGGATCCGGCCAAGTCCGTTTTCTTCAAGCAATCCGACGTGCCGGAAGTGGCCGAGCTGGCGTGGCTGTTGACGACGTTGACGCCGATGGCGATGCTGGAGAATTGCCACAGCTACAAGGATAAATTGGCGCGCGGACTTGCCCCGAATCACGGCATCTTCGCCTATCCGGTGTTGATGGCCGCCGATATATTGATTTACGACTCGAACATTGTTCCCGTGGGGAAAGACCAGAAACAACACGTCGAAGTCACGCGCGACCTCGCGATCAAGTTCAACGGCACTTACGGGGAGACTTTCGTTGTCCCCAAAGAGCAGATTCGCGAAAGCACCGCGGCCGTGCCCGGCACGGACGGCGACAAAATGTCGAAGAGCTATGGCAACACGATTGAGATATTCGGCGAGGAGAAGGCGGCGCGCAAAAAAATCATGGGCATCAAGATGGATTCGCGCACGCCGGAAGAACCCAAGCCGGACGCGGACAAGAACCTCGCCGTCCAGTTGCTCAAGCTCGTTGCGCCGGCGGAGGTCGGAAAAGATTTTGAAGACCGCTTGCGCGTGGGCGGACTTGGCTATGGTGATTTGAAGAAGGCGTTGTTTGAGAATTACTGGAATTATTTCGCCGACGCCCGGAAGAAACGCACGGAGCTGGCGGCGAACCTGGACCACGTGAACCGGGTTCTCGCCGAAGGGGCAATGAAAGCGCGGACGCTGGCGCAACAGGTTTTGAAACGCGCTAGAAAAAATTGCGGATTGGAATAATTTAGCGGCGTGCTTTATTTGCGAATTCTTTTGCTCGCGGTCGGGTTTGTTTGTCTGACAGGCTGTGCTACGACGAACGAAACAAATAGGCAATCTTCCGATGGGTATTTCTTCGATTCCCAAAATTATCAATGGGATTACACCACCAAGCCGCCGACGCTTGAAACGCCGTTTGGAGATTATAAGCCGTCTCACTGATTAGACGATTCTCAAGCTCGGCGGATCCTGTGAGACCACCCAAATCCACCGGCTTACGCTTCGCATTTACGACGGTGGCCCGTTTTTATTTCAATGCGTTTGATTTTTGCGGCTTCGGGTTTCACTTTGACACAGTTGCCGGTGGAACCTAGCATTTCAAGCGGGATGATTCAGCCCTGATGAAACTAGACCCAACCAACGTCACCGAGCCGCCATCGCCTTCAGAATCCAACGGGACGAAATTCTCGAACCGCGTCAGGGAATGGAACTCAAGGCATCCCGTCTTGGCCATTGTCCTGGTTTCGCTGGTGGCGGTGGTCGTCAACTGTTATCCGGTCATATTTTGCGGCAAGAGCTATGTGTCGCCCGCTTGTGTGCGGTGGCTGGTTTACGATTGGTGGCCGCCCATGCCGGAGACGGGGTCCACGCCTTACCAGTATAACCCGGCACACGGAAGCGACACCGGGGCTGCGATGTGGTGGGGAGTCCCGCTCGGATTCATCGAATCGCGCAGCTTGTTGGAGCAGGGAGAACTTCCGTTGTGGAACCGATACGGCCACGCGGGGGACACTCTTATCGGGCAGGCGGTTTCCATGTTGGGCGACCCGCTGCAATTGATCGTCATCCTCGGGCGCGGATCGGCGGAAGCCTGGGATGTGAAATATGTGGTCGCCAAGTTTCTGTTCAGCGCCGGTTTTGGCCTGCTGATATTGCGGCTTTTCGGCAGCCGGCCGATGTCGTTGATTTACGCCGCGCTGGCCGCGTATTGCGGGGTCTTTTTCTTCATCTACAATCACCCGGTTTTTTTTGTTTTTGCCTACGCTCCCTGGATTTTGCTCTCCGCGCTCGGCTGGTTTGGCGGACAATCCCGCCGGTGGATCGGGTGGGGACTGGTCTGGTTGCTGGCCAACTTTGCCTGTTTCAACGCCGGTCACGTGGAAACGGCGGTGATTTTGATTGGCGGATTGAATCTGGCGGCGGTGATTCACGCGCTGCTCCAGTGTCACAAGATTGCCGACCGGGCAAAAGTCATCGGCCGTGCCGGCGCCGGGACGCTGCTTTTTTTGGGGCTGACCGCGCCCGTGTGGATGTCATTTCTGGCGGCTCTTTCGGACGCCTACACCCTGCATTCGGAGGTTCATGTGGTCCAACTTCCCTGGGTGACGTTGCCGGGCGTATTTGACGACTTATTTTTTTTGCTACCCGTGGATCTCAAAACCAACGCGGCGGTAACTCCGGGGACCAGTTTGTTGGTCATGACCGGATTCATTCTATCGGTGTTGCGCTGGCGGCAACTGAAAGGTGAAACCTTCTTCTGGGTGAATCTCGGCGCCGTTCTGGTGTGGGGCGGCTGCGTGTTCGGATGGATTCCACAGCCGGTGCTCGGGGCCATTCCCTTATTAAACCGGGTGGGGCATACTTTATGCCGACTTTTCCTACCTGTTGGCCGTCCACTTGCTCATCCAGAGCGCCTGGGGGTTCATGAGTCTGGCGCGGGAAAACAGTTTCCGGCGCGCGGCGGCGCAACTGCTCTGGGTGGCGCTGATCTTTGGCGCGATGGTCCTGGTTTATGACTTCGGCATCTCGCACCGGCCCATTCCGTGGGATTACTTCATTTGCGGCCTGGCCGGGGCGATTGGCGCGCCGCTGCTGTTTATGCACTTCAACAGTTACAACCGCCCGATACCGCTGATCGGTTGGGCGGGGATAGTTGTCCTGGGATTCATTCCGCATTTTCGATTTGGGCTTTACAATTTCGGCAGTGACGATTTGCTGATGCTGCCCGGACCACGCGTGGCGTTGAATGCCCCGAGCAAAGCCATCAGCCGGCTCCAGAAGACTTCCACCGGCCCATTTCGGGTGGTGGGCGTGGGATGGAATCTCGCGGGGGATTACGCCGCGGTTTATGGCCTTGAAGACATCCGCTCGTGCGCGCCCTTGAGCAGCAGCGAATACCTGGACCTCGTCACCAATTTTCCTGGCATGAAATTCGGGGCGGAAGGAGGCTGGGGTATCGGGGTGGTCAACCCGGTGGCGGCACAGCCTTTGTTGAACCTGCTGAACGTCAAATATCTTCTGGCAAACCCCAGCAACCAGGTCATCATCGAAAAAGGGGTTGGATTTCGTATTGCCGACCGGAGCGATTTCCTGGTCCTGGAAAATCTGGAGGCCTGGCCGCGAGCCTACTTCACTGACAAGATTGCCGTCAATGCTTCGACCCAGGAATTCATCGCCCAACTTCAAGTACAGGCCCGGGCACCTTTTGCTTCCCTGACGCCGGACGAAATCGGCCGGCAGACCGGCTTGCAATTGCTGGAGGATACGACGCAGCCGGTCGTTGTGCCGGCGACGAATTATCGGTTGCAGCAAAATTCCACGGCCTTTGAGATTCATGCACCAACCGCGGGCGTGGTTTGCCTCTTGGAAGGGCAGGCAAAAGATTTTACGGTGAAGGCGAACAATGAACCCAAAGCCGTGCTGACGGTCAACCGCGCGTTCAAAGGCGTGTTATCTCGACAAGCCGGGGGATTATCACATCGAGTTTGTCTATCGGCCGAGTCACTGGCGGTTGTCCTGCGCGTGCTTTTGGGTTTCGGCCGGTTGCGCCATCATGTTTGCGGCGTTCAATGTCTTGCGCGCCCGACCCAAACGCAAAACGGGTGAAGTTGAATTGACCCACGGAGTATGAGCACCCAACCCAATGCGGAACATCCGGTCAAGGCCTGCCCTGTCTGCCAAAGCGTGAGGACTTACTATCTTTTTTCCACCGGCGGCCACCGTGTGGTCCGCTGCGAGGATTGCGGGCTGGTGTTCCTGAATCCACAACCCAGCGACGAAGAACTGGCCCGGATTTACAGCGCGAATTATTTTCTGGGCAGCGAGAGCGAAGCTGGACGCCAGACCGCCAGTGAAATCAAGCAGGCAACAGCCGGATTGTATCTTTCCGAAATCCGCCGCTACCATGGTCCTGAAACCGGACGGCTGCTTGAAGTCGGCTGCGGCGAAGGTGATTTGCTGGTTCTGGCCGAAGCCGACGGCTGGCAGGTCACCGGCGTTGAATATTCTCCTGACGCCGGCAAAATCGCCCGGCAACGCCTGAAGAACGGCGAGGTGCAGTGTGGCGAATTGGTGCAGGCGGGTCTGGTCGGCGGGCAGTTTGACCTTTGTGTCGTTTCCGATGTAATTGAGCACGTCCGCTCGCCGCTTGATTTTCTCCAGGAAATCCACCGCGTGCTCAAACCCGGCGGCACGCTTGTTCATCGCCACGCCTTCGATTGATTCCTGGTCCGCCCGGTTCCTGCGGCAGAAATGGATGGAGTTCAAGGCCGAGCACCTGACTTATTTCGACCGGCAAACCCTCCAGACCGCGCTCTTCAAATCCGGTTTCCGCGACGTCATCGTCCAGCCCGGCTGGAAAATTCTCAATTTCGACTACATAAAAAGGCATTTCGAGCGCTATCCCGGTTCCCGTCATCACTCCAGTTTTGAAATTCGCCGCCGGCATTTTGCCCAAAGGCATGCAACTGCGGCACCGGCGGATTGTCGCCAGCGGCATCATGGCTTTTTCGAGAAAGTCCGAATTGCGCCCGCAGCCGGTGTTGTCCGTCATCGTTCCGGCATACAACGAGATGAAAACGTTCAGCACTCTGATGGAAGCCCTCCTGCGCAAGGAAATCGACCGGCCTCCAGATGGAAATCATTGTCGTGGAGAGCCACTCGACCGATGGCACGCGCGAAGCCGCGCATGAAATATCAGAATCATCCGAAGGTGAAGCTGATTCTGGAGGACCAGCCCCGCGGCAAAGGCCATGCCGTGCGAGCCGGTTTGCAGGCGGCTTCCGGCGATTACGTGCTGATTCAGGACGCCGACCTGGAATACGATCTGGAGGATTACGACGCATTGCTGGAGCAACTGCTCGCCGGGCGCAGCGCGTTCGTGCTCGGCTCCCGGCACGGCGGACGCAAGATGATGAAGATGCGCCAATTCACCGGCCAGCGCGGGTTGAGCCTCATTTTCAATTCCGGCCACTGGTTTTTTACCACGCTCGTCAACGTGCTGTTCCTCCAGCGGCTGCGCGATCCATTCACGATGTTCAAGGTCTTCCGCCGCGATTGTCTTGCCGGACTGGAATTTGAGTGCAACCGCTTCGACTTCGATTTTGAGCTGCTCATCAAACTCATCCGCAAAGGCTATCGTCCGATTGAATTGCCGGTAAACTACCGTTCGCGCTCGTTCAAGGAGGGGAAAAAGGTGCGGATGCTGCGCGACCCGCTGTCGTGGTTGAGAGTCCTGATCTGGCTGCGCTGGACAAAGGTCAATCCGATGGAAGTTGTCGAGCAGACGCGCGCAAAGCGCTAGACAATTTTCAATTTCGGCAAATCCTGCGAGTCCACCAGGCCGACCGGCTCGCGTTTTGCATTTACCACAATCAAATCGTCAATGTTCCGTTCGTCGAAAATCTTCAGCGCCTCGGCAGCCAGCGCGTCGTCGCGGATGCAAATGGGATTCCGCGTCATCACCGTCTTCACCGGCTGCGACAGAAGATCTTCGTCCGTGGCCATGTGCCGGCGGAAATCGCCATCGGTGAAGACCCCGGCGAGTTTGCCGCGCGCATTCACAACGGCCAGGCTGCCGGACCGGGCGCGCGTCATCACCAGCAGCGCTTCCTTGACCGGCAGGTTTTCGCCGGCGACGGCGTTACGCTCGCCGGAGCGCATGATGTCGCCGACCTTGAGCAGCATCGCGCGGCCAATCGCGCCGGAGGGATGGCGCTTGGCGTAGTCGCTTTGCTTGAACCCGCGCGCCTGCAGCACCGTCATTGCCAGCGCGTCGCCCAGCACGAGCATCGCCGTCGTGCTGCTGGTCGGCGCGAGGTTGAACGGGCAGGCCTCCTTCGGCACCTTGACGTTCAGCGCGACGTCGCTGTGCTTGGCGAGCGACGATTTCAAATTTCCGGTGAAGGAAATGATTTGGACGGAAAACCGTTTCAACGCCGGCAGCAGGTTCAGCAATTCCTCCGACTCGCCGGAATAGCTCAACGCCAGAATCACGTCGCCGTCGTTCACGAGGCCCAGGTCGCCGTGGAGCGCATCCACGCTGTTGAGCACGACGCTGGTGGAGCCGGTGCTGGTGAGCGTGGCGGCGATTTTGGCGCCGACGTTTCCGGATTTGCCGATGCCGATCACGACAATCTTGCCGCGCCGCTTCAGGGCTTCAATGACGGCCGCCACGGCGGCGTCAAACGATTTGTCGAGCTGGGCGCGGACTCGCTTGAGCGCGGCCAGCTCGATGTCGAAAACTTTGCGTGCCTGGGCCAGATGGTTCACGCGTTCAGGATGGCGGCCCTGCCGTTTTTTTCAATCAGGAATTCCGGGTAAAATTATCGGGCCGCCATTTGCAATTTCCGCCAAATCGCCCGATAATTATGCACAATGAGGTTTTTAACCATAGCGTTGGCCTGGCTGGCCTGTGCCGTTTCGTCTCCGGCGCTGGACCAGGCGCAATTGAACGAGCGCATCCGCACGCTGACCGACCATTTCGAGACCCTGCAGCAAACGCCCGACAAGCGCGTGCCGTCAAATCTGCTGGCGAAGGCCAGGGGCGTCATCCTGCTGGACCGCACCAAGGCCGGTTTTCTTTTTGCCTTTCAAGGCGGCGGCGGCGTGGCGTTGATGAAGGACAAAGAGGGCGCGTGGAGCCCGGCGGCATTCTTAAAGGCGAACGAGGCCAGCCTCGGCTTTCAAATCGGCGGCGAGCAGGATTTCTATGTGATCTTGCTGATGACGACGAATGCCGCGAAATCGCTGACCGACTCGACGATAAATTTTGGCGGCGAAGCGCGCGGCACCGCCGGCAACGATTCCTCCGGCGTTGAAGGCGACCTCAATTCGCCGGAACATTCCGTGATTATTTACGACAGCCGGCAAGGTCTGTTTGGCGGCGTGTCCATCAAGGGCGGGGCGATTGCGCCGGACGACCACGCCAATGAAATTTATTACGGCCAGCCGGTTTCGATGCGCGACATTTTGTTCGACAAAAAAGTGTCGCCCACGGCAGCCGCGACTGCCCTCGCCCGGAAGATTTCCGAATATTCCAAAAAGTAAGGGGCCAACCGGAAGCAGAAACGCAGTTTCATGTGGAGGGGAAGCGTCCGTAAATAGCGTCACAATTGTATCCGTGCTGTGACGGACCGATATTGCTGCGAAGGTTGGCGCGTTACTTCGTTTGCGAAAAAAGCATGAAGACGCGCGGCCCGCGAGGCGTCGCGATGGCGAATTGCAGTTCCTGCGCGCCATTTGGAACGGCCAGGCCGTCGCTCTGTAGGTCCTCAACCGGTTTCCCGTCCGCGAGCAGGATATAGTGGTGCGTGCGGTTGCCCTGTATATGATGGAAGGTCGCGTGCCAGCCGCCCCGCACCTTGTCGTGAATCAACGGCACCTTGGCCCAGTTCGTGAACGTGCCCGCAATTTCGACCACCGCCGGTTCGTGCTTCCGGCCGTCCGGCACGCGCCAGCGGAAGATTTTGGCGAAAGTCAGCTTGCGTTCAGTCAGTGGATGCCCCGGCCCCTTGGCGCCGGCCGGTTTGTGCTCCGCCGGATGATGGCCCGGCGGTTTTGCCCCCGCTGGAATCTTTAAACCCGTTCCACCTTGCGGTTGCGGTTTGTTCAGGAAGGCGTTGCCAAAATTTTGACCCATATTATGCGTGTCTATACGTCTGTCAGTTTGGAAGATAAACCACCATCAGCGGAGGCACAAGTTACACTTGGATTTATGGCCGGAATTTTTCCACTTCAATCTCTTCGCACCTTAGGCGCCGCTGGCGCGAAACTGTTGCGTGATGCGGTCGAGGCGCTTGTTATCGGCGCGGATCCGGGCGGCCATGGTCCGGGCGGTGGCTTGCAGGAATGGCGCCGCAAGGTCCGGCGCCTCCAGCATGAGCCGGTTGAACGCCGCGGTGGTGAATTTCAGAGTGGTGCTTTCCACGTTCGCGACCACGTCCGCCGACCGCGGTCCGTGGTCGAACAGCGACATCTCGCCGAAAAAATCGCCGGGACCGAACGTGGCCAGAATCGTTTCCTTGCCGCCCGCCAAGGTGCGGACGCGCAATTCCCCCTCCAGGATGAGGTGCATCGCATCGCCGGGTTCGCCCTGCTTTACCACCACCGTCCATTGGCGCAGGGATTGCAGTTCCATGAATTGAAGCAGTTGTCCAAGCTGCGTGTCGCTCAACCCGGCCAGGATTTTAATGCGCCGCAGCGAGCCGGGTTTGAGGCCGGTGGCCGCGGCTTTGACGAGTTGTGGCGCGGAGGGCAACGCGGTCTGCCGTGCGAAGACGGAGCCAAGCTCAACTATGTCCGCAGCGCGCTCCCAGGTTCCGGTGCGGCGCACCAGCACCCAGGTTTCCGGCAAAACGCGCTCGTCTTTCACCCAGTCGGCCAGGACTGCCAGCTCCACCGGTCCGTAGGGAGCGTCATCAATCCCCCAGATGATGAAATCGTTGGCGGTCTGGCGGTTCTGACATGGCCATAGGCTAATCCATGTTCGGATACGAGCCAAGCACCTTTACAAAATTGCAGTGCGTGCTCAAAAGCTCAATCGCCTTGGCGACCTTGCGGTCCCGCGCGTGGCCGTCGCAATCAATGAAGAAGAAGTATTCCCACGCCTTCCGCTTGCTCGGGCGCGACTCAATCTTCGTCATGTTGATTTTGTGGCGGCGGAACGCGGCGATCGCCTCGTGCAGGGCGCCGGCCTTGTCCGCCACGCTGATCATCAGGCTCGTGCGGTCGTTGCCCGTCGGCGGACTGCACTGGCGGCCCAGGACAAGGAAGCGCGTGGCGTTGGCGGCGTTGTCCTGGATGTCCGGTTCCAAAATGTCCAAGCCATATTTTTCGGCGGCCAAAAATCCCGGTGACCGCGGCGGCCGTTTTGTCTTTTGCGGCAAGTTCCGCCGAACGCGCATTGGATGAGGCCTCCAGAATTTCCACGTTTGGCAAATGTTGCTGCACCCAACGACGGCACTGGCCGAGTGCCTGCGGATGAACGTGCAGGCTTTTGATGTTTTTTTTGCCGCCATTTCCGGCAAGGCAATATTGGATTGGCAAAACGATTTGCGAAACGATTTTCAAGTCGCTGTCCACGAACATGTCGAGCGTGTGCGTGACGACGCCTTCGGTGGAATTTTCCACCGGCACAACGCCATAGTCCGCGGTCTTCTTGCCGACCTCGGTAAAAACATCCGCGATGGTCTTTTGCGGTGAGTATTTCAGGCTGGTGCCGAATCTCTGGATGGCCGCCTGGTGCGTGAAGGTCGCCTCCGGGCCGAGATACGCGATGGTCATGGTCTTTTCGAGCGCGAGCGCGCTGGACATGATTTCGCGGTAAATCGCGCGGAGCTGCTCGTTGGTGATCGGCCCCTGATTCAAGCCGCATACGCGCTCAAACACGGCGCGTTCGCGGTGCGGCGCATAGATTTCCTCGCCCGCCGCCAGCTTGATTTCGCCGATGGCCAGCACGTGGCGCGTGCGCTGGTTGAGCAGCCGGACAATCTGCGCGTCCAGCTTGTCAATCGCCTGGCGATGTTTGGAAAGGTTCACGACAAGGCAGAATGCGGAATTCAGAAGGAAGAATCAAATTCGTTTCATGAACCCGCAGGCGGCGGTTCCGGAACCGGGGGAACAGCCGGCGCTTCTTCATTCTTCACTTTGTCTTTTTCGCTCAATTGAAGTTGCTCCGGCGGAGTCGTCGCCAGGCCGGGATCAGCCGTGACCGGCGCGGGCGGTCTTTCCACTGGGATGCGGCGGAGTTCGTCTGCAGCGGGCAAATCTTCCAGACTGCCCAGGCCGAAATATTCGAGGAACAACGGCGTGGTGCCGTAGGTCTGCGGGCGGCCCACTACCTCGGCGCGGCCGACGGTCTCGACCAGTCCGCGTTCGGTGAGCGTCTGCATCACGCCGTCCACGTTCACGCCGCGAATCTGCTCAATCTCGGCGCGCGTGAGCGGCTGGCGATAGGCGATGATGGCCAGCGTCTCCAGCGCGGGCTGCGAAAGCCGCGGCGGACGCGCCTTGATGCCGACCAGCGCTTGAGCCACGGCGCGAATTCCGGCTGCGTGACGAATTGCCACGCGCCGGCGACGCACGCCAGCCGGTAGCTGCGCGCGGCGGTTTCGTGCTCCTGCGCCAGTTGTTCCAGCGCGGCGGTCAACTCGCTCTCCTTGGTTTTGGCGAGCGATTTGGCGGTGGCGTCGGCGCCCTCGGCTTCGGCGGCGGTGGCGAGCACTTCGCGAAGCTCCTTCACGCTGAAGCGGTTTTTGCGCGGAGAACAGCAGCGATTCCAGAATGAATTTCAGTTCCATTTTTGATTAGTGATTTACAATTGTGCCGGCGGTTCGGGATTCGGTTCAGCAGTGGTCGCAACTGCCGGTTGCGGCGTGACCTCATCGGCCGCCGCTCGGAAGCCGGCATTGCGGCAGCCGGTTCCGCAGCCGTCACAACCGGCGGCTCGCCGGTGGTTGTGACCGCGGGGCGGCTGATTTCGATTTCGGCGAACGGCTCGGGCTGGACGCAGGCGAGTTGCTTGAGCCGGATCAATTCCAGCAGCGCGAGGAAGGTGCAGACGACTTCCGAGCGGCTGGCGGCGCCCTCAAACAATTCGGCGAAGCGCACGCTGCCGCGCTCGGCAATGATCTTCAGGATGAACTCGATTTTCTCGCTGACGGTCCATTTGTCCTCGAAAATTTCGCGCGCGTCGTCCTCGCGCTTGCTCGAACCGTTGCAGGACGGCGTTGACGGCGTTGAGCAGGTCAAAGATGCGAGACGTCCGGTTTCGGCGGCGGCGCGGCGGTCTCAAATTCCAGTTTGCCCGGCAGGCGCGGGAAGATGTTTTCCTGGCGCGCTTCGAGCGATCTGCAATTGCGCGGCGGCGTCCTTGAATTTCTTGTATTCGACGAGCTGGCGGATGAGTTCCCAGCGCGGGTCTTCGCCCTCCTCCTCGCCTTCGACCTGCACCTGCTGGTCCACCGGCAGCAGTTCGCGGCTCTTGATATACATGAGCGTCGAGGCCATCACGAGGAATTCGCCGGCGATCTCCAGGTCGAACTGCCGCATCAGGTCAATGTATTCGATGAACTGGGTGGCGAGCTTGGTGAGGTTGACCTCGTAAATGTCCACCTCCTCCTTCTTGATGAGATAAAGGAGCAGGTCGAGCGGGCCTTCAAAGACCTCGAATTGAACTTTGTATTCCGCCATGAACGGGGAAAATTCTAAAGCGATGTCGTGCGCGTTGGCAATGGCGCAAACAGTTTTCCTGTGGCTTGCTCATCCGTTTGATTGGGCAGTGGAACAACTGGCAACGCAACCGACTACTGCCCTCTGGGTAAGAGATTGCCTGGCCGCCGCTGGCACGGATTTCTTGAAACCGTGTTGAATGTTTAACGGGAGACAACATGGGAAGCGGAGCTTTCATTCGGTTTGACTGGGTTTGACTGGGTTTGACTGGACTTGGCCTGGCGGTTCGGCGGCGGCTTCCGGCGGGGGTTCGGAAGCCCCCGGCGGCTTCGGCGGCAGACCGTAAATTTCTCGAATTTTAGCTTCTTTCTCCCCGGCCATTTCCTCCCCGGTTTTGGCGGGCTTGGGTTCCAGGCCGAAGATTTCGCGCATCCGCGCCTCCCGTTCCTCCGGGCTGATCCAGTTCCGGCAGACCAGGTCGCGCACCTCCGAATTTTTAAGCCAGCGCTGGAAGTGGGCGATGACTTCCTCCTCGGTTTTTTCGCGCACGCGGTCCAGCCGTTCCTGCTCCATTTTCAACCGCGCGCCGCCATGGTCGCCCCGGCGCAATTCCACAATGTCCTGGCACACCCCGCGCAACACGCGCAATTGCTTGCGGAACGGCTCCGTCACCTCGCCGTTCCAGCCGTGCAAAGCCGAGGCGTAGCGCGCCGCCACCACCGTTGCCAGATGGTCGGTCAATTTCCCGTCCGTCGCCGTGGTGATTTCGGCGGCATCCGCCGTCAGTTCGCTGGCCCGCGCCAGCGTTTCCTGCCGCGCCTGCCATTCCGCAAAGCCGCCCGCCCGCCATTCGCAGAGATTCTGTTTGCTGACGGCGACACCGCCAAAGTCCTTAGCAAGGACGTGCTCTACATGCGGCAATGCGTTGAGCCACGCGAGTAATGGGCCGCCTTGCTCGCCGTCCTGCAAACGGCGATTCAGTTGGTCGCGGATGTCACGCGGCAGCCGGGCGATTTTGCCGTTACGGGCCATAGACACGAATTACACGAATTGGCACGAATTGGAATTGCCACGAAAAATCGTAAAGGGCGCAAAAGAAAAAATCCGCCGGTCGCTGCCGTGACCATCTGTGAATGGTTGGTTTCATACTTGCTGTTCCGGCATTTCCACCGGGTCGGGCAAGCAGCCGAACACGGCGAGGCGCAGCCGGTCAATTTTTTCAATGTCGTTCGACCGCGACCGGGAGTTGTTCGCCAAGGCTGCATCCAACCGTTCAAAGGCGGAACGATAAGCCGGGTGGCGAATTACAGGGCGTGTGGTTTTTCCGTTGTTGGCCATATATCAAAAGCAGACACGAATTTCACGGATTGGCACGGATTGGAATTGCCACAAGAGAACGCAGAGAGCGCAGAGGAAACGACTCGCTGATTTTCTTTGCAACTGTTTGTCCTTCTTTGCAGGCATGATTTTATTTCGGGAGAACCAACGTGCCGGACGCTTGCAACTTATCAACGTCGCCAAACATGGCCAGACGCATCAACCGGATTTTTTCAGAATAATCCGACGGCGTATTTTGCTCCAGCGCCTCGTCCAGCCGATCAAAAGCTTGACGATAAGCCGGGTTTTGGGGACGGCGAGGCGCAGGTTTGTGGCGGCGGTTCATAACAGCTTTAATTCCTCTTTAATTTTCTTCAACATTTCCGGGTCGAGACCACGAGTAAGTTCCGAAAACACTTGCCTGCGAACTTCAGGCCGCTTGAGCCATTCCTGAAATTCCTTTTCTTCTTTCGACTTAAGATCAGGCATCACCAGTTCATACAGCTTTTTCCAAGCAGCCTTGGTCTCCGGATTGTGTTTGATTTCTTTGTTAAGCTCATCCAAGCCGGCTTGAATCTTGGTCTCCCATTTTTTCCGGGTGTCCCGTTTGGCCAGCTTCAGCCGCTCGCGCTCGATGTGCAGCCGCTCCGCCGTGTGATCGCCGTGGCGCAATAGCGCCCAGTCCTGCAAGAACGTCCGCAAGACCTCAAACCGACCGGCTTCGCCAGTCGTCGTCAACTTTTGCCGTGCCGCCACCAGATATTGCGAACCGAGCCAGCCGGCCACGGCATCGGTGATGGGAACACCGGCGGTGCGTTTCAAATCATCCGCTTCGGCCACCATGCCCGCCAGCAGCGCCTTGATCTCGGCCAGATCGGAGCCGGGCGTGCTCATTTGAATTTGCCGCGCAGATGCCGGTTCCAGAATTGGCCGAGCGACGGCGCATTTATGAAGGCAGCAAACAACGAATACGGCACATTCGGCAATTTGTAGGTTTCGGGGTTGCCATGAAACCGCACAGCCAGCACGCCGTTTTCGTAGCCAACCTCGGCAACCGCGCTTGAGTTGACGGGTATCATGCTCATAAATTTAATTTGAACACGCGGCAACTTTGCCACGTCACGGGTAGAAGCGAGACGAAGCGGATGATGGGAAAGTATTTCCCTACGGTTTACTTTCCGGTGTGGAGAAAAAGTTTTTCGGCAATTGGCCAGCCTTGCGGAAGCTCCTTCGCGCTTTTGCCTTTGCCGGATTTGGTGAGGCCGCAAATGGAACGGCAATGCACTTTCAAGCTCGCCTCGCTGTCCACTGGGTATTTCCTGTCCTCGTTGGCCAGCGGCGCGGGTAACAATTTGTCCAAGACTTTGAGGAGGTCGGGGTAGGTCCAGTTGTGACGGACCAGCAAAGGCCACAGACCGATGATGCGGGCGTCAACATCGGGATGCGTCCACGTCCGGGGTTCGGGATCGTGTTGCACCTTGCCGACCGTGCCCCATTTTTTCAAGTCTGCCCGAAACTCTGCCGCAGCCCGTTCGTGAATGCCTTCCCAGCGTTTTCGATCACGCTCGGACAGATTGGCAAGGAATCGCTGTCCAATCCCAATATTCGCCAAATGCACCTTGTCCGGGTCGTCGGAAAAACAATCCGGGGCGCGATACCAGGTTGAGTGTGTTGCGCAATGGAACCGGCTTTCAATCCAGTCGCACAGCCGCAACAAATCATGCCGTGCATTTTCAGCATCAGCGGGTGTCCAAGGTTCGAATGTTCTGCGGTCAAACGCCGAATCATGAAGCGTTCCTTCGTATTCCTTCTCAAGCACCAATGCCGCCATCGCTTCTTTGGCGGCATACGCGTGGCATGTGTCCTCATGGCGGAACCGCGCCCATGACAACAATGTGTAAAACAAAGTCTTTGGATGCTTCGGCCAGCCTTCGGGACAGATGATTTCCCGAGCAAGGCCGGTCTGCATTTTGGGCCGTTTGGCTGCCGGGGCGTTGGCGTAAAGATCGTGCATGGCCTTGAGACAGAGATTCAACTTGCCTTCAAGGTGGTAACAAACCTCAAAGTAGGCGTCGCCGGTTTTGTCGCTGTAGGCTTCGGCTTCGGCCTGTGATGCGAAAGTCGGGAAAGTCTCTTTGTCTTGAGGCTTCATCTATGCTGGCTTGATGCAATCTTCCGTTACCAGTTTGTTTGGGTCGGGATAAAATTGGGGCAGGCCGGGCGGGGTGATGGGTTCGCCTTTCGTTTCTTTGTCCGCCAGTTCCAGATTTAATTTCAGGAGAAATGCCAGAATGTCCTCGTCCGGTTTCATGCCGTAGGCGGCGCGGACGGCGGAGTCGAGCGCGGCGTGGGCGTCGCGCAAGGCGTTTTCGCCCGGCGTTTCGAGCGATTTGTAAAGTTCGCGCAGCGACCAGCCGTTGTCCTGCATGATTTCATGGCGCAACTTCCGCAAAGCGAGCGCGGCCTCGGCCACGGCGCGGATTTTTTCCAAATCCGGTAGGGCCGACCTGCCGGTCTGGCCCGGACGCGCGGCAGCGCGTCCCTACCTCAAACTGCGGCCAGGGGAACGTGTCGAACACCGTGTCCGAGGTGTAGCGGAAACGTTCGGTGAGCGTGGAGCATTTGGCCGTGAACCACGCCCAATGAATCCCCGATTGCAAAATGCCGAAGGAATAATCGTCGGCAAATGGGAAAACCATGCACGCTGCGTTCGGGCGTATGTCCGATGAAATAAATTCAAAAATTGGCCGCTTGGTAACTTGACCGCAAGAAACGTAACGCGGCAATTTACTGATTTGTTGAATCAAATCGGCGCGTGCCCAGCCAAGCAACCACCATTGCTTTAGAAAATTTGCGTGATGATGATTCACCTTCGCTTCGGGATTTTCTTTCAGCACCTTTTCATTTCGTTCAGCTTCTTCTTTCGCTGCGGCTTCACGGGCGGGTAGCACAAGCTTTTTGACAATGGCAAATGGCTTCTTGAATTTTGCGGCGCTCAAAACATCTCGCGGATGAAAATCTATGACGTAACGCAATGGCGAAGGCGGACAAGTTGAAAGCAAATCGTCGGCGGTGAGAAACGGGAAAACCACTTCGCGATTTTGTTCGTCCTCCTTGATAACTTGGTGCGCTTCTTCCGGCGTCAGCAAGAATCCTTCGTGTCCGTGGGTCTGGCCTTGAAAACAGGCTTTCGCATCGGCGTTTGTTTGCAGCCGTTTCGCGCTGGCAACATCGGTTACGAATGAAAGTGATGAATTGATTTGCGGCACGGATTTCTTTTCCCACGGGCCTTCGCGGTCTGTGCCGGTCAACAATTGCAGCGTCTTCGTGGCTTTCGATTCGCCTTTGATCCAGTTCACAATGGAAACGTGAACCGCCGCTTCGCCTGACCACGGCTGCGACGAAACGGCTTCAAGAATTGTTCCGCCTTCGTTGACGATGTGATCCAGTCCGCCTTCGCGCGAATAGTTTTGACGAATTGTGTTCGTGCCGACAAGCCCGGCGCGCTGGCCGGACTTGAGATGGTCGTGCGCGCGGCGAAACCAATAGACGCAAAAATCCGCGCGTCCGGGAATTTGCGGAATATGCCTTGCGCAGTTTCTGGACGTAAGCCGGTCCAAATTCCTGCTGCATCTTGTTTTTCGACTGGAACGGCGGATTGCCGATGATGGCGTCGCATTCCGGCCACGGCGTGAACAGCGCATCGGCGCAGCGGATGTTGTCGTCCAGATTGTCGAGCGGCAGATCATCTTCAAATTGCAGCGCGTGGGTGTCGTGCCCGGGCAGAACGTCGGCGTGCGCGTCCCAAAATTCATGTGCCGAGCGCGAAGCCAGCCGTCGCGCAAGCATGAGCGTGACCTTGGCGGTCTCCACGGCGTTGTCATTCACGTCGAGGCCGAAGAATTGTCTGGGCGAAATGCCGCTGGCCGTGCCGACCTTCTCAAACTGCCGTTTGTCCTGCGTGAACAGTTTCACCAGAAGATTTTGCTCCAGTTCGCGCAGCGCGCGGTAGGCCACGAAGAGGAAATTGCCGCTGCCGCACGCGGGGTCGAGCACGCGGAAGGCGCGCAACTGGCGGAGCAGTTCCAGCAGTTCGGCAACATTCTTGGCGGCGGCGATGCGTTCCTCCCACGGGCGCACGATGGTGGGCCGGACGATTTTCTGGATGTCCGCCTCGTAGGTGAAATGCTGCGCCGAGTGCGTGGCGGTCTTTGCCTGAAGGCTGCCCTCGAAAAGCGTGCCGAAGATGACGGGCTGGACGCGCGCCCAATTTTCCTTGGCGGCTTCAAACAGCAGGCCGATGGCGGCGGGCTGGAGTTCGAGCGATTCAACTTTGGCAAAGAGGCCGCCGTTGAAATAATCTCACACCGGCATAGCGTCCGCCGCGCGCGGGTTTTTCCTCGTCCATTTGCCGGAACAGTCCGCCGAGCAAATCGTAACTGGCCGCCATCGGGTTTTCCGCCTTGCGGCATTCATCCAACAGACTCGTGAACAGATTATCCGGCAGCAGGCCGATGTCTTCGGAGAACATGGCGACGACGCATTGCAGGACAAACCGCCGGGCAGTCTCGCGGGATTCGCCACGGGCGACGAGGGAATTAAAAACATCGGCGACGTTGTGCGCGGCTTCGCGGGTGACTTCCACCCAGTTGACGCCGAAAATCGGCGTGATTTTGCGCGGATAGAGGAAATTCAGGGCGGCGTGGCGTTGGCGCAGCTCGCTGACCTTGAACCGGTCCATCGGCTCCTGCAACTGCGTGTTGAAATCGTAAATCCAAAATTCGTCGAAGTTGCAGAGCACGACGTAACGGCGGGCGGTGTGGGACGAGGTTGAGCCAGTAATCGAAGGTCTGCTGGTAGTGCTTGGAAAGTTTCTCGCCGCGCGATTTCATTTCGATCAGCACGCGGCCGGGCCAGACGAGGTCGGCAAATTTGGTGCGGTCGCCGGGAAAGCGGACGCGGTATTCAAAGGTGCAGCCTTCGGGCAGCGTGTTGGCGTCGTGGTTGAAGGCTTCGAGCAGATGGAAGAGGAACGTTTGCGCCTCGCTTTTTTCGTCACCTTTGAGTTTGGCGGCGAAATCGGCGAATTCTTGAAATGCCCGTTCCTGCGAGGTCATCGGTGCGAGCAGTGTGCGCGGGAAATGGGGAAGAGGCAAGAAACAGTTGTTCTGTGGCAATGGTGCAAACTTGACTCGCGGCGGATGAAAAACTAATCTTTGGCACCGGCTGGTGGCCGTAGCTCAATGGTAGAGTCCAAGCTTGTGGAGCTTGTTGTTGCGGGTTCGAGTCCCGTCGGCCACCCCAACCTCATTTCCGATTTCCGATTTTGGATTTACGATCTGACAAACAAATCCGGCCGACGGTTTCAGATTTCAAAGTTCGGTTTGTCTTTCGGCTCCAAAACGCGGCCGAACGGGATTTTGTTCCAGACGCGTTCATGGACGTAAAACAGGAAAACTTTCGTGAACAATTCCACGCCGCTGATGGTCAGCGCCCATTTGATTTGACGGGTGATAAGGAAGGAAATGACCAACGTGTCCACGCTGCCGGTGAGGCGCCAGGAGACGGCCTTGACGAAACTGCGGTAATGTTTTTCAACCATGCCGCGAAACGATAGGCGGGCGCGGTTCCAAGTCAAACCAAGTCATGGCATTTCTGTTTGACCCCCTCCCGCGCCTTCGCGCATTCTGCGCCGGATGGTTTTGCCCGATCCATGGATGATTCTCCCGTTTGCGCTGCTGCTCGGCGCGATGGCCGTTGCCCCCATATTCGCCCCGCAATGGTGGCTGCGGCATTACGCGAAGGTCGCGCTGGGCCTCGGCGCGATCACCGCCGGATATTATTTTTTTGTTTTGCATGACGCGCACAGCCTTTGGGACGCGGCGCATGAATACATCAGTTTCATCGCGCTGGTGGGTTCGCTGTTTGTCATCTCCGGCGGCATCCACATCGGGATCAAGGGCGCGGCGACGCCGCTGACGAATGTCGTTTTTCTGCTCGTGGGCGCCATCCTGGCCAATGTCCTCGGCACCACCGGCGCGGGGATGCTGCTCATCCGTCCGTGGATCCGCATGAACAAATACCGCGTGACGGCGCATCACGTCGTGTTCTTCATTTTCATCGTCGCGAACGTCGGCGGCAGTCTCACCCCGATTGGCGACCCGCCGCTGTTCCTCGGGTTTCTGCAGGGCGTCCCGTTTTGGTGGGTGGCAAAAAATTGCTGGTCCATGTGGCTGCTCGGCATCGGCCTGTTGCTGGGGATTTTTTATTTTCTGGACCGGAGGAATTTCCTGCGGGCGGCGCAAGCCGTGCGCGACCAGGAAACCGGCCACAGCCAGTGGCAGGTCGAGGGTTTGCCCAACCTGGTGTTTCTCGCCGCAATTCTGGGGGCGGTCTTCATCCAAAAGCCTTTGTTCCTGCGTGAAGGGCTGATGTTGGCGGCGGCCGGCGGCTCGCATTTCACCACCCGGAAATCCGTTCACGCGGCGAACGACTTCAATTTTCATCCGATTCAGGAGGTGGCCGGTCTTTTTGCCGGCATTTTCACCACCATGATTCCCGCGCTGGCCTGGCTCCAGCACGGCAGCCAGTCGCTGCTCGGCGAACAGCCGGGCCCGGGGATTTTCTTCTGGGGCACCGGCGTGCTGTCCAGCGCATTGGACAATGCTCCGACCTATCTTGGCTTTTTGACCGCGCTGCACAGCACGGCCGGCACCACGGAGATACCCAACCTGATCGCCTCCCACAATCTTCACCTTCAAGCCATCAGCATCGCCGCAGTCTTCTTCGGCGCGGCCACCTATATCGGCAACGGCCCGAACTTCATGGTCAAGGCCATCGCCGAGCACAACAACGTGCGGATGCCGTCCTTTGTGGAATTTGTTCTGAAATTCACCGCGCCTTTCCTGCTGCCGGTGCTGGTCGTCGTCTGGCTGATTTTCTTCCGGGGTTGAATTCCCGTCGCCGTCGCGGATGGCGAATTATTCTTTCGCCTCGTGGTGGGTGATCAGTGTGCCGCCGCCGAGGCCGCTGGCGCGCCAGCCTGTTGCGGCGGCATCGGCACCGTGTGTTGCCGATGTGGATGCCAGCCCAAAACCATCAGCAGCACACAAAAACCGACCACATAAGTTACGGAGACCATCCAGCCGTGCTTGAGCCATTGTCCGACCGAACGCGCCTCCGGATACATATTGGACAACGCCACGCCGGCGGAAGACCCGAACCAGATAATCGAACCGCCGAAACCGACGGCGTAGGCGAGGAAGCCCCAATCATAGCCGCCCTGATTGATGGCCAGCGCCGTGAGCGGAATGTTGTCGAATACGGACGAAACAAAACCCAGCCCCAAAGCCGAGGGCCAGGATGCCGGCGGCAGTTTTTCCACCGGCATCATGGAGGCGCACAGCACCAGCGACAGCAGGAAGATGGTGCCCTTGGCGGATTCGGACAGCACTTCCCAATCCGGACGGCGGACCGGAATGCTGATCAGAATTGCCAGCCAGACGGCGACACCGATGCAGGGAAAATGATTGGCCGCTCCTGGCGCGGTCAGGTTGATGGTTACATTGGTGGCAATCGCGGCCACCAAAATCAGCCCGACGATGCCGACACGCTTCCAATCAATTTGCGTGTGCTGACGGGCATTCTTGATGATGGGTGAATAGGCCTGCTGTTTTCGGGCGGCAAAATAGCCGACAATCAACGTCGCGACCAAGGCCGGAAGGTAGGCTTTAAGGACATCGAGCGGCGAGACGCCGGCCAGCCACAGCATGGTGGTGGTGGTGTCACCGACGACGCTGCCGGCGCCGCCGGCATTGGACGCGGCGACGATGGCGGCAAGGTATCCGATATGGACCTTCGTCTTGAATAATTGGTGCGCCATGGCGCCGCCAATCAGCGCGGCGGCAATGTTGTCGAGAAAACCGGACAGCACGAAAACCATGAGCAGCAAGGCAAATCCACCCTTCCAATCATCCGGCAGATACCTGGGCAGAACGACCGGAACATGGCTCTTCTCAAAATGGCGCGACAGCAGCGCGAAGCCGGTGAGCAGGCAAAACAGGTTGGCCAGGATCACCCATTCGTGTTCAAGCTGCGTCAATAATCCTGCAACGCCGGGCCCGGATCTGAATCCGGTGAAGACCAGTTTGTAAATGGTGATGGCGACGACGCCGGCGAGCGCCACGCGCAGCGTGTGATGGTGGAAAATGGCCACGCCCAGCAGGGTCAGGCCAAACAACAGGAAGTCCAGCGGGACGCCGCCAACCGACGGCAGGCTGCTGGCGGACGCGGCACACGCCGTGTCGCACCCCAGCAACAGCATCACGGGGATGGCAAAACGCAGCGGCAATCGAAATATTTTCATCATCTATACTCCCGTGAAGAAAGGACCGGCCCGTCGCGAAACGAGGCTCGCTGGTCTTCTTCCCGCCACAAATCACTCAAGGCTTTGGCTTCTCTTTGTCGGCGTAAGCTAGAATCGTTTGCGGTGCTTGGGCAATGGAATAATCATTCGCGCCGTTAGTCAACGTGGGCGCGGCGTCTTTTGGCGCAGCGACCGGCCGCAACCAAGGCCTGTGTTGCATGGTCAAGGCCGCCGCTGACCGGAGCAGGTTTTCACGCCGGGATTCCCGGCCTTTGTCTTCAAATTCACGTTGCCTTTTGTGGATCCGGTGTTTATAACCGTCTGGTTACTTTTCTTCCCTGGTTGAAATGTGGCCGCGGATGTGAAACATTTCGGTGGCGGCGGGCGCCCTGCGCCATCCCAGGTGAATCAGGCGGTCGCGGCTTTGGGAATTCGATGCGGACACTTTACAACATTCTGTTCACGATTTTTTTTCTGTTATCATCGCCGTATTATTTCCGGCGGATGCGGCGCCGCGGCAACTGGCGTCCGGGCTTCCGCGAGCGGTTCGCGCGTTACGACGCGAATCTCAAGCAGGCGCTCACCAACCGCCAGGTCCTCTGGCTGCACGCCGTCAGCGTCGGCGAGGTCAACCTCTGCACGCAGCTCATCCGCGCGTTCGAGTTCCGTCTGCCCAACGTCAAGCTCGTCGTGTCCACCACCACGACCACCGGCATGGCCGAATTGCGCCGCCGTCTGCCCACGCACATCAGCAAAATTTACTATCCGATTGACCGGCGGAAATACATCGGCCGCGCGCTGGCCGTCATCAATCCGGAGGCCATCGTGCTGGTCGAGGCCGAAATCTGGCCGAATTTTCTCTGGCGCGCGCGGGATTTGCACGTTCCGGTTTTTCTGGCCAATGCGCGGTTGTCCGACCGTTCCCTGCGCGGCTACAAACGGTTTGGCTTTCTGTTCCGCCCGATTTTCGCGTCGTTTGCCGGCGTCGGCTGCC
The DNA here is from genome assembly GCA_963764035.1 of uncultured Verrucomicrobiae bacterium. Lineage (GTDB taxonomy): Bacteria > Verrucomicrobiota > Verrucomicrobiia > Limisphaerales > UBA11358 > UBA11358. The sequence continues at coordinate 301,354 of CAVXQV010000002.1, forward strand.
AGAACGAGGAGGACGCCGCGCGGCTGCGCGCGGTCGGGTGCCGGCCCGAGGCCGTCCGCGTCGTCGGCAACCTGAAGTTCGACGCGGCTAGGCTGGACGAGCACCGCGTGCTCGACGTGCCGGCGCTATTCCGCCAAATCGGGGTGCCGCCGGACGCGCCGGTCCTGGTCGGCGGGAGCACACATGACGGTGAGGAGGTCATTCTCGCGGAGATCGCGCGGCGATTGCGGACGCGCTTCCCGAAACTGTTTCTGGTGCTCGTGCCGCGGCATTTCGAGCGCGGCAACGACGTGGGCCGGCAGTTGCGCGAGCGCGGCGTGAAATTTGTGTATCGCAATTTGATCGGCGCGAACACCCAACTGGAGGACGGCAAGGTCGAGTGTCTGCTGGTCAACACGACCGGCGAGCTGCGTTTGTTTTACGAGCACGCGACCGTAGTGTTCGTCGGCAAAAGCCTGACGGCCGTGGGCGGGCAGAACCCGATCGAACCGGCGGCGCTAGGCAAGGCGATGGTCTTCGGGCCGAACATGCAGAACTTCGCCGACATCACGCGTAACTTCATTTTGCAAAACGGTGCGGTGCAGGCCCTCAATCCGGCGGCGCTGGAGGAGGCGATCGCCGGCCTGCTCGCCGATGAGAACCGCCGGACGGAATTGGGCCGCAACGCGCAGCGGGTTGTCCACGAAAATCTCGGCGCGATAGACCGCACGGTGGAAATGATTTTGGAAAAGCTCAAGCCGCGGGAGATTTACATCGCGCCGGAAAATTAAATTCAGTTTCCCCGCTTGACGAAGCCGCCGCGGCTTTTCATATTTCCCCACGCTTCGGCCGCGCGCCGGAAGTGAAGTTGTTGTATGTCGAAATCGAAGGTTCGCAAACCCGGAGCGGATCCGTTCCACAAAAAGGACCGACGGCCGGTCGCGCCGCGTTCCAGGTCTCCCGCGAAACCCGCCGACGTTTTGCCGCTGCCCCCTGTTTTTCAAAACGGCTCCGACCCGGCGCTGGCGGAGAAGATCAAGGAACTCGTCAGGCTGGCGAGGGAGCAGGGGCATTTGACTTACAACGATGTCAGCGAGGCGCTGCCGGAAAAGACCGTCTCCCCGGAAATGCTGGAAGAGGTTTTTTCCAAGCTGCGCAGCCTGGAAATTGAAATCATGGACCAGGCGGAGGTGGACCGCGTCAAAACCCCCGGCGCCGACGAGGAGGACACGGAACGGCTGGACGCGTCCGACGATCCGGTGCGGATGTATCTTAAGCAGATGGGCCAGGTGGCGCTGCTCACGCGCGAACAGGAGGTGGAAATCTCCAAGCGCATTGAGGCGGCGGAAGGCGAAGTCCGCAACATCATTTACGCTCTCGGTTTTGCCGGCAAGGAACACGTGGCGCTGGCCGAAAAACTGCTGGCCGACCCGCCGCGCGAACGTTTCGACCGGGTCGTGCTGGAGAACAAGGTGGACAACCGCAACACGTATCTCCGCACGCTCCGCCGCGTGCTGGTGCGGGCCCGTAAACTCGACGAGGTCGTGGACCATCGCTATACGGAATGGCGGGCCGCCCACCCCCAGGCCAGGCGCCAGAACGCCGCCCGGGCGTTCAAACGCGCCAATCAGACGCTCCAGAAAGCCCTGCCGTCCTTTGGTTTCAAAAACAAGGTCATTGAGGAAATGGCGCTCGTCGCCGAAAACATCCATGACAAACTGCAATACAGCCTGCGCGCCCTGGCCGACGCCGAATGCCAGCGCGAATCCAGCGCCCAGCAGCATCTCGTCGAGGCCGAGCGGCAGAAGATCCGCGCGCTTGAGGAATTCGTGCGGATGCCCTACGCCGATTTTCTGAAGACCTTCGACCGGCTGCTGTGAATTTTCCGCCAAGGCCCTTCAGGCCAAGACCGAAATGGTCGAGGCCAACCTGCGCCTCGTCGTCTCCGTCGCCAAGAAATACACCAATCGCGGCCTCTCCTTCCTCGACCTGATCCAGGAAGGCAACATCGGGCTGATGAAGGCCGTCGAACGCTTTGAATACCGCCGCGGCTACAAATTCTCCACCTACGCCATCTGGTGGATCCGGCAGGCCATCACCCGCTGCATCGCCGACCAGGCGCGCACCATCCGCATCCCGGTTCACATGATTGACATCATCAACAAACTGATGCGCGCGCAAAAACAGTTGTTGCAGGACTTCGGCCGCGAGCCGACGCCGGAGGAAATCGCCGATGAAATGCAAATGTCCGTGGACCGCGTGCGCGCCGTGCTGAAAATGGCGCAGCAGCCGATCTCCCTGCAATCTCCCGTCGGCGACGGCGAGGACGCGAACTTCGGCGATTTCATCGAGGACAAGGGCGCCGAAAGCCCGCTGGACATGACGAGCTTCAGCCTGTTGCGCTCCAAGCTGGGGGACGTGCTCTGCAGCCTGACCGACCGCGAGCGGAAAGTGCTGGAACTGCGGTTCGGCCTGGGCGACGGCAACGCGCGGACGCTCGAGGAAGTCGGCAGCCAGTTTCAGGTCACGCGCGAACGCATCCGGCAAATCGAGGCCAAGGCGCTGCGCAAAATGCGCCATCCCACGCGCCTCCGCCAGTTGCACGGCTTTCTGGAACTGGAAAAGGCGCATTCCGCCTGATCTTCGCCAGGCGGCTCACAGTCCACAGTCCGTAGTCCATAGTCGTCAAGCCGGGCACGGCTGGGGACTGGGGACGGTGGACTGGGGACTTGGGGATTGGCCATCGGCGTCATTTCAACTCTGACCTTCTGAATTTGGATCTCCGCCAAGAAGAAAAGGCGCCGTCGGCAAGTCACGTTTTGGTTACACGCGAGCTCCAGGGAGATAAACAATGCCGGGGCAGGGGGAATAATCGCAACAAATCCAAGCAAAAGCATCGTAATCAAAGGCCGCGCAACGACCGTCGTCAAACTGAAAGCGGGCGTCTGGAAACTGGAGGTCGGTTGCCCGGAAAGTCCATACGATAGCCGCGTTGGTTCAACGAAGAACCAAAGACAACCACGCGAAACAACCAGGTAAAACTTTATGCCAAACAAAAAGCTAGGATTGATTGCCATTCTTGTCAGTGTTGCCGCCGGACCGGTTTGGGCGGGCACATTGGCCAGCTACTCGACGGGCGACGTGTTGCTGTGCTTCCGCAGGAGCGGCGGCGGCGCGAACGATTTGGTGGTGGATGCCGGGCCGATTTCCAGCTTCACCAACGCGGCGCCCAACTCCCGGATTTCGATCACCCAATACAACGGCGACCAGCTCGCCTTGATTGGCACCAACGGCGTCGGTTGGTCGGCCTTCACTTATTTTGACAATACGGTGGCGCCCAACTGGGCCTTGTGCATGACCCGGGCGCGGGCGGGGCTGAACACCCAGACCGCTCCCTGGCCCGCCAATTCCGCCAGCGCGCAGCAATACGTCATCGTCTCGGAGATTTCCACCATCCCGGTCGGCGCCAATGACAACCTGCTTTACGACGGCGTCAACACGACCGCCGCCGTGGTCGAGCCGGATTCCAGCACCAGTCAGGAAACCATTGGCAATTACCCGAACGGACAAGCTTACCACACGGCCCTCGATCCAAACGGCGGCGGCGACAACAACTTCGGCGGTTTCTATGGCAGCCCGGAAAACACCACGCCGGCCGGCTTTACCACCGCCGGCCAGGCCACCCGTTCCGATTTCTACTGGATTCCCCCGACCGGCGCCGGGGCGGTGAAATATCTCGGCTATTTTGAATTGAACACCAACGGCGCGATGAGCTACGTGGCCTATCCCACCGCCGTCCCGATCCTGACAAAGATTTCGCGGTCGGGGAACGTCAACACCCTCACTTACAAGACGGGGATTTACGGCGCCTACTCGCTGTTGGGCACCCATGACGTGAGCGCGGCACCCTCGACGTGGCCCGTCATCACCACCCTCACCGCGGGGGATAATTCGACGCACACCTACCCGGACACGCAAAACACCAACGTCATGTTTTACATCATCCAAGGCCAATGACGCACCGCCCAATTCAACGCAACCAACCAATCCAACAATCACCAAACAATGAAACCAAACCGCAATCGTATGAAAAAAACACTGCTCCTCGCCGCGGCGGCCAGCCTCTTTGGCGCGTCGCATCTCATGGCTGATGCGGACCTGTTCATCACCGGGTCCACCGCGTTCCGCGCAAGCTGTCACGACGCCTGCAAAGGCCTGTTCGTCGGCGGCGCGCCCACCGAATTCACCGGCACCCCGGCAACCGGGGGCGATTCCAAGACCGGCAATGCCGCCGCCCAATGGACGATGACCGGCACGCCCATTCCGTCTCTGAACACCATTTCCGGGACGTTGACCATTCACGGCCTGTTCACCGGCTCGGTTCAAGGGCCGCAAACCGTCGAGCAGGGCGTCAAGCTCCTCTGGTTGGACAAAAGTGGCAACATGATAACCAACACGCCCACCATCGGCTTCTCCGACTCGTCCACGCTCGTGTCACCCTACCCGGTGGATGGCCAGAACTACGCGGAGGAAAACGTCGCCGTGCAGCCGTTCGTCATGGTCAAGTCCATCAGCACGTCTCCCATCATGAACAGCATCACCAATGTTTCGTGGGATCAATTCAGAACCATCATTGCCCTCGGTCGCCTGCCGCTCTCGTCCTGGACGCACCAGGACAGCGACACCAACACCTTCATCTATATTATTGAACGCACCAAGGACTCTGGCACCCGGCGCTGCGAGACCTCTCAAGCAGGTTATGCCTACAACACCGGCATCACGGTCTATAACTGGGATGTCACCAACAAAGTCTTTTACCGGGCCACCGGCAACATCAACAGCACCAGCGGCGGCAGCAACAGCGTGGCCGTCGTGGGCGTGGTCGGCCCGGCCGGCAACGGCGGCGCCAATTTAACTTGGGGCCCGGGCTACGTGGGCGGCGGCGACATTGCCACCGTGATGAAAGACTCCAGCCCCAATAATCTGTCCATCGCCTATCTGTCCATCGCCGACGCCAAAAGCATTACCGGCACTCCCTGGTCGCAGGTGATTCCCTTCGACGGAACCTGGCCCACAGCGCAAGGCCCGGCCATCGCTGGCGCCACCACCAACGACTACTCGACCATCACCTTGGGCGCGTATCCGCTCTGGGGCTTTGAAGTGCTGGCCTATCCAGTCTCGGATCCTCTTCACTCCGACCAAGACTTGACGGCGGAGCAGTTGGGCGACCAGAACACACCCGGCACCATCCTGGGCGTGCTGGACAATCAAACCGCCGGCACTCCCATCGTCGGCAGCATCCAGGCTTCGATTGAGGCGACCAAGACTTCTGGCGCCACGGCCGTTCGTAACTCGGAAATGCACGCGACCCGGCCCGTCGTCGGCGGCCCGATTTTCCCATGAGGTGGGTTGAGTAGGCACTGTGCCTTGAATCGTCCAATCAAGGCACTCCCGCAAATGACCGGTGTGACTGCATCCACACCGGTCATTTTGCTGTTCCCAATGGCCGGATCGAACCTGCGGCTCCGCAGGCCGGCCCAACGAATCGCCGACCTTAACTTTCGGATCCGCGGGTTGCCTCTTTGCGTTCGCGGATCGAGGATTTGCATCCACCGGTTCAGGACGCGGATTCAAATCCTCAACCTGCGGATCCACGACCCAAACCTTTGCGTCCGCAGGTTCAGGATTCGGGTCCGCAGCGTCAACTTGCGGCTCCGCAGGGTCAATCCGCGGACACACAGGCTGAACCTGCGCCTCCAAAGGTTCAGGTCTGGCATCCAAAGGTTGAACATTTGGACGCAAATGTTCAGGTCTTGAATCCGCGACTTCAGCCCGGAAACGCCAAAATCCTTCATTTTGCCAATAAAATTCAAGTCTTTGGCAAAAATTGTGGAGTCAGGCGCCGGCCAGTCAGGGTTAATTGTCCATACCGGGGCTATTCCGTGGCAGCGGGTCGGGTCGAGAACCCGGGGACGGAGTGCCGAAACCAACATCACCATCAAAAGTTCGGAAACTATGAGAATACCAATTCCAAACAATCCGGATCAATTGATCAAGCTCGCGCTGGCGATTGTCGCCAAGCACAAGGCCATGGGGCAGGACAGCCCGCTCAACGGCATTGAAGACATTGCCCACTTTGAGCCGCAGGCCACCGCCGCCGACGCCGCCAACACGGACGCCAAGGACTTTGCCCAAAAGTCCGAACAGGCCACCGAAGCGCGCGACAACGCGCTGGGCAAGAACACCACCACGCCGGGCACGTTGCGGTTCTTCGTGACCGCGTCGCGCGACATGCTGGCCGCCGCCAACAAAGGCAGCAAGCACAAGCTGGGCGACTGGGGCTTCCTCGTGGACGCCACGGCGCAGGCCAGCGCCAAAGCCGCGCCCGCGGCCAAGGCCAAGCCGGCGGCTTGAGTTTCAGCCACCGGCCCTGACGGGAAATAACACTCCCGCACGTTGCATGAGTGCGGGCCTTTTGTTGGCCACCGGAGGGCAATGGCCGTTGGATTGCCAGCCACGGATGCGCGCCGGCGCGACTGGCGGCGGAGGGCCGGGCCGTCCCCAACGCGGGTGCGTTTGCGGCAACGGCGAATTGCGCGAAGCGTCGTGAAGCGCGCCAGATTTCCGGTGCTTTGGCAAAGTTCAGCCGCACCGCCTGGAGCGGCCGCTGAAATTCTCCGAATCGGCACTGGAAATACACATGACCGTAACAATTCCAATTTAAGCTGCGTCCGTCCGTTTTTTCGGATTTTGAACCAGAAGAACCAATTGAAGAATTATATGAAGCCAACGACACGACCCAAGACCGCCAAGACCGGGAAAGTTGCGGCCCGCCCGCAAGCCGCCATCATCCCCGCCCAGCCGCGAACCGGCCCGGCGACCATCGCACCAGCTTCCTCCAGCCCGGCGAGCCGGGTGAGTCATCCCATCGCGACGGAAGCAAGCATCGCCTCCCGGGCCTACTCGCTCTGGGAACAGGCGGGACGCCCGCACGGCCGCGATCTGGAATATTGGTTGCTCGCCGAGTCCCAAGTGAAGCAGACTTCGCAGTCGTTTTCCGCCTGAAGCCCGATGCCGGTCCGCCGGATTCCCGGGTGGATTAAATCCGGCGGGGATTGGTCGCGCGTCGTCGAATTGTCACGGGATTGTTTCCCGCCCGACTTTGACCGAATGCAGGCAATGCGGTTGACTGCGGGCAGGTTTAGGGCGGTGCGTCTGTTCCCGGCTCCCCACCGATGTTGGGCCGGAGAATTTATAGCACTGCCCTAATCCGCTTTTAACTTCAGGGCGGCAAATCTTGTTTTAACCGTGGTGGGTGCCAAGCCGGCTCAAAGTGGAGTCAGGAACCAGAAAATGCTGCCAGCGGTCCTTGTCCAAAATCAGGTCCTGGTAGCCTTGTTCATCCAGGCGGTCATGGATTTCCGGCGGGATGCCCTGCACGGGATACATGTCATACTTGATCCGCTGCTTCTGGCTGACGAGCATTTGAAACCTGGTTTCCCACCCTTGCATCAAAGCGCTGACTTCCGCAAAGTCGCCCTGCGGCACGGTCTTGACGAGTGAAGTGTTCATGGCGCGGCAAGTAAATCACAATGGGTCGGGCAAGTCCAGCCGGAGGCTCGCTTCACCATCCCGGCCCGGCCTTCGCCAATGCGCGAAAGCCGGGCAACTCCTGCAAATCCGGCGGCGGCGGCATCAATCGTCGCCGAATCGTCTCTCATTCGACACGCGATTGTAACCTTGGGTCGTCAGACTGGTGGTTCAATGACTGTTGTGCGACACCTGATCCTTCAGGAATTGATTCTGCGGCCGTCGGGCGAATGGGCGCCGGAGGGACGGTGCTGGACGATGGCGCGCGTGGCCGAAGGGAGCGGTTATTGGCTGCATAAAGGGAACGCGCGGACGCTGAATCCGGGCGACGGCCTGGCGCTGGCGCCGGCGCCGGCGGCGGGCAATGGCGGACGGCTGCGGGCGAGCCAGCTCGGCGTGCTCACGCTGGAATGGTTCACGGTCCAGCCGCAATTCCTGAACGGGCTGTTGACGGTGGCCGAGTGGCATCAATTGCAGATGGTTTCCGGCCGCGAGGCGTGGTGTGTCCTGCCGTTCGCCGCCCAGGAGCCGCTCGGTCAAAAGTTTGCGCACCTCGCCCACCAGACGCGCAGCGAGGGTCTGCCGATGCGTTGCGCGCTGCTGCAATTGTGGGTGAGCGCGGTGTCGGGGTTGGTGGTGGCGCGGGCGGCCGATGCCGCGCACGCCAACAAGCTGCGGGAGCGGTTCCGCCAGCAAATCGGGCAGATGCTCGAGGCGGAGTTGAGCGGCCGGACGCTGGGGGAGCTGGCGGGGGAGTTGCATTGCAGCCAGCGGCATTTCAGCCGGCTGTTCCGAGAGGAGTTCGGGGTGCCGTTGCGGACGCGGCAGATCGAGCTGCGCCTGCAGCGCGCCCGGCAATTGCTGGCGGATTCGGACGCCAAAGTGATCAACGTGGCCTACGAGAGCGGCTACCGGCATCTGGGCCTGTTCAATGTGATGTTCAAAAAACGGTTCGGGCAGACGCCAAGCGAGTGGCGGCGGCAGAACGCGCGCAAGAAAATGCAGCCGCGGATGGACGCGGACAAACGCGGGTCAGGATCGTGGGCTACCACCCGAAAGGCCTTTTGAAAATATCCGCGCTGACCAAAGTTAATCCGTTGTCGCAAGCACGCCGTTGGCTGGCGGCGCTGGGCATTGGATTGGCGTTGCCGGTCCTGGCGCAAACCAATTCCGCGGCGGGAATTCCGAATTCGGAATCCAACGATGGCGCCCGGCATTTCAACATTCAGGAGTATCGCATCAGTGGCGGCACCGTGATCCCGACGAACATTCTGGCCAGCCTTTTCGCCCCTTACACCGGGGCAAATCGCAGCGCGGACGACATTGGGAAGGCGGCCGCGGATTTGCAGTGGGCATATCGAACACACGGTTATCCGGGGATGAGCATCTCGGTCGCAGGAGCGCAAATCACCAACGGGATTGTCACCCTGAATGTATTTTACGCGGCCTCTCCTCAAATTCTCGTGTCAGGTCGGCGCTACGCCAATGGCGAAGGCGTGCTGCCAAGCTTGACAGCGGCCGGGCTGCCCCAGCCGCCTAACATACCGTTTGCGCATCTAACCACGACGAACCCCGTCGCCGCCAGCGTCGAGGGGACGGCTGCGGCGACTCCGCCGAAAGCCGCCACCAATGCCGCCCCCGCCCCGACCAACGCCGGGCCGCGCTTTCGCGTGGACAACTACCTGGTAGCGGGGAACTCGATATTGACGCCGGGAGAGGTCAGCGGGGTTTTCACAAATGTTCCGGGCGCATTCGGGACGAACGTGACGGTGGACGCGATCCTGAAGGCGGCGGGGAATTTGCAGACGGCGTATCGCGACCGTGGCTACCTGACGGTGGTGGTCGGGCTGCCGCCGCAGAAATTGACCAACGCGGAGGTGAACGTGAAGGTGACCGAGGCCCCGCTCGTGGCGATCAATGTCCAGAACGAAGGCCCGCACTATTTCAGTTCCAACAACGTGATGCGGGCGCTGCCGGACCTGCACACGAACATGCTGCTCAATTCGAAAATCTTCCAGTCAGAGCTGGACCTGGCCAACCAGAACCGCGACCGGCAGATTTATCCCACGGTCGGTCCCGGCCCGGAACCGGGCACGAGCGAGCTGACGCTGGGAGTGAAGGACCGGCTGCCGTGGCACGCGCGCCTGGAGCTGAACAACGACCAGTCCACGGCGGGCTCGCCGGATTTGCGTGTCAACTTCAACACGGAATATGACAATCTCTGGGACTTGGAGCATCAGGTCGGGCTGCAATACAGTTTTTCCCCGGAACAATTCAAGGCGGGAAATGACTACGTGCAGGTGCCGTTTGACGAGCCGTTGGTGGCCAATTACAGCGCCTATTACCGGCTGCCGCTCGGCGGCTATCCCTCGTTGCAAAATCAGCTGGACGGCCCATCCGGGTAGTTTCGGTTACAACGAGGCGACGCATCAATTCAACCTGCCGCCATCCACGGGCCGGCCGGAGCTGACGCTCTACGCCAGCCGTTCGGTCTCGGACACCGGCGTGCAGCAGGGGCCGACCGGGTTTGCTGCTCCGCCGGGAACGTTCACCAACAATGGGGTGGTCTATACTCCGCTCTCCTATACGACCAACAGCGCCGGGGAAAATATCACCCTGGATGAAGACGTGGGCGGGAAGCTGGTCTGGCCCCTGCCGCAACTCGGCAAACTGGCCCTGACGTTTTCCTTCGGCGCCGACTATAAAGTTTTCAAGCAGACCAGCTACAACACGAATGAAAATAATTTCGTGCTTGAATACACCGACCAGCAGGGAAATCTGCAGACCATCAATTCTTACGTGCCGCAGGGCTATCCGTCCGCCTCCACGTCCCTCTATTATCTTCCGCTGAATGCCGGTATGAGCGGTTCAATCGCGGACAAGTTCGGGACCACATTGTTTCAATTCGCAGGTGAACTTCAACGTGCTGCCCGGTTTTTCCGACAACGCGGATTTCGCCAGGGTTGCTCCCGAACGCCAGGGAAAATTATGTCACCGTGCAGCTTGGCGCCGACCGGGTGCAGACCCTTTACAAGGACTGGTCGGTGAAATTGCACGCCGACGGCCAGTGGGCGAACAGCGCGCTGATTGGCAACGAACAATACGCCATGGGCGGCACGACGGGCGTGCGCGGCTACATGGACGGTGCAGCCTATGGCGACACGGGCTGGCGGGTGATGGTCGAGCCGCAAACGCCCCCCTTCAACCTCGGCATGTTCGGGAATCAAGGCGGCGCGGAGGCTTGCTGGCTGCGCGGTTCGGTGTTCATGGATTACGGGCAGCTTTCCCTGCTACAGGGCGCTTACACCGCAACCGGCATTCCACCGTATGGTCCGGTCACCGGCCCCTTGCCCGCTCCAAGGTCCCGGCTGGATTTTTGGGGCGCCGGCTGGAGCATCAGCGCCAACATCGGCAGTCACTTGGACGCCCGGCTCACGGTGGCATTTCCGCTGATGGATCCGGCGGGGAGGCCGGGATTTGAGCCGGAGCAAAATATGCAAATCTATTTCGGCATCGGCGGACAATTTTGACGAACATGAAACCTAAATTGTCACCGATTTGTAACACGCCGCCGCTGGACACAAGGCTAAAGTCTAAAGGCGAAAGGCTGCTTTTTACCGCGGATGAACAAACATCAAACAAAACCATGTGACAAGGGACACTTGGCAAGTGACGCGAACTGGCGGCGCTTCCGCTCGTGTCACTTGTCACGTGTCACCCGCTACTTGATATTGTCGCTTGTCGCCTGTCACGAAGCCCTGGCCAATCCGACGGGCATGACGCGTGGCGTCCGGCGCGGCGACGGCTTCGCAAAGCGGCCGCGACGTTGACCATCACCGCGTCGCAGATGCGCGCAGCTCAACTGGCAGAGCTTCAACATCGCGGCGGGCGAGACGACCATCTTCAACCAGCCGTCCGCCAGTTCGGTCGTGTTCAACCGCATCAACGACCCCAATCCGTCGCAAATTTTCGGCAGCCTGCAGGCCAACGGCATCGTCGTGCTGATGAATTCCTCCGGCTTTTATTTCGGGCCGAATTCATACGTCAAGACCGGCGGCCTCATCGTTTCCACCGCGAACTGCCATCCCGCCGCAAAACAGCGGCGGCTCCTGGACATTCAACGGCCCGCCGCCGCTGGCGAGCATCATCAATTACGGGAAAATTGACGTCGGCACGGGCGGCTCGGCCTATCTCATCGCCGAAAACGTCGAGAACTATGGCAGCATCACCGCGCCCGGCGGGACCGTCGGACTCGCGGCCGGCCAGCAGGTGCTGTTGAGCGAACGGCCCGACGGCCGCGGCTTGAGCATGCAGGTGAACCTGCCCGAAGGTTCGGTGGACAACGAGGGGCACATCACCGCCGATGCCGGCACCATCGCCATGAACGCCCGGGCGGTGAATCAAGACGGGATTCTTCAGGCCAATTCCGTCCGCGACGTGAACGGCGTCATCGAATTGGTCGCCTCCGACAATTTGAACCTCGGCGCCAATTCCCAAATCCTCGCCAATGGCGACGCCTCGCACGGCGGCAGTTCCGGCGGCAACTGTGACGCTGCAATCCGGACAATACATTCAGCGACGCTGCCGGCAGCCGGATTGAAGTGACCGGCGGCGCGCAGGGCGGCAACGGCGGCAACGTCGAAATCAGCGCGCCGAATGTCCTGTCGCTGAATTCCACCATTGACGCTTTGGCCGGTCCGGCTGGACGGCAGGCACATTGTTGCTGGATCCCGGCTACATCATTTTGGACACCACCGGCACCGGCAGCGCGGGCAGCGGCACGGTGCCGGCGGGATCCAGCACCACGAGCACGCTGGATTTGAATGTGAACACCGCCTTCGCCAATCTCGGCGTTTCGGACATCATTCTTCAGGCCCGGAACGACATCACGCTCGCCGGAGGCACGGCTTGGGATTTGAGCGGAACCATCGGCGCGAATCTGGGCGGCGTGACTTCCGGCCAATTGACGCTGCAAGCCGGGCGCAACATTATTTTCGGCGACGGCTCCTTGATCTCCGACGCCAACAACTGGTCGGTGGCGCTCGCGGCTGGCGTGAATAATTTCGCCACCGGCGCGATCCAACCGGGAGTTGGCAATATTTACCTGAACGGCGGCGCGGGGCAGACCGGCGGCGGGTCCATCCAGACGGCTCGTGGCTCCATCAATCTGGCCGCCGGCCAGGACATCACGGTCGGCTCCGGCTATGTCATCACGACCGGCGGCGGCAGCATCAACGCCCATGCCTTGGCGGGAAACATTGACACCGGCTCCGACGCGCAAGGCTACATTTTGTCAACCAACGCGAGTTCGCTCAGCGCAGGCTTACGATTTGCAGCAGCGGCCTGGGCGGCATCAGCACCGGCGACGGCGGCGATGTGACGCTCATCGCGGGCGGCAATGTGACCAGCGTGTTGCCCGGCAACGGGTATTATTTACGACGGCAATTTGGAATCCGCCAACAATGGCAATGATTACCTCACGGCGGGTTCCGGCGCTTACGGCTCCCAGCCCGGGAATGTGACCGTCGTGGCGGGCGGCAACGTGACGGGCCATTATCTGGTGGCCAACGGCACCGGCAGCATTTATGCCGGCGTGAAAATGGACGCCAGCGGCAATCCCGTCACGGATGTTCCGGGAATTATGTGCTGGGCGCCACCGGCAGCGCCGGGACCAGACCAGTCAAATCCACGATTTGGCCTTAAGCCTGATCAGCGGCGGCTGGAATGTGGCGGCGGCGCAAAACATCATTTTGCAGGAAGTCCGCAATCCCAACGGCGTGTTTGAACAGCGCGGCGCGGCCTTCAACCATTACTTCAATTACGCGCCGAACGATTACGTCAATTTGTCCGCCGGCAACCTGGTGCAATTGGGCGCGTCGGTCTCGTCCGCTGCCGCGTGCCACCGGCCATCGACAATGTGCCCGTTCATTTATCCCTCCATCCTGAACATCACGGCCGGCGCTGGCGGGATTTATCCTGGGCACACCGGGTTCTCCCAGCAGCCTGATCCTTTTCCCTTCGCCGCAGGGCAGCCTCACCATCGACACGCCGGGTTCGCTCGCCGGCAACCTCGCCCCGCTGCAGGCTCGCCGCAGCTTTTCAACCTGATCGTCTCGGACAGCGGCAGCCGCCAATTCAATACCACCAGTCCAATTTTGGCTTGAACGACCATGCCGCCACGCCGGTGCATCTGGGCAGCGCCAACGCCGATTGACCTGAACATCGGCGGCGACATGAATTACATCTTTCTCGGCTCCCCGAGGCGGCGCAAATCAACGTGGGCGGCAACATGAACAACTGCGGGTTTCAGGGCATGAACTTGTCCCGATCCGGCTTTCAAGTTCAGATTCCGAAGCCGACGGCATCACGCGCACGGTGACGGTTGATCCGTGTTACCGCATCAATGTGGCCGGCGACATCTTCAACCGGGGCACTTCACCTCGGGGTTACCAGCTGGCGGCGCGCCGCCAATCTGATTTACCTGGCCGAGGCGGTGAACAATTCCATTTCGGCGACGACCCTGGCCACGAGTTTCTATTACAACCCGGCGACCCAGACGTTGACTTATCAAAACATCACCGGCGTTCAGCCTGGCCACCGTCCTGAATCTGCTGAAAATTTGACCGTCCAGAAATTCGTCAACGGCGTTCCCCAATGGGCGGATTCGCCGTATGACACCATTCCGGTGCCGGATCCAATCCGGTTTCCGTTTTTGGCAACCCGTCCACGCCGGGCACAGTGGCTTACGCGTTACTGGCTCAATACAACGCGCTGGGCGGCGATTCCCAACAACGCCACCGCCCCGGCTTCATCTTCGGCGGCGGCGGACAGTTCGACATCACGGCGCGGAGCATGGACCTCGGAACCTCGGCGGGCATCCTGTCGAAGGGCGTGGGACTTTACAAGGTGGGCGGCAGTTATCCGCTGGCCAGTTTGTTTGGCAACGGCGGCGTCTTCGACAGCGGCGCCGACATCAACGTCACCACCACCGGAAATCATTCCGCCGGCACCACCGCAGCCGGCGAATCTTATCGGCGACCTGGACATGTATTCCAGTTCCATCGCCAGCTTGAATGGCGGGAACGTCTCCATCCACGCCGGCGGCGATGTCAACGCCGGTTCGTCGGTTTTCGCCGTCAACATCCTGGGCGCCCGCGGCATTTACACCACGGCGCAGGGCGACGTGTCCGTCATCGCCAGCGGCGATATCAACGTCAACGGTTCGCGCATCGCCACCTACGACGGCGGCAACGTGACGGTCGAATCGTTGAACGGCAACATCAACGTCGGGCACGGGCGCTTCCACGCCAGTGGCGGTGCAGGGTTACTATGAGGACCCGGTCACCCATGCCGTGTATTCCGACCAGCGCCGCAGATTCCGTTCAGCGGCATCGTGGCGTTGACTTTCCCACCGCGCGACGCGTTTTACCCGGCGCCGCCGGCGACTCTCGGCAACATTTTGGTGGAAGCTCCCAATGGCAACGTCATCGCCAACGCGGCGGGCATTTTGCAGATTCCGTTGAACGGATTGAATTATCCGGATGCGGTCACGACGGTTCTGGCGGGTTATCAATTGAACAGCAGCGGCGAGCCGGAGTTTGCCCTCGGCAGCCAGAATAGTCGTGACCTTCGGTTCGACAACTCAACTGCCGGTCACGGGCCAGGCGGTCGATTCGTGACGCAACTGCTCGACGCGGACGGACTGCCGGTTCTCGACGTCAATGGCCGTCAGATCTATGTGGAAAACCTTGGAGCCAAAGGCGGCCAAATGATTACCTTCAGCGTCGCCGGCGGCAAAGTCGCCATCACCCCGTATCTGGATGCGGGCGGCTATCCCGTGAGCGTGGCCAGCCTGGCCGGCACAGACGACTGGCCACGGCGAGCCATTGTTCGTTGTCGGCCGAAACATTGATATCAACGGTTCTGGTGTCATCGCCAGCAATGCAAAGTTGGCTGGCCACGCGGCAACATCAACGGCCTCATCTTCGCCCGCAACAATCTCGACATCAACGCGCAAAGCATCGTGAATGTCACCGCTTTGGCGAGGGGCAGCGTCAGCGTCAGCGGCCAGTCGGTCAGCGGCACAATCACCGGCGTCGGCGGCGTCAGCGCCAGCGGCGATTCGATCACGGCCAATCTGGTTTCCGCCAACGTCACCGGCGCGACCAGCGGCCAGAGCGGCTTGGGCCAGGGCGGCGCCGCCAACGGCGCCAGCCAGGGCCTGGCCAACAGCCAATCCACCCAGGCTGCCGCCGCGACCGATCAGATCCAACGACGAAGACGAAAAAAAGAAAGGCAAGAAAATCGCCCTCGCGCAAAAAGTGAGCCGCGTGACGGTGATTTTGCCGCCAAAGAAAGTGTCCGAAACCAAAACTCCAACTCCCGGAACCTAGCCCAGACCCGAATCATTCATGACCACGTTCATCCATCCATTGTTCGCCGCCAACGCGGCGGTCTTACGCCATCCAGAACGCCACCACCGAGGGCAAGATCACCGTCATCGTGCTGCTGGTGCTGTCGCTGTTCAGTTGGACGATCATCATCACCAAGTTCCGCCAGTTGATGATCGCGCGGACGGCGACGAAAAAATTCATGGCCGCCTACGCCTCCACGCGCGACCCGCTGGACATCCAGCGCAAAGGCGAGGAGTTTGACGGCGCGCCGGCCTATCAGCTTTACATCCGCGGCGCGGACGAACTGGCGTATCAGTTGAAAAACAATCCGGTGCAGGTCATGGACGCGCCCAAGGTCAATTCGACCGGCGATGGCAACACGGATCATCTGGCGCGCTCGGTGCAGACGAAGATCAGCCTGGCGTCGTTTGAGGCGGTCAAGGTGATTTTGGAGGAGGCGGCCGGCGGCGAGGCGATGTCGTTGGAGAAGGGAATGATTGTGCTGTCCACGGCGGTGGCCGGCGGGCCGTTCATCGGGTTGCTCGGAACGGTTTGGGGCGTCATGTCCACCTTCGCGGGCATCGCCGAAAGCCAGCGCCGCCACGTTGACGGCGATGGCGCCCGGCGTCGCCGCCGCGCTCGTGGCCACGGTGACCGGCCTGCTGGTGGCCATTCCGGCGATGTTCGCCTACAACTTCATGGTCACGACCATCCGGCACATCACGCAGGAACTGGACGGTTTTGCCAGCCGCTACGCCAACCAGATTGAACACGTTTATGTGGACCGGCGCGACATCGAGGACAAGATTGCCGGGGCGCTGAAACGCGCCGGCCAGGCCGGCGAGACCGCGCCCGAGGCGGCGATGATCGAACAGTGACCGGCGCATGAAAAAGTGTTCGCGATCGGTGCATCATTCGCTGACGGAGTTGAACATCACGCCGCTGCTGGATCTGGCGTTCGTGTTGCTGGTCATCTTCATCATCACGACCATTCCGCCGGTGAATGACCTGGATTTGAAGCTGCCCACGGCGGCCAAGCGGCTGAAGGAGCCGCCGCGCAAGGCCAATTACATCACCGTCCAGGCCGACGGCAAAATGTATTTGAACAAGAAGGAATTGGCCTCGGCCGACGAGATGCTCACACACGCTCATCGGCCTGCGCGAGGAGGATCCCGGACTTGAACATCATCATCCGCGGCGACGGCAAGACCAAATACAGGCAAATCCGCGCCGTGCTGGATGTCTGCCAGCAGGCCAACGTGCCGAAGGTGGATTTGGCCACCGAACCATTGACCAAAATAACATGCTGCCGCAACACCCAGCCGCGCAAAAAGCGCAACTCGTCCAAGGTGAACCTGATCATCTCGTTCATCTTTCACGCGGTGCTGGTGGTGGTGCTGTTTTATTTCGCCGCGCGGCAGGGCTTGCTCGGCAAACAGTTGCAGAAAATTTCCGTGGAAATGGTGAAGGAAAAGAAAGCCGGAAAAACCCAAGGAGCCGGAAAAGCCAAAAGTCGAACCGCCCAAGGTTGTCGAAACGCCCAAAGCCGGTATCAGCGCCCAAACCGGTCGAGACGGCCAAGGCGCCGCCGTCGGTTGCGCCGCCCACCGTCGCGCCGCCCGCCGCCGAACTGCCGTCGTTTGACTTTGACGGCGGCAAGGCCGTCATCTCCAGTTCCGATCCGGTGGAGATTTACAAAAGCGCCCTCGAATACGCCTTCCGCTCGAAATGGAACCGGCCGGAAAACATGGACGACGACAATTATGTCGCCGAGGTGGAGGTCGCGGTGGAGCCGCGACGGGCGGATCAGCGATCCGGTCTGGGAGAAAGGCTCCGGCAATCCGGCGCTGGGACGATTCGGTGCGCGCGGCCATCGCGGCCGTGACCAACATGGACACGTCCGCCGCCCACGAATTTCCCGCCGCAGCGTCATCATTCGCTTTGATGTTCAGGAGGAAACCGAACCCGTGCTGCCATGAGCCTGAAAAAGACATCGCATTCGCATCACAGCTCGCTGTCCGAGCTGAACATCACGCCGCTGCTGGACCTGGTGTTCGTGCTGCTGGTCATTTTCATCATCACCACGCCGCAGATGATGAACAATCTGGAAATGAGCCTGCCGTCGGCCAAACCGCCGCCGCCGCAAAAGCGCAAAAACCCAAAATCAACCGCATCGTCGTGGACGAAAAGGGGCAGACGTTTTTGAACGACGCAGCCGGTCACCATCCCGCAACTCAAGGACGAGTTGCAGCAGCTCAAGTCCGAAAATCCGGATTTGAGCGTGGTGGTCAAGGGCGCGGACGACGTGGATTACCAGAACATGATCAACGTGCTGGACGTGCTCCAGCGCCTGGACATCACCAAGGTCGGCCTGGCCACCGAGGAGGCTGCGGCGCCGTAAATCTAGGCGTCAAGCAATTGGCCGGCCTTCAGCGCGTGACCGGCCAGAAATTCCGCCGCGTTCATTCGCCGCCCGCCTTCGCGCTGCAATTCCAGAATCCGCAGCGCGTCCTGACCGCAGCCGACGACGATGCCGGTTTTGTCCGCCGATAAAATCTTCCCCGGCGTTGCCGGAACGCTCGACAATTTCCGCTTTCCAGATTTTCAGACATTTGCTGTGGGCGTGGAGGAATGATTTTTGGCAGTGATTTTTTGGGGTTGGTGGTTGTGTGAATTATCTGTGGCTTGGTTTCTCTGGGCAAAAAAGTGAACCCTCCCGGCCACGGCGTGAACGCGCGCAGCCGGTTCCAGATGGTTTTCGCCGGCAGCTTCCAGTCAATCCGGCCGTCTTCCTTTTTGATTTTCGGCGCGTGGCTCGCGCCTTCGGCTGGTTGCGGCTGCGGCATGGATTTTTCCGGCGACGTAATCGGGAGATGGTTTCCACCAGCAATTCCGCGCCGAGTCGGGCCAGCCGGTCATGAAGCGTTGCGGAATCATCTTCCGCCAAAATGGGCGTGCGCCGCTGCGCAATGATCGGCCCGGTGTCCAGGCCGGCGTCCATTTTCATGACGGTGACGCCGGTTTCGGTTTCGCCGTTGGCAATGGCCCATTGAATCGGCGCCGCGCCGCGATATTTCGGCAGGAGCGAGGTGTGGACGTTCAGGCAGCCGAGCCGCGGCAAATCCAGAATCGCCGGCGGCAAAATGTGCCCGTAGGCGACCACGACAATCAAATCCGGCTTCAGCCCGCGCAGTTCGGCGATGAATTGTCTCATCGCGGGCGCGGGCCGGCTGGAGCACGGGCAGGTTGAGTTTGAGCGCGAGCGATTTGACCGGCGACGGCTGCAACTTCAAGTCGCGGCCTTTCGGTTTGTCCGGCTGCGTGACCACGGCGGCGACGGAAAATTGTTTGTCGCGCGCCAGCGCTTCGAGGCTGGCGCAGGACAATTCCGCCGTGCCCATGAAGATAATTTTCAACTATGTTCATCGCAGCAGCCGGCGTGAGCCGGCTCATTTCCAGAAGAATCGAGCGGACTCACGTCCGCTGCTACAAATATTTGAACATCAAAGTTTCACAACCTGCTTGAGAATGTCGGAGAAAATTTCGACCGGCTTGCCGTCGGTGTTGACGCGGTGGACGAGTTTCTTGCCGTAAAAATTGAGCACCGGCTTGGTCTCCTTCTCGTAAGTCTTGAGGCGCTGGCGGATGACGTCGAGGTTCGCGTCGTCGAGGCGGTTGTCCTTGAGCGCGCGGCGCTGCAGCCGGTGGACGAGGATTTCCGGCTTGCTCGTGCGTGAGATAAAAGACGGTGATGACGTTGAGCGTGTCGTTCAACATTTCCGCCTGCGCCACGTTGCGCGGGATGCCGTCGAGCACCAGCGTGTCGGCATCGGGATGAAAGCGCCCCACCTTCATGCTGTTGTCAATGCACTGCCGCCACAACTCGATGGTCGGCTCGTCCGGCACCAGTTCGCCGCGGCTGGAGTATTCCAGAAAAACTCTTGCCGAGCGGCGTTTCCGGGCGCAGGCTGCGGAACACGTCGCCGCAGGCGCAGTGGAAGAAACCAGGGATGGCGCCGAGCGCCTTCCCATGCGTGCCCTTGCCGGAGCCGGGCGCGCCAAACATGAGAATGGTTCGATATTTCATGGTTGTTTCGTGTTTGAGTTGAACCTCCTGGATTTCCGCGAACGGCACCATCACTTCCTGCCGCGAATCGCCCCGCAAGACCTCGAAATGCACTTCGTTCGCCGCGATGCGCGTGATGCGTTCGGCTACGAACAGCGCGTGCGGCGTTTTCACCTGCAGCACCTTGTCCTTGTCGGCTTCGCGGCGGACGATGCCGAAGAAGCCGGAAAATTTTGTCTCGAAAAAGCGGCGGTTGAACATGAACTGTCCGCGCTGGAAAATCTCCGTTTCCTGCTGTTCGGGCGGTGTCGGGGGCGCGCCGGCCTCCCACGAACCCGCCGTGATGTGGATTTTTTCCTTCGGCTTCCTCCACCACCATGCCCGGCACCATAAACCGGTGCGGAGCCGCTCCCGCCGGCGCGGCTGCGCCCGGAGTTGCAGCCGGGGTTGCGGCTGTGGTTGCATCGGGGATTTCCTCCGGCGGCGCTGCGGCGGCCACAGTCCGCAAATCCGGCAGGGACAGAAAGATGATCGGTCCGGCAATCGGCAGCACCGCCGCCACGCCCATCACCAGTCCAGTCGGCCGGGCGCGAAACAGGGCGATTTCGTAGCCCGCGTAAAGGTTCGCCGCGTAAATCAGCAGCAAAACCACCAGCCCAACCGACGACGTAAACAGCCCGCCAAACAGCGAGGCCGGCGAAGACCGGTCCAGCCGCGAGACGTCCTGGATTTTCACTTCGGGTTTGGTGGCCGGTCGTGTCGGCGGCATGATGAACGGCTCGACGAACGGGTCAATTTTTGGATTTTGCGAAAGTTTCTTCAGCCCATCCTGCGAAAATTTCAGCCACGGCAACCGGTCGGTATATTGGTCGCCACCCGTGCGGAAAATGATGCCGTTGTCGTTGAACGAAACGATGTCGCCGCTCACCGTTCGAGCCGTCGGCCAGGGGATACGATTCCGCGCCGGCGGCCGCCAGCAGCCCGCAAAGCCAGAGCGTGGAAATAATCCCATGGATTTTGCTCACGCCGCCTTTCTAGCAGATGCCAACGCGGCGTAAAAGCAAATTTAACGGCCAGCCGCCCTCCACCCAGGCTGCGATTTAGTAGCTGACTTTGTCGGGCTTGGCCTGCCACTCCTTGAACACTCGCAACGCCTCGCCGTGAAAAAGCTGCCGCATGGGGATTTTGCGGCGGGAAACCGGTCTCGCCATTTCCCAACCGATCCATTCGTCGTCGAAACCGATGGCCGCCGCGTCGCGCCGCGCGCCGGCGTAAACGATTTTGCCGATGCGCGCCCAGTAAATCGCCGCCAGGCACATCGGGCACGGCTCGCAACTGGAATAAATTTCGCAATCGTCCAGCCGGAAGGCCTTGAGCCGGCGGCAGGCGTCGCGGATGGCTGTGACCTCGGCGTGGGCCGTAGGGTCATTCGCGGAGGTCACGCGGTTCCAGCCGCGCCCGATGATTTTGCCGCGCCGGATGACGACCGCGCCAAACGGCCCGCCGTCGCCGCGCCGCATTTTGTCCCGCGCCAGCCGGATGGCTGCGCGCATGAATTGTGATTTCACCGCGAAAGATTTAACCACGGATGGGCACGGATGGATATGGGTAAATTTTGCCGCCGACGCGGAGCGTTTGAACTACGCGGATTCATCGGCGCTGTTGGTCCGTGCGGAAAAGCGGCGCTGAAGGCGCCGCAATCCAAACGCTTTCGCGATGGATCATGACATCTGCGAAAGTGCTCACACCTTGAACAAATCGGCGGGATTATTCGCGCAGGGCAGAAATTTCCCGTGCCTTAAAACATCCACCGCCCGGCCGTGTGACCGGGTCCGCAGCCGGTAAATCGTCCCAAATGTGAAATCTGGCGCCTTTGCACCGCGCCCGCCGACCAGTTCCGCGCCGCGCCGGACGTTGTCGAGCATCCACGCCGGCAGCCGCGCGTGATAGGAGTTTCGTTTCACCTCGCCGACGTGCAACGAAAGCGCGGCAATCAAATCCGCCAATTCCTTTGCGCCGATTTCAACCAGCAGATTTGGGCTGGCCATTTGCCCCCAAAATTCCGTCTCGACGACAAAGCAGGAAAAATTCCGCGGCAATGTTTTCAGCGCATCCAAAACCAGCCAATGCGTGCCGACATGGGCGGGATGAACGTCGTTTTCGTGCGGAAGAAAAATCACCCGCGGCTTTTGTTCCGCGAGAATGCTGGTAATTGTCCTTACCGCCGCCCGCCAGCGCGCTGGATTTTTCGCCCGCGATTCTGGTCGTGATGTCCTCCAGACCGCGTTCGCCCGCCACAATCAATTCCGAAGCCCAGCGCCGCGCAGGCATTTTGCAGTTCGCGCCGCCGCGCCGTCCGCCGCGCATGCTTGCTGCCGAGCGTGACCGCGACATTGACGACGTTCCATTTCGCCTCGCGCAAGAGCCGCAATGCCAGCCCGCCGGTGATGCACTCATCGTCCGGATGCGGCGAGAAAATCAGGACGGTCGGAGCATTGGGAGAAATTCGTCGCTGCGCCGCGGGAGAAACCTTTCCCGCCTTCAGGGATTTTCCCTGATTGACCAATTTTTGGAATTGGCTGGCGAATTGGCGCGCGTTCATTCCTGTTTATTTGCCGGTGCCGCGCCAAACAGCAATCGCAAACTGTTCATCACCACCACCACCGTGCTGCCTTCGTGCCCGACCACGCCGATGGTCAGCGGAATTTTGCCCAGCATCGCGAACGTCACCAGCACCACGACCGTGCCGAGCGAAATGACCAGGTTCTGCCGGATGATGCGCCGCGCCCGCTGGCTCAACCGGAACGCCGCGAGAAAATTCTCCAGCCGGTCGTGCATCAGCACCACGTCGGCCTGCTCCAGCGCGGCGTCCGAACCGCGCGCGCCCATCGCCACGCCGATGTGCGCCGCGGCCAGGCTCGGCGCGTCGTTCACGCCGTCGCCAATCATCGCCACGCGACTTTGCCGCGCTCGCTCAACTCCCGGATGGCGGCGACTTTCTGCTCCGGCTTCAATTCGGCGCGCACGTCGTCCAGTTTCAATTCCGCGCGCAGATGCTCGGCGGCAGCCTTGCGGTCGCCGGTCAGCACCACGCTGCGCAGCCCTTCGCCGCGCAATTCCTCCACAACGGAGGCGGATTGCGGCCGGATGTCGTCGCGCAAAATCACGCGGCCGATCAAATTGCCCGCCTCGATCCAGACTTCGGAAAATCCGGCGTCCACCGGAGCGCCGAATTCAAACCAACACGAGACGGAGCGCCGGTCTCCGACCGGCGTGTCGGAATCGTCGCCACATCGCGCCGAATCGGAGTTCGGCGTTCCAAGTCAAACCAGTCGCGCCCGCCGAGGCGGCATTCGACGCCGTTCCATTTCGCGCGCAGGCCCTGGCCGGTGACGGATTCAAAATGTTCGAACTCAATCGGCTGCGATTTTCTGCTGCTTGCCGTGGCGGGTGATGGCGCGGGCGAGGGGATGCGTGGAAAGCCGTTCGAGCGAAAACGCCAGCTGCGCGATTTCCGTTTCGCGGCCCGGCGGAAAGCTTTCGATTTTCTCGACGCGCAGTTCGCCGGTCGTCAGCGTGCCGGTCTTGTCGAGGCAGACGATGTTGACTTCGGCGAGTTTTTCCACTGCCGCGCCGCCGCGAAACAGGATTCCGTGCCGCGCGCCCCACGCGATGGCCGCCAGCACCGCCGACGGAATCGAAAGCACCAGCGCGCACGGCGAGGAAACGACCAGCAGCGTCATGGTCCGGTAAAACGCGCTCAATTCCTCATTCTCGCCCCGGGTGACGGCAAACGGCGTGAGGTGAAAACCCAGCCACCAGACGAAAAACATCGCAAACGAAAGCCCGATGACAAAGTAGGTGTAGAACGTGCTGAATTTGTCGGTGAACTGCTGCGCCGGCGCTTTCCGCTGCTGCGCCTCCTTGATGAGCGTGATGATTTTTTGCAGCGAACTCTCCGCCGCGGGCCGCGCGACCGTCATTTCAACCGCGCCCCACAAATTGATGGTGCCCGGCCAGCGCGGTGTCGCCGACGTTTTTGGTCGACCGGCGTCGCCTCGCCGGTGAGATTCGATTCGTCGGCGGCGGTGCTGCCCTTGGCGATTTCGCCGTCCACGGGAAATTGCGCGCCGGGCTTGATGAGCAGCCTCATGCCGGCCTTGAGTTGTTCCACTTTCACCTCGCGTTCGCGGCCCTGTTCGTCCAGCGCCGTGGCGGTCTTGGGCGCGTCGCGGAAGAGCGAGCGGATTTCCTTTTGCGTGCGGCCCAGCGCGTAATGTTCCAGCGCGCCGGAGAGCGAAAACAGGAACAGCAGCGTCGCGCCTTCGCCCCACGCGCCGATGCTGGCCGCGCCGGCCGCCACCAGCAGCATCAGGAAATGCACGTCAATCGTCCGCTTTTGCAGCCGTTCCCAGACCTCCTCCGCCGGATAAAATCCACCGGCCAGGCAGGACGCGACATAAAAAATGATTTTGAACGGCGCGGGCGAGAAGAAGCCGGCCAGCCCGAACACGCCGCAAAGGATCGCCGCGGCAAGCTGCGGCTTCCATTCATTGATGTGCTCGTCAATGTCCCCGGCGCTTTCGAGGAACTCGACGTCGCGCGGGACCACCTTGGGCAGGGGAATGTCGCGCCAGCGCCAGAACGTCGGCGCCGTCGGGCAGGTCTGGCGGGCGATGGTCGTGATTTCGCCGTCGTGCCGGATGCGTGATGCGCTTGCGCATCTCCTCCGGCAGCGGCGTGTCGCACGCGAAGCAGTCGCCTTCGCCGGTCAAGAGCGAGCAGACGTGGCTGGCGTCGGCGGCCTGGGCGGATTCGAATTTCTGCGTGATGCGCCCGGTCAGCCGGGGCACGTCCGCCCGACCGAGCGTGGCGACGGAAATCTTCTGGTGCGCGCGGTCAATCGTCACCGCCTCCAGCGCCGGCTCCTCGACGAGCGTGTCCGCGACCGAGCGCGCGAGGCAATGTCCTGCCTCGCGTCCGGATGGGGAAGCATTTTGCTTCGGCTCACTCATGTCAATTTCATGGTTAGCATACAACCGGCTGCGGCGCGATGCAAAAGCGGCAATGGATTCAACCACGGATGGACACGGATTTCAGGATTAGCCGCAATAGAACGCAAAGAATCTGTGTGTTCCTTGCGTTCTCTCGCGGCGATAAAATCAGTAAACCAAAACCAAAACGGCCGCATCCTGCGCCGACCGATTCAGCCGCAAAAGAACGCAGAGATCGCAAAGAAAATTCCTTCTCCCATCCGATGGGAGAAGGTGGCCGAAGGCCGGATGAGGGAAATCCTATGTGTTCTCTGCGTTCTCTCGCGGCAAATAATCAGTAAACCAAAACGAGGACGGCCGCATTCTGCGCTGACTTCACCACCTCCTCAAACTTCCGGTCAGTCGTCACCGGCGCTTTGAGCTTGGCCTAAACGGCCGGCGCCGATTCACGGAGGAATGGTAGGGACGCGGTGCCCCGCGTCCGGCGGCGCGGCAGCGCCGCCCTACCGTGACCGCGTAATTCAATTGGTGGCCGTCCGCAAGGACCTCCGGCAACGCCCCGCTCGTGCCAGCGTGCCCCCGCATTGGTGGCCGTGCGCCAGCACCTTGGCCGACACGATGCCGATGACGTTGCCCCGCTCATCCACCAGCGGACGATGCTCGTCCTGCCATTTGCCCGGCTGCATGGTGGCCGTCTGCAAAGACCGCGCTGATTTGAAAATACTGCGGGTCATCCCCCGGTCGAAGTTCGACTTCCCACCGGCGATTTCCCCCGTGGTGGCCGTGCGCCAGCACCTTGGGCGCGAACCCCTGCAAACCGATGTCGGGAAAACCCACCGTCGCCACCGTGCCGCCCAATTGCGCCGAGCGAACCCTTGCAAATCAATGTGGAAAACTGCTTCTCAAAGAATCTAAACCTTACTACGCTTCAATGAATGACACCGATTGAAATCCAACTACTTATTTCTGTCACGACGATTTTATTTAGCGGTGTTGTTGCTGCCGTTGTTGCTCACAAACTTTCTTCTGATAGAGCTGAACGTGAGTTTAAGCGCAAAAAACTTGAAGAGCTTTATATCGCTGTCCATCACTACTGCACAAAACTTTTCACTGCAAACATCATCTGGCCAGAAGTCATGCGTGGGAAAATCAATTACGATGAAGCTTTAGACCTTTCCATAAAAAACCACAGTGAGAATGATAAAAGTCACGAGACCACCATGATGATGATTATCAACATCTATTTTCCAGAATTGCTTCCGTCCATCGAGGCGATACTTCGCCAGCGTGACCAAATCAACCGCTTGAAATCTGATTTCAAGCAGGCTTATCAGAGACACGAAGTTTGCGACTCATTCGCGCAGCCGTTTCTTGAAGAGCTAAAGGCCATAGATGATGTCGAAAATAAACTCACCGGAGAATTATTTCGGATCAGTCGGTCTCTCAAATAATAGAGTCATCTTGCCGACACCGTCACCGGGCGTTTGCCAGCACAAATCCGACACCAGCTTCCACTGCGAATGGAATTGCCCACCGCTTCCCATTCGTGGCCTTTTGCACAGCGCCACAAAAGTTTTTTGCGGTTGTTAAAATAATTTGTTGATAAGCATACCCCGCCACGTTTTGCTGCTGTTTTTTGCATATCTTCAATCGTCAGGGCATACTTGCGACCGAGTCGAAATTTTTCACACTGTGGACACCAATGCCCACCGAGGATAACCGAAGCTTGTGTCTCCCATTCATGCCCGTTCGCGCATCGCCAGTGCAGCCTAGATTTTGCATTGCCATAATCTGTGGACAGACACACGCCGCCTTTGGCTTTTGCGAGTGCTTGCATATCGTCCATTGTGTGCGCTCGTTTTACTGCGGATTGTTTGATGCCGCACATACGACACCAAGCGCCATGTTTGATACTATTTGGAATTGCTTCCCAAATATGACCTTTGGCACAACGCCAGCGCAACTTTGTGCTGGCATCAATGTAACTCTTTGAAAGTAGTTTGCCGCCATGAGCGGCGGCGATGCTTTGCATCTCTGCTAGATTTTTTCGCCGCCAGACGCCAAGTTGCCCAATTTTTACAGGGCTGCCGTCAATAATCAGTTCTCGCTTTAATCCGTTTAGCTTCTCCGCTAAATGTTCCTGCAACTTGTCGTGCGAGACGTAGTAAGGAATTTCCAACAAAGTCACGCCATGATGCAGACATAGGCGACGTTTGCACTCGTCGTCCTGTTGCCGCTGCTCAAATTTCTCCAGATTTAAGTGAAAAAAAGAAACTCGCTGATAGTGTTGATGGCCTTGATACTCAAACGCCAATCCCAACGACAGCGCATAGCCATCCAATTCCATTTGTCTTCCGCGTTCGTTCTTCAACCAACTTGGTCTGGTTTTTGGAAATGGAACGCCCGTCATCCGCTCCAACAGTGCGCGGCAAATACGTTCTGAAATGCCGGACGAACAGGTCGGACACCAATGCCCCGTCAAAACATGATAAGGTTTGGCGTCCCACTCGTGACCTTCCGAACAACGCCAGCGCAGATGAGTGTCAACATTGATATATTTCTTCGACAGACAATTCCCGCCAAAATCATGTGCTGCCTTTCGCATCTGGCCAATGTTTAGAGGAAATGAGCCGGCACAAACTGGACACCAGTGACCATGCTTCACATTGTCAGGCACCGCCTTCCACTCATGTCCTTCAACACACCGCCAACGAAGTTTAGTCCTAGCGTTGACATAGCGGTTCGACAAACACACGCCTCCGCGAGAATTTGCCAGCCGACACATTTCCGCTAAACGCCGTTGTCTGTCTTGAGCAGTATAAATCACCAGCAGAAATTCAAACGCCAAATGCCCCAATCGTCCATCCCAAACTGAAAACCGGAAAAGAAGCCCTGACCATTTCGAATTGCGAATTGCGAATTGCGGAGAGCGCGACCCGTCCGCCCGCGTTCGTCCCAACGGGACAACCCGACAATAGCCCGGTGTTTCAACGCCGGGTATTCGCCGGCACCGGCACGAGTCCCGCCGGGATGGCTGACCGGATGGCAAATCGTTTCCGCACTTGGCGCATGATTTCATTTTGAAAACATCGGTCGTCCCTCCGGGACTTGGAAATCTTTGCGGATTGAACCCGGCATTGAAATGCCGGGCTATTGTCATCACGTCGCTCCGCGACGGCAAACCGCCAATTGCCCCAATCGTCCATCCCAAACTGAATCCCGGAAAAGAAGCCCTGACCATTTCGAATTTCGAATTGCGTTTTGTAGGGGTCGAGGTGACGAGACTCATTTCAATTTCCGGCTTTTGGATTTTTAATCAGAGACTCCTCACGTCGTCTCCTACAAATCCGTTTCGGCGTAGCGGCATTCGGGAGAAAGCCGCCCTCTAAATTCCGTCCCCGCCAATGCGGCTTTGGAGTGCGCGGACACGTCCGCGCTTTGGTCCGACGCGACATGTCGCGTCGAGGAAAGCGGCAACGTGTTGCCGCACTCCAAAAGCGATGTCCTGCCATCGCACTCCACGCCAATTGCCCCAATTATCCCACGGGGCGAGCGCGACACCGCTTTCGCACGCGCGGAAATCTTCCGCATCAAGTTTGTTTCCCGTCCGCCCGAAAGCGCCGTCGCCGCTGCCGCTCTGCCGGCGCACTGCAAAATCGTCCGTCCGAAAGGCCGTTTTTGACGGTTTTCTGAAGTTTCGGCCTTTTTTGCCCGTTTTCCCTGCCTGCAACGCCACGGTGCTTGCCTGCACAGCCTTTGAGCTTGGCTGCATGGCCATGATGCAAACCTGCAATGGCAGCCAGCCAACCTGCAAGATCAAGGAGCATACCTGCATGGCCGCATTGCAAACCTGCAACGCCAGCGTGCCAATCTGCACTTTCAAGCTGCAAACCTGCAAGGATGGCGATCAAACCCGCATCATCAGGCTGCTGACCTGCATCACCAGGCTGCTGACCTGCATCACCAGGCTGCTGACCTGCATCACCAGGCTGCTAACCTGCATCACCAGGCTGCTAACCTGCATCACCAGGCTGCTAACCTGCAGCATCCGGCTGCTAACCTGCAAAGCGAACGTGCTAACCTGCAACGCCACGATGCAAACCTGCAAACAGGCGGTGCAGGTTTGTAAAATGTCTGATTTTGACACAGTTCTGTCCCACAATGGGACACGAGGGACTTCTTGTGGCAAAGCCGTTCCCGGGCGGATTTGCGGCGATGGTTGACGGCTGCGGGTCCGGAAATGCGCGCAAGTGCTTCCGCCGGCGTTTGGTTGAAAACCGCCGGTTATCCTTGTATTAGAACAAATAACATGAAATCAATGCTTATGCAGTCATAAACCGTCGTTGAATTTCAGGCATCATGGCGTGGCACAACTGATGCTTGAAGTTCTGTGACCGGAACAATCCGCGAGACCGAAAGGCCCCCTGCAGAAGGTTCCCAAAAAATCAACCATGAACCAAAAGAGAGGTTAAACGAATCAATTATGACCATACAAAATCCCAGTTTCCGCATCTGGACGGGATTCACCCGCGGGACGGATGATGACGTGAACAACCTGACCCTGGACACGGAGGACGGCCTGGCCGACAACCCGGCTTTCCTCAAGATTCCGGTGCCGGTGACGGAGCTGGAAACTCAACGGCTGGCGCTGGTCAGCGCGATGACCGAGTCCCGCAAAGGCGGCGGGGACCGCAGCCGAGCGAAAAACGCCGCGAAGCAGGTGCTCATTGACTCGCTCATGAAAAACGCCCTCTACTGCACGGGCGAGGCGCGCCATAACTTGGAGGCGCTGCTCTCGACGGGTTACGAGGTGGTCAGCAAGAACCACACGCCCGGGCCGCTGGACACGCCGTCCATCCGCGACATTTTGAACAACATCAGCGGGCAGTTGACGGTGCGCGGCCAGAGCGTGCTCAACGGGCGGATGTATAAGGCGCGCACGAGCACCGATGGCGGCAAGACCTGGACGGAATGGGAGCCGGTCAACGGCGTGCGCCGGCTGCTGCTGCAGCCAACGGTGCCCGGCACAATTTACATGGTGGAAATCTGCGCCATGGGCGGCACCACGGGTCAAAGCCCCTGGAGCAATCCGGTCTCCATCATGGCCACCTAGCATGGGGCCACCAGGGTCACATAAGCAATTTTTCACGACCGCCCGCGCAAACCGCTGGAATGGGCAATCGTTCCGGCGGTTTTTTCCTTATACGGAACGACGCAGTTGAAAAGCGGCACGGCGATGCTCTGCGACGGGGCGTCGCGGCTGCGCGCTCCGGTCAGATCAGATGCTTTCCCGGCAACGATTTGGCTGGCGCGGTGTTTGCCTATCTGACTCAATCATGCAAATCCGATGAAACGCTGGGCCTTTCTGACTGCCTTGATTTACGCTCTGGCGCTGCTGCTGTTGACCGTGCCGCTGCTGCTCGCCGCCTTCGGCAATTGGACGGCGGGCGGCGACATGAAGTTGCCGGAGGCTCTCCAGATTTACTCGAACTGGTGGTATTGGGTCTGGCTCGGCGTGCTGGTGGCCGGCCAGGCATTGCTGCTGCTGTTGCCCATCAACATTGCCGAAAAACGATTGCCCGCCCGCCGGCCGTTGAAGGTTCCCGTCCTCGTCACCGGATTCTTGCTGGCCAATCTGGTTTTTGCCGGGCTGGTCACCATTTTCTGCGCGGTCTTCAAGGAGGAAGGTTTTGGCATCTTCGGCTTTCTCACTCCTTTCACGGCCAATGAAGTGTCCCCGTCTGACACGCAAGCCGTAGTTGGGGATGATCATCACCCTCATCCTGTTATGGTTCATTTGGGCCATCGTCTTCCGTAATTTTGCCAGGTCCGACGAACCCAATTCATTGCTCAAGCGCGTCACGCGCTGGCTGCTCTGCGGGAGCATTCTCGAACTGCTCATCGCCGTGCCCAGCCACATCATCGTCCGCCGGCGCGGCGATTGTTGCGCGCCCATCGGCACGTTTTGGGGCATCGTGACGGGGATCTCGGTGATGCTGCTGTGCTTCGGGCCGGGCGTGTATTTCCTGTTCGTCGAGCGGTTCGGGCGGTTGCAATCGAAATCGCCGGTTGAAATCCGGCCGAAATGACCGGACAGCCATCCGATGCGCGCCGCCATCAACAGAATTCCACGCGGGTATTGGTGAGTCAGGCGGGCTTGGCGGTGTGCCGGATGTCCTGCGCTTCGTAGAGAAAGACGACTTCCTCGGCGATGTTCTTGGCGTGGTCGGCGATGCGTTCGAGGCTCTTGGTGGC
The DNA here is from genome assembly GCA_963764035.1 of uncultured Verrucomicrobiae bacterium. Taxonomy (GTDB): domain Bacteria; phylum Verrucomicrobiota; class Verrucomicrobiia; order Limisphaerales; family UBA11358; genus UBA11358. The sequence goes on from CAVXQV010000002.1 coordinate 332,631, forward strand.
GACGATCCAATGCAGGCAGCGGGCGATGGTGTCGGGATTTGCCATCATGTGCTGCGCGAGCACCTGGTGCAGTTCCTTGTTCAGCGCATCCACGTCCTTGTCGCGCGGGATGATGGCGCGGGCGGCGGCGGGGTCGCGGTGGACGAAGGCGTCGAGCGAATCCTTGACCATGGTGAGCGACATGGCGGCCATGCGCGGGAGGTCGAGGTTCACTTTCACGGGCGGCTCCTGCGAAAGGTCGCGGGCGCGCTTGGCGATTTTGGTGGCTTCGTCGCCGATGCGCTCGATGTTCTGGGAAACTTTCATGGCCACGGTGATGAGCCGCAAATTGGTCGCCAACGGCGCCTTGGTGAGCAATTGAATCGCCATCTCGTCAATCTCCACCTCGAACTGGTCAATGATGTTGTCGTCCTCGCGGACCTTGACGGCGAGGTCGTGGTTGCGCTGCATCAGCGCCTGGACGGCCAGGTTGACGGCGGTCTCGGCATGGCTGGCCATCATCAGCAGTTTCTGCCGCAACTCGTCCAGTCCCATTTCGAAGTGGTTGTCCATAGATTTAGTCCAAAGTCTCCCGTCCATAGTCCACAGTCAAGCCCCGCACCGCCCAAATTGACTGGCGACCGCAGGCTGTGGACCGGGGACTCATTTTATCCGAACCGGCCCGTCACATAATCTTCCGTGCGCTTTTGCACCGGGCTGGTGAAGATTTTCGTGGTCGGTCCGAACTCGACCAGTTCGCCGAGGTAGAAAAACGCCGTGAAATCCGACGCGCGCGCGGCCTGTTGCATGTTGTGGGTGACGATGACGATGGTGTAATTCTTTTTCAAATCGAGAATCAAGTCTTCGATTTTCGACGTCGCCAGCGGGTCGAGCGCGGAGGCCGGTTCGTCCATGAGCAGCACCTCGGGCTGGACGGCCAGCGCGCGGGCGATGCAGAGGCGCTGCTGCTGGCCGCCGGAGAGGCTGATGGCCGGCGCGTGCAGCCGGTCCTTCACTTCGTCCCAGAGCGCGGCCATCCGGAGGGATTGCTCGGTGAGTTCGGCGAGCGTCTTTTTGTTGCGAACGCCGTTCAACCGCAGGCCGACGGTGACGTTCTCGACGATGGACATGGTCGGGAACGGATTGGATTTTTGAAACACCATGCCGACGCGGCGGCGCACGACGACCGGCTCGATGTGGCGCGCGTAAATGTCGTCGCCGAACAACCGGATGTCGCCCTCCATGCGCGCGTCGGGGTTAAGTTCATGCATCCGGTTGATGGCGCGCAGGAAGGTGGATTTGCCGCAGCCGCTCGGCCCGATGATGGCGGTGACGGCGCGTGCGGCGATGTCGAGCGAGACATTTTTGATGGCCTGATTTTTCCCGAAAAAAACGCAAAGATTTCTGACGGTCAGAGCGGGAGAATTGGTTTGAATCTCGGCCATGAATCAAATTTTATTTTTGAACCGGTCGCGCGTCAAAAAGCGCACGCCGATGTTGATGGCAAGCACGACCAAAAGCAAAACGAAAGCGCCGGCCCACGCCTGCCGCTTCCAATCGTCGTAGGGCGATTTGGCATATTCATAAATCTGCAGTGGCAGGGCGGCGATGGGTTCCCGCAGGCTGTGCGCCCAGCCGAGGTTGCCGGTGGTGAACAACAGCGGCGCGGTTTCGCCGGCGATGCGCGCAACCGCGAGCAGGACACCGGTCACAATGCCTTTGAGCGCGGTGCGGACGACGATTTGGACGATGGTCCTCCACTTGGCGATGCCCAGCGCCAGCGACGCTTCCCGATAGCCCTGCGGGACGAGTTGCAGGACTTCCTCGGTCGTTCGCATCACCAGCGGAATCATCATCAAGCCGAGCACGACTCCGCCCGCCAGCGCCGAGGCGCTGTGCATGGGCACGACCATGAGCGCGTAAACGACAATGCCCCAGGTGATGGAGGGCACGCCGTTGAGGATGTCGGCGGCAAAACGGATTCCCCAGTTCAATTTCGAGCCGCCATATTCGGAGAGGTAAACCCCGCCGAGCACGCCGACCGGAACCCCGATGAGCGCGGCCTCCAACAGCAGCACGAACGTGCCCACGATGCCGTTGGCCATGCCGCCGCCGGCTTCGCCAACGGGTTTGGGCAACTGCGTGAAGAACGCCCAGTTGAGGGAGGTGAAGCCTTCCTTGACCAGATGATAAAACACGAGCACCAGCGGCGTCACCACCAGCGCGGCGCAGGCAAAGGTAATCACCCGCATCAACAGGTCTTGGAACTGGCGCCAGTTGTGGTTTGGGGCGGTCATTGGTCAGTGCTGCGGTTTCACGGCCGGGCCGGTGAAAGTTTTCAAGAGGAGTTGCGCGAACACGTTGACCACCAGCGTAACACCGAGCAGAACGAGGCCGAGTTCAACCACCGCGCTGTAATGCATGTCGCCGGTGGCCTCGCTGAATTCGTTGGCGATGGTGCTGGCCAGCGTCGCGCCCGGTGCGAACAGGGAGGGGAGAATTTGCGCGATGTTGCCGCAAACCAGCGTGACGGCCATCGTTTCGCCGAGCGCGCGGCCCAATCCGAGGATGACCGCGCCAAAGATTCCTTTCTTGGCGTAACTCAACACGGCGATGCGGGTGACTTCCCAATGCGTCGCGCCGAGCGCGTAGGCGGCCTCGCGCTGCAAGCCGGGCACCGAGCGAAGGATTTCGCGCGAGACGGAGGTGATGATGGGGATGATCATGATGGCGAGGATGATTCCCGCCGCGAGCAGGCACGGACCATAATCCGGGCCTTTGAAAAGGGGCAGGAACCCCAGCGTGTTCCGCAAAACCGGAAACAAATGCGCGTGCAGCCACGGAACCAACACGGCCAGCCCCCAGAATCCGAGAATGACGCTGGGAATGGCGGCGAGCAGCTCGATGAAAATGATCATCGGCTGGCGCAACCAGAGCGGCGCCAGTTCCGTGAGATAAACGGCGGTGGCAACGCTGATTGGCACGGCGATGACCAGCGCTATGAGTGATGAAACGACCGTGCCGTAAATGACCGGCAACGCGCCGTAAATGTCGTTGACCGGGTCCCAATCGCTGGTGACCAGAAAGCGCCAGCCGAATTTGTGCAGCGCCAGCCGCGAGCCGTCGCCCAGTTCGAAGCCGATGAGCGCGATGAGCACAAAGATGGCAAACGCCATCAGCAGCGTCAGCCACTTGAAGGCCTGGTCGCCAAATTGGCCGCTGGCGGCCCGCGTTGCCAATGTTGTTGTCGCCGGTTTGGTCACAATTTTCCCTCGCTCCAGAAAACAAAAGGACGAAGAGCGGGAGAAACTGCGCTCTTCGTCCGGCTCACGCCCCACAACAATATCGGGCGTCGGGACGAAGTCATTGCTTAATTGAATCGATCAGCTTCAATTCGCGCTGTTGCACGTTCTCCGGCAACGGCGCGTAATCGAGTTGCGCCGACAATTTCTGTCCTTCGGTCACCGCCCACTTCAAAAAGGCGACGAGCGGCGGGCCGTGCGCCGCGATTTTCGTCTGCTGATAGACCAGCACCCAGCTCACGCCGGAGATCGGATACGATTTGTCGCCGGGCGCGTTGACCATTGAGAACCGGAAATCATCCGGGATGGTGGCGGTGGCGAGCGCGGCGCTGACCGAATCGGGCGTCGGCGAGATGAAATTGCCCGCGGAATTCTTCATGTCCGCGTAGGGAATTCTGTTCTGGTCGGCGTAAGCCAGTTCCGCGTAGCCAATGGCGCCGGAGACCTGCTTGACTTCGCCGGACACGCCTTCGCTCCCCTTGGCGGCCAGGCCGACGCCCGCCGGCCATTTCACCGACGCACCCTTGCCCACGCTGTCCGCCCAGGCGGGATTTACGGCGCTCAAATAGTCGGTGAAGATGAAGCTGGTGCCGCTGCCGTCGGCGCGGTGAACCGGAACCACCGGCAAGTCCGGCAACGCCAGTCCCGGGTTCAGCGCGGCGATTTTCGGGTCATTCCACTTGGAGATGTTTCCCAGATAGAGGTTGGCCAGCGCGTCGCCGTCCAGCTTGACTTTGGGATCACCGGGCAGATTGTAGATGACGGCCACGCCGCCGGCGACCACCGGAATGTGCAGGATTTTTCCCTTGGCCGGCGCCATGGATTCATCGGTCATCGGCGCGTCGGAGGCGCCGAAGTCCACTGTCTGGTTGAGCAATTGTTTCTGTCCGCCCCCGGAGCCGATGGATTGGTAATTAAAGCGAACGTCCGCATGGTCCTTGCCGTAGGCTTCAAACCATTTGGTGAACGCCGGATAATCGAAGGTCGAACCCGCGCCGTTGATGAGCGCCTGGGCCTGGGCATTGGTGGCAGCGAGCACAGCCGCCGTTCCGACAGCCGCGAGATGGCGTCTGGAATTCACGATCGCCGTCGCCGCGGCAACCAGGGCGCCGATGCCGATGAAGGAGAGGATGGTTCGTTTCATTTGCATTATGGAGTTAATCAGTTTTTCGTCCATTCTTCACGTTACGTTCAGGTTAAAATTTCCACATCAGGTCCGCCATGGCGTGGACGACGCCGGTCTGGACTCCCGAAACCGGGGCAGGAGTGTTGATCAGTTCGTTGATGTATGCCGTGAACGAGAACGTCAGCGAATCAAAAATCATGTAATCAAATTTGATCAGGTGCCCCTTGATATTCGTGCCGCCGGCGACGGTGCCGGTGATTTGTCCGGCAGGAAGCGAAGGAGGAGTGCCCAGATTATAGTTGGGAAAGGCAGCCGTATTGTCGTCATCCACAATCTGGTCCCACCAGGCATCGGCTTCCAGATACTGGTAGCGGTAGGAAATGTCCCACTGGCCTTTCCTGGCCGCCTTGCCGATGGTCGCGCCCGCCCACCAGCCGATGTTGTTGTTGGCGGCAGCGGGATTGTCCATGTATTCGCCGGCAAGCTTGATGGGAAACGCCCCCTGGTAAAGCGGGAAGCTGTCCAGCGTGTAGGTGACGCTGCTGCTGACTACAACCGGATTGAAGTGGCTGGCAAGCCGGTAGCCCGGGGTGGTTGCCGGATACGTGGGAATGGTCACCGGAGTGAGTGTATTGCCCAGGTTTGAATCGTAAGGAGTATATCCGTTGGCAGAAATGGAAGTGACGCTGGGAAAACTCGAATCATTCGCAATATCGTAGGCGCCCAGGCCCAAGGAGGTGCTGATCTTCGGCGTCCAGGTGGAGTTCCAAATGGCCTGTCCGCCGTAGAGATACGGCGACTTGCTGGTGGTCTGGTCGAGCAAGAAACCACCGGTATTGAACGCAAATGAGTTGTCATCGTTCATTTTGTAGGTTGCTTGCAGCGCCGCGCCTTCCGGCGTGTAGTCGGGGTCGAACACCATGGGCGATGCCTCGAACGGCAGGTCCATCTTGCCGATGGTCGTGGCCAGCTTCCAGGTGCCGTCGTTGATGGCCGTCCATTTGCCGTAGGCCGCGTCCACGTAAACATTCTTCTTCGAGGCGTTGCCCTGAAACGTGGAGGTGTCCGACACCGGATTGCCGCCGGTGGAGTTGCTGGAGTCGGCGGATGCGATGCGGGCGCCCACCTGCAAATTGTCCTTCATGTTGACCGTCAAACCCATGCGCAGACGATAGCGGAACCGGTCGTTGTTGTTCGCGCCTTTGGGAATGGTGTTCCCGCTGGTGCCGCTGGGTGTGGCAGTGCCGAAAGATGGAATATCGGCTGTTTCGTCGTCAAACCGCCCACGAAAATCGCCATACAACTGGTAACTCGTCACCCAGTCCGGCGAAGGGAATTTGGAGTTGAGCGCCCTGTTGATATCGGCGGCGGATTCCTTATCGTTTTCCGCTTTGAGTTCCTTCGCCTCATCCACCGAGAGAATGCCTTTTTGTTCCAGTTTGTTGAGCAGGGCGTCCACGCCCGAGTCGGCGCGGGCTTGGGGAATCAACGCCGTCAGCGCGGCGGCGCCGGCAAAAAAGGCTAATTTGGCGGGATGCGTTTGAGATTTTGGCTTTGTCATGGCTGTTGGTTTCAAGTGCGGTGTCACTTTGAATCAATGGCGTTACAATCATGCGTCGGAATTGTTACAATTGTGTGACAATCAACTTGCGATTCGCGCCAAAGCCGGTAAAACATTGGCAAACCCGGCGCGTTCAGGGCGCCTCACCGGCGTAACTTTGCGGAAACCAGAATAATCAGAATTATGTTTTCACTCCAACGGCTCCTCGGCAAAGAGGACATGTTTTTTGAACTGCTCGAATCCAGCGCGCGCGAGGCGCGCAACAGCGTCCACGCCCTCGTCAAGTTGAGCCAGGCGCTCGACCAGCCCGTCGAACTGGAGGAATTCGCCCGCTCGCGCCGCCGTGACAAGGAAATCACCGGCACCATCCGCAACGCCATTTACACCACGTTCGTCACCGCCCTCGAACGCGAGGACATCGAGTCGCTGTGCAACGCGCTTTACCGGATCCCGAAGACCGTCGAGAAATTCGGCGAACGCGTCCTGCTCACGCCCCAACTGGTCCGCGGCGTGAATTTTGACCGGCAGGTCGGCCTGCTGGAACAGTCCACCGATTGTGTCGTGCAGATGGTCCAAAGCCTGCGCCGCGGCGTGAACCTGGATGAAATCAAGGCGCTCAACGACCGCCTCCAGCAGGTGGAAAGCGAGGCCGACAACGCCATCATGGAACTCTACCGCGATCTCTTCAGCGGCAAACACGACGCCCTGAAGGTCATCGTTTTGAAAGACCTCTACGAACTGCTGGAGAAAGTCGTGGACCGCTGCCGCGACGCCGGCAACGTCATCTCCCACATCGCCCTGAAAAATTCCTAGGAGCGCGGGCATCCTGCCCGCGCGATGGAAAACAAATCACAGAATGGAAATTCAAACGACAAGCGCAATTCAAGAGCCGGGACACGCAGGCAAGATGCCCGCGCCACTATGATTCTCGTTTCCACCGTCATTTTGGTGGCGCTGGTTTTCACCTACACCAACGGCTTCCACGACACCGCCAATTCCATCGCCACGGTCGTCGGCACCAAGGTGCTCACACCGCGCCAGGCGATCCTGCTCGCCACCGTCACCAATCTCCTTGGGGCCATGACCGGCGCGGCCGTGGCTCAAACCATCGCGTCCGGCCTCGTGGACACGACCGGCCTATTTATTCCCCCCGCCGCCTCGTCCGAAATGCTCATCTGCGCGCTTCTCGCCGCCATCGCCTGGAACCTCGTCACCTGGTATTTTGGCCTGCCGTCCAGTTCCAGTCACGCGCTCGTCGGCGGATTATGCGGGGCGGCGCTGGCCGCGGCGCATGGCAACTGGCATGCCGTGGTCTGGAGCAAGCTGCCCGCGGCCGGACACCATTGGTGGACCGGTGGCGGTGTCCTCTATAAAGTCGTCATCCCGATGATACTTTCGCCCCTGCTTGGGATTCGTCATTGCCTTCGTTCTGATGTCCGTGCTTTACCTTTCCCTGCAAAACTGGCGGCCGCAAAAGGTCACACGCACTTTCGGGCGGCTCCAACTGTGCAGTTCGGCTTACATGGGCTTCAGCCACGGCACCAATGACGCGCAAAAAACCATGGGCATCATCGCGCTCGCCCTTGTCGCCGCCACGAAGGCCGGCACCTTCGACCATCTCCCCGGCTGGCTGGGATTTCTGCGCACCGCGGAGGCCGCCGACCCGAAGAACCAGCACATCGCCGTGTGGATAAAAGTCCTCTGCGCGCTGACGATGGCCGCCGGCACCGCCATCGGCGGCTGGCGCATCATCCGGACGCTGGGCCACAAGCTCGTGAAGCTCCAGCCCGTCCACGGCTTCGCCGCCGAGACCGCGGGCGCGAGCGTGCTGTTCGGCACGGCGTTGCTGGGGATGCCCGTTTCCACCACGCACGTCATCACCACGTCCATCATGGGCGTCGGCGCGGCCAAGCGGCTGACCGCCATGAAATGGATTCTCGCCGAGCAGATTGTCTGGGCGTGGATATTTACGTTGCCCGTCAGCGCCGCCGTCGCTTACGGCCTGGTGAAACTGGTGGAAATGTTCTGAAGATATACGATATACGATTTACGCGACGCTCATGAACCGGAGAATCGCTCGCCAATCGTAAATCGCTGTAAATCACCCGGCGTTCTCCATCGGCTTGGCTGAAATCTCCAGCATCCGCTCAATTGGCAGCCGGGCGCGCTTGATGATCTCCGGCGGCAGCTCGATCCGCGGCGCGAGCTTCTTCATGCAGTCGCGCACCTTCTCAAGCGTGTTCAACTTCATGTATTTGCACTCGCTGCAACGGCAATGGTCCCCCGGCATCCGCATCACGTCGAACGTCGGCGCGCAAAGGAATTCCTTGCCCGGACATTCCTTCTGCATCCGGTGGATGATGCCCGACTCCGTCACCACGATGAACCGGTGCGCCGGACTGGTCTTGCAGTAATCAATCATCTTCTCCGTCGAAGCCACCGCGTCCGCCAGATTGCGCACCGCGCGCAGGCTTTCCGGGTGAACAACCACCTTCGCGTCCGGGAATTGTTTGCACAGCTTCAAAACATTCTCGCTCTGGAACTCCACGTGCGCGTAACAATTGCCCTGCCACAGCGTCATCGGCCGGCCAGTCTGTTCCATCACCCATTGGCCGAGGTTTTCGTCCGGCACGAACAGGATGTCCCGGTCCTTGGGCGCGGCCCGGACGATCTTCTCCGCGTTGCCGCTCGTGCAAATCACATCCGTGAGCGCCTTCACCGCCGCGCTGCAATTAATATAGGCAATCGTCCAGAAATTCGGGTTCGTCTTTTGGAGCGCGGACAGCTTGTCCGCCGGGCAACTCTCCTCAAGCGAGCAACCGGCATCCTTGTCCGGCAGCACCACGATTTTGTGCGGATTCAAAATCTTCGCCGTCTCCGCCATGAAATGCACGCCGCAGAAGACGATCACATCCGCGCTCGTCCTGGCCGCCTGCTGCGAGAGGCCGAGCGAATCGCCGACGTAATCCGCCACGTCCTGGATTTCCGGCACCTGGTAATTATGCGCGAGGATGACGGCGTTCAACTGCTTCTTGAGCGCGTAGATTTCCCTCGCCAGCGGCTCGAACCGGCTTTTCGGCATCGCGCCTCGCGGATGAATCTCGGCAACGTCAATCATGGTGAAAATTTACTGTCCTTCGCGCCCAGCGTCAATGAAGGGGAAGGGATTCAACGGGCGCATATCAACATTTGAGCGGGTGTCGTTGATGTAAGACCGCGGGATTGACGGCCATTTCATTAACACCGCGCTTGACCATGCAGTTGAACTGGGGAGCGCGCCCGTCTCGGGCGCCGTGGGTCGCGCCTCGCGACCCGCTTGAGCGCACAGGGCAACCCCACCGTTTGGCGGGTCTCCGCGCGTTCGCGTTCGGCGCGGGGCGCGCCGAACCGCAGCCGGGGCGGCTGCGCTCCCCGGAAATGCGACGGCAGGGTTCCGTGAGCCAGGCGCGCCATTACGCCGGCGTCATGCGGATTTCAGATGGTTTGACGACCGTCCTTTCCATGAATCTCCGGGCAGGGCGCGTCACTCCGTGCGCGCCGCCCGTCCTGCTGCCAAGGCCCGGCGCGCACGGAGTGACGCCCCCTGCCAGTGCCTGCCGGTCCACGGGGAAATGCGCGAATGCCTGTCGCTGCCGGGTAAGGTGCGTGCTGACACAGGTTTGAGTCGGTTTTAGCGCTGTCTGGCTGGTTTTTCGTTCATTGATTGGATTTTCTGCGATTTTGGACCGGGTTCGGTGCTGTAAAATCGGGCGGGTTTGGCTCAATTGATGCCATTTTTGGTGTAAATATCGTCAAGTGGCTGTCAGCTAACTGGTTGCCAGGTGTGGCAGGGGGCAAATCGGTTTCAACTCGTCCCCCTTGCGGTGTAAAAGGGGGCAAATCCGTTTCAACTGGCCCCACTTGCGGTGTGGCAGGGGGCGAGTTGAAGCCAACTCATGGGTTGCCACGTGTGGCAGGGGGCGAGTTGAAGCCACATGGGCCACGGTGGCAGTTGAAGCCAACTCATGGGTTCCGACGGGTGGCAGGGGGCCAGTTGAATTCAGCTAACGCCATTGGCGGTGTCAAGGGGTGGGGGGTTGAAACCGGCTGGCGTCCCTGGCGATGGCGGAGGGGGGCAGTTGAGGTCCACCGGCGGTCGGGCACAACGGGCGTTGGCGTGCCGGCTGCGGGCGAAGGGGGTGTTTGCCGCCGGAATGGCTGCCGGAAATGGGCGCGGGGGTAATCGGAAGGGGGGAGGGAATCCGCCCAATGGAACATTCGCGGATTGAACCCATGAACCGGGCCGAAGGGTGGAGCGCCAAGCACCGTCTCGGCCGGTTGTGGATTGGTTTCAGGAACGGGCCGAGACGGTGCTCGGCGCTCCGGTTCATGGAAAGGCAGTTCAGCACAATGTGCGGATGCGCCCCCGCCGGCAAATGCGGATATTAACTCCTTGCGCGGTTTTTCGCCTCCGCCTAAATTCTGGCGGAATGAATTCCCAAGGAAGGATCGGCAGCGGGAACGGCTGTCGCCGTCTGTGGATTGTCGGCGTAGCTCACGCGGCGCGCATTTGAGTTATGACTGAACTCCTCCTGATGGCGCATGTGTTGTTCGGCGTGGCTTGCATCGTCACGACGGTCTGGGTTTTTGTTGATGCGCTGAACGTCTCCGCGGCCAACCAGTCCCGCATCCGGTGGATGAGCCGGGCCGTCCCGGTCTTCATGTGGATCGCCTTTGTCATCGCCGGTTACTGGTATGTCTTCGATTATCCGGCGGACAAGGCCGTCATTTTGAAGGGGCCGTGGCCGTTCGCGCACCGCTTCTTCATGGAGACCAAGGAGCACCTCGTCATCCTGCTGCTGCTGCTGACCACCTTTCTGCCCATCGCCGCCGCCGGCAATCTGGCGGCCAGCCGCGACGCCCGCCGCGTGGTGCTGTGGGTGGCGGCGCTGATTGTCCTGCTGGGGCTGATGGCGGAGGGCGACGGCGGCATCATCGCGATGGGTGTGAAAGTAGGATTGCTCGCGCGATAAAATCCAACCCAATGTGAACATGGAACCCGCCGGCCTCTCAAAACACACCGTTTCCTTCGGACTCGCCCTGGCCATTGCCAGCGTCGTCAACGGCGTGCTCGTCATTGCCAAGGAAAAAAGCCCCGCCGTCCAGGCCGCGATGCAAAAATTGACCGGCAGCCATTGGGTCACCCATGTCGCATTGGTCCTCGTCGTCTTTGGCTTGTGCGGCTGGCTGTTCGGACGGGCCAACGGCGGCGCTGGCATCCGGCTGGCCGCTGACCGCTTCATTCGCTTCCTGTTGGCGGGAGTCGCCGTCGGCGCTCTGCTCATTTTGGGGTTCTATTTGATCGGCGATTGACAGCGCGTCTGGAATTGAAAGGAAAACCGATGACTCAAAAAGCAGCCGTCGTGCTGGCGGCAATGACGGTTGGGGGAGCTTTGAATGTCCTGGCCGGGCCGCCGTTTCTGACGGATGACCCGGAGCCGGTGGATTATCAGAACTGGGAATTCTACATCGCCTCCATGCATTTCCAAACCGCCGACGGCTGGTCGGGGACGGCGCCGCACTTTGAGTTGAACTACGGCGTTGTGACCAACGTGCAGCTTCATCTCATCGCGCCGCTCGCTTATGACGCGCCGTCGGACGGCGGCTCGCACTACGGCTACGGCGACACTGAACTCGGCGTGAAGTTCCGGTTCATTCAAGAGTCGGACCGCATGCCGCAGGTCGGGATTTTTCCGTTGCTGGAAGTTCCCACCGGCAACGAATCGGAAGGACTGGGCACCGGCCATTTGCATGCCTTTCTGCCGGTATGGGGGCAAAAGAGCTTCGGCGACTGGACCGTTTATGGCGGCGGCGGCTATGGTATCAATCCCGGCGCCGGCAACGAGAACTGGGGCTTTGTCGGCATGGTTGTGCAGAAGCAGGTCACGAAAAATGTCCTGCTTGGCGGGGAAATCTATCACAGCACCACCATGACCACCGACGGCCGCGACGACACCGCCTTCAACCTCGGCACCGTGATTGATTTCAGCGAACACCAGCACCTGCTTTTTTCCGCCGGCCGTTCGATTGACGGTCCAACGGATTTTCAATGTTACATTGCCTGGCAATTCACCTTCGGGCCGGAGGTCTTTCATTCAATCGGCCACTGGTTCGGCAGCGGCGAGGCTCGAACTCCTTGACTGCGCTCAAAGCCGGCGAAGTTGCCGGCATGAAAATTAACCGCAAGCGTTCTGCCGTCACAGTTCAACCAGCCGGCATTCGTCAGCCGACAAAATTTGCCATTGTGCAGGCGGCAAATCCGCCAGCCAGAAATTCCCAATGCGGACGCGGATCAGTCGCAGCGTCGGATGGCCGATGGCCGCCGTCATCCGCCGCACCTGGCGGTTTTTGCCTTCAATCAATTCAAGTCCAATCCAGCAATCAGGAACGCTTTTGCGGAAACGGATTGGTGGGTTGCGCGGAGGGATTTTCGGTTGGCCCCTCACCCTGTCCCTCTCCCGATCTGATGGGGAGAGGGTGGCGGCCAGGCCGGGTGAGGGGATTTGAATTATTTCCGGCTGCGGCTCCAAAATCCACGCGCGGCTGGGCAGGGTTTTCCGGCCTTGAATCAGGACGCCCTTCTCCAGCTTCTTCAAATTTGCCGGCGTCGGAATCTTTTCGACTTGCGCCCAATACTCGCGTTCGTGCGCGTGGCGCGGGTGCAGCAGTCTTTCATTCCATTCCGGTTTGTCGCTCAAGAGCAGCAATCCCTCCGAATCCGCGTCCAGCCGTCCGATGGGATAGACATTTTTTGGAAAGCGAAATTCCGCCAGTGTGCGGTTGGACGAGCCGCCCACTTGCGCTGCGCTTTGGCGCGGCGGGTCGCCGGTGAATTGCGACAGCACGCCAAATGGTTTGTGAAAGGCGATGAACACCAAGGGAGTTTCAATCGTCAGGTTTCAAGTATCAAGTTTTGAAAGCAAATCGTCCTCGTCATCGTCCTCGTTCTCGTAATCGAACCTCCACCAAGATGGAGGACGAGGACGAGAACGAGGACGAGGGCGGGGTTGGGAAAAGTGTTCGTGTGTTTTGTGTGTTTCGTGGTTAAATCTTCGTCGTGATTTGCAACATCATCTTCGACTGGTCGGGCACGCTCGTGGACGATTTGCCCGCCGTGTTGAAGGCGTCCAACTTCGTGCTCACGCAGTCCGGCAAACCGGAGATGTCGCTGGACGAGTTCCGCGCGGAATTCTCCCTGCCGTTCACGAATTTTTACAACCGCCACACGCCGGACGTGGCCATGCCGCAACTGGAGGAGTGGTTCCACGCCAGTTTCAAGGACGCGCAAACTTCGGTGGTTGAACTGCCGCACGCCCGCAAGTTCCTCGAATTTTGCCGCGCGAACAAGCTGCGCACGTTTCTCTTGAGCACCGTTCACCACGATTATTTCACCACGCAATGCCGCGTCACCGGCTTCGACGCCTTTCTCGACAAACCCTACACGGGCGTCTGGGACAAGCGGAAAAAGATCCACGACATCCTCGTGGAAAACCGCCTCAAGCCGGACGAGACGTTGTTCATCGGCGACATGGAGCACGACATCGAGACGGCCAAGCACGGCGGCATCCATTCCTGCGCCGTGCTGACCGGCTACAACACGCTGGACCAGCTCCGCGCCGCCGGCCCGGACCTCATTGTCGAGCACCTCGGCGAGTTGAAGACAATGATGGAGAATGGCGGATTGCAGACGGCAAATCTCGGCGGCCATCCTCCATCCTCCATCCTCCATCCTCGCGCCGACTTTCCGCTCGCCACCGTCGGCGGGCTGATTTTCAATTCCCGGAACGAAGTGCTGATGATCCGCACGCACAAATGGTCGAACAAATGGGGCATTCCCGGCGGCAAAATTAAGTGGGGCGAAACCTCCGAGGCCGCGCTCCGCCGGGAAATCATGGAGGAAACTGCCCTGAAAGTGTCTGGCATAAAATTTGTTCTCGTTCAGGACTGCATCCACTCGAAGGAATTCTATCGCGACGCGCATTTTGTGCTGCTGAATTACACCTGCCGCTGCGTCGGAAAGAATCCGCGTGTAGTGTTGAACGAGGAAGGCCGCGAATTCCGCTGGGTAAAACTGGCCGAGGCGAAGAGGTTGAAATTAAACCGGCCGACGAAAATTTTGATCGCCGCTGTTTTGAAGAAGAATTGAACCGCGGATCACGCGGATGACACGGATAAAAACAGAAGAATCCGCGAAATCCGCGGTTAAAAAATGAACTCGAATATTTGCATCGTTGATCTGGAAGTGTTCTACCGCGTCGGCGTGCCGGACGCGGAACGCGCCCGGCCGCAACGGTTGCTGCTGACGGTCGAAATGGATGCTGATTTTTCCGCCGCCGCCAAATCGGATTCCATCGCCGACACGATTGATTATTTCACCGTCAGCCAGAAGCTTCTGAAATTCGGCGAAGGGCGCGAGTGGAAGCTGATTGAAAAACTAGCCGCCGACATCGCGGAGACGGTCTTGACCGAATTCAAACCGCAGAGTGTGACGGTGGAGGTGAAGAAGTTTCCGATTCCGGGGGCGCGGCATGTGGCCGTCTCGCTGACGCGGGCACGATGAGTTGGGTTGACGGCCCAGCCGCGTCGTAAATGAGCAGGCGTCTGCGCGTGCTGAACCCGGCATTTGCTGGCGGAATAAGTTGCATCCTATCATGAGGTGGCACGGTCATTTGCCGAGCTTGGTCAACTCGGTATCTGACATCTTACCGAATGCCTTGCCAATATCCTGAACAATAAGCGAATAATCTGGACTTTCGAGAGCCGCACCGAACTGCTTCACCGATGTAAAATCCTTCCGTGCTTGCGTCACGTCGCCTTTCGAGGCGGAATCCAGTCCAGCGTGTCCTACAGCTGCTGCCAGCTCCTTCAATGAATCAAGCTGTGTTATCATCTCGGCGCGGTCGGCTTCCGATAGTGCCTTAAACTGATCTTCATTGACGTTCAATTTCGAGCCGACCGCAAATAACGGGCGGCTACTCCAATTTGCGGCTAGAAAATTACTAATTGCTTCTGCCCTGTCACCGTGCTGCCAAGCTGTCAGGGCTGCCTGTGAAACAGGTAATGACGATGATGCAGCTTCTGCCTGCGTCGGCGGCGTGGCGGAACTGCTCGATGACTTCTTGCCACAGCCGGCCATCGAGATAGTGGCCACCATAATTACGATGATGGTTGTGTTTTTCATAAAGTGTAATGACACCTAACTATGACTAGATATTAGGTTTTGTGGCCTTTCATTTGGCCACGTCATCACTCTGGCTTGTCATCAGGCGTTGTCAAACTCAAATTTCGTGCAACAATGACTGCAACCGCTTTGCGAGGCGGTTCGTGTCTAAACGCGAACAAGGTAGGGTCGTGCTGCCGCGCGACCGGCGGCGCGGCAGCGCCGCCCTACCGTCCTGGGAATTGTTGCCCATCCATCGTCCGCACCTTCCAGCCGGTTTTACCCGTAACAATGGTGACTGCCCCCGCGGCACGCGTGTAAATCACAGGTATTTCCTTTTGCGCCAGTCGTTCGTTCAAGGCGCGGCTGGCGCGCCGCGTCGCGGGAAATTCCGAGTCCGCAATGACAATCATTTTCGGCCGGATCGCATCCAACAACGCATTGGAAAGCGGCTCGCTGCCATCCGGCAACCCGGCGACGACGATGTCCGCGCGCAAATCGTTTGACCGCGACAGCAATTCGCTCTGGCCGGCGCGGCTCAAATCCGAGAGCAGCAGGATTTTTGTCCCGGAAAAATCGCCGAGCAGCACGAGCGCATTGTCGTCGGCGCGCGAAAAATCATTGGTCGCGGGCGGCCACAAAATCCGCCAGCCGCCGGTTTTGTCGCCAGCTTCAAAAATGCGGTGGCGTGATGGCGGTGTTTCAAGGCCAGTGACGATTTGATTGTAGGCACTGGAGCGAAAATGGACCGGGCTGGTCCAGACTTCGCCGATGCCAAAGAGTTCGTCCAGCAATTGAGCGCCGCCGCAGTTCTTCAAATCACCCTCGGTCAGGACGAGGCGCGGAATGTGGTTTACGCCCTGCGCGCGGAGGTAGTTCTTGAGCGTGTAATTGACAGCCTCCTCGTTGCCGCAGTCAATCAGCCAGTCGTTCTTCCGCCCGGCGGCGTCCACTTGGACGGCGTGGCCGCCGTTCAGCGGCAGCACGGTCAAATCCGTTTCGTCGCGTGACTGTTCCCAGCGCCACAAATACGCCGTTGCAATCACAACCAAAACCGCCGCGCCCAAAACCTTTCGCCGGACGGTCTTCAGCCAGCCGCTCAAGGCGATGATGAGAACGGCGTAATAAATGCCGATGGAAATCCACGACGGCGCGGGCACGTAGAAAAATGCGCCGGGGATTTTTGTGGCCAATTCGCTCACGTCGGTCATCGCCACCATGAAGAACCACGCGGCGTGGTTGAACAACACCGTCGACCCACGGCAGCCAGGTCCCGCACACGAGCGCGCCGAGATTGGCCATGAGCGCCAGCGTGCCGAGCGGCACGGCAACGATGTTGGCCGGCGTCGAGATCGGGCTGAACAAGTGAAAATATTTCGCCGCCAGCGGAATGGAGCCGACCCAAGCCGCAAATGAAAGCGCGCAATACCGCAGGAACATCCGCAAAATTGGAGTCAAAGCGCGACGCCAGCGCGGCAGCAGTTCGTTGGGCAACAGCGGATCGTGCCGCAACAGCCGGTCGGACATTTTGTTCAAGCGGCGGCAGCATCAGCGCAATGACGAGCACGACGAAGAAAGAAAGTTGGAAGCTGGCCTCAAAAAGCTGGCGCGGTTCCCACAACAAAATGATGAACGCGGCGGCGGCGAGCGAGTTGACGGTGTCGCCGGGCCGTTTCAGCGCCCAGCCGCCGAGGACGACGGTCATCATCACCGACGCGCGGATGGCGGAAGGTTCCCAGCCGGTCGCGGCGGTGTAAAACCAGATGGTCGGAATGGCGAGCAATCCGCACCAGCCGCGCGAAAGCCGCAACACGCGGAGCAGCGTGACAATCATGCCGGACATCAGCGCGATGCGCAGACCGTCAATCGCGAACAGGTGCATCGTGCCGGCGCGCAGAAACGGCTCGCTGATGTCGCCGGTGAACGCCGTCCGCCAGCCGAGCGTCATTGCCCAAAGCAGGCGCAGCGGTTCGTCTTCGGCCGGCAAACCGAGCGCGAGCGTTTTCTTCGCCCAGCTCAAAAACCGGTCGGTCAACGGCGGCTGGGACGAGATCGGCTCGCGCAGCTGCCAGTCATTTGTGGATTCGGTTTTGAGCTGGTAATAAATGCCGCGCGTCTGGAGATAATCCCGGTAGTCGAACAAGTCCGTCGGCCAGCGGCGGCGGCGGCCGGGCGATGACGCCGGAAATTTCCACCGGCTGGCCGGCAAAAGAATGGTTCCGGCGAGCGGGTCGGGCGTGGTTACGATGATTTCGCCGGTGGCCGGCTGCCAGTTGTCGCCGCGCCGCAATGCCGTCACGCGGATTTTGGCGGGCGAATGCTTCAGTTTCCTGCCCGTCGCGCTCGACGATTTTCAGGTGCGGCGTTTCAACCAATGTTCCGCGCACGGTGACGATGGCATTGTCATTGCCGAGCAGTGCGCGCAAATCGTCCGGCGAAACGACGGCGGTGCGGCAGAGCGAGATTCGTCCAGCCGGCGAGCGCGAGGAGCGGCCAGATCAGGAATGGACGGAGTTTTTTGAGGACGAGGACGAGGACGAGGACGAAGAACGAAATCGAAAAACAGCGCCACCAGCGGCGGTTGGAAAACATCGCCCAACAGCAGCCCGAATGCATAACACGAAACGACTGCGACAAGCGGACGTTTCATTTGTCTGATTTTATGGTCTTGGTTTCCGATAGGCCTGAAAAACCCAAAGCGCGAACAGGCCCAGGGCGCCGCCGACGGTGTCAATGAAGCACGTCCGTCACGTGCGGCGTCCGCGTGGGCACAAAACTCTGGTGGAATTCGTCGGTCGCCGCGTAGAAGCACACGATCAGCAAGGTGCCGCCGACCTTGCGGCCATGACCACGGCGGCAGATCGTTTTTCGTTGACGTGCAACGCGCGCCAGAGCAGCAGGGCGAGCACGGCGTATTCGGCCAGATGACAGCATTTGCGGACGGCTTCGTGGACGCGCCCGAGGCTCTCCGGCGACAGCGATGGGAAAAGCCAGTGCAGCAACGGCTCGAAAAATCCAAGGATTTTTGCCGAGTGCTCGTAGGAATGCGAATCGGCGGACGCGGAAAAAATCACCGGCCATCCACAGCAGGACGGGCAGCCAATATTTCAAAAATGCGCGCGTCTTGGACACACTGAATGAAAACCGAACGGCACCCGGGTTTCAAGATTCAAGTTTTCCTGGTTGCCGCGTGAAAACTGAAAACTTGAAACCGGCCCGCGCATCTGGCACATCAAAGCCATCTGAATGAAAAGTAAGGCTTCACTCCTGGCGTTGCTGGCCATGGTGCTGGCGACGATGTCGCCCGCGCAGACGGATTTGATTGCCCGCGTGCATTTCGCGGGAACCGACCGGATTGCCGCCGACCCAAATCACGCCGCCTTCACCAACGAATTTTGCTCCGCCGAGGCGCGGGCGCTGGAAAGCCAGACGCTGGACAAACTCGCGCGCGTCCCCGGCGTCTGGTTCCAGTCGAAACTTCCCGCCGGCGCGGGCGACGGCGCGGCCCAATTGCGCCCGCTGCTGGACGATTTGCTGAAGTCGGAATGGATTTTTGAAATGCGCGACACGCCCGGCTCGCCGGAATACGCGCTGGCCATCCGGTTGAGTCCGGAACGCGCGCAGCTCTGGAGCAAGAATCTCGCCGCCCTTTTGCAGGGCTGGACGGGCATCGGGATTTCGCAGGACAAATCCGGCACTTGGGAACTGAAAAAACATCTGCCGCCGGATTTGTTCCAGTTCAGCCGCTCCGGCGATTGGGTCGTGATTGGCTGCGGGCAGGACAAATTATCGTTGGGCGGTCAAATCCTCCAAAACGCGCCGGCGAGCGACGGCTGGTTGGGCGTGGAGGCGAACTGGCCCCGGCTGGCGCAGCTTTTCCCGGCGCTGAAGGCGTTCGATTTCCCGAAAATCCAGATGGCCGTCGCCGCGCGCGGCACCAATTTGCAACTGACCGGGAACCTCACGCTCGCGCAGCCGCTGGCGCCGCTGGCAAAATGGCGGGTGCCCACCGGCGCGATTCACCAGCCGCTCGTCAGTTTCACCGCCGTGCGCGGCATCGGGCCGTGGCTGGCAAAGCAAAACTGGATGCGGCCATTGGCCATCCAGCCGCCGCCGGACCAGTTCTTCATCTGGGCGCTGGCGCGGATTCCGTTTCAGACTTTTGCCGCCGCGCCGGTGCCGGACGCGAAGGTCGCGCTCGCCCAACTGGACCAGCGCCTGTCCGCCGACACCAGTTGGCAGGGGCAATTCTTCAGCCCGGTGGGATTGGAGAAGACGAACAACGAAATTTCGCTGCGCGGGCTGCCGCCGCTCATCATGCCGTTCGTGCAGGCGCTGCATGAACCGGCGGGGGAATTTCTCGTCGGCGGACTGGTGGGCGGAATTTTCCCGCGGCCGCCCAGAGCCTTGCCGCCGCCGCCGGAGGTGCTCGCGCCGCTGAACCAGCCGAACCTGGTTTATTACCATTGGGAGGTCACCTCCGACCGGCTGAACACCTTGCCGCCGCAAATGATGCAGCTTTTGCTCCTCGTGACGCGGAATGAGCAGTTGAAAATGAACTCCGCCGCCGGCAAATGGTTCGTCCGCATCGGACCGACGCTCGGCAGCACCGTCACCGAGGTCACGCAGACCGCGCCGAATCGAACTGGCCTTCAAACGCACGGCGCCCTGCGGGCTGACGGCGCATTGAACTGCTCGCGTTCGTGGACTGGCTCGAAGCGCCGGGATTTCCCGCCCTCAATTTGCGCCTGCCGCCGCCGCGACTGCGGCCGGGACAGCGGCCATTCATCCCGCCTTTAGCTCCGGCCGCGCCCGCGCCGGCGCATCCGTGATTATGCTCAAACTCGGCGTCAACATTGACCACGTCGCGACGGTGCGCGAGGCGCGCTATCGCGGACGCGGATTCGGCGAACCGGACCCGGTCGAGGCCGCGCGCATTTGCGAAGCCGCCGGCGCGCACGGCATCACCGCGCACTTGCGCGAGGACCGCCGGCACATCCAGGACCGCGACGTCTGGAAATTGCGCGAAATCGTCAAGACGCGGCTGAACCTCGAAATGGCCAACGCGCCGGAAATCGTCGGCATCGCGCTGAAATTGAAGCCGGACATCGTCTGCATCGTGCCGGAACGGCGGCTGGAAGTGACAACCGAAGGCGGATTGGACGTGGTCGCCGCCGAAAAATCGTTGACCGAGACGCGCAAGAAAATGAACGACGCCGGCATCGAGGTCAGCCTGTTCATCGCGCCGGACGAAAAACAGATTGAAGCCAGCGCGCGGGTGGGCAGCCAGTTTGTGGAACTGCACACCGGGGCGTTTGCGGAGGAATTTCGGAGCGCCGAACTCCGATTCGGCGCGTTCAGCCGGTGCGAATCGCGCCGAATCGGAGTTCGGCGCTCCAGCCCGCAATGCCAAGCGGGATTCGATGTGGAATTGGAGCGCCTTGATTTCCGGCGCGGAACAGGCGCACGCGCTCGGCCTGAAGGTGAACGCCGGGCACGGATTGAATTACGAAAATCTGGCCGACGCTCTGGCGCGTGCCGCATCTGGTGGAATTGAACATCGGCCACAGCATCATCAGCCGCGCGGTGTTCGTCGGACTGAAGCAGGCCGTCAAGGAAATGCTGGCGCTGATGAAAAATTACCGCGGATGACGCGGATTCCGCGGATTGTTTATCCGTGCCATCCGCGTAATCCGCGGTTGAAATTGGGTGCTTGCGCGTCAATCGCAAATCGTAAATCGTAAATCGCAAATGATCCTCGGCCTCGGCATAGACATCATCGAAGTGGCGCGCATCGCGGCGTCGCTGGAACGGTTCGGCGAGCGGTTCGGCGAAAAGATCCTGCTGCCGGCGGAAACCGCGTATTGCCTCCAGCACAAGAATCCGGCGCCGTTCGTGGCGGCGCGGTTTGCGGCCAAGGAGGCGATTTCCAAGGCGTTCGGCACGGGCATCGGCGCGGCGCTCGGCTGGCGGGACATGGAAATCGCGCACAAGCCGACCGGCGAGCCGTTCGTGGTTCTGCACGGCAAGGGCAGGGAGCTGTTCGCCGCGCGCCAGGCGAAGCAATTGCTCGTCAGCATCAGCCACACGGACAATTACGCGGCGGTGACGGCGGTGTTGGAGGGGTGATTATTTTTCCAACGCGGCGATGATTTCGTCCAATTGCTTTCGTTCGATTTCCGTAGCCGTTCCCGCGACAATGTGTCCGGCGACGCTCCGCAAAATGAACGCCTTGTCGGCCGGCAGCCGTTTCAGTTCGCTGTCGAGCAGCGTCTTGACGATGGTGACGAACGTGTTGCCGTTGTAATTGCAAAACGGCGCGAGCCGATGGCATTCATAACCAATTTGGAAAAGTTCCGTCAGCGGCAGTTCTTTTTTCCGGTTTCGTTCCCACAGATCTTTTGCCGGGGCATAACCGTCGGAAGTCGGTTGATGGAGGGCTTTGCGGGCTTCGCAAAGCGCGGCGTTGATGGCGACCACGGATTCCCAAGGAACGACCCGCAGCCAGTTTTTACTAAGCCCGGACATTGCGGCAGCGCGGCTTGGATTTTTTCAGGCTGGCTTTGATGCGTTGCAATGTCGTCACGCCTTCGCTTTTCAAATAGCCCTTGCCCGTTCGCGCCAAAACCGGCTCGGCGAGGAACCGGGGCTGCATCCGAAGCCCCTGTTTGATGGCTTCTTTCAGGAATCTATTTTCAATCGCCGTCATGTTGCGAACCTAGCCAATCATTGGCGAAAGCGCAAATCTAAAACCGGCGGAGAGGCCGGGTAAATTCCCGTCAGCATCAGCCACACGGACCATTAAGCGGCGGTGACGGCGGTGTTGGAAGGGTGAACCAAAAATTCAATTGTTGCGGCGTAGCGCAGCGAAGGCGGAAAGGACTCGAAAAGAGCGGGAGGCCTATTTCCATATTGGGCTGTTTTTGCATTATCTATTGGCCGGTATTTTGACTGGTGGCAATTCCAGCGTCCCTTGCCAGATGTGATAATTAAGTGCGCTGGGATGGCTGTTGGTGGAAATAAATGTTCCGTGCAGATAGAAATCATTCGTAGCGTGAGGCGGAATAGTCCATGAATGTGGTCTTCCCAATATGTTCAAACCATTGGTTTCATTGTATCCCACACTAAAATAATCAGCTCGAATTCTAACCGTCGAGTCATCTGGCAAAGTGATCCAATAGGGCTTGTTAAACGCCCCATTGAAACTCCTTTTAATGGCATTGGGTCCTTCAGGGATTTCTTGGCCGCGAGCATCGCGCAATCCCAGCAATAATCCCGGCGGCTCATTATCAAAGCCCATGTTTGGATTATAGTAGATCTCAACCGGGTTTAGGGTCTTCGTGGGATTTAAAACCTGCCTGCAACTCTAAATAAACGCGGGCATGGTTTGCTGCACCTCCGGCCTGGTCATCATAAAGCAATAGACGTCCGCGAAGCGTGAAGGCATCCCACACTTTGCCATCGC
Source organism: uncultured Verrucomicrobiae bacterium (assembly GCA_963764035.1). Lineage (GTDB taxonomy): Bacteria > Verrucomicrobiota > Verrucomicrobiia > Limisphaerales > UBA11358 > UBA11358. The sequence goes on from CAVXQV010000002.1 coordinate 355,263, forward strand.
TGACCGGCTCCGACCAAGCGCCGGCACCGATGAGATTGGTATCGGTCTGTGCAAGGCAACAACAACATAGCATGAAAAGTAGTATTCGTATGCTCGTTTTCATGGAATTGAACTTGCCCATGCCAAAAGATTTTGTCCAGAGTGTTTTGCACAGGCAGCCGACACTTGTCGGGCCGGGTAGGCGGGTGTCCTCAGCCAGCCGCAGAATCAAGCCAACGGCGCGCACGGAGTGACGCGCCCTACCCATTTCATTTCACGCCGCCACTCGTCACTACACCGTCTGATGGAGTGGATCGAGTGTGGTCAATGAGAGTAAAACCGAAGAGCGATTTATAATGGTAACCAAGGCGAAATACAAATCGCCGGATCGCGTGCTTGATAAGGCAGTGCCGCCTCACGGTTCCATCAGCGTCTGTCCACACCAAGTTCAATTGATAGCCATTCATCTCTGAATCCTCGCGAACCTTCTGATGACACACTTGCAGCGCCAGGATCTGGCGCCACCCGAGTTTCACACTAAAATGGCTGCTTGAAATCGCGAGCGTTTCATTTTTCGGGTCAATTGTCACCTGTTGGCCGCGGGCATTCCGGATCAAGCTGAAAATAATGTCACAAAGCCCTCCCAGCACGAACATCCCGGCGATCCAATATTTCAGTTCTCCGACGACTGCCTTGGTGTGCCACGGGAGCAAGGCCACGACAAGGGCACCAACGAGCATGATTCCCAAAAGCCACCAATGGGAACGGGATGGCCCCTGGCAAAAGGTGTCGCCACGGCGATAGAGCCCAACGTCGGGCAGAAAACCCCCGCTGTTGTAATGGAGGTCCAGTGCCTCCCGTGGAATGTCACTCTCGGGTTTCATCCCTTTAGCCAGTTACATTTTAGCCAGGGTGAATGCATAATGCCGTGCGCGGTTGTCTGCCTGTCGCCTTTGTCAGCACGCGTTCATAAAAGCGGACTGGCGATTTTCTGTCAAAGCCTTTCAGCCTGGCAAACAAAGCGGTCTCCGTTTCCGAAGGCCGCTCGCGTTTTCAATTTCCCTTCACGCCGGCACGGAGATGCTCGCGGGCTGGCTCCAGAGTCCAAACTGCTTCTCGTCCATCCGGTAGATGGCCTTGTAAGTCCACTTGGTCAGCGCCGCCGGGAATGCCTGCGTGTCCGTGTAGCCGGGCGTGGTGTCAATGGTCAGGAAGACGAAGCCCTTCCCGTCATTGCGGTCCACCCAGATTTCGCAACTGCCCAGGAAGGCGGCGTAACCGCCCCAACCCCATTTCACCAGCACCTGGCCGTTGATGATGACCAGGGCGATCAGCGGCAGCAGCGTGGTCGCGTCCGGGCCGGTCTGTTCCGTGCCGACAATGCCCAGCAGGCCCGCATTGGTGTCCGTGCATTTGCCGCTTTTTTTAATGGTCTGGACCAGCGCAAAGATGCGGTAAAGCGCGCCGGTGTTCACGGGCACGGCCCCGGCGGGCAGCGCCGGCGACTCGAACGCGGGCAGCACCATCAGCGCCGAGCCGTCACCGAATTGGGCCTCGGCGGCGGCGCCGGTCGCGCCGGTGCTGAACTTGTGGGCCGCCTGCTCCCACTCCTGCAGCACGTAAATGAGCCAGAGACAATCCGCCACGATGGCGGCGGCCTGGGCCGGGGTCAGGCCCAGCGTCGCGGCCAGGCCGGGAAGCTTGTTGGCGAAGCTCGTCAGCCAGATGACCTGGGCGGGAATGGATTTAGGATAGAATTGCTGTCTTTTCATGGTTTTGCGTTTTCGTTGTTTGATTTGAGTTGTTGTTTGTTTGACTGCCTGCCGGTTCCAAAACGGGAGGATTCCGCCGACTTGGGCTGGGAAACCGTGTTTTTGGGGTAAAACGGCGGTTTTCCTCGAAAAAGTGGCAAAAACCGACGGTTCGTGACGCGTCCTGAAGGCTTCGTCCTTCGTCCTGAAGGGTCCGGGAAGCATCCTGAAGCGGCCGGGAAGCACCCTGAAGGGGCCGGCCATCGTCCCGAACGGTTCGGGAAGCATCCCGAAGTGGGCCGGCCTGTCGTCCCGAACGGTTCGGGAAGCATCCTGAAGGGGCCGGCCTCCGTCCTGAACGGTTCGGGAAGCGTCCTGAAGGAGCCGGCCCTCGTCCCGGAGGGTTCGGGAAGCGTGCTGAAGGGGCCGGCCTTCGTCCTGAAAGGCTCGGGAAGCGTCCTGAACGGTCCGAAATCGCCGCCAAGCCGCCGGTGCGGGCCGGGGCGGGCGGCGGGACGGGGCTGTCGGGCAACAGAATGGCTATGGCGGGCGAGGGGAAGGCCGGATCGTCCGTCGGGATTGCGCCGTTACCAGTGGCAGAGGCCCAACGCATATGGGATGACTCTGCTGGAAAGGACGGGGGATGGCTCTCCATTTCTTGTCAATTGTGTTAAGGTTGCACAGGAGAATGGCGGGAATTCCGGGCGGCGCAGGAAAAAGGGAGTTCAGCCTAGTCGCATAATTAAGCGTCACGTTGCAAACTCCACATGAAAACTTGCCGCTAATTGTTCGCGCGAAGGCATAAACCCAGCGACACTCGTTGCCAGCGATAACCAAGCTCAAAACGGCTCTAACTCATCTGATGAGCGTGCACCGGGTCAAGTGTGCGCCACTGGCGCACTCGCAAACTCCTGAAAACGGGCATGGCGCATCATAGCTGCCGAACGACTGTTGGCGGTGACGAGTCGGCACGAATACTGAGAATGCGCAGCACCGACAGTGATCGGACATCGTGTGCACGCCGCAATTGCTTGCTAAACACAGAACGCTTGGCAGCCTCCGCCAACGCATCGTCGTGTGAATCAAGTTTGAGCGATACTAATCGTGACGGCTAACATTTAATCGGCAGCTCGATAGTCAGCCTATGCCATTTTCGTGTTTGTCCGCTCCGTTTCACGGTTTGAACTTCGCACCGGCCAAGCCCGCTGGCAAGCAGAATTTTCAGACACGGATTTCACGGATTCTCATTAACACCCGGTTCCAGCCGGGTGTCGAAGCCGCACGGCCGAAAACGGTTTCAACCGTTTACTCGCGCGCCAAGCCGTTAAAACCGGTTTCATGCAGTTTCCGGAACGCGTGGCTGTGACGCCCCGTCGCAGAAAGTGGGCGCGGCGCCCTCGCCGCGCGAAATGGATGGCGCGCAGATTGGTTCGGCGGCCACTTCCGGCGACGGGGGCGTCGTCGGCACACTTTGCGACGGAGGCGTCGCGGCCACGTTTTGCCACCGGCCTGAAGCCTGGTGTTAATGAGCTTTCAAGCAAGCGAGCCGCGCCCGTGTCCCTCCTTTCCCCTTTTTTCAACCCCGGTCTTGGGGCATATTGGCGGCGTGGAACCCGCCGTCGTGGCGATTTTGATTTTCGCGGGCGCGAGCTTCTTCTTCGCGCTGGCGGAAACCGCCCTCTTTTCCCTCGGCAAATGGCAGGTGGCCCAGCTCGTGGAAAAAAAGCCGCGCGCGGGCAAAATCGTCGCCGCCCTGCTCGCACATCCGCAGGATTTGCTGGCGACGCTGGCGCTGGGCAATACGTTCGCCAACGCCGCCATGCTCGCGGTCGTGCTGCGCATGGCCTTCAACGCGCAATGGACGCTGGCGGCCCTGACCTTGATCGCGTTGCTGGCGCTGACGCTGCTCGGTTGCGAGGTTTTCCCCAAGACGCTGGCGGTGCGGCAGCCGGAACGCTGGGCGCTGCGCGTGAGCTGGCCGTTGCTGGCATTTCAAAAAGCGACCATGCCGCTGCATCGCGCGGCCCGCGGGCTGAACGTGGCGATTTTGAAAAAGACCGCCCGGCAGATGGACGCGGCGCCGGCGTTGACGGACGCGGAATATCACGAGCTGCTCGAAATGGCCTTTCAGCAGGGCACGCTCGCCGAGTCGGAAAAGGAAATCATCCTCCAAATCATCAGCCTCGACCAGCGCGCGGCCCGCGACGTGATGCGGCCGCGCGCGGGCATGGCGGCGATTTCCGACGACGCGCCGGTGGAGGAGATGATTGCCGCGGCGAAAAAGTTCAAGCACCGCCGCCTGCCGATTTACGACGAGACGCCGGACACCATCGTCGGCATCTTGAACACGCGGGCGCTGCTGCTGGACCCGAAGATTGACCTGGCGGACGCGATTGAGTTTCCGTCGTTCGTGCCGGAGACGATGAACCTGCTGCACCTGTTCCAGAGCCTGCAAAAGCAGCAGCGCGGGCTGGCGATTGTGCTGGATGAATTCGGCGGCACGGCGGGCTTGGTGACGATGGAGGACATCCTCGGCACGCTCATCGGCAAAATCCGCTCCATCTCGCAGCCGGAGGGTTTCGTCATGGAAAAGATCGCGCCGGACCGCTGGCGGGTGAGCGGGACGATGCGGCTGGACGATTTCCGCCGCGAATATCCCGCGCTGGGCGACGTGCCGGAGGTGGAAACGATGGGCGGTCTGCTGACGCATTTGCGCGGCGTGGTGCCGGCGGCCGGCGAGTCGGCGGCGTTCCGCGGCTTGAAACTCACGGCGCACGCGGTGGACGAGCGGCGGGTGCGGGAGTTGATGGTGCAGAAAATGAAACGTGAAACGTAAAACGTGAAACGTGGTGCGTGAGTTCACGTTTCACGCGTCACGTTTCAAGCAACAATGTCACCGGTCATTTTAACCTGGGTTCTGCTGGCGCTGTGCCTGGGCGTCTCGTTCCTGCTTTCGGGCATGGAGGCGGGCGTGTTTGTGTTGAGCCGGCTGCATGTGCGGCGGCTGGCGCGGGCCGGCAAGCCGCCGGCGAAACTGCTGCACGGGTTTCTCGAACAGCCGGAGAATTTTCTGTGGACGATCCTCGTCGGCAACACGCTGGCCAATTTTTTGATTCTGGGCTGGCTGCTGTTCAAACTGCACGAGTGGCTTTCGGGCGAAAGCCTCTGGATCGCCGCCGTTTTTGCCGCCGCCGTTTTCCTGTTTTACGCGCTGTTCGATCTGCTGCCGAAGATGTTTTTCCGCGCGCACCGAACCAGTTGTGCCTGGCCGGCGGCGCCGCGTGTTCCGCCTCGTGCATACTGTGTTAAGCCCGCTGGTGGCGGTGGTGGAAGGCGTGTCCCGGATGGCGCTGCGGCTGACGGGCGGGCGGGCATTCACGGGCCGGCTGTTCGGCAGCCGCGAGGAAATGCGCGTCGGTCATGCAGGAATCCGCGCAGGCGCTCACCAGCGACGAGCGCGCGATGATCAACCGCGTGCTCGACCTGCAGAATTTCACCGTCCGGCAAATCGCCACGCCGCTGGCGCAGGTGGTGACGGTCGGGGCGCAAACGCCGCTGGGCGACGCGTTCCGGCTGGGGCGCGAACGCCGGTTGTGGCGCCTGCCGGTCCGGGAAACGCGCGACGGCCGGCCGCGCATCGCCGGCCTGCTGGCGCTCGGGCCGCTGCTGTTTCGCGACGATCTGGATTTGCAAAAACCCGCCGCCGCGCACATGACGCCCGGCGCTGTTCGTGGATGAAAACATGCGGCTGGAAGTCGCGCTGCGCCTGATGCAGCGCGCCGGCCACCGGCTGGCGATCGTGCTGGCGCGCGACGGCGCGGAAATGGGCGTCGTGAGCCTGGAGGACATTTTGAAGGTCATGTTCGGGGAAATGAAGTTGTGAATAATATTCCTCTTCGTCCTCCGGCTCGTGCTCGTATTCGGAATTTTTCGAGGACGAGCAGGAGAACGAGGACGAGGACGATTGAGACATGAACTGGACTTGGGACATTTTCATTTTGACCGTGCTGAAGCTTCTGGCGGTGCTGGTGCTGGTGCTGCTGAACGGATTTTTCGTCGCCGCCGAATTCGCGCTGGTCCGCATCCGCGAGACGCAGCTTGACGCGCTCGTGGCGAAGGGCTGGAAGCGCGCGAAGATGGCGCGGCACATCGTCCGCAATCTGAATTCCTATTTGAGCGCGACGCAACTGGGCATCACGATGGCGAGCCTGGGCCTGGGTTTCCTCGGCGAGCCGGTGTTCGACACGTTGCTGGTGCCGCTGCTGGTTCAGCTGCGGCGTGTCTTCGGAGGTCTGGCAGCATTCGATTTCCTTCGCCTTCGGTTTCGGCGTGCTGACCTTTTTGACCATTGTGGCGGGCGAACTGGCGCCGAAATGGCTGACGATCCAAAAGACGCTGCCGGTGGCGCTGTGGGCGGCGCGGCCGTTGCACTGGTTTTACATCGCGTTCTATCCCTTCAACCGGTTGCTGAACTTCTCGGCGCGCTGGCTGCTGCGCCGCATCGGCATTGAACCGGACGGCCAGGGTCGACCGGCGCGCCGTCGGAGGACGAATTGCGCCTCGTGCTGGCGGCAGTCCCGCAGGGCGGGACGGCGGGCGGGCGCAACCTGATTTTGAACGCGCTCGATTTGCGGCACCGCGTCGCGCGCGAAATCATGACGCCCGCGCCAGGAAATCACCGCCTTCGACACCGGCGCGACCATGGCCGAATGCCTCGCGCTCGCGGAACAGACGCGCTATTCGCGCTTCCCGTTGTGCGAGGACGGCGATTTGGACAAGACGCGCGGCGTCATTCACATCAAGGATCTTTACGCCCTGCGCGACAAGGCGCGGACGGCGGCGGATTTGCTGCCGGTGGCGCGCCCGCTGATTTATGCGCCGGAAACCGCGCGGCTGGAAAAACTGCTGCACCTGTTCCTCGAACGGAAACTGCATTTTGCCGTCATCGTGGATGAATACGGCGGCACGGTCGGCATCGTGACGCTGGAAAACGTGCTCGAGGAACTCGTCGGCCAGATTCAGGACGAGTTCGACGAGGAAAAGCCGGAGCTGGCGCGCACCGGTGAAAACATCTGGGAAGCCGCCGGCACGCTGCCGTTGCACGAACTGGAAAAAATCATCGGCGAGGTGCCGCATGATGAAAATGTCGCGACCGCCAGCGGCTGGGTCACGCAGAAGCTGGGCGGATTTCCAAAGGCCGGCGACACAATGACAGTGGGAGACTGTGAATTGCGCGTGGAGGAAATGGACGGCCCGCGCGTGGCCCGGTTGAAAATCACCAAACGCGCCGAGCCGCCTGGCCCGGAGATTTGATCATCGTCACCACCGCGAACCGCGAATCGCGAGAACGGCAACTGCGATGCTCATGATTCCGTCCAGCACGACGGCGGACCACAGTCCCGCCGTGGCCTCCCCGACAGCAAAAAGGAAAACGCCACCGAGCCAGACGGCGAGCGGATGAAAATCCGGCGGACGACGATGGATCGGATGTTTGTTAATCAGCATTGGCGTGACGAAAGCCAGGATCAGCAGCGTCACCACCAGCCAGCCCAAGAAATTTACCAGCGGCGCGCCTTGCCAGGCCAGCGGGGATTTCGTCGGTTCCCAAGACCAAAAGTGATTGACCTGTGACGCGAACGGTTCGAGGGCCAGATCGAACAGCACCGTCAATGCCGTGGTGACGCCGATGAGCCAGAAGCCATAGGCGTGCAGCTTGCGCCAGGGCCGCAGGATGAGGCGGGCGACGCCGCGCGAGTTCAAAATGGCCAGAATCCAGATCGCAGGCATCACCCACGGCACGGCGTGAAACAGCTTTGGCCCGAGGTTTTGACCCGGCGTAAACGGCCCGAACGGGAATTTCGGTCTTCCAGCCGAGCCAGTCCGCCGCGCCGCCGGCGAGGCCGATGACGGCGCCGCGAACAGGACGTTTTGGAACGGCAGATGCCGCGCCAGCGAGGCCATGGTGCATGCGACCGCCAGCACGAGCAACACGGCATCCGGCCAGCCGGCTTTGCCCGGCAGGCTCATCGGCCACAGAAGCCACACCAGCGCCAGCAGATAGGCGGCTGCCAACAGGATGTTGAGGACGTGCCGTTCCCAGCGCGCCAGTTTGGTTATGACAATGCTGCTTGTTCGCTTCTTGAGTGGCATGGGCGGAGGCTGACTGCAAAAATCATAGGCGTTTTCCGCCGGCGGCGCAGCAAATTTATTGCCTTGTCTCCAGCGGACAAAACTGTTTTGCTCGCCAGGTCAAAAAATTGAGGCATGACACTCGAACAAATCATAAACCAGGTGAAGGCGTGCGCGCAGCAGATGGACGCGCGCTACGGCCAGACCGTCTTCGACGAATGGGCCATCGTCTCGCTCGCCGAAAACCAGGCGCGCGTGCTGTCTTACAGCGGCCCGCGCAACGACGAGTTCCTGCGGAATTTTGTGAAGGACCTCGGCGCCCTGCGCGCGGAACTGCTCACGGAAAAATACGGCGCGGGCGATTTTGAATTTGCGCGGCACGGCACCGGCACCGGCTTTGAATCGTTCATGGTCGTGGGGCGCGGGCTGTATCTGATCTGCAACAACACGCGCGAGTCCATGGACACGATTGCCAAAAATCCGCGCTGGCTGGGGGCGCAGGTGCCGTTCGCCGAATTGGGCGAGAAGATCCGCGCCAATCCGCTGGAGGCTTCCGGCGACGACACGCGATTCCTCAAGAAATCGTGATGCGTGAAACGTGAAACGTGAAATGAAATTCACGCGTTGCGTTTCACGTTTCATCCCAGCAATCCCCGCCACAGAAAATAGCCGTAGGCCAGCACCAGCGCCACGCCCGCGAACCACGGCAGCCGTCCCAGCAACGCGACGAAGATGAAATGCACCAGCGTCGCGCCGAGCAGGAGGAACATGGCCACGTGGAAGAACGGCGGCATCTCCATCGTGTGATACAGCGCATAAACGCCGAGGCACAGCGGGATCGAAACATGGCAGTCGCCGACCTGCGAGGCATACACCGTCTCCGGCTGGCCGCGCCAACTGTAATAAAACGCCAGGATCGCGTTGGGCAGCACCATCAGCCAGCCGCTCAACCAGCCGAGATGTTGTTCGCTGATGAAGCCGGTGTGGATGTTCGAAATCCACGCCACCAGCCAGTCCGTGCTGACGTAGATTCCATACGCGCCGATGGCGAGCAACGCCAGGTCGAACGGCAGCGTCCAGCTCAACGATTTTCCCTGGCGCACGTTTGACTTGAGCACCTCGAAAACGTGGAAGCATTGCCAGAAGAGAAACAACCCCACCAGCACCAGCCCGTCATCATAAGTCAACCGGCCTTTGCGCCCCAGCGCCCAGACCGCGCCGGTGAAAAACAGGATGGCCGTGAGCGTGAGCAGCAGCGACAGCCGGTTCAATTGCTGCGTCTTGCCGGCGGTGCCGGATTTTTTCCTCGCCGGATATTTTCCGGCGGTTTTGCCTTTCGACAGCAGGAATTTGATGAGCCAGAAAATCGCCGGCAGGCCGAGCACCAGCGTCATGTTGGTGATGTTGTTGACCAGCGAGTTGGTCATCACGTCCGCGCCGGAGCCGCCGTTGCGGCCGAGGATGAAGGCGAAGATGAGGTTGCCCATGCCGGTGCAATACGGCATCACCAGCGTGCCAAGCACCGTCCCCTCGAAGCCCTTGGCGCTCAAAACCTCCAGCCGCCAGAGCATCAGGAACGACGCCGCGAGGAACACGCGCCAGAAACAGCCATGGCGCCCACGGTCCTTTGGCTTCGATCCACTGAATGAACGGGTTGGCCACGTGGGGAGTTTAATCGAAAATGCCGCCACCGCGAATTTTTTTAACCACGGATGAGCGCGGATGAACACGGATTTGGGTTCAATTCCTTTGAAATCGGTATGATTTCACCTGTGCCGGCCTGTCGCCTGCCCGTGCAGGCGTTCAAGCGGCCTGTGCAAGTCAAAAGTTGACTTGTGCATCGTGAACGCGGACCTGTGCAGGTCAAAAGCCGACCTGTGCATGGTTAAAGTTGAGCTGTGCATGGGCAAAGTCCATCTGTGCAGGACGAAAGCGGAATCGTGCAGCCCTTCCGGCGGCTGGTGCAGACGCAAAGCCGGCCTGTGTGTGGCGAAAGCCAACTCATGCAGCCTCAAAGCGGCGCTGTGCAAGCAGTCCGCCGTAGTGGCTTTTGGGAGAAGGCCGCCATCTGAGAACGAAAGAGAGGAATGCGGCGCTCTGCCGAGACGCCGCTACGCTCTTCGCACGGGGACGGAGACGAAGGCAGCCGGCATTTATGTAGCTGCTATTGCCCGGCGCAAACCGGGCGCTTCAGGCAGGCCTTGAATCAATCCTTCGACGCTCAAATGGTAGTCCAAGTCCGGCCATTCGATGCCGTAGCCCGCGCCGATGGGATGGCAGTTTTTCCGTTGCGCCTCGGTCGCGTGCAGCAGGGTGGGATAATACGCCAGCGGCACGGACAGCACGCGGCCATCCATCAACTCGACGGTCAAAGTGTCTGCCGTCGTCTCAATGCGTTTGACTTTAAGGTCGGAAAAACTCATTCCATTTCTCCAGTATCAATGCTTCGTTCTCTTCAATGATCCCGGCAATCTCCCGCAAATCGTGCGGCCGGAAGCCATGATTGACCGCCAGTCGCGCCGGTGACAACCAGAATTTCGCATCCTCCCGGCTTTTGCAACGTGAATGTGCGGCGGTTCGTTGGCGTCTTGGGCGTAAAAGTAAAACTGGTAGCCTTTGACTCGGAGCACGGTGGGCATGGCGGATTGTTGGCAGTTTCATCGGAGGACGGCAAGCGCGTTCTTTGCCCAATACTTCGAGCAAATGGCAGAGCGTGGGGCCGGCACAGACGCACCGGCACTTGAGTCATATTGACCTGCGGATTGCTTGCGGATAATGTCCTTTTTTAAGCACGCGACAAACACCATGAACAAAATCAAAACCGTCACCACCGGCATCCTCCTGTCATTGGCCCCGTTGATGCCAACGAGCGTCCGCGCCAATGACAGCTTCTTTCCCCCGCAACCCGCCGCGCAGAGCGCGATTAATTTCGATGGAAATGGATTTCTGATCAACGGCGAGCGCACCTTCGTCGTTTCCGCCGGCATGGAATACGCCCGCGTGCCGCGCGAACTCTGGGCGGACCGGCTGATGCGCTTCAAGCGGGCGGGTTTCAACTGCACCGAGTTTTATGTCTTTTGGAATTATCACGAACCGCAGAGCGGCCAGTTTGATTTCTCCGGCAATCGGGACTTGGACGCCTACCTCAAGCTCGCCAAGTCGCTGGGACTTTACGCCATTGCCCGGGTGGGGCCTTATTCCTGCGCCGAGTGGGACAGCGGCGGCTTTCCCATCTGGCTGCGCTTTGTGCCCGACCTTCAGGTCCGCAACGCCAATGCCCCGTTTGAATCGGCGGTCGCCCGGTTCTGGGGACAATTGATGCCCATCATTGCCACGAATCAAATCAACCGCGGCGGCAACGTCATCCTCGTCCAGCTCGAAAATGAACATCCCGGCGGATCGGGCACTGACGGGCTGCGGAATCCTTACTTCCAATTTCTGCAAACCACGGCGCTGGCGGACGGGTTGGAGGTGCCTTATTTCTTCAGCGGCGTCCACCACGGGGGCGATCCGGCGGGAAACCGGCCCTGGAGCAGCGCCTCGCGCAACAGCCCGTGGTTCACCACGGAATTCTGGTGCGATTGGTTCAGTGATTATGGCGAGTCCGCGGCGAATGTCCGCGACAAGGACTGGGACACCTGGAAGGTCATTGCTTTCGGCGGCAACGGTTACAACTACTACATGGCGCACGGCGGCACGGACTTCGACTATTTCAACAACGATGAGGACGCAGCCAGTTATGATTACGGGTCGGCCGTGGGTCAAACCGGCGATCTTCGCCCGGATTATTACAAATTCAAACGCGCCGCATGGTTTGCGCGCAGTTTTCAGAGTATTCTGGAAACCAGCGACAACGCCACCAGCACTTATGCCAACGCCTCCACGAATCCGGCGGTCAGCGTGGCCGCCCGCGCGTCGGCCGCGGGAACCATTTTGTTCCTGCGGCAATTCAGGGAACTTCAGCCCGACCGACCCAGGTCAGCATCAACGGCGTCGCCTATCCGCAGAGCGGATCGTTGACCGTGAATCGAAATGAAATCATGCCGGTAGTAACCGGTTACACGATCATCCCCGGCGTCACGCTGGAGGTTGCGCCCACCCGCATTCTGGGCGTCATCCAGCAAGCCGACACCACCACGATGGTCATTTACGGCCAGGCCGGATCGCCGGCCGAACTTTACTTCAGCGTCCCGGCGGGCACGACGATTTCCGCCGGCGCTCCGGAATTAAGCCTCACCGGAACCAATCTGATGCTCCAGACCACCTATCCCGCCAGCGGCGTGGCCAATTTTAGTTTCCAGACCGGCTCGCGGCGGGTGCGGATTCTCGCCGTGAGCGACACGCTGGCGGACGACACCTGGTTTGTGGACGCGGGCACGACGGAATTACGTTGTTTGTGGTCCGCAATACGTGGGCGACGCCACGGTGACGAACGGCCATTTGCAAATCGTCACGGAGAAACCGTGGCAAAATCCGGCGGACAATCCGGTGATTGCCTACGGTCCCGCCGACGCGCCGATATCGTTGTCCGCAATTACAACTCCCGGCTCCCATCCCGGCGCCGCGCCGCTGGCCGCGTGGCAAACCATGAGCGGAACCGCCCCGGCGGCTCCCGGATTTGATGCCAGCGGCTGGTTGTCGGGTTCGACCGGGCCGCAGCAAATGGGAGCGGACGGCGATGTCAGCAGCTACGCCTGGTATCGCACGACCATCAACGTTTCCACCGCCGGCACCAATTCCATTTTCTTTGGGAACGCGGCCGACCACATGATTCCGTTTGTGGACGGAGCGGCCGTTCCGGCGGAGAACATCACGCCAAATTCGATTCACGGCGGCGTTGAGCGCGGGAAGCCACACCATTGCGGTCTTCACGTCACATTCCGGTCGCAACAAGCTGTATCCCTACATTGGCGCGATTTCCAATATGTATGCAAAGGGTTTGAGCGGGACGGCGCGTCTCTTTGGAACTCCGGTCAACGGCTCCGGTGTCGCTGACAAGCTGGAACGTCATGATGACGACCCGATCGGCGGTGAGAACTGGGCCTCCGCTTTCGACCGCTTCGGGCTGGACCAATTACCCTTTTGGCACGGATGCGTTTGGCGGGCGGGCAGGCTATGCCTGGTTTCAGACCACGCTGCCGGCCATTCCATCGGCGGAAACCGTGATCGCAAACTTCAGCAGCGTGGATGACAAAGGCTGGGTTTATCTTAACGGAATCCCTCTGGCCACGAATACCGGGTGGAGTGTGCCGTTCAACGTTGACCTGACCGCAGCCTGGAAAACCGGCGGCACCAATGTGCTCTCGGTCCTGGTGCAAAATACCGAAGGCAAGGGCGGACTCTATTCCGGGGTCACGCTCGCCGCCTACCAAAGCGCCGTCACGCTGAATAATTGGGTGCAGCAGGGCGGTCCGGGCAATCCGAATTCAGCCACCGGATGGCAGGTGCTCCCAGACGGCATGACCTTCAGCGGCCCGCAGTTTTTCCGGACGACCTTTACCGCCGCACCCCCGGACACGACCGGCGCGGATCCGATGTGGCGGGTGACGACTTCAGGGCTTTCGCGCGGTTCGATCTGGGTGAACGGGCACAACCTCGGTCGTTACCCGGAAAAGGTTCCGGCGCCGGGCCTCTATATTCCCGAATGCTGGCTCAACGCGGGACCGAATGCGAACACGTTGGTGATCTACGACGAGGAGGGGCATCTTCCCACCCGGATCAACGTGCAACCCGAACCCGGCGCCAGCCGCGACGTGGTGCTGTTTCAGAGCTTGCAGACGGTGGGCGCGTCCGCGCAGTAAAATATTTTGCCAACCAGGCGGGCGAAGGAATGTTTCAGGCATAGCCTGTCGCGCCGGCTTGTCACGGCGCAGCCGGACGAAGTCGGAATTGAAATACAGGCGGAAGCGCAGCACCACGGAAAGGGGCGGGCGCTCGGTGGGAGGGGATGGGAAGCTGGACAACGAATTACTTTTGAATTAGTTTCGGCGGATGAAACTCCGCCTGCCGATCCTTCTTTTGATTAGCTTGACTTGGATTTGCACAGTCGGTGGATGCGCGGAACCAAACGTAACAACAAACAAGGATCTGCCTTACTGTTTCGTGGAGGAATCGCCGGAAAACCGGCTTCCCAACTTGGGACACGTGATTAGTGACACAAATGTGTTATTGTTTCCGGTTGTTACGCGAGGGGTCATTAATGGAAAGAAAGTAGATTATGGACTTGGCTCTCCTATGGTTTATAAACAAGGGGAAGACTTAAGCCGAATCCAGTTCAAGGGAGTTGACCGTTGGCCTGTCAGAAGATATATGGTTTGGGCTCGTGGCTATTACATTCAAAGCATTCCTCGAATGTTTTTGTATTCCAAAACAATTGGAGGACAGCAGTGTTCGTCAGTTGAACTGACACCGATCAATCCGGGGACGGATCGGAAGAAAATGGAAGACGCCATTATCAACGAATTGAAGAAAGGCAAAATCATGGTTGAAGATGGAGTTTTGAATATCGCCGATGTGACCGATTATGCTCAACTGATCAAAGCCGAAGAATTGAGAAGTTGGATAAAAGATACTATGGGTTACCAGTCTCAAATGGTTTTATGGGCACTCCCCCGTGCCACTGTGGAAATCTTACTCACGCCAGATGATTATACCCTGATCGAGCCCTACTTGCGTGGAAATGTGGCCGAGCCTAGCCTGAGTTTCGCAGATATGCAGCAATTTGGATTTTTTCCGTGAAAGCCTGCGGCGATTTGCTGGGGATTTTGCATGAGCCGAGCGTTGGAAGCCTGTGGGAAGACCCAGCCCGTAGACAGCCGAGGCTGGACCGTGTCAGAATGCCGGCATGTTTCTGAAGGCGCACGAGCGATGTAAAGACGGCAAGCGCCACGTCTACTACAGCCTCACGGAAAGTCTGCGGGTCAGCCGCAAGCGCGTGGTGCAACGCACGGTGTTGCACCTGGGCGAACTCAACACCACGCAGGTGGAACGGTGGCAACGCACCATCGAGGCCATCCACGAGGACGGTCAACGCCGGCAGTTACGCCTGTTCACCGATCGCGAGGGACAAGTGCCGGTGGTCGCTGAAGATGTGGCCGAGGTGATTCTTTCCAGTCTGGTGGTGCGCCGTCCGCGGCGTTTCGGAGATTGCTGGATCGGCTGCAAGCTGTGGGAAGAGCTGGGGCTGCGCGCCTTTTGGGATGAGGTCTTGGGCGAGCAGCGCGGCGAGGTGCCTTGGGCCAAAGTGGTGGAACTATTGGTCGTCAACCGGCTGTGTGATCCGCGCAGTGAGTTGTTTATTCACGAAAAATGGTTTGCGCAAACCGCGATGGACCTATTGCTGGATTGCAGCGCGGCCGTGGCGGAGAAGGATCGGCTGTATCGGGCCCTGGACCGGATGGTGGCGCACAAGGACGCGTTGGAACGGCATCTGGCCGGCAAATGGCGCGATCTCTTTGGTGCCAGTTTCGATGTGCTGCTCTACGATCTGACCAGCACGTATTTCGAAGGGGATGCCGAAGGCGTTGACAAAGCGACGCGCGGCTATTCCCGGGATCACCGGCCCGATTGCGCGCAAGTGGTCATTGCCATGGTGGTGACACCGGAAGGCTTTCCACGGAGCTATGAAGTCTTTGAAGGCAACCGTGCGGACGTCACGACACTGGAAGCCATGCTTGATCAGGTGGAAGCCAAACATGGTCGGGCGCGACGAATCTGGGTGTTCGACCGGGGCATTGTCAGCGAAGCCAACCTGCAGAGATTGCGAGCGCGGGACGGACAATACGTCGTGGGCACACCCCGACACCGGCTGCAAGATTACGAGAAAGAGTTGCTGGCAGGCTCCTGGCAACAGATCAACGAATCGGTGCAGGTGCAATTGATCGCGCAGGAACAGGAGACGTATGTGCTGGCGCGCAGCGTGGATCGGGCCAAGAAGGAAGAGGCGATGCGCTGGCGTCAGATTCGGGGATTGATGCGGGACCTGGTGCGGCTGCGCCGCTCGATCCGCAAGGGCACGCTGGCCGATTCGGACAAGGTCATGCTGCGCCTGGGACGATTATCCGAACGCTGGCCGCGGGCTTGGCACCATGTGTCCACGGATTGGGAGGATGGGAAACTGAACTGGCAGTGGGATCGGCAGGCCTTACGGATGGCGCAGCACCGGGATGGAGCGTATTTGCTGCGGACCAATTTGAGCGATCACCGCCCGGAAGCCTTGTGGCGGATGTATGTGCAACTGACGGAGGTCGAGGCCGTGTTTCGGGCACTGAAGAGCGAGCTGGCCATTCGGCCGATCTGGCATTGGGTGGGGCCGCGCGTCGAAGCGCACGTGATGGTGGCATTTCTGGGCTACTGCCTGTGGGTTTGCTTGAAACAGAAACTCAAGGGGAGCGCTCCGGGGTTGAGTCCATGGCAGTTGCTCGACCAGTTCAAGCGCATCATCCAAGTGGAGGTGTGGTTCAAGCTCAAGGCTGGCGGAGCGATTTGCCTGCCACGAATTACCCAGCCCGAAGCCGCCCAAGCAATGATAATGCACCAGATGAACTGGTCATTGCCCGAACAACCGCCCCCACGAATTTACCAGGATCAGATTGCGGATGTGTGGCCGACTTGAAGGGTGCCGGGCTCGTGTTCCTTGAGAAAAATGATCTTCTCCCGCAAAATCTGCGAAAGTCAGGCTAGCGCAGCGCGGCGAAAAGAAAATCGAGCTGACCGCCCGCGAATACCGGCTGCTGGAATTTCTGATGCGTTCGGCGGGCCGGCTGTGCGGACGCATGATGATTTTGGAAAAGGTCTGGGATTACGGTTTCGACCCCGGCACGAACCTCGTGGACGTTTATATCCGGCGGCTGCGTGAAAAAATCGACGCGGATTTTGAACCCAAGTTGCTCCACACAGTTCGCGGCGCGGGCTACGTGCTGAAGGAAACGCCATGACCATCCGCACGCGGCTCAATCTCTGGTATTCAGCCATCCTCTGCACCGTGGCGTTGGTGGTTGTAGCGGCGGCACTCTATCACGAGTTTGTCCTCGAACATCGCCATCACCGTCAAATTGTCAAAGGGGAGTCTGAAACACGTCAGGCAGGCGAGCCTGAACTAAACAGCGGAGATTTGGTGGATATGGCATCATTACCAGCGAGCCGGAATATAGGGCATTCGTGAGGCTGAAAAGTGTATCGCCGGTGGCCCAGGGGGATGAGATTTGGGAGAAGATGGGTTCGGGCGCGCAGCAATAAGGGGATGACCGGAATAGAGGAATAGGTTTTCTCAAGAAAAAACATGGCGCGCTCATGACCACCATCGTCCTGCTGCCCGCTGCGGGACGAAAGAAAGGGCCATTCCCAAGTTGTCCGGATCGCCGGGAAGGCAGAATTGACGCGACAGAATTTCCGGCGCATACTCACCGGTATTAGCCAGCCAAGTTTGATGCATAACTAAAACCAAACACACTTCAACCTCCATGCCCTCCACCAAAACACGTCCGTCCGTCAGCTACAGCTTCGTCATGCGGCTGGCCTATCCCAACCACATCGGCATGTTCGCCAAACTCACCCACACCATCGGCCGGCTGGGCGGCGACCTCGGCGCGGTTGACATTGTCAATCCCGACGCCAAACGCATGACGCGCGACATCACCGTGCGGGCGCGCGGCCAGGAACACATGGAAGTCATCGTGTCGGCCATCCGCAAACTCAAGGATGTCACCGTGGCCAACATTTCGGACCAGGTGTTTCTCCTGCATCTCGGCGGAAAAATTTCCATCCAGAACAAAGTGCCTCTCACGACGCGCGACACCCTTTCGATGGCTTACACGCCCGGCGTGGCGCGCGTGTGTTCCGCCATTGCCGAGCAGCACGACAAAGCCTGGCAGCTCACCATCAAGGGCAATTCCGTCGCCGTGGTCAGCGACGGCTCGGCTGTGCTGGGCCTCGGCAACATCGGTCCGGAAGCCGCGATGCCCGTCATGGAAGGCAAAGCGATGCTGTTCAAGGAATTTGCCGGCATTGACGCCTATCCCATCTGCCTTCGCACCCAGGACCCCGAGGAAATCATCAACACCGTCGCCAATTTCTCGGTGGGTCTGGGCGGCATCAACCTCGAAGACATCTCCGCGCCGCGCTGTTTTGAAATCGAGCGGCGTCTACAGGAACGGCTAGACATTCCCGTCTTTCACGACGACCAGCACGGCACGGCGGTAGTGGTGCTGGCGGCGCTGTTGAACGCCTCGCGATTATCTGGCCGCGCGCTGGCCAGGATGCGGATTGTGATTCTCGGCGCGGGCGCGGCGGGAACCGCCATCGCTGGGATGCTGCATAATGCCGGCGTGAAAGATATCATCGTCTGCGACCGGCAGGGCATCATCAACGGCCGGACGCGGACTGATTTGAATCCCGCGAAAGTGCAACTCGCCGCCGCCACCAATCCGCGCGGCTTGAGTGGCAGCGTCGAAGTCGCCTTGAAGAAAGCGGATGTGTTGATCGGCGTGTCCGGGCCGGGATTGATCGCGGCGAAATCGCTCCGGCTCATGGCGGCGAAGCCGATCATTTTTGCGCTGGCCAATCCCATTCCCGAAATCATGCCGGAGGAAGCCGCGGCGCGGGCGTGGATTGTGGCGACCGGGCGGAGCGACTATCCCAACCAGATCAACAACGTGCTGGCGTTTCCGGGAATTTTCAGGGGGGCTTTGGACGTGCGCGCCCGCCGTATCAACGAGCCGATGAAGCTGGCCGCTGCGCACGCCATTGCGGACTGCATTGCGCGCCGGGAATTGAGCACCGAGTATATTGTGCCCAGCGTCTTCAATCGGGACGTGGTGCAACGCGTCGCCGCTGCCGTCACCGAAGCCGCCATCAAGACCGGGGTGGCTCGGAAAGGGCGGCCACGCCGCTAAGTTGTGGAAACACCGGAATCACCACTGCCTTGTTCGTCATGCGCTCGAATACTTTGCGCCCCGAGTGCCATTGATTTGTAACCGTTATGTTTCCAACTTGCGTTTGAAGTGGTTCAGTGGAAATGGTCAGATCGCCGACAGGATTCGGGCGGTGCCGTCGTCTCGGCTCCCTGTAAAAAATAGGCCGACCCTTCCATGCCACCACCTGAATCCACCCCGGCACCCGTCACGGCTAAATTAGGAAGTTGCGAACATGAAAATTGGCATTATTTTCATGGAAAATGTGCCCACTGAAGTGGTGTTGGCGCATCACCACGTTTCGCATGGAACGGGCTTGGAGCAAAGGAGGTAGTTAATGATACAGACCGAACGCGAGCAAATCGGAGAAAAATTACTGGCATTGCTGGTGGAATACGAACGGGCGAGCGGTTGTCTCCGAGTTCCGCCGCGAGGAAGCGCCTCCGAGCGCTGGATCGGTGAAAGGGTCGTAGCCCCACAAAACGGTCAGAATTTAAGTTGCGTTTCCCTGGTCAGCAGGTCGGGCGGATTGGGTTTCTGCTGAAAGTTGAAACAGTCGAGCATGTTGTTGGCGTCGCGATCCCGGTCGGCCAGCGGATTTAGACCGAAGTGATCCTCGATCAATTTCAGCGGCGAAGTGAAATCATAGTGAACGTGTGAAATAAAACCCGGCTTGGCCCAGGGCGAAATCACCAGCGCTGGAACACGCGGGCCGTAACCATATTTGTCCACCTGCGGCGGTGCCACGTGGTCGTAGAAGCCGCCGAAATCATCCCAAGTCACGATGATGACCGTGTCCTTCCACGCCGGGCTTTGCATGACGGCGTTGATGAGTTCAGTGACGTGCCACATGCCGCGAGCGCTGTCGGCGGGTGGATGCTCGCTGTCCGCGGCGGTCGGGACACACCAGCAGACTTCCGGCAGGCGATCCGCCTGCGCGTCGGCGTAAAATTCGCTCAACGAAACGAGATGCGACATCATTTCGGGACTCTTGGCGATGGCTTTGAAGCCCGGCAGCGGATTCCAGAGTGAGTGCGCCTTAGGATTCTTCTTCTCGTCGTAATATCGCCAACTGTGCTGCGAGTGCTGGAGCAATTCCGCCAGCGTGGTGAACGTGTAAACTCCGTCCTCGCCCACAATGCCGCGACCGGGATTGTTGGCCAACCCGCCCGACTTGGCCGCCACGGTGTAAAGGTGGTTCGGCTCGCTTGGTCCCGCCAGCGATGAAAAGAACGCGTCACAAAGCGTAAATCGTCGCGCGTATTCCCAATAATTCGGAATCTCACGCCAGTCGTAATAAGAAAGCGTGTTCGTCACCCAATCCGGCGGCGGTCCCGGCGGAGGAGTCGAACGATGTCGCGTCGGCAAATTTCCCGCCGCCGTGGCCTCTGCTTCGGCGGCGGTGTTCGCCCGGCGACCGGCGCGACCACGACCGGCGTTGGCCATCGCCTGATCTTGCTTGACGAGTTCCGGATTGTCGTCCAGCGGCAGGATGTCTTCCGGGTCCACCGTCGGCAGCGAGCCTTTCCAATAATACGAGAGCGCCATCGGCCATTCCGCGCGGATGAAGCCGTCCATCTTCCCGTCATCATAGGCGACGTGCGCAGCTTGCCAACTGTGGTTCAAGTCGTGCGGGATGGAGGTGCTGTGCAGATGAAACGGCGCATAAATCTTGGGTCCGTCTGGCTCGTAGGAGAGCTTCAAATCCTTGGGAAAGCCGTCCGCTCCGGGATACGTTCCGAAGTAATGGTCAAAGGTGATATTCTCCTGGATGATGTAAATGAAATGCTTGACCGGAATATCCTTAGCGTCTTCCGCCCGAACCATCATGGGAGCCAGGCAGAGCACCGCGATGAGGGAGGAGACAAATTTCAAAAACAGCATGGGCGGAACATAGGCTCAAGCAGATTTTCGTTCAAGCCGGATTTGCCAGGGCGATTTCCCGAAACCGCGCGGCTTCTTTGGGTCCGGTCAGTTCAGCAACAGGCCGAGGGTCACGCGCCATTGCCAGATGACATTCGATTATGGAAAGCGGTAGTCGGTTGCCAACGGTCGGTTTCCCAGCCCCAAAGCGTCTTTACGCTGACGCCTAATTCTGCCGCCATTTGCTTTCTCGTTTTTCGCAATTTTAGCCTGTTTTGCATCATCTTTTGACCAAGGGTGACGGGGGCATTTTTTGATAAAAAGGCAACGAACAGGGATTCGTTGCCCATGGGCCTTCCGAGGGCTGGATCAATGAACGGGTCGTATCCCGGACAGGTGATCAATCGGGGCTGGAATGCAGCCGGTCGGTTTGCTGGGCAGCGCAGCGCTCTCTCTCGCCGAGGTCGAGGAACTCGTGGCGGAGCTCGAGCGCGCCTACGGCGTTGCGGTCGAGGTGCGGCGCACGCCCGTGGTTGCGGACTGGAACGTCTCCCGGGAGGTCCGGGAGCTGGAGCGCGCCGGCGTCCGCGAACTCCTCGACGGCCACCACCGCGAGGCCCTTTACCAAGTGATGCTCCTGCGGACGGTGGTGCAGGGGATCCTCGAGAACGACGGCGACGAGGAAGTGCGGGCTTGGTCTGGGGCGGGGTTCCGCCGGCTGCTCGCCGCCTCGGGCATCGACGGGGACGAGGTGTTCTTCGCCCGGGCAGAGGCCCTTCAGGCCTTCGTTCCAGCGCTCCGGGAGGGGGGCGAGGAGTTGCTCGCGAGGGCACCGGGGGTCTTCAACTGATGAGGTTTCTTCGATTTAGTGGACACGGGAAGGACGTTCGCCGGCGAACGGATGGCATTCGGCGTGTTCAGGGGCGAAGAGGCTGGTCAGCTGTGCTTCGCGACGTATCATAACTGGTTTGGATGCTAATGATTTTGTGCTCGCCAAATTTCATTCCGTTGTTAGGCTCCACCTGCAGTCAATCATTTCTAATGTTGGTTACTCATGGAACCTATCAGGTACCGAAGATGAACGAAATCTCACCCAAAGAAGTCGGCGATTTGCATCGCCGCATCACCACCGAACTCAACAAGGTCATCGTTGGGCAGGAACAAATCGTCCGGCTGTTGCTCGTCAGCCTCTTTGCCCGCGGCCATTGTCTGCTGGTGGGCGTGCCCGGCCTCGCCAAGACCCTCATCGTGCGCGCGCTGTCCGAAATCCTCCGGTTGAGTTTCAAACGCATCCAGTTCACGCCCGACCTGATGCCCGGGGACATCATCGGGTCGGAAATTCTACAGGAGCGCGAACGGCGGCTGGAATCCGAATACCAGCCCGGCCCGATCTTCGCGAACCTCCTGCTCGCCGACGAGATCAACCGCACGCCGCCGAAGACCCAGGCTGCGCTGCTCGAAGCCATGCAGGAGCGCAAGGTCACCGTCGGCGGCCAGTCTCGCGCGTTGCCGGACCCGTTTCTGGTGGTGGCCACGCAAAACCCCATTGAACAGGAAGGCACCTATCCGCTGCCGGAGGCGCAACTCGACCGGTTCATGTTCTCGCTTTATCTGGATTACCCGGCCAAGGAGGAGGAAATTGAAATCGTCAAGCGCACCACGCTGCGCGAATTGCCGGCGCTGGCGCCGGTCGTTTCAGTGGAGGACCTGTTGCGTGTGCAGCGGCTGGTGCTGGCGGCGCCAGTTTCCGACCACGTGATTGACTACGCGGTGTCGCTGGCCGCCGCCACGCGCCCGGCAAATTCGGCGGCACCCCAGTCGGCGCGCGATTTCGTCGAATGGGGCGCCGGCCCGCGCGCCTCGCAATATCTGATTCTGGGCGCAAAGGCGCTGGCGTTGTTGAATGGAAAAATCAGCCCGGAAACCGCCGACGTGCGCGAGGTGGCCATGCCGGTGTTGCAGCACCGGGTCATTACCAATTACCGCGCGACCGGCGCGGGCAAGAAATCGCGCGACATCGTGCAGAGCATTTTGACTGCGGTGAAGGAAAAGTCGTATTGACCAACAGACGGCAGGCTCCGGTCCAATATCCATGAACGATTCGATTTCAGAGGCTAACGGTGCGCGACTGCGGGCCTTGAAAATGGTCACCGCGACGGAGGCTGCACCGCCGGGGAGCGTGCCACCGGTGATTGCACCGCGAAGAGCGGCCCCGCCGCCGGTGCCCGGATTTTTCAGGCGCAACGAGACGGCGGCCCGGCGGCGTTTGTTGCTGTCCCCGGCGGAACTGGAGCGGTTCGGCAATCTGCTCCTGTTTGCGCGCGCAACCGTCGAGGGATTTTTCGCCGGCAAACATCGCTCGCCCTACCGCGGTTCTTCGGTCGAGTTCACCGATTACAAGGAATACGTGTCCGGCGACGACCCCAAACGGATTGACTGGCGCGCCTATGGCCGGTCGCGGCGGCTGTTCATCCGGCAGTACGAGGCGGAAACCGACATGGTGATTTATCTGCTGGTGGACGTGAGCGGCTCCATGAATTACGCCGGCGAAGGCAGGGAAACCAAATACGTGCAGGCCGCCAAAATCGCCGCCGCGCTGGCCTATCTGATGATTCACCAGGGCGACAAGGCGGCGCTTGGCTTGTTCGCGGAATCGCTGAAGCGATTTCTGCCCCCGGGCGGAACGCGCGGCCACCTGCATAATCTTCTTGCCGAACTGGAGGCCGTCGAACCGGCCTTGGCCACCGGCACGGCGAAGGCGCTGCTGGAATGCAACCCACTGTTCAAGCGGCGGGGATTGCTCGTGGTGCTGTCGGATTTCTGGGACGACACCGATCAGACGTTCGAGGCGTTGAGCCGTTTCCTGCACCGGAAATTTGAAATCCTCCTGCTTCAGATTGTCCATCCGCATGAACTCGATCTGCCGTTCCTGCACGCCGCGCGGTTCCACGACATGGAAACGCACGACGAAGTGGAGGTGGAGCCGGAGGAAATCCGCGCCGGCTATCGCGAGCTGGCGCGCCAGCGCACGGACGTGCTGGCTCGCGAAGCCAACCTCCGCCGCATCAACCACGCGCTGGTGAGGACCGACCGGCCCTATCTCGACGCCATTGAAGCCTACCTCGGGTTCCGCGGCCGAAACACACTGTCCACGCGATGAGCCATGTCCTTTTTGAATCCAGTCTTGTTCGCCGTCTTGATTCCGCTGGTCGGGCTGCCGCTGGTGATTCACCTGTTGAACAAGGGGTTTCCGCGGCATTTCAAATTTCCGTCCATCAAACTGATCCGCGAGACGATGGCGCGGCGCTCCAGGGTGCATCGCTGGCGGCATTGGATTCTGCTGCTGCTGCGCTCGGTTTTTCTGCTGCTGCTGCTCCTGGCATTTCTTCAGCCTGTGTTGAAACGGTTCGGCGCCAATCCCGCCGACCAAGCCGGCCGTCAGGTCCTGATTTTGCTGGACCACTCGGTGAGCATGGAACACCGCGGCGACGGCCCGACGTCACGCGAACGCGCCATTCACGAAACCGGCAAGTTGATTGATTCGCTCGGACCAAACGACACGGTGAACGTGCTGCTCATGGAGCCGGCCCTGACGACCTGCTTTGTCACATTTTCCAAGGACACCGCCGAAGCCAAGCGGTTCTTGAACCGGCTTAAACCGGGATTGAGCGGGGCGGACGTCAACCTGGCCACTGCCGCGGCGGCGCGATTGTTTCCTCAGACGTCCGCGCGTCCGGAAATTTATTACCTCTCCGATTTTGAGCGGAAGAAATGGGCCAACGCCAATTTCACCGCGCTGCCGCCGGCGGTGAAATTGTTTTTCGTGGACGTCGGGCCGGTGCACCGCGACAACCGCGCCGTCCTTGACGCCCGGCCGTCGCAGACCGAAATGCTCGCTGGCGACACCGTTCCGCTTGAAGTCGCGGTCGGCAATTTCAGCGCCGACGCTTTCAGCGGCCGCGCCACGGTGGTCATCGACAGGCAATACAGCTTCGACCAAGATGTCTCAGCGGCGCCGTGGTCGGTGGAAAAAATCACCGTGCCGGTGTCCGTGGGCGGACCGGGCGTGCACCTGTGCGAAGTGCGCCTCCCGACGGACGCGCTCGACTACGATAATCACTTCTACCTGACGCTGTCGGTCCAGGAAAAGGAGGAGGTGTTGATTGTCTCCGACGCGGCGGACCAGCAGCGCAGCGGCGCGTATTACCTCAAAACCGCGCTCAATCCGTTTCCGAACGACGCCGGTTCGCTGCTGCCGCGCGTCATTCCGTCCAGCGACCTTTCACCCACGCGCCTGGCCGGCGTGCATGAAATGTTCTTTGTGCAGGCCAACCGACTGACCCCGGGGGCCTGCGCCGCGGTGGGGCAGTTCTTGTTCCGCGGCGGCGGGCTGGTCTATTTCCTCGACGGCCCGGCCGAGGTGGAAAATCTCGCCGCGCTGGAAAAAATCACCGGGCCGAAATCCATGCCGCTGCGCCTGGCCCGCCGGAGCGTGGCGACCAACGTGACCGCCGGCGCGCAGCAAATCGTGCGCGGCGATTTCAAGTCGCGCTACCTGCGGCTTTTCCAGGGCGACGCGAGGCAGGACCTGGCGCTGCTGGAGTTTTACGATTATTACCAGGCCGGCGCGACCAGCGCGGGCGGCGTGCTGCTGGAATACGGCGATGAATCGCCGGCCATGGCGTCGCTGCATTACGGGCTCGGCACAATGCTGCTGCTGAATTTTTCCGCCGGCGAATTTTCGAGCAACCTCGCCCGTCAGAGGATTTTTCCCGCGTGGATGCAGGATTTGGTCAAGGCGATTTCCACGGAAGAGCCGCCGCCATCGTCCTACACCATCGGCGAATCCGTCCGCACGGAAATCTGGCGCAGCGAAATGCGCAACGACCTGCTGAACCCTGCTGGCGCGGCGGTCAACACCCAGCGCGAAATGACCGGCGACCGTTGCAGCCTGGCCTTCACGCCCGACCAGCCGGGATTTTACACGCTCGGCGCGCCGCGGCCGAGTTATGCCTTCGGCATCAACCCGCCGACGGATGAATCGGATTTGCGGCAGATGGACAAAAGCCTCCTGCCGACGGAATTTGCCGACAACCACCAGGCGCATTTTGTGGCCGGCGCAGATGACTACGATGACCTGGCGAAAGGCCGGCCGATTTTCCATTGGTTTGTGCTCTGCGCATTCGCCTTTTTGCTGCTGGAAAGCGGATTTCAACTGCTCATCCGGAGGACGACGGCATGAACGGCGTCCCCGCCAGCCAGATTGTTTTTGACCCGATCCTGTCGGCGCCGGTGATCGTGTTGGTCGGCGTGCTGTTGCTGGCGCTGACCCTTCTCATTTACCGGCGCGTCGGCTCGGCCATTGGGCGGTGGCGGAATTTGACGCTGCTGCTCTTCCGGTTGGGGGGGCTGGCACTGGTTCTGGCGCTGCTGCTCCAGCCGTCGCACCGCGAATTCCTGCCGCCTCCCACCAAAGACCGTGTCACGCTCATCGGCTTGGACACGTCCTCGAGCATGAAACAGCGGGACGCGGGAGGAGAATCGCGTTTTGACGCTGCCCGAAACCTGCTGCAAACATCCGGCGCGGTGAATTCCGGCGGAATGCCCGCCAATCCGCTTACGCGATTGTTTGAATTCGGCGACGATGCCCGCCCGGTTCCGAGATCCGTCCTCAATCTCGCGCCCGCCGGCAAGACGACGCTCTTCCACAAATCCATCGGCACGATGTTGGGCGCGCCGGCCGGAGACGAAGCCATCAACGCGGTGATCTTGCTGACCGACGGCCACGACTTTCGAAATGGTCAACCCTGTGAAGACCGGCTTGGCGGCACGCGAGCGGCAGGCGCCGATTTACGCCGTCGCCTTCGGCAAACAGGGAAACGTCCGCGATGTCGCCGTCCGCATCACCGGTTACCAGCCTTATTGCTACGTGAAGCAAAAGGCTCATGTCAACGCCACGCTGCGGCTCATTGGTTGCGAACTGGAGGATTTGACCGTGCAACTCCTGCGGCAGGGCCAGGTCGTCCAGACCAAACACGTGAACGCGCAGCAACTTCAGGAGCTGCCGGTGGACTTCGAGATCGCCGAACCGGCGGTCGGCCAATACGAATACGAAGTCCACGTCCAGCCGCTGCAGAACGAGACGGACGCGGACAACAACAGCGCCATCACCTACCTGAACGTGATTGACCAGCAAATCCGCGTGCTGCTGCTCGAAGGCGATCCTTACTGGGA
This sequence comes from uncultured Verrucomicrobiae bacterium, assembly GCA_963764035.1. Classification (GTDB taxonomy): domain Bacteria; phylum Verrucomicrobiota; class Verrucomicrobiia; order Limisphaerales; family UBA11358; genus UBA11358. Next base: position 382,129 of record CAVXQV010000002.1, read on the forward strand.
CACAACGTTCCTGCAACGCTCGCTGATGCGGAACGAAAAATTCGACGTGGACGCGCTTGTCCGCTACGGCCCGAACCGCGTCCGCGCCATCCGCAAGACGCCGGGAACCGGCGAATTGCATCTGCCCGCGACCGTGGACCAACTGGCCGCCTACGACGTGGTCATTCTGGGCCGCATGGTGGACACGTTTGGCGAATCAAGCGGATCCGGTCAATTTGCCCTGCAGTTCTCCGGGCAGGGCGGCGGCGGAAAAACGGACGTTGCAGCTTTGCTGGACTCATACGTCAAGGACCGCGGCGGCGCGGTGATATTCAGTCGGGGGCGGGCGTTCCAGAATCCAACGCCGGAAGGACTGGAGCCGGTTTTGTGGAGCGACAAGTCACGAGACCACGTTCGTCTGGACGCCACGGCCGAGGGGCGCGGCCTCTCGCCGTTCCGCTCGCTGAATCCCGACGGCAGCGGGATGGATTCACTGCCGGATTTGGTGGACGAAAAAATGCCGAATCAAATTCAGCCGCTGACTTCAACTTTCGCCGTCGCGTCAGGGCGCGATGATGCCACGCCGCAGCCGGCCATCGTGCATCGGCGTTACGGTCAGGGCCAGGTGGTGAGCATCGGCGTGGATGGATTATGGCGATGGTCGCTGAACGCCAAGGTGGACGGCGCCAGCGCGCCGTTCGACCGGTTCTGGGACCAGATGATTTTGTGGCTGCTGGCCGGACGCGATATCATTCCGAATCGCCAGTTTTCGTTCCGTCCGAACTCCGCCAACATTTTACTCGGCGAGAAGGTTTATTTTCGGTTGGTGCTGCGGCAACCGGACCCAACAATCAAATCCGTGCCGGTCACGATTTACTACGGCGAGGCCGAAGCGGGACGGACGTCGCTCACGCCCGCCGCGGAAGGCCTGGGCCGGCTCACGGCGGAATTTCTGCCGGAACGCACCGGACGCTACCGCGCGGTGGTGGATCTGCCCGACGGCACCACGCAGGAATCGCGCTTCATCGTGTTCACGGAAAATCTGGAGGAAACCGAGGTGGCCACGGACACATTGTTCCTCCGGCGGCTGTGCGAAGCCAGCGGCGGCCGGCTGCTGCAACCGGCCGAATTGCCAAAGCTGCTGTCGGAATTGAGCAGTGAAAAAGCGGACCAGACGCCGAAAGTCGTGTTGCGGCCGGTCTGGAATGAGGCTTGGGTTTTCTACCTGGCGGGATTACTGTTCGGGGTGGATTGGTTTTTGCGCAGACGGTGGGGATTATGCTGAACGAAACAGCAAATATCCTGGACCGGCTGGCCGCCGCGGACCGCGAGCATCAAAAGGAAGCGGGCGTGCGGCTTCTGCTGCGCAGCGTGAAATACGCCTGCGCGACCGTCCTCGCCGCGTTCATTCTCGATGTCATTGTTCACCTTGCCGCCGGCTGGCGGCTGGGTCTGTTGCTGGCGATGATTGCCGGCGGTAGTCGCACTGACTGCAGCCGGCTGGTATGTCGCGTTCGTCCGGCGAAACCGGATCGAACACATCGCGCGTTTTTTGGAAACGCGCGATCCGGCGCTCGGCTCGCGCCTGATCAACCTGCTCCAGTTGGGGGAGCAAACCCGAGACGAATCGCTCGCGCCGCTGACGCGCGATCTGGCGCGGCAGGCGGTGGAAAATTACACCGCCGAAATGCGCGGCGTGCCCATCGAAACGCTGGCGCGCACGGACGAACTGCGCCGGCATTTCAATCGCGCGGCCTGGGCGCTGTTTGGTTTTGCGGCCGTGCTGGCGGCGGTGTTTCGGATCAGCGCCATTGAAATCGCCCGCTTTGCCGATCCGTTCGGCAATCATCCGCCGTATTCGCTTCACGCGGCTGGAAATCGTGCAACCCGGTCCGGCGGGCACCAACGTGCTTTACGGCAGCGGACTGGTGGTGAAAGTGAAGGCGTTGGGGCACCAGCCGAAGGAGGTTTTTCTCACCGCGTTTCCGCCGGGCCATCCCGAACAGGCCGTGACGCAGCCGATGTTCGACAAGGGCAGCGTGGGCTTCGACCAATTGCTGGACAACGTGCGCACGGATCTGGTCGTGTTCGCCCACACCCGCGACCGCGCCAGCGAGTCCAAACAGGTGCGCATCGGCGTGGTGCTGACGCCGCAATTGAGCCGGGCGTTCGTTCAAATCGCGCCGCCGGATTACACCGGCGTCAAGGCGGAGGAAAAACCCTACGAATTCAAGGGCGTGCAGGCGCTGGAAGGCAGCGAAGTGCGGTTCCGGCTGCAATCCAACCGGCCCTTGCGCGACGGCTTGCTGGAAATCACCGCCGGCGACCAGCCGCCGCAACGCATCGTGCTGAAGAAATCGGCGGACAACGAAGTGACCGGCTCGTTCATCGCCACCGAATCCGGCCGGTTGCGGTTCGGCATCGTGGACGTGGCCGGGCTGCCGTCGCAGGGCGATTCTGAAGGCGCGCTCACCGTCACGCACGATTTGCCGCCGGAAATTCACATCGCCAATCCCGACCACGACGCCTTCGCCGCGATGGATTTCAAATTGCAGGCGCAGATCGAGGCCAGCGACGATTACGGCCTGCGCGAAATCCGGCTGCATCGCGGGTTGAACGGCGTTTATTCCGCGCCGAAGGTTTTCCGGTATGACAAGGTGGTGCTCGACAGCCGCGAAACCGTCGGATTTCGATTTCGCCGATCTCGGCATCCAGCCCGGCGACGTGATCTCCCTGTTTGCCGAGGCGGTGGACAACGCGCCGCAAGCCGCATCTCGCGCGCAGCCAGACCGTCCGATTGCTAGGTCATCAGCGTGGAGGATTACAACAATTATCCTGCGCGAGCAAACGGACATCGCCGACACGGAGGCCAAATACGCCGAGTTGAACAATGATTTGCAGGACTTGATTGACCAGCAGAAACAACTCGGCGACGAAGCGCAAAAGCTGGCCGGCCAGCTCGCCAAGGCCGACGCCCGGCAGCGCGAGGCGCTCGCGCAGCAACTGGACAACTTGCTCGCCCGGCAAAATGAACTGAACGAGAAGCTCAACCAACAGGCCGAGCGCATGGAACATTTTGTCCGCGATCATCCGCTTTACGATGTGGAGAAGGACCTGCAGAAAATGCTGCGACCAGCAGGCGCAAAACATCCGGCAGAGCACTCAAGACCAACGCCGCCGCGGCGCGCGACATCGCGCAACGCAGTTCGCCGCCGGGCGGCCCGCGGCAATTGTCGCCGGACATGCTGAACGATTTTAAGAAGGCTTCGGACGACCAGGTCGCGCGGCTCGGCGGCGCGCAGGAGCAGACCGACCAGCAAATCGTCCAGAAGCTCGATGACATGAGCCAGATGCAGGAATTGATCAAGGATTTCAATTTGTTCGAGTCGCTTTACCGGACGCAGCAGGATTTGGCCCAGCAAACGCAGGCTTACAATCGGCCGGGCCAGTTGGGCCGGGAAGACCAATTGGCGTTGAAAGACCTGGCGGGCACGGAAAAGCAGGTGGCCGACGCGCTCGACCAGCTTCAGAAAAAACTGCGCGAGGATGCCAAGACCGCCGAAAAGCTTTTCCCGAAGGCGGCTCAAAGCGGGCGCGATCTGGCGGGCCAAATCGGAGAGCATCGCCTGGAACCGCTGGCGGAATCAGGCCACCGGCCAGATGCTCGCGGGCGCAGGCGACCAGTCCTTCCAACTGGCCGACCGTTTGCGCGGCGAGATGGAGAAATTGTTCTGCGCAATGCCAGGGCGGCAATTGCCCCTCCGGCAACGAACTGGACGCTTATCTGCAATTGCAGCGCATGAATCCGGGCAACAATTTTGCGCAGATGGCGCGCAGCCGGAAGTTCGGTTTCGGCAACGGACGCGGGCAGGCCGGCGGGATGGGCGAAGGACAGATGGGCACATCCGGCTACGCGGCGATGGACGGATCAAGTTTGAACGTGATGGGCAACGAATCGTCCGCCCGCGCTGGCAGTGCCGCCGCGCGCCAGTCCAGCCGTTACGGCAAGGGCGCCGGAACGCTGGCCGCCGGCGACAAAGGGCGGACCAGAAAATCCCGACGTGATGAACGGATTGAATCCGGTCAACCGCCAATCCGGCGCCGTCTCGTCGGAAACGGTCATCGAGGAATACAACGACTCTGGTGGACAGTTATTTCAAGGCCATCACCACGAAGAAAGGAGAAACCAGTGAAAAATCAAATTGAGTCGCGGAAATTCGGTTTCGGCTGCATCGTCGTTCTGGCGTTGGGCGCCTTTGCTTTGCGGGTTTGCAGCGAGCCGGTGAAGGTCGCGCCGGCGGCTCCGGTCCATTCCGACCTGACGCTGTTGCAGTGCGGCAATTTGATTTACGCCGGGAACCAAAGCTCGGTCTGTTTCGCCGATCATTTTCTCAGCCGACTTGGCCGCAGCAGACCAACCTGCGGGTCAACCCGAAATTCTGCCCGGTGCGCCTGGATGCGGACGCGCTGTTCGACTACCCGTTCTGCGTGATGTCGGGCAATGAGAATTTCTCACTGACGCAAAAGGAGCGCCAGCAACTCCGGAAATATCTGACGCAGGGCGGCTTTCTGCTGGTCAGCCCCGGCTGCTCGGATGAAAATGGGACAAATCGTTCCGGCAGGAAATCAAGGTGTGTTTCCCCGAATATCCGCTCCAGAAAATCCCGATGACGCACCCGATTTTTTCCATCGTGAACCCGATTTCGCGGCTGGTGGACAAAAACGGCAAGCCGGTATTCATCGAAGGACTGGAAATCAACGGCCGGCTCGTGCTGGTCTATTCCAAGGAAGGCTTGAATGACGTGGCCCATGCCTCCGGTTGTTGCTGTTGCGGCGGAAACGAAATCCAGGACCCGGCCAAGGTCAACGTGAATGTTTTCACCTATGCGGTGCTGTATTGAATTCCAGCGCCAACCGGCTGCGCCGCCGGCGAAAGGATCTTTTCGCCGCGCCGTCGCGCGTGGCGCTTTTGGTTTTGCTCGCCGCCGGTTGCGCGCCGGTCGCCGCAGTCCACGTCGCTCGATCTGCCGGTTTATTTCACCTGCGACACGGACGGGCGGCTGGAACCCTGCGGCTGTTTCACCGGCCAGTTCGGCGGCTTGACCCGGCTCAAAACGGTGCTCGACGCCGAGGCGCCCGCCGGCGCGTTGCGCGTGGACGTCAGGCGACGCCATCGGCGGGCACGAGGATTACGATCTGATCGAATACCGCTACATCCTGCGGGCGTTTGCGGCGATGAATTACGACGCGCTGAACATCGGCCGGCGCGAGGCGCAATTCACTGCCGCGCAACTCCAGGAAATCAAGCGCTCCTCGCCCGTGCCGATCATCAGCGCCAACCTGCTCGACAAAGCCGGACAAAAGCCGATTTTCGATTCCTATCGCATCGTCCAGCGCGGCGCGTTTCGCATCGCCATCATCGGCGTGCTGGACCCGAACAGCCGTGCCCGAAAATCTCGGCGACGGACTGGCCGTCGGCGACATGGACTCGGCCATCGAGCGCTGCCTCGCCGAATTGCGCGGCAAGGCGGATTTGATTGTGCTGCTGGCGTTCACCGACGAGGCCAACCTGACGCGGCTGGCGCAGGAATTTTACGAGTGCCAGGTCATTCTCGGCGGCAAGGTCCGCCAGCCGGCGCAGGAACTTTCCCGGGTGAACCGGAGCCTGGTTTATTTTGTCACCAACGAATCGCGCGCACTGGGCATTTTGCATCTGCAACTGGCAAAAGGCGGGCCGCTGCAAGTGGCCGGCAATGAAATCCGTTTGTTGCACGACAAAATCCCGCAGGACGCCGGCTTTCGCCGGTTGATGCAGGACTATCGCGCGGAGGTCCGCCAGACCAAATTGGCGGTGGATGACGCGAATAATTTGAGCGCCGACATGGTGCCCGGCGTGCGCACGGCGGCGACTTATGTCGGCACGGAGAAATGTCTCGCCTGCCATCCAAGTGCCGCTGCGGTGTGGGCGGCGTCCGCTCACGCCCACGCATTCAAGACTTTGATTGCCCGCGGTGCTGACGCCGACCCGAAGTGCATCGGCTGTCACACCATCGGCTTTGGCAGCCCGTCCGGTTATCGCCGCGAGTTCGGCACCAGCCGGCTGGTGAACGCCGGCTGCGAAAGTTGTCATGGGCCGGGCAGCCTGCACGTGCGCGAGGATGAGGGCGACCCCTCGATTCATTTCACATTTCGCCCGCTGGATGCCGGCGATTGCCAGAAATGTCATTACGGCGAATTCAGCCGGCCATTTGACTGGAACGAATTTTGGCCGCTCGTCAAACACGGGAACGAACCGAAGTCCGCCGTGAAAACCGCCATGCGCCAATGAAACCGCTCGCAGCCATCCTGTTATTTGCGCTCGCAATCGGCGCCTGGCACCGCCCGCGCAGAATTTCCGCCGGACTGGAGCACGAATTACGACGCCACACTCGCGACCGCAGCCACCAACCAGCAGCCGGCCCTCGTTTATTTCACCGCCAGTTGGTGCGTCCCATGCAAGCTCATGACCCGCATCACGCTCACCGATCCGGCCGTGACGCAAGCGCTGTCCCGCATCGCCCACGTTGCGGTGGACATTGACGGGCATCCCGATGTGGCGTCCGCGCGCGGCGTCAGCGTCGTGCCGACGTTTGTTTTGGTGTCCGCTGGAGGGAGTGAAATGGACCGGGCAACCGGTTTTCAGCCGGCCGGGGATTTCCTGGCATGGCTGACCAACGGAATATCCGAGGCGGAGCAGGCTGCAATTCGAGAGGCATTTGCCAAGCAAGAACTCGCCGAGGTAGATCAATTGCTGGCAGCCAAGGAAACCAACTCGGACCGTCTGGCGGTGACCAGACTCTTCGACCTTTGCGCCATGCGCGACAGCGACATCGTTCAAGCCGCTTCGACCCGATTAAAAGCCATGGCCGGGAGCAATCCTGCGCTTGTGCTGGAGGGTCTCAACGATCCGAGGCTGGCAGTCCGAATTCAGGCGGCAAACGCATTGCGCCTCGAGTTGGGCGATTCCTTTGACGTGGATCCGTGGAGTGTCGCTGACCTCCGCCGGCAGACAATTGGCGCCTGGCGCGAAAAACTGGGCCAAGCGTCCGGCTCCGCGAAAATGCCGGTTCGCGATTGACCGGTTCGTGGCAGCCCGGTTCGAGGTTTGATTTGAAATTATTTGTCTTGAAAGTGTTTCAAGGATTTGTTATTGGAGATGAGGATGGCAAAGCGAACGACTAACCTGTGGTCGTGGCGATGGCCGGGAAAACTCCGGGCGGCCATTTTGTCGCTCGGTTTCGTGGCGGCTTGGGGCCCGGAACAGCTTGCCCGCGCCGATGACGTGGTCCGCTCCAATGCCACGGTATTGCTGGAATATCGCGAAACCGATTACAACATCAACAATTGGGGTGTTTACTTTAGGAACCAAACCGCGCCATTCAAAAGGGAGCCGGCGGCGGTTTCGGGCAAGGTTTTTCGCGGCGTTTTGGATTTCGGCGGGGTCTCCACCAATTCCATTCCCTTCCTCTGGCAGCGCGACGCGAGGAAACTTGTTTCTGGACCTGAACCGCAACCGGGATTTGACCGACGATTCCGACGGAGTGTTTATGGCGCGCACGGAGGGTTCAGTTTCATACCAGACGTTCACCAATGTCCATCTGCTCTTCAACACCGCGGCCGGCCGGTGCCGGGTGCTGGCGGACCTCAATCTCTATGACTACGGCAATTCACAGTTCGGCGGCATTGTGGCGGTGCGCTCGTTCTGGCAGGGCAAGGCGACGTTGAACGGGCGCGACTGGCAGGTGGGCATGGTCCCAAATAACTTGAATCAATCGGGTTCGTTCGAGAACAGCCAGCTGCTGCTGCGTCCCTGGGAAAAACGGAACCAGCCATTTGCCACTTCCGACGGCTCGCTCGCCACCGTTCCAATTTTCGCGCAAGCTGTTTCGTGGACGGCCACGCCTATCAACTGGACTTGGACGACCCGGTCCGCAAGACGGCGAAGCCAGGCCCGCGCTCCAGTTCACGGAACAATCCGTCGCGCTGGGCGAAGTGAAAATCACCGGCAAATTCATTCAGCGGCTGGTCTTGCCGGGCGGGCCTTATCTGGTGGTTCTGGATCAACCGGCGGGCAGCGGTGAAAATTCCCATCGGCAGCTACAACCAGTCCGGCATTCTGCTCGAACAAGGCGGCGCCGAGGCTTTCTACAATTCCAGCCGGCCGCTTTCCGGCAAGCAGGATTTCCGTGACTGACAAGACGCCGGCGGTCTTGAACGCAGGCGGGCCGTTGACCAATTCCGTCATCGCCAGCCGCCAGGGCCAGGATTTGCGCCTGGATTACAAGTTGATCGGCGCGGGCGGCGAGACCTACCAACTGGCGCAATCGCGATTCCTCCAAGCCGCCGGAGTTCGCCATTTACAAGGGCGACCGGAAAATCGCGTCCGGACAAATTTGAGTTTGGTTGAGGCGGCACCTGTTCGCACTCATGGCGAGTGCCTCTCACCGCCGGCGGCAAACTGACCATCGTGGCCTCCGCCGACCTTGGCGGGCTGGGTGCGAGGGACGGCGCGCCGGTGGAATACAATTGGGTGCTGCCCGGCATCGCGCCGTTGCTGCTGCCGTGGCTGGTCATTCTCGGATTGCTCGCGCTGAAACCCAACCGCCGCGCGGCGGCCTGGCTGATCTGGCTGCCGCTGGGATGTGTGGTCGCGCTGACCGTCGTGCCGCCGGAAATGCCCGGCGGGAACGAACTTTTTCCTGGATGTCATCGCCGCGCTGGCGTTCGGACTGGCCGCCGTCTGGCTGCTCGCCAATTATTTGCGCGCAGTCGCACCGGCTCGCTGACGTTTTTCTGCGTGCTGCTCGCCCTGGCATTTTTCAGCGGGCTGGCCTGCGTTTTGCGACAAGGCTGGAGCTTGCTGGAGGCCGAGTACGCTGCAAGTCTGGAATCGTTCTGGGCGTGGGCGTGCTGGCCAGCGCTGTCGCGTTGAGTCTTGGCGGACTGGATTTGCCGGGAGCGTTACCGTCCGGCGGGACTTTACCTGTGGCTGCTGGTTTTGCTGGCGGCGCTCTGGCTGCTGATTGCCGCGCCGTTCTTTATTATCGCCGAGATTTCAGACGGCGGCCGGATTCCGTGGAGCGAATTTTTCATTCCCGTCCTCGCCGTGGCGGCGGGCAATTTCGCGCTGCTGCTGCCGTTCCTGATTTTGTCCTCGGCCAGTCCGTTTTACCGCGAACGGCTCAAGGCGCTGCTGAATGTGAAACCGGAAGCGCCGCCGCCTTTGAACTCACCGCCTTGCCGAAGCCAATTTGAAAATTTGATTTCCCGGACCAAAACCATGCGCAAACGAAAGGCACTCGATATGAAACTGAAATTGACTCTCGCCGGAATGCTGGTCGCCGCCGCCACGGCGTGGGCGCAGCCCGAGCAATGGCTGGAGTATCACACCAGCAACGACGGCCGCGTCTTTCACCAGATGGAACTGACCACCAATCCGCCGCCCGGCGTCGCGCTGCCCAAGCTGAACGCGCCGCCGTATTTCGCGCGCTGGAAAACGCCGATGGACCCCGCCGGCGGACGCTGGCTGTGCTTCGACCGCTCGCGCAAGTCCGGCCCGTATGACCGCCTGTTCATTGACAGCACCGGCAATGGCCGGCTCGACGACAAAACGCCCGTTCCGGCGCGGCTCGATTCCAGCGAGGCGCTTTTCCCGGCGACGCCCGTGGTTTTCAAAGGCGAGGATGGGCCGATCACCTATCATCTCGTGTTCCGCTTTTACCAATATGAAAACAATCAGGCGCAATTGCTGGCGGCGTCCGGCGGCTGGTATGAAGGCACGGTGAATTTCGACGGCGTGAAAAAGCGCGTCACGCTGATTGACGGCAACGTCAACGGCACGTTCAACGACATGGCGGCCAGATCCCTATGACAGCGACCGCGTCCAGATTGACGGCGACAAGGCCGGCGAACGGTTTCTGGGCAAGATGCTGGAAGTGGACGGGAAATTGTTCAACGTCGAGGTCGCCCGCGACGGCGCGTTCATCAAGGTGCAAAAGCCGGCGGAGAACGTCACGCTCGGCGCGGTGCGCGTGCCGGCGAACATTTCCGAATTCGCCGCGTTCGGCGCGAACGGCTATTTCGTGCGCAAGCCGACGAACGGCGAATTCACGCTGCCGGCCGGCCAATACCGGATGTTCCACTGGACCATCAACCGCAAGGACCAAAACGGCGCGGCGTGGACGTTGTCCGGCCACAATTTTCCGGACACCGCCAATTTTGAAGTCGCCGCCGGCAAAACCGCCGCGCTGGACATCGGCGAGCCGGTGCAAGCCGTGCTCAAGGCGGATGAGCAGCCCGACCGGCAAATCACCTTCCGCCTGAGTTTCGTCGGCCATCAGAAGGAAGCCATCGAGATGCTGCGCGACGGCCAGCGTCCGGCGGGCCGAAACTGACGCTGGCCAATGCCGACGGCACGGTTTGCGGCGCCGCCACGTTCGAGTTTGGGTGAGGCGGCGTCTGCTCGCTCTCATGGCGGGAGCCAAAAAATGCGCAGCGTCCGTTGACCGCAACCGTGAAAATCGTCAGCCCATTCCAGGTGCAGGCGAGTCCGTTGACGCTGGAACCGAAAAAATAAACGAAACACCGAACCACGGCTGGACACGGATGGAAAAACGTGACCAGCAGCGGAGCGTCGAACTCCGATTCGGCCCGAAATTGCATTGCCGCGACGCGCCGGATCGGAGTTCGGCGCTCCCAAATCCGTGTCCATCCGTGGTTGGCAAAAATGTTAACATGAAAACGCAGCGAAAAATCCTCCTGATCGCCGCCGTTTCCGCGCTGTTGGGCGCCTGCTCGCGCCAGCAGCCGCCGGAAACGCCGCGGACCCAATCCCAACCCGCGCCGGGCGCTGACTCGCAGGCGCCCAGGCTTGTCGGCATGGTTCGCGGGCCGGATGGCCGGCCGGCGGCGGGTTTGCCGGTGAGAATGGTGGGGTTTTTTGGCCCCGCCCCGACCGAAGTCAGGACCGATGCCGTCGGCAAATTTGAGATGGAATGGAGCCAGCCGCAAATTGGACAAAACAACTCGACTCCCTGCGTTCTCGTCCGCGACGCGGAACATAATCTGGCCGTCGCACAGGACATTGACGAGGACACATCCAACCTTGATTTGACCCTTGCGGCAGCTCTCACGCTCGCGGGCCGGGCCGAATGTGAAGGCAAACCCGTTACCAATGCGACTGCCTCCATCATCTTCTGGACCGGTCGGAGCGGCATGTGGCTGCAAGGTCTGGCGCGCAGCAACACGCCGTCGCCGGGACAATTTGAAATTCCCGCGCTGCCACCCGGCAGAAAATACGGTGTGATCGTTTCCGCGCCAGGTTTTGGGCAGAAGCAGATTTACGATGTGGGCGCCTCCGCCGACGCCGGACGGCAGGAACTCGATGCGGTTGAACTCAAGCCGGCGAACCTCAAGCTCGCTGGTCAGGTGCTCGACGCGGACGATAACCCGGTCGCCGGTTGTGATGTGAGCCTTAGCGGCGATGATCAACCCAATGCCAGTGCCCGCACAGACCGCAACGGGCGGTTCACCTTCGGGCACGTTTGCGAGGGCGCGGCTCGGTTGTCGGCCAATTGCCAGCAGAGTTACGGCAACATTTCCGCCGAAGGAGGCGCCATGAATGTCGTGTTGCGGCTGGGTCAAACCTACGGCTCTTCCTCCGGCGCCCCGATGCACAAATTGAAGGGCACGGTCACGGACGGCGAAGGCAAACCCGCCGCCGGCGCACTGGTGGCGGTGTTCCCCGGCAACGGCGGCGTCCGCTGGATCAAGGCTGGAACCAATGGCGAATACAACCTCACCTGGTCGCTGCAATCCTGGCAGATGCAGAACGGCGGCGCGCTGCTGGTCATCCGCGATGCCGCCTGCGATCTGGCGGCCACCGAGGATTTGTCCGAAGACGTGACGAATCTGGACGTGAAATTGAAGCCGGCGTTGACGTTGACCGGGCAGGTGAAAAATTCCGACGGCGCCCCGTTGGCTGCCGCGCGCATCACCCTCATGCTCAAGGCGGGCAACGCCTACGATTCTCTGGATCAAGATTCAGCGATTCCCGTCAATGCCGAGGGGCGGTTTGAAGTCGAGTGCCTGCCGCCGGATGGGAAATACCTGATCTACGCGTCCGCCAGCGGCTTTGGCCGACACCAGGAGCAGCTTTCGCCAGACGACGAAACCAACCGCGTGAAGCTGGAGCCATTTGTTCTGAATCGCGCCGACCGTGTCATCGCCGGACAGGTGCTCGATGCCAATGACAAGCCGGCTTCCGGCGTCAGCGTGCAGCTGGAAGGTGGAGACCAGCCGGAAGGCAGCATGACCACCGACAGCAAGGGGAGGTTTCATCTCCAGGTTTGCGACGGACAGGTCCGCCTGTATGCCTACTCGCAAAGCGGTTCCGGAAGCGCGCAGGCCACGGTCGAGGCCGGCGACACCAACATCGTAATCAACTTGAATTCTTCCTCGGGCGGAATCCTCCAGCCGCAACGGGCCTCGCTCAAGGGCGCTCCGCTGCCCGATTTGACCGTCGTGAATCTTGCCGCCGATGCCGCGCCAGCCGGCCAGCCGGTGTTGCTTTGCCTCTTTGACGCGGGCCAGCGTCCATCGCGCCACGTTATCCAGCAACTGGAGACCCAAGCCGCCGCGCTCCGGCAAAAAAATATCTGCGTGCTGGGCGTTCAAGCGGTGCAGGTCGGTGATGACATTTTTAACGGATGGAAATCCGGCAGCCTCGTTTCATTTCCCGTCGGGCGCGTGACGGAAAAATCCGCAAAGACCAAATGGGCCTCGGACGTTTCCGTTTTCCCCTGGCTGATTCTGGCGGACGCCAGCCACCGCGTCGTCGCTGAAGGCTTTCCTGTGGACGAACTGGACGCGCGAAATTCAGAAAATGCTAAAGGCTAAAGGCTAAAGTTCATGAAACGCCCAATCATAACCAATTTGTTTCAGCCTTCAGCCTTTGGCCTTTAGCCTTCCCAACATTGACCGAATCTGATTATTATGCCCATATGAATCAGCCCGCCGGATATTTCAAACGGCTTCTTTCAATCTGCGGAGGTGTGGGGCGACCTGGTGGCGCTCCTGGTCTTCAAAACCAGCGTGGGACTCAACCAAGTCCCAGGTGGGTTCGATTCCCATCCACCTCCGCCAATTTTCAAATGCTGAAGGCTAAAGGCTATGAAACGATTCCTTACAACCAATTTGTTTCAGCCTTTAGCATTTAGCCTTTGGCCTTGATGTATGAACCGCGTTCCACAACCGCCAATCAATCCCGCCTTGCGTGACGTGGAACGCCACGATTTCTGGCCCGGCTTCGTCGCGGTGGCGGTTGGTGTTGTTTTGGCGTTTTGCGGTGTGCGTCATCTGACCGGCTTGGGCACGGTCACGGGCGACTCCGCCTCGGAGCTGCAATTGGTCAAGGCGTTCTCGTCCGGTGGCCTGCAATACGCGACCGAAATGGCCCCACCGCCGCCGCCCAGGTTGTCGGACCCGGCCGCGGAAGCCGAGGCGCTGGATCGCTGGGCCAAACAACAGGCGAACGCAACTCCCCCGACCTGGAAAATCCGGGTGGACACCGCCGCCGCCGCGCCCTGTCCAACCTGACTAAAATAAATTCCGGCCACATGGAGTGGCCACACCATCACACATGGAATGTTCTGCACCAAATTGCCAGCCGCGTCCGTCTGCGGCACTCGGACGCAAGCTGTCGCGCCTTCGTCCTTGGGTGCAGACCGGCTTTCTCGGCGTCTGGCTCGCGCCGGTGGGCCGGTGGCTGCATGGCATTCCGGGTTGCGTCTTTCATTGCTACTCATGCCCGCTGTCATCGTTCGCCTGCCCGGTGGGCGTGATGGCGAATTACGCCGCGCTGCTGCCGGCGGTCTGGGAGGTGCCCTACCTGTTGATTGGTTTGCTGCTGTTCGTCGGCGCGGTCAGCGGTTCGCTTGTTTGCGGCTGGGCCTGTCCGTTTGGGTTTCTCCAGGATTTGCTGGGTAAAATCGTGCCCCGTAAAATTTCACTGCCGGGCTGGGTCGGCTATTTCCGTTACGTCGTTCTGGTTGGACTTGTAATTCTGCTGCCGATGATTCTTGGATTCAAAGGCATTCCGTTTGAGAAGCAGGTGATTTCCATCTGCCGGCTTTGTCCGGCGGGCGCGCTGGAAGCCGGGCTGCCGTATTCCGTCCAAAGTTTCATGGCCGGCCACGGCTGGATGATGAGCGGATTAAAGACCGGCATTTTGATTTCGTTCTTCGCCGCCGCGCTTTTCATTCACCGTCCCTGGTGCCGGATGTTTTGTCCGCTCGGCGGATTTCTGGCGCTGTTCAACCGGGTCAGCCTGTTTCATCTCCGCTACAATCCCAAGGAATGCGTCGAGTGCAACCTCTGCCGCAGCCGCTGTTCAATGGGCGTAAAGGTGGACCAAAAGGTGAACGTCTCCGGCTGCATCCGCTGTCTCGAATGCACCACTTGCGGCGCGATTGAACCATGCTTCGCTCTGCCGCAAAACGCTCCGCCCGACAAGGCGAAAACCCAGGAAAAAACACCAGCGGCTTGAGCTTGTTCTCGAACGATGGCCGGGAATTCTCCGTCACGCATCACAAGCCATCAGTTTAACCCGCTGCTGGAAGTTCCCTTTGGGCCTTTTTTGCCCCAGCGCAGGCTCATGTTGCCGTCGCCGCCATCGCTGAAGTTGATGAATCGGTTGGTGTAGTCCGCATCCAACGGCTCCGGCGCCGTCGGAGATAACCCCTCAAAATTTGGCACTGCGAAGTCCCCAGCCGGTAACGGCTCATTCACCCGGTCGTATAGGAACCGCATTCGCAGCACGAAGCCAGATGAGAACATGGCTAGTTCCGCCGGACGGTAGTTTATGGGATCAATCTGCCATTGGATCAGCCTTCCGTAAGGGATCATTTTTGGAATCCGATCAATCTGCCATGCCTCCAACTGAAGGCACTTGGTGCCACCAACTTTCGAGGCGCCGATATATTTTAACTCGATATCAGTAGCGGCATTGGCGGGAGTTTTATCCGTCAAGCCAAAGGGATCGCAAATTGAGACGTTGAGTTCGCGCATTTCCTTTGCCGGACAGACGACAAACTTTGTGCTGTGGAAAGATTCACCGTGCCACCACCAACGCTGGCCGTCCGATCCAATACGAAAATCATTACACATATGCATGGGTCCCGTGACGTCACCGTAAAACTGATCGGGCTTCTGCCACTTGAAGGTGGCGCTCTGCGACTGCAGTTCATAAAACAACCCATCCTGTTGACGGAGTGTCAGGTTCTGGACACGTTCCGAGAGCGAAGTGAGTTGCGTCCGCTTTTGCTTCATGGTTTCCAGCAATTTCAACAGACGCGGTTCCCTGGTGCCGGCTTCAATTGCCGCGCGATCCGGTTTTGCGAGTTCATCGTCCGTGACCTGATATTGCAGCTTGATGGGCATGGCTGGAACTCCGGCGGCACTCCGGAAACCGGCCAGTGTAAACTCGACTTTTTCACCGGGTGGCAACAACAAAGGAATACGGAACGTGCGCTTGGTGGTGTCATACTGCACCCGGGAAATCATCCGTGGTTCCTTCATGCCCTGCCCGGAGAGCAGGTAGGGTAGTGACTCCGATGGCGATGCCATGGGCTGATCGAATTGAATTTCCAAAAAAGTTCGAATCGGCACCGGGCTTCCAGATGCGGGTGAAATGGTAGTCACTTGGGGCCGCTGGCTTTGCGCGGGCGCCGGCAGGGCTTGCGTGTGAAACCGCCAAACGAACAAACCCGCCAGATGGTGGTCCACAGACTGAAATCCGTCGCGGGGAAATTGTTGGCGTTCCTTGCCAAGATCATCATCCGTTCCCCACGGCTTGTTAATCACAATTTGCTGAAGTGTTCCCGGAGCAAGGTGAACCGGGATGGTGAACTCATATTTCTTCGGATCGTATTTTGGAAATTCACAGTCCAGAAAACCGCCTGACTCCCAGTTCAGCTTGAGTGACAATGGATCCATCGGCCGGTCAAAGCGCACATGAAGTTCCGTAACGTCACTGACCACCGTGGCGTTGTTTGTGGGGTTGACCGAAACCACTGTGGGCCGCGAACTGTCCTGAACTTCTTCCATCACGCCTTTGCCGTGGTCCGGCAGGTCCGCTGTCGAGCGTCCGAACACGGGTCCCGCGATGGGTTTGTCCGGCAAAGGCAACCGGCTCAAACGCGCCAGCGCGGTGGTGAGCAGGTCGTCCCGATCGCCTTCAAACGCGCCGGGCGCCGGTGCGAACGGAATGTGCGGTTGAAATCCGCGTTCATCCAGCAGCGTGCCATCCGGCAGGTAATCAATCCACTGCGGAACGCTCACCGTGATGTCGAGCGGCAAATGGACAATTTCTGGATTGCCGCTGGAGCCGCAAGTATGATCGCCCATCGTCGTCACCTGCGGATCGCCGGTCATCATGCCTACGAACGATTCGTTGCTGCTCATGCATTTCTGGCCTATGAGCAGCAGCACCGGGCGGTTGTAACGCCACGGCCCGCGCGGGGCAACTTTGCGTTCATATTTTTCCGTGAGGTTTGTGTGACTGGGGCCGTTCCTAAACTGGCTGTAGGCATAGACAAACTCCTTTTCCAGAAAACGGCCCGCGAACTTTTCGGCCAGCGGTTCGCCGCCGCCGCCGTTCAGACGCACGTCCACAATCAAACCGCGCGTGCCACGCATTTGTTCCAATGCCTCGCCGCACTCGGCTGGAATCTTTGAATCATTCCAGCCAGAGATGGCGATAAAGCCAATGTTGTTGGTCGTCACCGCCCAGGCCACAGACCCCGTTTGATTGAGGCCGCCCAGAATAGTCCGATATGCCTGCGGATTGGCATTGGCTGATCGTGGCCGGTTATACACCGGCACATTTGCGCCGGCGACCGTCAGCCAGACATGCAGGTCGCGGAGATTCTTCAGCATGTCCGCGCAAACGTCGGCAAACTCATAGGTGGATTTGCAGGCCACGGCTTTCGGACGGTATTGCTCGCAGCAGCTTTGCCCAATCCACTTCCGGGCGCAGCGCGAACATGGCATACTTCTGATCAAACGCATCCCACATTTGGTCGAAAGCCGACATGGCTAAATCAGGAGTCAGGGCGGGCGGCAAGCGCACAGAATGGTTTTCGAACGCATCCACGTATTCAGCCGTCTGGGCTTGCGTGTCCACAACGAAGAAACGACGCGGGCCGTCTTTGGTGTCCACGTCCACAGTCAAGTCCTTCGGTTCGGGGATCATGGCTTTGCCTCCGGCTTGCCAGCTAGAATTCATCTTGGCATTGGCAATGATGCGTATCTGGGCCAACAAGTTGGTTGCGCCGTCGTCGAACACCGTTTCTGGCGGGAACAGGCGCGCAATTTCCATCGGGTGAAAGCGAAGCCACACGTGGGAGATGGTTTCTTGGTTCGTTCCTCGACTGGTTAGCGTTCCGCTGCCACGCGGAATCAGCACCGCCCACACCGCGCCATCGGCACAGTGCCCGATGCCCAAGTCCGCCGGCCCAATCTCCACTCGCAACTCCTTGCCCACCTCCAGCCGAAACCTCGTCACTCGAAAAATATCACCGTCCGTGAACTCCCACGACCGGGCATGATCCGGCCTGGTATCACCCGCAGTCAATTTCGTCGGATACCGTTGCAGCAGGTCAACATTTCCCCGAACCGCCGACTCGGCCACAGATGAATTTTCGCCGCCACTGGCTTGGGACCAGGGTGACAGAATCACAGCCGTGGCCAAAATCCGAACCACGGCGACAGCCAGTGTTGCTGCCTTTTGCAATTGAATTTTCATGGCCAACTCAACGGATACGGAGCCGGCTCAATCTCGATAGACCGTGATAGTGCGGCTGGCGCTGACCTTTCCGTAAAGTTCCAGCGTGTCGTAAAGCACCTGCACGTTGAAGGTTTCTTCCTTGCCGTCCAGTTTGAGATCTTTTGGTATCCGCCATGAATACCCGCAGGTGCCGTCTCAACCAAAGGGCATGACGCCTTCCGCTACTTTGTCTCCGTTGGCCCGCGTGATGATGACGGTCGGGTCAAGCGACAGATTCCGTTCATAACCCAGCGGCTTGCCCTCGGCATCCTTCGTCTGTTTGTGCGACGTGTCGTCCAGATGGCGAATCATGATGTCGAGTTTCGGGTCCACCAGCACGGCCGCCACCGTGAGAGTCTCGTCCACTTTGACACGCTGGCTGTTGGTTGGCGACGTGAACATCACTTCAGGCTGGTTTGAGAAGTCCAGGGCGAACGGCTGGTCCTTGCGGATCGTTATCCCGTAAACACTTGGCCGGCCATCCCGGCTCTGGCGTTTGCCTTCCGAATGGTAGTTTTGCGAAAGCTGAATTCGCAACCGCCCATATTGGAGCGTGAGAAATTCCGGCAGATAATCGCCCACTGGCACCTGGCAACGGCCGGCCTCGACTGGCCGGCCATCTTTGATGTCACCTCCCGCTGCCACTGCCCAATCTCGGGCGTCCAAGGAGCCGGTCAGGCTGAAGTTGTTGGTCAACTTCCGCGTGCCCGGTCCAACCTCGAAGATTCCCAAGTCTCCCTGATACGGATGCACTGTCAACTCGCCGTCCTGTGTGGCGAAAAAGCTGAAGAAATGCCCGTCCACCTTATGCATGGCCGATATTCGGTCGCCGCCCCACCAGTCGAAGGTATTGTTCCCCTGGCTTAACACCAGGGCAGTGCCGGGAAAATTAAAGCTGGGGGATACGGCGTAATCATCTCCAAGCACGGCGTGGAATTTTTCGCCCGCGATCCGGATGTCGCCTTCAAAAAGATGCGTGCGCACGAAAAACAGGTAGCGGTAGGTTTGTGTGTCGTTCCCCGTAAGGAGGAGGCGCGGCATGATTTCAACCAATTCGGGGTTGCCGTCGTTGGTGCCCAGATCAACTTTCAGAAAATCGAAGGCCGCCACCGCCTTGATGCCGGAGAAGTTCGGTTTGTATCCGTGGTCGGGCGGAGACAGTTGGAGTTTGGCGACCGGATCGTTGCGGAGGTCGAGGTCGCGGTTGGCGTCAAAATAGAATCGGTCGTAGCCTTTGCCGGTTCCACGGCTTTCATCCGCGGCAAAATAAAAGAGCAGACTGGAATTTGTCTCGCCCAGCTTTCCGCCAAACCGAACGGAGCCGAAAATGGGCGTCTTGGACGTGAACGCGGGATAATGCTTAACTTCCGAAAACGGCTTGTCCTGGCACCGGCACATCTGTCCCCGGAGAAAGTTATCCTTGCCCGGGTCAAAGACCGACACTTCGCGCAGCTTGTAGGTTCCAGTGTTGCTGGTTTCACCCGCGCCGAGGATGTGGAACGCCAATCCGATGCCAACCAGGCCGCAAACAAACAAACCCAAGGCGAGTCTGGTTATTCCCGGCGGAAACCGGTTATTGCCGCTGTCGGGCATGGTTGAAGCATGACATGTTTTGCCGCGGTTTGCAAGCGTCGCTGGAAGGAATGACAAATGATGAATGAAGCCCGAATGCGACAAAGGAATTGAGGACAGAGGAATTTATACTGCTTTGTCCCAAACTCCTTTGTAAATAGCGCATTGAGTCATTTGAGCATTCTCTCGTCATTCGTCATTATGGTTTCGTCATTCGCCCGAGGCTCTCCTGATAAAACATCTTCACCGGCGCGCCGCCCATCGCAATCGCGCACCATGCCGCCTCGTCCAATTCCGCCTGCGTGATGCCCAGTTCGCGCGCCCGGCGGAAATGCGCGTCAAAGCACGGCTCGCATCGGCTGCTGGACCACCAGGCTGAAGAGAATCAGTTCCTTGGCTTTTTCGTTCAACGCGCCGGACGCCTGCGCCGCGCGCATCATCGCGCCGAAAGCGCTTTGCGTTTCGCCGACGGAACTTGGCGCTGCCGGGCCGTTGAAAATGTCCGCGCAGCAGCCATCGTGATGAGTGGTGGAATCTGATGTGGATGGGTTCATGGATTTGATGTTTGGGTTTGGAGTTCCGCCTTCAGGCGGTCGGGTGAACGCGGAACTCCGAACTGTCGTTTCAGGAGCGTCACGACTGACCAGGATTTCTTTATCAGACGGAGCGACGATTTGGCCGATGACAAAATCGCTGACGCCGCGCCGGGCGAGAGATTGCTGCAAAGCCTCCAGCCGCTCCGGCGTAATGGCAATCAGCAAACCGCCGGAAGTCTGCGCATCAAACCCCAGATTGACCAGCGCCTCGTCCACGTCCGGCGCGATGTGGATGGCCTCGCCCACATATTCGCGGTTGCGTTCCACCGCGCCCGGAATCACGCCTTGCCGCAGCGCGTCCACCGCACCGGGAAACGCCGGCAACGCGCCAGCGAAAACTTCCGCGCCGAGTCCGCCCGCTCGCAGCATCCGGTGCAAATGCGCGAACAAACCGAAGCCCGTCACGTCCGTGCAGGCCGAGGCGCCCGCTTCCTTCATCGCCTCCGCCGCCGCCCCGTTCAACGTGGCCATTGAAACCTGTGCCGCCGCCAATCCCGCCGCGTGCCCGCGCCCGATTTGCTGGCCGAATGTGAGCACGCCCGTGCCGAGCGGCTTGGTCAATACCAGCACGTCGCCGACCTGCGGTTTTTCCAGCGCGGCGGCAACCGCCGGATCAATCAATCCGGTGATGGCAAAGCCCAGTTTGATTTCGTCGTCCTTGACGCTGTGGCCGCCGACGAGCGCGACGCCGGCCTCCTGAAATTTCTCCATCGCGCCGGCGAGCATTTGAAAAACGATTTCGCCCGGCAATTTTTCGGAGGGAAACGCCAGCACGCTCAACGCCGTGCGCGGCGTGCCGCCCATCGCGTAAATGTCCGAGAGACAATTCGCGGCGCAGATTTTGCCGAAGAGCCGCGCGTCATCCACGCATGGCGTGAACACGTCCACCGTTTGCACGAGGCACAGATTTTCTGAAATCCGGTAAATCGCGGCGTCATCGGCGGCGGCCAGGCCGGAAATCACCGCCGGGTCGTTCGACCGCCGGCAGCCGCGCCAGCACCGCGTCCAGATCGGCGGGCGCAATTTTGGAGGCGCAGCCGGCATTGCGCACCCATTGCATCAGCTTAACCTGCGCGGAGTCCACCGGATCGGGCCGCTCGCCGGCGCAGGGGCAGATGCCGTCGTTGCGGAAGACATCGCACGGGCATGGGCGACGCACGTCGCAGATGCAATGTCCCAACCGGCGGGACCGTTCCATCATCCGGCGGCGTTTTTCCAAGTCAATTTTCATATCAATTTTGTGGCAGCCGACGTAAGGAGGCTCATATCTCAAATTCAAAATAAGTTAGAGCTTCCTTCCATCGGCTGCTACGGGGTTCAAAAGTTTTTTCGCTTCGACGCCCGGCGTGCGGTTGTTGCCGGAGCGGACGGTGAAACGGATTTTGTCGAGGTAATCCACCAGCGGCACGGCGAATTTGCGGCTGACGCCGAGCGCGTCGCGGAAATCCATCGTGGAAAACGCCGGCGCTTTCTGGAAAAGTTTCAGCGCGGTTTGCTTGCCGGCTTCCACGGCGTCGCGGTGCATCCAAATCCGGTCGTCGAGCCGCACGACTACGCCGCGTTCGGCGAGCAATTTCGCCAGCGTCGCAATGCGCGGCAGCGTTTCGCTCAGCGCGACGGCCAGTTCCTCCAGGCTTGGCGGCGCAAATGCGGCCGACTTCAATTTCGCGGCGATCTGGTCGCACGCTTTCTGGTCGCGGTCCGGCAGCCGCGAATTCCAGCCCGCCCGCGCCAGCAGAGCGCCGTTGCGTTCCAGCTGTTTGGACTGGAGCAGCCAATCGGCGGCCGCCTCCAGAAAAGCCGGATTCAAGCCAAGTTCCGCCAGCAGTTCTTCGCGGCTGACGCCGGCGCGTTGCGGGTTTGTCGTGTGGAACTTTTGGACGGCAGTGAGAATATCTTCCGCGAACTTTTGAAGAACCGCGCCATGTATCCAACCGCCACCCGGCGCCAAAACAAGCCGGTTTTCCGCGCGCAGTTTTTCAAGGGCTGCGGTGATTTCCTCCGCGCGGCTCCAGCATTTCTTCTGAAGGCTGGCAACGGTGGCGGGCGCTTCGCTTTCGCGCACCATCTGCTCGCACCAGCGCAGCGGATCGGCGACGGCTTCGCGCCGGGCGGCGAGCACATCAAGCGTCCACTGCTTTTTCCGGCGCAGGCGCACGTTGCTCAAGCCGAGGATTTGGCCGCCGCCGATGGTCGTCAGACCCGCTGCCGCCGGCGCCGGCGACATTGGCACGAACCACAAATCTTTCACCCGGCACCAGTGGCAGCGGTGAGGCGAGGCGAAGCTGGACAAATTGTCTTTGTCCGCCGGCCATTTCCGTGTTTTCCAGCATTGCCAGACTTCGCCGCCACCGACGCGGTGCCAACGTGAAATTGCACTTCGAGGTAGTCCTCGATTTTGCCGGAAATGGATTTCAGGATTTTCAGTTCCGCCTCGATCATCGTGACCGGCTCGAATGAATTTGACCCGCAGAGCACCATGCCGCGCCGCACGGCTTCGTGGTCCAGTTCCGGGATGTTCAAAGCGACACATTCGCCGGCGCTGCCTTCCGTGGCATCCTCGCCATAGACCTGCATTTTGCGGACGTGCCCGGCCAAACCGGCGGGCAGCAGATGCAACTCGTCGCCGGGGCAAACCCGGCCATGCGTGGGAATGCCGGTGACGACCGTGCCCGCGCCGCGAATGGTGAACGCAGTCCTCCACCCACAACCGGAAAGGCCCGCCGCATTCGCGGTCGCCGCAGGCTTTCACGACTTCATTCAGCGAATCGAAAAAACCGTCGAAGCCTTCGCCGGTGATGTTGGAAATCGGACAAATCGGCGC
This sequence comes from uncultured Verrucomicrobiae bacterium, assembly GCA_963764035.1. Taxonomy (GTDB): domain Bacteria; phylum Verrucomicrobiota; class Verrucomicrobiia; order Limisphaerales; family UBA11358; genus UBA11358. The sequence goes on from CAVXQV010000002.1 coordinate 404,963, forward strand.
GTTGGCCAGAAATGTTTCCGCCAGCAGCCGGCGCAAATCCTGGATCACAAAATCCCGCCGCGCGGCGTCCACCAGATCAGTTTTCGTCAGCGCCACCAGCCCGTGGCGCAAACCCATCAGCGTGAGAATGTGCAGGTGCTCGTGCGTTTGCGGCATGATGCCGTCGTCCGCCGCGACGACGAAAATCACCACGTCAATGCCGTGCGCGCCGGCAACCATGTTGCGGATGAAATCCACGTGGCCCGGCACGTCCACGATGCCGACGACGCGCTTGTCGGCGAGCTGGCAGGGCGCAAAGCCAAGGTCAATCGTGAGGCCGCGCTGATTTTTCCTCGGCGAGCGTGTCGGTTTCGCAGCCGGTGAGCAGCTTGACCAGGGCGCTCTTGCCGTGGTCCACGTGGCCGGCGGTGCCGAGCATGATGTTGCGGCGGGAGGTCATGACGAAGAACCGGAACAACGAACACCGAACATCCAACATCCAACATCCAGTGAAACTCCGAACAGGCGGGGCGCTTTCCTTGGATGTTCGATGTTGGATGTTGGACGTGGGTTGTTTCCCAGAATGTTCATTTTGCGATCCTCCCCAGCGCGCCGGCAACCACCGGCAATTGTTCGTCCGTCAGCGTGCGGACATCCAGCCGCACGCAATCATCTTCGATTCGGCCGAAAACGCAGGCGTCGTCCAGCCGCAACCGCCGCGCCAGTTCGGTGGCGCTCATGCCCGGCAACGGAAACTGTCACAACAAAACTGGGAATGGCTTCCGTCGGCAATGAACCGCTGCCGAGAAAAGCCTCGCTTTCGGCAATTTCGATTTTGGCCTTGGGCGCTTCGGAGGAAATCAGGCGCGCGAGTTTCTTGGCGCGCGTTTTCAAAACATCCAGCGGCGTGCTGACCATGCGGTAAGTCGGATGTTCGGTTCGCAACCGCGCCGGATCGCGGAACAGTTGCAGCGTCCGCTCCAGAACCATCAGGCAGGTTTTGTCCACGCGGACGGCGCGCATCAGCGGATGTTTGCGGAGTTTTTCAATCAACGCTTTTTTTCCAACGATGATGCCGCACTGTCCCGCGCCGATGAGTTTGTCGCCGCTGAACAAAACCACGTCCGCGCCGGCCTCGATGGATTCGCGCACGGTTGGTTCGTGCGGCAGGCCGAATTGTTTCAAGTCAAGCAGCGCGCCGGCGCCGAGGTCATCAATCAAAATCAAATTGCGGCTGTGCGCCAGTTCCGCCAGTTCGCGCAGCGGCACTTCGCTGGTGAAGCCGACGATGCGGTAATTGCTCGGATGCGCCCGCAAAATCGCCGCCGTGTTTTCGGTGACGGCCTTCTGATAATCCTTGAGATGCGTGCGGTTCGTCGCGCCGACCTCGACGAGCCGCGCGCCGCTCTGCGCCATGACTTCCGGCAGCCGGAACGAGCCGCCGATTTCGATGAGCTGTCCGCGCGAGACGATGACTTCCTTCTGCGCCGCCAGCGCCGCGAGCGTGAGCATGGTGGCGGCGGCGTTGTTGTTGACGACCGTGGCGGCTTCCGCGCCGGTCAGTTCCGTCAAAATGTATTCCACCAATTCATCGCGCTCGGCGCGTTCGCCGGTTTCGCGGTCCACGGCCAGCGTGCAATAACCCTTCAATTCGCCGAGCATCGAGTCCACCACGCCCTCCGGGAGGACAGCGCGCCCAGGCCGGTGTGCAGGATGATGCCGGTGGCATTGATGGCTTCGCGAACGTGCGGCTCGGTGGCCCGGCGAAGGAAACTTTCCGCCAGTGCCAGGACAGCATCCGTAGTGGCACAGGCATCTTGCCTGTGTGTTTCCATTGTGGACGATCCATCGGTTTTGGAACTCACAGGCGGGACACCTGTGCCACTCTCAATGGCGGCGCCATTCAAAAATTGTAGTCGGACATCCGCCAGCGCGCGGCGCAGACATTCGGTGACGAGCGGCTGTGGATGCCATCGGAGCCAGCCGGCGGCGGTTTCACTTTTCAGCAAGTCGGTGACCGCTGGAAGCGTTCGGAGCAATTCATGTTTTTGATCCGGCATAAGAAAAAGGCTAAAGGCTGAAGGCTGAAGGCTAAAGGCTAAAATTGACAAAGAATTTTGGCGTTTGCCATCTGCGACCGGACAGGTGCCGGTGGACTGCGGTCGTGGCGCGACGCGGGCCGGGCACGACCACGAGGCGTCCTGTTCGCCGCCGTCATTACGCTGTCTGCTGATTATGATTAGCTAATACTATTTGTATATTTTATTGACAACAGGTTATGGTTGTGTTTTAATTATTGTTGTTGGATTAACCGGAGCCATTTTATGACCAAATCAATGCTGCTCTGCGGGCTGGTTTTGACCGCCTTCCCGTTTCTCACGCCGGCGAAAGATTTTCCGCTCGAATTCAAGACCCTCACCGCGCCGGAGGCGATGTCGTTTCCCGGCGGTTCGGGCCTGTATGGGACGGCCCAGCCAAACCAACAGCCCGGCATTATCAAACAGCCGCCGGCGGTTTCCCTGCATCCCCTTTACGGGCAGCTTTCCACCGGCACAAACCCGCTTTGGTTCCGGCTTGATGAATCCAAAGGCGAAGGCAAAGGTTATGACCGCCTGATCATGGACATGAACCAAAATGGCGACCTGACGGACGATGCCGTGGTTCAGCGCGTGGAGCAGGCCGGGCAAACGTCCGCGAACAGCCAACCGGAAATAGCGCTTTTCGGCCCGGTCCTGCTGCCGGCCAGTAAAAAGATTGGCGAATGGCAACCCATTTATTACGCGCAGGTGTATCTCTACATGCAATCCGGTGTTGCCGGCCCAAATCAGCGGAGCGTCGTTCTCGCCCAGTTGCGTCTGAAAGCCGGCTGGTATCTGGAAACGACTGTGGACTTGGGCGGTGTGACGCGGAAGGTGGGCATCGTGGATGGAAACTGCAATTTCCGGCTGGGCGATTTAAACCAACCAATAGCCTCCAAGAGCGGTGTCGAGACAAACTGGTATTTCCAGGGCGGCGATTATTTTCTCGTGGACAATGACGGCACCGCCAAATTCCAGAATTCCGTTGGGAACGACTCATCGGCGCCCTTTGGACCGATTCTGTATCTCGGCGCGAAACCCTGCAAAGCCACCCTGGCTGCTGACTGCAAATCGCTCGCGCTGGAGCCGTGGACAGGGCCGCAGGCGGAACTGGCGCTGCAACCGCAGGGCAAACAGGTAAGCCAGATTCAGCTGGCTTGGGAAGGCGCGCCCGGCCAATGGCAGTTGCTTCAGGCTGGCGTCGAAAATGGGAAAGTCACAGTGCCCCCCGGCAATTACTGGCTTTATTCCTGCCTGATCAATGTCAAAACAAGTCCGGACGAAACCTTGGTCATGAGCGGAAACAAACACGTCGTGAAAGAAATCACGAAAGCAGAGGCGGGCGCCTCCACGCCGTTCAAGTGCGGTTCGCCGCTGGAAATCAAAGTTTCTTCCAGTCGCGACAGCAGTATTGTCGTCGCTACCACATCAGGGTCCGGCTCGTTGTTTTCCCGTCTATTGGGGAATTCCAGTGCCGCGGATCAACCATGGCAGCAACGCATTCAGGCTTCGGTGACCGGAGCGGGCGGCGAAACATATTCGGGCTTCTACCTCCTGGGCAAGGGGAACGTGCGCCAGCCGCCGAAGCCGACCTACTCCATCATGACCGCCAATGGGAAACTGGTGGAATCGGGCGACATGGAGTTTGGGTGAAGCGGCGTTTGTTCGCACTCATGGCGAGTGCCCGCGGAATTGATCGGCAAAACCGTCACGGTCAAAGTCCAATTCAATCTGGCGCCGGTGGAAACCATCAGCCAGCCGATTGAAGTCAAACTGGAATCTCCTTGAATGCTGGCGCCAAACCCAAACGCAAATGAGCCTGTGTCCGGCCGGTGGAATGCCGGGCGGACCGGGCTGTATCTGTCCTTGGTTGCGCCGGCGACCTTAGCGCTGATGGTCCTGCTGCAGCCGGGATGAGGATCGCCCATTTCAGCCCTTGGCGGGCTGGCGATAATCCTGACCCCTCCGATTGCGCTGGTCGTCAGCATTGTTGCTTGGATCCGGAATGCGAACCGGATTGCCGCCATGGCAGGCACGGCGATCAGTGGTTTGCTGATCCTCTGGTTCGTCTTCGGAATGGTGCTGCCGGCGATTTGCCGGTGAAGGCAGTTGCTTACAGACGTTCTTTTTTCGTTCGCCGGCCAGCACCGCCGCACCGAGCGCACCGGTGAATTGCGGTTGCGGCGCGACGCGGACCGGGCAAGACAAGACCTCCTCCAACGCGCGCCCCATCCCCGGTTGCAATGCGACGCCGCCGGTGAAATAAACCGGCGGGGAAATGAACCGGCCAGCCAGCGCCGAAACACGTGTGGCAATGGCATTCTGCACACCCGCCACCACGTCCGGCAACGGCTTGCCGTCGGCGAGCAACCCGATGATTTCCGTTTCGGCAAACACGACGCACATGTTGCTGATGAGCGCGGGCTTTTGGCTTTGTTGCGCCAGTGCCGACAATTTATCCCAATCCAAGTCCAGCCGCGTGGCGACCATTTCCAGAAACCGCCCGGTGCCGGCGGCACAGCGGTCGTTCATCGCAAAATCGCGGACCCGTCCGCCGTCTTCGAGCGCGATGACCTTGCTGTCCTGCCCGCCGATTTCGATGACCGTGCGCGCATCCGGCGCAAGATGGTGCACGCCGCGCGCGTGGCAGGTGATTTCGGTGATGGTCGTGTCGGCGAAGCGAATGGCATTGCGTCCGTAACCGGTGGCGACGATGCCGGAAATCTGCGGACGCGTCCAGCCCGGCATCCCGCAGCAGCTTTTCAAAAAGTTGCGTGGCCAGCCGTTCCTGTTCCACGCCCTGGTCGGCCAGGCCGGAAGCCAAAATCTGCGACCGGTCGGTGTCGAACAACACCGCCTTGATGGCCCGCGAACCCGCATCTATGCCGGCGCAAATCATGGGCGAAGGCTAAAGGCTGAAGGCTGAAGGCTAAAGCGAATTCGGTGTTTCAGCATTTGGCCTTCAGCTTTTAGCCTTATTCTTGGCGGTTTCCACGAGCGCCTGCAAGCGCGAGAGCGAGCGTCGGCAGCAGGGCATCACAAACTGGCGGAATTTCAAGCTCGATTGCTGGAATTCCGATCTCCCGCCGCACAGTTTCGCGGATGATTTCTCCCTCGCGCGCACAATGGCTCGCGCCGGGAATGCGCGACACGACCACGGCCTCGGCGCGGTTCGCCTTGCATTCGCGGACGATGCGCGCGGCACGGTCGCTCGCCGGACCAACCATCGGATCGGCCAGCGCGGTGCGGGCCAGCGCCTCCAACGGCGGCAGATTTTCGGGAATCAAATCCAGCGCGTGCGTGAACATGAAATCCGAGCCGCAGATGCGCCCGCCGCAATCTTCCAGCAAATTCATCGCCCGCAGGTCGGCGACCGGATTCACCCAGAAAATCCGCACGGCGTCCGCGCCAATGACAAAGCGGTTTTGCCGGACCCGCGCCTGTGCTTCGGCCAGCAAGCCGTCCAGCACGGCAATAGTTTCCTCGCGGTCGGAACAGAAATGAATCGCGAGCATTTCCGCGACGAGCATTTCCAAAGCAGGCAGCGGCGCGGCGGGCGCGGTATAAACCATTTTTCGCAACTCGCTCCAGCCGGCGAGCGCACTTGATTTGCCTCGCGAATGCCTGCCGCCAAAAGATCATCGTCCAAAGCCTGTCCCGCCAGTTCGCCGAGTGCTTCGGCAACGCGCTGCAATTCCGTCCGCACGCAATCCACTTGGATTTGGGGCGCGGCGAGATTTCCCGGCAACGCGCAGGAGTCTTCACCGGCTTCCGGCTTGCGGCGACGCGGCATTTCCCACCAGAAAATCGAATGGCCAAAATGTTCCAGCCGTTGCGCAATGGCGGAAAAATCGTCACAGACCGCGCCGGTGCTGCAAATCAGCAAGTCCGGGCGCGGAAAATGTTCGCCATTCTCAAACGCCGGCAGCATGGCGCGCACCGGACAAAACGAGGCGTCAATGCCCATCGCTTCCGCCTGTTGCAGCAGCTTGTCGCTGCATTCCATGAGGCAGGGCGTCCACCACGCGCCGTCGGGATAGAACGCCCGCACGCCCGGCAGCGAATAGGCCATGACCGGCACCGTGCCGAGGTCTTTCATCGTGCCGACAATTTTTTCGCCGCGCGCGCGGGCTTGATGCAGCCGCTCATTTTCCGTCAGCAAAAAATTCCAGAGCCGGAGCGCGGCGGGCGAATTGTCAAATTGCAGTTGCTCGCAGCCGGAAATCTCTTTCGCGCTCCACGTGCCGCCGCAGCGGGCCGCCGTAGGCCGGTTCGCGCAAGCCCTGGCGATGCAGTTGCGCATAGCGCCCATCCCATCCGGCCAGATTCAGTTTGCGCGGCGTGGCGTTCATCTCAGCGTTTCCACAAAAGCCTGGAGGCGGTTGACGTCGCGCGGCGATATCCCTGCGGCTTCTCCGGCTTCGAGCAGCAGAACCGGCAGGCCGAATGTTTCCCTCAAGGTTTGCGCCTCGGCCCGCCAGAGGTCGCAGCCGGTGAAATGCCAGAGCACGATGCCGCGCGCATGACGCGACAGCAATCGCGGCTTCAACCACGAATAAAGCCGTGTGTTCGGACGTTGAAACACGTCCAACGATGTTTTCAAAATAGCCGGTGACAAGCGCGTCGAACGGGTCATCGGCGGCGTCCCAATCGAATTTCAAAGACAAACTGCGTTCGCCGTTTTCGGTGGCGTTCAACGCGACACATCCGCCGGCGGCTTCAATCGCTTCGAGCAAATTCCTGTCCGATGCGGTCAACGGTCCGCCGACGAGCGCCAGCGGGACTTTTTTGTTCGGTGGAGCCGGGATGGATTGGCGTTCCTGTTGCCGTTCCTGCTCCGCCTGACGTATTTCACGCCGCAGAATGTCCGGCGTCGGTGCATGCCCGCCCAGCTCCACGAGAAATCGCCCCAGCCGTTCCATTTCGGCGCGATAGATCTGCCGCGCGGCCGGGGTTTGCGTCGCCGGAAGGTTGAATAAAAATGCGCGGGACTGGCCATGGAAGATTGCCGCGTCAAAACCGCGCCGCAGTTGGTCGCAACTCGTGGCGAAGATGACGGCGGAATCCGGCTGCATTTCGGCAAAGCGAACTGCCCCTTCCGCAAACGCGCAAACGCCGGCGGAAAGCGGCAATGCTCCCCGCCGGAACTCCGTCTGCGGACCAGACATCGCGCGGGTGAAGTCCGTGCGCCCGCACCCATTCGCCGGGGATCCACGGGCTGGTGAGAAACACGAGCATGTTTGGGCGGCGGGCTTATCGAATTTTCTCCGCGACGACGAGGCCCTGGATGATTTTGCCGGCTTGGGCGAGCGATTGGATGAATTTCATTTCGCCCACCAGCTTTTGCGCCAGCGCGTCGTCGAAGCCGATGATTTTCAGCGCGTCGTAGGTGAGCTGATTTTCGATCATTTCGAGGTAAAGCGTCACAGCAGCGGCAAAACGTCCGGTGTCCTGCGCGACCTTCACCGCGCATCCGTTTTTTTCCAGCAGGGACTGGTATTCAACCAGCGTGAGCACGTTTGGAAATTTCATGAAGCCGAGGCAGCGTGCGGCTTCGGCGTCGGTCAATCCGCCGGGCCTTCCATCCAGTCGGTGAAGGCGATTTTGCCATCCGGTTTGACGAGCCGGGCGGCTTCGGTGATCAACCGCAGCTTGTCCTCAACGTAGCACCATGCGTCTTCGCCCCAAACAAAATCAAAATGGCCTGATGGCAGGCCGGTGGCGCAGGCATCGCCTTCAACAAACGAAATCTTGTCCGCCAATCCTTCATCGGCGTTGCGGCGACGGCCAAGTTGAATCATTGCCGGCGTGGCGTCCACACCGGTCATGCGCGCCGACGTTGAGGAAGCGCACCAGGAACCTCATGCCCGCGCCGGTGGCGCAGCAGAGGTCAATCCCCCGCGCGGCGGTGCCGATGCCGGCGCGTTGCGCAAGGTCCATTGAGGATTGAAAGCCGCCAATGTGAATCTGTTCGCCCATGAGCAGTTCCCAGAGCCGGCCTTCGGGGCCGGAATAAACGGCTTGCACATCGGAAAGGCGGATCTGTGGCACACTTTTCATTTGGATTGTCTGGCCCGGATGGTTTCAAACAAGGCCTCGACGCGCGCCGAAATTCGCGCCGAGTCCGACGGCGAATAGTCCGTCGTGATTTTCAAGTAGGGCAGATGCAATTCCTCCTCAGCCAGTTTGCGGACTTGGAGAGATTCAATGTCGTAGGTGAGGCACGCCTGCCAGACGAGCTCGATGACGCAGTGCGGACGGAATTTCGCCGCCAGCGAGCGCAGCGTCTCGAAGCGCCGGGTGTTCGGCGTCATGACCGAGCAGGGGAGGTGATAATATTTCCGGGCGATGGCGCGCAAAACGTCCGGCTCGTCCAAATCCACATCGTCGAGAATCGGCTTGAGGCCGGTGCAATTTTCCATGGCGACGACCACCGCGCCGGCGTCTTCGATCAGTTCCAGCACGCGCTCCGCGCCGTGGACCAGCGGCACCCCTGTCAGCAGCACGCGGATCTCGGGTTTGTCAGGTTGTCGCTTCTGCTCCGTGAAAATCTTCAGCGCATTTTCATACTGCTGCAAATCGGCTTCGATGCCGGAAATGTTGCTTTTGAACTCGATCAACTGCCGGCCGGTAAGCGGCGGCGGGTCGCGCATCATCAACGCGGCCAGTTGCCGGCGCAACTGGCGTTCGCGGTTCATCAACCGGCAGGCCGCGCGCAGTTTCTCGTCGGTGATGTGCGTTTGAAATCGTTGTTCCAGGTGCTCCTTGAACTTGCGCACCTCCCGCGTCCAGTGTTCAAGCGCGTCGGCATCGTCGGCCTTCTGCGGCAGTTCGAGCACCATACATCGGCTTGGTTGCGCCCATCAGCTCGAACATCTTCTTTTTGCCGTCACAGGTCGTCTCGGCGACCATCAAATCCGCCCAGTTCAGGAATGGATTTTTGCCGGTGACGTGATAGCCGAAGGTGGATTTGATGAGCGGGCACAGATTGGCGGGCAGAAATTGTTCGGCGGCGGGAATGGTTGCCGCTGAGCCGCCGCACAAACAGACCGGCACCGCATCGGCGGCGAGGATGATTTCGCGCGGGGTGAATTCGCACATGATGCCGACGATGGGCCGGCCTTGCGCCTTGGCAGCTCCCGAGTAGTCGTAGCAATGATCAATCATGTCGTTGAACCAAGCCAGCGGATCGGCCACGTCAACATGACCCTCTGCGCACGGAGAACCGGAGGAACGATCCATACTTCGACAGGTTAAATTTGCCGCTAGTTAATATTGAAACAAGCTTATCAAACAGAGTGTGGGCAACCAGCATAATTTTATCGGCCCACAATACTTTGCAGAGGATTTTGAAAACTTCAAAACAGTTGAATTGAGCTGCTAAGGAAACAGGCGGTAGTGCGCCCCCACGGCGTGTAAGAGTGAGACATCCGACATCAGATGCAGAAAGGAAACCATCCTTTTCCGGGAAATCGGATCCACAATTCGTTTCAACCCCAAGGATGGTGACCGCGCCATCGCAAGGTTCCGGAGAAATACCGACGTGTCGGCATCCAGTCGTGCATAAAGTTTTCGTCGGTGGTCGTGCAAGACCCTTGATGTCGCACCGTGAATTCGCCCCGCCGGATTGCGGTTGCAACGCGCCGGGAATCAGCTGATGGTTGCGACGATGAGTTCGAGTGCATGCAACACTGACGCCGAGCGGACTGAAGGACGACTTGGCCGTGGATTTGCGCCAATTTGCGCGCCCGTCCTTGCCCGTCCCTGCCAAAAGGGAGAAAAACCGGCTGGACGTGACGGGCGGCAAGTGGCGATGATTGGCGGGGATGAGCGAGTGGGAGATTTTCTGGCCATGATTCGAATCCCTTCGCTAGCTCCATATCTACCTATCTATAAAATAGTTAGGTAGGCGCGAATTCCATTTGTGCCAGATTTGTTGTGGGTTACCTCATGCCACTACGCACCCCGCCGCAATAATGCCTCAAAGTTCACATTGGTAATTACTGCAGCCCTGTTCAGGCAAACCCATAATTTTGTGTCATTCATAACCTCATTCTATAGCGCACCGATTTTCTTGCTTCATGTTTTTGACGCGTTTTTGCGTGGTTCGTATTTGACGTGCCCACGCACTCGCTCTGCATCATTGTAGTGCGCGGGAAGTGTTTTTGATGGAAAATGTTTTATTTCGTCTGGCACCAGAAAATGGACACGCCCACCAAGCTGCTATGCCTAATGACTGTCCCCGATGGTCGGATTGCGACCCTCGCCTATGGCGTAGAAAGTCCAAGTTTCGCGGGAAAAGCCTCTCATCCAATCAGGGCTGCCAGCAGAAGTTCCAGCATATTGGTCTTCTTGCTGTTGTGCGCCAGCGCCGGGTGGTTGCAACATCTACACGTTGTGAAACCCAGCGGTGGCGGTCTCTGGAAATGATTTCCAAACATCACATTCTTTTGCAGAATCAGTCAAACGCACTCCGAATCGCTGACATGAAATCCATCTTTCACAAATTCATTATCGCGGTGTCTCTCGGAATTCTTGCCCCGGCCGGCGCGTTGACGGCGCAAGTCGCAGATTTGGACGGAACGAGACTCTCAACTACGTTGATTTGGACGGGACAACCGGATGCGGACCAGAAAAGGGGAGCGTGCGTCGCTTTCCGGAAGCATTTTCAAGTGGCAGATGCGGAAAAGAAAGTGACGATGCAAATTTTTGCCGACACCCGTTACATGCTCTGGGTCAACGGCCAATATGTGCAGCGCGGCCCGGCGCGTTTTGAACCGCTGGCCCCCGAATATGATTCCCTGCACATCACCACAAACCTGCACACCGGGGACAATGTTATTGTCGTGCTGGTCGCCAGCCGCATCAGCAACGGCAAAACCCGGATGCACGCGCCGGGTCTTACGGCACAATTGAAGCAAGCTGGCCAGATGATTTGCGCCACGGATGCGACCTGGAAATGGAGCGACCAGACGCGCTACCGCCAAGTGACGACGGACTGGGCGAACATTTACGACACGGTGGACGCCCGCGTGGAGGATGGCGACTGGACTTTGCCGGATTACGACGACAGCAAGTGGGCGGCGGCGCAACCGGCGCAGAACAGTTGGGGCGCGCTGACGGCGCGGCGGATCCCGCTGCTCGGTGAAACGGTGGTTGAACCGGAATGGAAGGACACGACGGACTGGCCGGTGACGCTGAACGGCGGCGAGGAAATTGGTTTTAAGTTTCCACATCTGGTTCTTGCTTACACGCAGATCGAAGTGGACGCGGATGCAGGCAGCGAGCTGCAGACTGGCTTACCTGCCGGAATCCTCAATGGGTCGCGGCGCCTCCGCGCAAAACCGATTCATCTGCCGCGCGGGGAGACAGACGTTCATCACCACCGATACACACTCGATTTATGAAGGTCGGATTCGTGTGAAGTCGGGCCGGGTAACTTTGCTGGGCGTGAAATTTGTCGAGCGGCTTTATCCATTCGAGCAAGTCGGCTCATTTGATTCCAGCGACCCGTTGCTGAACCGGCTTTGGAAGACGTGCGTGCGCGGACTCGAAATCACCAGCGAGGATGCCTATGTGGATTGCACCGACCGAGAACGGGTCGAGTGGATGGATTGCGACCCGCCGGCTTTCGATGTCACGCGAGTGGTGATGGCCGGGCCAACCACCGATGGAAAGGTAATTGATTCCGACCCACGTTTGCTCGAAGAGATGCTGCGCCGCACGGCTTACACATTGCAGCCCGGCGGTTGGGTGAAGGCTCACACCAGTTCCGACCGGTTTGACATTCACGCCAAAATGGAAGACCGCGCGGGCGATTGGGTGGAGGGCGCGCGGCGATATTATGAAAGCTGCGGCCAGACCAATGTTATCTGCGAAATCTGGCCCGCGATTGTTGCGCAGATGAATTACTTTCTCGACCGCCGGACTCCGCGCGGGCTTGTGCTGGCGCGCGAATGGGTGGTCTGGGGCGACCCGGTCGGTTATCAAACCTGCGAAGGCACAGCATTAAACGCGTTCGTCTATCGCGCGCTGGCCGACGCAGCGTTTTTGGGAAATGTCATCGGCGAAAAGCAGCAGTCGAATAAATTCGACCGTGCCGCCAAAGACCTGGCCACGGCCATCAACAACGTGCTTTGGGACAAGGAAGACGGGACTTACTACGCCGGTTATTATGATCTAGCCACCGCCAGAAAGGGTTCCGGCTATCGTCCGCTCAAGTTGAAGGTTGAAAACAATTTGATTGAACCCACGCGCCACGCCGCGCTGTTCACCCTGGATCAAGGCGTGGTTCCGGAAAATCGCCGTGCAAGTGTGACCCAATATCTGATGGCCCACCCGCCGACGGAAAACGACATCATGCAGTATTATTATTTTTTCAAACAGCAATACGGCGCGGATGACCCGGCGCAAGACCTGGCCGTTTTGAACAAGCTGCGCGCCGAGTGGAAGGACATGGCCTATAGCCCCTACGAGGCGGCGTTTGAGGGCCTGCATTCCTGGGGGTCGCAGGCACACTGCTATGGAATGTTTCCGGCTTATTTCTTAAGCTCCTACGTTCTGGGCGTGCGACTCGACGGGCCGGCCCAGAAAAAATCCATCCTCATCGAACCGCGTCTGGGCGACTTGACGGAGGCTTCAGGCACGGTGGAGACGGAATTTGGCCAAGTCACGGTTTCGTGGAAACAGGAAGGCAGCCAGTGGAACTACACGATCGACGCGTCGAGGCTGACAGCCGGAACAACCATCCACTTGCGACTTCCCGTCGGCACCGGAACATTCTCCGCCGAATTGGATGATGTTGTTCTCAAGACCGGCGCACACAAAGTGAAACATCAAGGACACTGGCTGGATGTGCCGTTGACTTCTGGGGAACACCAAGGCTTTTGGCAGAACGGCAATTGATTCCGCTTGCAAGAAGCAAGCAGGGTGGGGTCACTCAAGTATTTGATAGATCAAAAACTGGGTCGAGACTTAGTTGGTTGGCTATGCCGTGGTGAAATTCACTTTGAACACGAGGGCGATGTTAAAGGGCATTTGAGTGGGGCAATTGATTTCCAAACCGTCCGTTGTTTGCTTCCAGTCAACCGGAGTCGGTGGTCCGAGCAGGCTGACGGATTTGACGGCGGGCACGGCGGGCTGCGCGTTTGAGCCCATTGAGGTGATCTTCAGCGCAGTGCCCGGATCGGGCACGGTCATGCAAAAGGCATACACAGAGCCGTCTTTGCCGGCGGTGAAGCGAAAATCCTGCGGGCTGAATTTGAAGTTTGCCTGGCGCTGGTTGATTTTGCCTGTGGGAGATTGCCGGATACGGTTGCCAGCGCTTTCCCCGAATTTAATCCACGCGCTGCTGCCGTAAATGGCTTCGCCGTTTATTTTCATCCAGTCGCCCACTTCCGCGAGCATTTTCAGGCTGCCGTCATCCAGCGAACCGTCCGGACGCATGGCGATGTTGACGCAGAAGCAACCGTCGCGTGAAACACATTCGAGCATGTGGCGGATGAGCGCCCCTGCGCTGTAAACGAAGCCGGGCGCGTAATACCAGTCGCCGTAGGCCGTCTCGCCAATCCACGGCTGGTCGGTCTTGATGCCGCCGGGCCAGTTGTCCTCGGAGGTGTTGACCACGCCGTTGCCGCCCGGATGAAATTTCACGATGCTGAACGTGTCCACCTTGCCGCGGGTTTTGAGGGTGTGATTGTAGTAGTCGGCGATGACGCGCTGCATGGCGTCGCATTTGTGGCCGGTCGCGCTCAAATATCCGGTGAACGGCTGGGTGGAATTGCCGTCGGTGTAAATGAAGTCGGGGTCGTATTTGCGGACCACATCCATGATGCGCAGCGCCCAGCGCGTGACATACCATTGGCAGTATTCCTGATGGTTGGTTAGAATGCCCTGCTTCGGACACCAACTGTCCTGATCCCAGCCGATGTATTCGCGCAAGTCCACGCCGTAGAGCAGGCGAGGATCCATGCCTTCCCACCATTTGCCCTTGCCGTCCGCGAGCGTGAGATATCCGTCGTAAGGCACGCCCGCTTTTGGCCCGGTTTTGTCACCTCCCAGGGATTTCTGCCACCACCACCAGGTGTATTCGTGATGGAAGGAAACGCCGTAGCGCATCCCCGCTTCATGCACTGACCTGGACCACTCGCCCAGAAAATCGCGCTTGGGGCCGAGGTTGACGGCGTTCCATGGCTGGTAGGCGGAATTCCAATTGTCAAAATTGTCGTGATGAACACCTTGAATTAAAAGGAAACGCGCGCCAGCATCTTTATAAATCTTCACCACGCTGGCGGGATCGAGTTTCACAGGATTCCAAGTCCTCAACAAATCCTTGTAGCCCACTTCGGTGGGATGGCCAAAATCCCGCAGATGATTATTGTAGGCGGTTTCGCCCTGCATATACATCCGGCGCGCATACCAGTCGCCGCTCTGGCCCACGGCCTGTGGCCCGAAATGCACCCAGATGCCGAATTTTGCCTCGCGCAGCCAGCTCACTTCCTTGCCCGGATAATTCTGCGCGATGGATTCCCACGTCGGCTCATACGGACCGGGGACGATGGGGAAATTCACTTTGACTTCCGCGAACGTGGCCGGGTCGCCCATCGCAACGGAACCAATCGGCTGCTTCGGCGGAAGTTCAGGAATAGGCGCCAGCGGTGGCAAGGCGGGCAGCGCATCACCTGAAGTTTTGGCGGGAACGCGCGCGACGCTCTGCGCCGCCGATGAACATCCGCTCAGCAGACTGCCGGCGGCAACACTGGTTCCCGCCAGCGCGGCAAGCTTGATGAATTTACGCCGGGCTATCGGCCGGTCGCCACCAACAGAATCTGGGAGATGTGACATAGATTTCTATTACCATGAATCGTTCCACCGCCGCTGGCGCTGCAAACATCCATCGCTTTCTGGATGGCAGCGATGTTGACCGTCGCGCCGCCGCCGATCGCGCCATATCTTGTCGCGTCAACGGTTTTTTCGGGGCGCGACCACGAGTGTCAATTCCACTGAAAGAACAATGGCAGTGGGCAGCAATTTGTAAATTGATTTTTCCGGTCCAAGCATAAGCTGAAATTCCGAGGCGCAATTTTCTACCTGATCCAGCCGGGCGGACGGTTGCGCAGAGGATCGCCCTCCGGCAGCTGATATGGTTCCAGAAGCGCGGTGAATTTCTGCAACAGGGCGCGAAGGGTGGGCATGTCCGGTTGCCCTTTGCGCAGTAAATCCACCTGCCGCGTCGGCAGGTCATGCATGGCGATGAGTTGCGCCGCTTCCAGAAGATTCGCGGAACGCTCGGCCAGATCCAGACCGAGCTGCCCGTCGGCGTTGGTATCCGCGAGCCACTGCTTATTCGCGGCCACGGCGGCGGTGACGCGGCCTTCTCGGTCGGGAACTTCCGGCACGACCTCCGGCCCGCGATTACGGAAAAACCCCATCAGCGCGGCGACGATGGAGGGGTCGCGCACCGTTCCGTCCGCGTAGAGCACCCCATGAACCGTTCCCCACTGGCCGGTGATCATCAGTTCCCAGATATACCAGCCCATGCCCGACTTCTCGTATTCTTCAAGTGTCACGTCGTAGGGATTGGCGCGGCCGATGCAGCCGATTTCGGTGTTCATGACCTGCTTGCCCTGGCTGGCGGCATACTGCTTCGCGCGCTCAATGTGCTCATCGATCTGGTGGCGTGTTGAACTGTAATCGTGGAAGCAAAGCACATCCACCAAATCACCGCCGGTCGCCTCCATCTCGCCTTCGGTGGTGGAACCGATGGTAATAGGCGTGACCTTGTCCAGTTCGCGGAAGACACCCGCCATATGTCGCGCGAACTGGATGCGCGGAAAACCTGGCTCGTTGTGAACATCCCAGAAAGCGAGGCCAGGCTCCTTGCCGTTGCCGATGGTGTTGACCAAATCGACAGCATACTCCCTGGCCTGCGGCCATAAATTCTGATTCGTAGCCCACGCGCGGGGATATTGAAGCGTGGCCATGACGCCGATGCCGCGTTCGTGACATACGCGGATGAAGTCCACCAGGTTTGAGCGAAACGCGGGCTTGTTTGTGAAGTAGGCGGAATAACCCAGAAAAACGCGAACCTGATTCAAGTTGAGCCGTTTGGCGTAATCCATGTCGCGCGCCGTTTCGGCCGAACTGTATCGCAGCCACATTTCGTTGTGGCCGATGGTGGGCGCAGATTCATAATTGAATCCCCGGATCTTTGAAATGTCAGGGATATTCCGCTGCGCGTCTTGGGCGGTGCAAAAGCTGTTCAGCGCAATTGAAGCGGCAAGCATTAAGAATGATTTTAAAGTGTTTATGACGGGTTGTTTCATTTCGCAGATGGTATGAACCGTTAAGACGCAAATCCACGAAGATGGTTTCAATAAACATTTGCTGGTGGTTTGGAAAATAGGCTGCCGACGAAAGGCGGACGGCGCGGTTCTGTTCGCGGACGATAACAGCGTGAAATGAAAACGAGTTGGATGGGAGATTGCGTAAGGCGCAAGACAAAACCCTGGTGGTTCGAATTGCAACTACGCCGAATATTTTGGAATATCCGGCTCGAAATAATCCAATCATGAGAAGCATCATTATCGGCGCAACCATCTTCTTGACCGCAGCAAAGATTGCCGGCGCACAGACGCCGGGGACAGACGCAGTTCAACGCCAGCTCCACGAAGTGGACATCCTCACGCCTCCCGCGCCCGCCACACCGCGCATCAACGGCCTGAAAATTTTCGGCGTGCGGCCCGGTTCGCCGTTCCTGTATTCCATTCCCGCCACCGGGGATCGTCCAATAAAATTTTCCGCGGATGGCTTGCCGCACGGTTTGCAACTGGATGCGGACACGGGACGCATCACGGGGGCATTGAAGAAACAAGACACCTATCCGGTTGTGTTGCGCGCCAGCAATTCCCTCGGCCAGGCGGAACGTCCTTTCAAAATTGTCGTTGGTGACGAAATTGGATTGACGCCCGCCATGGGCTGGAACAATTACAACCTGACAGGCGCCCACATTGATCAAAAAACGGTTCTCGCTCAGGCTCATGCAATGGTGGACTCGGGCCTGGCGCAGCACGGATGGGTTTATTGTAACACGGACGACGGATGGCAAGGATTGCGCGGCGGCAAGCTCAACACCATCCAGCCCGATGGCAAGGATTTCCCCGACATCGCCGGCATGGTGCAGGAAATCCACGGGCTTGGCCTCAAGGCCGGTATCTACTCCTCGCCGTGGGTGACGACTTATGACCGCCACATCGGCGGCACATCCGAAAATGCGGACGGGGATTGGAGCCGCGATTACACCGAAACCAACAACCATGACCACAGCCAGAAATTTCCCTTTGTCATTGGAAAATATCACTTTGCGAAGCAGGATGCCCGGCAGTTTGCCCTGTGGGGATTCGATTATCTCAAATACGACTGGGCACCGGTTCATGATGACGCCACCAAGGAGATGTTCGACGACTTGCGCGCGACCCGCCGGGATTTTCTCTTTAGTAATACTAGGTTAAGTATATTGACATCCATTTTCGATTCCGTTAATTTGGGGGCGTGACTTCCCAAGAAGCTGCCGCCCTGGATGAGCGACTGGACCATTTCCTGGCTGATGTGACTGCTTCGCTCGGTCGAAGTGAACGCCACCACTGGGCGAAGATATACTTGCAGGGTCTGCTGATGGAGGGCGGGCGCAAATCCATTGAGCCGCTGGCGGAGCGAATGGGTGGGGCGGATGTTCAATCGCTGCGCCAATTTGTCGGTCAAAGTCCGTGGGCGGTGGAACAGATTCAAAAACGACTGGCGGAAAAGGTGGTTGATGTGCTGGCGGAACCCGAAGTTTGGATGATTGATGAGACCGCCTTTCCCAAGGCGGGAGACGCTTCTGTGGGTGTGGCGCGGCAGTATTGCGGGGCCTTGGGTAAAATCGCCAATTGTCAGGTCGCCGTCAGTCTGCATTGGAGCACCTGCACCGCCAGTTGTCCCCTGGCTTGGCGGCTTTATCTGCCCGCCGCCTGGCTGGCCACTCCAGAGCGGCGTGCGGCTGGGAAGATTCCCGCAGCGGTCAGCTATCAGAGCAAGAACCAGCTGGCTCTGGAATTGGTGGATCAAGCCTTGGCGTGGGACATACCGCGCCTGCCGGTCGTGGCCGATTCGGCCTATGGTGATGATTTTGAATTTCGCGCCAGCTTGCGAGTGCGGGGCTTGCACTATGCGGTGGCGGTTAAACTGGGCACCAAGGTTTGGACGAGTGACCCGGCACCGGCGCCCGTTGCCACCAGCAAATCACGGGGCCGACCCCGGCAATATCCAAAGTTAAAGGACATGCCCGCCCCCCAAACGCTGGCGGAAGTCGCCAGGGATTTGCCGTTGAAGGACTGGCAAAATGTCACTTGGCGGCAAGGGACCAAAGGTCCAATGCGCTCCCGGTTTGCCCGGGTCAAAGTTTGGGCCGCCCATGGCTGGAACCGTGCAGAGCATCCCCAGCGCGTCCCCGAGTGGCTCCTCATCGAATGGCCAACAGGAGCGGCGGCTCCCACAGATTATTGGCTGGCACAACTTGGCGATCAACCGGTGGGTTTGCGGCGATTGGTCAAGATCGCCCGGGCGCGCTGGCGAGTCGAACAGGATTACCGCGAACTCAAGGAGGAGCTGGGGTTGGACCATTACGAAGGACGGCATTGGCTGGGTTGGCATCATCACGTGACGCTCGTCACCATGGCCTTTGCCTTTTTACGCACCGAACAGGCCCGCGCAAAAAAAAACTGCTGGTGCGAAGTCGATGCCGGCGACCTTGCCGCAGATGAGAGCGCGATTGCAGGCCAGACTCATTCATCTGGCGGGACAGTGCCCGTGGTGTAAAACGCGTTTCGAAAACACGTCTTGATACTTAACCTAGTATTACTAAGCCCCTGTCACTTGGCAAGCATTCCACTCATCGTGGGGTTCATCAGCGAACAGGGCAATGTGACGGCGAAGCGCGCATTTTGGACTTCCACGCTTTTCGCCGTTGGCATTCTCATTACCATCGCGGCCATTGGCGTCATCACGGCGGCGGCCGGGCGGATGCTGGGCGACGTGGGGCGCTACGGAAATTACTTCGTGGCGCTCATCTTTTTCCTCGTTGGGCTGCATTTAATCGGCGTGATTCCGATGCCGTGGTCCGGGCCGGGGCAGGTCGGCATGAAACGGAAGGGTCTGCTTGCCGCGTTCATACTCGGCTTGGTCTTCGGCATTGCGCTTGGTCCCTGCACATTCGCTTACATGGCGCCGATGCTGGCCGTTACTTTCAAGCTGGCGGCAACCAACTTCTTTTGTGGAGCGCTGTTGCTGCTGGCCTACGGTGTTGGCCATTGTTCCATCATCGTCACGGCGGGCACGTCCACGGAACTGGTGCAACGGTTCCTGAACTGGAACGAACAATGCAGGGACGTGATGGTTCTCAAATGCGGCTGCGGCGTGTTGGTCATTCTCGGCGGCGTTTGGCTGATTTACTCCGCCCCTTGAGGATGAGCTTGGGAATTTTCATTTGAACGAGTGATGAACGATTTAACAAATTCAACCCATTGGAAATTGCCATGAAACAGAAACTGTTCCGCATTGGAATGCTGTTGAGCCTTGCGCTCGCCCCGGCCATCGCTGCCGGCCAACCAAACACAAATTCCAGCGTTGATTTGGTGGGCGTGACGAATGCGCCAGGCGGACAAGTCATCGCCTTCTACTTTCACGGCAAGGTTCGTTGCGAAACCTGTTTGAAGATCGAGAAGCAGTCCCGCGAGTTGATTGAGCGCCGCTATAAGAGCGAGTTGGAGGCGAAGCGGCTGGTGTTTCAGCCGGTGAACTATGACGAGCCGGAGAACGCCCACTTCTTACAGGACTATAAACTTCCGTGCCCGTCTCTCGTGCTGGTTTGGCGGAAAAACGGCAAAGACATTGAATCGAAAATGCTCGGCCAGACGTGGACGCTGGTCGAAACCGCGCCGGCGTTTGATCAATACGTCGAAAAGGAAGTCGGCATTTACTTAAACGAATTGCATGGCGGCTTCAACGGGGGCGTGGTTTCGACAAATACCGCGGCAGCAGAACCGATTCCCGAATCGGCTCCGACAATCATGGTGGATTCGCTTGCCGACATGAACGCGCGCTTTGGCTACATGAATGCCGCGTTTGTCTTCGTTCACGCGACCAACACGCCGTCGCTGAGCAATTGAGTTCCGATCAATCACGCCCGGCAGGCGCTGGCAGTCGGATGGGACATCAAAGTGGGTCTGTTTGAGTGGAAGCCAGACCCGGTTGATTTCCATCTGCTGGTCGAGAGGCTTCCCGGCTTAAAGCTGCCGGCGATCGTCATCCTCCTGCGGAATGGCACCATGACCTTGGTTTCCAAGGAGCTGACAGAACTAACCTCGTTCAGGAATTCACATATGCGGTGAGCTGTGGCGGCTGTTGTCCCCTCGGCGAGCCTTGATCCAATTGCAACAAATTCCGGCCCCATGATTTCACTGCTTGACTAAGCAGGCCAGCAGAGTTATATTTCGCTGTGTGGCGAAATGAGTAAATGAATTATGCGCGACTTCATGTGTATCACCAAGGCGCTGGCGGATGAAACCCGCGTGCGCATCCTGACGGCTCTGCGCGGCGGCGAGCTGTGCGTCTGCCAGATCACCGAACTGTTCGGGATGGCGCCCTCGACGGTTTCCAAGCACCTGTCCGTCCTCTTTCAGGCCGGACTGGTGGCATCCCGCAAAACCGACCGCTGGGTTTATTACCGCCTGCCGGACAAGCAAGCTCCCGCCACGGTCCGGGGCGCATTGGCCTGGGTGACCAAGGCCATTGAAGCCGAGCCGCAAATTTTGGCCGACACCAAACAAATCAAACAAATCCTGAAAACCGACCTTGCCGAAATATGCAAGCGACAATGCAAAAAGTGAAACCCACCGTCCTTATCCTCTGCACCGGCAATTCGTGCCGCAGCCATCTGGCCGAAGGCATCCTGCGCGCGGCGGCGGGCGACTCGCTCAACGTGCAAAGTGCCGGCTCCAAACCGGCGGGTTATGTGCATCCGCTCGCCATCCAGGTGATGAAGGAGATCGGCATTGATATTTCCGTGCACCGCTCCAAGCACATGGACGAATTCCTGAAACAGCCGGTCGAGACGGTTATCACCGTCTGCGGCAACGCGGACCAGGCTTGCCCGATGTTTCCCGGCCAGATGAACCGTTATCATTGGGGCTTTGACGACCCGGCGCACGCGACCGGCACGGATGAGGCGAAACTTGCCGTCTTCCGCCGCGTGCGTGACGAAATCAAGCGGGTTTTTGAAGCTTACGCCGTCGGGCGGCGTGACCAGGCGAAGGCAAAGTAAATTTATGAAACTGACCACTCAAACCATTCAAGTGTTCGACCCCGCCATGTGCTGCTCGACCGGCGTGTGCGGGCCGGACGTGGATCCCAAGCTGGTGCAATTCGCCGCCGATCTGGACTGGCTGAAAAAGCAGGACGTGATTGTGCAACGAAACAACTTGTCACAAAACCCGGTGGCGTATGTGGAAAACAAAACCGTGCAAACCACGCTGGCGGAAAAAGGCGAAGCGGCGCTGCCGGTGATTCTGGTGAACGGCAAGGTGGCGGCGACAGGCCGTTATCCTGACCGCGCCGAACTGGCGGGCTGGTTCAAACTGAAAGTCACGACGAGCGCCCCCGCGAAGTCGGATTGCTGCTGTGGCGGCGGCACCTGCTGAAATGAACGTTTCCGCCGAGCAAACGCTCGCCAGTTTTCTGGCAACGCCGACGCGCTTTCTGTTTTTCACGGGCAAGGGCGGCGTGGGCAAGACGTCGCTGGCGTGCGCCTCGGCCATCGCCTTGGCGGATGGTGGCAAACGGGTGCTGCTGGTCAGCACGGACCCAGCCTCGAATCTGGATGAAGTCCTCGGCGTGCGGCTGACTTCCGCGGCAACGAAAATTCCAGCCGTGCCGCGACTGGCGGCGCTGAACATTGACCCGGCGGCGGCAGCGGCAGCGTATCGGGAAAAGCTGGTCGGGCCGTATCGCGGGAAGCTGCCCGACGCCATTGTGCGCGGCATGGAGGAGCAGCTCTCGGGCGCCTGCACGATGGAGATTGCCGCGTTCGATGAATTTTCCCGGCTTCTTGGCCAGCCGGAGGCGACGGCGGATTTTGACCACGTTATTTTCGACACCGCGCCGACGGGTCACACGCTGCGGCTGATGACGCTGCCGACGGCGTGGACCGGTTTTCTGGATACGAACACCACTGGAAATTCCTGTCTGGGACCGCTGGCGGGGCTGGAGAAGCAGCGGGTGATTTATGAAAACGCGGTGGCGGCGCTGGCCAATGGCGAAGGCACGACGCTCGTGCTGGTGAGCCGGGCGCAACGGGCGGCGCTGGCGGAAGCGGAACGCACCAGCCATGAACTGGCGGCCATCGGTGTGCGCAACCAACGGCTGATTTTGAATGGCTTGTTTGAAGCCGTGGATCGCGATCCGGTGGCGCTCGCGCTGCAACAGCGCGGCGCGGCGGCGCTGGCCAACGCGGTCCCGTTTCTGAACCGGATGCGGGTTTCCAAAGTGCCGCTGCGGTCGCATAACCTCGTGGGCATTCCGGCGCTGCGGGCTTTAACGGAAAGCGGAGATGGGAAATTGGAAAGCGGAAGTAATTTTGAGGCTCCTCACATCGGCTCCTACGGTGACAATTTGCCGGCGACGGAAACGCTGGCGGATTCGGTGGATGACATCGCCCAAGCCGGCCGGGGCGTGATCATGACGATGGGCAAGGGCGGCGTGGGCAAAACGACGATTGCCGCCGCCATTGCGACCGAATTGGCACGGCGCGGGTTTCCGGTGCATTTGAGCACGACCGATCCGGCAGCGCACATTGCCGCCGCTGCCGGAAAACTCGACGGGTTGGAAGTCAGCCGGATTGATCCGCAAGTTGGAGACGCGAAGCTACGTTGAGCAAGTGATGGCGACAGCGGGAAAAAATCTCGACGCCAATGGCCGCGCCCTGCTGGAAGAAGATTTGCGTTCGCCCTGCACGGAAGAAATCGCCGTGTTCCGGGCATTCGCCCGCACGTGGCCCAGGGTAAAGATGCGTTTGTGGTGCTGGACACCGCGCCGACCGGCCACACGCTGCTGCTGCTCGACGCGACGGAATCATATCACCGGGAAGTGGCGCGCAAGGCGAGCGACATGCCGGAGGAAGTAAGGCAATTGCTGCCGCGTTTACGCGCCAGTGATTTCACGCGCGTGGTGGTGGTGACGCTGCCGGAAGCGACGCCGGTTCACGAGGCGGCGATGCTGCAGGCGGATTTGCGCCGGGCGCAAATCGAGCCGTTCGCGTGGGTCATCAACCAGAGCTTTGCCGAAAGCGGCTCGCGCGATCCGCTGCTGGTGGCGCGCGGACGCGGCGAAATCCAATTTCTCCGCGAAGTTGTCGAGCAACATTCCAAGCGCACGGCCATCGTGCCGTGGGTGACGGAAGAACCCGCCGGGCCGGAACGCCTGCAGCAATTTTTTAAAATCGCAACCCAACCCCTGACTCCATGAAAAAGCGCGTCCTGTTCGTTTGCATCCACAACAGCGCCCGCAGCCAGATGGCCGAGGCGTTCCTGAACCAAATCTGCCCGGACGATTTCGAGGCGCAGAGCGCGGGCATGGAGCCGGGCAAGCTGAATCCCGTCGTCGTCGAGGCGATGCAGGAAATCGGCGTTGATATTTCGGGCAAGCAGACGAAATCGGTGTTTGATTTGTTCAAGGCCGGCAAGAAGTTCAATTATGTGATCACGGTCTGCGACCAGGCGAGCGCGGAACGCTGCCCGATTTTTCCCGGCGTCAACCAACGGGTGCAATGGAGTTTTCCCGACCCGTCCAGCGCACAAGGCACACACGGGGAAAAGCTGGCCAAGACACGCGAGGTGCGCGACGCCATCAAGGCCAAGATTGAGGAATGGTGCGCGCAAATGTGCGTGGCGGCATGATTTTTTGACAACCCTTCCAAACCACCAAAACAATGTCCAATTCTGCCATCGCCCCGAAACGCCTGGCCTTTTTTGAACGCTACCTCACCGAGTGGATTTTGCTCTGCATGGTGGTGGGCGTGGCGTTCGGCAAGCTGCTGCCGGACCTCACCGCCAGTTTGAGCAAGCTGGAGTTTGGGCAAGGCTCACAGGTGAATGTGCCTATCGGCGTCCTGCTCTGGTTGATGATTTATCCGATGATGCTCAAGGTGGATTTCGGCGCCATCGGCGGCATTGCGAAGCGGCCAAAAGGTTTGATGGTGACGCTGTTTGTGAACTGGCTGGTGAAGCCATTCAGCATGGCGCTGCTTGGCTGGTTCTTCATGCAGCATGTGTTTGCACACTGGATTGACGCGGAAACGGCCAAGAATTACACCGCCGGCCTCATAATTCTGGCAGCGGCACCCTGCACGGCGATGGTGTTTGTCTGGTCCTACCTCACGGACGGCGACCCGGTTTATACGCTGGTGCAAGTGGCGGTGAATGATTTGATCATGCTGGTGGCGTTTGCGCCAATTGTGATGTTCCTGTGCGGCGTGGCGAATGTGGTGGTGCCGCCCAAGGTGCTGATTACTTCCGTGGTTGTCTTCATTGTGATACCGCTGACGGCGGGCTGGTTGACACGGACGTTTCTGCTGAAATCGCACGGCAAGGATTGGTTTGAACAAAAGTTCCTGCCGAAGTTTCATCCGGTGATGATGTGGGCGCTGCTGTTGACGCTGGTGTTGATTTTTGCGTTCCAGGCCGAGAACCTGACGACGAAATGGTTTGCGGTCATCCTGCTGGCAATTCCGATCACGATTCAGGTCTATTTCAATTCCAGCATTACCTACCTGCTGATGCGCAAATTCAAGGTGCCGCACAACGTTGCCTCGCCTGGCGCGCTCATCGGTGCGAGCAACTTCTTTGAACTCGCAGTCGCCGTGGCCATCACATTGTTTGGCCCCAGCTCCGGCGCGGCACTGGCCTGTGTCGTGGGAGTGCTGGTGGAAGTGCCGGTGATGCTGTCCGTGTGCAAGGTCTGCAACCAATCGCGGACCTGGTATGAGCACAAGGCGCTGACTCATTGACTAACTCCCTCAGTCGACTCAATTTAGGATAATCCCTTTTCGCCTGTTGCTGGAATGTGTTTTGAAAGCTATTCATCCAGGCGTCGGCTTCAGATTTCCAAGAGGAATATTGCTGCTAGCCTGAGTTTCGCAGATATGCAGCAATTTGGATTTTTTCCGTGAAAGCCTGCGGCGATTTGCTGGGGATTTTGCATGAGCCGAGCGTTGGAAGCCTGTGGGAAGACCCAGCCCGTAGACAGCCGAGGCTGGACCGTGTCAGAATGCCGGCATGTTTCTGAAGGCGCACGAGCGATGTAAAGACGGCAAGCGCCACGTCTACTACAGCCTCACGGAAAGTCTGCGGGTCAGCCGCAAGCGCGTGGTGCAACGCACGGTGTTGCACCTGGGCGAACTCAACACCACGCAGGTGGAACGGTGGCAACGCACCATCGAGGCCATCCACGAGGACGGTCAACGCCGGCAGTTACGCCTGTTCACCGATCGCGAGGGACAAGTGCCGGTGGTCGCTGAAGATGTGGCCGAGGTGATTCTTTCCAGTCTGGTGGTGCGCCGTCCGCGGCGTTTCGGAGATTGCTGGATCGGCTGCAAGCTGTGGGAAGAGCTGGGGCTGCGCGCCTTTTGGGATGAGGTCTTGGGCGAGCAGCGCGGCGAGGTGCCTTGGGCCAAAGTGGTGGAACTATTGGTCGTCAACCGGCTGTGTGATCCGCGCAGTGAGTTGTTTATTCACGAAAAATGGTTTGCGCAAACCGCGATGGACCTATTGCTGGATTGCAGCGCGGCCGTGGCGGAGAAGGATCGGCTGTATCGGGCCCTGGACCGGATGGTGGCGCACAAGGACGCGTTGGAACGGCATCTGGCCGGCAAATGGCGCGATCTCTTTGGTGCCAGTTTCGATGTGCTGCTCTACGATCTGACCAGCACGTATTTCGAAGGGGATGCCGAAGGCGTTGACAAAGCGACGCGCGGCTATTCCCGGGATCACCGGCCCGATTGCGCGCAAGTGGTCATTGCCATGGTGGTGACACCGGAAGGCTTTCCACGGAGCTATGAAGTCTTTGAAGGCAACCGTGCGGACGTCACGACACTGGAAGCCATGCTTGATCAGGTGGAAGCCAAACATGGTCGGGCGCGACGAATCTGGGTGTTCGACCGGGGCATTGTCAGCGAAGCCAACCTGCAGAGATTGCGAGCGCGGGACGGACAATACGTCGTGGGCACACCCCGACACCGGCTGCAAGATTACGAGAAAGAGTTGCTGGCAGGCTCCTGGCAACAGATCAACGAATCGGTGCAGGTGCAATTGATCGCGCAGGAACAGGAGACGTATGTGCTGGCGCGCAGCGTGGATCGGGCCAAGAAGGAAGAGGCGATGCGCTGGCGTCAGATTCGGGGATTGATGCGGGACCTGGTGCGGCTGCGCCGCTCGATCCGCAAGGGCACGCTGGCCGATTCGGACAAGGTCATGCTGCGCCTGGGACGATTATCCGAACGCTGGCCGCGGGCTTGGCACCATGTGTCCACGGATTGGGAGGATGGGAAACTGAACTGGCAGTGGGATCGGCAGGCCTTACGGATGGCGCAGCACCGGGATGGAGCGTATTTGCTGCGGACCAATTTGAGCGATCACCGCCCGGAAGCCTTGTGGCGGATGTATGTGCAACTGACGGAGGTCGAGGCCGTGTTTCGGGCACTGAAGAGCGAGCTGGCCATTCGGCCGATCTGGCATTGGGTGGGGCCGCGCGTCGAAGCGCACGTGATGGTGGCATTTCTGGGCTACTGCCTGTGGGTTTGCTTGAAACAGAAACTCAAGGGGAGCGCTCCGGGGTTGAGTCCATGGCAGTTGCTCGACCAGTTCAAGCGCATCATCCAAGTGGAGGTGTGGTTCAAGCTCAAGGCTGGCGGAGCGATTTGCCTGCCACGAATTACCCAGCCCGAAGCCGCCCAAGCAATGATAATGCACCAGATGAACTGGTCATTGCCCGAACAACCGCCCCCACGAATTTACCAGGATCAGATTGCGGATGTGTGGCCGACTTGAAGGGTGCCGGGCTCGTGTTCCTTGAGAAAAATGATCTTCTCCCGCAAAATCTGCGAAAGTCAGGTTAGTAATACTAGGTTAAGTATCAAGACGTGTTTTCGAAACGCGTTTTACACCACGGGCACTGTCCCGCCAGATGAATGAGTCTGGCCTGCAATCGCGCTCTCATCTGCGGCAAGGTCGCCGGCATCGACTTCGCACCAGCAGTTTTTTTTTGCGCGGGCCTGTTCGGTGCGTAAAAAGGCAAAGGCCATGGTGACGAGCGTCACGTGATGATGCCAACCCAGCCAATGCCGTCCTTCGTAATGGTCCAACCCCAGCTCCTCCTTGAGTTCGCGGTAATCCTGTTCGACTCGCCAGCGCGCCCGGGCGATCTTGACCAATCGCCGCAAACCCACCGGTTGATCGCCAAGTTGTGCCAGCCAATAATCTGTGGGAGCCGCCGCTCCTGTTGGCCATTCGATGAGGAGCCACTCGGGGACGCGCTGGGGATGCTCTGCACGGTTCCAGCCATGGGCGGCCCAAACTTTGACCCGGGCAAACCGGGAGCGCATTGGACCTTTGGTCCCTTGCCGCCAAGTGACATTTTGCCAGTCCTTCAACGGCAAATCCCTGGCGACTTCCGCCAGCGTTTGGGGGGCGGGCATGTCCTTTAACTTTGGATATTGCCGGGGTCGGCCCCGTGATTTGCTGGTGGCAACGGGCGCCGGTGCCGGGTCACTCGTCCAAACCTTGGTGCCCAGTTTAACCGCCACCGCATAGTGCAAGCCCCGCACTCGCAAGCTGGCGCGAAATTCAAAATCATCACCATAGGCCGAATCGGCCACGACCGGCAGGCGCGGTATGTCCCACGCCAAGGCTTGATCCACCAATTCCAGAGCCAGCTGGTTCTTGCTCTGATAGCTGACCGCTGCGGGAATCTTCCCAGCCGCACGCCGCTCTGGAGTGGCCAGCCAGGCGGCGGGCAGATAAAGCCGCCAAGCCAGGGGACAACTGGCGGTGCAGGTGCTCCAATGCAGACTGACGGCGACCTGACAATTGGCGATTTTACCCAAGGCCCCGCAATACTGCCGCGCCACACCCACAGAAGCGTCTCCCGCCTTGGGAAAGGCGGTCTCATCAATCATCCAAACTTCGGGTTCCGCCAGCACATCAACCACCTTTTCCGCCAGTCGTTTTTGAATCTGTTCCACCGCCCACGGACTTTGACCGACAAATTGGCGCAGCGATTGAACATCCGCCCCACCCATTCGCTCCGCCAGCGGCTCAATGGATTTGCGCCCGCCCTCCATCAGCAGACCCTGCAAGTATATCTTCGCCCAGTGGTGGCGTTCACTTCGACCGAGCGAAGCAGTCACATCAGCCAGGAAATGGTCCAGTCGCTCATCCAGGGCGGCAGCTTCTTGGGAAGTCACGCCCCCAAATTAACGGAATCGAAAATGGATGTCAATATACTTAACCTAGTATTATTAGGACAATCTCACGAAAAGAGGTTACTTAATTTCATGCGCAAATCTTCCAAGGCTTGCTTCTCGATAGTTCGAATACTCTCCACGCTAACTCCGCGACCCGCGGCGACGCGCACCCGGCTTTGGGAAACGCCGGTTGAGATTCCGAACCGGGCGCAAATGATTTCACGCTGGATGGGATTGAGTCTGGAAATGGCGCCCCGCACGAATCGAAATTCGTCCTCCCGCATCGTGATTTCGGCTGGATTGTCGCAGCCGCTGTCGAGGTCGAATTCGGCTCCATCATCGGAATCCTTGCCCTGCGAATCACAGAGCCTGACGGGGATGTAAGAGACTCGCAAGAGCACCTCGATCTGCCGTATGGGAACGCCGGTGTCCCTGTGAATTTGCTCAACGTCCTGAAGCGGCTTTTCCTCATTGAAGCTGTGACTTCGGCGAATCCGCCGGAGTTGTCTGGCTGGCTTTACCGGAATCCATATCGCGGGTGAACGTGAGATGGCCTCCTGCACCGCCAACCGAATGTAGATAAGCGGGTCTTGAACTGCCTGGGCCTATACCGCTTCGCTGCGATCATCAGACCTTTGTTGCCTTCGGATGCCAAATCCTCGATCGCCAATCCGCACCCGTAATAATGACGGGCGATGCTGGCGACCAATTTCAAATGACTCAGGATCAGTTCCCTCTGCGCTATCTCGGACACCTTCCTTTAGACCGAGGTTGCACATTTTCGAAGGCCGATTTGGACAGTGCGGCCAAGCGTTGCTTCGTGTTCACGACTCACGCGGTGAGCATCGAAAAAGATTTCTGGGTCTGCTGGACGTTACGTGAATTGTTCCAACTGCCGGAGTGGGGATCGCATCTATCTTTCAAAGGCGGCACGTCGCTCGCCAAAGGCTGGAAACTTATCGAACGATTTTCTGAAGACATTGACGTTGTCATTGAGCGTGACTTCCTCGGTTTCGGCGGCGACCGCGGCCCGGAACACGCACCAAGCAAAAAACAGCAACGCGTGCGATTGGATGCTCTCAAAGCCGAATGCAAACGGCGCATCCATCATTCCCTGTTGCCAGCCCTTGCCGCGCGATTCAAATCATTGCTGCCGGCAGACACCGCTTGGAAATTGGAGGAAGACCCTGCCGATCCCGACGGGCAATCGTTGTCGTTCTTTTACCCGGCGGTGATTGAAACCGCTTCGTATGTTCAGCCGGTGGTGAAAATTGAACTCGGCGCTCGCTCCGAGACCGAACCCTCCGAAACCCCGCAAATTCAGTCCTACCTCGCCGAAGCTTTCCCGCAGATTCTTGGCCCGGACATATTTTCCGTCCGCGCGGTCGCTCCGCGTCGCACGTTTTGGGAGAAGTCAGCCGAGTGCATGCGCAAACATGGAGAGGCTCCCGCCTGTTTCCTCGCAATAGAATCCGTCGGCCTTTATACTTTTGGGTTCGAAAGGGGCGAGATATTTGAGGAATTCATCCAAAATGTCCTCCTGCTTTGCCGGGCGCGTGATTTGGAGGCCGGCATTCTGACTTGTGCCGCCGCCCGCGGGAAAGTCCTTGATCCGAAACTTTCACTGCGCGAGGTGCACTGTCTGACAACGCAAGTTGGCTTTGTGGCTGAAAACCGGCAGGGGCAGCGCATTGAAAAGGCCCTGCCCATCATCAGGGACGCGGCTGGAAATTTCACCGGCTTCGGCGAATACACTGCTGAAAAACCCGACCCCCTCGTCCGGAAGTTTCCAAAACCTATGTTGGACCGCAGGCCGACCGCTTCCGAGCGTTTGGCGGCCAGAACCACATTAACAAACCGGGGCATTATCCTCAACCATGACGTGTTGGATGCGGCCAAAGATCAATTCAGGCCAACAACTTGAAAGAGCATGGGCCGCACCCACCATTGATTTCTGATGGAACTTCGGGAAGTTGCCATCGCTCTTGAGCCTACAGAAAGAAACATCGAACATGAAAAAGACACTCACAGAACTCAGACCGCACCCGTTGAACACCGAAATCTACGGCGACGGCGCAGACCTGACCTTGATTGAGAGCGTCGGCGAAAACGGCGTCCTGGAACCAATCTTAATCGACTCCTCGAACCGGATTCTCAGCGGCCATCGGCGGTTCCACGCCGCCGGCCAGGCCGGGATGAAGGAGGTTCCGGTCCGGCTCTTCCAGTCCACCGATGAATTGGACATCGAGACGGCCTTGATTGAATCGAACCGCCAGCGCTTAAAAACCAACGAGCAAATCGCCCGCGAGGCGGCCCGGCTGTTTCAAATTGAACGGAAAAAGGCCTCCCGGCGCCGGGCCCAGGCAGATGACAGGGAAGAGCTCCCGGCGAAATCGCCGGAAGAGGAAGCGGTCGGCGATGCGCGCGATCTTGCCGCCCGGAAAGCGGGGATGGGGGCCAAGAAAGTGGAGCAGGCAGCCGCAGTGATCGAAACCATCGACCGGTTGAAACGCGAGGGTGATGATGCCGGCGCCGAACGGATTCGCCGCGAATTGAACCGGCACTCCATCAATCGCGCCTGCGTTGTGGCGCGGGAAGGAGGTTTGTTGAGGAACACAAACGTCGAGCAGACGCCCGATGCTGAAGATTGCGTTCTGATCAGCCGGTGGTCAAAAATGAGCGAGAGCCTTAGGCAACAGGAATTGGCCAGGCCCCGCCGGGACGCTCAGTTCACCAGCCAACAGTCGGATGGAATCGAATGGGCGAAATGGAGCTGGAATCCGGTCACCGGCTGCGCACACGGCTGCAAGTATTGTTACGCGCGGGACATCGCCGTCCACCTGTTGCCCCAGGGCTTTGAACCTTCATTCTATCCCGGTCGGCTCAAGGCCCCGCAACGGGCGAAGCTGCCGAACGAAGCCGCGCGCGACATTGGCTATCGTAACGTGTTCACATGTTCGATGGCGGATCTGTTCGGAAAATGGGTGCCGGCGGAGATCATCAACCTGGTGCTGGAGGCGGTCCGTGCCGCGCCACAGTGGAATTTCTTGTTCCTGACGAAATTTCCCCAGCGACTCGCCGATTTTGAGTTTCCGGAGAATGCGTGGGTGGGCGCCTCGGTGGATTGTCAGGCCCGGGTGGAGAAGACCGAGCAAGCTATGGAGCGGGTTAAGGCGACGGTCAAATGGGTGTCGTGCGAGCCGCTGCTGGAACGGCTGACTTTCAGCCGGCTTGACCTGCTCGATTGGCTGGTGATCGGTGGCGCCAGCAAGAGCACCAAGACCGACGAATCCAGGCCCCTGCGCGAATGGGTCCAGCACCTTTGGCGGCAGGCCGATGACGCCAAATGCAAGGTTTACGAGAAGCCCAATCTGCTCGAACGCCGCCGTGAATATCCCCTGGCCGACTTGCTTCAGGCTCCTGACCGGGATTCCAAATGACCGCAGTGACGGTGTCATGCCGGTTTCAGTCCGGTTTCAGGTCGCGTCTGGGCAGGTCACCGCAAACTCGAACTGTTTCTTTCGTAATAGAGGGTGTTGCAAGTTTCGGCATAACCCGCTATTTTCCAAGTCCATCGGTCGAAAAATTGTGAGTTGCAGCAAAAGCCGGACGCAGCGTTGCAAAAGGGGTAGCCTCTGGAGCTATGAAACGCCTGCCCGTGACCGGCTCCAACCAGTTGCTTGACCTGCTGGATCCATACATTCCCGACGACCTCATCAACGACCTTTGCCTTGTGCGCCCCGTTCGCGGTCCACGCTGGCAGTTCAGCGCGGCCCAGCTCTGGCGCACGCATCTGCTGGCGTTGCTGACGCCGGTGCATTCGTTCAACCTGCTGACCCAATTGTTGCCGGAGCAACGCGCGTGGCGGGATTTTTGGATGGAGCGTTTGCCCAGGCTGCTGGGTCCGCTGCCGCGGTCGAATGTCTTCGCTGTCGCAAGTGCTGCCAGTCCTACAGTGCGAGACGAGGGCAGCCTCCCGCCGCCCGGAAGCGAGAACAGGCCGCTTTTGCTCTTGCAATAAAGCCTAATCGGAACGATAAGTAAATGTCAGTTGAAGATTGTGGCTCTCCCCCCGGAATGGAGCCGTGTCTTGGAGGAGGTCTCAACCCGTTGCCACCAACGTTCCAGGAGTTATTTATGATCAAATCACGCATTCTGATTCCGGTTGCGATTGCAATCCTGTCCCTCCACCCATTGCCCGCCGCTGCCGCTGCCGGTCAACAACTGGACATCTGGACGTGGCGCAATCCCGTGCTGACGGGCAATCAATTATACAACGTCACTCACGGCGTCATCAACGGCAGCACCCTGTGGGTGGCCGTGGGCGTGAACAACACCATCCTCACCTCCAACGACGGCAGCACCTGGAGCCAGCAGCCAACGCCGGTCAACTGCTCCCTGTATGGTGTTGTTTATGGTGTTTACAACTCTACACCGCTTTTTGTGGCGGTGGGGGCGGGAACCGTCTATGACTTCTCCACGCCGAATAACGTGATCTTGACCTCACCCGACGGCACCAACTGGACGGCGAATGCCCAACTGGGAGGGATTGGCGCCGGCGGCTTGCTCGCTGTTGCTGGTGATGGCAGCGGCGATTTTCTGGCCGTCGGGAACAACGGCGTTAGCTTGTATTCGTCGGGCGGCATGACGTGGACACTGAACCCCGCCGTGACTGTAATTAACTTTGCCGCCGTGGCCTACGGCATGGTCAACGGCAGCCCGGGGTTTGCGGCGGTGGGGAGCTCCGGCTATATTTTTACGACGACAACCTTGGGTGCCAGTTGGATCCAGCGAACCTCCCCTGCGGGCAGCTCGCTTTTCGGCATCACCTATAACAGTGCCAACGGGTTTGTGGCGTTGGGGTTTGGGAATCTTGTTGATTCGCCGGATGGCGTCACTTGGCATGACGCGCATGACCCTGGGACCGCGGCGGTGTATGCCAGTGGCCAGTTTGTGACGGTGGATGAATACCCCCTTTACCCATACACCTATTACCCAATTTACACTTCACCGGGCGTTTCGTCGGGCACCGAACCTTGGACTTGGGCCACAATCTCTGGCAGTTATTCTTTTGATGCCATTGACTGGGATAGTATCAGCGGCACGTTCGTGGCTGTGGGGCCTACTGGCACGGTCGCCACTGCTTCAACCGATCTGACAAGTTGGAATCTGAAAAGTGCATCCGCCTCCCAGTGTTCACTGAACGCCATTGCTTATGGATCTTATGCCAGCCCGCCGGGTGTGAATTTGTTTGTGGCGGGCGGAACGACGAATATTAACGAAGGACCTGGCGTCATCTGGTCCGCGGACGGATATGATTGGATTCCGGCGACAGATCCCTCGATTGATTCATCCACCTACGCCAACGCCTATATCACCGGCCTCGCCAGCGGCAACAATGAGTTTGTAGCGACAGTCAACACCCTTTCGGACGTCAATCTGAATCCGCGTGCCTTCAGCGTGATCCTCTCCTCTTCAACCATTGGGTTGCAAGGCCCTGTGTGGACGCCGGCCTATACCAGTCCATCCGCTGCTTTGACCGGTGTGGCCTATGGCAATGGCAGTTTTGTGGCGGTGGGAAATCAAGGCACGGCCGTCTGGTCCATCGGCCTAAGCTCTTGGACAAAGGGCACCGGTAGCGGCGTGCCGCCATCGCTCAACTTCAACGCTGTGGCCTATGGCAGCCCGAACGGCACCCCAACCTTTGTGGCCGTCGGGAGGAATTACAGTGGCAACGCTATCTCCTATTCCACTGATGGCGGTAATACTTGGACTGCGGCTTCCGGCCCACCGTCATCGGACTACTTCACCGGAGTCGCTTACGGCATTAACCCCTCCGGCCAACCTGTGTTCGTTGCCGTCGGGGTTAACAGTTCGGTATTGCCAACACCGGGAGTTGGAGTTGTCTGGACTTCCATTGATGGCCGTCAAACGTGGCAGCAGCACACACCGTCCGGGACGGTTTTCCCGTTCAGCAGTGTCACTTTTGCCAATGGCCTGTTTGTGGCCGTCACGCTCGAAGACTACTACCAGCTCGGCGGCACCGTTTGGGTCTCTGCGGATGGCGGGACCACCTGGGTGCAGACTTCCGTCACGACGCCAGGTTCGTTGCATGCCGTGGCTTCCGGGGATTACCAATACATCGCGGTCGGCGACAGCGGCTCGGTGCTGGGCAGCGTGCTGGCGGTTTTCCCCACCGGGCCGGGAACGACTGGATTTAATCCTCCTCCTCCCAACAGCCCGCCCGGCACCCCGCCTTGTTTCTGGTTCGACGTTATGGGTCCGCCGGGACCGACTTATGGAGTTTATGTTTCAACTGACCTCATCAATTGGACCTGGCTGCAAAATGTGAACTTCACCACAACCTCCATCCAGCCGGTCACCGATTGCGGCGGGTCGGCGCAGGCATATTACTACCTTGGCCCGCCGGGACCGTAAGGTGAGTGATGAAAATTGTCCACTCAATCAGGCGGCAACTGTTTGCCCGATGCCGGCAACGGCATGGGTTTCAGAATCGTCCCGGCGCGAGTCTGAAGCATTGTAGCAGCCGACGTAAGGAGGCGCTGATCTCCTGCAATGCAATGAATGTCACGGTGAAATATGAGCCTCGTTACCTCGGCTGCTACCGAGATCTGAATTTTAACCAGCGATCTCAATCAAACAACGCAACGAAACTTAAGCCAGATGCCGGAATGAAAGAACGAAAGGAAATCCAAACATGAAAACAAACCTCAAAACTTCTCTGTTAGCCATATTTTTGCTTGCCGTCAGCGCCGCCGGCTTGCGGGCAGGGCAACTGGACATCTGGACGTGGCGCAATCCCGTGCCGACGGCCAATCAATTATACGGCGTCACCCACGGCCTCATCAACGGCAGCACTCTGTGGGTGGTCGTGGGCGCAAACAGCACCGTCCTCACCTCCAGCGATTACGGCAGCACTTGGAGCCTGCAGGCGCCGCCGTCGCCCCTCGCCACTCTGAATAGTGTTGCTTACAGTCCTGCTGGAGGCCCCTCGGCAAACCATTTTGTGGCGGTGGGATCAAATAACACCAACGGGAACGATGTGATTCTGTTTTCGCCCGACGGCACCAACTGGACGGCGGCAACGGGGCTTGGCCTCGACGGTTACGGCGGCTTGTTCGGCGTTGCTTACGGGGGCGGTGATTTTATGGCGGTCGGGTTCGACGGTTACAATTATCATTCGTCCGACGGCATAAGCTGGATGGAAGGCAGCTCCCCTGCCGGTGGTGGGTATGGAGATGCTAACGGCGTGGTCTATGGCCTTATCAACGGCGTCCCCGGGTTTGTGGCGGTGGGGGATGGAGGCGTTTCCTACACGACAGACTTTGGCGATGCTTGGACAATTCCGAGCTCCCCTATGACCGGTTTTTTCGGCGTCACATGGAATAGCGTCTCCGCTGAATTTGTGGCGGTGGGGTATGATGTAATTCTCAATTCGCCGGATGGCGTCAATTGGTTTGAAACCTCCGGTGACTCTGGGAACGGCGTGGCCTACGGCTTGATCAGCAGTGGCTCCGGGTTTGTGGCGGTGAATGATTACACTCCTTACTCAATATACACTTCACCGGGTGGTTCGTCGGGCGCGGACTCTTGGGCTGCAAACACCGGCAATTATCCTTTCGCGGCCATTGACTGGGATGGCGTCAACGGCAATTACGTGGCCGTGGGGCCTAATGGCACCATCGCCACTTCATACGATGGAATCCACTGGGGGCCACATAATTCATCCAGGACCTCAAACTCGCTGAACGCCATTGCTTATGGCGCGAATTTGTTCGTGGCCGTGGGCGCTAATGGCGCCATCGTCAGTTCACCCGATGGAACAACCTGGACCCCGGTCAACACATCCGTCACTCCGGATTCACTGAACGCCATCACTTATGGCGTGAACGCCAATGGCGAAAATGTGTTCGTGGCGGGCGGCACGAATAATAGCTGGGGAGGGACCATCCCCGGAGGACCTGGCATCTTCACTTCCCAGGATGGCGTTAATAATTGGGCGTTGGATATGGATCCCTCGCTCAACCCATCGCAGAATTCCGTTTTAGACTATGGGTATGTCAACAGCCTTGCCTACGGCAGCTTAATCATAAACGGCACCCCCACTCCTGAATTCGTGGCGCTGGTCAACATCACCGCCGATCACGCCTTGGTTTTTGGTGCTGGCAGCGTTATCATGTCCTCTTCCGATGGCACCACTTGGACCGAGGACGCGCAATTTGGAGTTTTTACTATTTTGAATTGCGTCGCTTATGGCAACGGTGAGTTTGTTGCGGGGGCAATTGCCGGCACAGTCTACTGGTCCACCGATCTTAAAAATTGGACACCTGGCAGTGGACTGCCGACATCATTCAACTACACCGTCAACGCCGTGGCCTATGGCAATGGCATGTTCGTTGCCGTTGGAGTTACCAATTACACAGCGGGTGCCATCTTCTCTTCTCCCGATGGTGCGAATTGGAGTCTGGTTAAGTTGCCTACGACGCCAACGCCAGCCCCGTTCAGCAGCGTCACCTTCGCCAATGGCTTCTTCGTGGCCACCACTGGAAGCGAATACGGGTCTAGCGGCAACATCTGGGTCTCCCCGGATGGCGCCAACTGGGTGCAAACCTCCGTTACAGCATCAGGTTCGTTGAATGCCGTGGCTTACGGGGATTACCAATACATCGCGGTCGGCAACGGCGGCGCGATTCTGGGCAGCGTGTTGGCGGTTTTCCCCACCGGGCCGGGAACAACTGGATTTAATCCGCCTCCTTCCGGCAGCCCGCCCGGAACCCCGCCTTGTTTCTGGTTTGACGTCATGGGTCCGCCGGGACCGCCCTATGGAGTTTATGTTTCAACTGACCTCATCAATTGGACCTGGCTGCAAAATGTGAACTTCAACTCAAGCCCCATCCAGCAGGTCACCGATTGCGGCGGGTCGGCGCAGGCATATTACTACCTTGGCCCGCCGGGACCATAAGGCATTTGATGAAAAATATCCGTTCATTCAAGCCGCAACTGGCTGCTCGATGCCAGCAACGGCCAGAGTCTCTGAATAAATGTGCTTCCCAAATATATTTGAGACTCTTCACCTCGGCTGCTACGGAGATTCGAATTTTAAGACCCGTTCTCAATCTCAATCAAAAAATAAAATGGAAGGAGTTCATCATGAAAAGCAAGCTCACAATCATAAACTTTGCGCTGGTTCTGCTGGCGCTCTCAACCCTCAACTCTCAACTCTCAACCTGCTTCGCCCAGGGCACGGCGTTCACGTATCAGGGCCAGCTTCAGAACAATGGCAGCCCGGCCAGCGGGACCTATGACCTGACCTTCACGCTGTTCAACACCAACATCACCGGTGTGCCCATCGCCGGACCGGTCACCAATAACGTCGTCAACGTCAGCAACGGGCTGTTCACGGTGCAGGTTGATTTTGGCCCCGACGTGTTCACTGGCGAGACAAACTGGCTGGAGATTGGCGTGGAGACGAACGGCTTCAGCAGTTTCACCACGCTGTTACCGCGCCAGCAATTGACGCCCGCGCCATACGCGATTGATGCGGAAAGCGCCGACAACTTGAGCGGCACCTTGCCGGCCTCGCAATTGACCAGCATCGGCAATACCAACAGCAACTATGGCAACTTCTTTGTCGGACCATCGGGCAATCCGACGATGAGTGGCTCCTACAACACAGCCAATGGCATTGATGCGCTTTTGAGCAACACGAGTGGCTCCCAAAACACGGCCAATGGCGTTAACGCGCTTTACTACAATACGAGCGGCTTCGATAACACGGCCAATGGTGTGGAGGCGCTTTTATTAAACACGAGCGGCTTCAACAATACGGCGAACGGCGTTGCGGCGTTATTCTCCAACACGAGTGGCTTCGGTAATACGGCCAATGGCGTTGGCGCGCTTTACAGCAACACGAACGGCTCCCAAAACACGGCGAATGGTGTTGACGCGCTTTATTACAACACGAGCGGCTCCCAAAACGCGGCCAACGGTTGGAGTGCGCTTCTCCACAACACGAGCGGCTCCCAAAACACAGCCAGTGGTGATGGAGCACTTGAATTCAACACTAACGGCATTCAAAACACAGCCCATGGCTTTCAGGCGCTGCAAAACAACACGAGCGGTTCCCAAAATACGGCCGACGGCATGAATGCGCTGGTCGGAAACACGACCGGCACCTTCAACACGGCCGATGGTGTGGGGGCGATGCAAATCAACACGAACGGCTCCGAGAACCTGGCCGGCGGTTATCAGGCACTTTTCTTCAACGCAAGCGGCTCGAACAACATCGCGCTGGGTTTTCAAGCTGGATACAATAATTCACCCACCGCCAGTTCCAACATTGACATCGGTAACGCAGGCTTTGCTGCGGACACCAACATCATCCGCATTGGCAGCGGGCAGAGCCAGACATTCATCGCGGGAGTCATCAATGGCAACGGCAGCGGGTTGAACAATCTGAATGCCTCGCAATTGACCAGCGTCGGCAACACCAATGGTTACGACAATTTCTTCGTTGGATCTTCGGGCAATACAACCACGAGCGGCGGCTTTAACACGGCCAATGGTGCATTTGCGCTTTACTACAACACGACCGGCTTCGGCAACACGGCCAATGGTGCATTTGCGCTTTGCTACAACACGAACGGCTCAGACAACACAGCCAATGGCTCTGATGCGCTCCAAAACAACACGGATGGCTCCGACAACACGGCCAATGGTCTTGAAGCGCTTTACAACAACACGAGCGGTTACGCCAACACGGCCAATGGCTCACAGGCGCTATTCTCCAACACGAGCGGTTTCGCCAACACGGCCAATGGTGCGTATGCGCTTTACTACAACACGAACGGCAACAACAACACGGCCAATGGCAATGGTGCGCTTTACACCAACACGAACGGCTCCGGCAACACAGCCAATGGCTTTGATGCGCTTGTAAACAACACGGATGGCTCCGACAACACGGCCAATGGTCTTAATGCACTTAACAACAATACGAGCGGCAACTACAACATCGCGCTGGGTAATCAGGCTGGTTTTAATATCACCACCGGCAGTTCCAACATTGACATCGGCAACGAAGGCCTTGCAACGGATACCAACATCATCCGCATTGGCAGCGGGCAGAGCCAGACGTTCATCGCGGGCGTCATCAACGGCGACGGCGGCGGATTGACCAACTTCAATGCGTCTCAATTGACCAGCATCGGCAATACCAACGGTGGCGCTAACAACTTCTTTGTCGGAGGGTCTGGCAATCCGACGATGAGCGGTGGCGAAAACACGGCCAGCGGCGCGTATGCCCTTGAAAACAACATGAGCGGCTCCTACAACACGGCGAATGGCGTTCAGGCGCTTGAACAAAACGTAAACGGCTCCTTTAACACGGCCAATGGCTATTTGGCGCTTTATAACGACACAAGCTCCGACAACACGGCCATTGGAGAAGGGGCGCTTTATTTTAACACGAGCGGCTCCAACAACATCGCGCTGGGGCATTTGGCTGGCGAATTCATCACCACCGGCAGTTTCAATATTGACATCGGCAACACAGGATCATCGTTCGACACCAACATCATCCGCATCGGCAGCGGGCAGACCCAGACGTTCATCGCGGGCGTCATCAATGGCAACGGCAGCGGGTTGAACAATCTGAATGCCGCTCAGTTGACGAGCATCGGCAATGCCAACGGTGGCAGTCAAAACTTCTTTGTCGGGCCGTCGGGTAATTCCACGACCAGCGGTTCCCAAAACACGGCCGACGGCACATCGGCACTTGCCGCCAACACCAGCGGCACCCAAAACACCGCCAATGGCTTTCAGGCGCTTCAAAGCAACACGACCGGTTCCCAAAACACGGCCAATGGCATGAATGCACTGGTCGGGAACACGACCGGCATCTTCAACACGGCCAGTGGCGTGGGGGCGATGCAAAGTAACACGGCCGGCTCCCAAAACGTGGCCAGTGGCTATCAGGCACTTTTCTCCAATACGCGAGGCTCCAACAACATCGCGGTCGGTTTTCAGGCTGGCTTTAACACCACCACCGGCAGTTCCAACATTGACATTGGCAACCAAGGCCTTTCCACCGATGCCAATATCATCCGCATCGGCACGTCCCAGACGGCCACTTATCTGGCGGGCACGGTGTATGCCAACGGCGTGGCGTTGACCAGCGACCGCAATGCCAAGGAGAATTTCAAGCCGGTGGACAATCAGGCGGTGCTGGCCAAGGTGGCGTCGCTGCCAGTGACGGAATGGAATTACAAGACGGACAGCAAGGGCGTGCAGCATATCGGCCCGATGGCGCAGGATTTTCAAGCGGCCTTCGGACTGACGGCGCGGACGACAAGCACATTTCCGTGGTGGACGAAGGCGGCGTGGCGCTGGCGGCCATCCAGGGCTTGAATCAGAAGTTAAACGAGAAAGACGCGGAGATTCAGGATTTGAAACAACGGCTCGAAACACTGGAAAAAATCGTTCTCAACCAAAAATCAAATTGAAAGGAGTGCAGTTATGAAAAACAAATTCAAACTCATCGCCATCTGCCATCTGCTATCCGCCATCTGCCTTTCGGCTTTCGCCCAGGGCACGGCGTTCATGTATCAAGGCCAGCTCCAGAACAACGGCAGCCCGGCCAGCGGCACTTACAACCTGGAGTTCACGCTGTTCAACACCACCAACATCAGCGCGGTCGCCATCGCCGGGCCGGTGACCAACAACGCCGTCTTCGTCACCAACGGGCTGTTCACGGTGCTGATTGATTTTGGTTCCGGCGTCTGGAACGGCCAGACCAACTGGCTGGAGATTGGCGTGGAAACCAATCTGGCCAGTGTGTTCACCACGCTGGCGCCGCGCCAGCAATTGACGCCCGTGCCGTATGCCATTTACGCGGAAAAAGCCGGCGCCGTGTCCGCCTCGCAATTGACCAGCATCGGCAATACCAACGTTGGCAGTGGTAATAACTTTTTTGTCGGCCCGTCGGGCAATGCGACGACGAGCGGCGATTACAACACGGGCGATGGCTATGATTCGCTTGGGGTAAATGCGGGCGGCTCCGACAACACGGCCATCGGTGGTGATGCGCTTTCCGCCAACACGGGCGGCTCTGAAAACACCGCCATTGGCGTTGATGCGCTTTTCGCCAACACGGGCGGTTACGGCAACACGGCCCTGGGCTTTGATGCGCTGCTCTTCAACACGAGCGGCAATTACAACACCGCCATTGGCTATGCGGTGCTTCAAGCCAACACGAGCGGCTCCGACAACACGGCCAATGGTGACGCGGCGCTTGAATTAAACACAATCGGTTCCGATAACATGGCCTATGGCTATGCGGCGCTTTACCACAACACGAGCGGCGCGTTCAACATCGCGCTGGGGTATGAGGCCGGCTTTAACCTCACCACCGGCAGTTCCAACATTGACATCGGCAACTTGGGTGTTGGAACCGACGCCAACATCATCCGCATCGGCAGCGGACAGAGCCAGACGTTCATCGCAGGCGTCATCGTCGGCAACGGCGGCGGGGTTGACCAATCTTACTGCGCTCGCAATTTGCCAGCGGTTCGGGTTTTACCATTCAACCAGGTTTATACGGCTCGCCCAATCTCATCGGCGGCTCGTCCGTCAACTTTGTGTCGGGCGGGGTGGTGGGCGCGACGATTGGCGGCGGTGGCACGGTGAATTATCCCGGTTACCCTGTATTATCCAACAGCGTCGAGAGCGTTTTTGGCACGGTGGGAGGCGGTATTGGCAACACCGTCACTGGCGGGAATGGGACGGTGGGCGGGGGCACCGACAACACGGCCGGCGGCGGGGATGCGACCATCGCTGGCGGTGATGGCAACAATGCCGGGGGCTCTGCGGCGGTGGGAGGCGGCGATTTCAATAATGCAAGTGGGCAAAGAGCGACGATAGGCGGTGGGCAAAACAACACCGCCAGCGGCAGCGGTGCATTCATCGGCGGCGGTGGTTATGATGGAACCAGCATTATCGGCAACAACGCCATTGGCAATGCATCGGTGATTGGCGGTGGCATGGGCAACATCGTTCAGTTCGGCGGCGACTACGGGTTTATCGGCGGCGGCGAATACAACACGAACACCGGCGGCTGGGCGACCGTGGGCGGAGGTCTCCGAAACACCGCCGACAGCTCTTACGCGACGGTGGGCGGCGGTGCGGGCAACACCGCCAGCGGCGAACTTGGGACGGTGGGCGGCGGCGATGCCAACACCGCCAGCGGTGTGTATGCGACCGTGGGCGGCGGCCAGACCAATACCGCCAGCGGTAGCTGGGCGACGGTGAGCGGCGGCTATGGCAACACGGCCAACAACATCGAAGCGACGGTGGGCGGCGGCTATCGAAATACCGCCGGCAACCAGTATGCGACAGTGGCCGGCGGCTACACCAACACCGCCACCGGTCAAGCTGCGGCGGTGGGCGGCGGTGCTTACAACACGGCCAGCGGCGACTTGGCGGCGGTGGGCGGCGGCTATGGCAACAGCGTCAGCGGCAATTTTGCGACGGTGGGCGGCGGTAATTTCAACACCAACAGCGGCGGCTATTCGACCGTGGGCGGTGGCAATTACAACACCGCCAGCGCAATTTGGGCGGCGGTGGGCGGCGGCAATGGCAACAATGCCAGCGGCACCGGTTCGTTCATCGGCGGCGGAGGCATGGATGGAACTACCATTACCTATTCCGGAAATCAGGCTCAAGCCGATGACGCCACGATCGGCGGCGGGCTGGGCAACAACATCTTGAGCTTGGGCAACTATGCATTCATCGGCGGCGGCTACTCGAACACCGTCACCGCAACTTACGCAACGGTGGGTGGCGGCATTAACAACCTGGCCAGCGGCGCCTATGCCACGGTGGCCGGCGGCGGCGGCAACACTGCCAGCGGCCAAAATGCAACGGTCAGCGGCGGCGCGGGCAACACAGCCAGCG
Organism: uncultured Verrucomicrobiae bacterium; assembly: GCA_963764035.1. Lineage (GTDB taxonomy): Bacteria > Verrucomicrobiota > Verrucomicrobiia > Limisphaerales > UBA11358 > UBA11358. Next base: position 448,541 of record CAVXQV010000002.1, read on the forward strand.
GCTCATATTCGACCGTGGGCGGTGGTAATTTCAACGTCGCCAGCGGCGACTACAGTTTCGCCGCCGGTAATTTTGCCGAAGCCAAGAACCAAGGCTCCTTTGTCTGGGCGGATTCCCAAACCGGCCAATTTGCCTCCCAGGCAAATGACTCGGTGAGTTTTCGTTGCGCTGGAGGCGTCCGGTTCACCAGCGGCAGTGGGGCCGTAAACCAAGAGGTGTCATGGACGCCGGGCAATGCGAGTTGGAGTTTTTCCAGCGACCGCAACCTGAAAGACCGCTTTGAAAAAGTGGATTCCGAAACAATGCTGGACAAGGTGTCACAATTGCCGATCGTCGAATGGAGTTACAAGGACTATCCGCAGCGGCACATCGGCGCGATGGCGCAGGATTTCCACGCGCTCTTCCCGCTCAACGACAACGACAAAGTTCTGAACGACGCCGACCTGCATGGCGTGGAACTGGCCGCCATCAAAGGCTTGAACCAAAAGGTGGAAGAACAGCGGGCGGAATTAGAACAGAAGGAAACGGAGGTAACGGAGTTGAAGCAACGCCTCGAAGTCTTGGAAAAAATCGTTCTCAATCAAAAATCGAATTGAAAGGAGTGCAGTCATGAAAACCAAACTCAAACTCATCGTCATCTGCCATCTGGTATTGGCCATCTGCTTATCCGCCCGCGCCCAAGGCACGGCGTTCACCTATCAAGGCCGGTTGAGCAGCGGCGGCAGCCCGGCCAGCGGCACCTATAACCTCACCTTCACGCTGTTTGGCACCAACATCACCGGTGTCGCCATCGCCGGGCCGGTGACCAACAATGCCGTCGTTGTCACCAACGGCTTGTTCACGGTGCTGGTTGACTTTGGTTCCAGCGTGTGGAACGGCGAAACCAACTGGCTGGAGATTGGCGTGGAAACCAACCTGGCCTCCAGTTTCATCACTCTGGTGCCGCGCCAGCAATTGACGCCCGTGCCCTATGCCATCACCGCCGAGAATCTGGACGGCACAGTTGGCAGCGGCGGGTTGTCGGGAGTGTATGGCAGCCAGATCACGCTCAATAATGCGGCCAACCTATTCAGCGGCAGTTATACGGGCAATGGCGGCGGATTGACCAACGTGAACGCCGCCAGTCTGGGCGGGCTGGCGGTGGGAAGTTTCTGGCAATTAGGTGGCAACGCCAGCGTGCCTACCGGCAGCAATGTCATTGGAACGCTTGGCAATCAATACCTGGACATTCGTGCCAATGGCGTGCGCGCGATGCGTCTGCGCCTGTTGACGGATGGCCTGGGTTATTACACCAATGCGCCGAACGTGATTGGCGGTTCCTCGGTGAACCTCACGGGCCCCGCTGTGGTGGGCGGGGCGATTGCGGGCGGCGGGGGACAGGATACCAACGGACTTAATTATCCAAATACGGTGAATGCGGACTTTGGGGCCATCGCCGGCGGCCTGTGGAATACGGCCAGTGGCTTCGCCTCAGCCGTGAGCGGCGGCGAACAGAATACCGCTAGTGGCTCAACGGCGTCAGTGAATGGCGGCTATATCAACACGGCTAGCGGGAACACGGCGGCGGTCGGCGGCGGCTTCGCCAATACCGCCGTCGGCGCATTTTCAACCGTCGGCGGCGGCGCACAAAATGTGGCCAGAAACATCAGCGCAACGGTTAGCGGCGGCGAGGAGAATCTCGCCGGCGGCAACGGTTCATTCGTCGGCGGCGGCGGATATGATGGAAGCACCTACGCTGGAAACATGGTGCTATCGGCAGCCAGCACGATCGGCGGTGGGCTGGGCAACACCATTACCACCGTTGCAAATTATTCGTTCATTGGCGGTGGGAGCTACAACCAGATTTACAGCGATTTCTATAACAAAGGAGGGTCGGTGATTGTGGGCGGGGGCGGCAACCTGGTGTCCTCCAACGCCGCCTTTTCCTTTATCGGCGGCGGACTGGCCAACCAGATTTTTGGCGACGGCAGTGACAATGGCTCCTCGGTCATTGTGGGTGGCTACGCAAACAAGGTGCTTACCAATTCGGCCCCTGCCTTTATCGGCGGCGGCGTCGAGAATATCGTGAGCAGCAATTCGTCGTTTTCGACAATCGGCGGCGGTTTTGGCAACACGGCTGCGGCTCAATATGCCACCGTTGTTGGCGGTAATTTGAACACTGCCCGCGGAACTGGCTCTTTCGTGGGCGGGGGCGGGTATGATGGCACCAACGCTACCGCCAACTCGGTGCTGTCTCCAGCCGGCACGATCGGTGGTGGATTGGGCAACACGATTGCCAGCAGCGCATCCTACGCCTTCATCGGGGGCGGCATAGGCAATACCGCGACCGGTGTCAGCTCGTTCGTTGGGGGCGGCGGTTTTGGTGGAGAATTCAATTTCCCCAACAGCGCTGCCGGCAAAGCGTCGGTAATTGGAGGCGGTGTTGGCAACACAAACACCAGCAGCGCGGATTGGGCCACCATCGGAGGCGGGCTTGAAAATACTTGTGCCGATACCGGCGCAACCGTCTGCGGCGGCGACGTCAACACCGCCAGCGGCCTGTATTCCACCGTGTGCGGTGGCGCCGGAAACTCCGCGACGGGGATTGCCAGTTTTGCCGCGGGTTACTTTGCGCGATCACTGCACGACGACGCATTTGTCTGGTCCGATGGCAGCGGCACCGGAAACTTCACGTCCACTGCTGTAGATCAATTCCTGATCCACGCCATTGGCGGGGTGGGCATCGGCACCAACAACCCTCAGGCGCAACTCCATGTCACCAGCAGTGGCGGCAATTCCTTCCCGCAGGCGCAACTGGACCAGCAAAACCCAACGGATTATTCCCGACTCCGCTTCACCGTCGGCGGGAACATCAACAAGCGGTGGGACGTGGGAACGACGGCGACCAACTTCGTCATTTACAGCGCGTCCATCAATGCCAACATGGTTTATCTGGATAGTTCGGGGCTGACGGTTCACGGGACGTTCGTCAGCACTAGCGACCGGAATGCGAAGGAACACTTCCAGTCGGTTGACCCGCGCCAGACGCTGGAGCAGGTGGCGGCGCTGCCGATCACGACGTGGAACTTCAAGGACGATCCCGCCACGCGCCATCTCGGCCCGATGGCCCAGGATTTCTACGCCGCCTTCAATGTCGGCCCCGACGACAAGCACATTGCCACGGTGGATGAAGGTGGCGTGGCACTGGCGGCCATCCAGGGGCTTGATGAAAAGGTCGAGGTCGGAAGCCAGAAGTCAGAAGTCAGAATCCAAAACCTCGAAGCGGAGAACGCGCAGTTGAAGCAGCAGAACGATTCCCTGGCTGAACGATTGAACAAGTTGGAAGCAATGGTGAAACAACTGGCAACACGGAATTGAGGCATTATGAAAATTTTTTATTTACTCCTTGGTTTGCTGATTCCAACCATCAGCTTCGCACAAAGTTATTCCATTGACTGGTATAAAGTGTCCGGTGGTGGTGGCACCAGCACGGGCGCGACGTATCAAGTCACCGGCACCATCGGCCAGCCGGATGCCGGAGGTGCGATGACCGGCGGCAATTATTCACTCACCGGCGGTTTCTGGAGCCTCATTTCCGTGGTGCAAACTACCGGCGCGCCGACATTGACCATCACGCAATCAGGCAACACCATAAAAGTTTCCTGGCCGTATCCTTCCACCGGCTGGACGTTGCAGCAGAATTCCAATCTCTCTGCATCCGGCGGTTGGACGGCCAGCGGAGGCATCTCCAACGACGGAGTGAACAATTACATCACCATCACATCGCCGACGGGGAACCTGTTCTTTCGCTTAAGCGGTCCTTAACGCCGCGCCTCTCAACCAACAACCTCAACCATGAGAGTGACCTTATGAACCTTCAGACATTCCATTTATTGGCGCTAGAAGGAACGCTGACCAACCGTCGCCATAAGTTCACCCTCTGGTTGTGCCTGGGGCTGGCCGCTTGGGCGATGGGATGGTCATGGCTGGTGACGCCGGCGGAAGCGCAGTCGCCGCCCTCTCTCGAAATCCAATTAACCGGCTCCGGACAACTCCAGTTGGACTTGAGCGGCGCAGCGGGAGAGATGTATCAGGTTGAGACTTCGAGCAATCTGGTGAATTGGGTTCCGTTGCTGACGACCAACAGTGTCGCCAGCAATGTGACGTTGACGACGGGCATGACCGGCGGCCTGACCAGCGAGTTTTATCGCGCCGTGGACTTGGGGCCGGTTTCAGGCGGGTTGCCCAGCGCGGAGTTCACGCTGTTCTGGCCGGGGACATCCGGCGCCTTAGTTCCCATTCCACTGGGCTTGACCAGCGCCGGGAGCGTGGGGTTCGTCGTCGAAAACGCAAGCGGCAAAGCGGTTACCAACCAGGTGGTCAATCTTTCCGCCAGCGCCGGTCAAGCCACGGTTGACTTCACGAATCTAGCCAATGGAAGTTACACCTTGGTGGCGGACGCCTATCCGCAACCCAACGGCGTTGGCGTGCCCTTCGAGGAGGCCCGGTTTTTCTTCACGGTCACTGGCGGCGCGCCCGTCACGCAGACCTTCACCCTGGCCGACAACACAATCACCAACCTCATCCTCACACCCCCGAATCCCATCGTGGCGACGGCCGGAACGCTGCAACTCAACGCCACCGCGTTTGACGCCAGCAACGAGGTGGTTTTTGTGGCGTCCCAATCCGGCGCGTGGACGTGGTCTTCCGTGGATACCACCGTGGCCACGGTGGACTACACGGGCAAAGTGACCGGGGTGGGGCCCGGCTATGCCACGACCATGATCTTTGTGACCGAGACCGCAAACCCGGCCATCACCACCAATATCACGGTTACGGTGTCCAACGAGATTTACGGACTGACCATCACCAATTCGCCGGTAGTATTTGTTGGCGTCGGAGAAGAAACCAATCTGACGGCAACAGCAACCAATGCAAATGGCGTTAAGGTGCCGCTGGCGGCCAGCGCCTGGACGTGGACTTCCTCGTCGCCAACGAACGCGGTTGTGGATCAAACCGGCCTGCTGGTCGGCGTGGCGTCCGGCCTGGCGACCATCAGCTTGACCGTAAAGAATGTGGGTGTGATTGCGGCAACGACCGCCAATGTGACCCTCGGCGGGCCGGGCAATGGCGCCGACGGCGTCCCGCCGCCAACCAACGGATATATCATCACCGACCTGGGCGTGCTCACTACACCCGATACCACTATCAGCAGCGCGCCCGAGGGCATCAACGACAAGGGGCACATTGCGGGCACCGCTTGGGACAGCCTGGACTACGATTACGGTGCGAACAGCTTCGTTCCGCCCCGCGCTTTCATCTGGAAATCCAGTCTCAACGACCAGATGACCGACCTGGGGGACCTTGGTGGCGGGCAGGCGGAGGCGACGGGCATCAATGACAGCGATCAGGTCGTCGGCTGGTCCATCAAGGCGGTTACCATTTTGAATAAAACGCAATACGATCACGCCGTGTTGTGGAACAACAGCAAGATTAAGGACCTGGATGGAGACCTGTCGAGTTACCTGGACGCCCCTGTCGGCGGCAACATGGATATTGCCTATGCCATCAATGACCAGAGCCAGATGGTCGGCGATTTTGTTCATCCAGCCACCACGAATTCGCCGATTTTCGACGCGGGTGGATTTATCTTGACGGAGAACAGCCAGCAAACCAACGGTGTCCAACTGGGGGGAGTCCAAATACCTCAAGCCATCAATAATGCCGGACTGGCGGGAGGGTTTGATGAGCTTTCGCCTACTACCGCCACCGGTGCGCCTTTTTTATGGCAAGCTGGGCAGATTACCTACCTGAATAACTTGCCAAATACCGGCTTCAGTTACATCCGATGCATCAACAATCTGGGACAGGCCGTCGGGCTTTCCGGCCCGACAATCGAAACCGCCGCTCTCCAAAACAGTCATGCCGCGCTCTGGCAGAACGGCCAGGTGACCAATCTTGACGACTCCGGGAATTTCAGCAGGGCTTGGGGCATCAACAACCTTGGGACGGTGGTGGGAGATGTCTGGACCAACAGTGGCGACCTGGTCGCCGGGCACGCCGTCCTGTGGGCGGGCACCAATTCCTATGACCTGAACGCTTACATCCCGCTGAACTCGGGTTGGGTGCTCGATGCCGCCAGCGGCATCAACAACAAAGGCCAGATTATCGGCCAGGGGACCCGCACCAACGAGCTTGGCTACCGCTCCTTTCTGCTGACGCCAAATAATTAACAAGCCGCAACCAATGGAAAATACCGAATTACTTGATGGCCGGGTATAAAGTCTCGGCGGCGCGGTGCGGGCACCACCGCGACCCATCACGTCACCGGCACCATCGGCCAGCACGATGCCGGCAGCACGATGACCGGCGGGAATTATTCATCGACCGGCGGTTTCTGGAGCTGCTGCGTTGCGAGCAAAGGCGAACAGTGTGCGTTCAAACCCGGACAGGTGTGCGAGCAAAGGCGAACACTTCCAGCCCTGCGGGCCTGGAGGAGGCCGGAGCGTAGCGGAGGCTGACGGAAGGCCCGCAGGGCTGGAAGTGTAGGCTCGTTATTTTGCTGCTATCCCTGCATCTTCGCCGCGATGAAGAACATTATCGCCAACTGCCCCACCGCTTGGGCGCACCTCTGATTCGTGAAGTTCTCGCCGCTTTTCGACGCGGCGAACTGCCCGCTCCCCTGGCCACCGAACAACTCAGATTGGGCCGAACCCGCTTCTACGAACTTTATGCCGATTACTTGCGTGCCGCTGCCCGACATCAACAACATCGCTGGACTCCGGGTCAGTCTGGCGGCGATCACGCGCCGGACTGGCCCCAGGGCACCGAAGCACTCGTGCGCAAACTCCTGTCCGCCCGCCCGCCGGCTCCTTACCGCTTTGCCGCCTCCGAAGTTCATCGTCGCCTGGGTTTTCAAATCGACCCCGCCACCGTGCGCCGATGGGCCATGGCCAACCAATTGGCTCATCCCGTGCCCTCACGACGCCAATCTGCTTCGCTCCGCCGCTGGCAGTGCCTCAAAATCGGCGCTCTCTGGCAACTCGACGCCACGCCTCACCGCTGGTTCCCGGGCGATAAACGAAACTATCCCCTGCTTGATCTGTTAAATGACTGTTCCCGCGTCTGCACCGGCGCCAAGATTTATCACGCCGAAGACTTGCTGGCCTACTTGGATTTTCTTCCCGCCGCTTTCACCGAACATGGTCTGCCGCTCGAACTCCATGTAGATTGCCATGGCTTTTTCTTCCCACAGCGTCCCGAGGCGCTGACTCAGCTCGGAGCCGCCTTGCACTTCTACGGCGTCTCCCTGCGTTACGCCCGCACGCCCCAAGCCAAAGGTAAAATCGAACGGCAGCACCAATACTGGCAGGGGCGGCTTCCCGCTCTGTTCGCTGCCGAAAACATCACTGGCCCGGAAGCCGCCAACGCACTGCTGCCCCAACTGCGCCGTCATCGCAACGCCAAGGAAATCCATCGCGAACTGGGGCGCACCCCCGATGCCGCCGCTCATAAAGCGCTCCGGGAAGATCGCACGGTCCTGCGTCCGGCACCCCGTTGCCCCTGGTGGCCTTACATCTGGAGTGTGCGCACAGCTCTAAAAGTCGGCCCCGACGGTCGCGTCCCCGTCGGCTACGAACGTCTGCGCGCTGGCGTCGCCGCTGGCACCCGCGTCATTCACTGCCTCCATCCTGATGGCAACATCACCATCCTCGCTCAAGAACCCAAAGCAAACCAAAAACCCGCGGTTCTCCTCCACGTCCAAGCCCATTGACTCTGTCCGCCTTTGCTCGCACGCTTTTGTTCGCCTTTGAAATCCTCACGACACGGCGGTTTCTGGAGCTTGATTGCCATCGCACCGACGTTGACCATCACGCAATCCGGCAACACCATTGAAGTTTTGTGGCCGTATCCTTCCACCGGCTGGCCAATGCAGCAAAGCGTGAACCTCGCGTCGGTTAACCCGACTTCCGCTACTGGGGCAGCGACCTGACTTTTTTCACGGCGGTAGGCTGCGGATTTCCGCAGGATTCCGCCAGTTCATCCCGCCAAACGGCGTGTAGTGGCGACCTCCCCTCTTCTCATCCGACGTAACGGCGCCACACTGGCGGCATGTTTCTCAAGTGCAGCCCGCGCAAAAAGGACGGCAAGGAGCATCGCTCCTGGTCGGTCGTCGAGAGCCGCCGCATCGGGCGCGGCGTGGTGCAGCGCCACGTCCTCTACCTGGGCGAGATCAACGATTCCCAGCGCGCCGCCTGGCAGAAGGCCATTGATGTCTTCGACGAACAGGACGGCCAGACCCGCCAATGCGCGCTCTTTCCCGCCGACCGCACCCCGCCCGCCACCGCCACGCCCGCCGTGCAGGTGCAACTCAACCAGCTTCAACTCTCCCGCCCCCGTTCCTGGGGCGCGTGCTGGCTGGGCGATCAACTCTGGCGCGATCTCCAACTCGACACCTTCTTCGCCGCGCGTCTGGGTTGCAGTCGCGAAGGCACGGACTGGGAAAAAGTCCTGCGCCTGCTCGCGCTTTACCGGCTGCTTGCGCCCGGCAGCGAATGGCGTTTGCATCGTCACTGGTTCGCCACCACGGCCTGCGCCGACCTGCTCGATGCGGACGAACGCCTTGCGCAGGACGACACGCCCTATCGCGGCCTCGACGGCCTGTTGGCACACAAGGACGAACTCGTCGCCCATCTGCGCGGGCGCTGGAGCGATCTCTTCGGCGCGAAGTTCGACGTGTTGCTCTACGATCTGACCAGCACCTATTTCGAATGCGACGTGCCGGAAGATGAAACCGATCCCCGCCGCTTCGGCTACAGCCGCGACAAACGCGGCGACTGCATGCAAGTCATCGTGGCGCTGGTCGTCACGCCCGAAGGCCTGCCACTGGCTTACGAGATGTTCCCCGGCAACACCGCCGACAAAACCACGCTGCGCGACATGCTGAAGTTGATCCAGCAACGTTACGGCCAGGCCGAACGCATCTGGGTCATGGCTCGCGGCATTCCCACCGAAGCCGTGTTGGCCGAACTGCGCGCCAGCGATGCCAGGGTCAGTTACCTCGTCGGCACGCCCAAAGGCCGCTTGACGAAACTCGAATAGGAACTCGCCGACAAACCGTGGCAGCAAGTGCGCGAGCACCTCCGCGTCAAACTCCTGCCGCAGGACGGCGAAGTCTATGTGCTGGCCGAAAGCGGCGCGCGCATCAGCAAAGAGCGCGGCATCCGCCGCCGCAAACTCCAGGCCCTCTGGCAGCGGCTCCAGGAAATTCAGCAGCAAGACCTCACCCGCGACCAGCGCCTGGAAAAACTGGGCGGCGCGCGCGACCGCGCCGGCCGCGCCGTCGCCGCCCTGGTTCACACCACCGTGGCGGAATCCGGCCAACTCACCTTCCGGCTCGACCGCGCCAAACTGCGCGCCGTCCGCCAACGCGAAGGCCGGTATCTCCTGCGCACCAACCTGAGCGCGGACAACCCCGAGCTGCTCTGGCGTTGCTACATGCAATTGGTCTTCGTGGAAGAAGCCTTCCGCACCCTGAAAGGCGACCTGGGCCTGCGGCCCATTTACCATCACAAAGCCGACCGGATCGAAGCCCATCTCTTCGTGGCGTTCCTGGCGTATTGCCTGAGCATCACCCTGCGGCAACGCCTCAAGGCGCCGGCCGGCGGCCTGATGCCGCGCGTCGTCTTCGAGAAACTGGCCGCGCTGCAACTGCTGGACGTGCGCGTGCCCACGACGGATGGCCGGGAACTCCTGCTGGTGCGCCGCACCGAACCGGACTGGGACGTGGCGTTGCTGCTGGCCCGGCTGAATCTCCAACTGCCGCCCCAGCCACCGCCACGCATCACCGCCGCCAAAACGAGTTGAGCGGGGTGCCGTTGTAGTGGCGACCTTTGCCGTCGAACCCGTCAAAACCCGAGCAAAATCACCCCGGAAATTCTTACCCCAGCCCCAGTAGCGGGAGTCGGGTTAATGGCTGGTCGGCCAGCGGCATGCAGCTCGGCGGAATTTGCGCGGCTGGCGGCGGTTCACATGGCTTCCAAGACGCGGCGGCGTTATCGGGTTCGGGCAAGGTTCACAAATTAGTGATTCTCCAGCAAACGCACACGTTTGCTGGTTCCGGCCAAGCTGCGCTAAAGAGAACCATTCGACGGAAGACGAAAGTCTTTGGTCGGGTGCAGTGGTCGCTTTGTTCAAGACCACTGGAAGCTGGCAGTCAGCTTCTCTCGCCTGCGATCCTCGCGCACAGTGGCACCTCCTTGGGTGGCGCTGCTCCCGACCCGGTTTTTTTTCAATCTTATCCTCTTGAAGGACTGCACAAACGTGAGCCAGGGGATAAAAACCCGGGACTCAAAAAATTCGCAAACTGTTGAATGTTCCCGAATCCAGAAGCTGCGCTTAAAACAGTTTTGAAGATTCAGCCAACTCAAAAAAACGAATCATGAATAAAAACACCGCGTCCACCATGAACCGAATCGCCACTGCGTCCCTGCACAAACGTTCGAAGGTCACCGACATTTCCCGCGGCGCCTGCCTGTTTGGCATCTGCCCGCGCGTTTACCTTAACTTGCAGCTCGTGGACGATTATGCGGAACTCGACCCAAGTCTGGGTCAAAACGTGGTCGGGGTGGTTCTTTCCGTGCTGTCGCACCATCTGGCCACGCGTCGGGCGGGCTTGGGCGACGACGCCATTACCGTGTGTCTCCAGCGGCGCGAGGACGGCCAGTTGGTCGAGGTGGATCTGGCCGTCCGCCGGCGGCGCAAGCAAGGTCGGGAATGCCTGATGGTCTCCCGGACCACGGAGCGCACCATGGAAACACCGTTGTTCGCCAGCCCCGGCCGGTGATTCGCCACAATCCAATCAACAACGATGCACCGATCAGAAATCCTCGGCCACGATCTTCCTCCGGGATTCAAACGGGTTGGATCGGCCAAAATAGACCGTCGCCACCCCGGCCCGTTCAATGGGGAAAGCCGCGTGCCTGGAGTGTCCCCAAGATTCCCTTCTTTTTTATTTTTCTTTTTTTTTCCGCAACCGGGAGTTCCGACTCTTATGATGTGACATGAAAAGATCAGTTTCTTCATCAATTGTCGCCCGGAAGGTGCGGGGAACCGCATGTCCCAACCGGGAGAATATCAGTCGGCTCCCGGCCTGGGACGAATCCGGGCAAGACGAAGGCTCGTCGTTTCCGGGCGTCTGTATCAGGGAGGGCCGCATATGAGCAACGAGATCAACTCCGATGGGGATGTGGACAACGGCGTTTCCGGTGCCAGTCCCGAAATATCAGCAGCCCTCGTCACTCCGGCCATGGCGAACCTGCGGCTGCAAGTCACAGCTCTGATCACGGCCCTGGTTGGAGCAGGGCCGCAACCTTCGGACGGCAGGATGGATCAGGAAACCCTCCGCCGGTTGTGCGCGCTGGGCCACGAACAAAACGCGGCCGCCGATCCATTTCGGGCGCTGCTGATTGACGCCGGCCTGGACAAGCATCTGGCCGGCGAACTTAAAAATGTTTACCAAAACTTGGCGGTGCGCGCGGAACTTCTGAAGCCCCTTGAACCGATCACCTGGCAGGATGCCGTAGGCAGGTCGCGGGACGCGTTGGTGAGGGAGATTCGGCGGATCTTGGATGGCTCCGACCAGGCCGAAAGCGATGCCAACGGCGGCCGCTTCGCCCAGCTTTGCCGGCTGGCCCGCAAATGGTCTATCGATCCCGAAAGCTTCTGCGCAATGCTCGTCCGTGCCGATCTGACGGATTCGCGCGCCAGCGAAATCAAATGCGTGCTCGAATGCGTCACGGCCTGCCGCGATCTCATCCGCGACAAGAACGCCATTTCGTGGCGGCAGGCACTGATTCAGGCCCGCCAACACCGCCCACAAATTTCCGGATTGCTTCAGGCGGCCCGCGGGCTGATCGGACCGGTCGTCCGGCATTGGGAGTTCTGCCATGAATTTTCACCCTTTGGCCTCAAGTTTAAACTCAAGCGCGAAAAGGAAGGAAAATTCATCCTCGAACACGAGGAGGGTGTGTTGACCATCGAACCAATCATGCCTGCTTCGGAACCAAACACTCTTCCCAACGGAGAAACCACACCATGAATCCAGATATGAATCCAGAGACTGCTGCACCCACCACGCCCGCCAAGTCTGCGCCCCACCGTCAGACGAAGCTGGATCAATTGACGTTTGCCATCCAGGAAGCCGTCGCAGCCATCAATCCGAGGGGACTGATCCCGGAATATTACCGCGAGCTCGTCAAGCTGGGGAATAAAAACCGGCATGATCTGCGGGGGTTCCGCCGCAGCCTGATCGCAGCCGGCCTTGCCGAGCCGCGGGCGAGCGAAATCCTCGTCATCCTCAAGTCCGAAGCCATCGCGACGGATTTTGCCGAAGATCGCATTAAATTTCGAGATGCACTCAAACAGGCCCGCATTAAACTGCCGAAACCCTCAGCCGACCCCGCCAACGACGAGGAAGCTGACGATTACGAGCGAAAGGAAGCGGCTTTGGTATCGATCCTGCGGGCGATGGACGCGCTCCTGGAACAGGCGGCGGTCCAAGCCCAACGTAATCAGGGAGCTACCTGCTGGCCCATGGACGTCGGGATCTACCGTCTTAACTTTCAACCCAAGGCGGCGCCCGGCGCCGTTAAAACGTCGTAATTTTTATGAACCCCATCATCAACGAAGGAACCATTAGCAACGAAGAACCTTCAATGACGGCAAACTTCCGGCTCGGTGAGGGGCCGCCTGAGACCAGCCGGTTGCCGTATCCACCCCCGCCACAGGTGGTGGTCAAACTGACTTTGGAGCAGGGAAACGAATTGCTGCGGCTGTGCGGCTGGGTCGGCCTGACTCCTGGCGAGGCGGCAGCCGTGCTGTTGGGGTCGTCGCCCGCGGAAAAATTAAAAACCCTCATCGTTGCACAGCACGCTCTCCACCTTGAGCGTGAGAAGAATCTGGCCGCCGTGCCGACCACGCTCACGGAGATGCCATGCCGGACAACAGTTTATCTGGACCGGTCGCCGATCCGTGTTTCCCTGTCGGCGTCGCTCAACCAGACACTTTACCGGCTGGCGGTGAAGAGCGGCTTAAAACGGCACGAAGTCGCCCGGGAACTTCTGGAGCGTATAGACTTGGCCGCGCTGATAAACGAGATGACCGGCGAACTCGCCAGCTCGGCCGAGCGCGACGCGGCTGTCCATTTTGACGAAACCAATAACCCCTGAACTTCGCAATAATTATGACGACCAAATCTCTTCCGGCCGGCAATTTGTTTCCTTACCTCATGTCAGAAACCAACTACAAAGGCGAAGACCGTAAATTGTCGCCCCGCTGGCTTTGGGACACACCCGAGACAGCCAGCGAGTTGCTGGAGGTGATGGCTCCGCCGCACGTGGCCGCAGATCGTCGAAGACGGTGGGTGCCACACTGCCGCGACCACTTGACACATTTGATCACCGGGTTCTCCGAGGGCCATCAGGCCGTGGCCCCGTTCCTGCGCCTCATCACGCGCGCCACCGAGTGCCTGGTGCTGGCGGGACTCCCGCCGGATTGCCTCTCATTCGTGTGGTGCGAGCATCCCCAGGCGGAGCACTCCCATCTGCACTGCGGCTTGGTGCGTGCGCTGCTGCCAACCGGAGGTTGTTATGAACCACGCTTGTCCCGCGGCCTGGCTGTGGATTTCAGCTGGCTCGTCAGTTGGCGGCTTGGACTCTCCGATCCAGTCGCAGCCGATCGCGCGCGGCTGATTCATGGAGGAGAGTTTTCATACAAAGGAAAGAATCGAGAATTGATCAGTGCGATCTGCGGTGCCACCCAGGAACATTACGCAAAGGGAAAGCTGAAAACGCACGCGGACCTTCTGAGATTATTAGAGAAGCGCAACTTTGGGGAAGTGTTGGCGTCGCCGGATTGGGAGGGCCGGATTGGCAAGCTCAACGGCCAGTCTTACCGCAATGGCATCGCCATCAAGGGCACGGGTGACACGCTCATCTGGTTGTTCGGCAAGGTGTGCCATCCCGACTTCACCGAGGGCGCCTTTAAAAAGGAGCTTGAGTGGCGCCGGCGCCGGTTCGACAACCACATCCAGGTCTTTCGACGCTTTAGATTGAGCCTCGGCGCCCGAATCGGAAGGCAACGCCGCAAATATCCAGGAGGCTCAAGGCGAATGCTCGTGACCGAAGAGGCGTTCGCCTGGCTTAACTCCTACTGTTACGAATGGAACAGCCTCGCGCCCGAGGAGTTGGCCAACACCGAGAATGTGCTGGGGCAGAACATCAAATTGCCCGGTGCCCTGCAGCTGAAAACAATGCCGGTCCCCGAGATAAAGGGCAGCCTCGACCTCGATCACGCACCCGAGGCCGACTACCCATTTTACAGCGACCTCGATCATTTGAATCACGACATCACCGTTCCACGCAGTGTGCCGGTGGTGTTGTGGGCTGACCCCGCGGATGAGGAAATGTTTTGGCCGCGCAATTTCGCAGATCAGGAAAAATCGTCCGCAGAGGAGCCTTCCGAGCAGCCTGCGCCGCCCATCCCGGAAGCTTCTGAAATTGAGGTTTCATCCCGAGCGGAACTGGCCCCCGCGGTCACCTCAAGTCCAGACCGCCTGACCATGGCTTCTCCGGAAGAAAATGCAGCGGGCGCAACATCGAAGCAGATGGGCGATCCCTCGATGGACATGGCCCAAGTTGGAGCAGATGAATTTGAAATGGCGAGGCACCGGCGCCGGCGCCGGCTCCAAGTTCAAATCGCACAAAACGTCGCCATGGATTTGGAAAGCCGGCGATGTCGCAAGGACCCGAAATTGGGGCAGGGTCCAGGCTGCCCGGCGAAACCAGAGCCAGCGGCATCCGCACCTTCACTGAAGACTCCTTTCAAGCAGAACCCGGCAGCCACCAACACCCATAACCATCCAGCACAAACATGAAACTTGAAGACTCCAAAATACCAGTTAAAAACCCTGGTTTCTCCAGAGGATATTGGGAGAAGGCGCAAGCCTTCACAGGCGCCGGTGAAAATGTCACGCTCGAGCTTTCGCCGTGTCAATCGTGGTCCTTGCCGCGGGCGCATCTGATCTCCTTCCATTGCCATCCCAACAAGTTTCTCGAGCTGGAATTTTCATTGCACACGGTTGTGGTTTGGCCCAAGTACACCGGCAATATCCCGGACCTGGCCCGGCAGATTGTGAATGGCGAGGTCTCGGTGCTGGTGGCCCACTTTAGCTACCAAGGCGATGACTTGAGAAACGGGTTGCTTCCGCATGACAGCCTGTGGTTCGAACCGGAAGTCAGAGGATCTTCCCAAGTCGTCCGGGTCCGCTTTCTACAGGTTCTCCAAAAGAACGATTTATGAATATGCACCTTTACCGAACTCTTATATTTGTAGATTCCGAGGATCACATGCGGGGTTACCCAATGCCTCATCTGTTGGTCCAGAGATTGATTTGTGGCGACCAAGATCTTGGAGTCGCAGAGCAGCCGCAGCTAGACACGATCCTTTTGGATTTCAGCTGTGGCACAGTCGAGGTGACCGGCACCAACCTGGCGGCTTTGTGGGAGAAGCTGGTGCGGCGAGAGATGGATCCGCCCGCCGCCACCCAGATGACCATCAGGGTGGGGGAGTCCGAAGCGAAATGCGGGGAAAAGGCCGAAAAGTTCCGCGTCAGCAGAATCAGCTTTGCTTGAAAACAGCCTGTGGCTTGCGATATTGACCTGCGCTTGTCGGGCGGCCATCCGCCGCCGAACTAGCCCTGGCCGGTGCGGGCCCCGGATTCCCCGGGCAAGCTTGAAAAGCTTGAATATGGCCGAATGCATCCAAGATATCCGGGAGTATGTAGTTAACGCAAATTCATACATTTTCGTGAGACATAATGCGAACTCAACACCCCGTTTTTATTGTAGATTACCAGCGTTTCACGCATGGAATAATCCGGCGATTTGCGTTAACTACATACTCCCGAAGATATCGGGTGAGCGTTATTTGCCGTATTTTGATACCTTGATTTGAGATTGTTGCCCTGGATGAAAGATCAGAATTAAGTCAATGAGCAATGCCGACATTCTGGCCTTCGCCAGCGCCATTTTTTGCGTCATCCTGGCGGTAATGGTTGCCGTCGTGGGTTGACAGTGGGGGAAAAATCTGATAATCTGATTTTATGCGAAAGACGACCATCAGTGTCACGGACGCCGCGCGCAATTTTGCCGATTGCGTCAACCGGGCGCATTATCAAAACATCACCTTTGTGCTGCTCAAAAATGGATCGCCCGTTGCCCGGCTGGTGCCGGCCAATGAGAAAGTCTGCGCGGGTCGTGACCTGGCCGAGGCGCTGGCCAAAACCGACCTGGCTGAAAATGAAGCCGGCGCCTGGCATCGTGACCTGCAAACCGCCCGCAAAACCCTCAAAACCCCGGCGGACAAATGGCGATAATTCTCGATGCCGATGTCATCATTCGCGGCGAGAAAGGGACATTTGACCTCCAGCGTTGGGTTGCCGCCCGACCGGATGAACAATTTGAAGTTGCCGCTGTTACCGTGGCCGAACTGTGGCACGGCGTGGAACGGGCTGCCGGGACGCACAGGGTGAAGCGGCAGCAATACCTCCAGACGGTTTTGGCTTCGTTGCCCGTCATTCCTTACACGGAACAGACAGCCTACGAACACGCCCGCGTTTGGGCGGAATTAGAGTCATCCGGCAAGATGATTGGGTATTATGACCTCATCGTGGCGGCAACGGCTGTGGAACGGGGCAGCGAAGTGGCCACGTTCAACCAGCGGCACTTTAACCAAGTGAAGGGGCTGACGGTCATTGAGCCGAGATAAGACGGCTTCCATTTCAACCTGTTTATGTCCTTGTTACCGACTTCTTGAGAATTTCATCGCACTGGAGAATGTTAGCGAATCGCAGGGCCGAAGTGTGGGGACAAAACCAGCAAGTTCCGCGTCAGCAGAATCAGCTTCGCTTGAAAACAGCCTTTGGCTTGCGATATTGACCTGTGCTTGTCGGGCGACCATCCGCCGCCGAACTCGCCCTGGTTAATTGTGGGCCCCGGATTCCTCGGGCAAGCCTGAAAAGCTTGAGTATGGCTGGATCGATCCAATATATCGGGTGAGCGTTTTTTGCTGTATTTTGAACCTTGATTTGAGAGTGTTGCCGTGGATGAAAGATCAGAAATGAGCCAATGAGCAATGCCGATATGCTGGCCTTTGCCAGCGCCATTTTTTGCGTCATCCTGGCCGTGACGGTCGCCTGGAAGGAGCGGCGCTCCGTTGCTGCGTGGGCGTTTGTTGCAGGGATGGCGGCGCTGGCCTTGGAGGAAGTGTGCTTTGCCCTCACGGCGGATGCCGCTTCACCGGAAGAAATGGTTGGCTGGCAGAATGGGAGATTGGCAGCCTCGTCATTCCTGCCCGGCATCTGGCTTCTGTTCAGCCTGACCTATGCCCGCGGGAATTATTCCGAGTTCCTGAAGCGATGGCGTTGGGCCTTGATTGCCTCCTTTTTGTTGCCTGTCGGTTTGGTCGCTCTATCCGGCGGCGATCTGATTATCGCCGCCTACCAACCGGAGTCCGGGCACTGGATGTTCAGGTTAGCCCGCCCGGCACCGTGTTGAACCTGTTTTCCCTCATCGGCGCGGTGCTGGTGCTGACGAATTTGGAGCGAACTTACCGGGCGGCGGTCGGCACCATGCTCTGGAGAATCAAATTCATGATCCTCGGGCTGGGTTTGATTTTCGCCGTCCAGGCCTAGCTCGGCAGTCAGGTGCTTCTCTTTCATGCCATCAATCTGCCCCTCGAGGTTGTCGTTGCAACGGCAACACTGTTGGGCGGCATCTTAATTTTGCGCTCGCTGTTTCGCACCGGCCACTTTGGCGCGGATGTTTATCCTTCCCACGCGGCCCTTCATCATTCGCTCACGGTTTTGTCGGCCGGCGCTTATCTGTTGATTGTGGGGGTGTTTGCGAAGGTGGTGGTCTGGTTGGGCGATGTTTCCTCGTTCACCTTGAAGGCTTTTGTGCTGCTGATCGTGTTGGTTTTGATCGCCGTGATTTTGTTGTCTGACCGGGCGGAACAGCCGGCGGTGGTTTTGTTGGACCTGGGCTTGCCGCCCCAGCCGGCCAATCCGGAGGAAGGCCTGGCGACGCTGTCTGAAATGCTGGCCGTGGACCGGCTGGCCAAGGTTGTCATCATCACCGGTCAGGGCGAAAAGGAAGTGGTCCTCCGCGCCATCGGGGCGGGGGCCTACGATTTCCTGTGCAAACCCGTGGAAACGGATGAACTGAAATTTCTCCTGCGGCGTTGTTTCCATGTGGCGCAGCACGAGCGGGAATTCCACCAGATGCAGCAGTTGCTGGAGGGCGATGTTTTTGAAGGGCTTCTGGGCACGAGCCGTCCGATGCAGTCGGTATTCGACGCGATCCGCAAAGTGGCCACCACCAACGCCCCCGTGCTGATCCTGGGTGAAAGCGGCACCGGCAAGGAAATGGCGGCGCGCGCCATTCATCAGCGAAGCAGCCGGAAAAGCGGCCCCTTCGTGGCCATCAACTGTAGTGCCATTCCCGAAACCCTTCTGGAAAGCGAACTGTTCGGGCACGAGAAAGGCGCGTTCACCGGCGCCCATGTCCAGCGCCCGGGACGAATCGAAATGGCGGCCGGAGGAACGCTCTTTCTGGATGAAATCGGGGAAATTCCTCTGCCGTTGCAGGTGAAGCTGCTTCGGTTTCTGCAGGAAAAGCTCGTTCAACGGGTGGGGGGAGGCAGGACATCCAGATTGAGACGCGGGTGATCGCGGCGACCAATGCCGACCTGAAGAAATCCATGACGGCCGGGACGTTTCGCGAAGATTTGTTTTATCGCGTGGCCGTGGTGCAGATTGTCATGCCCCCGCTGCGCGAGCGTGAAAAGGACATCCATTTGCTGGCGCAGGTTTTTCTCCAACGCTTCGCCACCCAAGCCAACAAAGCGGGCCTGACGTTCGACCGGGCTGCGGTCCGCGCCCTGAACGACCATTCCTGGCCGGGCAATGTGCGCGAACTGGAGAATTGCGTCCGCCGGGCCGTCATCATGGCTGAAGGCAAACGCGTAACAGTTCGGGACCTGGAATTGGCATCTGCGCCTGGCGGAAACATTGGCTCGCTCAAGGAGGCGCGGGAAGCCTTGGAACGGGACATGGTCGAACGCGCGTTGCGAAAACATTCGGGAAAAATTGCGCTGGCCGCGACGGAACTCGGCATCAGCCGGCCCACCTTCTACGAGCTGATGGAAAAATTGGGCGTCGCCAAGGAATAGACTGCCGTCGCATCAACTTCTTTCGGGGGATCTTTTTGGGCTTGAATTCCGGAATGGAGTCTTGCGCGGGAGAACGCGTCAAGGTTGATAGAAAGAACGATAATATCGTTGCTTGAACTGGCAGGCGTTGGTGTCCACGAATGTGAACGGCGCGGTATTGGTCGTTGCCGAAACCCAGTTGACCAGGTTCGTCGAGACCTGAACGATGTAGTTGTAACCCGTCACACCGCCGACGGTGAAGGCGAACTGACCGTGTGAAGGCGGCGGTGCTGCTGCCAGGCTTGAGGCGACTTTTCCGGCGGTATAGGCGGTGAGCACACTGATGGTGAACTGGCGGGTGATCGTGTTGTTCGTGGACGCGCCATTGTTGACCGTGACGGAAATGACAGCGTTGCCGACGACGCCTGCTATGGGCGAGAGAGTCAGAGTCCCATTGGAATTCGGCGAGGTGTAATTGATGGTCGGCGTGGGGATGAGCGACGGAAAACTCGAGGTTGCCGTAACCGTCAACGGTTGGGTCATATTCGTCAAACCGGAGCTGATGCCGGTTAGGTTGATCGTCTGCTTGCTGCTGCTGACGGCCAGAATGAGGTTGTTCAGTGAGTCCAATGTCGGCGGCTGGTTCGTCGGATTGTTGATCGGGTTCGACGATTGTGTCTGGTTGACCGGGTTGACGGTGACGGTAAAGGTTTGGGTGACGACGTTGTTGCTGGTGCCGTTGTCATTGACGGTGACGGTGACGGTGACCGTGCCGCTGGCGTCGGCGGCCGGGGTGAAGGTCAGGGAGCCGGTGGTGTTGGGGCTGGTGTAAGAGACCGTCGGATTGGGAACGAGGGCCGGGTTGCTCGAAGCCGCCGTGACGGTCAGGGTCTGCACTTCGTTGGCCGCACCGGAACTGATGCCGCTCAAATTGACGGTCTGCAATCCGGCATTCTCGTTGACTGTCAGGTTGCCAATGGCGTTCAGCGTCGGCGCCTGGTTGACCGGATTGACGGTGACCGTGAAGGTCCGGGTGACGACATTGTTGCTGACGCCGTTGTTATTGACGGTGACGGTGATGGTGGCGGAGCCGTTCCCATTGGCGGCCGGAGTGAAGGATAGGGCACCGGTGGCGTTGGGGCTGGTGTAGCTGACGGCCGGGTTAGGAATGAGGGCCGGATTGCTCGAGGTGGCCGTGACGGTCAACGTTTGAGCTGCATTGGTCAAACCGGAACTGATGCCGCTCAAGTTCACCGTCTGCAGCCCGGCGTTTTCGTTGAGCGTCAGGTTGCCGATGGCGTTTAACGTCGGCGCCTGGTTGACCGGGTTGACGATGACGGTGAAGGCTTGAGTGACGATGTTGTTACTGGTGCCGTTGTCATTGACAGTGACGGTGAGGGTGGCCGTGCCATAGGCATTGGGAGCAGGGGTGAAGGTGAGGGAACCGGTGCCGTTGGGGCTGGTGTAAGTGACCGTCGGGTTGGGAACGAGGGCTGGGTTGCTCGAAGCCGCCGTGACGGTCAGGGTCTGCACCTCATTTGCTGCACCGGAACCGATGCCGCTCAAGTTGACAGTTTGCAATCCGGCGTTCTCGTTGATGGTCAGGTTGCCGATGGCGTTCAACGTCGGTGTCTGATTGACCGGATTGACGGTGACGGTGAAAGTTCGGGTGACGATGTTGTTACTGGTGCCGTTGTCATTGACAGTGACGGTGAGGGTGGCCGTGCCATAGGCATTGGGAGCAGGGGTGAAGGTGAGGGAACCGGTGCCGTTGGGGCTGGTGTAAGTGACCGTCGGGTTGGGAACGAGGGCTGGGTTGCTCGAAGCCGCCGTGACGGTCAGGGTCTGCACTTCGTTGGCCGCACCGGAACTGATGCCGCTCAAATTGACGGTCTGCAATCCGGCGTTCTCGTTGACTGTCAGGTTGCCAATGGCGTTCAGCGTCGGCGCCTGGTTGACCGGATTGATAGTGACAGTGAAAGTTCGGGTGACGATGTTGTTGCTGGCGCCGTTGTCATTGACAGTGACGGTGACAGTAGCCGTTCCGTTGCCATTCACGGCTGGCGTGAAATTCAACGTGCCGGTGGTATTGGGGCTGGTGTAAGAGACCGTTGGGCTGGGGATGAGGGCCGGGTTGCTGGAGGTAGCAGTAACGGTCAGGGTTTGCACCTCGTTGGCCGCACCGGAACTGATGCCGCTCAAATTGACGGTCTGCAATCCGGCGTTCTCGTTGACTGTCAGGTTGCCGATGGCATTCAACGTCGGCGTCTGGTTGACCGGGTTGACAGTGACGGTGAAGGTCCGGGTGACGACGTTGTTGCTGGTGCCGTTGTCATTGACGGTGACGGTGACGGTGACCGTGCCGCTGGCGTCGGCGGCCGGGGTGAAGGTCAGGGAGCCGGTGGTGTTGGGGCTGGTGTAAGAGACCGTCGGATTGGGAACGAGGGCCGGGTTGCTCGAAGCCGCCGTGACGGTCAGGGTCTGCACTTCGTTGGCCGCACCGGAACTGATGCCGCTCAAATTGACGGTCTGCAATCCGGCATTCTCGTTGACTGTCAGGTTGCCAATGGCGTTCAGCGTCGGCGCCTGGTTGACCGGATTGACGGTGACCGTGAAGGTCCGGGTGACGACATTGTTGCTGACGCCGTTGTTATTGACGGTGACGGTGATGGTGGCGGAGCCGTTCCCATTGGCGGCCGGAGTGAAGGATAGGGCACCGGTGGCGTTGGGGCTGGTGTAGCTGACGGCCGGGTTAGGAATGAGGGCCGGATTGCTCGAGGTGGCCGTGACGGTCAACGTTTGAGCTGCATTGGTCAAACCGGAACTGATGCCGCTCAAGTTCACCGTCTGCAGCCCGGCGTTTTCGTTGAGCGTCAGGTTGCCGATGGCGTTTAACGTCGGCGCCTGGTTGACCGGGTTGACGATGACGGTGAAGGCTTGAGTGACGATGTTGTTACTGGTGCCGTTGTCATTGACAGTGACGGTGAGGGTGGCCGTGCCATAGGCATTGGGAGCAGGGGTGAAGGTGAGGGAACCGGTGCCGTTGGGGCTGGTGTAAGTGACCGTCGGGTTGGGAACGAGGGCTGGGTTGCTCGAAGCCGCCGTGACGGTCAGGGTCTGCACCTCATTTGCTGCACCGGAACCGATGCCGCTCAAGTTGACAGTTTGCAATCCGGCGTTCTCGTTGATGGTCACGTTGCCGATGGTGTTCAACGTCGGTGTCTGATTGACCGGATTGATAGTGACAGTGAAAGTTCGGGTGACGATGTTGTTACTGGTGCCGTTGTCATTGACAGTGACGGTGAGGGTGGCCGTGCCATAGGCATTGGGAGCAGGGGTGAAGGTGAGGGAACCGGTGCCGTTGGGGCTGGTGTAAGTGACCGTCGGGTTGGGAACGAGGGCTGGGTTGCTCGAAGCCGCCGTGACGGTCAGGGTCTGCACTTCGTTGGCCGCACCGGAACTGATGCCGCTCAAATTGACGGTCTGCAATCCGGCGTTCTCGTTGACTGTCAGGTTGCCAATGGCGTTCAGCGTCGGCGCCTGGTTGACCGGATTGATAGTGACAGTGAAAGTTCGGGTGACGATGTTGTTGCTGGCGCCGTTGTCATTGACAGTGACGGTGACAGTAGCCGTTCCGTTGCCATTCACGGCTGGCGTGAAATTCAACGTGCCGGTGGTATTGGGGCTGGTGTAAGAGACCGTTGGGCTGGGGATGAGGGCCGGGTTGCTGGAGGTAGCAGTAACGGTCAGGGTTTGCACCTCGTTGGCCGCACCGGAACTGATGCCGCTCAAATTGACGGTCTGCAATCCGGCGTTCTCGTTGACTGTCAGGTTGCCGATGGCATTCAACGTCGGCGTCTGGTTGACCGGGTTGACAGTGACGGTGAAGGTCCGGGTGACGACGTTGTTGCTGGTGCCGTTGTCATTGACGGTGACGGTGACGGTGACCGTGCCGCTGGCGTCGGCGGCCGGGGTGAAGGTCAGGGAGCCGGTGGTGTTGGGGCTGGTGTAAGAGACCGTCGGATTGGGAACGAGGGCCGGGTTGCTCGAAGCCGCCGTGACGGTCAGGGTCTGCACTTCGTTGGCCGCACCGGAACTGATGCCGCTCAAATTGACGGTCTGCAATCCGGCGTTCTCGTTGACTGTCAGGTTGCCAATGGCGTTCAGCGTCGGCGTCTGGTTGACCGGGTTGACGGTGACGGTGAAGGTCCGGGTGACGACATTGTTGCTGGTGCCGTTGTCATTGACGGTGACGGTGACGGTGACCGTGCCGCTGGCGTCGGCGGCCGGGGTGAAGGTCAGGGAGCCGGTGGTGTTGGGGCTGGTGTAAGAGACCGTCGGATTGGGAACGAGGGCCGGGTTGCTCGAAGCCGCCGTGACGGTCAGGGTCTGCACTTCGTTGGCCGCACCGGAACTGATGCCGCTCAAATTGACGGTCTGCAATCCGGCATTCTCGTTGACTGTCAGGTTGCCAATGGCGTTCAGCGTCGGCGCCTGGTTGACCGGATTGACGGTGACCGTGAAGGTCCGGGTGACGACATTGTTGCTGGCGCCGTTGTCATTGACGGTGACGGTGACGGTGGCGGAGCCGTTCCCATTGGCGGCCGGGGTGAAGGTCAGGGAACCGGTGGTGTTGGGGCTGGTGTAGCTGACCGTCGGATTGGGAACGAGGGCCGGGTTGCTCGAAGCCGCCGTGACGGTCAGGGTCTGCACCTCGTTGGCCGCGCCGGAACTGATCCCGCTCAAATTGACGGTTTGTAATCCAGCATTCTCGTTGACTGTCAGGTTGCCAATGGCGTTCAGCGTCGGCGTCTGGTTGACCGGGTTGACAGTGACGGTGAAAGCTTGAGTGACGATGTTGTTGCTGACGCCGTTGTTATTGACGGTGACGGTGATGGTGGCGGAGCCGTTCCCATTAGCGGCCGGAGTGAAGGATAGGGCACCGGTGGTGTTGGGGCTGGTGTAGCTGACGGCCGGGTTGGGAATGAGGGCCGGATTGCTCGAGGTGGCCGTGACGGTCAACGTTTGAGTTGCATTGGTCAAACCGGAACTGATGCCGCTCAAGTTCACCGTCTGCAGTCCGGCATTCTCATTGATCGTTACATTGGAAATGGGATTGAGCGTTGGCGGTGTGTTTGAGCTGGAACTTGATGGAACCAGATATGTGGCTTCGTTTGAATACGGACTTTGGTCGCCAAGGGCATCGCTGGCCGTGGCTGCAAAATAATACAGGGCACCCTGGGCCAGGCCCGTAATGGTCGCATTGGTAGCAGTTGCACCGGCAACGGAAATCGAGTTGGTATAAACGCCGCTGGCCGGTCCGTAGTAGATGTTATACCCAACAACATTCGTGGAAATGCTCGGATTCCAGGCCAGCGTCACGCTGCCGGCGGCAAGTGCGGGAAACGGCAGCGTTGCGACGCAACCGCAAAATCCCAAAGCAAGAAGAACAGCACGTCTCAACCCAGCCGGCATTAACATCTGATAAGCCACGGGTGGATGAGTCGCAAAAGGCGTGCCAAGGCGGCAGCAAAGGACATCCAGCTAAAAATGGGACATTTGGACGTTAAACCGCCGGCATTTTTCCTTTATTTCCAACGGGTTTTGGCGTGGTTATCGTGCCGGCGCAAAATCTTAAAATTTTCAGGGTCAGCCATCTGTCCAGAATTCAATTGCGATCGGCCAGTCTCTGGACAAGTTTTGTCTTGAAAAAGGACAGTTCCGAATTCGCTATCTGTGGACCGTCAAACCGAGTTTTCTGCGATTTTGCTCCGGGCGTGGCGTCGGCCTCGATGTGGGCGGACAACACCTGAGCAACCGCTTGCTAATCTGGCAGTGTGAACACTTGCCGCTCCAAACTTGCGAAGCGGTCGTGCCGAGACAGCAAGAATTGTGTTCGGTAATTTCATGGGTAATTTTTGACCGACTTTCGACAACCCTTTCCACGTAAACATCAACCGGATCATTTTGAAATCAAGAAAGAATTCCTCTTCCCCATTTAACAACTACACACCGCACCATTCATTTCACAATGTGCGGGCAGCGTGTAGAATGGTTTGGCCGTCTCGTGTTTATTGTTTTGCAGCAAACTGCTAACACATGATTCTATTTTTGCACCTGGCTGCGTGATTTTATCCAGAAGATCCGCAGCACTTGGAATGTCGTTCATTTGGAGAAACCGGTTCACCAAGGCTTGGCAATCCTGCGACTTTATTTGGGGATCAACAATGCCCACGGCAATGTCGCGTGCGGCAGCCGGGTCACGCGCCAGCGTTTCGCTGAAACTGGCATTGGCCTTTTCGGCTACGGAGCGGGGCGCCGAATCCTTTTTATATCCCGCTGACATGTGAGATGCAGATTTGGCAGCGGCGGCCAAGTCCCCTTTTCCCAGAGCGGCCTGAACACGATTGTCATAATTATGTCCCTTCTTGCGGTTCATCTCGTCGGCTCCCACCCAAATGACATCCTCCCAGCTCAAATCTTTCCACGCCGCGTCCACATGCGCGAACAGCGCCCGCCACAACTTCTGATCGGTTTCCCCCAAAATCTCCCCGGCCTTTTTCACCGGCATCTCCCGCATCAGGGTCAGCGCGAATGCCTCAAACTCCTGCGTCAATCCCCGGCTGCGTCCCTCCCACGGCGCCCGCACCGTGTAAACCTTCCGGCAGCCCTGACATTCACCGCGCGGCAAGGCGCACACGATCTCCGATTGCAACTGGCACACGTTGAGATGCCGCCACCGGCGTTCGGGCGCATGATCATAGCCACGCACCGCCTTCTGCCCGCAATGCGGACAACTTTCCTGCGGCCAAAGCGCGGGAGTCTCCTGCACCCGGATCAGCACCCGCTGTTCTTTCTCTTGATAATCCATTCGCACCACCCGCCAAGCCTCACCCAGCGCCAATATCTGTTGAAATATTTTCTCCGGTATCATACGCCCCACCAGAAAAACCAATTCCAACCGCTTTACCCACTAAAAACGTCGAGGAACCGGAACGGTTTTCCAATCACATGCGAATTCCGTGTCCGATTTCCAAATTAACCTCTGCGGACCACGTCCTTGAGGGCAAGCCAAAATCAAAATCTGCTTCTGGCAGTCAACGGATTGAATGACGGCTTGGGCTTCACGCGCATGTGGCGTGTGTGCCAGGGCGGTGATATTGACAAAGCAGCACGCAAACAACAACAGTGTGCCAATGATTTTGGGGATTGATGGGGATTTCATTTGGTTCATGGTTTGCCTGACGGCATTGGCTGGTTCTGGTTGAGGTCCGCACGATTCCACCAGCCGCCGCCGAGGGCTTGGAAGAGGGCGACCGTGTCGGCGAAGCGGCTGGCTTGTGCTGGAACGAGATTGATCACAGCCTGCTGATAGGTTTGCTCCGCGTTTAACAACGCCAGACTGCTGGCATAACCGGCTTCGAATTGTCGCTGGGTAAGATCCAGTGTGACCTTGGCAGCATCAGCGGCATCAGCGGCGGTTTTCAAATTGTCGGCATCAAGTTCGAGGGCGTTTAACGTATCGGCAACATTTTGAAAAGCGGCTTGCACGGTGCTGCGATATTGTTCGGCGGCCTGCTCGTAAGCCGCCTTGGCGGCGCGCTCCTGGTGCATCAAGGCGCCGCCGCCGAAGATGGGCTGCGTCACACCGGCCCCCAAAGTCCAGAAGCCCGCGCCGGAGGCGAACATCTGGCTGGTTTCCAGTGCCATGGTGCCAATGTTGGCCGTGAGCGTGACGTTCGGCAGCCGGTCGGCGGTGGCGATGCCAATCTGGGCACTGGCGGCGTGCAAAGTTTCCTCGGCCTGGCGCACGTCCGGGCGTTGGTTCACAAATCGGGATGGAACGCTCATTGGCAAATCCTGCGGCAATTGCAGGCTTGAAAGTTCAAACTCTTCAGGGATGGCTTCGCTGGGGAATCCGCCGGATAACGTGGCAAGCAAGTCACGCTGCTGCGCCAGTTGTTTCAGCAACGGCGGCAAAGCGGCAGCGACTTGCGCCAGTTGCGATTCCTGCGCGGCGAGATCAAGCCGGCTGGCGTAACCTTTGGCAAATTGGGCGCGCAAGATTTGAACCATGTTGGAATTGATCACGATGAGCTGGCGGGTCGCGTCAATTTGTGCCCGCAAAGACGCTTCTTGAATGGCCGCCTCCGCCACATTGGCGCTCAAAGTGATGTATGTGGCGATCAAGGCAAAGCGCACTTGCTGCTCCTGCGCTTGGAAAGTTTCGACGGTCCGCCGGTTCAGGCCGAACACATCCGGCACATAGGAAATGCTGACCTGCGGCGTGTAGAGGTTGAAATAGAACTCATTGGCGTTGGGAATGGGCGCA
Source organism: uncultured Verrucomicrobiae bacterium (assembly GCA_963764035.1). GTDB lineage: Bacteria > Verrucomicrobiota > Verrucomicrobiia > Limisphaerales > UBA11358 > UBA11358. Next base: position 476,121 of record CAVXQV010000002.1, read on the forward strand.
AGTGCTTCGGATGTCCATTGCCGGCTCGCATAGAAACTGGCGTCGGCACCGGGCCAAAAGGCGCCCTTTTGCGCCAGCAGATTTTCCCGCGCCATCGCCAACGCCGCCTGCGCCGCTTTGAGGCTGGGGTTGTTGGTAAGCGAACGCTCGATCAAATCGTTGAGCGGCTGGGAGTGAAACAACTTCCACCATTCGCCCGGAATATCGAGTCCTTCCACGAAGCGTTGCGCTTCGCCACCAGCAACATTTGTGACGCCGCTGGTGGTCGAGAGCGGATTGGCGGTATAACCACTGACCGGCGGCGCGGCGGGCTTTTTGAAATTCGGCCCAACTGCGCAGCCGGCCAGCAGCATCAGAGCCAAAACGCCGGCGAAGTGGACGAAACGCAATTGAAGAATGAAAATCATGAGAGTCGTTCTCAATGTTTACGGTCCAGGCCGGTTCCACTGACCGTTGCTGTGTTTTTCGTGGGGTTCACGGTTCCGGTGATGGACGGCGCGGCTTTCGCTGAATTTGCCGGCCCGCCAATGACGGCCGCGCCTGATGCGGGACGCGATACATTTTTCAGCGGCGGCTTGGCCTGTTCCGACGGAGCAGGATGAGCGGGCGTTTGCTCTTTTAAAGCCGCGCCATTGGCGGACGGACCGGCAACGCTGACGCCGCACATCAACGAGCATCCAATCATCGTGAAAAAGAAATAGTTCGCCTTCATTTTGATTCCGGTTTAGGCGCAATTCCATTGTCATGGCCCAGGAACACCACTTTAAGCGCCGGCACGACGATGAGCAGCATGAATGATCCCACCAACATGCCGCCCACCACCACGGTGGCCAGCGGACGCTGCACCTCGCTGCCGATGCCGTGGGAAATCGCCGCGGGAAAAAGGCCGATGCCGGCGGAGAGGCTCATCATCAACAACGGACGCATCAGCGTTGAGGCGGCATGGAACATGGCATCCGTAGGTGTGCCGCCGCGAAGCTTGGCTTGGTTGTAGCAGGTGATGAACAGAATGCCAATCATAACCGACACGCCGAACAACGAGATAAAACCGATGGCGGCGGAGATGCTGAAGTTGAGGCCGGAGAAGTAGAGCGCCAGCACGCCACCGGCAGCAGTGAAGGGAATGCCGGTGAGTGTCAGCAGGCATTCCCGCAGCGAATTGAACAGGCTGTATAGCAACCCCAGGATGAGCACCAGGCTGACCGGCACAATTATTTCCAGACGCTCCTTGGCCGACTGGAGTTCCCCAAATTCACCCGACCAGTCGAGGTGATAACCGCTTGGAAGTTTTACATTTTCCGCGATGCGTTTTTGCGCCTCGGCCACGCTGCTCCCGAGGTCGCGTCCGCGCACGCTGAATTTGACCGGGATGAAGCGTTCGCCGTTTTCGTGGTAAATCCAAAACGCGCCGGTGTCCAGCGTGATGCTCGCCAGTTCCTTCAACGGAATGTAGGCATTGGCGCCGCTGCTGGTCTGGCAGGCAACCATGATGTTGCGGATTTTTTCGATGCTGTCCCGGTATTCGGGCGGGTAACGGACGGCCACGCTGAACTGGCGGTCTCCCTCCAAAACCGTGGTTGCCACCGTGCCGCCGAGCGCCGCCTGGATGACCGAGTTCACGTCGCCGGAATTGAGACCATAGCGCGCGGCCTTGGCACGGTCCACCTGGATGTTCAGGCTTGGCTGGCCCAGCACCGGAAAAGTGCCGAGATCGGTGATGCCTCGAACCTGGCTCATCTGGTTCTGGACCTGCGCGGCCAGCTTCGTCAAGGTTTCAAGATTGGGGCCGGCGATTTTGACCGAGTTCGCGCCTTTGACGCCGGAGATTGCCTCCTCGATGTTATCCTGGATGTATTGCGAGAAGTTGAAGTTGACCCCGGGCAATTCACCCTCAAATTCCGTCAGGGCGGCGTTGATCAATTTTTCCCTGGTCATTCCCTTCGGCCATTGGGCATACGGCTTGAGCGGGACGAAAAGTTCCACGTTGGAGAAAGGCGAGGCGTCACTGCCGTCGTCCGGCCGGCCATGCTGGGAGATGACGGTGATGACCTCCGGATATTTCTGAAGAATCAGCCGCATTTTCCGGGTGGCGGCTTCGCCGTCCTGTAGCGAAGTCGTCATCGGCAACTCGGCGCGAATCCAAAGATTGCCTTCATCCAACGCCGGGAGAAATTCGCTGCCGAGCCGCGACCCAAAGAACGCCGCCACAGCGAGAAACACAATTCCAATCCACACGATGAGAGCGCGGTGGGCCAGTGCAAACCGCAGAGAGGGATTGTATGATCGGTGCAGCCAGCGGACGATGAAAGTTTCGGATTCCTTCACCTGCGCCGGGAGCAGCAGGGACGCCAGCACCGGCGTGACGGTGAAGGTTGCGATCAAGGCGCCCGTCAGCGCGTATGCGTAGGTGCGGGCCATCGGGCCGAAGATTGCCCCCTCGACTCCCTGCATGGTAAAGAGAGGCACGAAGGCGGCCACAATAATCAAGACCGAGAAAAACACTGTTTTGTTAATTTGCATCGCGCTGATGAGAATCAGCCGCAAACGATCCGTCCAACCTTGGACCGGCTCGGCGTGGTGTGGAACGCGCGTTGGATCCGTTGCCCAAAGGCCTCCGGCCAGTTGTTGAAGCAGGCCCTGCCTTTCTTCCGGAGACTTTTGGAAATTTCGGAAGATATTCTCCACGAGGATCACCGCCGAATCCACAATGATCCCGAAATCCACAGCACCGAGCGAGAGCAGATTCGCGCTCTCGCCTCGAATCACCAGAAGAATGATGGCGAAGACCAGCGCGAAGGGAATATTCAGCCCAACGATGAGCGCACTCCGAAGGTTGCCGAGAAAAATCCATTGGATCATGAAAATTAGCAGGCAACCGAAAATCAGATTGTGCAAAACGGTGCGCGTGGTGACTTCCATCAGCGAAGCACGATCGTAAAAGGGAACCACTTTGACACCCGCTGGCAGACTGCCGTCGCTGTTCATCCTGCTGATTTCGGCTTTGAGTGCGGGCAGCACCTTGTCGGTTTGGTAGGTGCGGCCCATCACCACGATTCCAAACACAATGTCATCATCCTGGTCCCGACCCGCAATGCCGAGCCGTGGCACAAAGCCCACACCCACCTTCGCAACATCCTTCACCAGCACCGGAACACCGTTCTGCTGGGTCAAAACCACATTCTCAATGTCATTAACTTTGTAACCCTGCGTCAGATCATCGCTGCCACCGTCATCAATCAAACCAATGCCGCGGATGTTGATGGATTGCTGGCCGATGGTGATTTCACGTCCATGGATTTCGACTTTGCCGGACCAGAGCGTTCCCTGCCTTCGCGGATTACGGTCAGAGCTTTCCCGTGGAACGAGGAAATCGTGATTCACCCACGATGAGCGGAAGATTCCATTGACCGGCGCACGAACAAAGCGGCAACAGCCTCGACCCGAACGCTACGCAGAATGAGCATGACCAAGCAACCTGACAAATTTGAGCAATTCCTAGTCGGCGGCGTGACCACCCGGCGGTTCTGCGAATTGATTGGCCTCGACGATTTCTTAAAGGATCTGGTGAATATGCTTTTTGGATTGCGGAGCGCCCACGACCAAATCGTCGCGCGCGAGACCAAAAAACTCACTTTGGACCTCATCCGCGCCTATCAACAGGGAAGAATCGGAAAAGGGAAACGGATCACCGATGAACAGATCGCCGAATTGCTGGGACTGGGTCGGAAGGAAATCATGGCGCTGGATAATCTGAGGATCGCAGGCATGTCGGATCCGCTTAATCACGTCAAGGAGTTGAACCAAGTCACGTCGGATCAACTCGTGTCCTGTCCAACCAACTGGGATATTCAAGCGAATCCTGCAAGGATTTCAATCCGGCACTTTTGGTCGAACTTGCCGGGCGCCGGACACGGCCACGTCAGCGAGGCTAGCACTGACCTGCCATGAAGAAATGTCCGAAATGCAATGTTGAGCTCCAATTGGCTGCGGCTTGCGAACCCTGGAGTGACGAACACCTGATCTGTCCGCGATGCGATGGAACATCTCCTGCCTTTACCACTCAAAAAGAAGACAACGAAGCTTGGAGAATCCAGAGCGATCGTTGGCGGGACAGGCCCAAGGATCCGGACGGAATGCAACATGTGCTCACCGATGTCACAAAGGATTTGCGATCCGACGGAAAATTGTCGGCTGCGATGGTCGCCGTGGCATTTGGCGCAGGCGAGGAGGCGCTCGGAAGATTGGTCCTTAACCATTTCGTACAGGTCACTCGTTTTCGTGTCGCGGTTCGTGGCCCAAATTTCCAGCAGTGGGCTGAGTATCGCGCGCCGTGATTTGGGAGAAAGCTCGCTCGATGCTTTGCCTCATGGCAGGGACCAAAGCGTTGCCGGCCTCGTTTGGAACCTGCTCAAGGGCCCGGAAGGGGGCAGCCAAGCGGAGGCAAGTTTGGGAAGCAGGACGCCTTGCGTGCCTGGTTTACACCGGAACTGAAAGAATTGCCCGGCGGCCTGGACAATTAACCCGCCCGAGATCCAGATGCGGATTCGCCGCAGGCAAAACCGCCGGCAATGCTAATAGCAGTTCAATCCCACCGGCGAAGGCGCGGCATGAACAACGCGGATGCCGCTTGCGTCTTGTTGTGCCGCGTCACCAAGACGGTGGCGCGCCAGGCCGGCTCGGCGACCAGCAGCCGCGCGTCAATATGCGGGATCACCCGGATTTCATGGCGCTGCACCTGGTCGGCCCGGCGACGCTGGTGTTCGGCGCGGGCCGCCGCCAGGCGTCCGCCCGCTTTGAGCTTCGTGTTCTCGTTGCGGGTGCGCCCGGCGCGCTCGCTCAATTCCAGTTCGTAATTTTCAAAGTAATCCTCCACGCGTTCCAGCTCGCGCCGCAGATGATTTTCCTGCCGGGCGCGGATGGCGCCGAGGTCGTCCGCCATTTCCTCGGCCAGCGCCGTCACCAGTAGCTCGCGGTGGCGGGCGGCGTCCAGCGTGGGCCACTGAACCGATACATCAGCGTTGGCCGCACGGGAAAAAGCAAACGACGTGGCGAGCGCCTCATCCCGGGCACCGTCGGACAGGGAAACCGCCAGCCGGCACAACGACCAGTGCTGGTCAATGGCCTGAATCTCGCAGCGGACCAGCGCCAGAAGCGAAAAATGGTGCGCAGCAACGAACGGTGTTTCGAGCCGCCATCGCGTCGTGCCGGGATGCTGCGCCAACCAGAGCCTTTCCGCGACCTCGAGGTCGGGCGGACGCGATTGGGCGTCGCCGGAAATGACGACCCGTTCCAGCGCGAGCGGTTGCGGGCACAATGTTTCGGTGAGCCGAAACGTCAATGGGCATCCGGGAAACACCTCGCGTTCTGCGTTGCGGGGCGCGACGGAATCGGGAGCGGGGAAATGCAGTTCCACTTCGTGCAACGCGCCGTCGGGATTCCACAGGCGGGCGGCGGGGCCTTCGGCGACGACCTGCAGCTGGTCGAACCATGTGCGTTCGCACAGCGCGCCAAGGCGTTCGAGCGCCTCCTGGTAAAAGTCCACCAGTGCGGCGGGCTCGTGGGGCAGGCGGGCAAGCTTCATTTGAGGAACTGGTCAATGAACGCGAGGCAGCCCTGCCGGCCACCCTGTTTGGTGTGGCGCTCCACCGATTTTCGCAACTCGTTCAAACATTCACACAGGTCCGCCAGCGGGATGGGAGCCGCGGCTTCCGTTCCTTCATTTCGCACCGGACCGCGCCCAAGCCGGAACTCGCAGATCGCTTTCACGGCCTCGAATGCCTCCAGATCAAGACCGGTCAGCGGGCAGGGCTTGCCTTCCCGTCCACGCCCTTCCGCCCGATACAATTCATAAGCCGCTTCATACGCCCGGCTCGCAACATGGTCGGTCATCTCCGGCTGCCGTCGCCAAAGTTCCACGATGACAAATTCAAGGTTCTGAAGAACGTCGGAATATTTTTCGTGGATTTTCATAGCGATTCGTAGTCCTTGGCGAACAGGGTTTCGTCCAGTTGCCTGACTTCCTGATAAGCGCCGCGCGCGACGGCCAGTTCGTTGCCAAGCGATTCCAGCGCCTCGCCGACGCGGCCCTCGGATTCGCGCCAGCGCCGCAGGATTTCCTCGGCGAACTCGTCGCCCGCGAAGCGTTCGCCCAGGACCAATCCGGTCTCGCCGACGACCAGTTCGAACAGGTTGAGTTTCTCCTGGAGAATTTGCAGCAGATGTTCCTGGAGCGTGCCGCGCTGGACCAGGTTGTAAATGTGCACCGGATGCCGCTGGCCCAGCCGGTGCAGCCGGCCGATGCGCTGCTCGATTTCCATCGGGTTCCACGGCAGGTCGAAATTCACGAGCCGATGGCAGAATTGCAGGTTACGCCCTTCGGTGCCGCTGTGCGTGAGCAGGAGCGCGCCGCCGCGCTTCTGGAATGCCTCGGTAATGGGTTGTCGTTCGAGCGCGGGCGTGCTGCCGTTGATGACGAATGTCTCCACGCCCGCCAAACGGAGCGATTCGGCCAGCGCGGATTGCGTGCGGAGAAACTGCGTGAACACGACCAGCCCGCCTTCGCCGCGGGCCAGCGGCGGGAGCAAATCGCATTTCCGTTTCCAACTGCCCTGGAGCGGTGCGCCCTCGCGCCAGGCGGCGGCACGCTCACGGTTCGGAAATTTTTCGAGCGCCTCGCGCCAGGCCGCCGGGCTGCTGCCGGCCGCCTGCAGCAACAGCCGGCCCCAGAGCGTGGCTTGGCTTGGCGGCAACCTGGCCAGCTCGGCGCGCAGTTCCGCCTCCCACTGTTCCCAAAACGCTCGTTCGTCCGCGTCCGGCTCGAACAGCACGGTTTCGGCACGGCGCGGCGGCAGGTTGACGCCGGCGTTGGCGCGGGTGTTGCGGATCATGACCTGGCCAAGCAGGCGGCGCAACTCCTCCGGCTCGCGCGGCTGGCGCGGGCGTTTCGGATCCAGGAAACGCGCGCGGAATTCCTTCGGCGAGGGCAACTGGCCGGGCTGCAGAAGCGTGACAAGGTTGTAAAGTTCTTCGAGCGAATTTTGCACCGGCGTCGCGGTGAGCAGCAGCAGGAACTGGCGCGGAAGCGCGTTGACGGCCTGCCAGGCCTGCGAATCGCGGTTCCGCAGATAATGGGCCTCGTCTATGATGACGAGGTCCCAGTCGATCGCGCGGGCGACCTCCAGGTGCGCCGGCTGTTTGACGGTGTGCAGGCTGGCGACGATGGCGGAGTTGTCGCGCCAGAACGCCGCGGCGTCGGAACGGAACGCGGCGTGATTGGTCGTCACGGGCGCGAGGTTGAACTTGTCGTTCAGTTCCTCCTCCCACTGATCCACGAGCGACGGCACGGTGAGCACGAGGAAGCGCTTGACCATGCCGCGCGTGAGCCATTCCTTGAGCGCAAGGCCGGCTTCGATGGTTTTGCCCAGGCCGACTTCATCCGAGAGCAGCGCCCGGCCGCGCAGCGGCCCGAGCACGCGCAATACGGTGCGGATCTGGTAATCGAGGCGCTGGATGCGGCAATACGGCAGCGCGATCAAATCGTCGGACTGATTGGATACCCACCATTGCGCGGCGCGTTCGCGCAGGAAATAGCCGCCGAGGTCTTCGAGCGGGAACGTGGTTTCCTGAAGCGCGAGTTCGGGCAGTTCGATGCGCACCGACACGGCTGGCAGAGGCCGGCGTTCCTTGGGCGGAGTTGCGACGGAGGCGATTTTGGCCGGAGATGATTCCTTCGCGCGTTGGCCTTCGATGGCTTTGCGTTCGGCCGCTTTGGCTTCTTCCTTCCGGCGGCGTTCCTCGGCAAGACGTTGCATCGTTTCGCGTCGGCGCTCCTCCTCCTCGATGCGCCGCCGTTCCTTACGTAACCAGCGCCCCTCGTATTTCAAGAAATCCGGGTTGGTCTCGACCACTTCCTCCATCATGCGGCCCATCGGCGAAAAGCGATTTCGTAACGCATTGGCCATTTCCTGAATGTTGTTTTCGAGCCAGGGCAGCGGAGATTCATCCGGTCCAAACCGCAGTTCGTCGCGCATCTCCGGTTTCGAGCGGCTCTTCCCCGGAACTACCATGCGCGCCGAGACATTCTGGTTGGCGACCGGAAGGCGCGCGAACCAACGCCGCAATTGCCCGCGGATGGAATTCAAATGATGCCGGGAGTGCGCTGTCTCACAGGCGCCGTCCACGATGAGTTCCCAGTTCAATTCATCCGGGCCGGAACACGTCACCCGTCCGACCGCCAGCGCGGCGCCGTCGCCAGTGCGGCTCCAGTCGAATTGAATGAACCCGCCGACGGTTTCCATCGTGACGCGGAGCCGCCGCTGCCGGTCCGTGGTGGCGGGCACGCCGGCCGTCGGTTCGGGCGGCAATGCCAGATGATTTCTAATCATCGCCAGCAAGGCCGTGCGCCCACGCGCCTGAGGCGTGATGCTTGATGCGGGCGGGGTCGCTTCAACGAATCGCGCGAAGTCGCGCACGGGCCGCGAGAGCCACGCAGTCCATTCCTGATTTTCCGGCAATTGGATTTCGTAAATGACGTTCGCCTTGAGCGTATGCAGCGGCTCATCCAGGCGAAACCCGACACTGACGCCGCGCGACGACAGCGGCAGGCGGCGGCCAATGCGTTTGAGCAACGCTCGGACGGACGACGGCGCGGCGTTGCAGCCGTCATGTTCCGTGCGTCCGGCCATTTCAAGTTTCCAGTCGAGCGCGAACCAGCGGAATAATTCCAGCGGATTGCGCGTCAATTGCCCCGCGGCGGCGACGGCGTCGGAGTCCGGCAGTTTCCATTCGAAACGAAAACCGCCCAGCGCGACGTCCAGCGTCACGAAAAGAAAATGCTCTGGCGCTCCAAGCGCATCCGCGCCCTGATTCGCGTCGAAGAATTCCGTGTTGGTGGAGTCGCCCACCCGCGCAATATAACCCACGCCGCGGAGGGGAGCAAACCGGAGTGCGCTGGCGCAATTTATCCCACACGGACGAGTTCATTTTCCGCCCACAGATGCCGTGTGAACGGCGTGTTGATGTCCAAATCAACCAAATCCACCGAGCGGCCAATCAATCGCTGACACGCGCGTCCGCGCATTTGTGTTCGGCGGCGGCGCGCTTGAGCAGATTGGCCGTTTCGGCGTTCGCTGCAATGCCTGGAGCTAGGGCCTTTTCAAACGGCAGGCCAGTCTCTCATTGTGGAGATTGACCCCAAGCAAGAGCCAAATCACTACCGGCCAATATGGTCGTGCCCAACGATGTGTCTCCACTTACGCTCGCGGCAGATATTCGATGCGGCCTGCCCAATCCCATCCCTCCGCCTCCCGCCAGAATCCCATCACCCGCCGGGCCTGCTGCCATGGGCGACCGTCGGCACCGAACGGCCCGCCTTCCCGCGCAGCGATCCAACGGCTACGCATTTCCACCCATCGGAAAATCATTCGATGCGGGCTGGCAGGCAAATGGCTTGCTGACATTCAGGCGCTTGTTGAACGTCCCAGACATTTCCGGATTGCGCCTTCCCGGTTCAACCGGAGGAAATGGACTGGTTCATCAAAATGATACGCAAGGCGGCTCCCCAAATAACGAGTGGCGACCTGAAGACCATCGAAGACGCTTTAAGAAGCCCGAAGCCGTCAAATTAGACGACCAGTTTCCCCACGCCAATCGCCGGTCACTCGTCACAAGCCGCAGTTCACGGGCCACAGGTTGCAGATGGCAGGTCGCAAGTCACCAGTGACAATCTGAACGCGCTGGTAGTGCGGCAATCTGCCGATAAATGAAAACGTGCGCTTGGTTCCAGCGATTTTCCGACCTTCCGATAAACGCAATGGTGCTGGGGGTCAGCCAATTTCCATCCATCCGACCGATGATTTTGCCTTCGCGATTTCTGATGTAGTTGTCATTCATATTTCAAGTGTGGTTGATTTCCTCAGCCGATTTCCGAAGCGTGCAAAGCACGCCTTCATCCATTTTTCCCAATCTGAAATTCTCAGCCCGTCGAAAAATGCCGTCATCACATTCCTGCACCACCTCAACGTCAATCCGAACTAGTTGGCCATTCTCCATTGCCGGAACGTGAAGAAATGCCACGTCTCCTGCAACCCAAGCAACGGTGGAAACCCATGTTTTGTACCGAACGGCCAGAACGAAAACCCGCGGTGTTTTTTGCTGATGCAGAAAACCCTTGAAAATTGATTGTTGTCAAAAGAAACACACTGAAATATAAGGAGGTTATGAAATCGAGATTAACCGCAAAGGTGCGGCAGGATTTATAGTCAGACTGGTTCCTAACATCCATCACTCTCAATTATGATAAATTGGACAAAAGCGTTTGAGACTGGTTCCGCAAAGCTAGACCTGCAACACCGGTTGTTGATTGACAACATTAATCTTCTGGAAGAGGAGTTGAAAAACCCCCATCTCACTCGGGTGGAGGCGGCATTCGCGAATCGCCTGCTGGGCTACCTGGAAGCCTATGCCAATATTCATTTCGACGCCGAGGAGAAGTGCATGGAGAGCTACCGGTGTCCGGTTCATGCTCAGAACCGGCAGGAGCACGAACGGTTCCGGGGATTTACAGGAGGCGATCCGGGAGGCGGTGGATCACTTGGCCGAACCATTTGCCGATTCCGCCGATCCGATCCGATCCCGAAAAGGCGCGCCGGCCTCCAAAGGATCCAAAGCAGGCTGACCGCCACCTCAGGCCTTGCTCACCCCAAAACCGCCGCCATCTGGTTTTACAACGTCGTAATTTTCGAATGATCCCGCCCGTCACATTACGCCAAGCCCCCCGCGCCGGCCTGCCATCCCTGGAATCAAGGTCGGAGGCGAGCTCCAGTCGCGTGACGAGCCAGCGGCTGATCCAACGGGTTCGGCTTCAAATGGGAGGTCTTGAGCCGATCGTGGCCTGCATGATGGGTCGGCGGCTTCCAACGGCTTGCGCTGGGGTTTCCCAAAGGCGGGCACTGCAGCCACCATCTGGATTGTCGTTCCGGTCGAAAAAAACGGCTCGCAACGAAGCGAGCCGTAAGTTGTATCCAGCGGTAAACGATCAAAACCGTCAAAACATGGAAAATCTTTCTGGAACGTAAACAATATCGTCTGGTTTCAGATAGAACGGCTGGTGTTCCTTCCCACCAAGCACGTCCTTCAAGTTCAACCGGTAATTCTTCATGACGTTCCCTTCCTGGCGGATTACGACCACATCCTTGGTGTTGGCTTTGCTGAAATCAAAACCGCCCGCCTCCATCACCGCATTCAGTGCCGTGATCGGATGGTCGGACAGGATCTTCCCCGGACGCAGGACCATTCCCGTGACATAGACCGACAACGAGGAGCTCACCACTTCCACGGTGACTTGTTTCGATGAGATTTGCGACGCGTAGAGATCCACCAACTTCTTTTCGAGCGCGGGCGGTGTCATTCCCGCGGCATCCACTTCCCCGACGAGCTGCAAGCTGATTTTTCCATCGCGCCGGATGGTTGTGGTGGCGTCCAGAGTCGGTGAGCCAGGAAAGGAAATTTTGAGCACATCGCCTTCCCGCAGGTTCATCAATTCGTTGGTCTTCCCGGCCAGCACGCCCGCTTTCGCGGCTTGCTCGGCGACCGCATCGTTCTTCGGCAAAGAATTTGTCGCGCATCCCGCAAGCATCCCGGCCGCAACGAGCGCCAAGGGCAGCATCGCCGCTGAAACAAAATGACGCTTTCGCGCCGCTATAATTCGAAGCACCCTTGGTTTTGAGAGTTTGTTCATGTTGATCTCCTGCGTTATATTTTGCTTGTTCTGCCTAACTCGCAATCTTCTCATCGCTGACGTAGTTGAGCGTAACCCTGCGCCCGCACCGGGTCAAAGCGAATTTACGGTGTGATCGTGACACCGGCTTGGCCCAAATCTCGTTTGTTTTTAATGTTTTTAATTGCGCCGCCGCGAAACACAAGGCAGAATCCACCGCTCAATGTCGGGGCGTAGCGTAGCCTGGTAGCGCGCTTGTTTCGGGTACAAGAGGTCGTGAGTTCGAATCTCACCGCCCCGACCATCTTTTCCATTTACGAGTTGCGATTGACGATTGATGATTTGAAAACCCAGGCAGAGATTCTGAACAATCTGGTCGTTCAATTGCGCTCCATCGTCGAGCCGCTCAGGCTGGCGGAGCTGTTTCCAAAACCGCAGCCGCTGGAAGTCGAACTCGGCTGCGGCGACGCCTCGTTTCTCGTGGAATATGCCCGCCAGCATCCGGAAAGGAATTTCATCGGTGTCGAACGGCTCCTCGGCCGCATTGCCAAATTGGACCGCAAAGGCCGCCGCGCCGGGCTGACCAATCTGCGCGGCGTCCGCATCGAGTCATCGTATTTTCTGCAATATCTCCTGCCGCCGCGCTCTGCTCGCGGCGCTTGCACGTTTATTTCCCCGACCCGTGGCCGAAGAAAAAGCATCGCCGCCACCGGCTCATCAACGGGCATTTCCCCGCGCTCGCCCGCGCGGCGCTCGTGCCGGGCGGTTCGGTTTATTTGCGGACGGATGACGCGGATTATTTCCAGCAGATGACGGAGGTTTTCGGCGCGGCAAAGGAATTTCAGAAAATCGAAACGCCGGCAGAACTGGCGGGGTTGCCTACGGATTTCGAACGCGAGTTTAATTCCAAGGGAATCCAGACCTTGCGCGCCGCGTATCATTTGAATTCGTAGCAGCCGACGTCAGGGGGCTCTGATTTTGAAATTGGAGAAAATCGAGCCGCGTCACCTCGGCTGCTACCAAGATTTACACGTCAATCACCGGCTTGTCGTCATCATCGCCGGGACGTTTTGGCGGCGGCGCGGCGGCGCTGGACGGTGACGCGGGCGCCGCCGGTCAGAACATTCAGCGCGATGGAGACAATGCTGATGATGAGCGCGCCAAGAAAGGCGAAGCCGAAGCTGTCCACTTGAAAGTGCCGGCCCCATCAGCACGCCGACGAAATAGAGCAGCAGCGCATTGATGACGAGCGTGAACAGGCCGAGCGTGAAAATCAGCAGTGGCAGCGCCAGCAACATCAGAATCGGCCGGACGAAGGCGTTGAGAATGCCCAGCAGCAGGGACGCGACGATCAGGTCGGCCGGCGATCGGTAGGCAATATGGCCGCGCAAAACGATGGCCGCCACCAGCACGGCAAACGTGTTGATGACCCAGCTTTGCAAAAAGCGCAGAAGTTTTCTTGTTCCCGGCTGCATGATTGCGTGATCAAAACCTGTTTTCCAAAATGCGACATCAGATGGCGAAAAACAAGAAACGTTTTTTGGTGGATTCCCGGCGGCCATTGTGTCAATCTGGCGAAAATCCATGAGAACGACTCCCATTCTGCTGGCGGTTTTGCTTGGTGCGGCGATTTCAGCTTCGGCCGACGGCGTGGTTGCGCCCGGCGCAAAGCTGCAAAAACTGGCGGGCGATTTCAAATTCACCGAAGGCCCGACCTGCGACAAAAACGGAAACGTATTTTTTGTTGATCAGGACAACGACCGCATCATGGAATGGAGCGCGGACGGAAAGCTGTCCACGTTCATGCAGCCCTCGCAATACGCGAACGGGATGATGTTCGACGCGAACGGCAATTTGATCGCCTGCGCCGACGAGCACAACCAGCTTTGGTCCATCGCGCCGGACAAAACCGTGACCGTCCTGGTCACCAATTACGAGGGCAAATACTTCAACGGCCCGAACGACGTGTGGATTGCGCCCGGCGGCGGCATGTACATCACCGACCCCTTTTTCCGGCGCACATGGTGGGACCACACCGCGATGGCGCTGACCAATGAGGAGGTTTATTACCTCGCGCCCGACCGCAAGACTCTCACACGCGTGACGGACGATTTGAGGAAGCCGAACGGCATCACCGGCACGCCGGACGGGAAGAATCTTTTTGTCGCCGACATGGGCGCCAACAAAACCTGGCGCTACGACATCCAGCCCGACGGCTCGCTGACGAACAAAACCCTCATCTGTTCGCTCGGCTCGGACGGCATGACGATTGACGCGGAGGGAAATCTTTATCTCACCGGCCGCGGCGTGACCGTTTTCGACAAAACCGGAAAGCAGATTGACCACATTGACGTGCCGGAATCCTGGACGGCCAACGTCTGTTTCAGCGGCCCGGACCGCAAAACGCTCTTCATCACCGCCAGCAAGTCGTTCTACTCGATTCAACTGATTTACAAAGGCGCGAATCCGGCGAAGTGACCGGAAGCCTCCCGGCACATCAGGCAACTTCTTTCTGGTGCTCCGTTTCTTCCGCCTTTGACCGTTTCAGGTTTTTGAGGAAGGAGGACCAATAGGACAACAAAGCCAGCAGCATCAAGAGGCTCAAAAGCCAGGAGCCGAACGGCTGCAGGATGATGGATAGCAAGAAGGAGAGCGATAGCAGGAAGTAACCAATCAGAATCAGCGGGCTGCTTCGCAACCGGTCACAGGTGGCGCTTCGGAGAACTTCGCCTTCGGAAAAAACCTGGAGGTAAGGCATCATGTTGTTGTAAGGGCCGACGGCCCGCCCGCAGCGCTGGCAAAACCAGGCGGTGGGCGGCAATTCGGTCAGGCAATGCGGGCAAATTTCCGCCGTTTCCGGTTCCTGAAGCTTCTTCTCGACTTCCGCGTCCCACGGATCGGCTGTCAGGGGTGCGTCGCGAACCCAGATGATCAAGCGCCACGCCGCCGCCATCAAGAGGGCGCCAACGGCGAGCCCGCCGATCAACATGTTTGAATCGCTGGCCGCTGCCATAAGAAACTGATGCAATTTCCAACGCGCCTCCAGCCTGTCAAGCCGCATCAGTTGCAATGTTGCAATCGGCAAATCTGCCGCCGCCGAAACCGGCTCAAATCACCCCGGCTTGGGCGGTGACGCGCCGAATTTCCACACCGCTGCCGGCCGTCAGCCGATTCGTGCGCCAATTCCCGGACCTTTGCGCGGATTTCCGGCCCGCTCGCCGCCGTTTTTGGGGTGGTTGCGCCGAATCCTGAAGGGCTGCCCCGGATCAGTTTGGTTTTGCTCCGATTTCTGGAGGATTGCTCCGGCCCGTTTTGGTTCTGCGCCGAATCGTGAGGCGTTGCCCCGACCGTTTTTGCTTTTGCCCCGATTTTTGGCGGGTTGCCCCGAATTCTGGAGCGTTGCCCCGGCTCTTTTGGGTTTTGCCCCGATTTCTACAGAGCTGCCCCGATTCCTACGGAGCAGATGAATCCGTGCAACTCACTGCCCCGAAGCAATTTATGATAAATCCGGCTTTTCTGGCCCGCCAATGTTTTCGGCGGCGCTACTTCCTCGTCCGCTTCAATTTCTTGTAGCTCACCGGCTTCGTTTCCGCTTTTTCGCCGTTGACCATGCGTTTCAATTCCTTGATCTGGTCGCGGAGCAGGGCGGCTTTTTCAAATTGCAGATTCTCGGCGGCCTTGAGCATTTCCTGCTTCCAGTTCGCTGAAATGGTTTGCGGTCAAATCAATGTCCACCGCCGCCTTCGCGCAAAACGGCGTCGGCTTCCTTGCGGTTGGATTCGTAGGTCGCCAGGCTTTCCTCCACGGCGCGGCTCACGCTGCGCGGCGTGATGTTGTGTTCCACGTTGTAGGCGATCTGCCGCTGTCGGCGATATTCGGTGACGGCGAGGAATTTCTTGATGCTGTCGGTCATCACGTCGGCGTAAAGAATCACTTCGCCGTGCAAATGCCGCGCGGCGCGGCCGGCGGTCTGGATCAGACTCGTCTCGCTGCGCAGAAAACCTTCCTTGTCCGCGTCCAGAATCGCCACGAGCGAAACTTCCGGCAAATCCAGCCCTTCGCGCAGCAGATTGATGCCGACCAGCACGTCGAATTCGCCTTTGCGCAGCGAGCGCAAAATCTCCACGCGCTCGATGGCGTCAATTTCGCTGTGGAGATACTGGACGTTGACGCCGATGTCGCGCAGGTAATCGGTCAGTTCCTCGGCGGTGCGCTTGGTGAGCGTCGTGACGAGCATGCGCTCCTTGGCATCGGCGCGCTTGCGGCATTCCTCGATCAGATCGTCAATCTGGCCCTTGAGCGGCTTGAGCGTGACCTTCGGGTCAATCAGCCCGGTCGGGCGCACGACGAGTTCGACGACGCCGGGCCGTTTCGCGGCGGCACCCGAGCTCCGATTCGGCGCATCTGAGCCGAGTTTTGAAACTCGCCGATCGGAGTTCGGCGCTGCCGGCGCTCTGCCGCGACCATTCGAGTTCCCGCTGGGCCGGCGTGGCGCTGGCGTAAATCGTCTGGTTTTGCATCGCCTGAAATTCCAGAAAGTTCAGCGGCCGGTTGTCCAGCGCGCTCGGCAGGCGGAAGCCGTGTTCGACCAGGACCGTTTTGCGCGAGCGGTCGCCCTCGAACATGCCGCCGATTTGCGGGACGGTCGCGTGCGATTCGTCAATCACCAGCAGGTAATCGTTCGGAAAAAAATCAATCAGCGTCGCCGGGCGCGAGCCGGGCGGGCCGGCCGGCAATGTGGCGCGAATAATTTTCGATGCCGGAGCAGACGCCCATTTCCTCCATCATTTCCAGGTCAAATTCCGTGCGCTGCTTGATGCGCTGGGCTTCGAGCAATTTGCCGTGCTTCTCGAACCACACGATGCGTTCGCGCAATTCCTCGCGGATGGCGAGGATGGCGCGCTTCATCTTGTCGCCGGTCGTGACGAATTGTTTCGCCGGAAAAACGGTCACGCCGTCGAGCGATTCAATCTTGTTGCCCGGTCAACGGCTCGAAGCGCGTGAGCCGCTCGATTTCGTCGCCGAAAAATTCCACGCGCAAGCCGTCCTCGCGCCCGGCGGGCCGGACTTCCACCGTGTCGCCGCGCACGCGGAAATGGCCGCGCTCGAACGCGATGTCGTTGCGGTCGTATTGCAGGTCCACGAGGCGCGTGAGGAATTGTTCGCGCGACAGCGTGCTGCCCGACGCGGATCGGGAATGACCATCGCCTCGTAATCCTCCTTGCTGCCGATGCCGTAAATGCACGAGACGCTGGCGACGACGATCACGTCGCGCCGCGAGAACAGGCTGACTCATCGTCGAGAGCCGCAGCCGCTCGATTTCCTCGTTCCGGCTGGAATCCTTCTCGATGAACGTGTCGGTGCGCGGGATGTAGGCTTCCGGCTGGTAATAATCGAAATAGCTGACGAAGTATTCGACGGCGTTGTTCGGGAAAGAAGCTTTTGAACTCGGCGTAAAGCTGCGCGGCGAGCGTCTTGTTGTGCGAAATGACCAGCGTGGGCTTGTCCACGTTCTTGATGACGTTGGCGACGGTGAACGTCTTGCCGGAGCCGGTGACGCCGAGCAGCGTCTGGTGCTTCGCGCCGGACAAAATGCCTTCCGTCAGCTTCGCAATCGCTTGCGGCTGGTCGCCGGCGGGCTGGTAAGGCGCGACGAGTTCGAACATCAAGGCAGTTTAGACTGGCTGCGCGAACAGTCAACGGCGACGTGCGGAATTGAAACTTGCGCAAGGCCTGCCGCTCAAAGAAAATCCGTCCGAATTCGTCGCACGCCAACTTGAATTATGATCCGTTCATTTGCCTTCACCACGCAGGGACGCCTGCACACGCGGGACATTGATTTGTTCCTCATGCCGACGCTGCTGGCGGACACGAACCTGTTTCTCTGGGTGGACTTTGAAAACCCGACGCCGGAGGAGGTGCAGACGATTCTCGCCGGCGTGTTTCATTTCCATCCGCTGTCCATCGAGGATTGCGTCGACCGTCAACTCGTCGCCCAAGGTCGAGGAATACACGCCCAAGGAGGGCGATCTGTTCACGCCGTATCTGTTCATGGTGATTCACGCGGTGGATTACAAGCCGGCAGGACGGGAAATTCGCCACGAGCGAACTGGATTTTTTCCTCGGCAAAAATTTTCTCGTCACCTACCACCAGCAGCCGCTGCGCCCCGTTTCGGTGATTGAAGAGCGCTGCATGAAGGGCGCGATGCAGATTGCGCGCGCGCCCGACCGCGTCGCCCATTCGCTGCTCGACATGCTGGTGGACGGCTACAAGCCGGCGCTGGACGAATCTGGCGCTGGAAATCGCCGACGTGGAGGAAAACGTCCTGCATCATCCCGGCAAGCAGACGTTCAACCACATCCTCCAGCTCAAAAAGAAGGTGCTGAATCTGCGGCAAATCATCGGCCCGCAAAGCGAAGTGCTGGCGCGGTTCGCCGCGGGCGAATTCAAGCTCATCCGGCCGCAGCTCGTGCCGTATTTCCGCGACGTTTACGACTGCGCTGCGCCGCATCAGCGAACTGGCGCAGGCCTACACCGATTCGCTCACCGGCATTTTGCAGGTTTATCTCAACATGTCGTCCAACCAGACCGGCGAGGTCGTCAAGCTGCTCACGCTCATCACCGTCATCACCACGCCGCTGATGATGATCGGCACCTGGTATGGCATGAACTTCCACGACATGCCGGAACTGGACATGCAAGCACGCCTATCCCATCGCCACCATCGTCATGGTCGTTTCCACGGTGCTGACGTATCTGTATTTCAAAATGAAAAAATGGTTTTAACGATTTATGAAAATACTCCTCACCTCGGCAATTCTGTTTTCATCGCTCGTGTTCGTCCCGCGCGGAAATGCAAACTCCCATTCCGCTCTGGCCCGACGGCGCGCCCGGCGCGCTCGGCACTACGACCAACGACATCCCCACCATCACGCCGTATCTGCCCGACGCGACCAACGCCACCGGCGCGGCGATGGTGATTTGTCCCGGCGGCGCCTACGCGGGCCTGGCGCCGCACGAAGGCAACGATTACGCGCTCTGGCTGAACCAGCACGGCGTCACCTGTTTTGTCCTGAAATACCGGCTCGGCTCGCATGGCTACCATTATCCGGTGGAATTTGAGGACGTGCACCCGCGCCATGCGCTGGGTGCGGGCGCACGCGGCGGATTACAAGATTGACCCGCACCGCGTCGGCATCATGGGCTCGTCGGCGGGCGGACATCTGGCTTCGATGGTCCTGACGCATTTTGATTCCGGCGACACGAATTCGTCCGACCCGGTCGAGCGGCAAAGCTCGCGGCCGGACATCGGCATCCTGTGTTATCCGGTCATCACGATGGGCGAATTCACGCATCGCGGATCGCGCAACAGTCTGCTCGGCACAAATCCGTCGCCGGAATGGTGAAATATCTTTCCAGCGAACTCCAGGTGACGACGAACACGCCGCCGTGTTTCATCTGGCAGACGTTCGAAGACCGGACCGTGCCGGTGGAGAACAGCCTGCTGTTCGCCGAGGCGCTGCGGAAGAATCACGTGCCGTTCGACCTGCACATCTACCAAAAAGGCGGGCACGGCATGGGCTTGGGCGACGGACGCCGCCGTTCTCGCATCCGCTTCCGTGGACGGGCGACTGCCTCTACTGGCTCAAGCTGCATGGCTGGGTGAAAGACTGAATCAATTGACGGCTCCGTGCCCTGCCTCGCGATTACTGAAGCAGCCGCCAACTCAATTCGCCACAGTTAGGAGGCACTGAAAACATCCCGGCGGATAGAGGCCGGCAATGTCTTTATCGCTAAAGTTGCCTTCGGTTGGCTGACTGCGCCTGATTTCTGGTTTGTTCCATACATTAATCATGCCTTCCAACTCGTTGTTTTGCCCTTGGAGCGAAGGATAATTGTTGGAAATAGGAGGATATGCCTGCCCTTTGGAAGATTTTCCATTGAGTCCAGCCTTTGACGAATTGCGTCTGCTCGCAAGTTGCCGTTGGCACGGTCTTTGCTTTAGTCCCGCCGTGTTGAGAAAAATGTTATGAACGCGACGAACCCTTTCCAGATACCGTCCTGTTTCCAAAACGACTACGACCGCCGCCGGCGCGAACGATTCAAAAGAACGTTCATCGCGGTCGTCGCCGGCAGCATCCTGCTGCTGGTTGGCCTGTTAATCGAAGGCTGCGTGACCGAACACGCCAAAGCCGCCAGCACACCAAGCGTTGCGGCGGATTTGCCGGATGCCGCGCCAAATCCGGCGGTGGTCATGGCGGCGCCAAAGCCCGCAGTCCTTCCGCAACCGGCTCCGCAACCGGTGATGTCCCAATCCGCGACGGCTGTCCCAAAAGCGAACACTTGGCCAGCCGGCTCGCCAGCATTGATTTATACGGTAAAATCCGGTGACAACCTGTCGCGCATCGCCAAGATACACGCGACGACAGTCAAGGCGATTGAAGCCGCCAACGGCTTGGCCGATGACCGGATCGTAGTCGGCACGAAACTGAAGATGCCCCAGAGCTGAAAACCTCTTTTAAGTCGGTGAATTTGATTTGGCCGCGTGCAATTCCCGCCAAAAGCGGCCATCCAGAACGCCGGCCAGGGAAGCTACCTCCGAGGCTTCCCCGCCGGCCTTCGGATTACCTGATCGTGCTGTCCAGTTGCCAAAACTAATCCCCGACCCGAGCCGATTCGTTTTTCGAATTTCCCGCTTGCCATTCGCCGCATTTCCACTATTTTCATCCCTGCCTGAACGCCGCGTGTGCGGATGTTCATTGAGGCTGAGAAAAAACAGTTAACCAACAACCTAACCTTTAACCTCCGTTGCCGTGGCAGCGTCGGTTCGTTAGGCAATGGAGCTTCGGTTCCCGCCGTTTGGGTTCCCAAGTTCCCGCAGTTCAACACCGTCAAGTTATGCTCACCATGGAAGAGGCCATGAAGCAAAGCGCCATGCGCTTTGCCGCAGGCGAAATCGTCAAAGGCAAAATCATCGAAGTCCGCCCCAAGGAAGTGCTGGTGGACATCGGCTACAAAAGCGAGGGCGTCATCCCCGCCAACGAATTTCAGGACACCAAGGCCATCAAGGTCGGCGACGAGATTGACGTGCTCATCGAGAAGCTCGAAAACAAGGAAGGCACCGTCGTCCTCTCGCACGAGAAGGCGGAGTTCAAGAAGAACTGGGACAAGATTCTCACGATTTGCAACGAAGGCGGCCGCATCACCGGCAAGGTCAAGTCCATCGTCAAGGGCGGCCTGGTCGTCAACGTCGGCGTCGAGGCGTTTCTGCCGGCGTCGCAGATTGACGTCATCACGCCGCGCAACCTCACGGAGTTCGTCGGCAACAGCTACGAATTCAAGGTCGTCAAAATCAACCAGGAGCGGCAGAACATCGTGCTCTCGCGCCGCGAATTGATCGAGCAGGAGCGCTTCGAGAAGCGCGCCAAGTTGCTCGCCGAAATGGTCGCCCGGCGACATCCGCAAGGGCACGGTCAAGAACATCACCGATTTCGGCGCGTTCATTGACCTCAACGGCATTGACGGTTTGCTCCACATCACGGACATGAGCTGGGGCCGCATCGGGCATCCGTCGGAAGTCCTCAAGGTCGGCCAGGAAATTGACGTGGTCGTGCTGGACGTGAACAAGGAAAAGGAACGCGTCAGCCTCGGCCTCAAGCAGAAGATGGCCAATCCGTGGGACAGCATCGAAACGAAATTCCCCGTCGGCCAGAAGGTCAAGGGCAAGGTCGTCAGCCTCGTGCCTTACGGCGCGTTTGTGCAGCTCGAACCCGGCGTGGAAGGCCTCGTCCACGTCACCGAACTTTCCTGGACCAAACGCATCGCCAAACCGAGCGACGTGCTCAAGCAGGACCAGGAAATCGAGGCGGTCGTGCTCGGCATCAACCGCGAGGAGCAGAAGATTTCCCTCGGCATCCGCCAGTTGGAAAGCAATCCGTGGGACAACGCCGCGGCGAAATATCCCGTCGGCACCAAGGTCAAGGGCAAGGTGCGCAACCTCACCAGCTACGGCGCGTTTGTCGAACTGGAAGAGGGCATTGACGGCATGATCCACGTGTCCGACATGTCGTGGACGCGCAAGATCAATCATCCGTCCGAAGTGCTCAAGAAGGGCGACGAAGTCGAGGCCACCGTGCTCGAAGTGGACCGCCCGAACCAGCGCATCGCGCTCGGCATGAAACAGCTCGGCACCGACCCGTGGGAAAACATTGACACGCTCTACAAGGTCGGCGACCTCGTCACCGGCAAGGTCACCAAGCTCGCCAGCTTCGGCGCGTTTGTCGGCCTGCAACACGAGATTGACGGCCTCGTCCACATCTCGCAAATCAGCGAGGAGCGCGTGGACAAGATCAAGAACGTGCTCAAGGTCGGCCAGGACGTGAGCGCCCGCGTCATCAAGATTGACCAGGGCGAACGCCGCATCGGCCTGTCCATCAAGGCCGCCAGCCTACAGCGACGAGCAGCTCAAGGAAGAGCAGAAGATCCTCGACGCGCTCAAGCCCGGCGAAGACCTCGTGGCGTTGCAACACGCCTTCGACGCCGCCGACGAAGCGGTCAAGTCGGAGTAACACGCCGAACAAAGCAAATTCATCAGAACAGGCGGACTGGAAACGGTCCGCCTGTTTTTTATTTCGTCGGACGCGTCGTGACGCGAGTCCAGGTTCGGCGCGAAACGCCGGGTGAGGCGGAACTCGTCCCTCCGGATTATTTCAACAGCGACTTGTGCCGGTAATGCAGAATCTTGAACTCCGGCTCGTCGCGGATTTCCTCCACCAGTTCAAATTTGTCTTCGAACGGCGGGAAAAACGCGTCGCCTTCCACTTCGCGTTTCACCAGCGTCAGATAAAGATCGGAACAGCGCGGCAACGCCTGCTCATAAATCTCCGCGCCGCCGCAGATGAAGATGTCGTTCGGAAATTCCTCCGGGTTCAATTTGTCCAGCGAATTGAAAATCAAAATTTCCGTCTCCTGCTTTTCGCCGAGTTTGGAGAAATGGAATTGATACGCCCGCTTGAGATATTGCCCGCCGCGCCATTCGTGATATTGCCCGAAAATCTCCGGATGCTTTTTGATGAGCCGCTGCGGATGCCGCGTCAGGATCATGTTTTTGCGGTTCGGCAGCGGCTGGCCGAGGCTCTCAAACGTCTTGCGCCCCATCACGACGACGTTGCCCATCGTCATTTTCTTGAACCACTTGAAATCCTCCGGCAGATGCCACGGGATTTTGCCGCCCGCGCCAATCACGCGGTTCAGCGACATCGCGGCGATGGCTTTGAAGTGTTTCATCTGTCTGAACAATCTAAACCGCAATCGGCGCCTTGATGGCCGGATGCGGGTCGTAGCCCACCAGTTCAAAATCCTCGAACTTGAAATCGTGGATGTTCTTCACCGCCGGATTCAATTTCATCTGCGGCAGCGGACGCGGCTCGCGCGACGAGTTGCAGTTTCGCCTGCTCGACGTGGTTCGCGTAAAGATGCAAATCGCCGAACGTGTGGACGAAATCGCCCGGCTTCAGCCCGCAGACCTGCGCGACCATCAGCGTGAGCAGCGCGTAGCTGGCGATGTTGAACGGCACGCCGAGGAAAATATCCGCGCTGCGCTGGTAAAGCTGGCAGCTCAACTCGCCCTCGCTCACGTAAAACTGGAACAGCGCGTGGCACGGCGGCAGCGCCATCTGTTCGATCTCGCCCGGATTCCACGCGCGTGACGATGTGCCGCCGGCTGTCGGGATTCTTTTTGATCTGCGCGATGACGTCGTCAATCTGGTTGAGGGTGCGGCCGTCGGCGGTGCGCCAGTCCGTCCATTGCGCGCCATAGACGCGGCCCAGATTGCCGTCCTTGTCCGCCCATTCGTCCCAGATCGTCACGCCGTGCTCGTTGAGCCATTTGACGTTCGTGTCGCCGCGCAAAAACCAGAGCAGCTCGTAAATGATGGACTTGGTGTGGACCTTCTTGGTGGTGAGCAGCGGAAACGAGTCGCGCAGCGGACACCGGATTTGCGCGCCGAACACGGAATACGTGCCGGTGCCGGTGCGGTCGGCCTTGAACTTGCCGTGTTCGAGGACGTGCCGCAGCAAATCGAGGTATTGAATCATCGCGGGAAAAATTTAACCACGAAACAAGCGCGGGAAAAAGAAATTTAGCCGCGACAAAATTAATCTCCAAGCCGCCGCCGCCAATGTTTGTCATCGCGCGCCGCGTGCAAAACTGCGGCTACGATGACTGAATGTTCAGATTCCAAGACTTCATAAATGACGCGATAAGGAAACCGCTCTGGGTAACGCCAGCGGATGTTTTTGCGCGGATGTCGGCGGGCGTTGAGCAATGGATTTTCCGCGAGCGCGTCCCAGACTTGAATGATTTCCTCCACAAATTCCGCGCCCAAACCGGCTTGCTGCGATTCATACCAACGCGCGGCTTCGGCCACGTCCGGCTCGACTTCCGGCCGGATTTCCACCCGCCAGTTCATTTTTTGAATTGCGAACGCAGGCGGGATTTCATCGTTTCCAGCGGCACGGCGGAGGCGGGATTCTTGCGGCGCTCTGCCAGACGATTTTCCACCAGCGCTTCATCGGCGGGCGACAAGGCCGGTTCGTCCAAATCCAGCGCGCGGCGGACGAGCAACTGCCGCTCGCTCACAGTGAGCGTTGGCAGTTCCTGCAAAACTTCGGCGAAGCTCATGGCGAAAATCTAAACCCTTTCACCCGCAGGTCAAAAGGAAAACGTGCCGCAGCAAATCGAGGTATTGAATCATTGCGGGAAAAATTTAACCGCGAAACGCGCGCCGGGAAAAGAAATTTAGGAAGACGGAGGAGTCTGATGTGTCTTCTTAATCTTGAGCAGGGTATATTCCTCAAAAATGTCTCTGAATTTCTGACTGCGTGCTTCGCCGAGATTTAACCTCGCCAATTCCCACCCTCCCTGTCCGACGGTGATTTCCCAGACTTCAGTTGTTTTACCTTTATCAGGCCCGGTCAAAATCAGAACTTGATCGCCGACCTTGAGCGGTGCCCCGTTATATCTGCTGCAAATGACTCGAACCAGCGGCCAGCAAGTGAACATACCCAAGAAAAATCCCAATCCGGTCGAGGGAATTAGAATCCACACCAGAAGCAGTATCATCTGCCAATCAGGAACAATTGTGGATAGGGACGCGCCACGCGAAATAAGTGCAAAAACAATACCTACGTCTAAAGCATGGGATTATCCAGATGACAAACCAAAATAGCCGCAAGCCGTTGAATCTGGCTTAATTGTGGATTATCTGCGTCCCCTGCTGCTGGCGCGGATGGACTTTTTGAGAGCCTGGACTTTCGGCGGGTTGGCAAAAGCCCCCCGCCGCAACGCCCCGTCAGGATGGAAAGCGAACTTCAGCGGCTCGTCTTTCCAGTCCGGCGTGTTTGTTTTGGTCTTGGGCATGTTTGACTGGCGGCTATTAACGAATGTCAGTCAAACCAAAACTAGGGCGGATTTATGATGCCAGCAAACAAATTCCCCCGAAAGATGCCGAACTGCTTTTATTCCATGACGAGGTTTTCGCATGGAGCGTCGGGATATATGACGGTCGCAGAGAGTTTGTTTCAAGGTGGAAAACCCCCGTTCTTTATTGGACTTTGGTTCCCCCGCGATCCCTGCTGTTCCTAGCTAAAGCAACCTCGGTTTTCAAACCGTAGAGAATGCCGTGAATTTTCTCCCACAATTTCTCTTTGGCGGCATATTGGGTTAATTTTCTATAACGCTTTGCTTTGATGCTTAAATCTGCCATCCGCAGGCTGTATTCTAAAAGGTGTCCGTATCCCAATAATTCAAACACCAAATCTATGTCTTGTGACATGTCATAAGTGGCCTGATTCAAAATCTCGTCCATCCGGTCAAACTTTTTTAACTCGTCCTCCCTCCACGGCGGCAATGGCGCGGGCGGCTCTTTTGGCAGGCGTTCTTCTGCTGCCTTTGCCTCTGCCTCCCAAATGGCTCTTAAACGTTTCGATATTGCCATAAATTCATGCCGTTTTGTAAATCAAACGCTTTCCAACGGCCTTGGTCAAACCAAAATCTGTGCGCTCGCCGTCGCTGATTTTACGGCAGTTGTGGCGGTGTTCAAACTCGGCCAGATACAGCGGCAAATGCTGTGCGCTAATGTGATGGAAAGTCCCCATTACGCCTCTTTTTAACAAGCTGAAGAACCCCTCGACATGGGCCGTCGTTACTACGTTTTCCCCTTCATGGCGGCTGTATTCTCCGGCCATGTGCTTGACTGATTTGTGTTCATATTCAAATTTCAAGCCGGTGTAGCCGGGATGCTGGTCGGTGTGGAGATTGGAGCCGATTTGCACGTTTTCGCGGATGGCTTGTTTCAGGTTTGCGCCGTTGACCGTCGGCATGATTTTACTGCGCACCGTGCCACCGCGTTGAACCATTGCTATCACCGGAATTTTGTTTCCAAGAAATCGTGACCCCTTGCCACTGGTCGCGCCGCCAATCAGGGTTTCGTCGGCCTCGATTGTGCCGGATAGTTTTTCGGTGTATCCGGTTTCCCGCAACGCATGGCGGATTCTGTGCGACATAAAGAGAGCCGTGCCATAGCTGCCGATTTCCAGAATGCGCTTCAGTTGGAGCGAGCTAATCCCCTTTTTGGAACTGCAAAGCAGATACCAAGCAATGAGCCATTTCCGCAACGGGATATGGCTGTCCTCGAATATCGTGCCGACCATCACCGAGAATTGTTTCAGGCACGCGCCGCATTTATAGACGCCAGCGCGGACTGCCTTTTTGCTGTCGGCGCGCGGTTCGAGTTTGTAAATCGGCTTTTCCTTGTGGTTTTTGCAATGCGGACAAACCGGGCCGTCTTTCCAAAGCACGGCTTCAAGGTGTTTCCGCGCCGTCTCGTCATCGGGGAAGCGGTCTATGATTTGAATGGGCGTTAAATCTTTCAGCGGCGATTTCGTTTTCATGCCGCCAACCTAACCCGCCATTATTGGTTTGTCAAGTGGATAATCCCATAAAGCACAGGCACCAATAACCCATGTAACAATCATGGGATGAGCACAAATTTTGTTGAGCGTGCTCGGAGTCACGCCCGCAACACTATTTCCCCCGCCCGGCCCTGTCCAGCGCTGTTTCTTCTGGTGGCCCCGGCGCAAGCCGGTCACGGCGGGACGGTGACGCCGGCGACGTTGCTCCATTTGCCCACCTGCCCGTCGCCCACGCGGTAGATGCCGCGGAAACTCCACCGCACGGGATCGGCGGGGAAGGGCGTCTTGTCCGTGTAACGGCGCTTGGTGCTGTAGGCCAGCGGAACAAAACCTTTGCCGTCGCCGCGGTCCACCTCCAGTTGGATCAGGTCCAGAAACGCCCGATGGCCCTGCCAGTCCCAGCCAATCTCCACACGTCCGCTTTTGATGATGACGATGATCTTCGGCGCGAGGGTGACATAATCCGGCGCGGCATGGTCCACCGCCTCAATGTCCAGTTCCGTCCCGATGATCGGATTGTAATGGTCGCTGGCCTTCACCACGCGCACCAGCGTGCGGAACCGGCGTTCCAACCCCGGCGCCACCGCCGGCACCGGCGCGGGCAGGTCGAGCGCGGGCAGATCGTTGGCTACGACCGGCTTTTTGCCCCCGCGCAGGGATTTTTTCAAAATCGTCCACGCCCGGGCGTGGTGCTGCACCATGTTATGGCCGATGACCACATAATAATAATAATCCGCGTCCGCCGCCTGCGCCGCCACCTGCGCGGGCGACAGGCCGAGGCCGGCGGCGTGAGTGCCGATGTGGTTCTTGAACGCCAGCATTTGTTCCGCGAACAGCATCTCGCGTTTGCTCATCAGGTCGGATTTGGCCATGGATTTCAGGAGTTGGGAGTTTGGGGGATGGAAATGGGTGGTGGATGGCTGGTCAAGAGAGATTACGGTCTGTATTCAAGCTAAAATGGCGATTTTCAATGGTTTCATGTTCGGCTTCTGCGGGAAAATCGCGTCCCCACGATTCGTGGGTGCGTGCCTGCTGCTTGTCGGAACTTCCCGCAGCTTTGACGAGACATTCCTATAACACACCGGGGCATTCCAGCACAATTGGGGGACGCCCTGATTATTTGTAGGCATTTCCCTTAAGATGGTGGGGACAATGCTGTAATTGATCGGGCAATGCCAACGATATGCAGGGACGTTCCATCAAGATGCAGCGATATGCCGATAAATCATCGGAACATCCCCACGAAGTGGCGGGATGCTGACAAAAGCCGGATCAAGCCGCTGACGAACCAAATCGAGACGGTTTCATTTGTTTTTTCCACCCCGCCGTAAGACGGGGGAAAGGGCCGGGCAGAGGCGGCGCTGATCCCCAACCTTGAGGCGCTTTGAAATCGGCTCGCCACGCCGGTCTTTTGCTGCAAAACTGCGGGCGCAATGCGAATCCTCGCCCTCGACCACGGAACCAAGCGCATCGGCGTCGCGGTGAGCGATGCAACCAAAACCATCGCCCAGCCGCTGGAATACATCCCCGCCGAGCCGTTCACCGGTTTCCTGGCGCGGCTGAAACAATTGCTCGTCGAAAAGGAAATCAGCCTCATTCTCCTCGGCCTGCCGCGCAACATGGACGGCAGCTACGGCCCGGCGGCGCAAAAAGTCGAAACGTTCGCCGCCGTCCTGAAATCCGCCATCACCGTTCCGATCAAGTTGTGGGATGAGCGGCTGACTTCCACGATGGCCAACCGGATTTTGATCCAGGGCGGGGTGCGCCGCGACCGGCGGAAAGAGAAGGTGGACAAGATGGCGGCGGCGATTCTGTTGCAAAGTTATCTCGACGGGATTTGATTTCAAGCCACCAATGAACACGGACCGGCACGGATTCAAGGAGATTTCAGGCGGGGCGCGTCACTCCGTGCCCGGGCGCGGTGGAACTGCGGTTTTTAGATCCGCCCCGGGCCACCATCAGCCGGCCGGCATCCGGAGCACCACCAGGCGGCCGGTGCCGCAGACGTCTTTGAGCTTGAATTTGCCCGGGGAATCTTCCGTATGGACGGTGCACTGGTCGAATTCCTCGGCGGCCAGTTCGCGCCGGGACATTTGTCTGGCCCGTTCGACGGGTTGCGCGCCGTTGATGGGCACGCTGCAAAAGATTTCCCTGAATTCGACGCGGCCTTCAAAGCTCACCTGGTCGCCTTCGTTGATCCATTCGGGCAGTTCCCAGTCCGGCGGCACGGGCTGCTTGAAAAATTGTTTCACGTGGTAGTCCGTCAGGTATTTGGACGCGCGTTCGCTGCGGGCGAGGCCCTCCAGGGTTAAATCAAATTGATGGCCGTGCCGTTCGCCGAATTTCAGGTCGGTCTCCCAGTGCCCGAACCGCAGCGGGTTCGTTTCGCCGGGTGGCCAGATCCAAATGTCCGGCCCGCGGGTATCGGGCAATTCCTTGCCATCAATCGGTTCATGGCAGCCGAGGAACAGACTTTCCAGGTCGCGCCAGTCGCGCAAGCCGGGCACGAACCCGATGAGGCGGAGCCGCAGCTTGGGCGCATCGGCCGGCACGGTCGCCACGGCCGGCACCTCCACCTCGGGCGGAACAAACGACCAGTCGGTCTGAAAACAGATGCAACTGTCCCGCTTTTCGCGGGGAAGAAACAGTTTCATTCCATCGGAACCCCAGAGCTTCCACTTCTGCGAATTGATTTGCAGGCAACCGCTCATGTGGGGAGATTAGGACGGTTGAGATTTTTGTCGAGCGATTAAAATGGGATCGCGGGGGATTTTGAGGGCGTGCCTGAAATTGCGGAGGCGGGCTTCCAGCCTGCCGGTGAAGGCGGCATTCTGCCAGCGCTTCCTGACCAGGCTCGCGGCTGGCAGCCGCGTCACGGGCCGCCAGGATGGCTGCCGCCACGACGAACGGGGAATTTTCAGACAGGCTTAATCCGCGTATTTTACGCTGCAGCCGTAAGGCTTGGTCTGCGAAACTTCAATCGGTTTGCCGGCCAGCAAATCGTCCACGGCTTCGCGGACATAATTGCGCGCGGTGCTGCGGGTCGTGGAACGGATCGGGCTGGTTGTCAATCGCGCCGTCATAAACCAGCGTGCCGTCCTTATCAATCACGAACATGTGCGGCGTGGTTTTCATGTCGTAAAGATGGCCGATGGCGCCGGAGCTGTCGTCAATCCACGCCGTCACGTCCATTTTTTCGGCGGCCATTTCCTTCTGCGCCTGTTCCGGCGTGCGATGGCTGAAATTTTTCGGGTTCACGGAATTCACCAGCAGCCACACGACGCCCTTGGCCGCCAGATCCTTTTGCAGTGCCTGCATCGCGCCGGTCTTGTATTGGTTGTGGCAGAACGGGCAGTCGGAATTGTAGGACTCGATGACGACGATCTTGCCCTTGTAATCGGACAGCTTGACGGTTTTGCCGTTGATGTCCGTGCCGGTGAAATCCGGCGCGGGCTTGCCGATTTCCACCGCGCAAACGCGGCCGCGGCCAAGGTCAATGCGGCCAATAATGCAAATGTGGTTTTCATAATGTCAGTTCGTTTATGGTTCGGTTTCAAATTAAGACGCAAATTGCAGACATTTGGTTTCAAAAAATGTTCAACGCGCCGCGCGGTCGAGCGCGTCCAGGACGATTTTGCTGTAGCCGGAGGGCAGTTGCAACGGCGACGGTTGCGGCAGAACAATGGGCGGCGGCGTCCGGGATTTTTCGGATAAACCAGAACCAGCGGCACGCCGGCGCGGTCGTAGCGTTCAATTCCGTCGGTGATGGCCTGCGGCGTGCGGGTGTAATCGGCCAGCAGCGCCACGGCGTTGATTTCCTTGAGTTTTGCCGGCAACGGAATCGCTTTCGAGCGCCGGTTTGATGTTGGCGTTGCAGGTCAGGCACCAGTCGGCGGTGAAATCCACCAGCACGGGCTTCCCGGCGGCGCGCGCCTGCGCCACGGCTTCGGGCGACCACGGCTGCCAGTCAATGCCGTCCGCGCGATTTTGCCGGAGCTGGCCGCGTCCGACTCGGCGATCATTTCGCGCCAGTGCAATTGGTTTTCCAGCGCAAAGGCGTAACCGCCAATCAGCAGAATCAAAATGACCACGGCGGCCATGCTTTTCCGCCGTGCGCCCGCGCTGGACGAATTCGCCAAAAATCCACGCGGCGAAGGCGACGACGACGAGAAAAACGCCGAGCCACAAGACGCGTTTGCCGTAATCGGCGGCGGCGACGTTGAACAGCCAGACGACGGTCGCGAGCATCGGGAAGCCCATGGCGATTTTGAATTTTTCCATCCACGCGCCGGGCTTGGGCAGGAATTTCAGCAGCGCCGGATTGCAGCTCAACAAAACATAGGGCGCGGCGAGGCCGAGGCCGACGGACAGAAAGATCGAGCATGATGACCGGCGCGCTTTGCGCGAAGGCAAAGCCGAGCGCCGGGGCCAGAAACGGCGCGGTGCAGGGCGTGGCCAGCGCGGTGGCGAGCAGGCCGTTGAAAAACGCGCCGGGCGCGCCGTGTTTGGACGCGAGTTGGCCGGCGGCGTTCAAGCGGCGTCCGCCGGGCGTGACTTCAAACACGCCGAACAGATTCAGCGCGACGAGCGTGACGAGCGTGGTGAGGCAGACGATGAAAACCGGGCTGCCGAATTGCATTCCCCAGCCGGCGTGATGTCCGGCGGCCTTGACGCCGATGACGACGGCCGCGAGCGCGAGAAATGAAACGAGCACGCCGAGCGCGTAAATCAAGCCGAGATTGCGGACGCGGCGCGGTTCGCTGCGCGCCTCGCTGACGAAGCCGAGGATTTTCAGCGCGATGACCGGCAGCACGCACGGCATGATGTTCAGAATCAGTCCGCCGATGAAGGCGTAGAGCAGCATTTGCCAGAGTGGTTGAGACGGAAGCATTGGCATCTCGCCTTTTTGAAACGACTGGGAGCCTGCATTTGATCCAGCAGTAAATGTGCATCAAATTCTAGCTTGGCTGGAGCTTTGTCGGCAACCGGCAGTTTAATGACTTCAAAACCTAGATGTCCGATCGCCTGACTTCCATTGTCACGACGCCGGAAATTTCTTTCGGCCAGTCGCCGGAGAATTTTTTTACGATTTTGCGCAACGTAAATCGTTGAAGCCGCTAAATTTGTCGTTGCAGATTTGTATTTCAGTTGCGGCTTGAACTTCAAAATGGTCGTTGCGTCGGGGAAAAAATCCACCGATTCAGTGAACTGTGTGCTGGTCGATGCCAGTAAGTGGCCATGCAATGAGTATCAACGGTCGCATATCGCCATTTGCTGGTTTTTCCCACCACGCGCTGGATCGCCAATTACTTCCTGGCGGTAATGGCATCGGAACTTTGCTTTTCCACGAATCAATCGTCGCGGCGTCGGCGGAAGTTTTGGTTTCGCTGCCGATGTTGAGTGTGGCTTCAACCTCCTGATTGGCGGGAATGCAAACGTCCTTGCATTCCAGCCACGAGACGTTCGCCTTCAAATCCAGCGGGCCGGCGGGCAAATTCGAGGCGAGCGTCAGCGGCACGAGCAGCACGACTTCCTTTTCGTAGCCGTAAGTGGTGACTTCGACGGGCGGAAATTTTTCCGGCAGCGGCCATTGGATTTCGCCGGCGGTGACGCCGGGCGGCAATTGCCATTCGATTTTGGTGGCCATGCCGGCGGCGCCGGGATTTTTCCAGTAAGTGTGCCAGTCCGGGTCCATTTTCAAATCCACGCCGGCCCAAATCGTGTCGCCGGGCCTGGCGGTGTCGGCGGACAGAATCAATTTCGCCTGCGTGTGATGCGCTGCCGGCAGCGAGCCGCCGAACGAAGGCAACGCCGTTTGCGCGCGCAGTCGCGGCAGCCAAGAGGCCGCGAGGCAGACGAAGATCATTATGAACCGGTTCAAAACGCCTTTCACACAGTTATAGATGCCTGAAATCGGGAAACGTTGGAACTTTTTTCGGCGGCATCGAATTGAAAATTCCGCCGCGCGAAGATAATCTGCATGCCATGCCGATGCCGAACCGGGCCAGCTTCCTCCTGCCAATGGCTGCGCGCGGGCGACGAAATTTTCCCCGCGATGCTTGCGGCCATTGACGCGGCATCCAGGTCGGTTTGCCTGGAGATTTACACCTTTGAAGAAAGCCCGCTGGGACGGGAGTTTTCGCGAGGCGCTGGTTCGCGCGCGGGAACGCGGCGCGCGGGTGCGCGTGCTGGTGGACGCCATCGGCTCGATGCTTTTGTCGAATCATTTTTGGGAGCCGCTGCAGCGGGCGGGCGGCGAGGTGCGCGTGTTCAACCCGATGGCCCTGCGGCGCGTGACGATTCGCAATCATCGCAAACTGCTCGTGTGCGACGAACGGATGGCGTTCGTCGGCGGGTTCAACATCTCGCCGGAATACGAAGGCGACGGCATCACCGACGGCTGGTGCGACGTCGGATTGAAAATCGAAGGACCGCTGGTCGGCGCAACTGGCGTTGTCGTTTGATGAAATGTTCGACGCGCGCCGAATTCCGGCACAAACGGTTCATGCGCTGGCGCAGAATCGGCGCCAAGAAGACCGTGATGCTGCCGCCGGAACGGATTTTGTTCAGCGGGCCGGGCAGGGGACGAAATCCGTTCAAACAATCCCTGCGCGGGGATTTGGCGGCAGCGAAGGACGTCCGCATCATCGTCGCCTATTTTCTGCCGACGTGGCGGTTGCGGCGGGATTTGCTGCGCGCGGCGCGGCGCGGCGGGCGGGTGCAATTGATTCTGGCCGGCAAATCCGACGTGCAGCTTTCGAAGCTGGCCGCGCAGAGTTTGTATCGGCGGTTTCTGGCCGGCAACGTGGAGATTTACGAATACCAGCCGCAAATCCTCCACGCGAAACTCTTCATCGTGGACGACGCGGTTTATACCGGCTCCAGCAACCTCGACACGCGCAGCCTGCGAATCAATTACGAATTGATGCTCCGGTTTGAAGACGCGGCGATGGCGAGGCAGGCGCGCGAAATTTTTGATGACGTTTTGAAAAACTGCCGCCGGGTCACGATGGAAGATTGGCGCCGCGCGCACACATTCTGGGAACGATTGAAACAGCGATGGGCCTACTTCCTGTTGAGCCGGATTGATCCTTACGTCGCGCGGCGGCAGTGGCGCGATCTTCCTGACTGACCAATGAGACTGTGGACGCTTCATCCGAAATATCTTGATGCCCGTGGGCTGGTCGCACTTTGGCGCGAGGCGTTGCTGGCGCAGGAGGTTTTGCGCGGCGCGACGCGCGGTTACCGGCATCATCCGCAGTTGATCCGCTTTAAGGAAACCGGAAATCCCCCGGGAGCGCTGGCAACCTACTTGAAGGCCGTTCATGACGAAGCAGTCGGACGCAGTTACAAGTTCAATGCCAGTAAAATTGGCCGGCGAAAGTTCACAGGTAAAATAATGGAAACCCGCGGCCAATTGCTCTACGAATGGCGGCATCTGAAGCGCAAACTGAAGCGGCGCGATCCGGAAAGGCTGCGCGAATTGGGTGCGGTAAAAGTTCCCGCGCCGCACCCACTTTTCAAAATCGTTCCTGGCAAGGTGCGTAACTGGGAAAAGGTCGTTTCGGCCGACAAATGAGTTGGACGCGGCAAGGGTTTGCCGATGGTTTCACTTTGAGCTATCGTAGCACAATGGAGTGGGCAAACGTTCTCATCGGCTCGACCGTATTGTTTTTTGGGCGGCGGCTGTTCTGGCTGTTTGTGGCCTGCATCGGCTTCGTTGTCGGCTTTGAAATCGCCAACGATGTCCTGCTGGGCCAGCCGGAGTGGATGATTTTGCTGATCGCGCTGGGTGTGGGCTTGCTCGGGGCCATCGCATCCATCTTTTTGCAACGCATCTTTCTTGTCGTTGCCGGGTTTTTTGCCGGCGGCTACTGCTTGTTCACGCTGGCGCCTGCGGTGCTCCACATGCACGACCGGATGGTCCTGTGGCTGGCGTTTGCCGTCGGTGGTTTGCTGGGAGCGATTTTGACCGCCGCGCTGTTGGACCCGGCGCTCATCATCCTGTCCTCACTCGCGGGCGCAACGGCGATTTCCCAGAATGTTTCCCTCGAACCGGCGGCGCGAACATTGCTGTTCTGCGTGTCGCTGGTTTTGGGAATTGCCGTCCAGACCGCCCATTATGCGGGTGAAACCAAACCGCAGCAGGCGCAGCGTTCGGAGTGAAGCGGGAAGGGATTCAGTAGCCCGGCCGCAGGTTCCACTTGTTCAACAGGGCGTCGGGGATTTCAGCCAGAAAACGAGACGGCTGCTGCATCGCGTCATCGCCGGAATTGCCGTAACTGGCACGGATGAGCGGATAACACAGATAAAGCTCGTTCTTCGCGCGGGTGATGGCCACGTAAAACAGCCGGCGTTCTTCCTCCTCACCCTCGGCGCTTTCCATCGAGCGCGTGGATGGGAACATCCCGTCGCACAGCATGATGGTGAACACGACGTCGAATTCCAGTCCCTTGGCTTGATGGATGGTCGAGAGCTTGATTTTTTCAGAATCATCGTGCGGGTCGTCCTCGGCCTCGACGTTGGTAAGCAGGGCGAGCTGCGTGAGGAACTCCTCGGTGGAACCGAATTGATAGGCAAAGACGGAGAGCTGTTCCAAATCCTCCAGCCGGCGCTGGTAATTGTCGTAATTCTCCTTGAGGTAATCGTCGTATCCGGCGTCAATTACCAGCCGGAGCATCTTGGCCGCGCTCTTGCGGACGGACTCGTCCTCCAATTGCGAGATGGTGGCGGTGAATTGCGCCCAACCAGTCGCCGCCTTGGCGGGAATGGATTTGGAGATGGATTGCAAAGCAACGGCGATAGTCGCCGCGGCAGGGCGCATCACTCCGTGCGCGCCGTCGGCCGGCAGAGGACTGCCAGCCCTACCTTCTGTTGAACTAAATCTTTGCCACAATTTATCCGCGCCCTTCACGGCGATGCCAGGCAGCAATTGGACGAGCCGCTTGAGCGAAACCTCGTCACGCGGATTGGCGACGAATTTGAGATAAGCCGTCGCGTCCTTGATGTGCGCCTGCTCGAAAAACCGGATGCCGCTGGTGATGGAAAAGAGAATTTGCCGCTTGGTCAGTTCCAGTTGCAATTCGAGCGCATGGAAATGCGAGCGGTAAAGCACGGCGACATTGTTCAGGCTCACGCCTTCCTCGTGTAATTCGCCCACGCGCTGGACGATGAACGCGGCCTGCTGTCCGGCGTCCATGCAGGCCACCAGCGCGGGCTTGAGGCCGGACTTGCGGGCGGGCGCGAGGTTCTTGGCGAACTGGTTGAGATTCGCCGCGATGGCGGCGTTGGCGACGTTGAGAATTTCCGGTGTGCTGCGGTAATTGGTTTCAATCTTGAACACCTGCGCACCCGGGTAACGCTTGGGAAATTCGAGGATGTTCGCGAAATTCGCGCCACGCCACGCGTAGATGCTCTGCGCGTCGTCGCCCACCACCGTGACGTTGTGGTGGCGCGCGGCCAACAGGTCAATCAAATCGCTCTGGAGCTTGTTCGTGTCCTGATATTCGTCCACGAGAATAAACTGGAAGCGCCGTCGGTAATGCTCGCGCACGTCGGCGTGGTCCTGAAGCAACTTGAGCCAGAGCGCGAGCAGGTCGTCAAAGTCCATCGCGTTGGTCGCGCGCTTGCGCTTGGCGTAAAGATCGGCCAGGCGGGGTATTTCCTCATCCAAATCGCTGTCGCCCTTGTGCCGGTCGAACAAATAAACGAACTGCTCGTTCAACAGTTCGCGAACGGATTTGTGCGTGTTGGCGGCGAGGGAGAAAATCTCGTTCAACACGTCCGGTTTGGGGAAATGCGTGCCTTTGGTCTCAATCTTCGCGTCGGTGAGGCAGGCCTTGATTAGATCCTTGGCGTCGTTACGGTCGAGAATTGTGAAGTCGCGGCGATAACCAAGCGTGTCGGCGTGCAGGCGCAGGATCCGCGCGCCGATGGAATGGAACGTGCCGCCCCAAAGTTCGCGCAGTTCGCGACCAAGCAAGTCAGTCACGCGACGCATCATCTCGCCGGCGGCCTTGTTCGTGAACGTCAGGAGCAAAATCCGGTCGACGGGGATTCCCTGTTCGAGCAGATAGGCGACGCGGTAGGTGAGCGTGCGCGTTTTGCCGGAGCCGGCCCCGGCAATGACCAGCGCCGGACCGGGCGGCGCGGTGACGGCGGCCAGTTGCTGCGGATTGAGTTCGCGCGCGTAATCAATCTGGAGATGGACCTCCGATTGAAACGGTTTCAGGACGTAATCGCGCGACATGGGCCGCCATTGAACCGGCAAACGACTGAAGGAAAAAGAAAATTATTCAACGCAAAGACGGAACGGCACGGAGGAAAACGAAAATGAGCGGGGCAGCGCTTTATCTCGTCGGGTCAACCAACCGCTTCCATAGCTTTGAAGTTGCGGCCGGGCCGGATGTCACGCCTCAATGCCACGTATACCGTTCGCAGTAATAAGCGATGAGATAAGTGGCCACGGATACGACGATGTAGCAGTTCTCCACGAACTTCTTTTTGGCGGGGTCGTCGCGAGACTGCGTGATGTCCATGACCGCATGGCGGAGCAGGAAGGTGTAAAGCACGAAATAGAGGAACGGAATCACATGCACATAAAACGGATAATCGGCGATTCGCTTGTCGAACAGCGACAGCAGCCAGCCGATCTGGCTATAGATGCCCAGCAATCCCAGAACGGCATTGATGAACATCCATTTAACTTCATCGCGCCCGAAGATGGCGAGGTAGAACACGGTATAAACAAAAATGGCAAAGCCTCCATGCACATAGAGAAAAAGCACCGGAGGATGATTGGCGGAATACGCCATGAAGAAGCCGGAAGCGCCGAACAAGAGCATGTGAACCAGGAAGAACGGGTAGATTTTATACCACGGCAGCTCGCTGCCCTTGGCAAACAATTTGCCGTTGATCGTGATGTCACTGGGAAGCTTCATTGAGCCACTGATTCCGAACAAATAAAGAACGGCCGAATATCCAGTTCATCCATTTCTTGGAAGAATCATGATGTTGGCCGGGCCAATTGTCCAACGGATTTAAAACACGGCCGGCCCGCGTGGGAATTGACTTCGTTCAGGCTGTTGGGCAAAGATTCATTCATGCAAAAGGACAAGACGGTGCTCGCGTTTCTGGATGACGTTTATGAGGACCTGGAATTGTGGTATCCGAAACTGCGGCTGGAGGAGGCGGGTTACGCGGTAAGATGCGCCGCGCCGGAAATCAAAATTTACACCGGGAAGCACGGGTATCCGGCCCAGTCGGATTTGTTGCTGAAGGACGCGCACAGCGAGGACTTTTGCGGATTGCTCGTGCCGGGCGGGTTCATGCCCGACAAGCTGCGCCGCGATGCCAAGGTGCTGTCGTTGGCGCGCGAATTCTTCGAGGAAGGCAAGCTGGTGGCGTTCATCTGTCACGGCGGGTGGATTCCGGTCTCCGCCAAAATCCTGAAGGGCAAACGTGCGACCGGCTCGCGCGGCATCAAGGACGACCTGGAAAACGCCGGCGCCATCTGGGTGGACGAACCGGTGGTGGTGGACGGCAATCTCGTTTCCAGCCGGACGCCCCGCGACCTTGCTCCGTTTGCGGTAGCAATGGCCAAGTTTCTAGACGCACACGTCCGATGAATGACCTCGGCAAATTGCTCGTTATCGTCGGATTGGTCATCACAGTCATTGGCGCGTTGTTATGGTCTGGTGTCGGCAAGGGCTGGCTGGGGCGATTGCCCGGCGACATCAATTATTCCAAGGGCGATTTCAGTTTTCATTTCCCCATCGTCACCTGCGTGTTGGTTAGCATCATCCTGACGTTGCTGTTGTGGCTGTTCCGGAGGTGAACCACGAAATACTTGGTGCGACAAGCTACAAACTGATCGTCCTCGTCGTCGTCCTCGTTCTCGTAATCGAACCGAGGAAATCGAGGACGAGGATGAGAACGAGGGAAAGCTGCGCGGGAAGCAAACGCCAAACTTCGGGATTGAATTTTCCCGCCATCCCGCTAGCCTGTGCGCATGGAAAATTCGCAGCCGTCGCAATTGATGCAATACATTCCGGTGTTGATCCTGCTGGCCGCCGCCGTCGGGTTCGCGGGCGGGACGCTTGTCGTCTCGGTGTTGTTTGGCAAGTTCGGCAAACGCACGCCGGCCAAAGACACTGCCTACGAATGCGGCCGCGACCCCATCGGCGAGGGCAGTTCGCGTTTCTCCGTGAAGTTCTACCTCGTCGCGATGCTGTTCATCCTGTTCGATATCGAGGTCGTGTTCATGTATCCGTGGGCGGTGGTTTACAAGCAAATGCTGGCCGAGCACGCCACGCGCAATCTGATTCTCGGCTCGATGGTTTCGTTCCTCGGCATTTTGTTTGCCGGTTACCTTTACGCGCTTAAGAAAAAAGCGTTCGATTGGAAGAACTAGACAGAATGAACATAATTTTCAGAATTCATTTCCGGCAGCTTCAATTCTGTTTAATTCTGTAAATTCTGTCTAAACATGGCTTCAATCAAATTCGGCACCTCCGGCTGGCGCGAGATCATCGCTCGCGATTTCACCTTCGACAACGTCCGCCTCGCCACGCAAGGCATCGCGGACTATCTGAATTCCGAACTCCGAACTCCGAACTCCGAACTCCGCGATCGCAAGCCCCTTGTCATTCTCGGCCACGACACCCGGTTCTTGGGCCGGCATTTTGCCCTCGCCGCTGCCGAGGTTTTGGCCGCCAACGGCCTCCAGCCGCTCTTGTGCGACCGGGATACGCCAACGCCTGTCATTGCCTATGCCATCCGTCAACGCAAGGCCATCGGCGGCATCAACATGACCGCCAGCCATAATCCTGCGGAATATCAGGGCCTGAAATTCTCGACCAGCAACGGCGCGCCTGCCACGCCCGACGTGACCAAGCAAATCGAGGCGAACATCGTCAAATTGCAGGCGTCAAATTTCTCGTTCAAAGGCGCGGTCATCGGCACCTACGAATGCAAGACGTTTAATCCGCAGCCGGATTATTTCAAGCAGCTCAACCGGCTTATTGATTTTGCCGCGATCAAGAAGGCAAAGCTGAAGGTGGCCGTGGACATTTCCTACGGCACGGCCCACGGTTATCTCGACGTGTTGCTCGAAAAGGTCGGCGCGAAGGTGACCTTGTTCCATAACGAATTGAATCCACTTTTTGGCGGGCATCATCCGGAGCCGAACGCCGAAGGCATGGCCGACGCGGCGAAGTTCGTGCGTAGCGGCAAGGCCCAAATTGGCCTCGGCACGGACGGCGACGCCGACCGGTTCGGCATCGTGGACGAGGACGGCACCTGGCTGACGCCGAATCAGGTTCTCACGCTGGCGCTGTATCATTTGAAGAAGAACCGCCACTGGACAGGCGCGGTCGTCCGCACCGTGCCGACGAGCCATCAGGCGGACGCCGTCGCCAAACTCCTCGGCGTGAAAGTTCACGAGACGCCCGTCGGCTTCAAATACATCGGCGCGCTCATGGAGAGCGAGGCGATCATTGTCGGCGGCGAGGAATCCGGCGGCTTGAGCGTGAAAGGCCACGTGCCGGAGAAGGATGGCATCCTTGCCTGCCTGCTCATGGCCGAACTGGTCGCCACCGAGAAGAAATCGCTCAGCCAGATTCTCAAGGAACTCTCCAGGCAGATTGGTGACTTTTACACCGACCGCATCAATGTCTCGTTTGCGCCGGAGAAAAAGGACGCATTGCTGGCCAAACTCGGCAGCGGGTTGACGAGCATCGGTTCATTCCCGGTGGAACAATTCATCACCACCGACGGCTACAAGTTCCTGCTGCCGGGCAATGAATGGGTGGCCTTCCGCGCCAGCGGCACCGAACCGCTCATTCGCTGTTATATCGAGGCCAAGTCCAAGGCCAACCTGAAAAAGCTCCAAGCCACCTGCCGGGAAGTGCTGGCGGTTTGAACCAAAACGGTTTCTCGTTCAGGATTTCCCCGGCTTGCGGAGTTTCACCACCTCCGCGTGCATGAGCACCACGTCCGGGTCGCGCTGCATGGCTTCGTAATAATGACCGGAAAAGCCTTCGCCGGTTTCCGACGCCACCAGCATCTGTTTCGTCTGCTGGACGAAGGCGTCAACCTTGGCCGCCGTCAGCGGCTCCTCCGCGTCCAGCGCCTCGTCCATGGCCACGATGAGTTGGGAAAACGGATGCAACCAGGCGAACCACGGGTCGTTGGTCACGAGGTGCAGGAAATGATTCGGCGACTTGATTTGCCCGACGGTCTTCTCATAGCCCACCCGCTCGGAATCGAGCAACGCCTTGTGCAGCTTGAGCACCGCGAGGCGCAGGTGCGTCAGGCGTTGCCGCGCGCCTTCGGGTTCAGATGCGGAGGACGGTTTCTTTTTCATCATGTTCCTTCAAGCTGCGGCGTCCTTGGCCTTGCGCGCGGCGATGGCTTCGGTGAACCAGAGCACTTCGTCGAGAAACGCCGCCGCGCGTCTTTCGTAGGCGGGGTCGTTGGGCGTGCCGTCGTCCTGGAAACTGTCATACACGCGGGCAACGGGCAGGCTTTCCGGGATGGGCACCGCGCCCATGCCGATGACGACCAGACGCAATTGCGCGAGGCAGTTGATGCCGCCGAAGCCGCCGGCGGACACCGTCACGATGCCGACCGGTTTGCGCTCGTATTCCGGCAGCAAATAATCCAGCGCGTTCTTGAGCACGCCGGGATAGCCGTTGTTGTATTCCGGCGTGACGATGATGAACGAATCCGCGCGGCCGATCTTCTCCCCAAATTCCCGCAGGCCCGGCGGCGGGTCGTCGCGCCGGTGCAGGCGTTCCTCCATGATGGGGAAATTGTATTCGAGCAGGTCGAGCAATTCCGTGGTGACGCCCGCGCGCTGCTGCAACCGCGCCAGGACGAACCGCGCGACATTGATGCTTTGCCGGTCCCGGCGCGTGCTGCCGGCGATGATGGGGATGTAATACATAAACTCAAATCACCTTCTCCAACTGCCAAGAATACTCGGCGCGGTGACGGGTCTTTGCAAGTGCGTTTCGAGATTTTCAAGAAATTTGACAGGAAATGAGCTTTTGGACCGGGTTCATCCGCAGATGACACGGATTACGCGGATTCAATCCGATTTCAAAGCCCGTAGGGCTGGCATCTTTGTGGATCACGATTACAAAACGAATCAAGCTCCGTTCAGGAGCGACATGGTGGCCAGCCGCAAGGATCGGAATATGCCGCCCCGACGGGGCTGAAATTTTGTTTGGATTCTGGTTCTACAAATATGCCGCGCCTGACGGCGCTGAAACCCATCCCGCCGTCCAAAAAAGCGACTCGGGCGGTATCGCCCGATGCCCAGGCGGCGCAGCCGGTTCCAGATTGCACATCGCAACTTCCTGTCACCGCGTCGCGCCATCCAGTTTACATACCGTGACACGCTTTTTCCGCGCGGAAACTTCCCGTCACGGCATCTTCACGGCCTTTTTACATGCCGAAACTTCGTGTCATGGCACCGTGGCAGCATTTCTATACACTTAAACTTCCTGTCAACACACCGTGACGGCAACTTTACACACCGAAACTGTCTGTCACGGCACCGAAACTTTGAGTCAATACGCCGTCCAAGCATTTCACCGTGCGGAAACTTTGTTTCAACACACCGAAACTTCATTTCCACACGCCGCGAAATCAGCCGGCGGCATCGCTTTGGCGCAAAAACAGGCCAAAAACGGTCAAAATCGCTCGTTCTGACCGGAAATGGGCTTTTGGACCGGGTTTATCCGCAGATGACGCGGATTAGGCGGATGGGTAGGGCGGGCAGTCCTCTGCCCGCCGACGGTGGGGCGAGCGTCCTCGTGAGCCGGCCTTGGCACGTCAAAGCAAAGCGGCGGCGGCTCGTCAGTCGCCTCGCCCCACTAAAAAACCGGCGCGCACGGAGTGACGCACCCTACCGATTTCGTAATCTCGTAGCAGTGGACGTGAATCTGCTCAATATTTCAGCAGGAGGAGTTTGAGCCGGCTCACGCCGCGGACGGGGCGCAACCGCAAACCGCATCAGGCGGCGACCACTTCCACGCGCGGAGAGAATCCGAGTTTGCGAAGCAATTCCTCGCAATCTTCCCACGCGAGACCGAAGGCGCGCACGTCGGCCACGCCGAGACGGGCAACCACGGACGAAAGCACCGGGGCATCCGGCTCGGCAAACTCGCCGTCCATCAAGGCGCGCTCCGACCAGTCCACCAATTGCGCCAAGGTAATCTCGTGATGGAGATACGCGGCGACTTGGTTGGCTACGGTCTTTTTGGTGATCGTCATGGCAACATTCTACACCTTTCGGTGGCCTTTATCCACCGGGAATTTTTCGTGGGTCTCGACCAGTTTCCCATTGTCGTCATAAATCTCCTGCCAGAAACGCACGGTCGTTTCCTCCGCGTCCACCTCTTTGAGATAACGGGCGAGCCAGCCCATTCGTCCCGGCACGTCGAGCCGGTAACGACGTCCGCCACCGGGTAGTTCGTCCCAATGCCCGAACTTCTTTTCGTTCTGATTTCGTGTGCTCACATCTCCAAGACGAGGCTAGAGGTTGATTTAAATTGCGTCAATCGCGCGCATTTTGATTTTCACGAAATGCCGATTAAAATTCCCGCCAGAAAGACCAGCGCGCCGCCGAGCATCACTTGCAGCAGGGCGGATACGAGCGGGGTATCCATAT
Source organism: uncultured Verrucomicrobiae bacterium (assembly GCA_963764035.1). Taxonomy (GTDB): domain Bacteria; phylum Verrucomicrobiota; class Verrucomicrobiia; order Limisphaerales; family UBA11358; genus UBA11358. The sequence goes on from CAVXQV010000002.1 coordinate 519,489, forward strand.
ACTTATGCCGCACCCAGGAGATGATGCTCAATTCCGCCAGCACCACCACCACGGCGACGGCGGTGGCGGTCTGGATGTTCGGGATGAGATAGGGCAGGGTGTGGCCAAGCCCGCCGAGCATGGTCATCAGCCCGCAAACGAATCCGCGCGCCCACGGATGGCCGCGCCCGGTGAGGCTGCCGTCGTCGGACAGGGCCTCGGCAAACCCCATGCTGATGCCCGCGCCCACGGCGGCGGCCAGTCCGACGAGAAAGGTGGACGTGCTGTTGTGCGTGGCGAACGCAGCGGCGAAGAGCGGCGCGAGCGTGGAGACGGAGCCGTCCATGAGACCGGCGAGCCCGGGTTGGATGACTTGCAGGACGAACAGCCGCTTGGCGCGGGATTTTTCGTCCTCGCTCAATTTGGTCGAGGCGATCTGCTCGGCGGTGACGGCGTGGTTGCGTTCCTCCTCAGCGAGGTCGCCGAGGAGCTGGCGGATGCCGGCGTCGGTTGAACGGCGGCAGACGGCTTCGTAAAAGCGGCGCGTCTCCACCTCCATCGTCTCGGCGGTCTTCTGGACTGTTTTCAATCCGAGCGGTCGGATGAGCCAGACGGGTTTGCGGTCCACGAAACCGCGCACATCCTGCCGCCGGATGAGCGGCACATGGTCGCCGAAGCGCGCCTTGTAAAGTTCGAGCAGGCGGTGGCGGTGGCCGTCCTCTTCGCGGCGCATGGCGCGGAATTTGTCGGCCTGTTCGGGATAATTTGCCTGGAGGCCGTCGGCAAAATCCTCGTAAATGCGCGCGTCCTCCTCTTCGAGCGCGATGGCCAGCGCGAGGATTTCCTGTTCCGTGAGGCTGTCGAAGGTTTTCATAAAATCAATTTTCTGGTGGCAGCCGGCGTGAGCTGGCTCACTTCGTCAAGATTAGAGCGAACTCACGTTCGCTGCCACAATTTATAGAAACGGCGAAAACAACCTTGCGGTGGCGTCGCGCAATTTTGCCGGTAGCGAACGCGCGTCCGCCTCGGCCAGGGTCACTTCGCGGGCGTCGCGGAGTTTATGTTGAACGACCTTTTCCATTTCCCGCGCGAAGTCGCGTCCGTAACACTCGACGTTTAATTCAAAATTCAGGCGCAAGCTGCGGGGATCCCAGTTGGCCGAGCCGAGCGCGACCCAATGGCCGTCAACAATCATCAACTTGGAATGGTCGAAGGGTGGAGGCGTCAGCCAGATTTTGCAGCCGCGTTCGAGCACCTGCCACCACATTGCCCGCGACGCCCAGTGGACGAATGGCAGGTTGCTTTTCGCGGGCAGAATGATGTCCACGCGCACCCCGCGCAGGGCGGCGAGGTTGAGCGCGGCCACCAGCGCCACGTCCGGCAGGAAATAGGGAGTGACGATTTGGATGGATGTTTGCGCCTCGGACAAAGCAGCAAAAAATGCCCACCGGAGTTTTTCGAAATCATGGTCCGGGCCGTCCGTGATGACGCGGGCGATGACGTTGCCGGACTCCTTGAGTTCGGGGAACCAGGTATGGCCATCGAGCGTTTCGCGGGTGGTGAACGCCCAGTCGTTCGCAAAGGCCTCCTGCAATTCAGTGACGACCGGGCCTTCCACGCGGAAATGCAAATCCTGCACGGGACTATTGGGCCGGTCGCCGAGGACGTTGCCGTGGCGGATGTTCATGCCGCCGGTGAAGGCGATTTGGCCGTCCACGACGAGCGCCTTGCGGTGATTGCGCAAATTGATGGTCGCCACGCGCCAGGGGGTGAAGACCGACGCCGGGAGAAACTTGGCGAAGGGAATTTTTACGTGCCGGAGCCGATACGTGATGGGCGGCCACGAATAGCGCGTGCCGGCGGCGTCAATCAAGACGCGGACCTCGACCTTGCGTTCGACGGCGCGGGCGAGGGCGGCGACGAATTGCTTGCCGGTTGCGTCATTGTCGAAAATGTAGGTTGCGAGTGAGATGGATTTCTTGGCCGATTCGATGGCGGCCAGCATGGCGGGAAAGGCGGCGTCGCCATTGACGAGCGGCTCGATTTTGTTTCCACCGGTGAGCGGCAGGGCGACGACGCGGCTGACGGTGCGCGCAAGCAGCTTGAGATGTTCCGCGCCTTCGTGTTCCGGCTCTCCGAGATCGGCGGGGATTGGCCGGGTGAAGGTGCCGTGAACGCGGAGCTGGGCGGCACGGCGGTGGATGCGGTTGACGCCGAGCGCGAGGTAGAGAAGCGGGCCGAACAGCGGCAGGAACCAGATGAGGCCGAGCCAGAGCGTGGCGGCGCGGGAATCGCGTTTGTTCAAAACGGCGTGGAGGGAGGCGAGCAGGGCGGCAACGAAGTCGGAGCCCGCGGCAAGATGCGGCCAGAACTGCGAGATTTTGTCGAGCCAGTCCATTGACGAATACAGTGGGGCAAAATCTGCGTTCGGGCGAGGTTTTTGAACTGGCGACCCTACCGGGAATCGAACCCGGGCTACATCCGTGAAAGGGATGTGTCCTAACCGCTAGACCATAGGGTCGCAAAGAGCGCGCCAATATAATCATTTTCCGCGCGCTGTCACGCAAATTCACGTTTGCTTCAGCCCGTTTTTTTCAATAGCCTGACGGGCTGATGAAAATCTTCATTGATGGCAAATATTACAGCGAGCGCGACGCGAAGGTGTCCGTGTTCGATCACGGCCTGCTTTACGGCGACGGCGTTTTTGAGGGCATCCGCGCTTATCATGGCCGCGTGTTCAAGCTCAAGGAACACATTGACCGGCTGTTTTGTTCCGCCAAGGCGATTCTGCTGGAACTCCCGATGTCGCACGCCCAATTGATGAAGGCGACCGTCGAAACCTGCCGCGCCAACAAACTCCGCGACGGTTACATCCGGCTGGTGGTGACGCGCGGCATGGGCTCGCTCGGCTTGAATCCGCGAAGCTGCAAGAAGCCGTCGGTCATCATCATCGCGGACAAAATCCAGCTTTATCCGCCGGAATTTTACGAGCGCGGCCTGGACATCATCACCGTGCCGACGGTGCGCAATTTGCACAGCGCGCTGAACCCGGCCATCAAGTCGCTGAATTACCTCAACAACATCCTCGCCAAAATCGAGGCGAACAACGCCGGCGTCGAGGAGGCGGTGATGTTGAACGCGGAAGGGTTCGTGGCCGAATGCACCGGCGACAATCTGTTCATCGTGAAAAATCGCGAGCTGTTCACGCCGCCGCTCTCGGCGGGCGCGCTTTACGGCATCACGCGGCAGACGGTGATCGAACTGGCGGAGGAGGCCGGCCTGAAGGTGTCCGAGCCGAACCTGACGCGCTACGATTTGTTCAACGCGGACGAATGTTTCCTGACCGGCACGGGCGCGGAACTGATTCCGGTGGTGAAGATTGACGGCCGCGTCATCGGCACGGGCAAGCCGGGGCCGATCACGCGCCGGCTGGAGGAGGATTACCACGCCTTGACTAAAGTGTCCGGCGAGCCGATATAAACTTCAGGTTTTATGGGACGCATCCGGCGCGGCGGATACATTTTGTTTTGGTGGATTGGGGATCACCCTCCGCGTCATATTCATGTGCGAACGGACAAGGGCAGGAAGCTCGGTCGTGTTGATTTGGACACGATGCAAGGATTGGAAAATTGGACACCACCCAGAGATTTGGTTAATATAATTGTGGACTTGAAAGAAAAGGGCCGTTTATGACGCAGACGCAAACCTTGGCGCGAATGAAGAAACCGTTTGGCACCGCCAAAATGGTTGACCTCACGGCTGTCCGTTATCTGGCGTGGGAGGATGCCTTTGAAGTGGATTTTGAGGACGGACTGACTTTTCTTGAACCGCATTCGACAATTCGCAAGGCAAACAAAATTTCCGCGAAAGCCGAAGTTGAAAAAGTTGAGTTGGAAGATTGGTGCCAGTCCGGCTTCTTCGTTCATTACAACAACGGCCAGCGGGCGGAAGTTTCGTGGTCGTTTATCCGCGAATTGCCGCCGCCAAACAAAATAATTTAGTTTTATGCTCTGCACCATTTGCAAAGAAAAGCCGGCGACCGTGCATCTGACCCAGATCGTGGGCGACAAGATGCAGAAGCTGGATTTGTGCGAGGAATGCGCCAAGACCAAAGGCATCAACGACCCGACCAGCTTCGGCGCTGGCGGATTTGGATCTGGTGCTGGGCCTCGGCGCGTCGCAGGAACTTGAACAGGCGGCCGGCGGCGTGGAACTGAAATGCCCGCGCTGCGGTTTCACGCAGGCGGATTTCAAGAAGTCCGGCCGGCTCGGCTGCCCGGAATGTTACTCGACGTTTGCGGAAGGTCTGGCCGGTCTGCTCAAGACGATGCACAAAGGCACGCGGCACACCGGCAAGGCGCCGGAGGCGTTGCGCGCGACGCGCGAGAACGCCGACCGGCTGAAGACGTTGCAGAACAAACTGGCCAAGGCCATCAAGGACGAGAATTACGAACAGGCGGCGCAGTTGCGCGACGAAATCAAACAGTTGAGCGAGGCCGGCCGACGCCGAAGAATTTGACGCGATGAAAGACCTTCACGAATTTCTCGTTTCCGCCCGCCGAGACCGCGCGCCGCCACGGGCCGCATGACCGCATCGTCATGTCGAGCCGCGTGCGGCTGGCGCGCAATTTGCGGGACGCGGCGTTTCCCGGCTGGGCGAAAAAGCCGGAGCGCGTGAAAATTCTGGAGACGATCCGTCCGGCGGTCGAAAGCCTGCCGGAAATGAAGGGCGCGTTTTCCGAGGCGATGGACAATCTCGGCGCGCTCGACAAGCAGATTCTGGTGGAGCGCCATCTCATCAGCCGCGAGCACGCCGCGAAAAGTTCCGGCAGCGGCCTGGTTTTGAACCGCGAGGAAAGTTTCTGCGTGATGATCAACGAGGAGGATCATTTGCGGATGCAGGCGTTGCGGCCCGGACTTGCAACTGCGGCAGGCGTGGGGCGCGATTGACCATCTGGATTCCGAGCTGGAGAAAAAACTGGATTACGCCTTCGACAACGAACTTGGCTATTTGACGGCGTGCCCGACGAATCTCGGCACGGGCATCCGCGTCAGCGCGATGCTGCATCTGCCGGGGCTGGTTCTGGCCGAGCAAATCAATCCGATCATCCAATCGGTCAACAAGCTCGGCCTGGCGGTGCGCGGGCTTTACGGCGAAGGCACCGAGGCGCTCGGAAATGTTTTTCAGGTTTCCAACCAGATGACGCTCGGCGAAACGGAAACGACGATTGTCGAGCGGCTGGAAAAAGTCCTGTCGCAAATCATCGAGCACGAGGAAAACGCGCGGCAGACGTTGCTGGAGAAGAAGCCGAAGGTGGTGTTCAACCACATCGGCCGCGCCTACGGCATTCTGGCCAACGCGCACAGCATTTCGTCGAAGGAAACGATGAACCTGCTGTCGCTGATGCGGCTGGGCGTGGACATGGGATTGTTTCCCAGGCGCGGAACGGTCGCTGGTGGACGAGTTGTTCATTGTGACGCAGCCGGCGCATTTGCAGAAACAATTTTCCGACAAACTGTCCGCCGAGGAGCGCGATTTGCTCCGCGCCGACATGGTGCGCGAGCGGTTGAAAAACGTGAGCCGGCCGGTGACAAAGCCCACGCCGCCGAACACGGGGAATTAACATCTCCCAACTTTCCAAAAAGATTTCACAGGTGATTCACTGCAATTACCCGGCAATGCGCCGGGATGTTCCGATTTTTTCCTGTTGTCATTGGACAAATCAGCCGATTCATAGCATTATGTTTCAAGTATGAGCGATGAAGCCATGAGCAATTTCACGCCGCGCGCGCAGCAGGTGCTGGCGCTGGCACGGAAGGAAGCCGACCGGTTCAACCACAACTATCTCGGCACCGAGCATCTGTTGCTCGGCCTGATCAAGCTGGGCCAGGGCGTCGCCGTCAACGTTCTCCAGAAGATGGGCCTCGACCTCGAAACCGTCCGCATGGAAGTCGAGAAACAGGTCGGCACCGGCCCCGACCAGAAGATGATCGGCAACATTCCCTACACGCCGCGCGTGAAGAAGGTGCTCGCGCTGGCGCAAAAGGAGGCCAAGGCGCTCAATCACACTTACGTCGGCACGGAACACATTTTGCTCGGCCTGTTGCGCGAAGGCGACGGCGTGGCCGCGCGCGTTTTGAAGAACCTCGACGTGGACATCGAGCAGACGCGCCAGGAAATTTTGAAGGAACTGGACCCGAATTTCACCGGCGAGGAATCGTCCATCCCGCAGGAACCCGGCGAAAAGCCGGCCGCGCCGGAGAAAAAGGGCGAAGTCAAGACGCCCGCGCTCAAGGCGTTTGGCCGCGACCTCACCGAAATCGCCCGCAAAGGCGACATGGATCCGGTCATCGGCCGCAAGAACGAAATCGAGCGCGTCATCCAGATTCTTTGCCGCCGCACGAAGAACAATCCCGTGCTGCTCGGCGAAGCCGGCGTGGGCAAGACCGCCATCGTCGAAGGTCTCGCGCAGGAAATCGCCAAGGGCAACGTGCCGGAAATTTTGCGTGAACAAGCGCGTCATCACGCTCGACCTCGCGCTGATGGTCGCGGGCACGAAATATCGCGGCCAGTTCGAGGAGCGCATCAAGGCGGTCATGGACGAAATCCGCCGCGCCAAGAACATCATTCTGTTCATTGACGAATTGCACACCATCGTCGGCGCCGGTTCGCGCCGAAGGCACGATGGACGCCAGCAACATCATCAAGCCCGCGCTTTCAGCCGCGGCGAGATGCAATGCGTCGGCGCGACCACGCTCAACGAATACCGCAAATACATCGAGAAGGACGCCGCGCTCGAACGCCGCTTCCAGTCCGTCAAGGTCGAGGCGCCCTCGGTCGAGGACGCGATCGAGATTTTGAAGGGCCTGCGCCACAAATACGAGGAGCATCACAAGGCCGAGTTCACCGACAAGGCCGTCGAGGCCGTCCGTGAAGCTTTCCGACCGTTACATCACCGACCGGTTTTTGCCGGACAAGGCGATTGACGTGATGGACGAGGCCGGTTCGCGCGCGCGCATCAGCACGATGACGCGCCCGCCGGAAGTCAAGGCGATGGAAGCCGAGATCGAGGAGATCAAGGGCAAGAAGGAAAAGGCCATCAAGAACCAGGATTTCGAGGGCGCGGCCCAGATGCGCGACAAGGAAAAGCAGGCGAAGGAAAAACTGGAAACCGTGCTGAAGGAATGGCGCGCGCAGCGGCGAGGAAAAGCGCATCAAGGTGGACGAGGAAGAAATTTTGCACGTCGTCTCCAAATGGACCGGCATTCCGCTCCAGCGGATGGGGCAGGGCGAAATGCAGCGGCTGCTCGACCGTCGAAAACGAGATGGAAAAAGTCGTCATCGGCCAGCGCGAAGCCGTCTCCGCCATTTGCAAGGCGCTGCGCCGTTCGCGCGCCGACCTGAAGGACCCGCGCCGGCCCATCGGCACGTTCCTGCTGCTCGGCCCGACCGGCGTGGGCAAGACGCTTCTGGCCAAGACGCTCGCCGAGCAGATGTTCGGCGACGCCAAATCGCTCATCCATCTCGACATGAGCGAATACATGGAGAAGTTCAACGTCTCGCGGCTCATCGGTTCGCCGCCCGGCTACGTCGGTTACGAGGAAGGCGGCCAGCTCACCGAGAAGGTGCGGCGCAATCCCTATTCCGTCGTGCTGTTCGACGAAATCGAAAAGGCGCACCCGGACGTGTGGAACATGCTGTTGCAGATCCTCGAGGAAGGAAAACTGACCGACAACGTCGGCCGCGTGGTGAATTTCCGCAACACGCATCATGCTGATGACCTCGAACGTCGGCTCGGACATCATCAAGCAAGCAGGCCACGCTCGGCTTCGCGCCCATCAACGACGAGAGCCACGCTACGAAAAGATGCGCGAACGGATTCTGGACGAGGCCAAGAAGACCTTCCGCCCCGAATTCCTGAACCGGCTCGACGACGTGATTGTGTTCCGCTCGTTCACCAAGCCCGACCTCATCCAGATTCTTGAATCTGGAGGTGGAAAAGGTTTTGGCGCGGCTGCGTCACAAGAACCTCAAGCTCGAACTGGACGAAAAGGCCAAGGACTTTCTGGTGGAGAAGGGCTACGACCCGCAATACGGCGCGCGTCCGATGCGCCGGTCAGTGGAGCGTTTCCTCGAAGACCCGCTGGCCGAGGAAATTCTCAAAGGCAAACTGCACGAAGGCGAGCCGATCACGGTCACCGTCGAAGGCGACAAGCTGGTGTTCAACCAGACCGCCGCCGCCGAGGGCGCGACCGCCGCTTCGGCGTGATTGCCGGCGGGAAAAATCCTCATTTCGATAAAGACAGAACCAGCACCGGCGGCGTCCGTTCAGGACGCCGCCGTTTCCTTGGGCGGCGGTTCATAGTCCGCCGTCCGGTAGAACGACGGGCAGCGCATGATTTCTGTGAAGCCCGGGTCTTTCGGGTCCATGATGATCGCGCGCGAATTCCATTCCGGCGGGCAGAGTCCGGCAATGGCCAGCGCCGCCTCCTGCCGTATCTCCTCCGCGTCGCCGCCCACAATCGCCAGACCCAAAACATACACTTGTTCAAACGGCTTCTTCGGTTCCTCCTCAAAAAACAGCCATGCCGCCTTCACTTCCGGGATGGTGGCGAAAAACTTGCCCAGCGGCTCGCGTAATTTTGCCGGCTGGCGGTCTGGCAGCGAGATGACCAGCCCGTTCATCGCCATTGATCCCGGCGTGGGGATATAAAGCGCCGAGCCGTCCACGATGGACTGCACCAGTTTGGGGTCGAGGAAGTGCGTCCCGCAGCGGCAGAGGGGATTGATGGCCACCCGCAGCTTGTTGTGCGGGGGGACGAACCCCCTGAACAACTCCTTGCCCTGCATCTGGCCCGCCAGGTAACGCTCGCCTTGCTTGAGGCTGGCGCCCATTGCCTCTTCCAGGCGTTCGGGCGAGGTGAAAATGGGAATGACTTCCTCCCCGCCGATTGTCCACACCGTCATGATCAATTTGCCGTCATCCCCGATTTTATTTTCGCCCTCCATCTCCGGATGAAAGGGCGCGGTGAACGTCACTTTGCACTCCCGCAACAGCCGGAAGAACTCCACCGTCTCCTCCAGGCCCAGATGCGCATTGGCGAAGGCCTGCTCCAAATCATTGTTCGGTTTCCAGGGCATGATGACTACGGTGTCCTGCCCGTGGCCGTCGCCGGGGCGGGGGCGGGCGGCGTCTTGGGCGCGGGCGGCGTATAAGTCGTCGGGACCGTGCTGCGGATCATGTCGCCCTCCGGCGTGCCGATGCCAAAAACGTGCGTGGCGTCCGCATACCATGCCTCGTCGGCCTGTTCCAGGCCGCTGGCCATGCTGTTGAGCGTCTCCACCGCCTTGCGCCAGTCCGAGTGCGCGTCGGAGAACGCCTGCTGCAAATCCTCCGCGCACAGCTTGCGCATGACGCCGAACGCCGCCAGCGTGTTCACCTTCGTCGGGCTCCAGTCCGGGGCCACCTTGCCCCAGGCCGACTCCAGCGCCAGCGCCTCCGCCAGCGTTTCCGGGCGGCTGTGGCTGCCGGCGGTGAGACTGCTGACCACCGCGCGGTTCGCCGGGTCGTCGCGGAACTTGTTTTTGATCATGCCCGTGCATTGCACCGTGCGCCGGTGCAATTCATTGAGCTGCGTCACCCAGCCGCCCAGCGCGAGGTTCAGCGCCCGGACCTTCTGGCTCACGATTTCCTCCTGCCCCACCACCGGCGGCGTGCCCGTGCTGTTGCCGGTGATGGTTTCCAGCCGCGTTTGCATCCCGGCCGGCGTGTCCTCCGACCAGACCCAGCCGGGCTCCAACTGCTTGGCCGCGCTGATCGTCTTGACCGCCCGGTCCTTGATGAATCCAATGGTTTCGCTCATAGTTTTTCCTTCAATTGACGTGTTGTTTTTGCCGACCCTCCAAGTGAACACCCAAACCGCCGCGCCGCACAAGAAGAAAATTGTGCTGAAAACCTGGCCAGTCATAAGCGCACCGCATGAACTCATAAGTTGGCGCGCCACCGGTTTGCGCCGGGAACCGTCCGGCGCCGGCGGCCGGGCGTCCGGCGTGGAATTGCCACCCTCCGGCGCCTCCCGCGACGCTTCCGGCGTGTCCCCCGGACCCTCCGGCCGGGCCGGACACCATGTCAACTGCGCCGGAGACCGCGAGACATACGCCGGACAGCCTCCGTTCTACGCCGGACACCAATCCATCTGCGCCGGAAAGCCCTGGCAACAGGCCGGAAGCATGAAAATGCACGAATTTAGGCCAAAACAGGGCGTCCAGCCGGTCTGGCAATCCCACGGGGATTGAAATCATTCAGCCCGGTGTTGCCCGTCACAGCCGGGCTACGCCGGGTTATGCGTCGTAAACCGGCATCAACCCGGAAAGGGTTGAATCCTGCACGGCGGACGGCGATGCCACCCATTCAGGGTTGTTAAAATATGGGACCACCTTTTCCCGGCGTAGCCGCTGCGCGTCAACGCCGGGCTGAATGATGGAATCCCTTCGGGATTCCCTGCCGGGACTTGGGAATGGATGGTGGCCGCACACACCCAGCACTAAAGTGCTGGGCAATTTTCGAGGCGGTTGGACAGGCGTGGCGGCTTTCGGGAGAAAGCCGGATACTTTCAGCGGAATTGGAAGATGCGGCGATCTCCCGACGCGCCGCTACGGGGTGGCGGGAACCGGCCAGACGATGTCCACGTTCGTCAGCGCGCTGTAAGTTCCGTCACGGTTTTCGAGAAATCTCGGCGCATCTGGCGCTGGCGGCTTGCCGCCGTCGTCCACGCAATCCAAGCCCACGGAATACAGGAGGAAATGGCCGTCGGTGGTCGGACGATAGCGCAAGGGCTGGCCGTCCATGAAATCGGGCAGGGGAACTTTTAGGAATTCCGGCGTGAGTTGCGCCAGTGAATTCGGATAGGAGCCATATTTTCCACGATAGCGTTCGAGGGCGATGGCAGTGATGAGGATTCTGCGCTCGGCTTCGGCTCTGGCGGCGCTTGTTGCCAATAGCGGCACGGGCCGGCCGTGATCTGTTAATAATTCCGTCAAAAATGAAGAAGAATATACGAATGGAGCCGGGTTGGTGATGCCGGGCATTGCGCGCATTTGTGTCCAAGTCCGGGATTGGATTGCGTGTTGGAGTTCCAATTTGCGGTCCCGATAATAGAGCAGCAGCCTTTTGACGTCTTCAAGCGCCTTTGGGCCTGCATAATTGATCATATCCAGATTTTCTGTTGTTTCCTGATAAGCCCCCGAGGGGGATTTGAGGGCTTGCCTTGCGACTTGGCCCAGCGGCCAGATGCCCAAACCTGAATCATGCGCCAACGTTTGGCATAGGTTTGCATCTTCCGCTCCGATGAGGCTCATCGTCTCGGGCAAATTGGTAAGGAAGTCGGCGGATTCCCATTCGCCTTGCAGGGCGGAGAGCCTGTCATCCGGCCAATGGCCGAATTGGAGGGCCTGCCACGTGAGCGCAAAGGTGCTGTCTACCATGGCCGAATGCATGGTGTGAGAAATCAAAACGGGTTCGATTTTCCAAGCCGTGACAAGGCGTGTGGCGGCGAGAAGATTTGTCCAGGCCACATCGGGATGGCTGTCGTGTAACTCCAACAACACGCGGTCGTCGAGCGACCATGAAAGATGATGCAAATAAACCATGTCATTATTCCAAACAACGACCATCCCATTAAAGTCCAAGTCGGATTGAATCGGGCCAGCCAACGCCGCATCACAGGCGGCGTCAAGCCCTTCGCGCTCTTTGTTCAGTGCGGCCCGAAAATCGGCCCATTGAAGCGTGTTTGTGCCAACGGTCAACGAATCCTGCATCCAGATTACTTTGGCGGTGCCGTTTGTAATGATGGGCCGGAAGTCCAACACGTCGCCGTTGGTGTTCAGCTTGGGTTCATAGCCGAGCGCCAGCAAAGCCGCTACGCGCGCTTTCATTGCGGCGTCGGTGGTGATCTTGAAATCGTCCAATTCCGTCTTGAAACCCTGCTCGCGCAACGTCCGGCGGATGTCGGCAATTTCCTGCTTCAGCTTTTTCTCCTCCCGCGCGCGGAGCACGGCGGAAATCGCGGCATAGGCCACCAGGCCGCACACCACGAGCAGAATGATTTTGACGATTTTGTTTTTCAACGGGCGCTGTTCTTTGTTGCCCGGCCTGAACCCGGCAGGTTCGGCCGGCGGATTTGCCAACGAGAGGTTACGGACGCCGGCAATCTTTGCAATGCCGGATGGCGGCGGTCTGCTGCCGCGCCGCCACGGGGTGGCGGAGGATCAGGGGCCTCGCAAAGTTTGTGTTCGGCCTGAATCCGGCAGGGTGATATGCACGATGGAATTGAACGTCTCGCCGTGAAGACGATTGCCGTGGTCATCCACCAGGTTCCAAACGACGTTGTATTCGCCGTTGGTGGCGCTGCCGGAAAGGGTTTTGAGATGCTGGCCGTTGGTGGTGACGCATTCAATGGAGTAACGGCCGTTCTTTTCCGGCAGACGGGCGTGGAAGGTTGCGCCGCGTCCAACATCGTAGGTGGAGGAGGCGAGGCTGAACTGGCAAAGGTTGCTGGTGGTGATGGGAATGGCGGGGCTTCGGCAAGCAAGGAACCCGCCCTTGTCACTGTTCCAAAACAATTGAACTTGGACGGCGTGCGGGCCGGGCGGATCGTAAATCGTGTGCCAGACCAGCAGACAATCGCCATTGGTGGCGCGGTCGCATTCCTGCATCCTTGCTCCGCTGTCGGGTGATTCTGGATCATCCAGGCCCGCATCCACGGTCAAAGCTAATCCCCCTCAGTTCGTGATGACGTCATAGCTGACCGGGACTTCGAAGGTGAGGTCTTCCGGTTCATTGCCGGTGATGATTTGCCTCGGGGTCAGCAATTCCGTGAGTGAAAACCGGTTCGTATTGGAGACGTTGCCGTTGCGGATGTCGTCATGCACAGACCGGCCTTCATAGGTCATATTAGTTTCTTCCGTTGACCAATCCGTCGCCAGAATCTTTTCGACCCTGGCCTGCCGCAACGGCGATTTTTTCCAATCATCTTCCGATTCCTGCCCAAGCCGGGCCAGATTTTGCAGCTCCTCGGCGCGCGCTTCCCGCTGGCGGACGGCTTGCACGGCGGCATCTGACGCCGGCAGCGGCCAGACGAGGTCGGCTTGCGGCGGGGTCGTTGCGTGAGAATCTGGCCTTGCAAAAGGCCCGTTCACCGGTCGCGGCGGAACTATTCCGCCGTTGTCCACGCAATCCAGCCCGACGGAATACAGGAGAAAATGGCCGTCCTCCGTGAGCCGGTAGCGCAAGGGCTGACCGTCCATGAAATCGGGCAGGGGAGCTTTTAGAAATTCCGGCGTGAGTTCTGCCAGTATTTTCGGATAGGAGCCGTTTTTTTCGCGATAGAGTTCGAGGGCGATGGCGGTGATGATGATTCTACGCTCCGCTTCGGCTTCGGCGGCGCGGCCCAGGAAGCTGGAACCATCACGCTGGCCGCCAAGTCTGATGCTCTGCAAATTCATCATGCTCTGCAATTGGGGCCGATATTTCGATTGGAAGAAAATTTTGCCGGTCACGCCCGGAAGCTGGCGCATTTGCATCCAAGTTGGCGCTTGAATGGCGTTGCGCAACTCCAGTTCGCGGTCGCGAAAGAAGAGCAGCAGATTTTTTTCATCCTCATAGGTTCCGCGCCGGTAATATTGTCGCTGGTAAGCGCGATATTTCAGTTCCTGCCATCCAGCCATGGGCGAACGCCAAAAACTTGAGACAAACATTCCGCTCGAAAACGTCCGGGAACCCAACGTTTGGCGCTCCTGCTGGCATTGCGCCACGAAGCTTGCGCGATTGAAGGCCATGCCTTCCGGCAAATTGGTGAACAAATCAACCGATTCCCATTCGGACTGCAATTGCATGAGCCGGTCGTCGGGCCAGCCGTTCGTCTGCAGCGCCTGCCACGTGGCATTGAACACGAGGTCCATGTCGCCAAACCGGAGGAGTTGCGAAATCTCGGCCGGCTCCACGTTCCAAGCCGTGACCAGGCGGGTTTCCGCCATCAAGTTGGTCCACGCGGCGTCCTGCCGGCCATCGTGAAGGGCCAGCACCATCCGGTCGCCGAGTGTCTGCGTCAGATTCTTTAACCGGGCGAGGTGAGGAAGCAGCATGGCGTTGCCGGCGCTGGCATTCAGGTTGAAACGAATGGGGCCTGACAATATGGCGTCACAAGCGGCGTCAATTTGAACCCGGTCGGTGTTGATGGCTTCGCGAAAATCGTCCCAGGTGAGTTCACTGCGGTTGTCCGGCCAGGAAGGGTTTTCGTTTTTTAACGAATTTTGTTTCCAAACGACAATCGCGGAGTCGTTCCCGACGGTTTCCATGAGGTTCGGATGGCCGAGAGATGGCGCGGTGAAGCGGTTCGGGGCGGTTGCGTCCAAAACGGCTTCGCGCGCGCGCAGTTCCGGGGGCGTTGAGAAGTCGAAATCGGCAAGATCGGTCTTGAATCCTTGCTGGCGCAGAGCCAGCCGGGTGTCGGCCACGGCCTTTTGCACGGCGTAATCCGGACGCGACAGCAGCAGGGCGTAAATAATGCCGGCGACGACGGCGAGAATGCCAGCGGCGACGAGGACCAGCGCGATTTTCCAGAGCAGTTTTCCGGGACGAATTTTCACGGTCGGTTTCTTCTGTTGTTACGGTAGCAATGTCTGCTCCCTTTTGAAGTCGTTGGCAAGTTTTTTTGCATGGCGAACTTCGGCTTTTCATTTGCGCCTGAAACTTCTACGCTGTGGCAAATGAAAGGGATCATCCTCGCAGGCGGCGCCGGCTCGCGGCTTTATCCGCTCACGCTGGTGGCGAGCAAACAGCTCCAACCCGTTTATGACAAGCCGATGGTGTATTATCCGCTCACCACGCTCATAGAGGGCGGCATTCGCGAGTTGTGCCTCATCTCCACGCCGCAGGATTTGCCGCGGTTCAAACAGCTCCTCGGCGACGGCTCCCGGTTCGGGGTGACGATTGATTACCGCGAGCAGCCTAAGCCCGCCGGCATCGCGCAGGCGTTCCTCATCGCGGAGTCGTTCATCGGCAAGGACAGCGTCACGCTGATCCTCGGCGACAATATTTTCTACGGCGGCGATTCGTTTTATCGCGCGTTCGCGGATTTCAAGGGCGGCGAGACGATTTACGGTTATCATGTCAACGACCCGGAACGCTACGGCGTGGTGGAATTCGACGCGGAGGGCAGGGCGGTGTCCATCGAGGAAAAGCCGAAGCAGGCCAAGAGCAATTACGCCGTGCCGGGACTTTACATCTGCGACAATCAGGTGGTGGACATCGCGAAGAATCTGAAGCCGTCGGCGCGCGGCGAGCTGGAAATCACGGCGGTGAACGTGGAATATCTGCGGCGCGGGCAGTTGCGGGTGCAGCGGCTGAGCCGCGGTTTTGCGTGGCTGGACGCCGGCACCAGCAGCAGCCTGCACGACGCGAGCGCCTATGTGCAGACCATCGAGAAGCGCGCGGGCATTAAGATCGGCTGCCCCGAGGAGGCGGCATTCCGGCAGGGTTTCGCCACGCTGGCGCAACTTGAAAAAATTGTCGGGGCGATGCCCAATTGCGAATACCGCGCCTATCTGGAAAACGAAGTCATCGCGGAAGCCCGGCGGCTGGCTGCGGTTCGCGCTTGAGCCATGAACGTCATCACCTGCGACATTTCGGGATTGCTGGTCATCGAACCGAAGGTGTTCGGCGACGCGCGCGGCTTTTTCATGGAGCTGTGGAACCAAAAACATTATCGCGCGGCCGGACTGGACTGGAATTTCGTGCAGGACAACGTGTCGCTTTCACGTCGGGGCACTTTGCGCGGGCTGCATTTCCAGAATCCGGCGCCGCAGGGCAAGCTGGTTTTTGTGCTGCAAGGGGAAGTGTTTGACGTGGCGGTGGACATCCGGCGCAGTTCGCCCACGTTTGGTCGGTGGCATGGGTTGAATCTTTCCGCCGACAACAAGCGGCAATTCTTCATTCCGCCGGGTTTCGCGCATGGATTTGCGGTGTTGAGCGAAACCGCGTTGTTTGCCTACAAATGCACGGAATTTTACGCCCCGCAAAATGAATTGACGCTCGCGTGGAACGATCCGGACGTTGGCATCCAATGGCCGCTGAACGATCCGCAGCTTTCCGAGAAGGACGCTCGCGGGCCGCGGTTGAAGGACCTGTCCCAGGACCGCCTGTTTGCCTGAACGCCACCATCTCATGAAGATTTTGCTCCTCGGAAAAAACGGACAGGTCGGCTGGGAATTGCGCCGCACGCTCGCGCCACTAGGGGAGGTGACGGCGGTGGATTATCCCGAGGTCAACTTCACCGACCCGCTGACGTTGCGTCGGCTCGTCGCCGAAACCCACCCGGAGGTGGTGGTGAACGCCGCAGCCTACACTGCGGTGGACAAGGCCGAGACGGAACCGGAATTGTGCCGGCAGATCAACGCCGTCGCGCCAGATGTCCTCGCGGAAGAGGCGAAAAGGGTCGGCGCGCTGATGGTGCATTACTCGACGGATTATATTTTCGATGGCACCAAATCGTCGCCTTACGTTGAAACGGACACACCAAATCCGCTGGGTGCTTACGGCCAGTCCAAATTGGAAGGCGATCGGGCGGTGAAGGCCTCCGGCGCCGACCATTTGATTTTCCGGCTGTGCTGGGTTTATGGCGCGCGCGGCCAGAATTTCCTGCTCACGATGCAGCGCCTGGCGCGCGAGCGCGAGACGCTGCGCGTGGTGGGTGACCAGTTTGGCTGCCCGACCTGGTCACGGATGATTGCCGAAGCCACCGCGCTGGCGCTTTCAAGAGTCGTGGCGGGCGCGAATCGTTCGGCATTCAACGGTGAATACCATCTCGCTGCCGGCGGCCACACGAGCTGGCACGGATTTGCTTTGCGCATCATCGAGTTGATGCCGGAGACGGAACGGAAATGCCGGTCGGTGGAAAAGATCGCCACGTCCGATTATCCGCTGCCCGCGAAACGGCCCGCGTATTCGATTCTGGATTGCGGCAAATTGCAGAAAACTTTCGGGTTGCGGCTTCCGGATTGGGAGACCAGCCTGCGACAGGTCCTCGACAAACCATGAACCTGCTTATCACCGGCGGCGCCGGATTCATCGGCTCGAATTTGATTCAGCACGTCATTGGCGACGCGCGCGTCGCCAGGCTTGTCAATCTGGACTGCCTGACTTACGCCGGGCGTCTGGAAAACCTGGAGAACGTCTCGCGCCAACCGAAATACGTTTTCGAGAAGGTGGATTTGCGCGACAAGGCCGGGACGTTTCGGGTGGTCGAGCAGCACGCCATCACGCACGTCATGCACCTCGCGGCGGAATCGCATGTGGACCGTTCCATTACCGGACCGGGCGATTTTATCACGACGAACATCAACGGAACGTTCAATCTGCTGGAGGCCTGCCGCGACAGTTGGGAAAAGCGGAAAGCGGCAAGCGGAAAGAGGGAAACTGAATTCCGCTTCCATCACGTTTCGACGGACGAGGTTTTCGGTTCGCTCGGGGC
The DNA here is from genome assembly GCA_963764035.1 of uncultured Verrucomicrobiae bacterium. Classification (GTDB taxonomy): domain Bacteria; phylum Verrucomicrobiota; class Verrucomicrobiia; order Limisphaerales; family UBA11358; genus UBA11358. The sequence goes on from CAVXQV010000002.1 coordinate 536,997, forward strand.
GACGGGTTATTTCACCGAGACGACGCCTTACGCGCCAAACTCGCCGTATTCCGCGAGCAAGGCGTCGAGCGACATGCTCGTGCGAGCGTATCATCACACCTACGGCCTGCCGGCGGTCATCACGAATTGCTCGAACAATTACGGGCCGTTTCAATTTCCCGAGAAGCTCATTCCGGTCGTCATCCAGAGCATCCTCGCCCGCAAGCCGGTGCCGGTTTATGGCGACGGCATGAACGTGCGCGACTGGCTTTACGTGCGCGACCATGCCGAGGCGCTCTGGACGGTCCTAAACAAAGGCAAAATTGCCGAGACCTACAACATCGGTGGCCACAACGAATGGGCGAACCTGCGGATCGTGGAACTGATTTGCGATTTGATTGACGAGTTCAAACCGGAACTCGGCGGGAAATCGCGCCAATTGATTACCTTCGTGACAGACCGTCTTGGCCACGACCGCCGTTACGCGATTGATGCCGCGAAGATTCAGCGCGAACTTGGCTGGACGCCCGCGCACAAGTTCGAGGACGGCATCCGGGAAACGGTGCGCTGGTATCTGGACAACCAGCCGTGGGTGGAGGCTGTGTTGAAGAAAACGTAGGTCAAACCGTAGGTCAAACTAGATCCGAATTCCGAAATTTCCATTTGCGCGTGGCGGTGACGCCTCGTCACCGGGCGACGGGGGCGTCGCCAGCACCTTCCTGCGACGGGGCGTCGCAGCCACCCACAGGCCGGATTCAGAATTCGGGCTGAAAACCCGCACCGTGCCAGAACAAAAAAGCCGCGCTCAAACGAACGCGGCTTCGCGTGGCAAAAGCGATTCCCTATTTCGTCTGCGTTGCCGCCGGCGCGGGCGTTGGAGTTGGGGCGGTCGCATGATGCGGGCTGTGCTCCACGCGGCTGGCGCTATTCCACGCCGCCAGCTTTTGCGGATTGGAGGCATAGACCGTCAGGAAAATGGCGCCCAGCAAATTGCGCTGAATCCTGCCCTGATTCACAAGCTGGTTGATTTCCTCCGTGCTCAAGACACCCTCCTCGCGGCTCTCCTCGTGTGTGTCGGAAACATCGCCGATCTGCTGCAACTGCGCCTGCAAATCCGCCACCAGCGTGGCCGGCATGGCGTGATCCACAAACACCTGCAACCGCGCGGCCTTGGCTGCCGTCGCCGCCGCATCGTCATTCTGCGCCGGCGCCAGCCTGGCCAGATACGCGTTGGCCGTGCGCAGCACCGCGCCCGGATTAAAATGCGCGCAGCGCGGAAACGCGTCGTCAAACCCCGGCGCCGTGGCCGCATACGCCTTGGCGGTGGTGGCCATGTTGTCCAGCTTCTGGTCCAGCGCCAGAATCAACGCGTTCTGCGCCGACACCGCGATGGACCTATTGCTGGATTGCAGCGCGGCCGTGGCGGAGAAGGATCGGCTGTATCGGGCCCTGGACCGGATGGTGGCGCACAAGGACGCGTTGGAACGGCATCTGGCCGGCAAATGGCGCGATCTCTTTGGTGCCAGTTTCGATGTGCTGCTCTACGATCTGACCAGCACGTATTTCGAAGGGGATGCCGAAGGCGTTGACAAAGCGACGCGCGGCTATTCCCGGGATCACCGGCCCGATTGCGCGCAAGTGGTCATTGCCATGGTGGTGACACCGGAAGGCTTTCCACGGAGCTATGAAGTCTTTGAAGGCAACCGTGCGGACGTCACGACACTGGAAGCCATGCTTGATCAGGTGGAAGCCAAACATGGTCGGGCGCGACGAATCTGGGTGTTCGACCGGGGCATTGTCAGCGAAGCCAACCTGCAGAGATTGCGAGCGCGGGACGGACAATACGTCGTGGGCACACCCCGACACCGGCTGCAAGATTACGAGAAAGAGTTGCTGGCAGGCTCCTGGCAACAGATCAACGAATCGGTGCAGGTGCAATTGATCGCGCAGGAACAGGAGACGTATGTGCTGGCGCGCAGCGTGGATCGGGCCAAGAAGGAAGAGGCGATGCGCTGGCGTCAGATTCGGGGATTGATGCGGGACCTGGTGCGGCTGCGCCGCTCGATCCGCAAGGGCACGCTGGCCGATTCGGACAAGGTCATGCTGCGCCTGGGACGATTATCCGAACGCTGGCCGCGGGCTTGGCACCATGTGTCCACGGATTGGGAGGATGGGAAACTGAACTGGCAGTGGGATCGGCAGGCCTTACGGATGGCGCAGCACCGGGATGGAGCGTATTTGCTGCGGACCAATTTGAGCGATCACCGCCCGGAAGCCTTGTGGCGGATGTATGTGCAACTGACGGAGGTCGAGGCCGTGTTTCGGGCACTGAAGAGCGAGCTGGCCATTCGGCCGATCTGGCATTGGGTGGGGCCGCGCGTCGAAGCGCACGTGATGGTGGCATTTCTGGGCTACTGCCTGTGGGTTTGCTTGAAACAGAAACTCAAGGGGAGCGCTCCGGGGTTGAGTCCATGGCAGTTGCTCGACCAGTTCAAGCGCATCATCCAAGTGGAGGTGTGGTTCAAGCTCAAGGCTGGCGGAGCGATTTGCCTGCCACGAATTACCCAGCCCGAAGCCGCCCAAGCAATGATAATGCACCAGATGAACTGGTCATTGCCCGAACAACCGCCCCCACGAATTTACCAGGATCAGATTGCGGATGTGTGGCCGACTTGAAGGGTGCCGGGCTCGTGTTCCTTGAGAAAAATGATCTTCTCCCGCAAAATCTGCGAAAGTCAGGCTAACCCGTCTGGCCGCAACTGACTGCGGTGGGTAAACTGCGGTGAATGTCAGGATATTTTATGTGCTGCCTGCCAGGCTGTGGGCGTCAATTCGGCCACGCGGTTGATGGGCCATTGGCCCAGCCTGGGGAGCACGTCGTTGAGATACCGGCGCAGATTGATGTCCAGGCGTCGGCAGGTCTCGACGATCGAGGCGATGGCGGCCACCTTGGGGCCGGCCTGCTCGGCGCCGACGTGCAACCAGTTTTTCCGGCCAAGAACAATCGCTCGCAAGCCCGATTCACACCAATTGTTGTCCGCTTCAATCCGGCCATCCGCCAAATAGACTTCCAGCCGGCTCCATTGGCTCAAGGTGTAGTCGCAGGCTTTGGCCAGCGCGCCCCCGGGCGCGATCTGTTGCCGGATGGCGACCAGGCGTTCCTTGAGTGCGGCCATGAGCGGCACGCTCTTTTGTTGGCGCAAGGCCAGGCGTTGCGCAGGGTCCAGGCCCGCCGTGCGCGCGGTTTTTTCAATGGCGTAAAGTTCGCCAAACTGCGCCACCACCTCCGGGGGCAGCGGATCGTGCGGCGCCACCTTGGCGGCCTCCACAAAAGCCCGGCGGGCGTGCGCCAGGCAACCGGCATAGACGATCCCCGGCCCCAAGTCCGCATAGGCCGAAAAGCCGTCACACTGCAGCGTGCCCCGGAAGCCTTGGAGAAATTCCTTGGGCCCGGCCCGGCTGCGGCCCATTTGAAAATCGAACACCACCACCCCGCCGGGCACGCTGTATTCCCACAAATACGCACGGTGGTTGCGGCCCGTTTTCTCCGGCGTCTGGCAGGGCAGCGGCGTCTCGTCGGCCTGGAGATAATTTCGGGTCAGCAGTTCCCGTTGCTGCGCGCGGACCACCGCCTGCAACAGGCTGCCCGCCGCCAGCACCGCGTCGGTCAGCGTCTTGCGACTGAGTTCAATCCCGTGATTCTCGGCCAGTTCGGCTTGTTGCCGGTAAATCGGCAGGTGTTGCTGATACTTGTTGACCAGCAGTTCAATGATCACTTCGTTGGCCAGCTTGCCTTTGGGCACGATCTGCGCGGGCAGCGGCGCACTGGCCACCCCCTGTTCTTCCAGACAATGCGCGCCACGCTTCTCCCGTTGGATCACCCGCACAAAGAACTTCGCCGGTTCGCACGCCAGTTCTTCTCGCGTCTCGTAGCCGATCACCGGCCGTGGGGCCCCGCACTGCGCACACTGGCAATCTTCGGGCCGGCAGGCCAGGATCACTTCCCGCCGTTCCAAATGCGCCGGCAACGGTTCGCGGCCCGGATGACGGGGCCGGGGTATTTTGACTTTCGGCGCGGCCTTCTGGGCCGCCGGCAGGCCAGCTTCCCGCTCCACTTCGCCGGCACTCAGGCTGACCTCGGCCAGCAAGAGTTCTTTTTGGGCCGGGGAGAGCTGGTCGCTCTTGGGACCAAACATCCGAAAGTTCAGCAGCCGGATTTGCTCGTCCTTGAGTTCCAGGATGCGCTGCAGGCGAAGGTGCTCGCTTTGCAGCCGCGCATTCTCGGCCTGCAAGCCTTCAAAGGCCAGGCGGGCGGCGGCGGGCAGAGTGTCGAGCGCAATCATTCAATGCGCACATCTTATATACACAATAAGATACAGTGTCAACACTTATTTGCGGTTCTGGCTCTTTTTTTTCGGTTCACCGGGCCGGCCGCCACCAGGGCCGAGGCCGCGCCGAACGCCACGGTTTTGAATACTTTCGTCATGGGACGCTCTCCCTGTATGCCGCTTGACCGCCGAGAACAAACTGTTGAGTCCTTCCATGAAGGCGGTGGTCAGGCCTTGTTGCCAGTGGGCCAGGATGCCTTCCAGATGGCGTTCCACCATGTCGGCGGCTTTGCGCATCGGCTCCAACCACCCGCTCGTCAGTGCCGCGGCCTCGATCCGCACCCAGCGGCACCAGTCTTCAAATCGTTTCCGCGCCTTGGCCGCAGTGGGGGCGGCATACGCCTGTTGCAATTGCAGCCGCATCGCATACGCCAAGCCGGTCACCAGGGGTTTGGCTTGCAGTTGCTCCCAGTGGGACTGCTCCTTTTCCGTCCAGCCTTCGGGGTTCTTGCGCCACAACCAACTGGTGCGGGTCAACTGTTCCCGCGCCGGGGCATCGGCCCGCGCTTCCAGCCGCCGCACCTCGTCCACGGCCTGCACCACCTGGCTGACCACATGGAACTTGTCGAACACCACGGTCGCGTTGCCAAAGTTCTCCCGCACGCCCTTTTTATACGCCGGACTCATGTCAATGGCGATCTGCGTGATGGCTCTGCGGATGCCCGTTATGCTTGCCCAATTCCTCCGCGAAGCGTTCCCAAACGCTGGCGTCCTTGCCCTCGACGGCCAGCAGCACCCGCTTGGCCTGCAAGTCCGCAAACACCGTCAGGTAATTATGCCCCTTCTTCCGGTTCATCTCATCGGCCCCCACCCACGTCACGTTTTCCCAACTCAAATCCGTCCACGCCGCCGCCACATGGGCGAACAGCGCCCGCCATAATTTCTGATCGGTCTCCCCCAAAATCTCCCCCGCCTTTTTGACCGGCATCTCCCGCATCAGCGTCAGGGCAAACGCCTCAAACTCCTGGGTCAGGCTCCGGCTGCGGCCTTCCCACGGGGCGCGCACGGTGTAAACCTTCTGGCACTCCAGACATTCCCCGCGTGGCAGGGCACAGACAATCTCCGACTGAATCTGGCACACGTTCAGATGCCGCCATCGCCGTTCCGGCGCGTGGTCGTAGCCGCGCACCGTCTGGCGCCCACAATGCGGACACTTTTCCTGCCGCCAGAGGGCGGGCGTGTCTTCGACGCGGATCTCCATCCGCTGCTCTTTTTCGTGGTAACTCATCTGCGTCACCCGCCAGGCATCGCCCAGCGCCAATATCTGTTGAAATACTTTTTCCGGTATCATCGTCGCCAGCTATGAAATCCAATTCAGGCCGCTTTACCCATTACAAACGTCGCGCAAGCATTTTTTCCAAATATCGGCCCGGGCCGGCTTCCGTGTCCCAAATCCAGTTTACGCACTTCAATTCAACCAAGTCTGGCAAATTGGGCAGAATGAGTTCCGCCATGGCGTTGTCTGAGCAATTCAACTTCTGGAGTTTCGGCACCAGACTCAAATCTAAATTCTTTATCAGATTGCCTTCGCATTCCAACTCGAGCAAGTTTGGAACACCGCTCAAGTCCAAACTCGTGATCGCTCGCATCACCGAGTGGGATCGCTTGGGGCAATCTGCCGATTGCAAAAAGGGCTAGTGACTGCTCTTGCTTGACATGACGTCCTTCTCTTTTCGAGAAATCTTCAAAACTTTCCGCTTTGTCTTTTTGTCCTTCTTCGGTTGAAGTCCAGTCACCTCGAAATTGTTCAACCATTGGCCTAAACAGACTTTCGACCGCTTGGCTACATCGGTTTAATTCTTCAATGGTGACTTCAAATTCTTGCGGTTGCATATGCCGACTCATCTTTGCAAATTCCGCCGCACCGCAAGGATTCCGTCCTGGCCAAACCCCAAGGCGTGTGGCCGGAAGCCGGCCTTCGCCCGTGCACCCGCCAATCCAGCGCCGTCGGCGCGGCATCATTGTAGAACCGGCATCCGAAATGAATCAAGCTCCGTCCGGAGCGGCATCTCCCGTTTATTTCACCGTAGCAGCCGACGTGAGCCGGCTCCAATCTCTCAAAGATGAGCGGACTGACGTCCGCTGCTACAAAATGATTCTGATGATTTCGCTCCTGACGGAGCTTGGAATTTTCCAATTTCCATTTTCTACAAATATGCCAGCCCTACGGGCTTGGAAAATTTGTGTCAATTCGTGAAATTCGTGTCAAACCCTCCGCGCCTCTGCGTCTCTGCGTTAAAAATTCCGCCGCCGCCGCAGACAAATCTTGGCCGGCAGTGGTCACGGTGAGCCAGGCGTGTTTCACGCCTTTGGCGGAATGGCCGGCGGTTTCTTTTCCTGCTTCAATGCCCATTGCCGATGGGCTTTGATGATGCTTTTGCGGAGAATGTCGCGTGCAACTCCGGGATGCCGATTCATCGTTTCGTCAAGCCGCGTCTCGAAAACTTGCATGGCCTGCTCCGCCGCCATGTCCCGCGAGGCGGACACGGCTTCGTAAGCGATAATGAGCGCCTCCAGTTCCTGGTTCATTCCGGGAAAACTTCTTGCAGAATCTTCCCGGCTTGCTCGTCCGAAAGCGTTGCGTCGTGAAAGGTGTCGTAAGCGTCCCGCAATTGCCGGATGCGGATTTGCAGGCGCGCCGCCAACCCCGGCTCGTTGAAATCCGGGTCGGCAATCACGGCATTAAATACAAGACAAGTTCGGATGCCCTCCATCAATAACCGTCTATGCTCTTGAAGTTGTGCCGGCGCGGGTTCGCGGAACACAAATTGGCTGCGGTGAACGTCCAGAATGTGGTCCATCCACTCAAACCACTCCTGCACTTGCCGCCGAATGATCGCGCGCGGCTGTGTTTGAATGTCCGGCATTCTCTCGCTGGCGGTGGCCGTGTTCATGCCATAAAGAAACACCATCCGCACGGCTTTATCAAGTCTGTCCATTCGCGCGGGCAGTGCGCCTTCAATCATATTTTCGCCGCCGTGCAAGGATTCCTTCCCGGCCAAACCCAAAGGTGCGTGGCGGGAAACCGGCCTACGCCCGTGCGCCGAGGAGAAGATTATTTCTTACCGTATTTTGCCGGCTTGTCGTGCAGCGCCAGCGGCGCGGTGGCGGATTCCAGTCCATCCAGCACCACTTCGCGCATCGGCTCGCTTCCGCCGAAGCGCTTTTGCGCATCGAGGATTTCCAGTCCGGCCAGCCGGCCATCGCGGTCGTAATCAGCCGCAATGCCTTCGGCCAGGTGTTTGGTCGTGACCGTGGTTTCGCGGAACGTGATGCTCAACGCATCCACTTCGGCATCATAGCTGATTTTCATGGTTCAAAAGTAATACGTATAGACGGTTATCACAACGATTTCTTCGCGGTTCTCCACAAAGACGGGGCGAACCTGTTTGGTGGCGCAAATTTTTCCGTTCCATTCCTTGTGGTAAGGAAAATTTTTGCGGCAATCCAATCGTCCCAGTTCCGCCGCGCCCCGTTTGCCGGTGCGGATGGCGTTTTCAACTTCCGCCACGGTGAAGCCGCGTTTGGCCGTGTAACCCAGGGCGTGTTTGGAAAATCGAATGGGTTTCATTTCATTCCGATGTCGCGTCTCATCTTCACAAATTCCGCCGTCACCGCAAGGATTCCTTCCCGGCCAAACCCAAAGCGCGTGGCGGGAAACCGGCCTTCGCCTTTGCGCCCGCCAATCCAGCGCCGTAGGCGCGGCATTTTTGTAGAACCCACGGCCAAATCAAATCCCCAGCCCCGTCGGGGCGGCATATTCTGCTTAGCCGGAACGATTCAGTTGAGCGCACATAATTGGGGCGTTTTTTGGGTTCATGCTTGGAGTGAGACAACTGCATGGCAGTTGGGGAACGCGGTGAGTTTGGCCAACATTTCCCTCCACCAGTTGCGATTGGCGACACCCCGCACGGCCAGTTTGAGCGTGGGTTTACTTCCCGCCCGACTCCACACCGCCGCCCGTCCAAACAATCGCCAGCGGAGCGTGTTCAGCTCGCATTTTTCCAGCTGCCCCAACCGCCGCTGCAAGAGCACGCAGAGGTTGTAAGCGGCGATTGCCAGATGGTGCAGGGCTTCCGTGCCCCAGAAGTTGTCCACGCACAGCCGTTTGATTCCAAACTGTCCGCCCAGTTCCTTGATCCGGTTCGCCTCTTCCTTCTTGGCCCGATCCACGCTGCGCGCCAGCACATACGTCTCCTGTTCCTGCGCGATCAATTGCACCTGCACCGATTCGTTGATCTGTTGCCAGGAGCCTGCCAGCAACTCTTTCTCGTAATCTTGCAGCCGGTGTCGGGGTGTGCCCACGACGTATTGTCCGTCCCGCGCTCGCAATCTCTGCAGGTTGGCTTCGCTGACAATGCCCCGGTCGAACACCCAGATTCGTCGCGCCCGACCATGTTTGGCTTCCACCTGATCAAGCATGGCTTCCAGTGTCGTGACGTCCGCACGGTTGCCTTCAAAGACTTCATAGCTCCGTGGAAAGCCTTCCGGTGTCACCACCATGGCAATGACCACTTGCGCGCAATCGGGCCGGTGATCCCGGGAATAGCCGCGCGTCGCTTTGTCAACGCCTTCGGCATCCCCTTCGAAATACGTGCTGGTCAGATCGTAGAGCAGCACATCGAAACTGGCACCAAAGAGATCGCGCCATTTGCCGGCCAGATGCCGTTCCAACGCGTCCTTGTGCGCCACCATCCGGTCCAGGGCCCGATACAGCCGATCCTTCTCCGCCACGGCCGCGCTGCAATCCAGCAATAGGTCCATCGCGGTTTGCGCAAACCATTTTTCGTGAATAAACAACTCACTGCGCGGATCACACAGCCGGTTGACGACCAATAGTTCCACCACTTTGGCCCAAGGCACCTCGCCGCGCTGCTCGCCCAAGACCTCATCCCAAAAGGCGCGCAGCCCCAGCTCTTCCCACAGCTTGCAGCCGATCCAGCAATCTCCGAAACGCCGCGGACGGCGCACCACCAGACTGGAAAGAATCACCTCGGCCACATCTTCAGCGACCACCGGCACTTGTCCCTCGCGATCGGTGAACAGGCGTAACTGCCGGCGTTGACCGTCCTCGTGGATGGCCTCGATGGTGCGTTGCCACCGTTCCACCTGCGTGGTGTTGAGTTCGCCCAGGTGCAACACCGTGCGTTGCACCACGCGCTTGCGGCTGACCCGCAGACTTTCCGTGAGGCTGTAGTAGACGTGGCGCTTGCCGTCTTTACATCGCTCGTGCGCCTTCAGAAACATGCCGGCATTCTGACACGGTCCAGCCTCGGCTGTCTACGGGCTGGGTCTTCCCACAGGCTTCCAACGCTCGGCTCATGCAAAATCCCCAGCAAATCGCCGCAGGCTTTCACGGAAAAAATCCAAATTGCTGCATATCTGCGAAACTCAGGCTAGCCACACGGATACGCTTCACTGGCGATCGGGTCAAGGCGTTCATTGCGAACCCAATTTACAAGGGAGTGATCCGGCATGGCGACAAGGAGTATCCCTCTGAACACCCTGCCCTTGTGTCAGAAAAGCTGTGGCAAGAAGCCAACGAAGCTCTCACTCCTGAGAAGACGGAAACCGTCAAGATCCAGCAACGGGACAAGCACGTTCATCTTCTGAAAGGCATTTTGAAGTGCGGCCATTGCGGCACGGCGCTCACGCCGTATCCGAGCTGGAAAAAGGATTCCAATGGCGAGCCATATCTGTATTACACCTGCACCCACGTCACAAAAGACGGCACCGCCTCCGAATGCCCGGTCCGGAGCATACCAGCTCGGGCGTTTGAGGATTTGATCGTAAACTACATCGGCGAGATTGGGAAACACACTGAAATCATTGAGGCGGCGGTAAGCGCCTCGAATGCGGAAAAGGTTAAATCCATCCGGCCGATGAAGTCAAAGCTGGCCGAGCTTGAACGGAAACATCGCGAACTCTCCGACGCCGTGCAGGTTTGCATCGAAGCCGCCAAACGGAGGGGCGCTAAAAATGTCTCAGACGATTTCATGGCGGAGGCCGAATGCTTGGCAACTGAGAAGCGCGAGGTCGAACTGCAGAAGACCAAACTCAACATCGACATCAAATATGGGGAAAGCGTAGTGGCCGACAAACAGGTGATCGCCGATGGGCTGCTGCGCTTTGAAATGGTGATGAAGAGCCTTCCGGCGGATGATCAGAAGGACCTGGTGCGCCTCCTGATACGTGAAATTTCTGTTAAACACTTTGATCCAGAAAAGGACCAAGCGCCCAAAAAACAGGGGGTGTTCAGCACCAAAATCCGAACTAAATGGTATTTGGTTAACATTTCACTTTTTGCAAGTGACTTGATTCCAAATGGTTACAAAATCGGTGAAATAAGTTCGGATTTGCATCGAATTGGCTCCAGAGGCAGGGCTCGAACCTGCAACCCGCCGGTTAACAGCCGGCTGCTCTACCATTGAGCTACTCTGGAACCGAAAGGGCGGTCAAATTACAAGCCGCGGCGCACCGCGTCAATTTCATTCGCGCGCTTTTTGGCAGTGCGGACAATAAAACGTGCTCCGCGCCGCCTGCACGATTCGCTTGATCGGCCGGTGGCAATTCGGGCACGGCAGGCCGGCCCGGTCATAAACCCGCAACCGTTCCGTGTAAAAGTCCGGCGCGCCGGTCGCGCTGCCAAAATAGAAAAGCCCGTCCGTCTGGTCGGCGCCAAAATTCAACGGCAAGGTGCTGCCGCGCGCAATGGCTTCCGTCAACACGGCGCGGATGGCGCGCCACAGCCGCCTCACTTGCGCCAACGTCAGCCGGTTCGCCGCCAGTCTGGGCGAAATCCGCGCCCGAAACAGCGTTTCGCTTGCGTAAATGTTGCCGACGCCAGCCACCAGCGTCTGATCAAGCAATTTGATCTTGATGGCTCGCCGCGAGCTTCTCAATCGTCGCGCGAAATCCTCGACCGAAAACCGGCCGTCCAGCGGTTCCGGTCCCAGCTTGGCGGCGGCGGACTGATCCAGCGTCATCCGGCCAAAATAGCGCGTGTCCTCAAAAATCAGATCGTGCGCGGCCAAATCGAACACCACCGCCGCATGCTTGGGCCAGGGTTGGTCTTTTGGCGCCAGGTAAATTTTGCCCGTCATGCCCAGATGCCCCAACAGCCACAGCGGCTCGTCGCTGGCGCGCCGGCGGAGTGTAAACAGCAGATATTTGCCGCGTCGAGCCAGGCCGGTAAATTTCGCGCCGGTTAAACTCCGACGAAATTTCTGTGGCGAGGTTGGCTGCAACACTTGGACGCGGCGCACTTCCACGGCCTTGATCGTTTTGCCGCAGATTAAAGGGCGCAGATGGCGCGCGAGCACTTCGACTTCGGGGAGTTCGGGCATAAATTCAACTGTTAAAATCTTCTGCGGCGCGCAACAACGCCTTCACCTCCGCGTCGGTTGTCTGCGAAAAACTGGCGTAATACCGGCCGACCGCCTCAAAATCCGCGTCCTCAATCAACACGGCCACCTCGTCCGCCACGCGCCGCAGGCGCCGGACGGCGTGTTCCGAGGCCACCGGCGCGGCGATGATGACGCGGGCGGCCTTTTGTTGCCTGGCCGAAATCACGGCAGCCTCGGCCGTGGCGCCGGTGGCCAAGCCGTCATCCACGAGTAGAACTGTCTTGCCCTCCAGCGCAGGCATAGCCGCGCGATGAAATTCCGCGCGATACGCCCGGAGCCGTTCTTTTTCCTCCGCGATCACACCGTCCAGTTCCAGGCGCGCCAGGGGATTTTCCCATTTCAGGGATTCGTCGAAAATGACGACGTCCGGTTCGGCCAGCGCGCCGACGGCGAATTCGCGCTGCCAGGGATGCCCGATTTTGCGGACAATCAACACGTCAAGCGGGCAATTCAGCACACGCGCCACCTCGGCGGCCACCACCGCACCGCCGCGCGGCAGGCCCAGAACCCCGTCGGTGGAGATGCCGCGTTGGCGCAGAAATTCACCGAGCTGCCGCCCGGCCCCTTGTCGCGAGGCGAAGACCACGATTTTACGATTCAATTTCCCGGGCAGAAATGCAATAAAAATCGTTAAAGCGCCATGCCGCATTGATTGACAATTTGGCCAATCACGAAACCAGCCTCCGTTGGTCTTTTTGCCGGGCCTGAAACGAGAAGGGCATGAAGAAAACGGTTGATACGACAAACGGCTGATATGACTGATACGACTTGACAAAACTCGGACAACTGTGTTCCTTTATGAGAAATCCATATGGTGCATTGGTCGCCCTTCCCTGAAAGAGGTGGAGGGCGAGCCTGAACTGACAATGAAAAGACTATGAAACAAAAATCAGGAAATATCGGATGCAATCCAAATTGCCAACCTGCTGCCAAGGGCAAACGAAACGGTTTCACCTTGATTGAACTGTTGGTTGTGATTGCAATTATCGCCATCCTTGCCGCCCTGCTTTTGCCAGCGCTGGCCAATGCCAAAAAGCGGGCGCAGGGAGCCGTCTGCCTTAGCAACATGAAACAGTTGCAACTGGCCTCAATTCTTTACGGGAATAACTTTGATGATGATATGCCCGCGAACGTCACACTTGCGAGTGGCTCAACGCTGAATTGGGAAGCTGGCACCTTTGCCTCTCCCGCCAACAATGGCGTAACAGAGAACCCCAGCGGCTGTGCAACCAATCCCTTTTATCTTGGCGTGCAGGGGACTACTGGTTTTGGAGTAACGTTGCGGGGTTCCATCGGACCCTACGCAAAAGCAGCCGGAGTCTATCATTGCCCCGCCGATAGCTACCTGGACACGAACTGGCACGTGGTGCGCGTCCGGTCATGCTCGGCAAATGCGTGGGTGGATGGAACAGGGGCAGGCGGTGGTGGTGGCGGCAAGGTTTTTAAGAAGTCTTCAGATTTTGGGGGACGTTTAAGCGCTTCCGATTGTTTTGTGTTTCTGGATGAAAATCCGCTGAGCCTGAATGATGGATGGTTTTTATTTCATTTGACTGGAACTCCGCCTACTGTAAATGACACGCCAGCGGTCAATCATGGCAATTTGTCCTCGTTCTCCTTTGCTGATGGCCATGCGGAACTTCAGCTATGGCACGACGCATTTTTGAGGGATCAAGCGCCAGGTTCAGCAGGAGGCGTTGATACGCAGTGGCTCGCCGATCATGGCACTTACATTCCGTGATTAATCAGGCACCCGAGAGCTTTTAATTTTCTGATCCCAAAGAAAATCAACTGACCAGCGCCCAATCTTGCGGACGGCGGGCGCGCCAAGCTGGCATTGCCGGGCGTCCGCCACCCCGGGAGCCATTCACCACGCTGCCACCCGGCAATCCCACAACACCGCCGGCGAAAACGCCGCTTCCGTGTGGCAGCACCCGGCTGCCGCCCGGCAGGCTGTCACGAAGCGAAAATGCACGAATTCTGGATTCAATTCTCCGGGCGAAAATGAAACCGGCTCGTCGAAGTGTTGAATTGTCAATGCGTTAGGACGTGCCGCTTGAACGTGACAAAACCAGCGCCCCGGCTTTTTCCGGGCTTGGAGCAGGAGGTGGATAAAGAAATCGGTGGACGCAACTTGACAAAGCGCGGACAATCGTGTTCCTTCAGATAAGCTCATATTGTGCATTGGACACCCTTTACTAGCCCAAGTGGAGAAACGCACCTGAACTGACACCGAAAACATTATGAATCAGTCATCAGGATACATTGAACGCAATTCAGGTTGCCGGCCTGCTTCCAAAAGAATTCGAACCGGCTTCACCTTGATCGAACTGCTGGTTGTTATCGCCATCATCGCCATACTGGCCGCCCTGCTGTTGCCGGCTTTGTCGAGTGCCAAATCGAGGGCGCTGGGCATCGGCTGCATCAGCAACATGAAACAATTGCAGTTGGCCGCAATCCTTTACGGGAGCAACAATAATGATACTTTGCCTGGGAACATCGCGCTCTATTCCACCGGCCCCCAGCCAAATTGGGTGGCCGGAACCTTTGCCCAAGGTGCAATAACCGAAAACCCGGTCGGATGTGCGACCAATCCCTTCTACCTTGGAGTGCAGGGGAACCGCGGGTTTGGCGTCACCCTGGTCGGTTCCATAGGACGCTATGCAAACGCCGCCGGAGTCTATCATTGCCCCGCCGACAAATACGTGGACCCGAATTGGCACTTGCTGCGCGTCCGGTCGTGTTCGATGAATGAGATGTGTGGATTTGGAACCGGGGGGTTCAACATTAACGGCAATTACAAGGTATTCACGAAATATTCAGATTTTGGAGGGAGCTTGGCCGCTTCGGATTGCTTTGTTTTTCTGGATGAAAATCCGGCGAGCCTGAATGACGGATGGTTTGAATTTATTTTGGATGGTGGCGGCATCAATGACCGGCCGGCGATCAATCATGGCAATTTCTCGTCGTTCTCCTTTGCTGATGGCCATGCGGAACTTCAGTTGTGGCACGACAAATTCTTGTCATATAACTCCACTGGTTCCGGAGTGGACACGCAATGGCTCGCCCAACATGGCTCTTACGCCTTGCAGTGATCATTTCGCCCCAAAATGCCTGACTTCACTCCTTCGGAAGAAAATCAACTGACCAGCGTGCCCACTTTCTCGCCCAGGACCGCGCGGCGGAGATTGTGCGGCTTGAAGAAGTCAAAAACGACAATGGGCATCTTGTTGTCCATGCACAGCGAGAACGCTGTGGAATCCATCACCTGCAACCGCTTTTGCAGCGCGTCCAGGTAGGAGATTTCAGCGAAGCGTTTCGCTTTGGGATTTTTCTTCGGGTCGCAGTCGTAAATGCCGTCCACCTTGGTCGCCTTGAGAATGACTTCCGCCCCGATTTCGTTGGCGCGCAGCGCGGCGGCGGTGTCGGTAGAAAAATAGGGATTGCCCGTGCCGCCGCCGAAAATCACCACCCGGCCCTTTTCCAGATGCCGCACCGCGCGGCGGCGGATGAACGGCTCGGCGACCTGCGACATCGCGATGGCGCTCTGGACGCGCGTCGGGCAGCCGAGTTTCTCCAGCGCGTCCTGCAACGCCAGCGCGTTGATGATAGTGCCGAGCATCCCCATATAATCGCCGGTGGCGCGTTCGATGCCGCGTTCGCTGCCCGGCAGTCCGCGGAAAATGTTCCCGCCTCCGACCACCACGACCACCTGTGCGCCGAGTTCGCGCACCTCGCGGATTTGCACGGCTAGGTGATGCACCGCCTCGGGATTAATGCCCACTCCGCCCTGGCCGCCGAGCGCCTCGCCGCTCAATTTGATCAGCACACGGGAGAACTTGGGAGGTTTGGACATCGTCTGGCTGGCTGGCTTGGCGCGCGGCATGGGAAAATTTCTAACAGTTGCCAGCCGAATCGTCAAATCATTCAAAGTTTTATCACCGTCTTTGTCCCATTAAAATGCACGACTTGTGATTTTGCACCGCTACCGGCCAGTTCAACCGTAAAGTCGCTTGTCCCGCCCGGCCAATTCTTCATCCGCGCATCCGGTTCCAGCGTCAACCGGCGGGCTTTGTCATCCCAATCAAAGCGAATCCACGTCGTGCTTGGGTCCGAGCCGTCGCGATAAGCCGGGCTCTTTCCGTCGTCATCATAAAGCGTGAAAGTTCCGTCGGCGCCGGGATAGATCCGGATGGTCGTGGGCTCGGTCACCGGCTGCGCCGTGTATTGGCGCACCGGGTCAAGCGGAAGAATGGCGCCGGGGCGGACGTAAATCGGCATGATGGCCAGTGTCACCGGGCGATCCAGCCATTTTCCACCAGCAACCCTTTCGCCAGTCCACCAATCGAACCAGCTTCCGGCCGGGAGATAGAGGTGACGGAGGGTCGCGCCTTTTTCCACCACGGGCGCAACGAGCAGATCGCGTCCCCAGAGATATTCATCGCCCAACTTTGCCGCTTCGGCGTCCTTGGGGTAATGCAACCAGAGTGCGCGCATCGCGGGAATCCCCGTGTCCACCGACTCGCGCATCAGCGTGTAATTGTAAGGCAACAGGCGGTAGCGCAGTTCCAGATACTGCCGGCAGATCGGCTCCACTTGCGCGTTGTGCAATTCCGACGGGTCGGTCACGTTGCGCGCCTCGACCGGTCCCGTCTCGCCCGTGTCCCATCCCCACGGCAGCCGCAGATGCCATGTGCGGCCATGCGAGCGGAACAGCGGGGTAAAGGCGGAGAATTCGAACCATCGCGTGTAAAGTTCTCCCGTCAATTCCGGCGTGGGGTTGAATCCGCCCGTGTCCGTTCCCCAAAACGGCGTCAAGCTCAACGACGTGTTGATGCCCACCGGCACCTGCGCGGCCAGCGTCGCCCACCGCGAGTCCACGTCGCCGGACCAAATCCAGCCGCCGTAACGCGCCGCGCCCGCATAAGCATTGCGGTGCAGGCTCCACGGACGTTCGTCCGGTCGCACTTGCAGCGGGCCTTCGTAATAACAAATGTGCCGGGCGAGCCGGGCTTCGATCGGGAGCTCATCGCCGTCGTCGGGCCACCAGGCATCCACACCCAGCGCCATGTCCGGGAGATGCCGCTTCCAGTAATTGCCGATAAAGAGCGGTGAATCCGATGTCTCCTTCATGGATGTGCCGAAAAGGCTTTGCGGCGCGTGGTTGACGTGCAGCACCACTTTCAAATTCAAGTCGTGCAGCGCCTCAATTTGTTCCGCCGGGTGGGGAAACGAATTCGTGTTGAATTCCAGCGACCCGTGACCCAGGTTCCAGCCCAGCGGACTATATCCGGTGCCCAGATAAATTACCGCGTCAATCGGCAGTTTCTCGTCGCGGAATTTTTGGGCAATTTGCACCGCATCCTCCGGCCCCAGCAGCGTCCGGTGCGATTGCATGTAACCCAGAACCCATTTAGGCGGCAACGCTGGATGTCCGGTCAGCCGGATGTATTCCGCCAGCGCGTCCGCCGGCTCGTCCCACTGCGAAACGTAAATCGTCAGTGGTTCGTGACCGAGGGCTTTCTGGTTTGGGAGGAACCGGCCTTCCTTCCCGCGCAAATCAAATCTTCCCCACGGGCTGCGCACAAACATGGACCATCCGTCCGCGCCGATCAGAAACGGCACAGGAATAGTGGCGCCGTGCGTCGCCAACATGGGCGCGCGCTGGCCGTTGATCATCGGGTAGAAGGAGCCGCGGCGGTCAAACTGCTTTTCGCCCTCGCCCAGCCCGAACACCGGGGCATCGGTGTGAAAACTCACGGCTCCATTGGTGCCATCGTCCAAAATCAATTCCTGCACTAGGGTGCCATCCGCGCGCCGCGCCGAAATCGTCAATGGCTGCGCCTTGATGGTGATGCGCAATTTCCCGGCGGAAATTTCCTTGGGGCCGGCCAGGCCGCGCCCGCGAAACTCTTCTGTGGTTGGATATGCAACAAACGCGGCGCTGAACGGAATCGGAATCGGCCGTCCCTGTTCATCCAACGGCGCGACCACCAATTGCACCGTCCGATCGCTCACCTCGCTCACCGAAATTTCACAAGGATCGCCGGCCCAAACAACGGTGGAATTGGTGTCGCCCCGAGCGCGAAGCTGCAAAGAAACAACAAACCCGGCCAGCAGCATTATATGCACAACGAGGCGCGATGGCGTCGCAAACCGAAAGCTCGGCGAATGGCAAAGGGAACTGCTCATTTCGGCAATGCGCGATTGTCAACAGGCAATTCCCATTGCACAAAAAGGATTCGGTAATCGCCGATTCGAAGTTTGCACAGTCCGCTTAATTCCTCCGGCAGACCAATCAGCCGCCAATGCAGCACCGTCGCGGCATTTTGAGCCAACCACAGAATCTTCCGCTCCACGCTCGCGCCAATGGCGGCGTCCAGCTTTTCAAGTTGCGCGTCAGCCTCTGGGCCGGTTTCGATATCGTAGGCGTTCATCGAAAATTGCGGGAAGGCAGCCTACTTGGATTTGCCATTGCGTGGAAGATGGCGTGGCTTCCATGCTTTGAATGTGCCGGCCAAATCATCGCGCCGCGCCTGGCGCAATTCATCCATGACGCGCGGATTGTTGGCCATCAGCCAATCTTCCAATTCGTCCAGCGTGTCAACGGAATCCAACACGGCGGTCGGAATTTGGACGACTTCTGCGGTCGCTTTCATGCGGTCAATCTACCGCGCGGAATAAATAAATCCAAGCCCAAGATTCCCAAACAAAAAAGGCGCCCTTGCGGACGCCTTTGCAATTTAACTTTGAAATTTCTTACACACTCTCGCCCACCTGGAACCGCACGAAACGGCGGATGCTGACTTCATCGCCAAGCTGTTTGGCGACCTGCGCGACGTGTTCCTTCACGCTCACCTCGGAATTGCGCTTCACGAAGCCCTGGTCCACGAGGCAGTAAAGCTGGTAAAACTTCTCCAGCACGCCCTGCATGATCTTTTCCATCGCCTGCGCCGGCTTGCCCTTGAACCGGTCCGACTGCATGGCGATTTCGCGTTCCTTGGCGATGTCATCCGCCGACACCTGCTCGCGCGAAACGGCGTGCGGATGGCCCGCCGCAATTTGCAGCGTAATGTCCTTGACAAGCTGTTTGAACTCTTCTTTCGCCACGGTTTCCATCTTGCCCGCGCCAAGCTCGACGAGCACGCCGATCTTGGCGCCGGTGTGGATGTAACCGGCAATCATGCCGTTGCCGCTCACTTCCATCTTCGCGTGCCGGGCGATCTTGATGTTCTCGCGGATTTTGGCGACCAGCGCTTGGCGCTCGCTTTCAAAATCCGGGCTGGCCTCGGTCGCGTAACGCTTCGCCACGTCGTCGCAAAACGCGCGGAAAATGTCGTTGCGCGCTACGAAATCCGTCTCGCTGTTCACCTCCACAAGCACGCCGAGCTTGCCGTCCGGCGCGATGTATTGGGTAATGGCGCCATCTTTGGCGGCGCGTGCCGCCTTCACGCCGGCGGTTGCCTGGCCCTTCTTGCGCAGCACGTTCACGGCCTCTTCGAGATTGCCCTTCGCTTCGGTGAGCGCCTTTTTGCAATCCATCATGCCAGCACTGGTCATTTCCCGGAGCTTGGCCACATCAGCAGCAGTAAATTCAGCCATAATTCAATTATTGATTGTGAGAGTTGAGTTGTGTTCTTGCCGGTAGGGCGGGCAGTCCCTTGCGCCGGCGCGCGCGGAATGACGCGCCCTACCAAAAAATGTTCTATGCCGCCGGTTGAGGCACGGCTTCGGCCGGCGCGGGCACGGCGGACGCCTCCGCCGGAGCGGTTTCATCCTGCACCTTGCGGACGCGCTTGGATTCAAATTCGCCCTGCGCCTGCGTGATGACCTGGCCGATGGTGGCCATGATCATGCGCACGGAACGGATGGCATCGTCGTTCGCGGCAATCGGATAATCCACCAGATCCGGATCGCAATTCGTGTCCACGAGCGCGACGATGGGGACCTTCAGCTTGCGCGCCTCGGCCACGGCGTTGTGCTCGCGCTTGATGTCCACCACGAACATCACGGCGGGCAGCCGGTCCATCGCGCGGATGCCGTCGAAATACTTTTGAAGGCGCGCGGCCTCGCGGCGAATGGAGGATTGCTCCTGCTTGCCGTAGCGGGCCAGCGAACCGTCCGCGTCCATCTTCTCGATTTCCTTGAGCCGCTTGATGGACGTCTTGATGGTGTTGAAATTCGTCAGCGTGCCGCCCAGCCAGCGTTCGGTCACGTAAAATTGCCCGCATTCCTTCGCGGTGTCCTTGATGCACTGCTGCGCCTGCTTTTTGGTGCCGACGAAGACCACCTTGCCGCCCTTGCGGACGGTGGTTCCGAGGAAATTGCACGCCGCTTCGAGCTGGGCGAGCGATTTGGTGAGGTCAATGATGTGAATGCCGTTGCGCGCGTCGAAGATGAACGGCTTCATCTTGGGGTTCCAGCGCCGCGTCTGATGTCCGAAATGGACGCCCGCATCCAACAATTCTTTAATGCCAATGCTTAACACAATGTTTCCTTTGGTTGAAACTCCGGATTTTCCGAAGCATCCCGCGGAACACGGGATTGATGTTCGATGTTGTTGTGGCCATCCACGCCCACCCGGACGCGAAATTTCAAGGCCGTTTTCCCTTTTACACTTTGGCGAAAGGGATGTTTAGAATAGCAGAAAAAGGCGGTGTGGCAACCGCTATTTTGCCGCCTTTGTGGGGCCGTCGCGCGTCAGGTCTGGATAAGAGTTAATTTTCTGACTAACGGCTTATTGATAAAAACTTCTCGCAAGGGTAAACTCCGCTTCATGAACAGTGCTAGCCCGGAAATTTCATAGTGGGATCGAACAAAGAAGCGGCGAGAGCGTCGAAAGGCTTGATATCACTCAGCCATATGAAAACGCCCCGCGCCGCTTCTTCTACCACAGACTGTAAGGAACAACCGCTGCCCTTTCAAGACCTTGGTTCACGAAAAGTGGCCGCCGATTTTTCCGGCGGTACCCTCTCCAGCGATGGCGGCGTGTTGCTGCTGCGCCAGGTGGACTTGAGCCTGGGCCTGACCCAAGCGCTGGCCCAGTGTTTTGGGGACGAGCGTGAGCAGGTCTTTGTGGACCACTCGGTGCGGCAGTTGTTGACTCAGCGCATTTACGGGCTGGCGCTGGGCCACGAAGATGTCAACGATCATGCGCAACTGCGGCGCGATCCGTTGCTGGCGACCGCCTGCAACAAAGCGGATCCACTGGGTCAGGACCGCTTCAATCCGAGCCATCGGGGACTGGCCCTGGCCGGACCGTCCACGCTCAATCGGTTGGAGTTGTCCAACAACCGGGATACTCGTTGCCACAAGTTGCCGCACGATCCGGCCCGGATCCAAGCCTGTCTCCTGCAAATGGGCGTGCGTTGCCTGCCCGAGCACGCCGCCGAGATTGTGATTGATCTGGATGCGATGGGGCATTTGGTTCACGGCGAGCAGGAAGGGCGGCATTTCAGTGCCTATTATGGCGACTATTGTTATCTGCCGCTCTACGCTTTTGTCGGCAACATTCCATTGTGGGCGCAACTGCGCACCAGCGATCAAGACGCGGCGGCTGGCGTCGTGCCGGCGCTGGCAAAGATCGTGGCGGCCATCCGCCAGCGCTGCCGCCAGGCGCGGATCATCGTGCGCGGGGACAGCGGCTTTTGCCGGGAGGAGATCATGGTCTGGTGCGAGGGACAGAACGAAGTGTATTACTGTTTGGGTTTGGCCAAGAACCCCGTGCTGATCGAGAAGTTGGGGCCGGGGTTGGCGGAGGCGCGCGCGCGTCATTGTTTGAGCGGGGCTGGTGTGCGGGTGTTCGCCGAGTTTGACTATCAGACGCAAAAGACCTGGAGCCGGTTGCGCCGGGTCATCGGCAAGGCGGAGGTGAGCGTGCTGGGAGACAACCCGCGCTTCCTGGTGACCAACCTGCCGGTCCCCGGTTTCGCCGGCGACGCAGATCGCGCACGTTTCATTCCGGCGCGGCTCTATGAAGAGCTTTACTGTGCGCGCGGTGAAATGGAAAACCGGCTCAAGCAGCAGACGCTGGATTTGCAAGCGGATCGGATGAGCACGCATTACCTGGCCAGCAACCAATTGCGGTTGTGGCTGGCCACGTTTGCTTACCTGCTTTTGGAACGGTTGCGCGCGCTGGGTTTGGCAGGGACGGATCTGGCCCGTGCGACGGTCGGGAGCGCGCGCTTGAAGGTGTTGAAGGTGGCGGCCCAAGTGCGGGTGAGCGTGCGACGAGTGTATGTGCAGTTGAACAGTGCCTATCCGTGGCAGGAACTATTTCGACTTTGCCACCGGCGCTTGCTGGCCTTGGGCAGCGCCAGGAGTTGACGCGGCGCGATCAAAACTGTGAGCCAAGCGGACGGAGACCATCCGTTGTAGGCGCAGCGCGCCCGGAAATTGAGAACAGAACTCCGCCGAACCGTCTGCGCGCCATTCCTGGTGCTCCCACCGCCCTTGGTGCCCGGAATGGCATCGCTTCCCGGATCGGTCTGGATTATTCCGCCCCAAAACACGCCTTTCAAACAAAGGTATGAAACATGCAGGCTAGGCGGCAAAGCCGGCAACTAAAAGTTAGACCACATCGGGCACCGTGAAATTCATCGCGTCATTCTTCCTCAAGCGAGAGAGCAATCAGAGTCCGGCATTGCGGCTGATGGTCACGCCAACGCAAACATTGGTTGCTAGCGTTGTCGTTCTGATTGTAGCGGTGTGGCCGCTGCTGACAGTTCAATTTGGCCACCCGAAAAGTTGGTTTGGTGACTTTCTGTTCCTGCTGTGCGCTACGAGTTCGGTGTTCAGGGCACCATCGTTGTGCATCGCCACGTTCATCGACATCGTCAGGCGTAGAGCAAACTCACGCTTGCTCGCCGCGTTCGTTCTCGCACTCGCAGGAGTTGCGGCGATGGTCGCGTTCATATATTTACGGATTCACCAATATGACCGCGCCGTCTAATCTTGAGCTTGGTTGCAAAATATTTCCGCTTTTCATTTAATTCGCCGCCCGCCGCTTGTCAAAGTCCTCCGGCTGCGTTATTGTCCGGCAATGTCGTTGAAGTCTTGTTGCATTTTGCCGGCCCTGCTCCTGTGCGGGCTGCCGTCCGCTTTCGCGGACACCCTCCAGCTCAAGGGCAATGACGCCGTCACCGGCACCATTCTCGCCGAGAAACCGGACGCCGTCGTCGTGGATCTTGGCTACACCGTGCTGGTCGTGCCGCGCAACGTCGTCACGAAAATTTCCAAGGCGAACGAGGTGCCCGCCAAAACGCCCGCGGCCAGCCCGCTGCTGAACCCGCTGGCGCCGCAGTTCTACACCGCCGGCACGGTCAACGCCCCGGCGCATGACGTGCAGGATTTGGTCAAGCAAATCGGCGAGGCCGTGGTGCAGGTGCGCACGCCGGAAGGCCTCGGTTCCGGTTTTTTCATCAACGCCGATGGCTATCTCATCACGAACTTCCACGTCATCGAAGGCGAGACGGAGATTTCCGTGGAGGTGTATCACCAGAACGACGGCCAGCTTGCCCGCGACACCTACAAGCAGGTGCGCATCGTGGCCATCAACAAATTCCACGACCTCGCGCTGTTGCACATCGAGGACAAGAGCGCGCCGAAGTTCAAGTCCGTCACGCTCGGCAGCGCGGACGCGCTGGCCGTCGGCGACCCCGTCTTTGCCATCGGCAGCCCGCTCGGCCTCGAACGCACCGTGACGCAGGGCATCGTCAGCACCAAGACGCGCGAACTGGAGGGCGAGCTTTACCTGCAGACCACCGCCCAGATCAATCCCGGCAACAGCGGCGGTCCGCTGTTCAACATGGCCGGCGAGGTCGTGGGCGTGACGAACATGAAAATCACGTCCGGCGAGGGTCTCGGCTTTGCCATTCCCGTCGAGCTGGTGAAAAACTTCCTCGATCACCGCGACGCCTTTGCCTATTCGACCGACAATCCGAACAATCCCTACCGCTACCTCGAACCGCCCAGCCGCACGAACGCAGAAGTCGGCGGAAAGCAAGTGATAATTTCCAGCCCGAATTGTAATGGACAGCCGGGGAGACGCTGATTTAGCCTGCTCACATGCCGCTCCAAACGCGGCGGCAAATCTTATGAAAAAATTACTGGCGGTTCTGTTTTCACTGGCTTATCGCGAACTCCGTGCGCGCGGCGATTCCGCCCGCGGAGAATTTGCTGCCGGCGGACACGCTGTTCCTCCTCACCGTGCCGGATTGCATGGCGTTGCGGACGGCGGCCCATCAATCGCCACAATGGCAGTTCTGGAACGACCCGGCCATGGGGCCGTTCCATGACAAATTCATGGACAAATTCAAGGCGTCGTTCATCGCGCCGCTGGAACAGGACCTCGGCCTGAAGCTGTCCGATTTTGCGGACCTGCCGCAGGGCCAGCTCACCCTCGCCGTCACCCAAAACGGCTGGACCGGCGGCAGACGACTCCTCGCCCGCCATCGTGCTGCTCCTCGACACCAAGGACAAGAGCGGCCTGCTCAAGACCAACCTCGACGCCCTGAAGAAGAAATGGTCGGACGACGGCAAACCGATCCGCACCGAGGAAGTCCGCGGCATTTCCTTCTCCGTCGTCACCCTGTCCAGCAATGATCTTCCGTCGTTCGCGGGCCTTTTGCCGCGCCGCCAGCCGGTGCATGAACTCGGCGTGCCCGACCAGCCGGACAAGCCCGCCGAACTCGCCATCGGCCAGTTCGAATCGCTGTTGATTGTCGGCACTTCCGTCAAGGCGGTCGAGCCGGTCGCCGCGCATTTGAGCGGCAGCCTGCTGCCGGCGCTGAACGAAGACGCCATTTTCGCTTCTGACAGGCAATCTCAATTTCACGATGCCCCGCTGTATTACGGCTGGCTGAACACGAAGGCCCTCACCTACGTGTTTGCCCACACGCCGCAGGCGGCACCGAACCCCCAGGCACCCGCCGTGACGTCGCAAGGTTCTACCGCCAGAATGCTCGACGCCTTGGGTCTGGCCGGCGTCAAGAGCGTCAGCTTCGCCTACCGCGAAACCCGCGATGGCGCGCTGGTCAATTTCTTTATCGCCGCGCCGCAGGCCGACCGGAAGGGCCTGCTCAAAATCCTCACCATCGAACGCGCCACCGCCGTGCCGCAGGCGTTCGTGCCCGCCGACGCGATCAAATTCTGGCGCTGGCGGCTGGATGCCCAGCAAAGCTGGACCGCGCTACAAAAGATGCTCGGCGACATGTCCCCCATGGTGGCCGCCAGCCTCAACTGCCGCCATTGACATGGCCAACGCCAACGCCAAAAGGACCGACCCGGATTTTGACCTGCGCAAAAACCTCATTGATAATCTCGGCGACGATTTCATCAATTATCAAAAGGCGCCCGCCGGAACATCGGCGGCGGATTTTGAACAGTGCGCCGGCGCATTTACCTCATCGGCGTTCAACGGGGCGACAAGGCCGCCACCGCCGTCAAGGACCTCTTCGCCCTCTCGCTGACCCGACGGCAAAAGCTGCCCGACCCGCGCGATTATCAGGGCCACAAAATCTACACCGTTCCCCTGCCCGGCGCGCGCACGACCGGAGCGGCGGCGACGCTTCGCTTTATGTTTCTTCCACCAGCGGTTACGTCGCCTTGAGCACGGACCTGCCCATACTCGAAGAATATCTGCGCAGCGGCGAGAAACCGCCCAAGCCTTTGAACGGTGCGCCCGGTTTGGTTGACGCCGCGCAACACGTCGGCGGCGTCGGCGGCGGGTTGTTCGGCTATGAAAACCAGAGCGAAACCATGCGGTTCGTCTTCAAATTGCTCAAGAACCAGCCCGCGGACGCTGGCGGCGGCGGCGTAAATGCCCTGGCGGCGCTGCCCAAGACGGTCCGCGACTGGCTGGATTTCTCGCTGCTGCCGGATTACGACCAGGTTTCCAAATACTTCGGCATCTCGGTCTATGCCGGCACCACCACCGTGGACGGTCTTTCGTTCAAAGCTTTTGAACCCCGGCCGCCGGGAATGAAATAAACGGCTTCAACGCGAATCGCTGAACGGTCGCGGAAAAAAACGTCTCCCCTGTGCCACAAACGGTGGCAGCATGAACGCGAACGCCGGTCAGCGCCGCCAGTGACCCGGCGAGTGGTAATACCCGCGCGGTCCGTGATACCAGCCGCCGCGCACCCAGACCGCGTGAGGATACGGTGGATAAATCCAGCGTCCGCCCACCCAGACCCAGGTGACTCCGTTCCAATTCCAGTCTCCGTCCACCCACACATAGCCGGGGCCGGGCGCCACGACGACGGTCTGCGCCGGCGGCGGCGGTGGCGGCTGTTGCACCACCACCGTCGAAGACGGCGCGGCGCCAGCCGTGTTGGGCGTGTTGATCATGTAATTCACCACCCGGTCGCTCACGCCGGAATTGTGCAGGTCAATGATGTCCGCCGCCGACAGGCGATACGCCGAATGTGTGTTTTGAATCTGACTGATGATGATGTCACCGCTCACGCCGGCGCGGGCCATCGCCTTGATGTCCGCCAATTGCAGCGGCTGGCCTTGGTCCACGCGCGCGTAAGTCTGCGGCGCCTGCTGCTGCAAACGCTCACGCTGCTGCGCGTCCATGCCGCTGCCGATGATGCCGCCGGCTATCGCGCCCAGCGCCCCGCCGATCAGCGCGCCCTCCCCGGCGTTGTGTCCGCCCAGCGCGGCACCGCTCGCCGCGCCCACCGCTCCGCCCGTCAGCGCGCCCGTGCCGGTGTAATTCGGGTCGCCATTGGGATACTGGCAGCCCGTCAGCGCCAACGCTGAAACCGTCGTCGTCAAAATCAAAAAGTTCGATTTCATTTTCATTGTTCAGCCGTTCACTTGCTTGGACAAGAAATTGTGCCAGAAATTCAACGGATTATCAATCCAACACAAGGTCTTCTCACGCCCGGGGATGCGCCGCGTCGTAGGCCTTTTTCAAACGCTCCGTGGTCACATGCGTATAGACTTGGGTGGTGATCAGGTGCGCGTGGCCCAGGAGTTCCTGCACGCTCCGCAAATCCGCGCCCGCATCCAGCAGGTGCGTCGCGTAGCTGTGCCGCAACTTGTGCGGCGTCAGGCTGGGGTCGAGTTCGGCAATGGCCAGGTATTGCTTCAATCGCCGCGATAGCTGGAGCGGCTTTAACGGCGCGCGCCGTTTCGTCTCTGCGAAAAAGACCGGCGACGCCCCGGACGGCGGCTGCTTCAACACGTTCCAGTAAGTTTGAATCGCCCGGAGCGCCGGCTCGCCAATCGGCACGAGCCGCTCCTTCTTCCCCTTGCCGCGCACGCGCACCAGCCGCTCGCTCCAGTCAATGTCCTCCGCCAGCAGGCCGCATAGCTCGCTGATGCGCAGGCCGCAGGAATAAATCGTCTCCAGCACCGCCACGTCCCGCAGGCAGGCAACGGCCGAAACCGGCCGGCCCGGCCCCTTCCCCGGCTTCCGCGTTTCGAGCAGTTTCACGGGCGCGACGAGCAAATCCTCCATTTGCTGCTTCGTCAGGAATTTCGGCAACCGCCTTTCCAGCTTGGGCAACGACAGATTCTTGATGGGCGACACTTCCGCGATACCGTGCCGCATCAGGAATTTGTAAAACGTCCGCAACGTCGAGAACCGCAGTTGGATGGCCGCCCGGCCCAGATTCCTTCTTCCCAGGAACCGCAGGTAATTCCGAAAATCGTCGCGCGACAATCTTTCCCAGGCGACGGCTTGTCGCGCCGGAGCGGATTCATCCGCGAAGGCGAACGCGGACTTTGAACTCTCGACTTCAGACTGTGGACTGGTGGCCGTGGACTGTGGACCGTGGACTGTGGACTGGAGATTTTTCCGCCAGCGGCCAAACTCCGCCAGGGCGTCGCGATAATTCCGCTGCGTGTAAACCGACGCGCCCCGGTCCGTCGCCAGATGCGCGAGGAACTTTTGAATCCACTTGTCGGGGATTTCGGCTTTCGAATTTGTTTCCACTTCAACCGAAGATTACGCGGATTGTGTGGATAATTCAATCTGCGCCATCCGCGCAATTTGCGACTCACTCCCGTTCCGGGAAGTCGAAGGTGACTTTGCCCTTCTGGTCCATCACCAGGAACGCCGGGAAGGGCTTGCCCGCCTTGGAGATGAATTTGTCCAGAAGGTCGCTCTTGCTCGTGGCGAGAATCTTCTGCGCCTGCGCCGGTTCGATGGGCTGCTCCAGAATCACCTTGCTGATTTTGAACTTGCACGGCTTTGATTCCGCCTGCGATTTCTCGCAAAGATAACCCGCCTCGGTGTCGAAGACCTTCCCGCCGCACTTCGGGCATTTGCCGACTTCCGCCTTGCCGGTGAAATCAATCTTCACCAGCGGCTCCTTCGGCCCGGCAGACTTTGACCGCCCCTTCCGCTCACGCGGCGGAAACTCGAATGCCGTCTTGCCGTCCTTCACGATCAGGAACGCCTCGAACTTGCGGTTCGTCTTCTTGGAAATAAAACCCTTCAGCAAATCTGTCTTGCTCTCGGCCAGCAGCTTCCTGACTTGTTCAGGCGAAATCTCCTGCTGCAAGATGATCTTGCCAGTGCGGAATGTGCAAGTCCTCTCCTTGCCCGCCTGCTTCTCGCAGACATAGTTCATCCCGGCGTCAAACACGTTCGCGCCGCATTTGGGACACTTGCCCAGCGGCTCCTTGCCGGTGAAATCCACCGGCGCGGCCGCCTCGCCGTCCTTGCCCTGGCCGTTGCCGAAATCGAACTCGATCTTGTGCTCGCCATTCATTTTCAGCACGGCGGCGAACGGAAATCCCTGCTTGCTGCGGAAGCCCTGCAACGGCCCGATCTGCTTCCTGGTGATCAACTCATCCACCTCCTCCGGCTCGAACATCCGGCTGCACAGCGTTTTCCAGACGGCGAAATCGCACTTCACGCACTGGAACTGCTTGTATTGCTCGTGGATTTCGCCGCCGCACTTCGGGCACGGCGTCTTGAGCACGCCGAAGTCGCCCGGAATCGTGTCGTGCTCGTATTTCTTGGCGCGCTCGACAATCCGCCGCGTCATCTCGGCGATTTCCTTCATGAACTGCTCGCGGCTGATTTTCTTCCGCTGCATTTCCTTCAACTGAAATTCCCAATCGCCCGTCAATTCCGGTTTCGTCAATTCCGGAATGCCGAGGCCGTTCAGCAGTTCCATCAGCGAAAACGCCTTGGCCGTCGCCTGCAATTCGCGCCCGTTGCGGTGGACGTAATCCTCGTAAATCAGCCCCTCGATGATGGCCGCGCGCGTCGCCGGCGTGCCGAGTCCCTTCTCGCTCATCGCCTCGCGCAATTCGTCGTCCTCCACCAGCTTGCCCGCGCCTTCCATCGCCGAGAGCAGCGTCGCTTCCGAATAGCGCGGCGGTGGTTTGGTGATGTTCTGCTTCACCTCGACCTCGCTGGTCTTGACCGTCTCGCCCGGCTTCACCGGCGCGAGGCTCGGCGTCTCGTCGGAATCCGATTGCTTGCCGTAAACCGTCAGCCAGCCCGGCGAAACCAGCACCTTGCCCGCGCTCCTGAACGGCTCGCCTTCCACGCGCGTGATGCGGGTTGTTTCCAGAAACTCCGCCGCCGGATAAAAGATCGCGAGAAACCGCTTCGTCACCAGGTCGTAAAGCTTCTGCTCCGGCTCGCTCAAACCCTTCGGCGCCTGGGTCGTCGGGATGATGGCGAAATGGTCGGACACTTTTGCGTTGTTGAAGATGCGCTTGTTCGGATGCACCCAGCCGCTCTTCAAAATCGTATCGGCAAATGTCGAGTAACGCGTGACGAACTGCGTGCCCTGTGTCGGACCGTGCCCGGTGAACATTTCCAGCGTCGCCTTGACCGTGCCGATGTAATCCTCCGGCAAGGCTCGTGAATCGGTTCGCGGATACGTCAGCACCTTGTGCCGCTCGTAAAGCGCCTGCGCGAGGCCGAGCGTGTTCTTCGCGCTGAAACCGAACCGCGAGTTCGCGTCGCGCTGCAGGCTCGTCAAATCATAAAGCAGCGGCGACATCGAGGTCGTGGGTTTGCTTTCCTCGGTGACGATGCCCGGCTTGCCCAGGCATTTCGCGCGGATGGCTTCCGCCTTTTCCTTTTCCCAAACGCGCTCCGGCTTGAGATGCTCGTCGGTCTCGGATTTGGCGAATTTCTCATCGAACCAGCGTCCGGTGTATTGACCCGCTTCCGCGTCAAACGTCCCGATGACTTCCCAGAAATCGCGCGGCACAAACTCCCGGATGCGCTTCTCGCGCTCGACGAGAATCGCCAGCGTCGGCGTCTGCACGCGCCCGACGGTTGTCTTGAAAAAGCCGCCGAGCTTGGAATTGAACGCCGTCATCGCCCGCGTGCCGTTGATGCCCACCAACCAGTCGGCCTCGCTGCGGCTGCAGGCGGCATCGGCCAGCGGCAGCATGGACTCGTCGCTGCGCAATTGCTCGAAGCCCTCGCGGATGGCGCCGGGCGTCATGGATTGCAGCCAAAGCCGCTTAATGGGCTGCTTCGCCTTCGTGTGCTTGACGATGTTGCGAAAGATCAGCTCCCCTTCCCGCCCGGCGTCGCAGGCATTGACCAAATTGGTCACATCCTCGCGCTTGATGAGCTTTTTAAGGGCGCCCAGGCGGCTCTTCGTCTTCTCAATCGGTTCGAGGTCGAAATACGGTGGGATGACTGGCAGGTTCTTAAATGCCCATTTGCCTTTGGCGGCCTCGACGCCCTCCGGCGGCACAATGGTGAGCAAATGGCCGACTGCCGACGAGATGACGTAGTGGTCGTTCTCGAAGTAATCTTCGTGCTTTTGAAACTTTCCGAGCGCCCTGCTGATGTCGTTGGCGACGGACGGTTTCTCGGCGATGATAAGGGTCTTGCCCATGTCGCGGCTGATTCTTAAGCGGCAAACCGTGGTGTGCGCAACTTAATTCTTAATTTTTTCAAAATCCGGTCCTGCGCGCTTGCGTTCACTTCGAGGCAATTTAAACTCCGCGCTCAATGTTGAATTTGTCCAGTCTGAACCCGCAGCAACGCCAGGCCGTCGAAACGATCCGCGGCCCGGTGCTCATCCTCGCGGGCGCGGGCACGGGCAAAACCCGCGTCATCACCTGCCGCATCGCGCACATGGTCGGGCGCGGCATTTCGCCGGCCAACATCCTCGGCGTCACCTTCACCAACAAGGCCGCCAGAGAAATGCAGGCGCGGGTCGTCAAACTCCTTCCGAAACCCCGCAAACCCGAATCCGATTCACGAATCACGCTTCACGATTCACGGCCTACGATTTGCACGTTCCATTCGCTCTGCGTGCGCATTCTCCGTCAGCACATCGAGAAACTCGGTTACAAGCGCAATTTCGTCATTTATGACGAATCCGACCAGCTCGGCGCGGTTAAGAAAATCCTCTCCGCAATTTCCGCCAAGGGCGAGAAAACCGATCCCGCCGCCGTGCTGGCGATGTTGAGCAAATTCAAGAACGGCGGCGAACGCGCGGCGGTGTTTGCCGATGAGAGCATCCGTGCGCTGGCCGAGCATGTCCGCAAGCGTTACGAATCCGCGCTGCACGCCTGCAACGCCGTGGACTTTGACGATTTGATTCTGCTCACGCTGCGCCTGTTCCGCGAGCATTCTGACGCGCTCGAAGCCTGCCGCGCGAAGTTCCGTTACGTGATGGTGGACGAATATCAGGACACGAACGCCGCGCAATTCGAGCTGGTCCAAGCACTGACGAAGGAGCACCGGAACCTGTGCGTGGTCGGCGACGATGACCAGAGCATTTACGGCTGGCGCGGCGCGGAGATCGCCAATTTGCTCGACATGGAAAAGTATTTTCCCGAGGTCAAAATCATCAAGCTGGAGCAGAATTATCGCAGCACCACCACGATTCTCAACACCGCCAACGCCATCATCAAAAACAACGTCCGACGCCGCGGCAAAACGCTGTGGTCGTCCAAGGGCGCCGGCGCGAAAATCCTGCTGCAAACGTTCGATAACGACGAGACCGAGGCGCGCGAAACCGTCGCGCAGATTGAATTCAAGCGGCTCGCGCACCGGACGCCGTGGAAGGATTGCGCGATTCTGTTCCGCACCAACCAGCAGTCGCGTCCGCTGGAGACGGAATTGCGGAAGTCGGGCGTGCGGTATCATCTCATCGGCGGCCAGAGCTTTTTCGACCGGCGCGAGGTGAAGGATTTTCTCGCCTACCTGAAAACGTTCCTGAACCCGCACGACGACATCAGCCTGCTGCGCATCGCCAACGTCCCCGCGCGCGGCTTGAGCGACGTGACGATGGAACGTCTCCTCGGCGCGAGCCACGAACGGAAATGCTCCGTCTTCACCGCGATGAAAAATCCCGCCGTCGTCGCGACGTTTCAGAGCAACACGCAACGGAGCATCGAGGCGTTCGTGGAATTTGTGGAGCGGACGCGAAGTGCGCTTGAACGTAGGACAGGCGTCACGCCTGTCTCCGACTTAAATCAAACAAATGGAGACAGGCGCGACGCCTGTCCTACGTTGCAAAACTGGGCCGATCATTTCCTGAACGAAACCGGTTATTTCGCCGAACTCCGCCGCCAGGAGAAAAACCCGGAAAACGCCGAGAGCCGCATCCGCAATTTGATGGAATTAATGGCCACGATGGACGGCGCCGGCAACGCTCCGGTGGAGCGGCTGGAGAATTTTCTGGAGAACGTCACGCTCGACACCGAGCGCGAGGAGGAGGAAAACACCGGCGACGCCGTGACGCTCATCACGATGCACTCGTGCAAGGGGCTGGAATTCCCGCACGTCTTCATCGTCGGCATGGAGGACGGCCTGCTGCCGCATTCGCGCTCGAAGGCCGAAGGCACGCTGGACGAGGAGCGCCGGCTGTTTTACGTCGCCGTCACGCGGGCGATGCAGACGCTGACGATGTCCCATTGCGGCGGCCGGAAGAAATACGGCCAGGTGCTGCCCTGCCATCCGTCGCCGTTTCTCAAGGAACTGCCGGAGGAACTGGTGGAACACGCGGACGCGAAATCGAAAACGCCGGTTTCGGCGGAGTCCGGCAAGAACCTTTTCGCCGCGATGAAACAGGCCGTCGTCTGAAAGTTGAAACTCTGCCACGCGACGGCGGTTGAGTCGCTGGTTTTCGCCGCGGCGGGTTATTTACTTTTGCGGCACGGTGAACTTCTGCTGCATCCCCGCGACAATCTGCTGCCAGGTCCAACCCAGCGCGCTCTTGTTTCCCACCGCCACGCCGGTCGCCGTGGCCGTGGAAACGGAAGTCCCCTGCACGACATAAGCTGTCCCGCCCAGATAGATCACGCTCGCACCCGGAAAGGCCAGGGATACAAAAGAACCGTAATTCGCATAGGGCGCAATCTGGCCGTTCTGCGTCGCCGTCACGGCCACGACCCCGCTCGCCGCTGCCGGATAGGTTGGCGTATTGACCGGCTGGTTGCCGGCGGCGGCGAAAATCGGTATGCCGGCCGCGATGGCCTGCTGAATCACACTGTCGAGCACCGTGCTGTCACCCGTTCCGCCGAGACTCAAATTGAGCACCGTCGCGCCGTTGTCCACCGCCGCCTGAATCCCCAATGCCACGTCCCAAGTGGTCGTGGTTTCGCCCGAACTGTAAACGTTCACCGGCAGAATCTGCGCGGACGTGCCGCTGGATATCTGCGATATGGCACGCAAAATATCTATCGCCATGGCCGTGCCATGAGTCGGATCGGAACCCATGTCGTAAGTGTCGCCCGTGACTGAAATCTGTTTCAGCAGGAAATCATTCAGCGACCCGTCGAGTTGCTGGACCGGCGTATCAATCAAGCCGACGATCATTTTGCCGGAATCGCCCGGCGGATTCAGCTTGAGCGAAACCGGCCCGACCGGGGAGTTGGCGATTTGCTGCGGCGACGGCGGCGAATCAAAGATGTAATTGTAATCCACCGAGGCGACATCGTTATTGCTTTTAAGCGCGGCCAACGCGGCGTCGGTCGCGGCGGCATCGGAGAAGTCGAGCAGGTAAATGCCCAGCTTGTCGTTGCGCGCAACCACCTTTGCGCCGAGGACCTTCGCCAAAGCGTCAATTTTCGCGCCCGGTTTAAGTTTGACCATCAATTCATTGGAGACATGCCCCTGTTTCTTCACCACCGGCTTGTCCACGCGCACCGGTTGCGTTGCGTTTTCCCGGCTCGTCGTGAAGACGTAAAGAAAATCCGGCCCGTTGGTTTGCGGCACAAACGCGAAGTTTAAGTTGCCGAGCAGCATCCGCAATGCGTCGTCCTGCGGCAAATCCTTGAACTTGGTGGAAGCGTTACGCTCCGCACCCGGCTCCACGAAGATATGCCAGCCGGTCTGGTGCGCGATGTCCTCGAGCAGCGGCCAAAGCGCCTCGCCATGAATGTCGGCGTCCACGTGACCGGCGACTTTGTGCCAGGCGAGATAATTTGAATTCGTCTCCGCCGCGCGCGCGCCGCCAAGGACCGGCAGCAGCGCCAGCGCAAGGAACAGAAACAGTTTTGTAAAATGCGCTTTCAAGAAATCTTTGGATGCACGCCGGACAATAAACCAAAATCAACCGTTTGCCAACCCCCGAACCGCATCGGGAACGCTGCTCCATCGGGCGGGAACGGCGCCGGACGATCCGGGAACCGCGACCGACCGGCCGGGAACCAGTTCCGGCCATGCGGGAACGGCGTTCGCGAAACGGGAACGCCTGTCATTTTGACCGGGAACGCCGTCCAGCCAGGCGGGAACGCCGTCCGGGCGACCGGGAACGCCGGACGCCGAACCGGGAGGTTCGGTAATTGGCACGGGAACGGCGAATGCCGAACCGGGAGGTTGTGTATTTTGACCGGGAACGCCTGCAAAACGGGCGGGAACCGCGTCCGACCATGCGGGAAAGGCGTCCAACCGGCGGGAAAGGGTGCAAAACGACCGGGAACGCCGTCCCGCGACCGGGAAGCCCGTCCCACCACCGGGAAAGCGTGAAAACGCCACTTTTTATCAATTTCAGAAATTGCCGGCTTCGCGTGGCGGCGACGCTTCGTCGCCGTAGGGTGTCTGCGACGCCCTCGTCGCATATTTCATCCTGTCCGAAAAGCCGCTGATCCAATTGGCGACGAGGGCGCCGCCGGCACAATTCTGCGATGGGGCGCCGCAGCTACGGGCAAATCCCCGGCCGCCGAAAACCGGGGCAATGGACAAAAATCAAAATAATTTTGGCTGCCGCGTCCATCTTTGCGACAATCGGCGCGTGGTCTATTTCCGCGATTATCACTGGCTGCCGGTGCAGGGCTACAACCTGTTTGAAGCGCTCATCCAAACGGACGACCGAAAACGCGAGGACGTGTTTTGGACGCTGCGCCTGCGCTGCGTCGCCGGCGGCGCGCAATGGCGGCGCGTGCGGCATTGGGAGCGGCCCTCGCTCTGGCTGGAAATCTCCAGCTTCAAACCCAAATTGCGCGACTGGCGCGACCTCGAACTCTTGAATTTCTGGAACCTCGAAGAAGAGGATGAAGATCCGCTTTCATGGCCCGGCCCGAGCGGTCTGCTGGACCTGGATTTTTTTCCAAAAGCCGGCAGCAACGAGCGCGAAAATCCCCCTTGGAGCGACGCCATCTGGCGCGTGGCCGGACGCGACGGCGGCTGTTTCACCGTGGAACTGGCCGTGTTTGCCGACGGACACAGCGTGCTGGAACAACTGGCCGCGCAGACAGTGAAGGTGACGCCGGACGGACGCGAGGAACGCTCCGGGCCGGACGCAGATTTCTGGAAGAAAAATGCCGGGCTGTATTTGCTGGAAAATGTTCCCTTTGGCATCGTCACCGTGCGCGTGCCGCGGAACGTGCGCGACCCGGAAACTTATGCGTTGCGCCGCGCGCAGGAACTGGTCGGCGTCGGCGTGCCGGAACACATCAACGTCCGCGACCACTGGAAAAGCAGCGAGCGCCACAAAAAAGATTGTCCCGAAAACATCCGGCAGGACATTTTTGTGGAGCTGCATTTCAACGGCTTTTACGAGGACTGACCATGAGCTGGCTGCAATTGCATGGCGAAACCTGGCCGACGACAAATGACGAGGCGGCCTTGCGCGTTTTCATCCACGCGCCGGACGTGATTTGCCCGCGCGTCCACTGGTGTCTGGAAGTGTCGCATTACATCAAAACGGACGACCCGCCCGCGCCCGGCAATCCCGGCGTTGACCGCTGGCTGGACATTGAATTGGGCGATTTGATTCCAAACCTGCGCGACTGGCGGCAATGGGCGGGCCTGGAAATCCGCGCCAATCCGGCGTGGCACGACACGCAGGAATTCATCGGCCCCTATGGCCATTGCCACAATTCGCCGCGCGTGACGGTTCATCAAACCGTGTTGAAACACTACGCCGAACGCGAGGGCGAGGAAGCCGGACGCAAGGCGTGGATCGCGCACGATTTTATCCTGCGTTTTGGCAATCGCGACGGCTGGTCGTTTCCGCTGGAACTGGATGCGTGGCTGATCCCCGAGGAGGAATGCCACCGCCAGACGCCGGAAACGCCGGAAGAAACCGCGCGCTTTGCCGCAGGCCCGCCGGATTTCCGGCTGGTCACGCGCATCACCTTTGTCACCGGCGGAGTGGAGATGACCCGCGCCGCCGCCGCTGATCCCATTTCCCACGCGCGCGAAATCCTGCGCGAACAAATCGGCTTCGATGAGATGCGAAAACCGGAATTGAAATGGCATCTGCGGTCGGAGCCGGACGGTGACAAAATCGTGCCCATGCCCGGCTGGCGCTCCGGCGTCTTTTTCTACACGCCGCCGGAACGGCTGCTGTAAACCATTGTGCGGGTTCGGATGATGTGAATTCCCGATAAACCTGCTGCGCCGGTTCGCCGTCGCGCTCCAGAATCTCGCGCGTGCAGCCGTGGACGCGTGAAGCCTCGGCGTGAATCTCCTGGTTTTGATTCAGCAGCTTGCAGAAAGGTTCGCCCTCCGCCGACCAGCCGCGCATCCGTTGCGCCGCCAGCTCAACCACGAAAATCGGCGCGGTCAGGCCGGTCGCTTCCGTGTCGAGGAGAAGCCAAGGGAAATCATTCATTTTTCGACCGCTTTGAAATGTTGATCTGGCCGCTGAATTAATTGGGTTCTACCATCAAAATCCAATTGTTTGAGATGCCGTAAACTACTTATATCCAAGGATCGTATCCGTGGTGGACTATTTGTCGTCCACTGATTGCGAGGAATGTTGCAACATCCAAGCGTTTCGAGCAAAGGGACATCAGTCAAATCCAATTCTGTGAGTGGGTTCCAGGAACAATCCAAGTATTCCAGTTTCGGCACACTCTTCAATTCCAGACGCTCCAGCATGTTGTTAAAACATGTTAACCGTTTAAGAAATGGTGCCCCTTGAAGGTCAATTTTTTCGGTTCCGCGACGTTTGTAATGGGTAATAAGTTGGGTCATTTGGCGTAGTAAGGGATTTCCAGTTTGCCCGCGACGAAGTAGAGCATGGCGGTCTGATACTCCGGGGAACGGTAGCCGCGTGCCCGCCGCTTGACCGCCTTGGAATTCTGTAATAGGCAGCGGCTGTCCCTCACTGAACTTTGCGAGTTTCGGGAGTGTTTAGAGTCCGGTTAATGCCATACGGACACGGGTCATCCCAAGCGCTGGCGATTTGAATTGAAGAATGCGCCCGGCTCGGACAAAATCCCGTTTCCCGGCGGAGAGATGGCCGAGTGGTTGAAGGCACACGCCTGGAAATTGTGAAACGCACTTTTCACATTTCCTCACCCCTGCTCAAGCCTCATAAACATTGGAGATTCTGAATCTCAACTCCTCACACATTTGCAGAAATCTGCCCAAAAATGGCAAACAGTATCAGATGGCAGTATCAGATTTAGGGTATCAGGATTGGGTGCAGCAGGCTTATTTTTTTAGTGCGGCGCGACGATAGCCAGAGGCGATGCGGAGGCCCCCGGCGCGACCGCAAAAGATGTTGCCCCCAAGTTTAGGGTTGGCATCCTTCCGAGCGCGCTACGGTTCGGGCGATAAACTGAACCCCGTCATCAAGAGCCAAATCAACGGAGAGTATGGGCATATGGGCAGGCCACTAACGAGCTGAGCCACGCCGGAATTGATGTCAACCGCGAATGCGGAACTGAAGGCGCGATCGGCGTCGGCTCCGGCGAATTGGTGTTAGGCAGCATTTGTGATATTTTCTCTGATGTGTTTTTTCATGCTTTGGCCGAGAAACAAGCCGGCTAGGCACGCAAATATATCACACGGCAACAAGAGCACAGTCCATTCAAACAATTCGCTCCAGTCCCAGAAGCGAAAGAAGGGTATAGCTGGGACGCTGTATAACCATTCGAAGATACCTGAGACTCCGCGTGACCACTCGAAAAATGCAGCGCGGAATATGTTAATAGCAACCGCTAATGACAAGAAGCCCAACAACTGACTCCAGAACCTTTTTGCAAACCACCCGAGAACGCATGCTAAAATAATATCAATAGCCAACATCCAAGTGGCCTCGCCAAAATTGGCGCCAAATGGCAAGGCAAATAAACCACTCACTATCAGGACTAATGGCTGGTAACGCGCATTCATGCTGCCTACATTGTTATTAAGCCAAAGACCGTGCATACCATCTTGCACGGTTGTTTTTGATAACGTTGGCTGCTATCATGTCCTTATGGAAGCAGATTTGCGAATTTCTGTCAAGATTTGTTTGCATTGCCGTCCGCCCCGGCTTTTGGGAATGATGCCTTCCATTCGTTCCACTCCCGCCAGGTGAATGCCTCACCGAGCAACTCCACCTTCACCGGATTCTCGACCGCTTTACACCACGCATGACCGGCCAGTCGTTGCAGCTCACGGGACAGCAAATCGCGTTCAACATACGCGGCGTTCAGTTTGTCGCCCGTTGCCAACTGGAGGCTTTCCAGCAACCGGTTTACTTGGAATGCCCATTTGCTACCGATCACTTCATACGCCACCGACCCGTCCAGGCATTTGGCCCGGATGCTGCCACCGGACAGCCCGACGGCCCCCACGACGTGCTGCGGAGGCGTTACGGCCAAATCCGGCAGCGGCACACCAATGATCTCCAGTGTGTCCCGTGCCCGTTGACGCCATGCCCGCGCTTTCGGCGTGTCCCACTCAAACTCGTTCGGTTTAAGCTGGGTCCTGTTGAACCCATGATAGCGGACGAGCTTTTTCCGGTGGTCTTGCGGTAGCCGGTTCAGCACGTTTTTCTCGATATACTTGCTGACATACGATGCAACCGCATTGCCCGTCTTGCGCACCGGCATCAATTCGGCACGCCCGAACCCATACAGCGGCAGCTTTTGACGCAGCACTTTCCAAATGGCCTTGAGCGTCGGACACACGCTCGCATAGTTCCGGCAACGCACCGCCTCGAAATCAAAACCCGTGCGAATATCGGGCGAACCCCTCAGCGCAGCCAAGGCATGGAAATGAATGGCGCTGGACTGGTGCCGCTCCGTCACGAGAACCGACATTTCAAACAGGTCGTCCAGCAAACCAGCGTAAAGCGATTTTATCCGGCGCGATGCCTCGGCAGCGTCATACACTTGGACGAACGACATTTGTTCCTGACAAACGGGACACTTGTTCTTTCCCTTCGGCAATCGTTTGCCGTGCGTCTTGCAGTGGTAATCACCGACGGTGAACGTCCCAAAGCCGATGGAGTTGATGCCTTTCAATTCAATCATCCGTGTGCAATTGACCCGCAGCGCAAACGCGGTTTTAGCTTGTGAGCCGGACATGGCCACCGTGGCAGTTCCCTTTTCACTTTTTTCTTCCTTGGTTGTAGTTGTGACCCTCTGACGAGGAAGGCCGGCGGCGGTGCCCTCGGCTTCGCCGAGGGCATCCGCCGCTCGGCTCCTCCCTGCTTCATTCGGTTCATCAGCAAGGGCAGGCGAAGCAATCAGGCTTTCCGGCTTTGCGCAGGTTTCCGCGCTGGAGTGGTTCAGGCTCATACGCGCCATTCCGACGGTTGAGAGTTTTCCTTGAGGAACCGCTCCAGTTCCTTAATCCAGTAAATTGGACGGTAGGTAGCGCGGCAAGGCCGAATCAGCCCGCGTTGTGCGAGCCGGTCGAGCGTGGCGGGACTGACGCCGATGGCCTTCGCCGCTTCAACGCGGTTCAGCGCCAGCTTCGGAGTCGAATTGTTTTGTAAATTCTCAAAACTCATCCTGCCACGATAGGGAGGCAGGACGATTTGAAATACCTACGAGGCAGGGGAGGGCTTTGTCTGAATTTTCTTCTTCGGGCGTCCGCGCCGCCGGAATTTCAATCCAATCCGCTGGCAGAGCTTTTCGACGCGCTTCAAGGTAATCACGACACCCATTTGCTGGCCAGCGACTTCAAGAATCCGGTGCAACTGACCGATGCTTTCCAGTTTGGAAATGTGCTTCCAGTGAAAAATCATGACGTAGGCGATTCTTTCGCCGACTCCAATCTTCCTTTCTGTAACAAATTCATCCGGTTTGATGACATTCGCTTTGCCGAAGGCTTCCAAAAAGGCCGACGACTCGGCATACGGCCGGGTTCGGGCATCGGCCAATGTGTCATCAATGAACTTTTTGAAAACCGCTCGCCATTTCTCCATCTTCGCCTGCTGCTTGAGCAACACCTTGGCCAACTTTGGATTGGCGTTGATGGCCGGGAGTTGCGCAGCCATCCACTGTTCCTTTTCTTGTTGCACCCTTGGACTTAACGGCACTTCGTCCCACGTCAGTCTTTCCAACGCGCTTTGCCGTCCAAGAAATTGGCCTAGCCGTTTGGCCGTCCAAGTTTTGAGCGGCTTCAATTCTAGTCCGGGGTGAGAAACCTTCAGCAGAACATGCCACAGCTTAAAAACCCAGTCAGGCCATGCTTTCGTCAGTGACTCCAACGAGTCTGGCCGGCGTTTCTCGATGGCTTCATACCTGTCGAAAACTTGGCGGATCCACGTTCGCTCATTGACTAAACGCTTCTTCATTTGCTTGAAATATCACTTTTTGCGCCATCGCTACCGAATGTTGGTCGCGCAGATGGCCATAAACTTTCATCGCCAACGCCCCGCCGTCTTTGTGGCCAAGCCAGCGGCTGACAGTCGGAATATCAACACCGGACTCGATGCAAAGTGTCGCAAAAAGGTGGCGCAGGTCGTGATGCGTGAAACGAGCGACGCCGAGCTTCTTGCAGGCG
Source organism: uncultured Verrucomicrobiae bacterium (assembly GCA_963764035.1). GTDB lineage: Bacteria > Verrucomicrobiota > Verrucomicrobiia > Limisphaerales > UBA11358 > UBA11358. The sequence continues at coordinate 577,895 of CAVXQV010000002.1, forward strand.
GAATTGATGGCAATCTGACATTCGCGCACGCGCATGACCCGCTGACTGGCTGGCTCATCCGCTCTTTCCCGCCGCAACCGTTCGAGCAATTCAACCATGTCTGGAATCATCGGCACCCGCCGAATCGTCCAATTCTTCGTGCCGGTTTCAGGATCGCCGCGCACGGTGATTTCCTTTTTCTCAAAATCGCAGTCCGCCCAGGTGATCTGCGCCGCCTCACTTTTCCGAAAACCGCCAAACGCCAGGAACCGCACCAAATTCGCACAGTCGCGGCTGTAACGACGGTTCACGCGCTCGATGCCCTCGACGAGGCGAAAGAATTCGTCGTGGCTTGGCAACACCAGTTCCTTTTCGCGAATGCGCAGATTTCTTGATAAACCGCGCCGGGTTGTCGTAACGCGCCCCGGCCTCTATGGCCAAATCAATCACCATTCGCAGAGTCGCGGTGCAAGTGTTGACGCATACCGGACTGACCTTGGTTGAGTAGGAGGCAGCCCAAGCCAAGACAATCTTGCTTTGTGATTTTGCGAACCTCCGCTTGTTCCAGTCCCGGCCACGACTTGAGCAGGGAGGCAATCCGTTCCTCACGGAATGCCTTTGTGCGCGGCTTTAGCGAACTGTCGTTTTGCAGCCGACCGCGAAAAATCGCCAAGGCATCGCCAAACCGCATATTGCCATTCTCGGCGGCTCCCTGAATTTCAAACCGTTGGCGTTCAGACTTTCTCCAGATCAGCCAGCCGCAACTTGGCAACCGCCAGCTTGTTGGTCTTTAACGAGCGCCGAATGAGCTTGCCTCCAACGCGCAGCCGTGAGAAATAGATGCCCGATGGCACATAACGAACCAGATTTGCGAATGGTGTTTTCAGCCAAAGGCCTTTTGGTCTGCAATACTGTCATTCACCCGAACAGTATCAGATTGCAGTATCAGAAAGTCAATTCGCAAATTTCAAAACTTCGTTAAGTGCTTGTAAATAAATGGTTGGAGAGATGGCCGAGTGGTTGAAGGCACACGCCTGGAAAGCGTGCACACTCCAAAAGGGTGTCGAGGGTTCGAATCCCTCTCTCTCCGCCAGTTTCCGGCTTATTTTTTCGCCGCTCCCCAACCGCTCTTGGCGCTTTTGCGGAAGAATGCCTTGTCCAGGGACAACTTTCCGCCGCCGGCCAGCAGCAGCGTGAAATAGGCGCCAAAATAAACGAGCGCCGGCTCGCCCGGCATCGCACCGCCGAGGGAGATTTTGTGGACTTCAATGAACGCCACGGCCATTTCAAACGCCAGCACCAGCGCCGCGAAGCGCGTCAACAAGCCGATGGCCAGCAGGCCCGCGGCGACCACCTCCGCAAAAACCGTCAGGGCCAGGCTCGCGGCATGACCGACGCCCATCGGGTCGGGGAAGCTGGACGAGTGTTCGTGGAACGTGATCAATTTGTCCCAGCCGTGATGCAACAGCATCGTCAGGCCGAAGAACAGCCGCAACGCCAGCAGGCCGAGGCTGGTCAGCGCTGAATCATTTCCGGGAGCGAACAGTTTTTTGAACATAACGATCGGGTGTTTAGTTTATGCTGGTTTGGACGTAGCGGGCCGGTTTCAGTTCAAATCAAACGGCAAAACCCGTGTCGGGGAAATTGCCTTAAATGACCGGCCAGTCATTCCGCTATTTCGCCGACGCGCCGGCGATGCTCAAGGTGAGTTCAATCGTGTTGGAAACCTTGTCCTCGTATTTGCCGGGGTTGATGTTGAAGTCGGCGCGCTTGATGCTAAAGCTGGCGCGAATGACGAGCAGGTCGCCTTTCTGCCCCGGCATCCGATCCGCGAGCTTGTCTTTCAAGTAGGTCAGCTTCACCGGCACGGTGAGTTCCTTGGAAATGCCTTTGAGCGTGAACGTGCCGGTCAGATCCGCCGTCGTCGTGTCGCCCTCGGTCTTGACGTTTTTGAATTCCTTGGACTTCAAAGGTAATTTCCGGGAATTTTCGCCGCATCCAGCCAATCGGCGCCCAGCATGTGCTGCCGTTGCATCGAATTGGGCACCATGAGCGAGCTGGTGGCGACGACGATTTTGCCCGTGGTCGCGCCGGGATTTTCGGGGTCAAACGTGACCGTGCCGGAAACGCCGCTGGCGGTGCCGTTGATGGATTCCAAGCGGCGCGTCGAGTTTGAACCCGGCGTTGTTGATGCCCTTGGGGTCTTTGAAGTCGAATGTTTCCGGCGCGGCAATAACGCCGCCGGTCATGGCGATGAGCGCGAGGAGGGTGAGTTTCGTTTTCATTTTCAGATTTGGTTTCGGTGTTATGTTATGGTTTGGCTCGGAACAAAAAGGACGCCCCTGCCAGGACGCCCGCGCCGATCAGCGTTGCGCCCAGAAAATCCACGCCCGGCACAAAATGTTTTTCGTAGGTGACGCCTTCGATGCCGGTGACTTGGTCTGCAACTTTCCTGGGAACGCTCGTCTTCGTCCAGCCGCGATTCGCCCCCGCAGCCGCCCAAAAAATGATCGAGCCGACGACAAGAATCGCGGCGAACAGGCGAAGGGTTTTCTTCATCTCAATTCAAGTCGAATAACAGAACCTGCGCCGGGCCGGTTGCCTCGAGAATCAATTCGTTCTCGTCCGAAACCGCTGCGCCATCTCCTGCGGTCAAGGCCGGCCGTTCAATTTGAATCTGGCCCTCGGCCAGGTGCAGCCAGGCGTGACGGTCGGGTTGAGCGCATGGCTGATTTTGTCGCCCGCGACAAATTTGCCGACGAACACCTCCGCGTCCTGGTTGATGGCTCATCGAGCCGTCGCGCCCGGATTTGATGGCGGCGAGGTGCAATTTGCCCGGCGCGGCCTTGGCAAAGGATTTTTCGGCATAAGTTGGTTTCGCGCCTGCTTGTGATCGGGCAGGATCCAGATTTGCAGCAGATGCACCGGCTCGGTCGGCGAGGGATTGAATTCGCTGTGCGTCACGCCGGTGCCGGCGGCCATGTATTGAAGTTCGCCGGGCCGGATGATGCGGCCATTGCCCATCGAATCCTTGTGTTCGCAGCGCGCCGCTCAAAACCCAGGTGATGATTTCCATGTCACGGTGCGGGTGCTCGCCGAATCCTCCGCCGCCGGCGATGGTGTCGTCGTTGATGACCCGCAACGCGCGGAAACCCATGTGCTGCGGGTCGTAATAATCCGCGAAGGAAAACGTAAAATGCGTGTCGAGCCAGCCGTGATTGGCGTGGCCGCGTTCCCCGGCTTTGCGAATGGTGATCATATGTGCCTCACGATTTCTTTCGTTTCGTAGCGGACTTTCGCCAGCTTCGCGTATTTGTCGTCCGGCGACCGATAGCCCAGCGCGCAGGCGACAACCGTCGCGTAACCGCTGCCGTTCAAATTCAAAATGCGGTCGTATTCGGCGGGAACCAAACCTTCCATCGGGCAGGCGTCCACGCCGAGAACGGCGGCGCAGGTCATCAAGTTGCCGAGCGCGATGTAGGTCTGGCGCGTCGCCCATTCGTGCGCGATTTTGCCGCGCGGGCCGTTCACCACATCGCCGAGCATCATGAAGCGATAGGTTCCCAGCGCTTCCGGCGCCGGCAGTTTGCGGATTTCCACCATGCGCCGGATGAGCTTGTCCACGTCGGCCTCGGTCATTTTGGTCTTGGCGGTGAAGACGACGAAATGCGAGGCAGTCCACGACCTGCTTTTGCCCCCACGAATGCGGCAGCAATTCCGCGCGCCTGGCCGGGTCGTTGATGACCAGAAATTGATACGGCTGCAGACCGTAGGAGGTCGGCGTGAGCACGAGCGCCTGTTCCAGCGCCTGCCAGGTGTCGGCGGGGATTTTTCTGGCCGGGTCAAAAACCTTGGTGGCATAGCGCCAGTCCAGCACCTCCAGCAACTCATTAGCTTTCAAATTGGTCATGTTTAATCAATTTAACAACGCGTTGAAACTGCCACAAGCCGGCAGAAATGCAAATCCCGTCCGTCCAAGTGCGTGCATCACGTTTGTTCTCGGAGTTGCCAGAATCACCCGGCGGGCGCAAACTGCCGCCGTGAACCCGCAGCCGGGACTTCGCGTTCGCCGCGCCACGGTTGACGACCTCGGCGCGCTTCGCGACCATCTGGCTCTCCATGCGACTGCCCGCCGACGAAATGGAAAAACAGCTCAAGGAGTTTCAAGTGGTCGAGGATGCGGAAGGGAACGTCCTGGGCGCCCTTGGCGATTCGGCTTTCAAAGCAGCATGCGCTGCTTTACGGCGAGGGGTTTTCGGATTTTTCCGTCGCCGACACCGCGCGGCAGATGTTTTGGCGGCGCTTTGAGGCGTTGGCCGCCAATCATGGCATCTTCCGGGTTTGGACGCAGGAAACGTCGCCGTTTTGGACGCGCTGGGGATTTCAACCTGCCACCGCGGAAATCCTGTCGCGACTGCCGGAGGAATGGAAAACTTCCGATGGCAAATGGCTGACTCTCGAACTCAAAAACGAGGAAGCCGTCACCGCCGCGCTGAAAAACAAATTCGCCGGCTTCATGGACGCCGAGAAGGAACAGACCGCGCGCGTGGCGGAAAAGGCCCGGGTGCTTCGCGGCATCGTCATCACGGTGGGTTTTACGATTGGAATTTTGAGCATCGGCTATCGCCGATTTACCTGCTCATCCATCGTAATGCATTTTCACCATAACGGAGCACGGGCGCCCTGCCCGCGAGTGCTTGAATTGCTGCCTGCGGGCGGGCTCGCCGCGCTCCGACAATTTGAATTCATCCGCGTGATACGAGCTGCGCACCATCGGCCCGCTGGCGACGTGAACAAAGCCCATTTCCCGCGCCACGTTGCCGAAGGCGGCGAATTGCTCCGGCGAAACAAATTCCACCACCGGCAGATGCTTCAGCGTCGGCTGGAGATACTGGCCGAGCGTGAGGATGTCGCAATCCGCGCGCCGCAAATCCTCCAGCGCGACCATCACTTCCTCCTCCCGCTCGCCCAAACCGAGCATCATGCCGGATTTGGTGTAAATCGAGTTGCCGCGTTTTTCCTTCACCTTGCCCAACACGCTCAGCGACCGGTCGTAGGTCGCGCGATGCCGCACGCTCCGGCGTCAGCCGGCGGACGGTTTCCAGATTGTGATTGAAAATGTGCGGGTTGGCCGACAGCACATTTTCGATGGACGGCATCGTTGTCGTTGAAATCCGGCACCAGCACTTCGATGACGGTTTCCCGGATTCAATTTGCGGACCGCCTCAATCGTCTGCCGGAAATGGTCCGCGCCGCCGTCCTTCAAATCATCGCGCGCCACGGCGGTGATGACGACGTGCCGCAATTGCATCCGGCTGCGTCGCCTCGGCCACGCGCATGCGGTTCGTCGGCTTCGAGCGCGAGCGGCTTGGCGGTGCTGACCGCGCAAAAGCCGCAGGCGCGCGTGCAGCGGTCGCCGGCGATCATGAACGTCGCCGTGCCCTTGTCCCAGCATTCCCAATGGTTCGGGCACTTGGCGCTTTCGCAGACCGTGTGCAGCTTCAGTTCGTCCAGCAGCGCGCGGGTGTGCGAGAAGGTGTCGGACGTGGGCAGGTTGAAGCGCAGCCATTCCGGCAGGCGCGGGCGCGGTTTCAGTTCAGTCGTCGTCATTCAAATTGCTTCCAGAATTTTGCCAGTTCCTCCGGCCCGAAGTCAGCAAGGATTTTGCCGTCCACGTCAATCACCGGCGCGAGTTCCTGGCCGGAAAGGCGGACCATCTCGTCAAAGGCCGCCTCGTCCGCAATCACGTCAATCTTCTCGTATTCGATGCCGCGGTCATCCAGCCAGCGCATCGCCTTGTGGCACCACGGGCAATACGGTTTGATGAAGAGACGGATTTTCATGAGCTACATCTGATGGAACAAATTAAATCCCGCCATCCTCAATTTTATAGTGGGTATAACAATCGTCATTGTCAAAAAACACCCATGCAGTCTTCCGATGGAAAAAATTCTCAAATTCCCAAGAATGTATGAATTTTCCAGATCCTCCGTATGTGACTCGCCCCAAATCATCGTTCGGGAGTCCAAGGATTTCTTTCACTTGGCTTGTCGTCATTCCAACTGACAACTTATCGAGTTTTGACACAGAAACTGGAGATTCAAAAAGAAAGATATAGGTTGAATAGCCGGCAAGAACTAAAAGCATACAGGTGACTGCTGCAATTAATAGCCATTTGCCCAGCTTTTCAAATACAACCATGTTTCTTACCCACCAATCTGCTTCTGGTAATCCTCCGGCGACAGCAGCGCGTTCAGTTCCGCCGGATTGCTCAATTTGATTTTGAAAAACCAGCCGCCGGCGTGCGGTTCCTTGTTCACCAGCGCCGGGTTGTCCACGACGGCTTGGTTCGTCTCGATGATTTCGCCGCTGACGGGCGAATAAATGTCGCTGGCGGTCTTGACGGATTCCACCACGGCGCAGGCTTCGCCGGCCTTCACCTTGCGGCCGACTTCGGGCAGTTCGACAAACACGATGTCGGTCAATTCATGCTGCGCGTGGTCGGTGATGCCGACGGTCGCGGTGTCGCCGTTGACGCGGACCCACTCGTGCGATTTCGCGTATTTCAAATCGGAAGGAATGTTGCTCATAATATTTCAGCCACAAAAAGCCACAAAAGGCGCAAAAACTGAAATAACTTTTGTGCCTTCTGTGCCTTTTTGCGGCGAAATTTGGTGCAGAGCTCCGCGAAATCTGCGTTTCAAGCTTTCCTGTAAATCGGCTTGGGCACGATGGTCGCCGGCGTCGGGCGTGCCGCGGATTTCGATTTCGATGGTCTTGCCGAGCGTCGCAAATTCCGGCGGCACATACCCCATGCCGATGCCGAGGCCAAGCGACGGACTCGGCGTGCCGCTGGTGACGACGCCCGATTCTTTTGTCGCCGCAAAAAATCGCGTATTGCGGTCGCGGCGGCGCGGAGTCGCCGTTCATTTTGAAGGCGACCAGTTTCTTTGCCGACGCCGCCCGCGTTTTGCGCGGCCAAAACCTGTTCGCCGATAAAATCGCCCTTGTCGAACGAGACAAAGATCCCCAAACCGGCCTCGATGGGCGTGGTTTCCTCGTCCAATTCATGGCCGTAAAGCGGATAAGCAAACCTCCGTGCGCAGCGTGTCGCGCGCGCCGAGGCCGCACGGTTTGATGCCAAACGGCGCGCCGGCTTCCAAAATCTTGTTCCAGACGTGCCGGATCGCTTCGTCGGCGCCGACGATTTCAAATCCATCCTCGCCGGTGTAGCCGGTGCGGGAGACGAGCACGCCGCCGTGCTCAAAAGTGAACATCGCCGATTTCGATTTTTCTTCAAATCGGTCACGGCATTGACGCGTTTGGCGGAAACGGACGCGCCGGGAATGACGGCGTTGATGAACTCCTTCACGCGCGGGCCTTGCACGGCCACGGCGGAATAATTGTGCGAGGCGTCGGTGAGCTTGAGTTCGCCCGGAGAATTCCGCCGCCTGCGCCTGCAGCCAGGCGACGTCCGCCTCGATGCGCGAGGCGTTGATGATGAGCAGATAAACGTCGTCGGAAAGCTGGTAGGCGTAAAGGTCGTCAATCGACGCCGCCGCGCTCGTTGCACATCAGGGTGTATTGGCCGAGGCCGGGCGTCGAGCTTGCGGATGTCGTTCGTCAAAACGCCATTGAGAAAATCCGCCGCGCCCGCGCCGCTGACGGTGACTTCGCCCATGTGCGAGATGTCGAAAATGCCGGCGGCGTTGCGGACGGCGAGGTGTTCGTCGGTGATGCTGGTGTATTGCACCGGCATTTCCCAGCCGCCGAAGTCAATCAGTTTGGCGCCGAGAGACTCGTGCGCGGAAAAAAGGGCGGTGCGCTTCATAATTGCAATTGCAGGTTAAAGATGACTGCAATCGCCTCAACATGCAACCCCGCCGCCCGGCTTTCCACCGGTCAGCCCCATTTCTCCGTTTTCATCTGTTCCTTGGGCACGCCCAGTTCCGTGAGGACCATTTCCTCGGCCTATTCAACCAGCTCGTTGGGGCCGCAGGCGTAGAAAACGGTTTGCTTCAAATCATGGATCTGCTCCATGACCCAAGCCGACGTGATGCGCCCGCGGCGGCCGCGCCACGGGTCCTCGTCTTGTCAAGCGGGTGCAGGTGACGTAGAAATTGAAGTTCGGATTTTCCAGTTCCAACTGGTGGAATTCCTCCTGGAAAATGATGCTGCGCGTCGTGCGCACGCTGTAAAGGACGGTGATTTTGGTGTCCAGCTTCCGCTTGGTGGCTTCGCGCACGAAGCCGCGGAACGGCGTCACGCCCGAACCGCCGGCGATGCAGATGAGATGCTTGCCCGGCGGGTCGAACACGGGCAGGAATTTTCCGACCGGCGGGACGACGAAAAATTTGTCGCCGGGCTTCGCCCAATCCACGATGCGCGTGCCCATCTTGCCGTCGCGCTTGACGGTGACTTCGTAATAGCCGCGGTCCAGCGCGCAGGACGAGAGCGAATAGGCGCGCTTGTAAGTCGGCGTGTCCGGCCACCAAAGGGTGATGAACTGGCCGGTCTTGAAATCGGGATTGTAGCCGTCCGGCCATTTGAGGCGGATGGTTTTGGTGTCGGGCAATTCCATGGTCGCCAATTCGACCGTCATTTCGAGAATTTCTCTGGCCATAAAATGTTTTCTGCGGGCGTGAAGTTAGTGAAGTTCGGCAGCGACGGCAAGCCTGCTCATTAAAAGCGTTTGTGCCGGTCGTCAGTTTCGTTCATGGCTTCCTTTATCGCAAAATCCCGCCGGTCCCGGCTCGCCGGATTTTGCGAAATCGTGAACAATTATTGCCGGGTGAATCTTTCCTTATGCAGCGGCCAGCCGGGCCGAAAACTTCCTGCGCCAGCAGTTCATACGCCGCCGCGCCGGCGCTGTATTTGTCGTAGTGAATGATGGGCTTGCCGAAGCTCGGCGCCTCGGCCAGCTTCGTGCTGCGCGGAATCACCGTCTCAAAAACTTTCGCGCCCAGCAGATTGCGGACCTCGCCGACGACTTCGTTGGACAGTTTCGTCCGGCCGTCGAACATCGTCATCACGACGCCGAAGATGTCGAGGCGCGGATTGACGCCGGCCTCGCGCAACTGGCCGAGCACGCGGTTCATCATGGAGATGCCTTCGAGCGCGTAATACTCGCATTGCAGGGGCACGAGCAGGCCGTCGCTGGCGGCAAAGGCGTTCAGCGTGAGAATGCCGAGCGACGGCGGGCAATCAATCAGCACCAGTCGAACCGGTCGCTGTCCAAAACGGGCTTGAGCGATTGCGCGACCCGCAGCAGGTGATTCTCCAGCCGCGCCAGTTCCAGGTCGGCGGCGCACAAATCCACTTCGCTGGGCACGACTTCGAGCCGCTCGAAGGCCGTCGGCTTGATTTTGTCCAGCAAGCTGCCTTCGCCGAGCAGGACGCGATAGGCGCTGGCGCCCTCGGTTTTTTCCAAGCCCGAGGCCGCTGGTGGCGTTGGCCTGCGGGTCGAGGTCGAAGAGCAGCACGCGCTGGCCGGCGGCGGCGAGGCAGGCGGCGAGGTTGACGGCGGTGGTGGTCTTGCCCACGCCGCCTTTTTGGTTGGCGACCGCGATGATTTTGGCTGGCACTCGCCTGATTAAACAGAAAAACGCACGGCGTTTCAAGCGCGCATGCGTTTCCGGTCAAAAGGGGTGTTGAATTTACTGCAACCGGAAGGTGACCTGTTGCACCGTCACGGATTGGGGAACCGAACCACGCAGCCGATACCGGCTGGGCGTTGAACACCGGATTGGTGCTGGAAACAGAATGTGCCACCGGTTGCTCCGCCGCCGCCATCGGGTTCATAAAGCCGGGTGACGGCGCAGCGGCCAGCGGACTGGAAATTTCCGCAGCCTGCAGCAACTGTTGCGGAGCTCCGTCCGGCCGTTCGGCATAAACAATTCCCAGAAGCAGAAGCAGGCACAACACAGAGGCAAAGCCGCCGGCAAACGCCGGCTTCACCTCAAACGTTGAAATCAGCCGGAACAGCCACGGTAACTGGCTCGAAACGTTTGCTGCCCGGCTGTCCTCTCCCGCGCGGATGCGTGCCATCACGTCGCGGGAAAAATTCGTCGAAATAGCCCGGCGGCGGAGTTTCATGCCGCTTCAGCGCCAGCAACCGGCGCAACGGATTCGAAGTTGTTCTCGTTTTCGTTCATGTTGGCTTCAGGTAATCGGCCAAAAACCCCTGCAACTGCTGCCGCGCATAAAACAACCGCGACCGCACCGTGCCGACGTTGCAATCCATCACCTTCGCAATTTCTTCATGCGACAGACCTTGCACGTCATGCAGCACGACGACCAATCTATGGGGTTCTGACAGCTTCAGCAATGCCGCGTTCAATTTTTCCTGCAATTCCGTCAAGCCCGCCTCCCGCCGCGGCGTTTGCTCGGAAATCAACGCCACCAGGTCCGGGTCATGCTCGGCATTGAAATCCATATCGTTCAGGCTCATGTGCGTCCGGTTCTTCCGCTGCTTGAGGAAATTGATGGTCTTGTTGACCGCAATCCGGTAAAGCCAGGTGTAAAAACTCGATCCGCCCTTGAAGCTCTTCAACGCCTGAAACGCCTTGATGAACGACTCCTGCGCCAGGTCGTTGGCGTCCTCGTGATTGGACGTCATGTGGTAAAGCGTCGCGTAAATGCGCTCCTGATAGCGTTTCACCAGTTCGTCGTAAGCCTTCAAATCGCCCTGGCGGGCCTGCGCCACCAGCACCTCTTCATCCACCGGCGCGGATGGCTCCGACTCGCGGCGTGGAATTGGTTCGGCCATAATCATGGTTCAGATATTAACCGCCAAAGCGTCCGTTTGTTGCGCTAAAAAATCCGCCAGCCCCAAAAGCCCGGCCCGTCCGCTGGATTCCGGCAAAAGCTTCAACGCCCGGCGCGCTGCCTCCAGATACTTGCCGATGACCTGCCAGCGACGGCTCAAACGTTTCGTATCGGGCCAGCAATTCATTCACGGCGGGGAGATTCTCCGGCTGCCAGTGCTCAATCATTTTCTCCAGCCGCGTCCGGTCGGCTGCGCCCGCGCGTTCCCACGCCAGCAACACCGGCCACGTCAGTTTGCCCTTGGCCAGATCCGTGCCGAGCGATTTGCCCGCCAGCGCCTCGGTCCCGAACAAATCCACGCAATCGTCATAAACCTGATACGCCGTGCCGAACGCCGCGCCGAATTCCCGCAACGCCTCCCGCTGCCGCGGCGCCGCCCCGCTCAAAAACGCCGCCAAATCGCACGACAGGGTGAACAGCTCCGCCGTCTTCATCTCGATCACCCGGAAATACTCGCGCCGCGACGCAGCGAAATTCTGCCGGCTGCGCGTCTGCAAAATCTCGCCGGTGCAAACCGTGTTCGTGGCCGCCGCCACCGCCCGGCAGACTTCCGGCGTCGGGAAACTGGCCGCCAGCTTCACCGCCTGCGCGAACAGGCAGTCGCCGAACAGCACGGCGATTTCGTTGCCCCAGTTCGCCGCCAGCGTCGGCTGGCCGCGCCGGATTTCCGCCTCGTCCATCACGTCGTCATGCACCAGCGTGGCCAGATGGACCATTTCGATGATGACCGCCGCCGTGACGTGCGCCTCCTGCACCGGGCCGAGCGTGCGCGCCGCCAGCGCCACCAGCGTGGGGCGCAGCCGTTTGCCGCTGCCGTCGAGGGCGTATTGGGCGTAGGGGACGATTTGCGGGTCGAAGCTGTGGACCTGCTGCATCAACTGCTGCGTGACCGTTTCCAGAAACGGCTCCACCGGTTCCACGAGATGCTTCCAGGAACGGTGCAGAGTTGATTGGTGGACGGGTTGGCCACTCCTTGGCCCGCCGCCTTTGATTCAGCCGCCAGCATTCGCTGGTTAAGTTAGGGTTCTTTTGCGGCGTAGTCAAACGTGTTGTCAAATTCACGTGACAGTTTGGCAATACAAAAAGCGCGGACAGCTTTCGCCATCCGCGCCTTGAATTCTTCGATGGATTACGCCTTGACCTGTTCGGCGGCCATTTCCTTGTCGCGGTCTTCCATCGCGGCCTTGCGCGAGAGGCGCACGCGGCCTTTTTCATCCACGCCGAGGCATTTGACGGCGATGTCGTCGCCGATCTTGCAGATGTCCTCGGTCTTCTTGACGCGGAAGTTGGCCAGTTCGCTGATGTGAACCAGGCCGTCCTTGCCGGGCAGGAATTCGACGAACGCGCCGAATTCCTTGATGGTGACGACCTTGCCGCGATAAATCTTGCCGACCTCGGCCTCGGCGGTCATGCCGCTGATGGCGTCCACGGCAATCTTCATGCCTTCGGGCGACACGGAGAAGATGTTCACCGTGCCGTCGTCCTCGATGTCAATTTCGCAGCCGGATTCCTCGACGAGGCGCTTGATGTTCTTGCCGCCCGGCCCGATGAGCGCGCCGATCTTTTCCGGGTTGATGCTGGATGACTTCGATGCGCGGGGCGTATTTGCTCAATTCCTTGCGCGGCTCGGCGAGCGTCTTGGCCATTTCCGCCAGAATGTGCATCCGGGCGACGCGGGCTTTTTCAATCGTCTCGGTCATCAGCGCGTGCGGCAGGCCCTTGAGCTTCAAATCGAGCTGGAAGCCGGTGATGCCTTTTTCCGTGCCGGCGATTTTGCAATCCATGTCGCAGTAATGGTCTTCCCAGCCGATGATGTCGGTGAGGAGCTGGTATTTGGAAATCTTCTCGCCGCTGTATTCGGTGCAGATGCCGACGCTGATGCCGGCGACCGGACGAATCATCGGAACGCCCGCGTCCATGAGCGCCAGCGTGCCGCCGCAAACGGTCGCCATCGAGGTGGAGCCGTTGGACTCCATGATTTCGCTGGTGACGCGGATGGTGTAGGGATAATCCTTCAACGGCAGCATCGGCTCGATGCTGCGTTCGGCGAGCGCGCCGTGGCCGATTTCGCGCCGGCCCGGACCGGCGATGCGGCCGGTTTCGCCGACGGAGAAATTCGGGAAGTTGTAGTGCAGGATGAATTTCTTCTCGCTCTCGCCGCCGGTGTAGGAATCGAATTCCTGCACGTCGTCGCCGGTGCCGAGCGTGGCGAGCGTGACGGCCTGCGTCTCGCCGCGCGCGAACAGCGCCGAGCCGTGCGCGCGCGGCAGAATGCCGACTTCGCTGGAAATCGGACGGACGACATCAAACGCGCGGCCGTCGAGGCGCTTGCCGCTGTTCAAAATCAAACTGCGGACGGCTTCCTTCTGGATGTAATAAAAGGCGTCCTTGACGATGAAGTCGGTGACTTTTTCCGCGCCGAATTTCTCGACGAGCTTCGCGCCGACTTCGTCCTGAATCGCCTTGCAGGCGGCTTCGCGGGCGAGTTTGCCGGGCGTGAGCAGCGCGGGCACAAAACGGTCGCCGGCGAGGTTCTTGGCTTCCTGCCAAAATTTCATCGGACGCCTTGTTGAGCGTGATTTCGCGCTTCTTCTTGCCGGCACTTGGCGACGAGTTCCTTCTGCGCGGCGATGATCGGCTGCGCAGCATTCCTGGCCGAATTTCAGCGCGGCGTTGAAGTCCGCCTCGGTGATTTCCTTGGCCGAGCCTTCATACATCACGATGTCGTGTTTCGTTGCCGACATAAACGAGGTCGAGGTCGCTCTCGGCCATTTCGGCGTGCGTGGGGTTGGCGATGAACTTGCCGTCGACGCGGCCGACGCGGACGGCGCCGAGCGGCCCGGCCCACGGAATGTCGCTGACCATCAGCGCGGCGCTCGCGCCGATGATGCTCAAAATGTCCGGGTCGTTCTCGCCGTCGGCGCTCAACACGACGGTCTGCACCTGCACTTCGTTATACCAGCCCTTCGGAAAGAGCGGGCGGATGGGCCGGTCGGTGAGGCGGCAGGTGAGGATTTCCTTTTCCGTCGGACGGCCTTCGCGCTTGAAGTAACCGCCGGGGAATTTTCCCGCGGCGGCGGCCTTCTCGCGGTAATCCACGGTCAGGGGGAAGAATTCCTGGCCTTCCTTGGCCTTGGTCGCGGCCACGGCGGCCACGATGACGATGGTTTCGCCGAGCTGGACGGTCACCGCGCCGTCGGCTTGTTTGGCGAGTTTTCCGGTTTCAATGATGATCTGCTTGTCGCCCACCTGGGCGGTTATTTTCTCTGACATGTTCTAACTTTCCCGCCGCCGCCGGAGGAACTTCAGTGAACTCCGAACGCAGTCGGAGCTGAATGAAATTTCCCGGAGGCAACGAATTTAATTTCGCGATTTATTTGATGTGTTTGGTTTGGAAATCGGGCCGTTCGCGTTTCCGGCCCAAATTGAAAGCGGAGGGCGGCCCGCCGGAAAGGGCAGGGCGGACCTCCGCAAAATCTTAGTGGCGCAGTTTCAGTTTCTTCGTGACCGTCTGGTAACGGCCCAAGTCCGTGGTCTGCAGATAATCCAGCAGGCGGCGGCGCTGGCCGACCATCATCAGCAGCCCGCGGCGCGAGCTGTGATCCTTTTTGTTGCGTCTGCAAATGCTCGGTCAAATGGTTGATGCGCTGCGTCAGCAGCGCGATCTGCACGTCGGCCGACCCTGTGTCCTTGTCGTGCGTCTTGAATTGTTCAATCGTCTTCGTCTTTGCTTCCATAATCAATTAGAGCGCCAAATTGTAATTGTTCGCCCTGTCGTGTAAAGAACTTTCCCGAGCCCTTTTGACAGGTTTGCGGCCTTCTGGAAAAGGCCTGAACTTGAGCCAGAAGGCGACCTCCGTGCCATAAACGGACGGCCCGAACGGGCACAAATGTGATCCGGAACCGGTTTTTCATCACAAAAACTTGTAACACCGCGGGCGTGAAACGCGTCAAATTATTTGTCCAACTGCCGCGGACGGCGCCAAGTTTATGAACACAGCCAACAGCCGGCCATCCCACCAACGGGAAAGTGATTTTCGCGCGGAGGGGGCCTTTACCCTGATCGAGCTGCTGGTGGTGATCGCGATCATTGCCATTCTCGCCGGGATGCTCATGCCGGTGTTAAGCCGCGCCAAAGACCGGGCGCTGGATGCCAACTGCATTTCGAATCTCAAGCAATGGGGCATCACATGGAGACTTTACGCCGACGAGAATGAGGATTCGTTCATGGTCGGGACGAGCGTCAGTTGGGCGCGCGGCGCGTGGGTGCTGGCGCTCACCAACGGTTACGCGCAGAAGCCCGACCTGCTGCTTTGTCCCAAGGCAACCGACCGCCGCGGGCCGGGCGACCAGGAGGTCCAGCGACCACGCTCGACGACCCGAACGCCGTGGATTATGGCGGCCCCACGACCGCGTATGATTTCCCGATGAACGATCCGATCGGACCCCAGCCGTCTGCTGATTGCCAGTTACGGCGTCAATTGCTGGGTTTACAATCCCAACACCAACAACATTCAAGGGCGTGACGCCAGTTTTCACTGGAGGAAATATGGCGCCGCGTCGCAAGCCTCTATCACGCCGTTGTTTCTGGACGCGATGTGGCGCGGCGGCGGGCCGCATTTCAACGACCTCCCTCCCGCCTTCAACGGCGAATGGATGGGCGCCGGCGCCGAGATGCATCACTTTGCCATCAAGCGGCACGGCAAAGGAGTGAACATTCTTTTCTTCGACAGCTCCGTTCGCAAAACGCGCGCAAGAGATTTGTGGAGCCTGCCGTGGTCGAGAGGATACGATGTCAATGCCGCCGCGCAGGCCGTTGGTTTTCCGGACTGGATGAATTGAAGAGGCTGTGATGCTGGAACGGCAACCTGCTTAGATCCGCGACTCGCGCCGGTCATTTTGTTATGGCAAAGAAACAATGGGTCTTGCTGGCGGTTTTCATCGTGTTGGCCGCCGTTTATATCCGCGCTTTCACCCACTGGGGCAGGCGCCCGCCCATGCAGATTTCCCACGCCGCCGACTCAAATCCGAGGGTTGCTGCCCGGCAGCGCTTGAAAGCCGTCAGCATTGACACAGCAAATGTGAGATTCAATCTGGATCGCCGCTATCCGGTTGACGGAAGTCAAAGTTGTCCGGCTGGCCGACTGGCAGACCAATAAATTCACCCTGCCGCTGTGGCATCTTGTTTCCGACTCAAATTCCGTTCCGACCCAGCGGTTTTACTACGGCGCGCCGATTCGCGGCATGAAACCCGCCGTGGCGAAAAGCCGGCCGACGCCGCTGGAAACGAATGTCACCTACCGTTTGTTCCTGACCGCCGGTCGCGTCATGGGCCAGCGTGATTTTTCGCCGCCGCCAAAACCAAAATAGAAAGGCTGCTGGGACCGCGTCATCATCAGGCTGGCTTGTTTCCCCAGCGCCAGAGCAAACGCCGCTTCGTGCGGCGCGTCAACTTAAATTGCTCCGCAATCCGCAAACCTTCCACCCAGAAAATTTCGCCTTTGGCGGTTGTGGCCAAGACCAATTCACGCCGCCGCGGGGCGGAAATTTTGGCGTTCATGAACAAATCCTGCAATTTTGCCGCCGCTTTCAAGCCAATGGGCTGGAACCGATCGCCGGGCCGCCAGTGGCGCAGGACAATTTCACCGCCAACCTCGTCCGCGTCGAAAGATTCCACGCCTGCCCTTTGCCGCGGTCGCGAAAAATGCCTCATCGGTTTTACGCTCCAGTGAAAACGCCTGCCTCCCAACTCCGCGTGCCCGGGCTTGGCCAAATCCACGGTTCGTTCGCTCCGGTCGAATGTGGCGGTTTGTGCCCTGCGCAAAACGATTTTTCCACTCGCGTCGCGGGCCGCAGAAATATTCGCGCCAACGCTGGCAAAGCAATCTGCCGATTGCCGCAGCGACTCTATCAATTCAAAATCCGCCGGCAGGCCGAGTCGTTCGACTTGTGACAGCAAAATCCGCCTTTGAACGGCGATGGGCAATTCATCGAAAATGCGGCGTTCAGCCTGCGGCCGAACTTGGTCGAGCCACAGGTTCGCCGCCGCCCGTTGAGCCGCGTCACCGACGAATTCCGCCTCCGCGCCGACGATTTTCATCAGGCGCAAAACAGTTTGGTCCAGCGCGGGCTGGTAATGTCGGCGCAGCAGCGGCAGCAACTCGTGGCGGATCCGGTTCCGCAGAAAATCAGTCGAAGAATTTGTCGCGTCGTCGCGGAACCGGATTTTGTTCTCCCGCGCGAAAGCGAGCAGTTCCGCCTTGGAAAAATCCAGCAGCGGGCGGACGAGCGCGATTTTCCGGTCAGATGGCGACGGGGATCGCCATTTCATGCCGGCCAGGCCCGCGCCGCCGGCGCCGCGGAGGAGGCGCAGGAAGAAAAGCTCGACCTGATCGCCGGCATGATGTGCCAGCGCAACCGTTTTGATGTTCCATTTTCTCGCGACCCGCGCCAGGAATTCGTGCCGCAATTTCCGCGCGGCCATTTCAATGGAGAGCCTTGATTTTGTGGCGAACAGTCTTATGTCCGCCGGTTCAGCGGCGACTGGCAGTTTCATTTTCGCGGCAGTTTTGCGGACAAGATTCTCGTCAGCGTCGCTGGCGTGCCCGCGCAGCCGGTGGTTGAAGTGCGCGACGACCAAACGCCACCGGTGACGCTGGGAAAGTTCCTTCAACGCATGGAGCAGCGTCATCGAATCCAGCCCGCCGGAAACCGCGACCAGGATGTTTTCGCCGGGCCGGAACAAGCGGCGGTTTTGAATTCCCGCTTCGACACGTTGGAGCCAATCACGCACGCGCTGATGTTACCGAAACGGCGGTGGCCCGTCACGTCATTGCGACAGTTTCAAGCGGTAAAATCGCTGCGGGAAATTAGTCGCATCCGCGTCGGTGAACTGCCAGACGCCATTCGTGCCGAGGGTGTTCGTTGCCGTTGGCAGCCAGTCGGCCGGCGGGAGAAGGTTCGTGGCCGCCTCCAAAACATAGGTGTGGTCTGGCGCGCCGGCGAGGGTCAACGTCACACCGCCGTTCGAACCGCTCCCCACGCCGATGATGTGCGGAATCGTGTTGGTCAGCACGATGTTGATGTAAACCGTCTGGAAATTTGTGCCACCCCAGCCGTCGCTGATGGCGCAGACGAACTCGTCGTCCACGTCGTTCGTGTCAAAATATACCAGCGTGCCGGTCCCGGCTTGCAGGATCACGCTCACGCCGTCCGCGCTGGGGCTGATGTCCGGCCAGCGAAGGGGTGTCGCCGTCAAGGTCGCTCCAATTGGTCGCGAGGTCCGCCACGGGGATGTCCAGCGGGTAACCCGCCAGCCGTTCGTAAAACACGTCGGTGACGGCCGGCGGATGGTTCGTGACGATTTGCGCGAGCGTGTTGGTGGCGGGCAGATCATTGGCGTCGCCGGAATAGAGGGCGGTGACAACATTCGTGCCGCGCGGCAAAACGGAAAGGTTCGTGCTGACGGCGGTTCCAGCGACCAGCGGTTCAACGTCAAAGGCCGTGCCGTTGGTTAGAAATTGAATGGCGCCGGTAATGTTTGTCGGCGTGAGGGTTGCAGAGAAATTCAAATTGTCATTAAAGCCGGACGGATTTGCGGACGACGCGACGGCCAGAGCGGGCGAAATCAAATCCACCGTCAGCGCGACGACGCTGCTGGTCGTGGAGCCGCCGTCCGCGGTAACGACGGCGAAATAATTTCCGGCCGCGGCGGCGGTGACGTTGGAAAGCGTCAGCGTGCTGTTTGTTTGTGGAGCCAAAATTGCGTTGTTGAAGAACCAATGATAAACGATCGGCGTGCAGGCCGCGGCGACGACGCTGAAGTTTGCGGTCGTGCCGGGGGTGCTGGTCTGGTCTAGCGGCTGGCTCAAAATCGCCGGCGGCGTCTGGTCCTGAACGATGAAGGAATTGAGCGAATAGGCGGTGTTGCTGTAAATGTCCGACACGGCGATGACCACCAAGTTGGTTCCGATGGGCAAAACGGTTCCGGTGGCCGGGCTTTGCACAATGGCCAACGGTTCGGACAAATCGCTGGCGAGAATGAAATTCGTGCCGGTCACGTCGGGCATCGTCGCGGCGCAGTTGGTTCCCGCCGCCAGCGCCAGATTGGTGAAGCTCCACGAAATCACCGGCGGCGTGGTGTCGCGCACGATGACGGCGCGCGTGGCGGTGTTGGTGTTGCCGTTGTCGTCGTCGGCGGTGTAGGTCACGATGTTGGTGCCGACCGCGCCGGTGTTGACCGCGCCACTGGCCGTGACCGGAACAATTCCCGCGCAGAAATCGTAGGCGGTCGCGCCAGGATCGCCGTAGACGCCGCCCAACTCGACATAAAACGGATTGGTCCTGACCAGCGTGATGACTGGCGGCAGCGTGTCTTGCACGGCGAGGGCCGCCGAGTTGGTCGCGCTGCCGTATAGATTGGTCACCACCACGGTGACGGTGTGGCTGGGCAGATGTATGTTCGTCAGCGAAAGGCTGGTGTTGGTCGCGCCGGGGAGAGCCACGTCGTCCAGGCTCCACTGGTATTTCAACGGCGCCGTGCCGCTGGCGGCGACACTGAAGCCGGCGTCGCCGCCGCATTGAATTGTTTGCGAAACGGGCGGAACGGTGATTGCCGCCGGGAGCAGGACGGTGAGGGTGGCGACGCTGCTGGTGGCGGAACCGTAGAGGTTGGTGGCGACCAGCGTGTAGTTGCCGGCATTGGCGCCCGTTGCCGCCGCGATTGACAAAACATTGCCGGTGGCGCCGGAAACATTGCCGTCGGCGGGCAGATTGGTTCCATTGAACCGCCAGTTGTAACTGAAAGGCGGCTGGCCGCCAACGGTCGCGCTGAAGGCGACGCCGTCGCCATTGGTCACAGACTGGCTGGACGGCTGGGTGACAAAATCCGGCACGAGCTGCGGCGCCAGCGCGTTGATCAAGTTCGTGCCGTTCGGCGTGCCCAGGCCAGTGCAGAGGTCGTAACCGGCGACGGCGTAGAACAGTCCCGGCGTGCCGGAACCAATGTTGTCGCCGGTGGTGATGTCGTGAAAGCAGTTTGCGTAATTGCCGCCGCCGGCGATGGCGTAAAGCGCCGGATTCAAAAAGCCGACGGTCGTTCCGCTCGCCGCGACGGACTGCTGGTTGACAAGCGCGCAAAACCCCGCCCACAACGGCGCGGCGCAACTGGTGCCGCCGAAGCCGCCGGAACTGCCGTTGTTGTAATCCACAAACACGTTGTCCGCCGTCAACGCCACGTCGGGGATGTTGCGCCAGACGGTCGAGCCGGAGTTGTTTGCCATGCTCATGTTGGCCTGCCAAGACGGAATTGTGTAGTAGGTGCTGACGCCGCCGCCGGAACCGACGTTCGGCTGGCCGCTGTTGTTCCAATTCCAGACGGTTTCCGATGACCAGGAAGCGCCGGCGCCGTTCATGGTCAGCGTGGTGCCGCCGACACAGGTGAGGTTCGTGCTGTCCACCGGCGCGGTGGTCTGGCTGGAGTTGTCCAGCGTCTGGCTGCCGGTGTAGGCGTCGCTGTCGCCGGATGCCTGAAAAAACGACTGCCCTTGCGCGGCCATCTGCTTTGAAAATATTGTCAATTGTTGTGCTCGGCCCGCCGCTCCAGGTCCAGGAAGAACTCAATTGCTTGGCGAGATTGTCATTGGCCATGCGGCTCAAGATGGAACTGGCGCTGGACCTGATTTCATAAACAATCACCTGCGACAGCTCCGGCGCCATGGCGATGGCCACCTCGATGTCCAAGGCCACCTCGTCGTTGTTGGCGGTGCCGGGCGCGCGCGTTGCCGATGACGACATTGTTCAGCGGAACATAACTGGTCACGCCGATCGTTTTTTCGTAATTCGTGATGTCCGCCTTGTAATAAGCGGAAAATTCCAGCAACCCCACCGACTGTCCCGCGCCGTTGAGGGTCGTGCCGGGAACGTAGGCGTTGCGAAAATCGTTGCCGGCGTAATAGCCGCTCGGGCCGGTGCCGCCCAGCGGCCGGGCTTTCAACGGGTCAATGGGGTGCAACAGCGGCTTCGGCAGGCTGGTAATCATCCAACCCCTCGACCGTCACCACGGATAAATTCGCCGGCACCGACGGCGCGGTGTCCGGCGCAAAGAAGTTGCGCGCCTCCGTTCGGGTGCCGGTAGGTGTGCAAAGTGATTTGAAACGCCTGCTCGACATTTGACGCGCTGCCTTCCACGTCCAGCACCACGCGGTTCGGATGCGTGCCGGCCACGGTCAAACCGTTCGTCTCCGGCAAAGTTCATGACCGCCTGATAATCCAGCTTCGGAGGGGCCGAACCGGGCCGCGAATTCCGCCGGTGAGATGAAATTTGTGGAAATTGGGGCTGCGCGGGTCGTAAAGCTGGCGCAGCAATTCATCCAACGCGGCCTGGATTCCGTAGCGGCAGATCCGATGGTGAGGGAAAGATTTGTGGTCGCCGGCAGACGGCCCTGGGGAACCAGCTTCGGCACAACCGCCGCGGGAACATGATCCGGCAAAATTTTTCTCGGGCGCGTTTGGGCAGATGCCGCCAGCTCCAGATGAACAATGCGCTTCCCAAGCCCGCCCAAAACAGACGGCGCTCGCATTTGAGGAAACCCCCGCGATTCACAGTCCTTAATTTAGCAGACCTTGTGCCCATCATCAAATTCGTAGAGAAAGCTGCCGGTCGGCGGCGTTGCCGGGTTCATCGTTTAGGCTAAGACGTTCATTCCGAGTCATTTGCCTATGGCAACAGCAACAGCCGGTAAAACTTTTGCGGCGAGCCGGTGATGGGATTGGTGTCCACGAACGTGACAATGGTGTTCGTTGCCGGGATGTTTTTCAAAACGTCCCAGTTGGTCTGGAGCAGGTTGGTTTTGAATTGAACCTGATAGACCAAGCCGGTCAGCGCAGTCCACGCAAACTTGAGATTGCTCGTTTGTCATCATGACCGTTGCCGGCTGGAACATCCGCCGCCGGAATGGGCGTCAGGCTGACATCATCGAGGCCCAGATACCACGGGTCGTCCCGTTCGCCAAACTGGAGGACGCTGCTCGCTGCCGGTCGCGGTGACGACAAATTGCAGGTTGGTCCAGCCGCTGCGTGGGAGGCATGTTGGTTTGATCAAAAAGCGTGTTCCCGTTCCAGGAGACACTGAATTCGTTGGGCGTGTTGCCACCGGCGACAATCGGGCAGTTGAACCACAAGGAAAGCAGATAAGACTGGTTTGCGAAGGTTTGCAGCGTCTGGGAGAGATAGCCGAGCGTGCTATGCTGCGCCCAACGCCGCGAAATAATTGCCGGAATGCGGCGAGATTGCCGCCGCTAGCGGTAACCACTTGATGTCGTTGGTGTCAGGACCGCTCAACGTCCAGCCGGTGAAATCGCCGGTTTCAAATCCGCCATTTTGCACCGGCGACTGGTTCACCAGCAACGCGAATTGCAGGCTCTGCGCGCCGCCGCTGGTCTGGTTGGTGAACCAGACGGTGGCGGTGTAGCTTCCCGTCGCCAGATTGGTCGCGGCGGAACTCAAACTCACGGTCGCGGTGGTCGTCGCCCCGGCAGCCAGGCGTGCCGCCGCCCGAGGCCGTCAACCAGGCCGAGGTGTTGATGAGCGTCCAGTTCAGAGGAACGGATCCGGAATTCGTGAGCGAAAAGTTTTGCGTGGTGACGCCGGTCGGCACGCCGCCGGCCACGGCGGCCGTGAAGCCGGTCGCCGGCTGGACCAACAATGGTTGGAGCGCCAGCAAGGTGAACGGCAGGCGCTGCACGACGTGCGTGTTCCAATTCGTAAAATTCACGATGGCGGCATAAGTTCCCACGCCGAGACTGTTGGCGGCGGCGGTCAAACTCATCGTGACGTTGTTGGTCGCGCCGGCGGCCAGCGTGCCGCTGGTCGCGGAAGCATTGAGCCAGGCGGAGGTGTTGACGAGCGACCAGGTGAGGGAACTGGCGCCCGAATTGGTCAGGAAAAAGATTTGCGACAGCGGGGCTGAACGCTCCGCTGGCCGGGCCGGTGGCGACAAATCCGGTGGCCGGCACGATGCCCAGCGTGTCCGGCGGAAACCAGCGCGTTGATCAAATTCTGCCCGGCTCGGCGTGCCCCAGCCCGTGCAAAGATCGTAGCCGGGAACGGCGGGATAATTGGTCGGGCTGACGGCGCTGAAATTATTTCCGTTGGTGATGTCGTGAAAAGCCGTCGCGTAGTTCGGCCCGTTGCCAATCGCGTAGAGGGCCGGGTTGAGAAAGCCAACCGCCGGCTTGCCCAAGGTGGCGGCCTGCTGGTTGACGAGCGCGGTGAAGCCCGCCCACAACGGCGCGGCCGCGCTGGTGCCGCCGCCGTCCGGGTAGATGGAACCGTTGTTGTAGATCACATAAATGTTATCCGCCGTCATCGCCACATCGGGGATGTTGCGCATGGTGGTCGAGCCGTGATTGGTCGCCATGTTGATGCCTTGCTGCCAGATGGGAATCGGGTAGGAGGTGCTGACGCCGCCGCCGCTGCCCAAATAGCCGTTTCCGTTTCCGGACGTCCACGGCGGGCGGGCTATAGCCCAAATTCCAGACGGTTTCCGAAGCCATACGAGGCGCCCGAACCGTTCATCGTCAACGTCGTTCCTCCCACACTAGGTGACGTAGGGGCTGGCGGCGGGAACCCAGATCGGATTGACCCAGGCGTCGCCGTCTCCGGACGCCTGGAAGAACGACTGGCCTTGGACGGCCATGTTCGTGAAAATCTGGTCGGCATTCGGATCAGAAGCTGGAACCGACGAACCCCCAGGACGAACTGAATTGTTTGATTTGGTTGCTCGCAGCCATGCTGTCCAAAATGCTGTCGAAGTTGCCGGACGGCCCGGCTTCAAAAACGACGACCCCGGCGAGATTCGTCGCCATGGAAATGACCAATTCGATGTCCATGGACACCTCGATCACGTTGTTCGCGTTGGTGGTCGGAATGCCGTTGAAACCGTCCAGCAGATGTGATCTGAATCGGCACCGGCGGAATTCCGGCCGCCGTTTCGTAGGTCGCGATATCATTGGAATAAAAACCGTCGAACTCCACCAGCCCGACGGCTGCCCCGCGCCGTCAAGCGTCACGCCCGGGGCATAGGCGGCCCGGAAATCCGTTCCCAGAAAACTGCCGCCCGGCCCGGAACCGCCCGAAGCCGGCGCCACGCCCGCCGGTTTATTGTTCAGGGGATTTTTTTTTAAGCGCCGGTCGCGGCAGGCGAATAATTGTCCAGGCCGCTGACGTGCAAGATCGGCACGCTAGATTTATCGAAGGCTCCGTGTCCGGCGCGTAAAACGTGCGGTTCTCCGTCGGGTGCTGATAGACGTTCAACGTCACGTGAAAGACCTTTTCAACCGTCGCCACGCTGCCGCTCACGTCCAGCAGCGGCGCGGTTCGGATACGTCGCCGTCACCGTCAGGCCGTTCGTCTTCGCAAAATTGATGAGCGACTGGTAATCCTGTTCCGTCGGGCCAAACTGGGCCGCGAACTGCTCCGGCGTCAGGTAATGGTGGTAATTCGTGCTGGCCGGGTCGTAGATTTCCGCCAGCAGCCGGGTCAAGCGCGCCTGGTTCCGCAGCGGCAGCCCAATCGCCAGGTTCAACCGGTTCGTCGCCGGCAGCGGACGCAACGGCTGCAGATGAAAACGCGCAATCGCCGCCGGCACGTGGCCGCGCAACATCTGCTTCCCGGCATTTTGCGCGCTAGCCGCGAAAGGCAATGGACAACCACCGCCATCACGGCGGTCACGGCCAGCCGGATGGGCCAGCGCCCGGCAACTTCAGCAAACACCCGGCTCGTCATGCATTTTTTGATGCAGCTCAAACAGAAAATCCCGGCTAATTTAAGCAGACTTTGCGCCAGCGTCAAATTCTGTCGAAACAAATTGCCCGTCGGTTTCCGCTTTTCGCTTTTCACTTTCCGCATTAACCTCGCTTCGTGTCCGTCAAATTCACCATCCTCGGCAGCGGTTCGTCCGGCAATTGCGCCTACGTCGAAACCGCCGAAGCCCGCATTCTCGTGGACGCCGGCTTTTCCCCGCGCCAGATCCGCCAGCGCCTCGCCAGCATCGGCCGCACGCCGGAAAATCTCTCCGCCATTCTGATCACCCACGAACACTGCCGACCACATCGCCGGATTGCTCGGCATCGCCGACAAATTTCAAATCCCGGTCTATTGCAACCGCGGCACGCAGGACGCGACCATCTGGACGTTCAAAAACAAATGGAGCAAGAAGACCAATCTCGCCCTCGAAACCGCCGACACGCTTCAAAACCAAAATTGACTGGCGGTTGTTTGCAACCGGCGCGGGCTTTGAAATCGGCGACGTGGCCATCGAAACCTTTTCCATTCCGCACGACGCGCAGGACCCCGTCGGCTTTATTTTGCGCACCGCCGCCGGCAATATCGGCTTTGCCACCGACCTCGGCCACGTCACCAGGCTCGTGCTCGAACGCATCCGCGCGCGCGAACGTCCTCGTCCTCGAATCCAATCACGACGTGAAAATGTTGCAGGACTGTCCGCGCCGGTCCTGGGCGTTCAAGCAGCGCATCCTCGGCCGCCACGGCCATCTTTCCAACGACACCGCCGCCGAGACCGTCGCGCAAATCATGTCCGCCGACCTGAAGCATCTTTACCTCGCGCACTTGAGCCGCGAATGCAACAAGCCCGAACTCGCCCAGCACGTCATGGCCGAACAGCTCCATCACATCGGCGCCACGCACGTCCAGCTCCAGCTCGCCGCGCAGGATGTGCCGTGCGCGACGTTGGCGCTTTGAAATCCCGCCGGGTTTGTTGAGGCCCTTTCGCGTGGCGGACGGCAATGCCGCACCGCCCCAATCCCGAATTCCGCAGTTGGGGAGCACACCCGCCCCGGGTGTGGCTGGACGCGCCGCCCGTCCAGCACCTTGCGTGTGAGACCGCGTGGGTTGTTTGGAACTTGTCTGTGCGCCCGGGTTTTCCGCGAGGGCGCGAAAAACTGCGCCCGGGGCGGGCGCGCTCCCCGTTCATTTCGGAATTCGGGCTAATACCTTGCCGGGGGGGCTGTTGGGGGAGTATTATTCAGTCGCAGGGGCTTGTTTCGGTGGTTTGAGTGGGAAATGGCTGGGCCGCAGAAACTTTTGCGGCCTGTGGCCGTGAACCCGGCGGGTTATTGGCAAGGATTTGAACCTTTTCGCGGGTTCCCGGGCAGTCGGCCAGGCTTGTTTTTATCAGTTAATGGCCTGTTTTGATGGTTCCACGGGTTGCTGGAGCGGCAAAATAAGTTCTTGGAGCCTTTCAAAAAGCTCTTTGAGCGGCAAAATAAGTTCTTTGAGCCTCTAAAAAAGTTGGTGGAGAGGCTGAAGGAGTTCTTCAGGCCGTTCAAGAGGTTCTTGGAACCGCTTAAAAAGTCGCCGGAAACGGCTGGGCATTTGGCCGAATCCTCCGGGAAGTTGTCCGAGTTGGCTGGAGAATTGTCCAAACCGTTCGGGAATGTCCCGCCGCCTTGCCCGCAGCGCACGGTGCCGGTGTGGCTATTGTTTCTCGCCAAAAATTCCGCTGTCGGCATTGCCCGGCTTGTGCTGCACGGTGAATTTGTCCGGATTGCCAGCCAACCGTTTCTCGAATTCCGCGATCTGGACTTGTAGATTGGCCGCCAGGTCGGTGGCCGCCAATTCAAAGCTTTTCCGGCTGTCCGCGCGCATCTTTTCGCTCAAGTTGATCGGCGTGGAGGCGCCTTTGACATTGCCGGTCCCCGACGCGCGGAACAGCAGCTTGCGGCTGGCGATGTCGTAAACCGCCGCCTCCAGCACCGTCTTGGTGAGGTTTTTCTCCGCGGGCACCATATACATCCCCACGATGGTCCAATAGGACAACGTCATGACGCCCTCGTCGGTGAATTGCGCCTGGTCAAAGGACAGCAGGATCATGGTGTCCACGCCATACATCGCGCGAATCCGGTCCAGGTTGGCGAACCCGCCGCGGGGGACCACGTAGTCGGAGGCCACGAGTTCAGCGGAGCCGATGGAGGGATATTGGGCGAGCTTGCCGCTGATTTGCTTCATCAGATCCAGCCGCTGGCTTTCCGAGAGCGGCGGATCCACCTGGAACGAACCGTTGAAGGTGCCGTTCAAGGACACGGGCCACGGATTGGTCGGGTTCTCGGCCGGCACGAAGGCGACGGCCACGTGCAACGGCGCCGACAGCACGGGCGCCGAAGCCGCCGCGACCGGCTCGGGTTGGCCGGTATAAAGATACGTGGACAGATTGGACGCGCTGTGACGCTGGTTTCCGCCCATGTTCGCGCAACCGCCGACGAGGAAGGCCGCCGCCGCCACCAGCCCGAAGTTCAGCCAGATGTTCATTTTCATTTTGTGCTCCTGTTTCTTTTGGTTTTGGGTTTGCTGTCGTCGCGAATCTAACCGGAGGCCGTGCCGGACCGTTAATTGATAAAAATTGTCCCCGCATTGATTGTGGCAATGAAGAAAACGCCGCGGCCCGACCTCAATTCCACGCGCCGCGCCGGCCGATATCTTTGATTGCGGAACCCGGCTGAACGAATAAAGTTCTGCGCGCGAATGTCGCACGTCGCAAAAATCTCCTCGCTCGACCTGCCGGAACTGGCGCCGTATCGCACCATGCGCCGGCCGCTGGAGCACGAGGCCCAGGGCATCTTCGTGGCCGAGGGCGAAAAGGTCGTGCGCCGGCTGCTCGAAAGCCGGTTTGAAGTCGTCTCGGTTTTGCTGCCGGAAAAACACCTGGACGATTTCCGCCCGCTCCTCGCCGCCCGGCCGGAAAATCCCAACGTCTATCTCGCCGAGAAGAAGCTGCTGGAAGAGCTGATCGGCTTCTCGATGTATCAAGGCGTGCTGGCGGTCGGCAAAATTCCACCACCGGTGGCCCTCGGCGAGATCTTTTCCAAAAGCGACAAGCCGCTGCTGCTCGCCGCCGTGGACGGCCTGACCAGCGCGGAAAACCTCGGCGCGCTCGTGCGCAATTGCGTCGCGTTCGGCGCGCAGGCGCTCATCGTTGGCGAGACGAGCAGCAGCCCGTTCCTGCGCCGCGCCGTCCGCAATTCCATGGGCACAATTTTTCAGTTGCCGGCCGTCGAACTGGCCAAGCTCGGCCAGCGGCATCAATTTACCGACAAGCCGCACGCGCAAAATAGAAAGCTTGTGGAATGCCTGAAGGAATTGCGCGGGCGCGGTGTCCGCTGCATCGCCGCGCATCCGCACACGGACAGGAAGATTTTGTCGCAGGCGGATTTCACAGAAGGATTGCTGCATTGTTTTCGGCAGCGAAGGGCAGGGGATTTCACCGGAGGTTCTGGCCGCCTGCGACGAAGCGGTGGCGATT
Source organism: uncultured Verrucomicrobiae bacterium (assembly GCA_963764035.1). GTDB lineage: Bacteria > Verrucomicrobiota > Verrucomicrobiia > Limisphaerales > UBA11358 > UBA11358. The sequence goes on from CAVXQV010000002.1 coordinate 606,018, forward strand.
CCGATGCCGCCGGAAGTGGATTCGCTGAACGTCGGCGCGGCGGCGGCGGTTTTTCTCTACGAGGCGTCGCGCCAGCGCGGAAAAACTTGAAACGGCGCGCAATCGGTGGACAATCGGCGATATGAAACCCAGACAGTTGGCAAACGTCCTCATCAAAATCCTCGGCCTTTCCCTGTGCGCGCACGGGATCACGCCGGCCATCCAACTGTTCATGCAAATCTTCGGACCAGACCTGTCGTTCCAGATGCCCAGGACAATGCCGTCCCTGATGTCGGGAAGCTTTCAACCGTATCTTCTGACCAATGTGCTTCCGATTGGAATTGGACTGATTCTGATTGTCATGAGCAAGAGCATCGCGGCGTTCCTTTTCAGCGACGAAGAGTGATTCTTTCCGCGAAATCCACGGCCTTGCGGCAGAGCGGGCGCCAATCCAGTTCAGTCCGGACGCGCGCGGCAGAACCGGCGGCGAGGTTCCGCCACGCGGCGGCAGGTTCATCGAGCCAACTGATGATTTTCCTCCCGAAATCCGCGCCGTCAAATTCCGAGAAGCGCACCATCGGGTCGTTGCGAAAATAGCGCTGGATGCTTTGGAGCGGAGTCGCGACGGCGGGCAATCCGCTGGCGATGTATTCGACCACCTTGGCGACAAACGCGCAGTGTGTCCCGGCGGATTCCTCATAGGGCACGATGCCCACGCTTGCGTCGGCCAGGTGCCGGGCAACCTCGGCGTAGGGCACGAAATCCGTCGCCTCGAATTTGAAATTGGGAATTTGTTTCCGCGCGCGGTTTAAGAAGCCTTCCAGCCCGGCGGTTCTTTTTCCGACAAACCGGAAAACCACCCCGGGCCGCTGCCGTGTCACCGATTGGATTGCTGCGAGCGCAATCGGACCGAGATGATGCGCGTCGAATGATCCGTGCATGACGACGACAGGCGGATTGGCCGGTGATGGCTGGGCGCGGAACGGAAATTTTTCGGCGTCGTAGCCGTAATAGATTGGCAGGATTAGTTCGCGCGGAAAGCCGCGTTCCGCAAAATAGTCGGCGAGCGTGTCGGAAACGGTCAGCACGCCGTCCACGCCATAGCGCGAGGGCAGCGAGATTTCGTAGCGTTTGAGCGTCTCCACCAGCGGTCGCGGCGCGAGCCAGGCCGGCCAGGTTTCCATGAAACCGGTCAGCAGGTCGGGAAAATTCATCACCACGGGCAGTCCGAGCCTCCGTTTTAATTTTCCGGCGGCCACGGCGGAAATGGCGTGCTGTGAGACAAGCAAATCGTATTTCGTTTCGCGCGCTGCGGCGGCGACCATGCGGGCGAGGAAAAACGGATAGGCCAGATATTTGAAATTGCGCAGCCGGGCGTAGCGCCCCATCTTCCATTTACCGAATTGACGCAGGTGAATGCCGAATTGCTTTTCGACTTGCTCCGCTTCGGCTATCTGCGGGCCAAAGACGTGGACGGTGTGGCCACGGCGGACCATTTCCTCGACGAGATAAACGGCCTCCGCCGAGCCGCCGCCGGAGGGCGGATAGAACGGTTCGTGCGTCAGAAACGCGATGCGGAACGGGAATTGGGGGTCGCGCACGCAATGACGCTAAGCCAATTTGGCCGGGGCGTTCAAATCAATTCGTCGTTTTGCGCGGCGCAATTGCGCGGCGAAAATCTTTGACAAGCGGCGCGGGTTATTTAGATTGAGCGGCCCTGTGGATGGGGTCGTAGCTCAGTTGGTAGAGCGCCTGAATGGCATTCAGGAGGTCAGGGGTTCGAACCCCCTCGGCTCCACCATCCTCGCAGTTTGTCCGGCGGCAAATCCTCCGATTCCGCCGGGGGACTCCGAAGTCCGCGGCCCCGCGACCAGCGGTGTTGCGCTTGCTGATTCGGAATTATTTTGCTTCAAGACCAAACAAGAATCCGGCAGGATGCGCTGGAATTTCCGGGGCCAATGTATTTCAAAAAGAAAATCGTCGTGGTGATGCCCGCCTACAACGCGGCGCAAACCGTCGCCAAAACCGTGGACGAAGTCCACGAGCAGGGCATCGTGGACGAAATCATCCTGGTGGACGACCGCAGCCGCGACGACACGGTGGCGGTGGCGTCGTCGCTGCTGGGCGTGCGGGTGCATGTGCATGAGCGGAACAAGGGCTACGGCGGCAACCAGAAGACCTGCTACCGGCTGGCGCTGGAGGCGGGCGCGGACATCGTCATCATGCTGCACCCGGATTATCAATACACGCCCAAGCTGATTCCGGCGATGGCGTCCATCATCGCCAACGGGCTGCATCCGTGCGTGCTGGGCAGCCGCATTCTGGGCGGCTACTCGCTGCGCGGCGGAATGCCGGTCTGGAAATACGTGGCGAACCGGTTTTTGACGGCGGCGGAAAATATGTTGCTGGGCGCGAAACTGTCGGAATACCACACCGGCTACCGGGCGTTCTCGCGGGAGATTCTGGAGACGCTCGTCCGGACCTGGTCAAAAACTCGGACGACTTCGTTTTCGACAACCAGATGCTGGCGCAGATTTTGTGGCACGGCTTCACCATCGGCGAGGTGAGCTGCCCGACGAAGTATTTCAAGGAGGCGTCGTCCATCAATTTCCGGCGCAGCGTGAAATACGGCTTCGGCTGCCTGAACGTCGGGCATGAAATTCCGGCTGGCCGAATTGGGCTTGGAAATCGGAATTGTTTCCGCGAACGGAATCGTAATCATCCTCGCTCTTGTCCTCCTCGATAGTTCGTCTTCGAGAACGAGGACGAGGACGAAGATTTACTTCAAGCGGCCGAGCGCGATGGCCAGGCGGGATTTCTTGCGGTTGGCGGTCGGCGCGGGTGACGGCGCCGGATTTGACGGCCTTGTCGTAGGCGGAATGGACGCCGGGCAGCGCCTTGGCGGCCTCGTCCTTTTTGCCGGCGGCGAGCAGCGCGCGGTAATCTTTTTCCACGCCGCGCAGGCTGGATTTGACGCTGCGGTTGTGCTGGTGCTTGCGCTCGTTGCTGCGCATGCGGCGTTCGGCTGACTTGGTGTTCGGCATAATTTGTAATGTCGTTTCGCTTAAAAGGGCGGCCGAATCTAGACGAACGCGCGCGAAATGTCAATGGTGAAAGGCGCGCATCGGCGCTTTACTTTGGCGGCGTTTGGTAGTTTCCTGTATGCTGCGTTCGGCATTTGGCCGGATTGACGGCCATGGAAATGAACAAGCGACTGCATATTTTGCATTTGGAAGACGAACCGGATTTTGCCGAGTTGGTTCGTTCCTTGTTCGAGCAGGACAAGCTTGACGCCGAGGTGAACGTGCGTCGGCGACCGCGCGTCCTTCACGCAGCAACTGGAGACGCGAGTCGTTCGACGTCATCATTTCGGATTATCACCTGCCGTCGTTCACCGGTCTGGAGGCGCTGGCGATGGCCAAGAAACAATGTCCGCACACGCCGTTCATCCTGGTTTCCGGCACGATTGGCGAACAGGCGGCGATTGAAAGCCTCAAGGCGGGCGCGACGGATTATGTGCTCAAACAGCAGCCGGAACGGCTGCCATCCGCGGTGCGCCGCGCCGTGAAGGAGGCCGACGGAACGCGCCAAACTGCGGGAGGCGGAGACGGAACTGGCCCGGCGCGAAAAGTATTTCCGCACGCTCACGGAAAATTCGCTCGACATCCTTTGCATCATCAACCGCGAGGGGAACGTTGTCCACACCAGCGCGTCGGTCAAGAATGTGCTGGGTTACACGCCGGAGGAATTGCACGGGCCAAAACGCGTTCGCGCAGGTGCATGCCGAGGATTTGCCGCGCGCGCGGGAGGCGTTTCAACTCGCGCTGGATCATCCGGAGCGCACGATCAAAATCCAGTTGCGCTACAAAAACCAGGCCGGCGAATGGCGGCGGCTGGAACTGGTCGGCAACAACCAGCTGGCGGACCCGGAGATTGCCGGCATCGTGGCCAATTGCCGCGACGTGACCGACCGCTGGCGCGCCGAGGAGGAATTGCGCGACAGCGAACGGCAATACCGCCTGCTCTTCCACAGCAATCCCAATCCGATGTGGGTTTTCGATCTGGAAACGCAGGCGTTTCTGGAAGTCAACGAGGCGGCCATCCAGCATTACGGCTATTCGCGCGAGGAATTTCTGGCGATGACGATTTCGGACATCCGCGCGCCGGAAAAGGATGACCCGGCCGAAGACTGACCAGCCCGGACGACCGCCGGCCGGGGACGCGTCTGGCGGCATCGCCGCAAGGACGGCAGCCTCATTGACGTGGAAGTCATCTGGACGCCGATGGTTTTCCACGACCGTTTCGCCGCGCTGACCATGGCGGTGGACGTGACGGAACGCCTGCGGGTGGAGCATCGCAACACCGTTTTTTCCAAGTTGAGCCATCGTTTGAGTTCGGCCACCACGGCGTCGGAGGCGGCGATGATCATTTGCGAGGCGGCCGACGCGCTTTTTCAATGGACTGATTTCGCCCTCGATCTGTATGACGCCGGGCGCGACGAAGTCAGTTCGCTGCTGAACATCACGACGGTCGAGGGCCGGCGGGTGGAGATCCCGCCGTCGCCGCAGCCCAAAACCGCCAACGCCCTCATCCGGCGCGTCGATCGAGAAGGGCGCGGAATTGCTGACGGCCACCGACGCCGGCGAATTATGCCGCCGCCACCATGCTCGTCCCCGTTCGCAAGGGCGAGCGCGTCATCGGCCTGCTGCTGATCCAAAACCACCAGCCCGGTTCCTATTCGCGAGACGATTTGGTAATGCTCCAGACGCTGGCCGACCAGTGCAGCGGCGCGCTGGAACGCCTCCAATCGCGCGAACAGATTGCGCGAAAGCGAGCAGCGCTTCCGCGATCTGTTTGAAAATTCGCCGGACGCCATTTTCGTCGAGGATCTGGACGGCACGGTGCTGGACGTGAATTTTGCCGCGTGCGTGCTGCACGGCCTGACGCGCGAGCAGTTGATCGGCAAAAACGCGCTGACCGATCTGATGCCGCCGGCGCAGCGCGAGTCGGCCCGGAGCGATTTTCAAAAACTGGCGGCGGGCAAATTGTCCTGGGTCGAAGGCGAAAGCCTGACCGCCGACGGCCGGTTCACGCCCGTGGAAGTGCGCGCCGGGCGCATCGAATACGGCGGCAAGCCGGCCCTGCTGCTGCACGTCCGCGACATCACCGAGCGCCGCGCGGCGGAGGCGGCCCTGCAAAGTTCCGAAACGCTGTTCCGTTCCGTCTGGGAAAATTCCGTGGACGGCATGCGGCTGACCGATGAGAACGGCATCATTGTCGCCGTCAACGACGCCTACTGCAAACTCGTCGGCCTGGAGGCGCGGCGCTGGAAGGCAAACCGTTCACGGTGGTTTATGCCGCGTCCGGAAGACCGGGAGGCCAGCCTCAAGCGCATGCGCGAACATTTCGCCGCGCGCGGCGGGCCGCAAGAAACGGCAGCAGGATCACACGCTCCACGACGGGCGCGACGCTGACGCTGGAAATCTCCGACTCGTTCATCGAAGTCCGGGGCCGCCCGCTGCTGATGTTGAGTTTGTTCCGGGACATCACCACCCAAAAGCGGCTGGAGGAGCAGTTGCGCCAGTCGCAGAAAATGGAGGCCATCGGCCAGCTCGCCGGCGGCGTCGCGCACGATTTCAACAACATTCTCACCGTCATTCACGGCCACGCCTCGCTGCTGGCGGCCGCCGGAGCTGGACGAAACCGCCGCCCGCTCCGCGCAGCAGATCGTCGCAGGCCGCCGAACGCGCCGGCCGGCCTGACGCGGCAATTGCTCACCTTCAGCCGCCGCCAGCTCATCCAGCCCAAGCGCCTGGACATGAACAAAATCGTCGGCAACATGACCGACATGCTGGGCCGGATTCTGGGCGAGGACGTGACGCTGCAATTGAATTACAGCGCGGCGCCCGCGACCGTTGAGGCCGACGCCGGCATGATGGAGCAGGTGCTGCTGAACCTGGCCGTCAACGCCCGCGACGCCATGCCGCGCGGCGGCCAGTTGTCCGTGCGCATCGCCATCGTGGACGTGGACGAAGACCACGTGCAGCGGCATCCGGAGGCGCGCGCGGGGCGGTTCGTCTGCGTCAGCAAAACCGACACCGGCACCGGCATCCCGCCGGAAAATTTGCCGCGCATTTTCGAGCCGTTTTTCACCACCAAGGAAGTCGGCAAGGGCACCGGCCTGGGCCTGGCGACGGTTTATGGCATCGTCAAACAGCACCAGGGCTGGATGGAGGTCGAGAGCACGGTCGGCAAGGGCACCACGTTTCGCATTTACATCCCGTATGTCAGCGAGGACTAAGGGCGAGGCGGAAAAACCCACGACCCAAATCACCGTTCGCGGCGGCACCGAAACCATCCTGCTGGTCGAGGACGAAAAGCCCGTCCGCGAACTCGTCGCCCGCGTGCTCGAAAAACACGGCTACAAGGTGTTGCAGGCCGGCGCCGGCGCCGAGGCCGTGGAGGTCTGGCGTTCGCACAAGAACGAAATCCATCTGCTGCTCACCGATTTGATCATGCCCGGCAACATGAACGGGCGCGAACTGGCGGAGACACTGTGGATGGAGCGGCCGGACCTCAAGGTCATTTTCACCAGCGGTTACAGCGCCGACATCGTGGGCAAGGATTTCAAGATTGAATCCGACGTGAACTTTCTGCAGAAACCCTACCATCCGCAAACGCTCGCGCTGGCGGTGCGCCGCTGCCTGGACGGTAAATCGGGATAAATTCTTGATACTTTACTTTTAGCTTCCCTGCAGCCGATTAGGTATTCGAAACTTAAACCTCAACATTGCCATGATTATCGCGCCCTCGCTGCTCGCCGCCGACTACACCCGTTTTGGCAGGGAAGCCGAACGCGCCGCCAAGTCCGGCGCCGACTGGCTGCATCTCGACATCATGGACGGCCATTTCGTGCCGAACATTTCCTTCGGCCCGGGCGTCGTCGCCGCCGTCCGCCCGCGCGCGAAAAATCTGTTCTTCGACGTGCATCTCATGTGCTCGCAAGCCCGGAAATTCTGCTGGAGCCGTTTGCCAAGGCCGGCGCGGACGAAATGATCATTCACGTCGAACTGGGCGGGCAGGTCGAGCCGCTCATCTGGAAAATCAAAAAGCTCGGCAAAAAAGTCGGGCTCGCCGTCAATCCGCCCACGCCCATTGCGCTGGTGCAGCCGTTTCTGGACAAGATTGATTTGCTGCTCGTGATGACCGTGAATCCCGGGTTTCGGCGGGCAGGAATTCATCCACGAATGTCTGCCGAAAATCCAGCAGGCCGAGGCGTGGCGGCGCGAGCGGAAACTGCCATTACCGCATCAGGTGGACGGCGGCATCAACTACCAGACCGCCGCCGAATGCGCCCGCGCCGGCGCGGACACGTTTGTGGCCGGCACCAGCTCTTTCAGCGCGCACAACCTGAAGGCGGCCGTGGCGAAAATGCGGAAAATTGTCAACGCCAACGACCCGGCGCTGGCGGATTTGAAGGTTTGAAGAAAACTGGATTACCGGGCATCCACGACCGATGGCGTGGCGGCTTGCGGCACAAAGCCGCCAATGGAATCTGACAGGGAATGGCCCAAGGCGGACAGCTCAATGCCGAAGGAACATAGCCGGATGCCCGTGGCCGATAGCCGGATGCCCGAAGCGGATAGTCAGAAGCCCGTGGAAAATAGCCCAATGGCCTGATTCTGAATGATATGGGCGGAAAACGGGGTTTTAACCACGGCTGGTCATGGCCGCTTATATAATTTGGACTGCGCGGACATATCCGCGCTTTCAAAGCGGCGACGTGTCGCCGCACTTCAAGTTCAACACACCAGCACCAGCACCACCGCATCCTGCACCGACCTCACCACCTCCTCAAACTTCTCATCCTTCGTGTTTGGCGCTTTGAGTTTGGCCGAAACCGCCGGCACCGATTCCAGGAAGCTCAACAGCAGGCTGCTCTGACCGCGTAATTCAACTGGTGGCCGTCCGCAAGGACCTCCGGCAACGCCCCGCTCGTGCCAGCCCCGTGAAATAATTCAGCGCAAAGCCTTGCAGCAACCGGGAAAACCTATTTCACCGGGCCAACGCACCCATCCGCGCCGAGTTCAGGCTGCCGCCGGATCGTTCGCTGAAATAATGGCGCGCACTTTCGGAAGAAAGCCACATTCTTCAACTTCCATGCTCTGATGGCGCTCTGTCGGGGCGCCGCCACGGCTGTTTCACAAGTTCGATCAGGGCATTCGGCAGGGCGATTGAATTCCGGTTTCCGCCCGACGGGAGGCCGGTTCTCACAAATCCCTTACAAACGTTTTACGCCGGCGGAACACTTCACCACGGCGATTGGGCAAATTGTCCTTGAACGAAATGCGGCGGCATCAATCAAACCGACTGGCAGCATTTCCAGAATCATCCGTTCCAATGCCATGAAAACGACCATCGCAATCCTCGGCGCAACCGCGCTGTTGTTCACCGCCATGCCAACGCGCGCCGGCGTCATCGCCGGCCCCATCACAAATCCCGGCAACGGGCATGATTATTATCTGCTCACGCCAAATAGCTGGAGCGCATCGGAGGCCGAGGCGGAAAATCTTGGCGGCACACTGGCCATCGTCAAGAATGCCGCCGAGAATGAATGGGTGTTTTCCAAATTCGGGACTTACGGCGGCACGGATCGCGACCTGTGGATCGGGCTGCACCGGCAACGGCAGGGCGGTCCCTTTGTCTGGGTTTCGGGCGGGAAATTGGATTACCTCAATTGGGAAGGCGGTCAGCCCGACAATGCCGGTGGTGTGGAGAACTGTGTCGAGATCTCGCAGGCGGAACATCGCGGCGCGTGGAACGACGCAAACGAGAACCAAATTCGCAACGGCGTGGTTGAGGTGCCGGGCAAAACCAATGAAAAATCGCTGACTGAAAATGAAAAAGCACTGATTGGCACCTGGTATGCCAGCGGTGACCACGAACATCCCTGCTGGATTGCCGGCACCGGAAACAAGCTCTTTCAAATATACGACGGCCGCGCGACGCGCTTGATTTTCACGGTGGAAGGCCCGTTGTTTCTTGCAAACGGCATCCGGGGAGAAATCGTCAAAGACCGGATTCTCTGGAGCAATGGCACCTGGTGGTCGCGAAAACCGGCTGAATATCAAGCCAGCGAAAAGACCCTTGACGCGGACATGCCAAAACCATCTTCCGGCAGCACGACGGATTGATTGCGCCGAAGAGCGTGTCTGAACAATGTGGAGGCGGGCTTCCAGCCTGCCGGTGAAGGCCGCATCCTGCCGCCAGTTCCTGGCCGGACTCGCGGCTGGACGCCTGCGCCACCATTTTCAGAAACGCTCTAATCTTTGACACGGCGCGGTCTTTCCTTATTCTTGAGGCGTGCGCACCGTTCATGTCCCGCTGGGCAATCGCAGTTACGACATCCAAATCGCGCCGGGCCTGATTGGCCGGCTCGGTCGCGAATGCGCGCGCCTGAAGCTCGGCGCGCGTTGCGCCATCATCACGGACACCAACGTCGGCAAACGCTATGCCAAGGCCGCTTTCAATTCCCTCGCCACGGCGGGTTTTTCGCCGGCGCTGATCATCGTCCAGCCGGGCGAGGCGGCCAAGAGCCTGAAAACGGTTCAGGCCTGCTACGACCAGCTTGCGGCGCATCGGCTGGAACGCAAATCGTTCATCGTCGCGCTCGGCGGCGGCGTGGTGGGCGACCTGGCCGGGTTCGTCGCGGCTACTTATCTGCGCGGCATCGCCTTCGTGCAGGTGCCGACGACGCTGCTCGCGCAGGTGGACAGCTCCGTCGGCGGCAAGGTCGGCGTCAATCTGAAGGCCGGCAAGAACCTGGTCGGCGCGTTTTACCAGCCGCGGCTGGTGCTGTGCGACCTGGACACGCTCAAGACCCTGCCCGACCGCGAATTCCGCGCCGGCCTCGCCGAGGTCATCAAATACGGCATCATTTACGACGCCAAACTGTTTGCGCAAATCGAGCGCGACCTGCCGAAGCTGCTCAAGCGCGAACCGAAAATCCTCGCCGCCGTCGTCGCCCGCTGCTGCGAAATCAAGGCGGAGGTCGTCGGCCAGGACGAGACCGAGGGCGGGCCTGCGCGCCATCCTGAATTTCGGCCACACCATCGGCCACGCCATCGAAAACATTTCCGGCTACGGAAAGTATCTGCACGGCGAGGCGATTGCCATCGGCCAGGTCGCGGCGGCAAAATTGTCGCACGAGATTCTCGGCCTGCCGGAACGCGACGCGGCGCGGATTGAAAATCTTTTCCAGCGCGCCGGCCTGCCGGTGCAAATTCAATTGAATTCCTCGAAACGCCAGAAGCTGCTCCAACGCCATGCGCCTCGACAAAAAGGTCAGCGGCGGCGAAATCAAATTTGTCCTCGCCGAAAAAATCGGCAAGGTTGTCTGGGGAAAGCGAGTGCCGCGGGATTGCTTGAAGAAGTTTTAGCCACGATGGACACAGATGAACACAGATGTGGAATTGGTTTTATCTGTGTTCAATCTGTGCTAATCGTGGCTCAACAGTTTGAAACGATGATTCTGGTTTTGGACAATTACGATTCGTTCACCTACAACCTCGTCCAATATCTCGGCGAGTTGGGCGTGGACATGACGGTGAAGCGCAACGACGAGATTTCGCTCGACGAAATCCGCGCGCTGAAGCCGGAGCGCATCCTCGTGTCGCCCGGCCCGTGCTCGCCGCGCGAATCCGGCCTGTCCAACGATGTCATCCGCACGTTCGCGAACGAAGGCATTCCGATTTTCGGCGTCTGCCTCGGCCACCAGTGCATCGGCCACACGTTCGGCGCGGAAGTGGTTGTGAATTACCGGATGATGCACGGCAAGACCTCGCCGATTAAGCACAACGGAAAGGATTTGTTCGAGGGAATGGCCAATCCCTTCACCGCCACGCGCTATCATTCGCTCGTCATCAAGCGCGACACGATGCCGGACGTTCTGGAAATCACCGCCGAGAGCGACGAGGGCGAAATCATGGGCGTGCGCCACAAGACACTGCCGATCTGGGGCGTGCAATTCCATCCCGAAAGCATCCTCACCGAAAATGGCCGGCAGATCATGAGGAATTTTCTCAAGTTGAAGTCGCCGCACAACGCGCTATAATCAACGGCTCATGCAAGTGTTTTTGCTCAAGTCGAAGATTCATCGCGCCACCGTCACCGACGGCAACTTGGAATACGAAGGCAGCCTGACCATCGCGTCTGATTTGATGAAGGCCGCCGGCCTCCGGCCTTACGAGCGCATCCTTTGCAGCAACACGGCCAACGGCAACCGGTTTGAAACTTATGTCATCATCGGCAAATCCGGTTCGGGCGAGATCGTCTTGAACGGTGCTGCCGCCCATCTCGGGAAAAAGGGCGACCGCCTCACCATCATGAGTTTTGCCGCCGTCAGCAAAAAGAAGGCGGAAAAGTGGAAGCCGCGCGTCATCGTGCTTGGCAAAAACAACCGCATCGCAACTGCCAAGCGCGGCGTGTGATTTGGACAGGAGCGCGGGCGGCCCGCAAGCTGTTAGAATTTCTCCGGCAAACGACCCGGGAATGCGGCCCTTCCTTCCGTGGCGCTTGAGTCGCCTTGCACGGGCAGCTTGAGACCGCCAAGCCGCGGAAATTGATTTGCATTCCTCACCAGCACAACCGCAAGGTCGTCAAAATACACCGCCTGCCAGCCGTTCTGCTTGGCCAGCGCCAGCGCGCCGACCAGTTTGGACGGCAGCAGCGCGAAATCCGCCCGGCTCAAATCCAGCGCGGCGCGATCGAAAGTTTCGCCGTTGTAAAATTTCCAGTGCGCGGCGATGACTTCGAGCGGATAACACGTGTCCAGCCGGCCATCAATCGAGACCCGGCTGTCCGGCAATTCCCAGAGGCACATCTCGCCCCAGTCAAAAAACACCAGCAAGTTGCCGCGCAATTCATGTTGCTGGATGAACTGCACGGCGGCCACTGGATATTCGTTGCGAGGAACTTCCATCGTCCACGCGCGTTCCTTGTGCAACGCGAGCGTCGCCACGGCGCTTCCAGCGGAGGCAGCCAGCAGCAAGGCGGTGAGGATTCTTTGTCGCGTGGGACAACGGCAAGATTCCGCCAGGCCTTGAAAGTGGTCCCGAAAGTGGTCCAGCACGTCGGCGAGGTGAGGTGGCACAAATGCCAGCGCGGTGATGCAGAACAGAGGCGTGTTGCGAATGGAACGCAAAGCCAGGGCCGCCAGCAGGACGATTACGGCCAGTTGCCAAAGCTGCCACGGTTTTCGCGAGAGAAGGATGGAGATTGCAGCCAGGACGACGCAGAAAAAGAACGCCGCGTGGTTCCAGTCAAACGGCGTGGGATTCCATTCGCTGATTTGCGGCCGCAGCCAAAGCACGCTGCCGACCAGCCAGCGCGGCAACTCAAGTCCATACGGATTCGCCAGCAACGCCAGCGCAGACAGGATGGCCGACAACCAGAGCCACAAAATGGTCGCGCGAGACGGCCCTTCTTCAAGCCGTGCGGCAGCAAACGTCGGCGCAAGTTTTTTGAAAGCGCCTTGAATTGTTGAAGCGCCGGCGACCGCAAAAAGCAACAACAGCCCCGCCAGCACGCCGCCGTGCGTGTTGATCCAAAGCGCAAACAACGGTGGCAAGGCCCAGGCCCAGATGACTTTTCCCTTGTGGATTTGGTGGAGAATCCAAAGCTCCGCAGCGAGTGCCAGTGCGGTGAAAATTTGCGGCCGGGCGGCACACCCAAACGAAATCTCCACCACCGCCAGCGCGGCAAACGCCCAGGCGACCAGTTTTGTCCCGTTATCTTTTCCGCGAGCGGCAATTGAAATCGCGAGGAAAAACGCCGCCAATCCAACCACCATTTTTAGCAGAAGCAGACCCATCCCATCCAGCGCTCGAAACGACAGGGCCATCGCCGCCTCCGCGAGGATTTCGTGATTGATCCATTCGTGACCGGGCGCCGTCCAGGAATACGGGTCGGTCCGGTCCAAATGCCCCGTTTCCAGCAGGCGTTCGCCGTAAAGGACGTGGCCCCACAGGTCCGGGTCGGCGGTGTTTTCGGAGAATTGAAAGACGGCCAGGCAGATGACGCACAGGACAAACGCCCGGCGCAACAGTGAAGTGCTCCGGGCGCTGGCGCTGTCGGTTTGCGGCATGGCCGGAAAATACCCGTTGCCGCGCCCGACAAAAGATTTTTGTTTGCGATTGATGAGCCAATTCCGACGTGGCGGCTTTCGGCAGAGCGCCGCAAACCTGAAATAAAAATGCGGCTTTCTTCCGAAAGCCGCTACGCCGGTTTTGGTGGGGATTTCCGGTTAGAAATTCTTCCCGACGGCGTTCCAGTCAATCACGTTCCAGACCGCCTTCATGATAATCCGCGCGCTTGTTCTGGTATTTCAGATAATAGGCGTGCTCCCAGACATCCACGCCCAGCAGCGGTTTGCCTTCGCAACCGGCGACGGCCTTGCCCATGAGCGGATTGTCCTGGTTAGCGGTGGAGACGATCTCCAGCTTCCCGCCGTTGGAGACGAGCCAGGCCCAGCCACTGCCGAAACGCCCGATGCCCGCCGCCTCGAACTTCGCCTGAAAATCGGCGAACGAGCCGAACGCGCTCTTGATGGCGTCGCCGAGCTTGCCGGACGGCGCGCCGCCGGCCTTGGGCGCGAGCAGCTTCCAGAAGAACGAGTGGTTCCAATGGCCGCCGCCGTTGTTGCGCACCGGGCCGCGGATGTTGTCCGGCACGGACGCGAGGTCGCCGATGAGCGCCTCCAGCGATTTGGCCTCCAGCGCGGCATTGCCGGCGATGGCCTTGTTGAGATTGTCCACGTAAGCCTTGTGATGGCGGTCGTGATGGATTTCCATCGTCAGCGCGTCAATGTGCGGTTCCAAGGCCTCCTTGGGATAGGGCAGGGGCGGTAGTTCATATGCCATAATTTTTAATTCCTTTCTCTTGTTTGCGTTAAACTTGGATAACAAATTGCTTCAACTGCGGGGGAAATGCAAGTGCGGAGAGCGGGAAGAAAATATTTCTTACTTCGTTGATTTTCCATTAGCAATTTGTTGAAAAACGATTTTTCTTTGAAACGTTTCAGTGGGAGTAACGTCTGAAAGAGCATGCGCGGAAAACCTCAAGCCCAGCCGGACTTTTTGACGGTCATCAACCTCAACCAATGCGTGCCCGCAGACCATCCGCTGCGCGCCATCAAAAGCCAGGTGGATGCCGTCCTGAAAAAACTCTCCCCGCTGTTTGACGAACTCTATGCCGACGATGGCCGCGCCAGCATCCCGCCGGAGCAATTGCTCAAAGCCCGTGTGCTCACCGCCCTTTACAGCGTCCGCAGTGAACGGCTCTTTTGCGAGCAACTCGGCTACAATCTGCTCTGGCTCTGGTTCCTGGACCGGGAGTTCCACGAAGGCAGTTTCGACCACAGCATCTTTGCCAAGAACTACGAGCGCGTGCTCTCCGCCGACGTGGCCAAACTCTTCTTCCTCGAAGTCTATGACTTGGGCCGTCAGGACGGCTGGACCAGTGACGACCACTTCACCGCCGACGGCACGCTCATTGAAGCCTGGGCGAGCCTGAAAAGCTTCGTCCGCAAGGACGGGGCGGATCAGGCCAAGGTGGCCGCGGCCAAGGACGAAGACCCCGGCAATCCCACGATCAACTTTCGCGGGGAGAAACGGCGCAATGACACGCATCAGAGCACGACCGATCCTGACAGTGTGTTGTATCGGAAAGCCAGCGGGAAGGAAGCCCGGCTGTGTTTCGGGGCGCACGCCCTGATGGAAAACCGGAACGGCTTGTGTGCCGACTTCACCCTGCACAACCCCATTACCCAAAGCGAAGCGGTGGTGGCCTTGCAACAGGCCGATGCCCATCAGCAGCTGCATGAAGGTGTGAATATCAAGACGCTCGGGGCGGACAAGGGCTATCACCAGAAAGGCTTTGTGCAAGGCTGCCGGGAACGGGAGATCGCGCCGCATGTGGCGTGCAAGGACAAAGTGAACGTGGCCGGGTTGGACGGACGCACCACGACGCAGCGGAGTTACCAAGTCAGTTTGAAAATCCGAAAACGAGTAGAAGAGATATTTGGCTGGATCAAGACGGTGGGGGGATTCAGACGGAGCCGGTATCGGGGACGAGAACGGACGCAAGCCTGGGGCTACTTCGTGGCGGGGACTTACAACCTGCTGCGAATGGCACGCTTGGAATTGGCGGGTGCGAACTGATCGGCGGGTTTTCGGTGAAACCGCCGGCCTAAAAGCAGCAAAATAATGCTGGGCAGATAAAAAACACCGGCACGAGGGGCACCCACCGGAAGAAATCCGGTGCAACTTACTCTGAAAATGTCCCGAACGAGTCATGAATAACCGATGTTCGCTAAATTGGTCTTTTGTTCAACAGCCTGTTAGGAATGACAACAACTGGTCCGTGTCCTTTGGTCAACAGAGCGATTTTTTTTGATTGAGGCTGAAACAGGCAGATTTGATTGTCTCCAAGCTGGAAGACAACAAAATCATCAGGGAGTTGCGTCGCATTGCGGACAACCCAAGCCACAAATGGAGTCTCCAAGGAGAAAAAGATGGTTTCGCCGGTCATTGAATTGTTGCCGTGAAATCCCTCGATTGGCCAAAAGCCGGTTTCAAAACGCCAATCGTTGCTTGCATCCGTTCCCAGTTTTGGAACCTCGCCAAAATTGAACCATGTCCCATTGACATTTTTCGGATCGTTCGTGTCACGCCAACTCTGGATTGCGGTCACTTGAAGATTTGAGATAACGAGAATCTTTTTCGATGAATCCAAGATATCCCAGGTATTTGTATCAAGGACAGATGCTTTCACAAATAGCCTGTCATCTGCATCACCACGCTTCAGGTCACAAACATTCTCGATTCGGTGTGAACCCAAGTCCAGCCGGCAAATCGTTCCATTGGTTTCCGATATGAAATAAACAAGCCCTTGCTTTGGAAATGTCATCTCTGATGGCTGGACGATCTTCATTTTTGTATAAAGTGTCGTTCCGCTCGCCATCCAATACCAACTGAAAAGCAAAATGTAGCTAATCGAATTCACAAGCAGATTGCCCCACAGGCTCCTTTTGAATCGGTTTGGTTCTTTTCGAAAACAAAAGAACACAAATGGCCACTCCAGAACCAGCGTCATTAAAAAGGTGAACGCAACCATTGCCCACAACCAATGCCATGCATTGTAAAGATTGAGAGGCAAAGATTTGGTGATCTCGCTGCTCAAGAACATTCCGCCGCCCCATGCGGAAAAATAGTTGGCCGCAATCATTGCAATCATGCAGCCGGCAGCCTTTAACTTAAAGACCCGGACAAGAATCACTGCCTCAAACATTCCAAAGAAGAAGTTGCCAATCACTAGATGCGCCATCGCGGCCCACATGAGAGGTGTTCCGGCATCTGCACGGGCGGTGATGGGAATGCAGACAAGTAAAATGGCAACCCACCAAACTTGCTGTAATCGCTTATTTATGTTCGTCATTGTGTTACCGAACTGATTCATGGTCAAGTTTCTCATTAGCCGAGATTGATTGGAATGGATGTGACCAGCCGTTTTATTGATTTGATTTCCGAAAGGCATAATGTCGTTGGCATTAACCCGGAACCCAAAACGCCGAAAGACAATCCATGGAAAGGAGCCTTTCCCGGCACCCAAACCGACCCGTTCTCTTGTGTAGGCAATAATTGCCCGGCTTTAGGGGCTTTGCATGGGTTAAATGCCTTAAACCCTTGATAATGAACAAAAGTCACCCGTGGAAATGACTAAGTCGAAGAGGGAAATGACTAAGTCGGACTTGGAAATGGAGAAGTCCACGACGGAAAAGGAGAAGTCAGACGTGGAAATGGAGAAGTCGGACGTGGACAAGGGGAAGTCCAAGGCGGAAAGGGGAAGTCGGACATGGAAAAGGTGAAGTCGGAGACAGACATGGAGAAGTCGGACGTGGACAAGGTGATTTCCGTGATGGAAAAGGGGATTTCCGTGGTCAAAAAGGCGTCATCCGGGGTGGACATACCACAATGGAAGCCCCATTAGTAATACTAGGTTAAGTATCAAGACGTGTTTTCGAAACGCGTTTTACACCACGGGCACTGTCCCGCCAGATGAATGAGTCTGGCCTGCAATCGCGCTCTCATCTGCGGCAAGGTCGCCGGCATCGACTTCGCACCAGCAGTTTTTTTTTGCGCGGGCCTGTTCGGTGCGTAAAAAGGCAAAGGCCATGGTGACGAGCGTCACGTGATGATGCCAACCCAGCCAATGCCGTCCTTCGTAATGGTCCAACCCCAGCTCCTCCTTGAGTTCGCGGTAATCCTGTTCGACTCGCCAGCGCGCCCGGGCGATCTTGACCAATCGCCGCAAACCCACCGGTTGATCGCCAAGTTGTGCCAGCCAATAATCTGTGGGAGCCGCCGCTCCTGTTGGCCATTCGATGAGGAGCCACTCGGGGACGCGCTGGGGATGCTCTGCACGGTTCCAGCCATGGGCGGCCCAAACTTTGACCCGGGCAAACCGGGAGCGCATTGGACCTTTGGTCCCTTGCCGCCAAGTGACATTTTGCCAGTCCTTCAACGGCAAATCCCTGGCGACTTCCGCCAGCGTTTGGGGGGCGGGCATGTCCTTTAACTTTGGATATTGCCGGGGTCGGCCCCGTGATTTGCTGGTGGCAACGGGCGCCGGTGCCGGGTCACTCGTCCAAACCTTGGTGCCCAGTTTAACCGCCACCGCATAGTGCAAGCCCCGCACTCGCAAGCTGGCGCGAAATTCAAAATCATCACCATAGGCCGAATCGGCCACGACCGGCAGGCGCGGTATGTCCCACGCCAAGGCTTGATCCACCAATTCCAGAGCCAGCTGGTTCTTGCTCTGATAGCTGACCGCTGCGGGAATCTTCCCAGCCGCACGCCGCTCTGGAGTGGCCAGCCAGGCGGCGGGCAGATAAAGCCGCCAAGCCAGGGGACAACTGGCGGTGCAGGTGCTCCAATGCAGACTGACGGCGACCTGACAATTGGCGATTTTACCCAAGGCCCCGCAATACTGCCGCGCCACACCCACAGAAGCGTCTCCCGCCTTGGGAAAGGCGGTCTCATCAATCATCCAAACTTCGGGTTCCGCCAGCACATCAACCACCTTTTCCGCCAGTCGTTTTTGAATCTGTTCCACCGCCCACGGACTTTGACCGACAAATTGGCGCAGCGATTGAACATCCGCCCCACCCATTCGCTCCGCCAGCGGCTCAATGGATTTGCGCCCGCCCTCCATCAGCAGACCCTGCAAGTATATCTTCGCCCAGTGGTGGCGTTCACTTCGACCGAGCGAAGCAGTCACATCAGCCAGGAAATGGTCCAGTCGCTCATCCAGGGCGGCAGCTTCTTGGGAAGTCACGCCCCCAAATTAACGGAATCGAAAATGGATGTCAATATACTTAACCTAGTATTATTAGGGGATGTCCGGAACCGGGAAACCGACCTCGGAGTGGGAGAAAGCCATGTCCAAGCCGGACTAGGGGAAGTCGGCGGTGGATGAGGGGATAGCGGAATGGGAAAGGCTGATGTCCGAGCGGGAAATGAGGTTTGGGGATGGGGAAGATGCCAAGGACATGCTGCCGCACGCCTTGGCCAACCACCAGGTCGGCCCTGCCGCCGGGAGTGAAATCATGCTCCGCTCATTCCGGGTCTTCGGGGATTTCGAGGTCGGGTTGCGCACGTTCCCTGATGCGTGGATGACCGTCCGGCAAAGTCAGCGCAAGAATGTTCGAAGGGACGGTGGAAGTTTCCCCCTCTCCTTGGAGGAGAGGGCCGGGGTGAGGACGGTCGTTAAAACTAACTTGCCTTTGGTTTCAACGGTCGCGTGTAACCCGGTAGTGCTGGCGCATGGCCAACATTCAAGTCCCGCAGGGACAAAAGACCGGTTCTGCCGTCCCTGCCGGGACTCGATGATGTTTGGGACGCAAAACCCAGCCTTGAAAGGCTGGGCTATTTTCCGATGTCCCTTCGGGACTCCACAACGCATCAACTGGTCAGCACAAATGCCTTGAACGAGTCGGCAGGCATACCAACAGATCGAATGTAATTCTAAATCATATTGGCCAATGCTTTCAATCGAACGTCGTCGCAAATAGTCAAAACATCTTTGACATACTTTTTTGCATCTTCGGGTGCGAGGACCGTCTTGACTTTCCCTTTGTGGGCGTAATTGCCTCGGCCCTCTGCCAACTGCTCAAGTGAGTTGAGAAGGTTGGCGTCGGGATTAATTTCGATTGATACTGGAATAAGCAGATTTCGTAGATACAAGATTGAGACTCCATGATTTTTGAACACCTCGCGCGAGAACGAGGATTTCGCATTTAGAACCAATGGCCGCAAATAATCGAAAGGTTTTGTTTCAGGTGCTTTTTCGTTATCATTAATCTTTATCTTTGCCCCATTCCACGAGAGCAGCGCTGGAATAACATCGTTTATCTTCCTCGCAATTATCCATTGATCGACCGCATGAGATGCAACTGTCAAAACTAACGTTTCCATGTAGTCTTCAAAGGCGGCATGACACAGGACACAATATGCCCTGACGTCATGTGCATAATCAGATGGCGGCGTGCCTGGAATTGCAGGGATGAATCGGTCGACAAACTTTACGTCCAGTTCTTGGATATAACTGGTCAGTTCAGTGTAAAGTGCATTTAGGTCAGCCATGAAATCCCATATGGTTGGGTTTAGTTGAAATTACTTCGCGGTGATCGGTATCTGGTTGATTTTAGTGCCGAAGGACTGGTTTACCAAATCTTGAAATCGCTGATAGCGAAGTTCGTAACGGTCATTTGTCTTCGTAGTTGATTCGACGGAAGAGCGGAATTCTGAATCCTCAAAAAGCTTTTGGAGGCCAGCAACAAACTTCTTCTTTCCACCAGCTAATTTGGATGGGGGAATATCTTTGAAGTAAAACGCCTCGACTTCAAAAAGCACTCGGTTGAAGCGGCCTTCCCAAGCACCATCCACAAATTTGCGTCCTACCAGCTTTAAGCCGAGCACTTGACTTAGATTTTCTATGGATTGGTTAAGCTCGGCATAAACCGCTTCGATTTTTGGTCGGCATACATCCCAATCTTTGGTTACCAATTCCATGACATTATCCATGAATGTTTTGAGGTTGCCGTGATATTCATGACCAAACATCACTACCGCAATAAATCGCAACACAATTTCGACATCCTTGAGACGCATGTCAGGTCCGGTCAAACCTAGAACGCGATGAATCGGCTGGAGTTGATTGGTGACTTGAACCAGAAAATCAGCGAATGCACCTTTATGCAAGACCTGCCTTAATTCTTGAGTGCTGAGTGGAACAGAGCCGGTGTTAAGGCGGTAGAAAATATCATAAAGAGCGTCATCCGATTTGAAATTGGAAATAATGGTGCAACGAACATCGGCATTCATGAATTCGCGATGTTCGTCCGATAATGCAATATCTTTTTCCAATTTATCAAACGTCTTTCCGTTCAAATCATCCCTCAATTTAAGACCTTTGAGTTCCGCTTTGTTCCAGTAATTGACGGTTGGATCCACAAAGCCAGATATTGTGAGCAAGCGTTGTTTGCCATCGATGACGATAAACGCTTTCCTTTTTTTGGGATCTTCAGCTAGAACTATTTCAGGCACTGGAAGCCCTGCGACCAAAGATTCGATAAGTTTGCTCCGCCTCGCGTCATCCCAAGCATTTCTGCGTTGGAATTTGGGATTAAGGTCAATGTTCTTCTGCTCGATTTGACTGATGATTGTGGCGATTGTCCAATCGCGAGAATAGACAACGATTCGGACTCGTCCTTTGCTGAAACGTCCTCAATTATTTCTTCGTTCCAATTAAGATCCTCAGCTACCGAATCTGGGACGAGGGTTAATTGCTCTTTTTCAGCGCCCTTCGTCTTCTTCTTTTTTTGAGTAGTCATGTTTATTTCCATCTTTCACGTTTTTGCGTAAGCTTCCACGATTCAGCTTTTTTGAGCTTCCTTCGCCCAAGTGTCTTTCAGCGTGATGGTGCGGTTCAGAACGAGTCTGCCGGGC